>NZ_JABMCF010000035.1 GCF_013359815.1 Curtobacterium flaccumfaciens | reverse complement strand
CTGTTGACTGTCTACTGACAATCTTCAATCCAAAAGGAATTGCTTCATGACCCAGTCAGCAAGCCGACCAGGCACGAGGTCAATCAATAAATTGGCATTGACAATGTGCACGCTGTTGAGTTCTCAAGGACCAGACGCACTTGCTCCTCGGCTCGAGTTCGAGCTTCAGCCGCAAGGCTTGTGTTCTTGGCTTGCCACCGGTTGTTCGTCGGACCCGGAGGTCCAGTGGCTCATCCCGAGGGGAGAGAACCGGTGGGCTTGTCATCCTAGGCGTCGAAGCGATCCGGCGCAAGGCCCGATCTGAACTTCAGTGGAGGATGGTCCCGCTTGAGGGCCGACGTGCTCTGGGCTTTCGCTCCAGCCGCTCCGCCGCACCTTTGGGGTGACGAGTAAGAACTATACGCAGCCCTGAGCGAGTGCGCCAAGCCAGCCCCCATCCCGGGCGTGTCGCGTTGTGCAACACACGTCGCCCGGACGCAGCGATGCCCGGTTCCACAGGGGAACCGGGCATCACAGGGGTCGAGCAACCGGGATCAGGCGAGCGTCACTCCGGCGAGGGTCTTCTTGCCACGACGGAGGACGAGCACTCCCCCGGGCAGGGCGAGGTCGGACAGCGGGGCGGCCGGGTCTTCGGCCCGGACGTTGTTCACGGAGACGCCGCCCTGGTCGATCGCGCGGCGGGCCTCGCCGAGGGACTTCACGAGTCCGGTCTCCACAAGTGCTCGTGCGACGTCCGCTCCGGAGTCGAGCGTCACCGACCCCGGCAGCGCGGCGATCGCCGACCGCAGGGTCTCCGGGTCGAGCGCACCGAGGTCACCGTTGCCGAACAGCGCGGCCGCGGCATCGATCGCCGCCTGGGTCGCCGCCACTCCGTGCACGATCGAGGTGACCTCGAAGGCCAGGGTCCGCTGGGCCTCTCGTCGGAAGGGCTCGTCGGCGACGGCCTGCTCGAGTCGTTCGATCTCGGCGCGCGTCAGGAACGTGAACTGCCGCAGTCGGGCGATCACGTCGGCGTCCGTCGTGTTGAGCCAGAACTGGTACATGGCGTAGGGCGAGGTCATCTCGGCGTCGAGCCAGATCGCGTTGCCCTCGCTCTTGCCGAACTTCGTCCCGTCGGAGTTCGTGATGAGCGGGGTCCCGAGAGCGTGCACCGTGGCGCCTTCGGCACGACGGACGAGCTCCGTGCCCGAGGTCAGGTTGCCCCACTGGTCCGAGCCACCGGTCTGCAGCGTGCACCCGTACTGCCGGAAGAGTTCGCGGTAGTCGAGCCCCTGCAGGATCTGGTAGCTGAACTCGGTGTAGCTGATCCCCGCATCGGAGTTCAGGCGCGCGGCCACCGCGTCCTTCTTGAGCATCGAGTTGACGCGGAAGTACTTGCCGACGTCGCGCAGGAAGTCGATCGCGGACAACGGGGCGGTCCAGTCGAGGTTGTTCACCAGCCGGACGCCGTTGTCGCCGTCCGGACTGAGGAACCGGGACACCTGGGTCTGCAGCCGGGACACCCACTCCGCCACGGTCTCCGGCGTGTTCAGCGTGCGCTCGGCCGTGGGACGCGGATCGCCGATGAGACCGGTCGAACCACCCACCAACGCGAGCGGCTTGTGCCCGGCGAGCTGCAGCCGTCGCATGGTCAGGAGCTGCAGGAGGTTGCCGCAGTGCAGCGACGGCGCGGTCGGGTCGAAGCCGCAGTAGTACGTGATCGGCTCACCGTCGAGGGCCTCTTGCAGCGCGGTCTCGTCGGTCGAGACCTGCACCAGCCCGCGCCACTGCAGTTCGTCCCACACCGAGTCGAAGGCGGGGTCGTTCTGCTGGCGCGTCAGGACGTCTTGAGCGGTATCACTGGACACCCCGCCATCGTAGCGGCGACGGACGTCCGGCAGGCGCGGCGGCCGGGAGGCCCGTGGCCGGGTTCACGAGTCGAGGGCGCCCTTGTGCCGCCGGTACGTCGAGACCGTGGGGTCACCCGTCAGCCAGAAGCGCCAGGGGTACCGCGCCCCGCCGGCGATGCCGCCGACGCCGGTGCGCGGGCCGCGGGAGATGCGCGGGACCGCAGCGCCCGCGGGCGGACCGGCCAGGGTCTCGGACAGGAGCTCGTCGACCACGTGGGCCGGTCCGGCGGAGGCGAGCCGGGCCTCCAGGCCGGGTGCCAGGGTGAGCACGAACGGGCCGGACCCGTCGAGGAGCGACGTGCCGTCGTCCTGCCCGAGGACCGCTCCGAGCGCACCACCGAGGTTGCCGGGCCCGCGTGCCAAGGCGACGTCCGCGACCTTCGACCCGCGACGAGCTCGCGCGACGTCGAGTCCCTCGACGACCTGCGCACCGCGCAGCAGGGAGCCCGACGAGGTGCCGGCCGGCCCGCTCACGACGTTGACGCAGGTGTGGATGCCGTACGAGCGGTAGGCGTAGAGCGTGCCGGGCGGACCGAACAGGTGGCGGTTGCGCTCCGTCATCCCCCGGTGACCGTGTGATCCCGGATCGGTGGGGCCGGAGTAGGCCTCGACCTCGGTGATGCGGAGCGCCACGCCGCGCCCCGCGATCGTCGCACCGAGCAGGGCCGGCGCGGCGATCGGGGCGGGCTCGGCGAGCAGCGCGGCGATCCCCTCGGTCATCGCGAGAAGGGTGCGCCCTCGGCCAGGTCGCGGACGCGGCGGGTGACGGACGCGAGCTGCTCGGCGACCCGGTCGGGGGCGGTGCCCCCGACGCCGGAGCGCGATGCGACGCTGCCCTCGATGGTCAGGACGGAACGGACGTCGGGCGTGAGGTGCTCGGACACCGACCGGTACTCGTCGTCGGTCGGCTCGTCGAGCTCGATGCCGCGCTCCTCGCAGTACCGGACGAGCGCGCCGGAGACCTCGTGCGCATCCCGGAACGGGACCCCCTGGCGGACCAGCCACTCGGCGACGTCCGTCGCGAGCGAGAACCCCTGCGGCGCGAGCTCGGCCATCCGGTCGGTGTCGAAGGTCAGGGTCGCGATCATGCCGGTGAACGCGGGCAGCAGGACCTCGAGCGTGGCCACGGAGTCGAAGACCGGCTCCTTGTCCTCCTGCAGGTCGCGGTTGTAGGCCAGCGGCAGCCCCTTGAGGGTCGCGAGGAGCCCGGTCAGGTTGCCGATCAGGCGCCCGGACTTGCCCCGGGCGAGCTCGGCGATGTCCGGGTTCTTCTTCTGCGGCATGATGCTCGAGCCGGTCGAGAAGGCGTCGTGGAGCCGGACGAAGCCGAACTCCTTCGTGTTCCAGAGGATGACCTCTTCCGACAGACGCGAGACGTCGATGCCGACCTGCGCGAGGACGAACGCGAACTCGGCGACGACGTCGCGGGCGGCCGTGGCGTCGATCGAGTTGTCCGCCGGGCGGTCGAAGCCGAGCTCCGCGGCGATCGCGGCGGGGTCGAGGCCGAGC
The DNA here is from genome assembly GCF_013359815.1 of Curtobacterium flaccumfaciens. Lineage (GTDB taxonomy): Bacteria > Actinomycetota > Actinomycetes > Actinomycetales > Microbacteriaceae > Curtobacterium > Curtobacterium flaccumfaciens. The sequence continues at coordinate 420,218 of NZ_JABMCF010000035.1, read as the reverse complement.
GAACTCCCTGCCAGCGCACCGGCACCGTACGGGCTGACGCTCGCGCGGCCGGCCCAGTCGCGGAGGCGCTCGAGGTCGCGGACGAGCGGCCAGGCGTGCGCGAGCAGGTGGTGGGCCAGGAGCACGGGCTGCGCGTGCTGCAGGTGCGTGCGCCCCGGCATGATCGCGGCCGGGTGCTCGGTCGCCTGCTGGGTGATCGCGTCGACGAGGTCGATCACGAGCCGGCCGATGCGCCGCCCGTGGTCGAGCATGTGCATGCGACCGAGGGTGGCGATCTGGTCGTTGCGGCTTCGACCAGCGCGGAGCTTGCCGCCGAGCTCGGGACCGAGGTCGGCGATGAGCAGGCGTTCCAGGGCGCCGTGGACGTCCTCGTCGGAGTCGTCGGGCTGCAGGCTCCCGTCGACGTGCGCCGCTTCGAGCCGGTCGAGGCCGGCGAGCATGCGTTCGAGCTCGTCGGCAGTCAAGTAGCCCGCGGTGTGCAGCGCTCGGGCGTGGGCTCGGGACCCCGCGATGTCGTACGGCGCGAGCTGCCAGTCGAAGTGCGTCGACTTCGAGAGCGCGGCGAGGGCCGCACTCGGGCCGTCGGCGAAGCGGCCGCCCCAGAGGGCACCGGTGTTGGTGGCGTCGGTCTTCTCGTCGGTCATGTCGTCCTGCGTCGTTTCGTCTGTGGTGCGGCTGTTGGTCAGTTCGCCGCGTCGCGGCGGGCGGAGATCTTGCTGGGCAGTGACCAGAGCTCGATGAACCCCCTGGACACGGACTGGTCGAACGCGTCGCCGGTGTCGGACGTCGCCAGGTCGAAGTCGTAGAGGCTCTGCTCCGACCGACGGCCCGTCACGGTGGCACGCCCGCCCTGCAGCCGCAACCGGACGTCGCCGGAGACGTGCTGCTGGGTGTGCTCGACGAAGGCGTCGAGGCTGCGCTTGAGTCCGCCGAACCACAGGCCGTCGTAGACCAGGTCGGCCCACTCGGACTCGACGCCGCGTTTGAACCGGGCGACGTCGCGCTCGAGGGTGAGGCTCTCGAGCTCCTCGTGCGCGGCGATGAGCGCGATCGCGGCCGGCGCCTCGTAGACCTCGCGCGACTTGATGCCGACCACCCGGTCCTCGACGACGTCGATCCGCCCGACGCCGTGCTTGCCGGCGACCGCGTTGAGCTCCTGCACCATGCGCAGCACGCTGAACCGCTGCCCGTCGAGGGCGACCGGGACACCGCGGTCGAAGGTGATCGTGACCTCGTCGGCCTGCTGCGGGAGCGCCGGGTCCTGGGTGGTCGCGTAGAGGTCGTCAGCGGGGGCGGTCCACGGGTCCTCGAGGAGCCCGGTCTCGACCGCTCGGCCCCACACGTTCTGGTCGACCGACCACGGCTCCCGTTCCGAGTGCTGGATCGGCAGCCGGTGCTCCTGCGCGTAGGCGATGGCGCGGTCGCGGGTCAGGGCGAGGTCCCGCACCGGTGCGACGGTCCGCAGGTCCGGTGCGATCGCCGCGACGGCTGCCTCGAAGCGGACCTGGTCGTTGCCCTTGCCGGTGGAGCCGTGCGCGACGCTGTCGGCACCGAGTTGCTTCGCCGTCAGCGCGAGGTGCTTCGCGATGAGTGGGCGGCTCAGTGCCGAGACGAGCGGGTACCGCTTCTGGTAGAGCGCGTTGGCCCGGAGCGCCGGCACGATGTACTCGTCGGCGAACTCGTCCTTGGCGTCGACGACGAGCGACTCGACGGCGCCGCAGTCGAGCGCACGCTGCCGGACCGCCTCGAGGTCCTCGCCGCCCTGGCCGACGTCGACCACGAGTGCGACGACGTCCTTGCCGGTGGCGTCGCGAAGCCAGCCGATCCCGACGGAGGTGTCGAGACCGCCGGAGTACGCGAGGACGACGCGGTCAGCCACTGGTGTCCGATCCGTCGGCTAGTCGTTGGCGAGCAGCCAGGCCAGCAGCGCCTTCTGGGCGTGCAGACGGTTCTCCGCCTCGTCCCAGATGATGCTGCGCGGGCCGTCGATGACGTCGGCGGTCACTTCGAACCCCCGGTCGGCCGGCAGGCAGTGCATGAAGACGGCGTCGTCGGCGGCGTACGCCATGAGCGCGTCGTCGACGCGGTACCCCGCGAAGGTGTCGAGGCGCGACTGCTTCTCGGACTCCTTGCCCATCGACACCCAGGTGTCGGTGACGACCACGTCGGCACCAGCGACCGCGGCAACCGGGTCGGTCACCACGAGGACGGAGCCGCCCGTCACGGCGGCGCGTTCCTCGGCGTCGGTGACGACCTGCGCCGACGGGGAGAACTCGGCGGGGGCGGCGACGCGGACGTGCATGCCCGCTGTCGCCCCGGCGAGCAGGTACGACTGCGCCATGTTGCTCGCACCGTCGCCGATGAACGCCACGGTCTGCCCGGCGAGGGCGCCGCGGTGCTCACGGATGGTGAGCAGGTCGGCGAGGAGCTGGCAGGGGTGGAAGTCGTCGGACAGCGCGTTGACGACGGGGACCGTCGTGCCGGCGGCCATCTCCTCGAGCCCGGCCTGACCGTAGGTGCGCCACACGATCGCCGACACCATGCGCTCGAGCACGCGGGCCGTGTCCGACGGGGTCTCCTTGCCGCCGAGCTGGCTGTTCGCCGTCGAGATGATCAGCGGGCTGCCGCCGAGGTCGGAGATGCCGACGTGGAAGGACACCCGGGTACGGGTCGACGACTTGTCGAAGATCACCGCGACGCTCTGCGGACCGGCCAGCGGCTTCTCCGCCCAGCGGTCGGCCTTCATGCGGTCGGCGATGTCGAGGATCGCGGACTGCTCGGCCTGGCTCAGGTCGTCGTCGCGGAGGAAGTGGCGGGTCATGCGGTGGGCTCCTGCGCTGCGGCGACGGCCGCGAGGCTCTGGGCGAGGATCGACAGGAACTCGTCGATCTCGGCATCGGACACGATGAGCGGCGGCGCGATGCGCAGGCTCGACTCGTTGGGGGCGTTGATGATGAGGCCGCGCTCGAGGGCGGCTGCGTTGACGGCCGGGCCGATCGGACCGGTCAGACCGACGCCGATGAGCAGGCCGGTGCCACGGACCTCTTCCACCAGCGGGGAACCGATGGCGCGGATGCCGTCACGGATCCGCTCGCCCTTGACCACTGCGCCGGCGACGAGCTCCGCACGCTCGATCTCCTCGAGCACCGCGTTGGCGACGCGGGTGCCGAGCGGGTTGCCGCCGAAGGTCGACCCGTGCTGGCCGGCCGAGAACAGGTCGGACGCCCAGCCGAACGTGACGAGGGCGCCGATGGGGAAGCCCCCGGCGATGCCCTTCGCGACGGTGATGGCGTCCGGCGTCACCCCGTGGCCCTGGAACGCGAACCAGTTGCCGGTCCGGCCGACACCCGTCTGGATCTCGTCGAGGATCAGCAGTGCGCCGTGCTCCGCGGTCAGTCGGCGTGCCGCCAGCAGGAAGCCCTCGGGCAGGTCGACCACGCCGGCCTCGCCCTTGATGGGTTCGAGGATCAGGGCGGCGACGGAGTCGTCGATCGACGCTTCGAGCGCCTCGATCGAGGTGTCGATGTGCTCGACGCCGGGGATCATCGGCAGGAAGTCCTGCTGCAGCGCAGGCTTGCCGGTGAGCGCGAGGGCACCCATCGTGCGCCCGTGGAAGCCCTGCTTGAGCGCGAGGATCCGGGTCTTCGTGCCGTCCGCACCCTTGTTGAGGCGGGCCAGCTTGAACGCGGCCTCGTTCGCCTCGGCGCCGGAGTTGCCGAAGTAGACACGGCCAGCGTCGCCCGCACCGGTGATGCGCTTCAGCCGCTCGGCGAGTTCGAGCTGCGGCGGGGTGGCGAAGTAGTTCGACACGTGCACGAGCTTCGCGGCCTGGTCGGCGATCGCCTCCACCAGGGCGGGGTGCGCGTGGCCGAGCGAGTTCACCGCGATGCCGGCGAGGAAGTCGAGGTACTCGTTGCCGTCGACGTCCCAGACGCGGCAACCCTGGCCACGCTCGAGCATGATCTTGGGCGGGGTCAGGGATCGCATGAGCGACGCCCCGAACCGGTCGTTCCAGGTCTCGGTCTGCGTCTCGGTGCTCACTGCTGGTGTCCCTTCTCGTCCGTACCCGCCACGTGCTGGCCGGTACTGCTGTCGATCGACGGCGACGCCACGCGACGGCCGATCTCGGCGTGGGTCATCTGGTTCTCGGTTCGTCGGCTCGGGTCCGGGATCACCTCGGTGCCCGCACCCCGCAGGGTGAAGACCTCGAGCAGGATCGAGTGCGGGATCCGGCCGTCGATGATCGTCGCACCGCCGACCCCGCCGACCACGGCGTCGAGGCACGCGGTCATCTTCGGGATCATCCCCGACTCGAGGCTCGGCAGGAGTTCGCGGAGCTCGTCGACCGCGATGAGGTCGACGATCGAGTCCCGGTCGGGCCAGTGGCGGTACAGCCCGGGGACGTCGGTGAGCATCATGAGCTTCGAGGCGCGGAGCGCGATCGCCAGGGCACCCGCCGCAGCGTCCGCGTTCACGTTGAGTGCCTGGTCGGGGTGCGCGTCGTCGATCGCGATGCTCGAGACGACCGGGATCCGGCCGGCCTCGATCGCGGCGAGCACACCCGACGGGTCGACGTGGGTGATGTCCCCGACGTGGCCGAGGTCGTACTCCTGCCCGTCGACGACGACGCCCTTCTTCTCGCCGGTGAACAACGAGCCGCCGTCGCCGAACACGCCGACGGCCAGGCCCTCGCCGTGTTCGTTCATCAAGTCGACGATCTCGCGGTTGACCTCGCCGGCCAGGACGTCGCGGACGACGGTGATCGCCTCGGTCGTCGTGACGCGGTAGCCGCCGCGGAACTCGGACTCGATGCCCTGTTCCTTGAGGGCGGCGGAGATCTGCGGCCCCCCGCCGTGCACGACGACGGGGTGCAGACCGGCGTAGCGCAGGTAGACCATGTCCTCGGCGAAGGCGCGCTTCAGGTCCTCGTTCACCATGGCGTTGCCGCCGAACTTGACCACGACGACCTTGCCCGAGAAGCGCTTCAGCCAGGGCAGCGACTCGATGAGCGTCGCGGCCTTGACCGCGGCGAACTCGTGTTCTTCTTCCTTCGTGAGGGGCGTACCGGCCCCGTTCGTGTCCGCCGCCATCAGCTGGAGTACGCGCTGTTCTCGTGCACGTAGTCGTGCGTGAGGTCGTTGGTCAGGATCGTGGCCGAGTGCGTGCCGACACCGAGGTCGATGCGCACGTGGGTGTCACGAGGGGTCAGGTCGACGGAGTCGCTCGGCTCGTCGGGTGCGCCCGCGTGGCAGACCCGGACGCCGTTCATGCTGACGTCCACCGCGTACGGGTCGAACTCGGCGTCGGTGGTGCCGATCGCCGCGAGCACCCGGCCCCAGTTCGGGTCGTTGCCGAAGACGGCCGCCTTGAACAGGTTGTTCCGGGCGACGCTCCGGCCGACGGTCACGGCGTCGTCCTCCGTCGCGGCGTGCACGACCTCGATCGCGATGTCGTGGCTCGCACCCTCGGCGTCCTGCTGCAGCTGGCGGGCCAGATCGGCGCAGACCGCGGTCAGGGCTTCCTGGAAGTCACCGACCTCGGGCGTCACCCCGCTCGCACCCGACGACAGCAGCACGACGGTGTCGTTCGTGGACATGCAGCCGTCGGAGTCGACTCGGTCGAACGTGATGCGGGTGGCGGCACGGAGCGCCTGGTCGAGCTGGTCCGGCGTCTGCACGGCGTCGGTCGTGATGACGACGAGCATCGTCGCGAGGCCCGGGGCGAGCATCCCGGCACCCTTGGCCATGCCGCCGACGGTCCAGCCGTCCTCGGTCACGACGGACTGCTTGGCCTTCGTGTCCGTCGTCATGATCGCGGTCGCCGCATCGGGACCGCCGTCGCTGCTGAGTGCAGTGCTCGCCAGGTCGACGCCACGGAGCACGTTGTCGCGGAAGGTCTGGTCGCCCACACCGATGAGCCCGGTGGAGCAGACGACGACGTCGCCGGCTCCGATCCCGAGGGCGTCGCCCACGGCCTCGGCCGTCAGGTGCGTGGTCTGGAAGCCGAACGGGCCGGTGAAGCAGTTCGCGCCGCCGGAGTTCAGGACGACGGCACGCGCGACGCCGTCACCGACGACCTGGCGGGACCAGATCACGGGATGCGCCTGGGCCCGGTTGCTGGTGAAGACGGCGGCCACGGCCGCGTCGGGGCCGTCGTTGACGACGAGGGCCACGTCCGGCTTGCCGCTCGTCTTGAGGCCTGCGGTGACACCGGCGGCGCGGAAGCCCGCTGCCGCGGTGACGCCCTGGAGGCCCGGCTCGGTCTGGGTGGTCGTGCCTGCGTCGGTCACGGTGCGACTCCGTCCACGCTGAGGCCCGTGGTCTCGGGGAGACCGAGGGCGATGTTCGCCGACTGGACGGCGGCGCCGGCCGTGCCCTTGGCGAGGTTGTCGAGCGCGGTCACCGCGACGACGCGACCGGCGGCCTCGTCGACGGCGATGCCGACGAGCGCGGTGTTCGCACCGATCGTGTCCGCGACCCGGGGGAACTCGCCCTCGGGCAGCAGGTGGACGAAGGGCTCGTCGGCGTACGCCTGCTCCCAGGCGAGCCGGACGTCGCGTGCGCTGACGCCGGGCGAGAGCTTCGCGGTGGTGGTCGCCAGGATCCCCCGCGACATCGGGACCAGGACCGGCGTGAACGAGATCGTCACGTCGGCCGCCCCCGCGACCTGCAGGTTCTGCTGGATCTCGGGGACGTGCCGGTGCGAGCCACCGACGGCGTAGGCGCTGGCGGACCCCATGATCTCGGAGGCCAGGTAGGTGGTGGCCAGCTTCTTGCCGGCACCACTCGGGCCGACGCTGAGCACCGCGACGAGGTCGTCGGACTCGACGAGGCCGGCCTGGATGCCCGGCTGGATGCCGAGCGTCACCGCGGTGACGTTGCAGCCGGGGACCGCGATGCGCTTCGTGCCGACCAGGGCGGAACGCTGCTTGCCCTGCGATGCGATGTCGTCGACCTCGCGCCATTCATCGGCCGAACCCGGGGTGGGCGCCGCGAGCAGGAGCTCGGGCAGACCGTACGTCCACGCGCCGAAGTAGTCACCGCCGTAGAACCGCTCCCACGCCGCCGGGTCCGTCAGCCGGTGGTCCGCGCCGCAGTCGATGACGAGCGCGTCGTCGCCGAGTTCCGCGGTGATCGCTCCCGACTGCCCGTGCGGCAGCGCCAGGAACACGACGTCGTGCCCGCGCAGCGTCTCGGCCGTCGTCTCCGCCAGCGTCAGGTGCGACAGGGAACGGAGGTGCGGCTGCGTCGCGATCAGGGGCTGTCCGGCGTTCGAGAACGCCGTCACCGTCCTGACCTCGAACTCGGGGTGGGCGGAGAGCACGCGCAGGAGCTCACCACCCGCGTAGCCGGAGGCTCCCGCCACGGCGACGGATACGGACATGGGATTCCACCTTTGGTCGGACTGGTCGTCGAGAGAGTCGGAGGCGGCGACCCCGGGCGGTGCTGATCCCGTGTGGGTCAGTCGCGCAGGGTCGCCCCGAATCGCTCGCCGGCACGTCGGACAGCGCCGTCACGGGCCTCGGTGGCCTCGGCAGCGGTCAGCGTGCGGTCCGTGGCACGGAAGCGCAGGGCGAACGTCAGGGACTTCTGTCCCTCGTCCACGCCGGAGCCCCGGTAGTCATCCACGAGCCGAGCATACTCCAACAGGTCTCCGGCGCCAGAGCGCACCGCATCCAGCACGTCACCGGCCGGCACACCGGCGTCGACGACGAGCGAGAGGTCCTGCGTGGCCGCCGGGTAGGAGACGATCGGCGCGACCGCGACGAGTTCCGGGGCAGCGGCGACCAGCGCGTCGAGGTCGAGCTCGACGACCGCCACCACCCGGGGCAGGACGGCGGCCTCGGCCAGTTCGGGCAGGAGCTCACCGGCGACGCCCACGACCGTGCCGTCGACGAGCAGCGACGCGGCCCGGCCCGGGTGCAGGGACGGGTGGGTCGTCTGCGCGACGGTGAGTTCCACACCGACGGCCCAGGCGACCTGACGGGCAGCGTCGATCGCGTCGGCGATGCCGAACGGTTCTGCCGTGGTGCCGGGCTGCTTGACGACCCGGTGGCCGGTGAGCAGTGCGGCGACGTGGAAGGGCTGGGCGGGCAGCGAGGCGTCCAGCGCCTCGAGCGTCGCACGGTCGGGCCGGGCGGCGCCCGCCGGGACCTCGTCGGTGCCGAGCGTCACGCCCGTCACCGGCAGGAACACCCGGGACGTCTCGTAGAGGGCGACGTCGACGAGCCCGCGCGACACGTTGCGACGGGCGGCGTCGACCAGGGCCGGGACGCCGCTCCGGCGCAGGAGGTTCTGCTCGCTGTCCAGGGCGTTCGCGAGCACGACGCTCGGTCCGCCCTGCGGGTCGATCCCCGGGTAGGCGTCCTGCGTGGCGACTGACACGAACGGTGCCGTGACGACCTCGGTCAGGCCCGCCGCGGCCAGCGCCGAGGCGACCCGACGACGAGCCTGCTGGTGCCGGGTCAGGCCCCGGCCGGGCGGCGCGACCGGCAGCACGCTCGGGATCCGGTCGTAGCCGACGATGCGCGCGACCTCTTCGACGAGGGTGGTGTCGTCGGTCAGGTCGGGACGCCAGGTGGGCGGAGTGACCGCGAGCTGCTCACCGTCGGTCTCGACCGTGGCACCGATCGCACGGAGCGTGTCGATGACCTCGGCGTCCGTGTAGTCGACGCCGACGAGCTCGGACGGACGCGAGAGCCGCATCGTCACGGTCGCCCGCGGGTCGGTGTCGACGAGCGTCGACCCGAGGGCGTCAGCGGTGCCGCCGGCGAGCTCGACGAGGAGCTCGACGGCACGGTTCGCCGCGGCCTCGGCCACCTGCGGGTCGACCCCGCGCTCGAAGCGACGGGATGCCTCGCTGGGGAGCTTGTGGCGACGAGCGGTGCGGGCGATGGAGACCTGGTCGAACCCGGCGGCCTCGATCAGGACGTCGGTGGTGCTCGCCGAGATCTCGGTGCGGGCTCCGCCCATGACGCCGGCGAGGCCGACGGGACCGTCGTCGTCGGTGATGACGAGGTCTTCGGGGTCGAGCTTCCGGACCGTGCCGTCGAGGGTCTCGAGGGTCTCGCCAGCGGTCGCCCGACGCACGCCGAGGCCGCCCGCGACGGTCTGCAGGTCGTAGCCGTGCAGCGGCTGGCCGAGCTCGAACATGACGTAGTTCGTGATGTCGACGGGCAGGGAGATCGAGCGCACCCCGGCCAGCGACAGACGCGACACCATCCAGGACGGTGTCTTCGCGGCCGGGTCGATCCCGCGGACGACGCGGGTGACGAACGTCGACGCTCCGACCCGACCCCGCACCGGGGCCTGGTCGTCGATCGTGACCCGGAACCCCTCGGCCGCACGCGGCGCGACGCGGTCGACGGGGTCGTGGAAGCTGGCTCCGGTGGCGTGCGCGTACTCACGGGCGACCCCGCGCATGCTGAGGACGTAGCCGCGGTCCGGCGTGACGTTGATCTCGACCGCGGCGTCATCGAGGCCGAGGAGCGCGATGGCGTCGGCACCGACGGTGGGGTCCATGCCGAGGTCGGCGAAGCGCAGGATGCCGTCGTGCTCGTCGCCCAGCCCGAGCTCGCGGGCCGAGGCGATCATGCCGTCGGACACGTGCCCGTAGGTCTTGCGGGCGGCGATCGGGAACGGCCCGGGCAGGACAGCGCCGGGCAGCGTGACGACGACGAGGTCGCCGACGTCGAAGTTGTGCGCGCCGCAGACGATGCCGCGGGGCTCGGCTTCGCCGACGTCCACCTGGCACCAGTTGATGGTCTTGCCGTTCTTCTGCGGCTCGGGGACGCGCTCGAGGACCCGACCGACCACGATGGGACCGGTCAGGTCGAAGGTGTGGACGTCCTCTTCCTCGAAGCCGACCGACACGAGCGCCGCGTGGACGTGCTCGAGGGTGACGTCCTCGGGGAGGTCGACGGACTCACCGAGCCAACGGAGTGGGACGCGCATCAGACCACCGTTCCGAACTGCTGCGAGAAGCGGATGTCGCCCTCGAGGAAGTCACGCATGTCGTTCAGGCCGTTGCGGAACTGCAGAGTCCGCTCGATGCCCATGCCGAACGCGAAGCCCTGGTACTCGTCCGGGTCGATGCCGGCGGCACGCAGGACGTTGGGGTTCACCATGCCGCAGCCACCCCACTCGACCCACCGCGCGCCACCCTTGGCGTTCGGCTGCCAGACGTCCATCTCGGCGCTGGGCTCGGTGAACGGGAAGTAGTTCGGGCGGAGCCGGATCTGCGCCTCGGCGCCGAACATCTGCCGGGCGAAGTGCTCGAGCGTGCCGCGCAGGTGCGCCATCGTCAGGCCCTTGTCGATCGCGATGCCCTCGACCTGGGTGAAGACCGGCAGGTGCGTGGCGTCGAGCTCGTCGGCACGGTAGACGCGACCCGGCGCGATGACGTACAGCGGGAGGTCACGCGACAGCAGCGACCGCACCTGCACCGGCGAGGTGTGGGTGCGCATGACCAGGTGCCGGTCGACGGGCTCGACGAAGATCGTGTCCGCCATGGCCCGGGCCGGGTGGTCCTGGTCGAAGTTCAGGGCGTCGAAGTTGAACCACTCGTGCTCGAGCTCGGGGCCTTCTGCCACTTCCCACCCCATGCCGACGAAGATGTCGGCGACGGCTTCGTTCAGCAGCGAGAGCGGGTGGCGGGAGCCGGTGGCGCGGTGGACCGGCAACGCGGTGACGTCGACGCGCTCGGCTTCGAGCCGTGCGTGTTCCTCGGCCACCGCGAGGACGGATTCCTGCTCGGCGATCGCCGCGTTCACCCGCCCACGGGCCTGCCCGACGAGCTTGCCCGCCGCGGCCTTCTGCTCCGGCGGCACACTGCGCATCGATGCGTTCATCCGCGCCAACGGTGACTGCTCACCGGTGTGCTCGGCCCTGGCCTGCTTCAGTTCGGCGACCGTCGTCGTGGCACGGACGGCGGCGAGGGCCGCGTCCACCGCGTCGGCGACGGCCGATTCGCTGATCTCGAGAGGTTCTGACACGAGACCCAAGCCTACCGGCCGTCGGGATACCACCCACCTGCACCGAGCGGACGGTGGATGACCGATGCCGACGACCGGCCTGGGGAGGGAGGAGCGTCAGCTCCGGAGCGCGAAGGCCGACTCGTACAGGCACACCGACGCGGCCGTGGCGAGGTTCATCGACTCCGCCTGCCCGTAGATCGGCACCTTGACGGCCCGGTCGACGAGCGCCAGGTCGTCGCCGGTGAGTCCGCGGGCCTCGTTGCCGAAGACCCACGCGGTCGGACCGTCGAGCATCCCCTCAGCGCGGACCACCGGCAGGTCGTCGCCGGAGACGTCCGCCGCGAGCACCGTGTAGCCGAGGGCCTTCGCCCGCTCGATCGTGTCGGCCAGGGTCACGCCGACGGACACCGGGACGTGGAACAGGGACCCGGTCGTCGACCGGACGACCTTCGGGTTGTACGGGTCGACCGAGCGTCCGGTCAGCACCACCGCGTCGGCGCCGGCCGCGTCGGCGGCCCGGATGATCGTGCCGGCGTTCCCCGGGTCCCGCACCTCTTCGAGGATGGCGACCAGTCCGGGCAACGCGGCCTGCTCGTCGGACGCATCACGGGCCTCCCGGTCGGCGGCGGCCGCAGCGCGGTCCGGGAAGACGTCCTTCACCGACGTCGGGAACTGCTGGCACACCGCCACCACGCCCTGCGGGGTGACCGTGTCGGCCATGGCGTCGAGCACTTGCTCGGTCACGAACCAGGTGTCCACCGGCGCGTCGTCCAGCCCGTAGCGGGCTGCGGCGGTCGGGGTCACGTAGAGCTCGCGCAGGAGCTCCGGGGCGTACTCCAGGGCTTCGCGGACCGCTTGGGGCCCTTCCAGCAGGAACAGGCCGGTCTCGGCCCGGACGTCCTTCTTGGCCAGGGCCGCAACGGCCTTCACGCGTCCGGCACGGGGGTTCTCGAGGAGATCGCTCACGACCCAAGTCTAGGAACGACGAAACCCCCGCCGTGCGGCGGGGGTTTCGCGAGCAGAAGAACTGACTACGCAGCCTTCGGGGCCGAGGTGTCGGCCGGGAGGGCCTTCTTCGCGGTCTCGACGAGCGCGGTGAAGGTCTCGGGGTTGTTCACCGCGAGGTCGGCGAGGATGCGACGGTCGACCTCGACGCCGGCCAGGTTGAGACCCTGGATGAGGCGGTTGTAGGTCAGGCCGTTCGCACGGGACGCAGCGTTGATGCGCTGGATCCAGAGGCGACGGAACTCGCCCTTCTTCGCGTGACGGTCGCGGTACGCGTAGACGAGGGAGTGGGTGACCTGCTCCTTGGCCTTGCGGTACAGGCGCGAACGCTGGCCGCGGTAGCCCTCGGCGCGTTCGAGGATGACGCGGCGCTTCTTGGCGGCGTTGACCGCTCTCTTTACTCGTGCCATTGCACTATTCCTTTACGATCCGGGGGCTCAGTGGCCGAGGAGCTTCTTGACGTTCTTCGCGTCACCCTTGGAGAGGACCTGGTCCTCGTTCAGGCGGGCCTTGCGCTTGGAGCTCTTGACCTCGAGGTTGTGACGCATACCGGCCTGCTGCTTCATGATCTTGCCGGTGCCGGTGACCTTGAAGCGCTTCTTCGACCCGGAGTGGGTCTTCTGCTTGGGCATGGTGGTGCCTTTCCGTGGGATGGATGGGGGGCCGCGTCGTTGCGGGTTCGGTCCGGGGACCTATTCGGCCGCGGCGTCCGTGGATTCCGCAGCTGCCTCGGACGTGGAACCGGCCTCGGCCTCGTCCTTGCCCTTCGCGGCGTGCTCGGTGGCACGACGCTCGGCCTTCTGTGCAGCACGCTTGGCGTTCTGCTCGCCCTTGACGTCGGACTTGTTCTTGAGCGGGGCGATGATCATCGTCATGTTGCGACCGTCCTGGGTCGGACGCGACTCGACGACACCGAACTCGGCGATCTCTTCCGCGAACTTCTGGAGGAGACGGACACCCTGCTCCGGACGCGACTGCTCGCGGCCACGGAAGAGGATCATCGCCTTCACCTTGTCGCCGCCGAGGAGGAACCCCTCGGCGCGCTTGCGCTTCGTCTCGTAGTCGTGCACGTCGATCTTCAGGCGGAAACGGACCTCTTTCAGGTCCGTGTTCACCTGGTTACGACGGGCTTCCTTGGCCTTCTGAGCGGCTTCGTACTTGAACTTGCCGTAGTCCATGATCTTGGCCACGGGCGGCTTCGAGTTCGGCGCGACCTCGACCAGATCCAGTTCGGCTTCCTGCGCGAGACGCAGTGCCATGGCGATCGGGACAACGCCGACCTGCTCACCCTGCGGACCGACGAGTCGGACTTCGGGAACGCGGATTCGGTCGTTGGTACGGGGATCGGTGATGCGGAGCTCCTTCAATCAGGTGGTGGCCGTCCGGGGCGTTTGCCCTGGACGACAGCACGAGAGAGGAGATCTGACGCACGGGATGTCGACCCGTTCGGCAGCCGCCCTGCATCGGATCCGTGGGATCCGACCGACGGGTGCAACACGTGCACTCGCGGAGCGGTGGTGACCCGGTAGCCTGGTGGAACGCGGCCGCGGGTGGGAGAGACTCCTCTTTCGTGACACCGTCCGGGTGTTGTCGAGGACCTTGATCTCAGGAGAACTGATGTCAAGGGAACTGACGGCACACGGACAGCATCTGCCGCGAGCAAGCCTAGCAGAGGAGCACCGTGAGCGACACCCCGATCGACGACACCGGCATCGACGCCGCCAGGGACATCGCGGAGGTGCCGGCGGTCGAACTCATCAACACCGTTGCGGTGCACCTGCTCAGTGCCGCGGCCGTGAAGGTGGGCCTGGCAGACGACCCGCAGGAGCAGACCGACCTGGACGAGGCGCGGAAGCTCATCACCGCGCTGGCCGGCCTGGTCACCGCAGCCGCGACCGAGATCGGCGACCACCACGCCCGTCCGCTCCGCGACGGGCTGCGTTCGCTGCAGCTCGCCTTCCGCGAGGCGTCGGCGATCCCGGACCCGATCGGTGCCGGACCGGGCGAGAAGTACACGGGTCCCGTCAACTAGACGACGTCACCCGGTGACGGACGGGAGGCCCGTGGCGGTGTCGCCACGGCCCTCCCGTCCGTTCGTGGGTCGCGGTCAGGACCCGCTGTCGCCGACCAGGCGCGCGACGGCCGCGAGCGGGATCCCGACCCAGTCGGGTCGGTTGCGGGTCTCGTAGACGACCTCGTAGACCGCCTTGTCGAGCTCGAAGGCGTCGAGCAGTGCACTGTGGGCGGCGAGGTCCGCGCCGGTGCCCCGCTGGTAGCCCTCGAGGAAGCGGGCTCGCGCCTCGGCTGCCCACGAGGCCGCGTCGACCGGTTCGGCATCGTGCGCCAGCGCGCCCGCGACGTAGTCGAACGAGCGGAGCATGCCCGCGACGTCGCGCAGGGTGACGTCCGGCAGCGAGCGTTCGTCGAGGGGGCGGAGGGGTTCACCCTCGAAGTCCAGGAAGACCCACCCGCGGGGGTCCGGTGCCGACAGGACCTGTCCGAGGTGCAGGTCACCGTGGATGCGTTGCAGGTCCGGCCACGTCGCGTCGGCGGCACGGGCGTAGACCGCGCGGATGGCGTCCACGTGGTCGGCGACGGCCGGGGCCTCGCGGGCGGCGGTGTCGAGTCGGGCGTGCATCGTCGCGACGGCGGCGTCCCGTCGGGGAGCGTCTGCCGGTTCCGTCGGCAGCGCTCCGGCGAGGGTGCGGTGCACGTCGGCGAGCGCGGTGCCGAGCTGCTCGGCGCGGTCACCGAACGGGGTGCCGGCCTGCGCCTCCTGCAGGGCGACGCGCCAGGCGTCGTCGAGCCCGGGGAGGAACTCCTGGGCGAAGGCGAGGTGCCCCGTCGCCGTGCCGTCCGGGCGTCCGACGTCGGGCCAGTCGGCGCGGAGGGCGCCGTAGACCCGCGGCACGCGCGTGCTGCCCGCTGCCGTGAGGGCGAGCTGCGTGGTCACGTCGGGGTTGTCGCCGTGGTGCAGCACGCGGAAGACCTTGACGATGACGCGGTCGCCGGACTCGGTGTCGCAGATGACCGACGTGTTGGACTGCTCACCCGTCAGGACGCGGGCGGCGGTGACCCGGCCGATCGGGCTGAGGCTGTCCGGTGCCGCGTCGATGCGTGCGGCGAGCGCCGACACCCACGCGAGGTCGGTGGTGGCGTCGACGATCGCGCCGTCGGGGTCGCTGGTGATCGGTGACTGGTAGAGGACGGGGACCGCGGGGGCCTCGTCGAGCACCAGCCGGGTCCCGTCGTCGGAGGAGATCGTCCGGAGGCGTGGCACGGACCCCTTCGAGGCGTACCAGCGGCGGTCGGCGATCCAGGACTCGAGGTCCCGGTCGCTCGGCGTGCTGGTGTCGGGGGCGCTGGCGTCTGCGCGGGTGTCTGCGCTCGTGTCTGCGCGGGTGTCGGGGGCGCTGGGTGCTCCGTCGCTCATGCAGCGGAACCTACGCGCCGGGGCCTGGCGAGGTGCCGAGTCCCCCACAGGACGGGCCGGGCAGGACTCCGTCCACAGAGCCCCGCTGCCCCCCGGTCTGACACGGGTGCGTCGGACGACACTTGCGGCATGCCCCGATCTGCTGCCGCTCCTCCCCCCGCCGCTGACGCTGCACGTGCGCTCCCCGACCCCCGCCGGACCTGGCGGATCCTCGACGACCGCAGACTCCCCGCACTCGAGCCGTTCGCCGCCGACGTCCGCCGCCACGGAGCGGTGACGGTGCGCGAGACGGTGTGGGACTCCGACGACCGGGTGCTCGCTGCCGAGGGGGTCGTGCTCACACGCTTGCCGGACGACACCTGGACAATCGACCGGGGTGCTCAAGGGGTCGGTCCGGAACCGCTCGACGGCGCGTCCGACGATCCCCCACGGGACGCGGTCGAGGTGTTCCTGCGTGGTCGTCCGCTGCGCACCGTCCTGGTCCGTGACACCACCACGACGCTCGTGACCCTCCGCGGCAGGGACGGCCGGGTGCGGGCCGAGGTCGCCGACGTGCGCGTGGACGACGGTGACCCGGACACCACCGTGCTGCGGTCGTCGCGGTGGTGGGCCCTGACCGACGACGGACGCGACGGTGCCACGGCACGAGCGGCCGAACGAGCGCTGCACGACGCGGCGACCGATCCCGTGGACGTCTCGTCGGTTCCGCTCACCCGCGGCCCCGAGCCCGTCCCGGAGCGCCGACGCGGCCGAGCGAAGCGCCCCCGGCCGGACACCGCCGCGGGGCTGGTCCTGCGGGTGCTCGATGCCCTGCGGCGCGACCTGGTCGCGGCGGACCCCCGGGTCCGAGCCGACGAGCCCGAGGCCGTGCACGACCTGCGGAAGGTGCTGCGCCGCCTGCGGAGCGTGCTCGCGGCGTTCCGCGGCGCGCTCGACCGTCAGGCGACCGAGGAACTCCGTGCCGCCCTGGCCGAGACCGGACGGATCGCCGGGACCGCTCGCGACGCCGAGGTGCTGCACGCCGGCCTGTCCCGGTCGGCGGCACACGCCCCCGACGGGTACGTGGACGCCGAGACCCTGGACCGCATCGCTTCGGAGACCGCGGAACGTCGCAGCGTCGCTGCGGCCGAACTCCGGCGAGCGCTGCGTTCCGATGCCTGGTTCCGGACGCTCGACGCCCTCGACGACCTGCTGCTGCGCGCGCCGGCCGGCCCGCACGCGGACGACGACGCGGCCACGTTCGCCACCAGGCGCATCCGGCACGAGCGGGCACGCGTCGGTCGGCTGCTGGGCGATCCCAGCGACGACCTCGACACCCTGCACGAGGTCCGGAAGGCCGCGCGCCGGTTGCGCTACGCCCTGCAGGCGGCCGGCGACCTGCCCGACGTCGGGAAGCGCCGGCTCGGTCGACTGCGACGGGTGCAGGAGACCCTCGGAGAGACGCTCGACGCCGCACACGCAGCCGATGCGTACCGACGGCTGGCAGCCGTGGCAGCGCAGCACGGCGAGGACACGTTCGGGTACGGCGTCCTGGCGACGACCGAGCAGGCGGCCAGCACGCAGGGCCTGCGCCGATCGCGGAAGCTGCTCGCGCGGCTCTGACCGGGTGCGAGAATCGGGCCGTGCCGCACTACTTCGAGGACCTCGCTGCCGGACAGACCTTCACCACGCCGGGGCGCACCATCACCGAGGCGGACGTGGTGTCGTTCGCCTCGTGGACGAACGACAACAACCAGGTGCACACGGACGTCGAGTTCGCGGGGAAGACCCGGTACGGCCAGCGGATCGTGCACGGGCTGCTCGGTACCTCGCTGTGCCTCGGGCTCATCGCGCGCACGGGCGTCTTCGAGGGGTCCGCGGTGGCACTGCTCGGGATCGACCAGTGGCGGTTCACCGAGCCCGTGTTCATCGGCGACACCGTGACCTGCACCGTCGAGGTCCTCGGCACCCGACTGACGAGTTCGGGGACGACCGGGATCGTCGAACGAGCGGTGGCCCTGCGGAACCAGCACGGCGTGGTCGTCCAGCAGGGACGGATGGACGTCATGGTGCTCACGCGCGACGCCGCGATCGGCTGAGCGACCGCTCGACGAGCGCCTCGTGGAACCTGCTCTGCGCAATCCCGACTCCCTCTTTACAACGATGTACCGGCACGGGAGCATGGACGCATGAGCACGCTCGACGGCATCGTGGCCGCACCTGACTCCGCTTCCACCCCCGGCCTTCCCCTCGCTTCGCGGCAGGACGGCACGTACCCCCGGCCGCAGATGCTCCGCACCGCCTGGGCCGACCTCGACGGCACGTGGTCGTTCCGGAACGACGGCGACGACGAGGCCTGGCGCACCGGCTTCAGCGACGCCCGGGACATCGTCGTCCCGTTCCCGCCCGAGTCCCCGGCCTCGGGCATCGACGAGCCCGGGTTCCACCCGGTGGTCTGGTACTCCCGCGCGATCACCCGCTCGGAGCTCGACGCCGCCGGGTTCGGCACCGGTGCCCCTCGGCTCGTGCTGCACTTCGGCGCCGTCGACCACCGTGCCCGCGTCTGGATCGACGGGCAGTTCATCGGTGGACACGAGGGCGGCCACACCCCGTTCTCCTTCGACGTCACCGAGGCGCTGACCACCGACCCCGACGCCGTGCACACCCTGGTGGTCCGCGCCGAGGACGACCCGCACGACCTGACCCAGCCGCGCGGCAAGCAGGACTGGCACGAGGACCCGCACGCGATCTGGTACCGCCGGACCACCGGGATCTGGCAGACGGTCTGGCTCGAGGCCGTGCCGACCGCCTCGATCGCGTCCCTGCGCTGGACGAACGTCGACCACGCGACCATGCGCCTGACGGTCCGGCTCGACGGTCACCGCACCGGCGGCGAGCGCCTGCGCGTCGAGGCCCGCTGGGACGACCGCGACGAGCACCTCGTCACGATCGAGACCACCGTCGGCGAGACCGGGGACGAGTTCGACGTGGTCGTGCCGATCGCGCGGCAGACGAACGGGCAGGCCGAGGACGAGCTGCACTGGACGCCGGAGACGCCACGGCTGATCGACGCCACGGTCACGCTGCTGGCGCGCTCCGGCAACGGCACGACGGTGGGCACGGGCGCGCTCGACGCCGTTACCAGCTACTTCGGGATCCGGACGGTCGGGGTCGACGGCGGCGCGTTCCTGCTCAACGGCCGACGCCACGACGTCCGCAGTGTCCTGAACCAGGGCTACTGGCCCGAGTCGCACATCGCCGCCCCGTCCCGCCAGGCACTCCGCCGCGAGGTCGAACTCATCAAGGAGCTCGGCTTCAACGCGGCCCGCAACCACCAGAAGATCGAGGACCCCCGGTTCCTGTACTGGGCCGACCGACTCGGACTCATGGTGTGGGGCGAGGCCCCCGGCGCCTACGCGTTCTCCCCCCGCGCCGTGCAGCGTCTGATGCGCGAGTGGATGGACGCCGTCGAGCGTGACGCCTCGCACCCGTCGATCGTCACGTGGGTGCCCGCCAACGAGAGCTGGGGGGTGCAGCACATCGCCACCGACCCGGCCCAGCAGGCCTATGCACGGGCCCTCGCCGACGTCACGCGGGCGTTGGACCCGACGCGTCCGGTGATCTCCAACGACGGGTGGGAGCACACGAACTCCGACATCGTCTCGATCCACGACTACGAGGGCGACGGACCCCGGCTCGCTGCCACCTACGCGGACGAGACCGCACGGGCCCGACTCCTCGGTGGCATCGGCCCGGCGGACCGCCGCATCCTGGTCGGCGGCGCCGAGGACCTCGGCCAGCCGGTGATGCTCACCGAGTTCGGCGGCGTGAACTACCAGCCGGGCGTCCAGCGCGAGGACGGCTGGGGGTACACGTCGGCCACTGACGGCGACGACTGGGTCGCCCGCATCACCGCGCTGTACGACGCGATCCGCGCGAGCTCGTTCCTCGCCGGGTCGTGCTACACGCAGCTCACCGACACCATGCAGGAGACGAACGGCCTGCTCAACGCAGACCGCTCCCCGAAGGTCCCGATCGAGCAGATCCGTCGCGCGGTCACGGGGCGCTAGCCGGGAGGCCCGCACTTCGTGAGCAGGAATGGTCGGGTCCGGCAGACGGACCCGACCAGTACTGCTCACGATGCACACGGGTTGGCTCGCGCCGGGCGGTGGCGGCCCGCGATGCGGGGCGCGGCCTGCG
Source organism: Curtobacterium flaccumfaciens (assembly GCF_013359815.1). GTDB lineage: Bacteria > Actinomycetota > Actinomycetes > Actinomycetales > Microbacteriaceae > Curtobacterium > Curtobacterium flaccumfaciens. Next base: position 400,626 of record NZ_JABMCF010000035.1, on the reverse strand, counting down.
ATCTGGGAGGATCGGGCGGGTGACGAGCGTGGCGGAAGCGAGCCGGGCCTCCAGGCGGGGGTTCCGCAGCCTGCTGACCGGGCGGCGCAGCGCCTGGACCGCGCCGCTGCTGATCTGGGCGGGCTCGCGGGTGGTCAGCACCGTGCTGCTGGCCACCGTGTACCTGCTGGCGACCGCGAACGGCTGGCCGTTCGCCTCGTACCGGCAGGATCCCTCGTTCTTCACGTTCTCGGGCTCGTGGGACGCCTCGTTCTACCGGACCATCGCCGAGCACGGGTACCCGGCAACGCTGCCGGTCGACGACTCCGGGCACGTCCTGCCGAACGCGTGGGCGTTCCTGCCCGTGTTCCCCGCGGTGGTGCGGGTCGTGATGACGCTGACCGGCGCCTCGTTCTGGGTCGCCGGGGTCGTGGTGGCGTCGATCGCCGGAGCGGGCGCCTGCGTGCTGCTGTACCGGCTGGTGCTCGCCGTCGGCTGCTCGCACCGGGCCCGCTGGGCGACGGCCCTGTTCGCGTTCGCGCCGACGGGGTTCCTGCTGCAGGTCGCCTACGCGGAGAGCCTGCTGCTCGTGATGCTGTTCGGTGCCCTGCTCGCCCTGGTCCGGCGACGGTACTGGCTGATCGCGCCGCTCGGTGTCGTGGCGGCGTTCACGAAGCCCGGGGTCCTCGCGCTGGCGCTGGCACTGGCCGTGCACCTGGTCCTGCGGTGGGTCGGAGCGCACCGCTCGGGTCGCGCTGCCGAAGTGTTCCCGTGGCGTGACCGGATCGCAATCGTCGTGACCGGCCTGGTCGTCGCGGCTGCCGGACTGGCGTGGCCCGTCATCGCGACGGCCGTGACCGGGCGACCGAACGCGTACCTGGACACGGAGCTGTCGTGGTGGGTGGGGTTCGTCGGCCGGCAGCACTTCGCGCCGCTGACGCCGTGGTTCACGATGGCGGGGACGTGGCTCGGGCCGCTCGGCATCGTGCTCGTCGTCGTGGTGCTCGCCGGCGCGGTGTGGTTCTTCTCACGCAGGAGCACCAGGGCCCTGGGTACCGACGTGCTCGCGTTCACGGCCTCCTACGGGCTGTACCTGGTGGCGGTGTTCCTGCCGCAGCAGTCGTTGCCGCGGTTGCTCATGCCGATGGCACCGTTGCTCGGGTCGGACGTGTTCGTGGGGACGCGGCGGCGGGCGGTGACGTGGCTGGTCGTCGGGGTGTGCCTGCAGCCGGTCGCGATCGTGCTGCTCTGGTTCCTCGGGTACCCGTGAGCGGTGCTGTCCGTCGGCGCTGCAAGACACCGGTGTTCGCCGGTTGAACACGCGCAGACCGCGGTGCGACGCGCGAACACCGGTGTCTTGCGGGCCGCGACAGCGCTACGCGTCGAAGGTGTGGAACCAGGCCGATCCGCCGTAGTGCTGCACCGTGATCATCTCGTCGAGGTCGCGGTAGGGGCCGTCCTGGTTGTGGCTCGCCGACTTGATGCGGATGGTGCCGTCGGGCTCGGTGAAGACCTCGGACACGATGGTCGTATGGTCCGGTGAGCCGTTGGCGTTCCAGTCGAAGAACACGATGTCGCCGACCTGCACCTTGTCGCGCTCGTCCGACGAACGCCGGGTGAGTCCGAACTCGGCCGCGTTGGTCTCGAGCCACGGGTCCATCGTCGGGCAGTAGGTCCACGTCGCACTGTGCTCGGCACCGGCTGACCGGTTGTACCAGTCGGACCGCTGCTCCCACCCGCGGGCGATCAGCGTCTGGCTGACGTAGTTCGCGCAGTCGCCGCCGATCGGGTTCATCGTGCCGTACTCGGCGAGGTTGTAGTCCTTCCAGTACCGCATCGCGTAGGCGAGCTGCCGGTCGACGTCGGTCAGTGCGGCGTAGGCCAGGGTGGTCGAGGCGATCGCGCTGCCCGCAGCGGGCGTCGCGGCGGCGGTCGGGGTCGGCGTGGTGGTCGCCGTGTCCTGGGTTGCGCCGCTCTGCCCGTCGTTCGCGGCGCTGCCGTTGCCGTCGGAGGACTGGTTCGCCGACGCGGTGGGCTCGATCACGGACGTGAACAGTGCGACGTCGGCGTCACCGGCCGTGTACATCGCCTGGTGCGGGGCCGTGAAGGTCACCTTCGACGCGGTCGCCGTGACGTCGCGCGCAGCGACACCGCCGACGGTGACGCCCTTGACGGCGGCGAGTCCGGTCCCCGTCACGGTGATCGTGACGCCACCGGCGAGCGGGACCTGACCCGGAGTGACGGCCTTCGCGACCGGCTTCGCCGCCGGCGTGGACGTTGCGTCCCCATCCCCGGAGTTCCCGCGCCCGCCGCCCGAGCCCTTGCTCGAGTCGCCGCCCTTGTCGCTGCCGGAGGAGCACGCCGCGACGGCGAGCCCGATCCCGGCGACGCCGGCGAGGGACAGGAGTGCGCGGCGGTTCATCGAGGCAGTCATGACACGACCAGCGTAAGCGACACCTCCGGCGTTCCGACACGGCATGATCGTCTTCGGGGGCGAGCGTCCTCCGTGTCCCAGCGGACCCGTTCGGAAGGAACACACGTGCCCGAGAGCCACGACTTCTTCGTCGCCACCGACCCCGAGACCGCCCGTGCCCAGGTGCGCGAGGCACTGTCCCGCGAGGGCTACACCGTCGACGACGCCGAGCAAGGGGCACTCCGTGCGACCCGCGGCAGCCTCGGCCTGACGTTGCTCATCGGCGGCATGGCGAACGACCGCACGTTCCACACCCGCCTCGACGTGCAGATCATGATCGCCCCGGACGGCCGGACCGTCGCCCGACTGCTGCGGGGCTCGGGCAAGTCCGCGATCAAGGGTGGAGCGCTCGGTATCTCGCGCGGCAACCGTGCCTTCGAGCAGGCCGCGAACGCGATCCACACCACCTTCGCGCAGTCCGGCGTGCTGACGGAGAGCATCGCCGGCTGACACGTCGACGGCTGAGACGGGTCCGACGCGACCCGCAGACGGACGGGAGGCCCGGTGCCAGCTGGCACCGGGCCTCCCGTCCGTCTGTGACTCGCGCTCGCCGTCAGGATGCGCGCCGATCCGCTCGCGAACCGTCGCAGATCGCGTGCCCCTGCGTCAGCTGCAGGACCAGTCGCGGTCGATCGCGGTCGAGCCGAACGGCGTCACGTACTGCGTCATCCTGATGGGTCCACCGAGCAGACGAGCGCCGGAGCAGGCCGCCTGAGCCTGGTCGAGACGGGCTGCACCGAGCGCGATCCAGCTCGGCAGCGGCCGCAGCGGACTCGATGCCGGGACGGTCCCCATGATCTTGTTGAACTGGTACGAGGTCGAGTAGACCCCGATCTGGGTCACTCCCGCGTCCTGCAGGGCCTTCGTCATGCCCTCGAGCGCAGCACGGTTCTGCCCGGCGTCCGAGGTGACGTACGACAGTCCGGTCTCGACGTCGAGCCACCAGCGGTACTGACCAGGATTGGTGACTCCGCGGGTGTTGGCTGCTTCGTAGGCGCGGGCGTACCCGTACATGTACGAGCACGCTGCCGTCGTCTTCCAGGTCGACTGCGCACCGGACTGCGGTGTGCAGGTGCCGTACGCCGTGGGCACAGCGACTGTCTGGCCGTTCGGCGCGAGGTTCGACGTCGGCCAGACCGAGGCTGCCCGTGCCCCGGGGTTCGTGAAGAGCGAGTAGACCTGCGTCGTCGGCTGGGCGGTGCCCCCGGCGGAGGCCGCGGCCCAGCCGAGCTGCTGTTGCAAGCAGGGGTTCGTCGTGTTGGCCCGTTCACCGTTCACCCCGACGATCCCGAACGACTGGTCGCTGGGGACGGTCTTGCCGCACTGCGGCCAGGAGATGTCCACGCCGGTCCCCGAACCCGTCGATCCATCCAGGAAGTACCCGACGACGTCGACGTAGACCGTTGCAGTCCCGCCGGACACCTTCGCCTGCACCTGTCCTCCGGCTGCGAGCGGCGCGATCAAGGCGTTCCCGATCGTCTGACCCTTGGCGTAGACCTGCGTCGGCACGCTCGAGGCCAGCCCCGCGCCGACGACGCGGAGTGATCCGCCGGTGCTTCCCTTGCCGACCTTCGCGTTGATGACCGCAGCGGTCGCATTGCGCGGGACACCTGCGGTGCCGGCGACGGTGACCTTCTTCGCGGTGGTCCCGGCAGCGACGGTCGCAGCTCGGACCGGGTGCGCGGGGACGAAGACCGAACCGTCGGCGTTCGGCGCGTAGTACCCGACCACGTCGGCGAGCACCCGTGCGGATCCGGAGGAGACTCGCGCCTGCACGGCGCCCCCGGAGAGCCTGACCGTGGTCGTGTTGGCGACGGTGATGCCCTTCTCGTACATCAACGAGACGACCCCGGCGTTGTTGCCGGACGGGGTGATCCGCAGCCGACCACTCGTTGCGGGGCGGGAGACGTCGGTCTGGAGCACCACTGCGGTGGCGTTCGCCGGGACACCCGCCTTCCCCGCGACCACGATCTTCTTCGCCGCGGTGGACACCGTTCCGTTCAACACGTTCGTCGGCGGCAGCGGCGTGTACGTGGAACCGGATGCACTCGTGCCGTACCACCCCGCAACGTCGAGCGAAACGGTGGCCTTGCCCGCGGACACCTTCACCTGGGCCTTGCCCGAGGTGAGGCCGACCGTGGTCGTGCCGGAGATCGGCTGCGCCCGACGGAAGTTCTGGATCGCGGGGCTCGCCGTGCTGCCTGCAGGGGCAACACTGACGTACCCGGCGGCGCTCGGGGCGTTCACCGTCGCGGTGAGCACGACAGCCGTGGCCGAAGCGGGGATGCCGTTCCTGCCGCCGAGGGTGACCGTCGTCGCGGTGCTCGTCGCGGTTCCGGACCAGGCTCGTGCCGGTGCGACGGGGGTGAATCGGCCGGTCGTCGGGGCCGCTGCCGATGCCGGCGCGACCGGCCCGACGACGGCGAGCCCGGCGGCGACGGCGAGCACCGTGCCGATCGATGCGATGGCGGTCCTGAAGCGCACGTGTTCCCCCGTTTCCCGCGCCGGTCGGCGCACGGGGAGTCTAGGGCGGTGCGTTGGACAACACACCACCCCTGTCCGTGAACTGTGTCGAACGATCCACCTGACTCGGCATGTGGAGGACGATCGACTCGCCATGACCGCCAACGACAGAACGGCCCGGAACCTGTGGGTTCCGGGCCGTTCTCGTGGTTGCTACCTGGTGGAGCTAAGGGGATTCGAACCCCTGACCTTCTCATTGCGAACGAGACGCGCTACCAACTGCGCCATAGCCCCAAGTGCTCGACCACACTAGCACCCTCGTTCGGCCCAGCCGAAATCGCCGGTGGGCCTTCGGGCGTGCCGCGGGTCAGACCGCGCGGCGCCGTCGCATGATCGCGTCGAGGTCGGCCTGCTGGTAGGCGTCGTCGTCGAGGACACCCATGCCGGCCCACTTGCTCGGCGGCCCGGCGGGCTCGTCGGCGGGAGCAGGAGCGGCGGGAGCAGGAGCAACGCCGGCCGACGCAGCAGGGGCCCGGAGCCCGAGCCGCTCGGCCAGACGCCCCTGGTCGTGCGCGGACAGCGACGCCGCAGCCTCTTCGAGCTCGGGCCGCATCCGCGACACCCTCGCCAGCGACGGGTCGGACTCCCCGGCGCGGATCGCCGCAGCTTCGGCCTCGGCTTCCGCCTTGGCCGCGGCGACGCGCTCCTTCAGGCGGGCAGCGAGTTCCGCCGACGACTCGGGCGACGCGGCCGGAGCGGCCGGCCGCTCCACGTAGAGGGGTTTCGGCACGTGGTTCGGGGTCCAGGAGCGGTCTGCTGCAGGCCCAGCGGGCTGCTCGGTCGACAGGGGCGGCGCCGGGTCCGTCCATGCGGTGGCCGGCCGGGAGGCGCGGGTCGCGCCCGTCTCGGCGGCCGCGAGACGCTGCTTCCGCGCCGTCGCCACCTGGTGCAGCTGGGCCAGGACCGCTGCGGACCCACCGGCGGCGACGAGTCCGGCGACACCGACGAGCCAGAGTGACGGTGCCGTGACGAAGACCACGAGGGCGATGACGACGCCGAGCGTGCCGAACAGGGTCGCCCCGAGCCGGGAACGGCGCATGCGCATCGCGGTCAGGGCCGGCACGGCGGACGCCCGCTCGAGCACCGGAGCCTGCTCGGCCAGACGGCGGGTGATCTCACGCTGCCGTGCGGCTTCGTGGGCTCGGACGATGGCGGTGCGCTTGGCCTCTTCGGACCGGGCGACGCGTTGCGCCTGGGCGAGGGACTTCGCGTTCATCTCGATGCGGACCTCGTCCGGCAGCTCGGCGGTCTGCGCGAGGATCCGGAGGGTCTGCTGCAGCCGGATGGCGTTCCGCTCGGTGGCCAGGTACTGGCGGCGGGCGGCCCACGACGGCATCAGGTAGACGAGCCAGAGGACGGCCGCGACGAGCAGGACGATGCCGCCACCCCACGAGCCGATTCCTGCCATGCGAACACGGTAGGGGCGGCGGTTCCCGCGCCGCGTCATTGCCGGACGCGTGTTGCGCGTGTCGGGACGGAATCCGTGGGAGGCGAGCCGCGCCTCCAGGCCCGTCAGACGTGGGACGTCAGATGCGGGGCGTCGTGTCCAGCGGCATCGCCGCCTCGTCGCGTGCGGCGAGCGGCACGGCCCCCACGCCGGGCGGCACCTGCCCCTGCACCCAGCGCTCGAGGACGCCCCCGCGGACCTCTTCCGCCACAAGCGCGAAACAGAAGTGGTCGCGCCAGTCCCCGTTGATGTGGATGTACCGGCGTCGGAGTCCCTCGTACCGGAAGCCGAGCTTCTCGACGACGCGCAGGCTCGGGGCGTTCTCCGGCCGGATGCAGATCTCGATCCGGTGCACGCCGAGCGAGCGGAAGCAGTGGTCGACGGCGAGGGCGACCGAGATCGGCGTCACGTTGTGGCCGGCGGCGTCCTCGACGACCCAGTAGCCGATGGAGGCGCTCGCGAGCGAGCCGTAGGAGATGCCGGAGACGTTGAGCTGCCCGACGAAACGGCCGTCGAGCTCCATCGCGAACGGCAGTCCGAGTCCCGCGCGGGCGTTGGCCTGGAGCGCGCGGATGCTGCCCCGGACGTCGGTGGAGACGTGTCCGGAGGGGTTCGTGGCCTCCCAGGTGCGGAGCCACGAGCGGTTCGTCGCGAGTGCCGCGTCGAGGTCGCGGGTGTCGCGGAGCCGGAGGGGCCGGATGGTGACCCGCCCGTGGGACAGGGTCGGGATCGTCGTCATCGCTGGGTTCCTCCGGGGTCCCGCCCCGGTGCGGGACGGGGTGTCCCGCCCGGGTCCGTGATCACCGGACCCGAGCGGGATGGCCGACTATTCGCCCGCGTTGAACTCCTTCAGCCACGACTTGAGGTCGGGGCCGAGGTCATCGCGGTCCGAGGCGAGCTGCACGATCGCCTTGATGTAGTCGAGTTTGTCACCCGTGTCGTACCGGCGTCCACGGAACACGACGCCGTACACGCCGCCGGTCCACTCTTCGGCGCTCGCCATCTTCATGAGCGCGTCGGTCAGCTGGATCTCGCCGCCCTTGCCCGGCTCCTGCTTCTCGAGGACGTCGAAGACCTCGGGACGGATGACGTAGCGGCCGATGATGGCCAGGTTCGAGGGCGCTTCGCCCTGCGGGGGCTTCTCGACGAGGCCGGTGATCTTCACCACGTCGTCGGTGTCGGTCGGCTCGACCGTGGCGATGCCGTACAGGTGCGTCTGCGACTCGGGGACCTCGAGCAGGGCCACGATCGTGGCGTTCTTCTCGCCCTGGACCTCGATCATGCGCTGGAGCAGCGGGTCACGAGCGTCGATGATGTCGTCACCGAGGAGCACGGCGAACGGCTCACGCCCGACGTGCATCTTCGCGCGGAGCACCGCGTGGCCGAGGCCGAGCGGGTCACCCTGTCGCACGTAGTGCATGTCGGCGAGGTCCGTCGACTGGTTCACCTTCTGCAGCTTCTCGTGGTCGCCCTTCTTGCGGAGGGTCTCCTCGAGCTCCGACACGTGGTCGAAGTGGTTCTCGAGCGCGTTCTTGTTGCGCCCGGTGATCATCAGCACGTCGGTCAGCCCGGCACCGACAGCCTCTTCCACCACGTACTGGATGGCCGGCTTGTCGACGACGGGGAGCATCTCCTTCGGCATCGCCTTGGTTGCGGGGAGGAAGCGGGTACCCAGCCCTGCGGCCGGGATCACCGCCTTCGAAATCTGGAAGCCCATGCTCAGACCGTATCCGATCCCCCTTTCGAGGGCATGTCGTCGCTCCGGGGGACACGGGACCCCGCGTGTTCCCGGCGGGAAGCCGCAACCGTGCCCCTCGGTAGACTCCTGCGCATGATCGCCGATCTCGGGAACGAGAAGCGCGCCCTGCGAGCCGAACTCCGGCAGCGGCGGCGCACCCGGACCACGACCGAACGCGACGCGGACACCGAGACCCTGACCGCGACCCTGCAGCGCTTCGTCGAGGAGCGCCAGGTGACGTCCCTCGCCCTGTACCTGTCCGCACCGGACGAGCCGAACGTCCGGCCGTTCCTGAACTGGGCGTTCGGGCAGGGCATCCGCGTGCTGCTGCCGATCACCCGCGAGGACGGCCTGCTCGACTGGGCCGTGGGCGACGGTGAGAGCGAGACCGAGAGCCTGCTCGGCCTGCCCGAGGTCGTCGGCGAGGTCCTGTCCCCGCTCGCGATCAACGACGTCGACGCGATCCTCGCCCCGGCGGCGGCGGTCGGGCACGACGGCGTCCGCATGGGCTGGGGGCGCGGCTACTACGACAAGACCCTCGGGTCCATGGCGAACCGTCCGCCCGTCTATGCTGTGATCTTCGACGCGGAGTACCTCGACGAGGTCCCGCGCGAACCCCACGACGAACCCGTTGACGGCATCATCACGCCGTCGCGCATCATCACGTTCCGGAGCTGACGTGCCCACCTACTCGTACCGTTGCACCGAGTGCGACAACGCGTTCGACATCAAGCAGTCCTTCTCCGACGCCACCCTGACGGAGTGCCCGGTCTGCGGCGGCGTCCTGCGGAAGGTGTTCTCCCCGGTCGGCGTGACCTTCAACGGCGGCGGCTTCTACCGCACCGACTCGCGCCCGGCCCCGAAGTCCGAGGGCTCGTCGAGCACCCCCGCGAAGTCCGAGCCGAAGAAGTCCGAGCCGGCGAAGAAGGCCGAGTCGAAGCCCAGCGGCTCGAAGCCCGCCGCGTCCTGACGCGGTCTGCGCTCTCCGGATAGGTTGGGGCGCGTCGCCACTCGGCGGCCGTCCTCGACCCGGAAGGAGACCCTCGCATGAAGGGCTTCAAGGAGTTCCTGCTCCGCGGCAACGTCATCGACCTGGCCGTCGCAGTCGTCATCGGTGCGGCGTTCACCGCGATCGTCAGCACGATCGTCACCAGCCTCATCAACCCGCTCATCGGTGCGGTGTTCAACGCGTCGAGCCTGGACAAGGCGCTCATCGTCCACATCCCGACGGTCTCCGGCGGGGACGCGAAGATCCTGTTCGGCGCGATCATCGGCGCCGTCCTGAACTTCGTCATCGTCGCCGCGGTCGTGTACTTCGCGCTCGTCGTGCCCGTCAACCACCTGAAGAAGGTGGCGTTCGAGCGCGTCAAGAACGACGAGGAGCAGACCCCGCAGGACGTGCCCCCGACCGACGTCGAGGTGCTGCTCGAGATCCGCGACCTGCTCCGCCCGCAGAACGGCGGCGCGACCAGCACGGGGGCGCACATCGCCCCGTCGAACGCTCCCGAGGGGCCCGGCATCGGCGGCTCGACGAAGCTCTAGCTCCGGCGTCGTCGCAAGACACCGGTGTTCCCGCTCTGCACCCCCGCAAACCGCGGTGCGCAGCGTGAACACCGGTGTTTTGCGCGGGGGGCGTCAGGCGGCGGGGACCGCGCGACGCTTCGCGAACATCGCGACGGCGTACTGCGCGCCGGCGAGCACGTGCCCCGCGGTGCCGAGGTACACGAACACCAGGGCCACGACCCGGACCCACGGCGCGTTCTCGTCGACGGTGTGCACTGCGGAGAACAGCAGCACCGGCAGCCCGACGAACAGCAGGGCCGAGCGGATCTTGCCCGTCCACGTGACGTCGAGGTCCGGGTTGCCGTGGAACAGCACGCTCGACAGGACGACGAGGACCAGGTCGACGAGCACGACGACGGCCACCACCCACCAGGGCAGCAGGCCGACGAGCACCAGCGACAGCACGATCGCGATGATGGCGAGGCGGTCGGCGACGGGGTCGATGGCCTTGCCGAGCTTGGATCCCTGGTCGAACTTGCGGGCGATGAAGCCGTCCGCCCAGTCGCTCACGCCGATCACGACGAGGGCGACGAGCGCCCACCCCGGGTGGCCAGCGACGACGAGGCCGATGAACACCGGGATCAGCACGAGGCGGAACAGCGTGATCAGGTTCGGCCAGGTCTGCCAGTCGGGGCGCTGTCGCGCGGTGTCAGTCATCACGGGCCAGGCTACCGGTTACCAGTGCGGTGGGACGTCGCGCCGGAGCTGGTCGTCGTTCTCACCGTCGCGGTGTCGCGCCGGTTCCGGCGGCGGCGTCGGGTCGTAGCCCGCCACCGGCTGGGTGGTGACGCGTCTGCGGCGCCGCACCGGGCCTCCCGGCTGGTCCGCCGTCTCGCCTCCGTCAGCGGCGGGACGGACGGGAGGCGCGGCTGACGACGCGTCGTCGACTCGCGTCCACGTGCCCACCAGCTGGTCCGTCTCCGGCGTCACCGGACCGGCGGGCCGCGAGGCCCGGCGGCTCATCGGCGCGCGGGGATCGGCGGGATCGAGATCTCCTGCGTGGCGCCGCGGTCGACCCCGAGCACGGACGCGACGGTGTCGGCGACGCGGTCCGGGTCGGAGAACAGCTGGAACGCGTGCACGCGCACGTAGTGCCAGCCGAGTCGGCGGAGGACCTCGGGGCGCAGGCGCAGGGACTCGCGCAGCGATCCCTTGACGAGCGACGCATCGGTCTCGATCGTGACGCAGACCCCGCCGTGCGCGGCGACGAGGCCGAGCTTGCCGCGGTGTCCGAGCGCGACCGGGATGCCACGCATCTCGAGGCGCCGGGCCAGGTCGACGAGCAGCGGGTCGGAGTCGTCCGGCACGTACTCGGCGGTGGTGCGGGCACGCACCTCGGCCAGGATCTCGGCGAGGGCGACGGTGCCGTGGCCCATGCGCTCGGCCTCGATGTCCGACGGCTGGAAGCAGGTGACGATGACCATCGAGCGACGCGCACGGGTCATGGCGACCGCCAGCAGCCGCTCGCCGCCGGGCTTGCCGAGCGGACCGAAGTCGCGGAGCACGCGGCCGTGCGGGGTGCGGCCGTAGCCGATGGAGAACACGACACGGTCGCGGCTCTGCGCCACCGACTGCTCGAGCGTCGCCACGATGAACGGCTCGGCACGGTCGCCGATGACGAACTCGGTCAGGTCCTTGTGGCCCTGGGCGGCGGTCAGCACGGCCTGCTCGACGCGCACGGCGTGCTTCGCCGACGCGGTGATGACCATGAGCGACTCGGTCGGACGGGTGCGGGCGTGGTCGATGACGAGCCGGACCACGCGGTCCACCTCGGCGTCGACGCTCTCGACGGCACCGGACTCGGGGTCGGGCACGGCCTTGCCGTCGCTGACGTAGTCGAGCGCGATCGAGCCGTGGCCGAGGAACGAGCCGGCCCACGGCAGGGACTCGATCTTGCCGCCGTAGAAGCGACGGTTCACGAGCTCGGCCAGGTCCTCGCCGCCGGCGCGGTACGACCGCGACAGTGACAGGGTCGGCAGCAGGGTGGACAGCTTCGCCAGGGCGGAGTCGGCGTGGAACGCGTCGAGCGTGCCCTCGTCGACCTGCAGCGCCCGGTGCTCGGGGTCCACGGCGATGCGGAACGGCGACGGCGTCTGGGTGACCGGGTCGCCGAACACGACGGTCTGCCGGGCACGTCGGACGGCACCGACGGTCTCGGCGATCGTCACGGCGCCGGCGTCGACCAGGATCACGGTGTCGAAGGGCATCGTGTCGGCGATCTGGGGCACCTCGTACGGGCTGGCGAGCCAGACGGGTGCGATCGACCGGGACAGGTGCGGTGCGGAGTCCTGCAGCAGGCGCGAGGTGATCGCGCCGTCGCGGAGCTGGGTCTTGAGCGCGGTCGCTTCTTCGGGCCAGTCGACGAGACCGACCTTCCAGTTCTCGGCGAGCTGCCACGCGAGGCCCTGGGAGACCCCGGCCGCGTGGGCGTCGTCCACCAGGCGGAAGTCGGCCTCGACCCGGTCGAGCATGTCGGTGTTGGCGCCGAGCAGCGCCCGGTCGGACTCGAGCATGGTCTCGAGGGCGGACTGCCACCAGGCGAGCTCGAGCTCGGCCGGCACCTGCACGTCCGGCACGTGCCGGTTCGCCAGGTCGGTGATGAGCGGCTCGAGCTGCAGGTCGCGCAGGGTCTGCATGAGCTCGGTGCGCTCCTGCAGGTTGTGCAGGACGTCGGACTCGGCGGCGAGCTCGGCGATGGTCGGGACGAGCTGGTCGACCGGGGTGTTCGCGAGCTGGCGGTCACGCTCGGTGCGGCCCAGCGGCTCGTCGAGGCGCGCGAGGTCCTCGGCGACGTTCGAGAACAGCACCTGGACGTCGGCGATGCCCGTGGGCACCTCGGGGTTCACGCCGGCGGCGACGTAGCGCTGCCAGAGCACCCGCTGCTGCTGGACGCGGGTCAGGGCCTCGTGCAGGTCGGACACGTGCACGCCCGGACGGACGTACTCGCGGGCGAGCTTCTTGAGCCGGCGACGGTTCGTCGACGACATCGGAGCGCCCTCGCCGCGGGGGGCGGTGGCGGCCACGAGCTCGGACACCGAGCGGTCGAAGACCACCGGCAGGAAGCGGTCGAGCGTGTCGCGGATCTCGGTGAGCAGGCGCAGGTAGATGCCGAGCTCGTTGATCGTCGTGAACTGGCGCATGTGCGTCGAGCTCACCAGGTCGTGGGCGCGGCGGAGCAGGGTCGGCAGGCCGTCGGCGTCGAGGTCCTTCGCGATGCGGTGCGCACGCTGGGCACCGTCGCTCGAACCGAACTTCGCGCCGTACCAGGGCGAGTCGTCGGGCCCGTAGCGGAACTCACCGAGGTTCGCAGCGCTGACCATCGTCTCGGCGACGCGCGAGCGGCCCTCGACCATCGAGGCGACGGACTGCTTCGACAGGCGCGCGGTGGTCGACGGGGCGACGGGCAGCAGCGACAGGCGCGACAGCTCCACCAGGCAGTCGAGCACCGAGACGCCGAAGTCGGGGTCCTTGCGGGTGAGCGAGCCGCGGTAGTCCTTGAGCACCTTGCGCAGGCGGACCAGGGCGTCGTCGACCTCGCGGAGGTTCGGACGCGCGGCCTTCTCGTTCCGGGCGATCGCACGGACGACGTCACGGCGCAGGGTCGACGGCGTGACCGCGACCCCGGGCAGCTGGACCTCGCCGAAGCGGGCGGCGATGCCCCGCAGGGTGGCGCGGCGCGGGCTCACGACGAGCACGCGCTTGTTCGCGGCGACCAGGCCGCCCAGGGCGTTCACGATGGTCTGCGTGCCGCCGGTGCCTGGAAGGGTCTTCACGACGATGGAGTTGCCGGCCGTGATCTGCGCGATCACGTTCTCCTGCTCGTCGTCGGCGTCGAGCAGGAGCGTGTCGGTCTCCGGGCTGCGCTCGTCCGACGGGGTCTGCTCGACCGGGTGGTACGACTGTTCGACCTGCCACTTCGCGCTCGGGTTGCCGGCGAGGGCGTCGAGCACGGGGTGCGACAGGTCGCCGGTGTCCTCGACCATGCCGGTCGCGACCTCGGCGAAGGTGGACACCACGAGGCGTGCGTGCACCGAGAAGCCGGGGATGTGCGCGGTCAGGCCGCGCAGGCGGTCGATGACGGGGTTCGGCGTGAACGAGCCGTCCTGCTGCGCGAGGGCCACGAAGGACTGCGCGTCGAGGATGACCCCGAACTGCTCGTGCAGCGCGTCGGCGAGGCCCGGGTTGAGCACCGGTTCGCCGAGCAGGCGCACCTCGAAGTCGCGTCCGTGCCGGCGGATCGCCAGGGGACGCAGGAGCACCGGGCCGCGGAACTGCTCGTCGCCGTGCTTCCAGTCGGCCATGCCGATGCCGAGCTTCACGGCGTCGATGCCGCGCACGGTGGCGAGCTCGGTGCCCTTCGCCTCGACGTGTCCGGCGGCCACGCGGGCGGCACGGAGCGCCACCTCGTCGCGGATCAGGCTCGACAGCAGGGTCGTCTTGCCGGTGATGAACTGCGCGAGACCGCCCGGGTGGGTGGTCGAGAGCTCGATGCGGGCGCGCGGGTGGTCGCTGAAGTGCGTGAGCGGGCTCGTGCCGCCGACACCGGTCAGCTGGGTGCGCCAGCCGTCCCACGTCGGTTCGGCCGCGTTGCCGGCCTGCAGCCGCGGGTCGCCGAGGCTGATCGCCTGCGGGCTCGTCATCTGCAGCTCCGGGCGGAGCGTGCGGTCCGGCTCGTCGTCGGTCCGTTCCTGGTCCACGTCCTGCTGCTCGTCTCGATCGTCGTCGGGGCGCGCGCGGGCACCCTCGACGGGGACGTCGTCGTTCACGTCGTCCTCACCGTCGGTCACCCTGTCCGCTCGCCACACATCCGACACTGTAGGCGGAACCGGACGGCCTCTCTGGCAATGAACCGAGGTTTCGGGGTTTCCGCACGGACGTGACCGCCGTGCGGCCCGACGCGCGCCGCCGTCCGACCCGACGTGCGGCGCGCCCGATCCGACGGCAGCCCCGTCCGGTGTGGTACCAACGGGGCATGGCCATCGACGACCGCACCGCTCCGTCCGCCCCCACGCCGAACCGGCGTCGATCGGTCCCCGCCGAGATCTCACGGTCGTGGCTGCTGGTCTCCGGCACCGCCACCGACCGGTTCGACAAGTCCCAGCGCTCCCGCGCCGACCAGATCATCCTGGACATCGAGGACGCCGTCGACCCCGCCGCGAAGCCCTCGGCCCGGCAGGGCGTCGCCGCCTGGCTGGCCGGCGGTGGCGAGGCCTGGGTGCGCATCAACGACGTCACGACGGACTTCTGGGCGGACGACGTCGAGGAGCTCCGCGGCCTTCCCGGGCTGCAGGGCGTCATGCTCGCCAAGACCGAGTCCCCCGCCCAGGTCACCGACACCTGGCACCGGCTCGGTGGCCAGACGCCGGTGATCGCCCTGGTCGAGTCGGCCCTGGGCATCGAGGAGTCCGTGTCGATCGCCAAGGCGCAGGGCGCGTTCCGCCTGGCCTTCGGTTCCGGCGACTACCGCCGCGACACCGGGACCAGCGCCGACACGCTCGCGATGGCGTACCCGCGGTCGAAGCTGGTCGTCGCCTCGCGCGTCGGCGACCTGCCGGGCCCGATCGACGGCCCCACGGTCGGCTCGTCGCACCCGATCCTCCGCGAGCAGTCGCAGGTGGCCGTGTCGCTCGGCCTCACCGGCAAGCTCTGCCTGGACACCGAGCAGCTCCCCGTCATCAACGAGGTCATCTCCCCCACGCCGACCGACGTCGCCTGGGCGCAGGACTTCCTGGACGACTTCGAGGCCCGCGGCCGGGTCATCCGCGACGGTTCCGACCTGCCACGGCTCGGTCGGGCGCAGAAGATCCAGCGGCTCGCACAGGCGTTCGGGGTCGAGGCGCGGTAGGACTGCACGCATGACCTGGTCCAACGTCCCCGGCCCTCCGCCGCAGTCCTCCTCCGGCCCCACGGACGCGCAGCGCGCGGCGTGGGAGCGCGGTGGCACCACGCTGTTCCCGCCGGCGAAGCTCGCCGACCGGATCTCGACGGTGCTGCTCCTGGTGTTCGGCGCCGTCATGACCGCGATCACGGCGGTCGTCGGCATCGTCGCGATCGCCTCGGCCACGGCGGAGTGCGACGCCTCGTCGGGCTGCACGCCCGGCGGGTACTTCGGTGGCGCGGCCATCGCGGTCGGTGGCGCCTTCGTCATCGGGGTCGCCACGATCGTGCTGTCGATCGGCGCGTGGATCCGGCGGAAGCCGTCGTGGTGGATCGCCGCGATCGGCTTCGTGCTCGCGATCGTCGTCATCGTGTGGGGCGGGGTCGTCTTCGCGAACGCCGTCGACAGTGGTTCCGCCTCGTCGTCGGTGTCCGCCAGCGCCTGACCGGCACCACGCTTCCGACAGGACACGCGTCGATCGACGCGTGTCCTGTCCGAGAACGCGTGTGCGTTCCGGCCTGGAGGCGCGAAGGCGGGGCCGCCACGCGCCTCCAGTCCGCCTGTCGGTCACGGCCACGGCGTGACCACCTGGGCGTGCGAGCGCACCCCCGGCGCATGCTGGGCCGATGAAGCAACGAGTCATCGGAGACGTGTCCGTCAGTGCCATCGGTCTGGGCGGGATGCCCATGTCGATCGAGGGCCGACCGGACGAACGTCAGTCCATCGCCACGATCCACGCAGCGCTCGAGAACGGTGTCACGCTCATCGACACCGCCGACGCGTACCACCTGGGCGGCCACGACGAGGTGGGGCACAACGAGGAGCTCATCGCGCGGGCCGTCCGGGAGTTCCACGACGACACCTCGGACGTGCTCATCGCGACGAAGGGCGGACACCTGCGCCCCGAAGCCGGCAACTGGGCACAGAACGGGCACCCGGAGTACCTGAAGGAGGCGGCGAAGGCCTCGGCGAAGCGGCTCGGCGTCGAGCAGATCGGCCTGTACCAGTTCCACCGCCCCGACCCGGCAGTGCCGTACGCCGACTCGATCGGGGCGCTCGCCGAGCTGCTCGACGAGGGCGTCATCCGGATGGCGGGCATCTCGAACGCCGACCCGGACCAGATCCGCACCGCGAACGAGGTGCTCGGCGGACGCCTGGCGTCGGTGCAGAACCAGTACTCGCCGAAGTTCCGGTCGAGCGAGCCGGAACTCGAGCTGTGCGACGAGCTCGGCATCGCGTTCCTGCCGTGGAGCCCCCTCGGTGGCATCGGGAGCGCGGCGGACCTCGGCACGGCGTTCGAGGACTTCGCGTACATCGCCCGCGACCGTGGGGTCACCCCGCAGGTCATCGCCCTGGCGTGGGAGCTGCAGAAGAGCGACGTCGTGGTGCCGATCCCCGGTGCGTCGCGGCCGCAGTCGATCCTGAACTCGATCACGGCGCCGACCGTGCGGCTGCGGCCGGAGGACGTCGCACGCCTCGACGCCTCGCAGCCCGCGGCCGTCTGACGCCCGTCCCCCCGACGGGGGAAGCACGTCGCCCCGCCGCTCCTGGTCCAGGAGCGGCGGGGCGTCGTCGTGCGTGGCCGGGCGTGTGCCCGCTCAGCTCTTGGCGGGGCAGACCGCCGAGACCTGGTCGAGCGTGGTCTGCACCTCGGACTGGGCCTTCGTGACCTCGGTGGAGTCCTCGGCCGCGCCGGAGCGGATGGCCGAGCTGTAGCCCTTGGCCGCGCCGGAGAAGTCCTCGAACGTGTCGTGCACCTGGTCGTTCGAGACCTTCGTCAGTGCCGAGTCGATGCGCTGGACGAACTCGTCGACGAGCGCCGCACGGGCCTTCGGCTCGGCCGGGGCAGAGCTGGAACCCTGCTCCTTGAGGAACGACGCGAGTTCGTTCTCGAGCAGCGAGCAGGCTTCCTGCTTGGTCTGGGCGGGTGCCGCGGCGGCGGTCTTCGAGGCCGACGGTGCGCTGGACGAGCCCGAGTCGCCCCCGGAGGAGCCGCCGTCGGACGAACCGCCGTCGCCGCCCGAGCAGCCGGCGAGCAGCGTGAGTGCGAGGCCGGCGGTGACGAGCGCGGTGAGGGTGCGGCGCATCAGGAGTTGCACTCCTTCTGGAACGCGTTGCCGGCGTCCTGCACCTTGGTGCTGGACTTCGTCAGGGCCGAGACGTCGGCCGACTGCGGGTCGTCGGCGATGTCCTCGATGTCGTCGACCAGGTCGCCGTAGGCCTCTTCGAAGGCGTCGCCCTTGGCCTTCAGGTCGTCGTCCGACAGGTCGTCGACGCCGTCGGAGATCTTCTCGTCGAGCTCCTTGAGCTTCGTGACGGCGGCGTCCGGGTCGGACTGCAGGTTCGCGGCCTCGGACTGGACGCCCTGGGCGGCGGACTTGACGGTCTTCTCGAACTGCGTGCACTGCTCGGCCTTGGACGGCCCGGTCGAGCAACCGGCGAGCAGCGTGAGTGCGAGGCCGGCGGTGGCCAGCGCGATGAGCTTCTTGGGCATGGTGGAGAGTCCCCCTCGATCTGTCCGCACTCCCCCGGATGAGGTGCAGATCCGTCATCGAGCGTACAGGGAACTTCCACAGGGAGACCGGCCGGGTTGTGGGAGCCCGGCAGCCGGCCGGAGGCGGGTGGCGCGTACCGTCGAGGGCATGCGAGCCATCACGTTCGACGACGCCACCATGTCCGTCACCGACCTGCCCGACCCGGAACCCGGTACGGACGAGGTCCTGATCGAGGTCGCCGCGGCCGGCGTCAACAACGCCGACCTGCAGCAGCGCGCGGGGAACTACCCGCCGCCGCCCGGGGCCTCGGAGGTCCTCGGGCTGGAGGTCTCGGGCACCGTGCGGGCCGTCGGCGCGGGCGTCACGACCGTGGCGGTGGGAGACCGGGTGTGCGCGCTGCTCTCCGGCGGCGGGTACGCGGCACTCGTGGTCGCGCCGGTCACCCAGGTGCTGCCGGTCCCCGAAGGCGTCGACCTGGTGGAGGCGGCCGGCCTGCCCGAGGCAGCCTGCACCGTCTATTCCAACATCGGCATGCTCGCCGGGCTCCGACCGGGGCAGACGCTCCTGGTGCACGGCGGTACGGGCGGCATGGGGTCGCACGCGGTGCTGTGGGCGAAGGCCCTCGGTGCGACGGTGATCGCGACGAGCGGCGGCGACCGCAAGGTCGCCGCGTCCCGTGAGCTCGGCGCCGACCTGGTGGTCGACCACCGCACGGAGGACTTCGTGGAGCGCGTCATGGCGTTCACCGACGGTGTCGGCGTCGACGTGGTGCTCGACGTCGTCGGACCGTCCTACCTGGAGCGGAACCTGCAGGCCCTCGCCCCGAACGGGCACATCGCGGTCATCGCCTCGGGCAGCGGCCGCACCGCCGAGCTCGACTTCGGGGTGCTGATGCGGAAGCGCGCGACGATCAGCGGCACGACCCTGCGCGCACGGCCGCTCGCCGAGAAGGCCGCCATCGTCGAGGCGGTCCGCTACAACGTCTGGCCGCTGGTCGCCGACGGCCGGGTGCGCCCGGTCGTCGACTCGGTGCTGCCCCTGGCCGAGGTCGAGGAAGCCCACCGCCGCGTGCGCGACGGCGAGGTGATCGGCAAGGTGCTGCTGACGCCCTAGGCGTGCACGCGGGCGAGGAACTCGACGAGCGCCGGGTGCTCCGGGTGGTCGAGGACGTCGGCGGGGGAACCCTGTTCCACGACCTCGCCGCGGTGCAGGAACACGATCCGGTCGGCGACGTTCCGCGCGAAGTGCATCTCGTGCGTCGTCATCAGGATCGTCGAACCCTGCCGCTTCAGCTCGGTGACCAGGTCGAGCACCTCGCCCACGAGCTGCGGGTCGAGGGCGCTCGTGACCTCGTCGAGCAGCAGGAGTTCCGGGTCCGACGCGATCGCCCGGACGATGGCGACGCGCTGCTGCTGACCACCGGACAGGCGGTCGGGGTACGCATCGGCGAACGAAGCGAGACCGATCCGGTCGAGCAGCCGGCGCGCGGTGTCCTCGGCCTGGGCCCGTCCGATGCCGTGCACCTGGCGGGAGGCGAGCGTGACGTTGTCGAGCACGCTCATGTGCGGGAACAGGTTGAACTGCTGGAACACCACACCGATGCGCGCCCGAACGGCGTCGACGGCGACGCGCGGGTCGGCGATGTCCGTGCCCTGCAGCAGGATCTCGCCGTCGTCGATGCCCTCGAGCAGGTTGACCGTCTTGAGCAGCGTCGACTTGCCGGAGCCGGAGGCCCCGATGACGCAGATGACCTGGTGCCGGTGGACCGTCAGGTCGATCCCGCGCAGGACCTCGTGCTCGCCGAAGGCCTTGCGCAACCCGCGCAGTTCGAGGACCGCGGCGTCCGTACCGGACGCACCACGGGCCTCCAGGCCGGCCTCGCTCATACGGTCCCTCCGATCTGTTCGCGCCGCTGCTGGCGACGCGCGATCGCGTCCGTGACGCGGATCAGCGGCAGGCTGATCACCACGAACAGCAGCCCGGCGACGAAGTACGGCGTGAAGTTGTAGGTCTCGGCCTGCGCGATCTGGGCGGAGCGGACCGCGTCGACGGCCCCGAGGATCGACACCAGACCGACGTCCTTCTGCATCGACACGAAGTCGTTCATCAGCGCCGGGGTGACCTTGCGGATCGCCTGCGGCAGCACCACCAGCCGCAGGGTCTTGGCGTGCGAGAGTCCGAGCGACCGGGCGGCCAGGCGCTGCGAGGGGTGCACGGCCTCCATGCCGGCGCGGAGCACCTCGGCGATGTACGACGAGTAGGTCAGGGTGATCGCGATCGTGCCCCAGACCTCGGCGGGGAGCCGCGGGAACACCCCGAGCCCGGGGATGCCGTAGCCCACCAGGTAGAGCACGATGATGAGCGGCAGGCCACGGAACAGGTCCGTGTAGCCGGTCGCGAGCATCCGCAGCGGGAAGAACACCGGGTTGCGCAGGCCGCGGACGACCGCGAGCAGCGTGCCGAACACGGCGACGCCGATGGCGCTGAAGAACAGGATCCGGACGTTCAGCCAGAGGCCCAGCAGGATGTCCGGGAACGTGTCGACCGCGGTCTCCGGGTCGAAGAACGACTGCTGCACCGCTGCCCAGCCGGGGGTGTTCACGACGCCGAAGTACACGACGGCGAGCACGACCAGGGTGGAGACGACCGACACCACGACCGAGCGACGGCCACGCTGGCGGCGGTAGAGCCGACGCTCGAGCTCGACCTGGCTCGGCGCGGGTGCGGCGACCGGGGTGCCGGCCCCTGCTGGCAGGGTCATCCGGTTACTTCAGGACCGGCGTGCCGGTCTCCGACGACAGCCACTTGGTCTGCAGGTCCCGCAGGGTGCCGTCGTCGTCGAGGGTCTTCAGGGCCTTGTCGACCTTGCTCGTCAGCTCCGAGTCCTTCGGCAGGACGAAGCCGAACTGGTCGCCCTTGCCGTCGTCGGGGAACTGCGCGGACACGGTGCCGTCGTCGACCTGGGCCGAGGCCATGTAGAACGCCGTCGGCAGGTCGGTGACGATCGCGTCGATCTGCCCGGACTTGAGCGCGAGCACGGCGTCGTCGTTGGAGTTGAACACCTGCGGCGTGACCCCGAGGACGTCCTTGACGCTCGCGATGCTCGTCGAACCGGTCGCGACGCCGATCGCATCCTGCTTGAGGGCAGCGATCGTGGTGTCGCCGGCGGCCTTCGACCCGGACGTCGTCACGACCGCCTGGGTCGTCGTGTAGTAGGCGCTCGACATGTCGACGGCCTTCTTGCGCTTCGCGTCGATCGAGAACTGCTGGACGTTGAGGTCCCAGTCCTTCGGGCCCGGTGCGATGGCGCTGTCGAAGGTGCTGCGCTTCCACACGACGTCGGACTTGCCGTAGCCCATCTCCTTCGCGACCGCGTAGGCCACGGCGGACTCGAAGCCTTTGCCGGACTGCGGCTTGTTGTCCTCGACCCAGGGCGAGTACGCCGGGTCACCGGTGGCGATCGTGAGCTTGCCGTCGGTCACGGTGCCGTCGGCGTTGCTGCTGCCCCCGGCGGAGCAGGCCGACAGGGCGAGGGCGGCGACCGCGGCGGTGGCGACGGCGAGGGTGAAGCGGAGGTGACGGGTCACGGTCGGGCCTTCGTGCGAGGGGGGTGGGGGCAGGTCGAAGTGTACTTCGCAGTGGGATACCAACGCGAAACGGTGTCGCGGTGCTACTCGGCGGCAGGGTCCCCGTCGTCGGCCATCGTGAAGTCGTCGAACGAGAAGCCCGGCGACACCAAGCAGCTCAGCAGCACCTCGCCGTCGCCCGGGATCGTCCGCTGCCACACCCCGCCGCGCACGAACGCCTGCGCGTCGTTCACCCGGTCGCGTCCGGCGTCCGGGCCGAGCGTGATCGTCGCGCCGGGCTCGGGGACGTCGCCGTCGCCGCCGAGCTGCAGGTCGACGGTGTCCGGCCCGTGCCACATCCAGATCTCGTCGCTCGTGACCCGGTGCCATGCGGAGGCCTCGCCCGGGGGCAGCAGGAAGTGGATCAGGGTGGCGGCGGGACGGTCCCCCGCGGGGGTGGTGACCGTCGCCGGCGAGGTCCAGGTGCGGACGTACCAGCCACCCTCGGGGTGCGGTTCCATGCCGAGGGCGATCGCGCGCTTCGGCACGTCGAGCCACTCGATCAGCTCACCGGTGACGGTTCGGCGTGCGGCCATCCCGGGGTGGGGTGCGGACTCGGTCATCGTTCCTCCTGGTGCGGTGCGGGGATGTCCATGTGCGGGGAAGCCGGTTCGGTGACGACGCCCGCCGCGGCGCGGACGACCCCACGGATCACGGTGGCGGCCGCCCGCCCGGCGCCGTCCTCGACGAGCTCGGCGAGCGCGTCCGGCACGGTGCGGGCATCGACGTCGAAGACCGCCAGGTCGGCGCGCGCCCCGACGGCGAGGTGCCCGATGCGGTCCGACCCGACGGCGAGGCCCATCGCGTGCGCACCACCGAGGGTCGCCGCCGCGAGCAGCCGCTCGTGCAGGTCACGGTGCCCGTAGCCCTGGGCGCGCGCGATCCGGTGCAGCGCGGTGACGTCGGCCATCAGGTCGAGGGACGGCGAGGACGACAGGGAGTCGGTGCCGATCGCGATCGGGCTGCCCTCGCGCAGGTAGTCGGCGACGGGCGGTGGGTCGAGCCCGATGACGGCGTTCGAGCGGGGGCACAGCGCCACCGCGGTGCCACGGGCACGCAGGAGCGCCCGGTCGGCGGCGGTCATGTACACCCCGTGGGCGATGTGGCAGTCCGGCCCGAGCACGCCGAGGCGGTCGACGAACGCGGTCGCGCTGGCACCGAAGCCCAGGGCCCGAAGCGCCCGGAACGACGGCACGTTCGCCAGGTGCCAGTCGTTCCCGTGGCCGACGCCGTCGACCCCGTCGAGCCCGGGGACCGGGCCGAGGGCGGTGCGCTCCCCCTCGAACGCCGCCTCGCCGAGGTGCAGGTGCAGTCGCAGACCGCGCTGCCGCACGATGTCGGGGAGCTCGAGCAGCGGGGCGACCTCGAGCGAGTACGGCGCGTGCGGGGACAGGCCGGCGCCGGGCGTCGTGGGGATCCGGTCGAGTTCGTCGAGCACCTGGTCGCGACCGTGCGACTGCCAGGCGTCGTTCTCCCAGTCCATCACCTCCCAGTACGCGATGCCGCCGAGCCCGGCGTCCTGCAGCGCGGTCGAGGCCTCGATGTCGGTGACGATGTCCGCGATGCTCGTGACGCCGGCCAGGATCGACGCCCGTGCACCGTCCGCGGCTTCGGCCCGCCAGTCGTGCGGTTCGGCGTAGTCGACGTTGAACGCTGCGGCCCAGTCCTCGAATCCGCTGTACTGCCGTTGGCCGACACTGGCCATGCCGGTGTACTGGAGGTGCGAGTGCGCGTTCACGAGTCCGGGCAGGAGCGCGCCACGCCACTGCCGCTCGGTGAAGGTCGCGTCGGACCCGGTGAGCTGGTCGATGACCCACGACCGGTCGCCGACGTGCAGGATCCGGCCGTCCTGCACGGCGACCGCGCCGTCCGCGATCGGTGGCGCCGTCATCGGGACGACGACGCGCGCCGAGTGCACCGTGACCGGGTGCTGTCGGGCGCTCACTCCGGGGCTCCGAAACGGTGCGTCCGGACGTCCGGCTCGCGGTCCGCCGGGTGTTCAGGGGGAAGGCCGGGAGGGCCGACGTACGTTCCGAAGGCGGCGAGCGCCGCGCGGGCGGTCACGTCGTCGACCGCGGGGTCGATCGGCACGACGGCACGCTCCAGCTCGTCGCCGCGCTCCAGGAGCATCCGGACGGCGCCGAGCTGCACGGCGAACGACAGGTCCATGATCTCGACCGGGTTGCCCTCGGCCGCGGTGATGTTGATGCAGCCCCCGTCGTCGAGCACGATCGGCCCACCGTCGGACCCGGGGAACACGAACCGCTCGGCCTTCGGGCCCACGTCCTGGCGCCGGGCCCCGGCGGCGAGCGCGTCGTCGACGGCGATCTCCTGGTCGACCCCTCCGGCGACGGCGAGGACCGCACCGTCCGCGCAGGCACGGAGCACCTCGAGGTCGATGGTGTCCGGCACCCCGGTGGCGCTCATCACGAGGTCGGCGTCGCGCACCGCCTCGACGAGCGGGGCCACGGCGCACCCGGCGAAGCGCGCCTGCAGGGCGCGGACCGGGTCGGTCTCGGCGACCGTCACCCGGAACCCGAGGGCGGTGAGCACCAGGGCGACCCCCTCGCCGACGTGCCCGAACCCGGCGACGACCGCCGCGCCTCCCGGCATCGCCCGGTGTGTGCCGGACGCGAGCCCGTCGACCAGGTCGAGCACCGCGAACACCGTCGACTGCCCGGTGCCGTACCGGTTGTCGAAGAACGTCTTGGTGCGGGCGTCGTTCACCGCGATCACCGGGATGCCGAGTTCGCCGCGCGCTGCCAGCACACGCAGGGGCCGCAGGCCGCTCGTGGTCTCCTCGGCGGCGCCGAGCATCGTCGGCAGCAGGTCGGGGCGTTCCTGGTGGGCGAGCCGGATGACGTGCGAGCCGTCGTCGAGCAGGATGTGCGGCGCGGTGTCGAGCATCGCGAGGGCCAGCTGCTTCTGCTCGGGGAGCGTCGCCGTGCTGCTCGCGAAGACCGTCAGGCCGGCCGACCGCAGTGCGTCGGCGACGGCGTCGTCGGTCTCGTCGGCGTGGGCGTAGACGACGACCTCGGCACCGGCGTCACGGAGCAGCAGGCTCAGCACGGCCGTCTTGGGCTCGAGGAACATCGCGACGCCGATGCGTGTGCCGCGCAGGAGTCCGCCGTCACGGAGTTCCGCGGCGACCGAGCGGGCAACCGGCATGGACCGTCGTGCCCAGCGCAGGCGTGCGTCCGCTGCGGGGTCGTCCTCGGGGTCGCGGCCGGTGGAGACGAGGAAGACGTCGTCGGACAGCATCGGGACGGCGAGCACGCCGGGGCGGGCAGGTGCGACGGGGCCGAAGGCGTCCTCGTCGACGGCGGGCAGGTACCGGCCGGCGTCGATGACGATCAGGGTGGTGCCGCGCGGGCGGTCGGCGGCCTGCTCGACGGCGGGGGTCGATTCGTCGGGCGTGCCGAGGCACCAGAGCTGGTCGACGAGGTCGGACGGGTGCTGCCGGTGCTGGTGTTGGTGGTTCGGCTGCTCGGCCTCGCGCGCGCCGAGTGCGGTCAGCAGGTGCCGCAGTGTCGCGGCGTCCCGGGGGTCACCGCCGACGATGCGGAACCGGCGGGCGGCGACGAGCAGGTTGGTCGCTGCAGCGAAGCGCCGGACGGCCACCGATGCCCAGGCCAGCGTCGCGGGATCGGGTGCTGGCGGCATGTGCCAATCGTAGGGTGAGCGGGGCGCGGGTCCGGCGGCGCTCCGGGAATGCCCGGGGGCGCTCCGACGTACTCTCTGCACATGAGCGATGCGACGACTGCCCCCGACCGCGTGACCATGTTCGGTGCCGACTGGTGCCGCGACTGCCGTCGGTCCAAGGCGCTGCTCGACACCCTCGGCGTGGACTACGAGTACGTCGACGTGGAGCAGGACCTGTCCGCGGCCGACCGTGCCGAGGCGATCAGCGGCCGGAAGAACATCCCCGTCGTGGTGCTGCCCAACGGCAAGCACTTCGTCGAGCCGTCGGACGCCGAGCTGCGAGCAGAGCTCGAGGCCTCCGGGGTCGTCTGATCGCCACTGGCCGCTGCGACTCCACGCGCCCAGCGACACCTCACGGGCACTGTGGCGCGTGAGGTGCCGCTGAGCGCGAGAGATCGCCGCGTCGGCACCCCGAGCGGACATCGGATGAATCGGGCATCATGAGCGCGTGATCATCGACGCTCACCACCACCTCTGGGATCCCGCCGACCGGCCGTACCCCTGGATGGACGACTCGGTCGCTCCGATCCGCCGCCGGTTCGACGTGGACGACCTCCGCGCCGCCACCCGGAGTCTCGCCGTCACCCGGACGATCGTCGTGCAGGCCGTGCACGACCCCGGCGAGACCGCCTGGCTGCTCGAGCAGCCCGAGCCGGTCGCCGGGGTCGTCGGCTGGGTGGACCTGACCGCCCCGGACGTCGTCGACCGGATCGCCGCACTGATCGCGGGGTCCGGCGGGGACCGGCCGGCCAGCAGCCGGCTGGCCGGCAATCGGCCGGCCAGCAGCCGGCTGGCGGGCAATCGGCCGGCCAGCCGCCAGCTGGTGGGCAATCGGCCGGCCAGCACCCGCCTGGTCGGCATCCGCCACCAGGCGCACGACGAACCGGACCCGGACTGGCTCGCCCGCCCCGAGGTCGTTCGCGGGGTCCGTGCGGTGGCCGCCGCCGGCCTGGTGTTCGACGTGCTCGTCCGAGCGCGTGAGCACCGCGCTGCCCTCGCGCTGCTCGACGCCGTGCCCGAGGGATCGTTCGTCCTCGACCACGCCGGCAAACCCGACATCGCGGGTGGGGATCCCGGGTGGGTGAGCCGGATCGACGACTTCGCCGCGCGTCCGAACGTGGCCTGCAAGGTGTCCGGACTGTTCACCGAGGCCGGACCGGAGTGGCGACGGCAGCCCGTCGACCGGTACGTCCGTGCGGTGGTCGAGCGGTTCGGCCCGGACCGGTCGCTGTTCGGGTCGGACTGGCCCGTCTCGACGCTCGCCACGACCTACGACGACGTGGTGCGGCGGACCACCGACGCGCTGGCCGACCTGACCGCGGACGAACGGCAGTCGGTGCTGAGCGGGACGGCGGAGCGCACGTACCTGCATGGAAGGACCCTCAGCACCGACGACCTTGTCGGCAACCCGGAGCAGACATAGGATGTCTCTGGTTGCGCCGGTGCAGCCGGAGAGCGAGGAACGATGCAGTTCGCACGACTCGGCCCCGCGGGCGGCGAGATCCCCGTCGCGGTCGACACCGACGGCGAGGTCCTCGACCTCCGCCCGATCACGACCGACATCGGCGGGGCCTTCCTGGCGTCCGACCCGGTCGCCCGCGTCCAGCACGCGCGGAGCGCCGGAGACCTCCGAGCGCTGCCCGACGCCGAGGGTCTCCGCCGCGGAGCACCGGTGGCCCGTCCCGGCAAGGTCGTCTGCATCGGCCTGAACTACCGCGACCACGCCGCCGAGACCGGCGCCGAGATCCCGACCGAGCCGATCGTGTTCATGAAGGACCCGATGACGGTGATCGGCCCGGACGACGAGGTCCTGATCCCCCGCGGCAGCGAGAAGACCGACTGGGAGATCGAACTCGCCGTCGTCATCGGGCAGACCGCCCGCTACTGCGACTCCGACGAGGCCGCGAGCGCCTGCATCGCCGGCTACGCCATCGCCAACGACGTCTCCGAACGGGCATTCCAGCTCGAGCGCGGCGGGCAGTGGGACAAGGGGAAGTCCTGCGAGACGTTCAACCCGCTCGGCCCGTGGCTGGTCACCCCCGACCAGGTCGACCCGGCGGCGCTCGCACTCCGGCTCGCCGTCAACGGCGAGGTGCGGCAGGACGGCACCACCGCCGACATGATCTTCCGACCCGTCGAGATCGTCCGGTACCTGTCGCAGTTCATGGTGCTGTACCCGGGCGACGTCATCAGCACCGGCACCCCGGCCGGGGTCGCCCTGGCCGGACACGCGCCGTACCTGCAGCCCGGCGACGTGGTCGAGCTCACCGCCGACGGGCTCGGCTCGCAGCGCCAGACAGTGGGAGCAGCCTGATGGACGACACGACCGCCCAGACCGGCACGACGGGGACGCCCGGCACCCACGCGGGTCTCCGCGCGATCGTCACCGGCGGCGCCTCCGGCATCGGCGCGGCCATCGCGGCCGCACTGCAGGAGCGCGGCGCAGCGGTCGCCGTGCTCGACCTGCAGCCGTCCGCCGCCGAGGGACTCGTCTCCGTCACCTGCGACGTGTCGTCCGACGAGTCCGTCCGTGCCGCCGTCGCGTCGGCCGTCGACCAGCTCGGCGGTCTCGACGTGCTCGTGAACAACGCCGGCATCGGCGCCCAGGGGACGGTCGAGGACAACACCGACGACGAGTGGCGCCGCGTGTACGAGGTCAACGTGCTCGGCGCCGTGCGCCTGTCCCGCGCCGCACTCCCCCACCTCCGAGCGTCGGACAGCGCGAGCATCGTCAACACGTGCTCCGTCGCGGCCACCGCCGGGCTGCCCCAGCGGGCGCTCTACTCCGCCACGAAGGGGGCGATCTCCGCACTCACCCGCGCGATGGCCGCCGACCACGTCCGCGAGGGCATCCGCGTCAACGCCGTCAACCCCGGCACCGCCGACACCCCGTGGATCGCGCGACTCCTGTCGTCCGCGGACGACCCGGCCGCCGAACGCGCCGCACTCGAGGCACGCCAGCCGCACGGACGTCTGGTGCAGGCGGCGGAGGTCGCCGAGGCGGTCGCCTACCTGACGAGCCCGCTCGCCCGGTCGACGACGGGCGTCGAGCTGGCGGTCGACGGCGGGATGCAGGCACTCCGGCTGCGGCCGGCCTGATGGTCGTCCCGCGGCTCCGCCGCACCGGCCTGGAGGCCCGTCCCGGGTATCGTCGGGACGTCCCGTCGCGCACGCGGCCGGGTCCACAGGAGGTGGTGACGTGGCGTCGTTGACCGACGATGCGATCGCACGCATCCAGCAGATGATCGTGAGCGGCGAGCTCCAACCCGGCCAGCGCCTCCCGCCCGAGAAGGAACTGAGCGAGTCGCTCGGGCTGTCCCGCAACAGCCTCCGTGAAGCGGTGAAGGCGCTCGAGCTGATCCGCGTGCTCGACGTCCGACGCGGCGACGGCACCTACGTGACGTCGCTCGAACCGGGCGTCCTGCTCGAGGCGGTGTCGTTCGTCGTCGACATGCACCACGACCGGTCGCTCGTCGACCTGCTCGAGGTGCGCCGCATCCTGGAACCGGCGTCCGCCGTCCTGGCGACGGCCCGTGCCACGGAGCAGCAGATCGACGAACTCGCGACCCTGATGCAGTCCGTCGGCGAGGACACCGGCGTCGAGGACCTCGTCGCCCACGACCTGCTGTTCCACTCGACCATCGCGGGCATCGGCGGCAACCAGTACCTGTCCGGGCTGCTCGACGCCCTGTCGAGCAAGACGGTGCGGGTGCGGGTGTGGCGCGGACTGACGCAGAACGGGTCGGTGCAGCGCACGCTCGACGAGCACGCGGCCATCGTCGACGCCATCCGGCGCCGGGATCCGCAGCTCGTGCAGGCCCTCGTCGTGTCCCACGTCGAAGGTGTCGAGCGCTGGTTGCGGCGCTCCCTCGACTGAACCCGACAATCCTCCCAGGAACCTCGGAGTTGTGTCGGTCCTCGGCCCTGACTCCGGCAACCATGCCGCGGCAACCGCACCCACGAGGAGGACACCGTGCTCGGTCTCATCATCAGCTTGATCATCATCGGACTCATCGCCGGCGCTCTCGCCCGGCTCATCATCCCCGGCAAGCAGAACATCGGCATCCTCATGACGATCGTCCTGGGCATCGTCGGCTCGTTCGTCGGCGGGTTCCTCGGCTACCTGATCTTCAACCACGACGGGAACGACGGCTTCTTCCAGCCCGCCGGCATCATCGGCTCGATCATCGGCGCCATCATCGTGCTGTTCATCTACACGCGCGTCGCCGGCCGCGGTTCGCGCCGCTAGGCACCACGTGTTGCCGGTCCGACCGGCGCACCACCGAAGTCACCCCGAACCACGCAGACGCGTGGTTCGGGGTGACTTTCGTCGTACGTGGCGTCACATCGCGAGCAGGCCCGCTGCACGCAGGTCGTCCCAGAGCGCCTCGGGCACGACGGCGGCGGCCCGGGCGACGTTCGAGCGCACCTGGTCGGCGGACTGCACCCCGAGGGCGATCGCCGCGACCGCCGGGGCCCGACGCGGGAACGCCAGCGCGGCCTCGGGCAGCGTGACCCCGTGGCGCTCGCAGACGTCGGCGATGGAATTCGCCCGCGCGAGCAGCTGCGCGGAGGCCTCGGCGTAGTCGTAGGTCGCACCCGCCGAAGGGCGCTCCTGCCCGAGCAGCCCCGAGTTGTAGACCCCGACCGCCACGACCGCGACGCCCAGCGACGCACACCGGTCGACGAGCGCCGCCGCCGGTTGCTCGAGCAGGGTGTACCGCCCGGCGAGCATGACGACGTCGCAGAGCCCGGTGTCGACGGCCGCCGACAGCGCCTCGACGGAGTTCGACCCGACGCCGACCGCCCGCACGACGCCCTCGTCGCGGAGCTCGGCGAGCGTCGGCAGCGCCTGGGTCAGACCGTCGGTGAGTGAGTACACGTCCGGGTCGTGCAGGTAGGCGACGTCGACGTGGTCGAGCCCGAGCCGGCCGAGCGACTCGTCGAGCGAGCGGCGCACGCCCAACGGCGACGGGTCCCACTGCCGCACGGTGTCGTCCGGCACCGCGAAGCCCCCGGACGCCAGGTCGTCGCCGTCACCGCGCCCGGGCACGAGCACCCGCCCGACCTTCGTCGACATGAGGAACTCCCTCCGGGGGCGTCCGGCGAGCGCCGCCCCGAGCCGCCGTTCGGACAGGCCCAGGCCGTAGTGCGGGGCGGTGTCGAACCCGCGGACCCCGGCGTCCCACGCGGCGTCGACCGTAGCGCGGGCGTCGTCGTCGGACACCGGACGGAGCAGGTTGCCGATGCCGGCCCCGCCGAACCAGAACGGACCGCGGTCGAGGTCCAGGTCCAGGTCGAGGGCCGTCACGGGTCCACCTGGTCCGCGTGGTGCACCTGGTCCGCCAGCGACCAGACCCGTGGGACCCCGTCGTCGTCGCCCGAGTAGTCGTCGTCCGCCTCGAGCAGCGGGTTGATCGTCTCCTGCCACTCGGCGTTGACCGGGTCGTCGGCGAGCGCCCGGCGCATCGCCCGGTGGTCCTCGACCTCGATCAGGTGGACCAGGTCGAGCCCGTCCCGCCAGATCGTCCAGTCGTGCACGCCGGCCTCGCGCAGTCGCGCCGCGAGCGCGGGCGGGACCGAGGCGTGCACGGCGTCGTACGCCGCCTCGTTCCCGGCCCGCAGTCGCGTCCGCGTCAGGATCCGCTGCATCAGTCGCGCAGGAACAGCTCGACGACGGGCACGGCGACGTCGGGTCGCACGATGGGCAGCGTCAGGGTGAGCGTGCCGGCGGGCTGGCCGCCGAGCCCGGTGTTCTGCGCCCGGGTGCCCGGCGGGATCTCGCGGAAGTGGATCTCCGATGCGTCGTTGAGCAGCTGCGCGTACGCCACCCGGCCGGCGAGGTCGGGCAGGTGCACGTGCTCGAACGGCCACGCGAACAGGTGCAGGTACAGGCGGTTGCCGTTCTGCGTGTAGACGGTGTTCCGCGGGGCGACGAACCGCGACGGCCCCGCCCCGTACACCGAGCGAGCGTGCTGGTGCATCCACGTCCCGATGCCGTCGAGCGTCTGCCGCGAGACCCCGTCGAACTCACCGCGACCGGTCGGGCCGATGTTGAGCAGCATGTTCCCGTTGTTCGAGACGCCGTCGACGAGCATGCGGACGAGCAGGTCGACCGGCTTCAGGTTCAGGTTGTCGCGGTCGTAGCCCCACGAGCCGTTCAGCGTCTGGCAGGCCTCCCACGGCACCGGGACGCCGTCGACCTCCATCGGCTTGTCGGGCTGGTACTGCTCGGGGGTGACCAGGTCACCGGGGATGTCGAGCCGGTCGTTCACGATGATGCCGGGCTGCAGCCGCTTCGTCAGCGCCATGAGCTCCTCGGACCCCCACTCGTCCCGGCCCTTGCCGCCCCAGATGTCCTCGTGGTCGTTGTCCCGGTACGAGAAGTCGTAGAACAGGTAGTCGATCTGCCCGTAGTCGGTGAGCAGCTCCTCGACCTGACCGTGGAGGTACTCGCGGTAGCGCGACATGTCGCGGCCCTCGTTGAACGCCTCGATCTCCTCCGGCGAGTCGTCGCGCCGGGGGTGCACGCCGTCGACGGTGAAGTCCGGGTGGTGCCAGTCGATGAGCGAGTGGTAGAAGCCGACCCGCAGCCCTTCGGCACGGACGGCGTCGACGAACTCGCGCACGATGTCACGGCCGAACGGGGTGTTCGTGGACTTGTAGTCGGTCAGGGCGGTGTCCCACAGGCAGAAGCCCTCGTGGTGCTTCGTGGTGAGGACGACGTACTTCATCCCCGCCTGCCGTGCCCGACGTGCCCAGTCCGCGGCGTCGAACAGGTCCGGGTCGAAGTGGTCGAAGTACTTCTGGTAGTCCTCGTCGGTGATCCGTTCGCGGTTCTTCACCCACTCGTGCCGTGCCGGCAGGGCGTACAGCCCCCAGTGGATGAACATGCCGAACCGGTCGTGGGAGAACCACGCGGGGAACCCCGCGGAGTCGGTCGCGGTCTGCGGCTCGGCAGGTGCGGTGATGGTCATGAGGCCAGTGTTCCTTTCAGTGGAGGACGAGAGAGGGCCGGTCGGCGGTGTCACCGGCCGCCGAGACCGCTGGTGACGATCCCCTTGACGAGGTGCTTCTGGAGCAGGATCAGCAGGACCACCGTGGGCAGCATCGAGATCACCGACGCCGCCATCACGAGGTTCCACTCGGAGCCCTGCTGCCCGAAGAACTGCTGCAGGCCGAGCGGGATGGTGCCACGGGCCTCGACGTCGTTGACGATGACGAGCGGCCAGAGGAACGAGTTCCAGTACGCGATGAACGAGAAGACGGCGAGGACCGCCATCGTCGGTCGGGCCAGCGGGAGCATCACCGAGAAGAACGTCCGGATCGCTCCGGCACCGTCCACCCGGGCGGCGTCGTCGAGCTCCTGCGGCACGGTGAGGAAGAACTGCCGCACCAGGAACGCGCCGAGTGCCGTGAACGCCCACGGGATGATGAGCGCCTGGAACGTGTCGACCCACCCGAAGCCCTGCATCATCACGTACATCGGGATGACGAGGACGTCCTGCGGGATCATCAGCGTCGCCAGGAACAGGACGAACACCGTGTTCCGGCCGCGCCACCGCAGTCGTGAGAACGCGTAGCCGGACAGCACCGCGACGGCGACGTTGATCGCCGTGCCGGCCGCGGCGACGAAGACGCCGTTCAGGATGAACCGGGCGAACGGCAGGTACGTGAACGCCTGTGCGTAGTTGCCCCACTCGATGGACGAGCCCCAGAGCGTCGGCGGGGTCGTGAACACGTCGGCCGACGGCTTCAGGCTCGTCGCCACCATGTAGATGAGCGGCGAGACGAACAGCAGGGCCACCAGGCAGAGCAGCACGTAGCCCACCGCGTGGCGCACCCGGCCGGTCTGCCGGTGCGTGCGGGGCAGCGCCCGCGGGTTGATCGTCCGGTTGGACGAGGTCAGCTCACTCATAGTGCACCCACCGCTTCTGTCCGAGGAACTGGATGGCCGTGATGCCGAGGATGATGACGAACAGCACCCACGCTCCGGCCGATGCGAGTCCGAGCTGCTGGGTCTGGAACCCCGTGTTGTAGATGTACTGCACCAGGGTCTCGGTGGCGGTGCCGGGGCCGCCCTTCGTCAGGACGAACGGCTGCACGAACACCTGGAACGAGGTGATCAGGGTCATCATCGTCGCGAAGAAGATCGACGGCGAGATGAGCGGGAACTTGATCCGCCAGAACATCTGCCAGGCGTTCGCCCCGTCGAGCTGCGCAGCCTCGATCTGGTTCTCCGGCACCGAGTCGAGCGCTGCCGAGAAGATCAGCATGTTGTAGCCGAACCCCTGCCAGACGCTCATCGCGACGACGGCGAGCATGGCCCAGTTGTCGTCGGCCAGGAAGTTCGGTGCGTTCACGCCGACGGTCGACTGCAGCGTCGCGTCGATGGCACCGCCCGGCTGGTACAGCATCCGCCAGACGACGACGTTCGCGACGATCGGCGTGATGGTCGGGATGAAGAACAGCACGCGGAAGACGTGCCGGTGGCGGATCTTCGGCGTGAGCCAGGCCGCGAGCCCGAGGGACACGACCAGGTTGAGCGGCACGTAGAGCACGACGAACAGCACGGTGTTCAGCGTCACGGTGCGGAAGATGGGGTCGGAGAAGAGCTGCGCGTAGTTCGACAGGCCGGCCCACGAGCGTTCGCCGAGCATCGGCCAGTTCATGAAGCTCACGACGAGCGACGCGAGGATCGGGAACGCCGTGAACACGACGAGGCCGATCGAGTGCGGAGCGGCGAAGGCGGCGCCCCACCAGGAGCGGCGGCCGAGCTCGGCGTCGGCGCCGCTGTCCTTCCGGCGCGGAGCTGCGCCGGTCGCGACCGCGACCGCGGGGGCGGGCAGCGCCGCCTCGGCGGGTGGGTCCTGGATGGTGGTCATGCGACGACCTCCTCGTCGTTCGCGCGGTCCTGGTCAGGGGATGGGACAGGCCGGGAGGCGCGGGGCGGGGTCCACCCGCGCCTTCCGTCCGTCAGGGGGTGACGCCCGTCACTGCGAGCCGAGCTGGCTCGCGATGGACGACATCGTCTCCTTGCCGGAGGTCTGTCCGTTCACCGCCTGCAGGGCGTACTGCGCGAAGAGCTGGTTGAGCTGGTCGCTCTGCTTGTTGCCGGGCAACGGGGTGGCGTTCTCGAGCCCGGTCTTCAGGGCGTCCTCGACCCCGTCGATGCCGGCGTTGTCGTACCAGGCCTGCTGCGCCGCGGTGCGTGCCGGGAAGGCGCGACCCTGCTCGGCGAGGGAGGTGAGCGTGGCCTCGTTCGTCATCGTGGTGATGGCCTTGAACGCCTGCTCGGGGTACTTGCACTGCTTCGAGATGCCGAAGCCCGACCCGGCGGCGAACGAGCTGGGGCCGTCCGTGCCCGAGGGGATCGTCGTGATGCCGAGGTCGAACTTGACCTTGGCCTTCTGGCTGATGATCGACCAGGGGCCATCGCTGTACATGGCGACGTCACCGGACACGAACGCGTTGTCGTCGGTGGAACCGTCGGTGCTCGCCTGTGTGGCGTAGCCGTCCTTCACCAGACCGCCGATCCAGTCGAGCCCCTCGGCGAACTCCGTGTTCGAGGCGTCGAGCGTGCCGTCGGCCCCGATGACCCGACCGCCGTTGTAGCCGAGGATCATCGACTCGAGGGGGATGTCCTCGACGCTCGTGCCCCAGATCGGTGTGCCGGCGGCCTTGAGTTGCTTCGCGGCGTCCTCGAACTCGTCGACCGTCCAGCCCGGCTTCGGCTCGGGGACGCCCGCCTTGTCGAAGATGTCCTTGTTGTAGAACATGACCATGGGGCCGGTGTCGTACGGCAGCCCGTAGAGCTTGCCGTCGACCTTCATGCCGTCGAGCCCGGTCTGGTCGTACTCGCTCAGGTCGAGGTCGGCCTGCTTCGCCATGTCGTCGATCGGCACGAGCACGTCCGTGTAGTTCGCGGCGCGGAGCGACTGGATGCTCACGATGCACGGGGCGGTGCCGGTCGACAGCTGCGTGCGGAGCTTCGTCCAGTAGTCGTTGAACGGGGAGCCCTGGATCGACACGTCCACGTCGTCGTCGGTCTTGACGGTGTCGGCGACCTTCTGCCACGCGGCCTTGTCCTCCTTCCCGGCGATCCACATGGCCCAGGTGAGGGAGTCCTCGGACTGACCGTCGCTGGCGTTGCTGCCAGCGGAACAGCCGGTGAGCACGAGCACGGCAGCTGCTGCTGCCGCCAGCCCGGCGGTGCGTCGTCGTTGCATCGGTGTCTCCACTTCGTCGTGGTGATGGGGTGTGCGGTGGGGTGTTCAGGCGACCCGGACGGCGTCCGGGACCCGATCGGGATCGGACTCGGCCCAGACCGGGCCGTCCGGGAACGCGTGGGTGGTCAGGGTGTCGGCGAGCATCTCGGTGCCGGCGCCGGGCGTGGTCGGCGGCCAGTAGCGGCCGTCGTGGACGTCGACCGGTGTCACGAAGTGCTCGTGCAGGTGGTCGACGAACTCGATGCACCGGGTGTCGAGGTCACCGGTCAGGGCGACCGCGTCGAACATCGACAGGTGCTGCACCGCCTCGCACAGGCCGACGCCGCCGGCGTGCGGGCACACACGGACGCCGTGCTTGGCGGCGAGGAGCAGGATCGCCAGGTTCTCGTTCACCCCGGCGACCCGGGTGGCGTCGATCTGCAGCACCGACATCGACCCGGCCTGGATCAGCTGCTTCGCGATCACCCGGTTCGCCATGTGCTCCCCCGTCGCGACCGGGATCGGGGCGATGCGCCGGGCGATCTCGGCGTGGGCGAGGATGTCGTCCGGGCTCGTCGGCTCCTCGACCCACGCGACGTCGAAGGGGCGGAGCCGGTCGATCCACGCCACGGCCTCGTCGACGTCCCAGCGCTGGTTCGCATCGATCGCGATCCGGACGTCCGGGCCGACGGTGGCACGGGCGATGCCCATCCGTCGGACGTCCTCGTCGACGTCGCCGCCGACCTTCAGCTTGATCTGGGTGAACCCGTCGTCCACGGCTTCCCGGCACAGCCGCGCGAGCTTCTCGTCGTCGTAGCCGAGCCAGCCCGGGGTCGTCGTGTAGGCACGGTAGCCCGCACGCTCCAGGCGCGCTCGACGTTCGGCACGCATCGGTTCGGCGGCGCGGAACAGTTCGAGCGCCTCGGCCGGGGTGATCGCGTCGGTCAGGTACCGGAAGTCCACCAGGTCGACGAGCTCCTCGGGGCGCAGGTCGGCGAGCAGGGCCCACAGCGGCTGCCCCGCACGCTTCGCACGCAGGTCCCACAGGGCGTTCACCACGGCGCCGATCGCCATGTGCATGACGCCCTTCTCCGGGCCGAGCCACCGCAGCTGCGAGTCGTGCACCATCGCGCGCCAGGTGCCGCCCATGTCGGCGAGGACCGCCTCGGCATCGGCGCCGACGACGTGCCCACGGAGGGCTGCGATCGCCGACTCCTGCACCTCGTTGCCGCGGCCGATGGTGAAGACGAAGCCGGTGCCGACCAGGCCGTCGAGCGCGTCGGTGGTGAGCTCGACGTAGGCGGCGGAGTAGTCGGGTGCGGGGTTCATGGCGTCGGACCCGTCGTGCTCTCGCGAGGTCGGGAACCGGATGTCGTGCACGTGCAGACCGGTGATGCGGCTCATCTGTGTCTCCTGCCGTCCGGTCTCCGTCGACCGAACGGTGCAATCAAAACATCCGATGTCTCGCGCGTCAAGAGCCTTGTTCTTGCGATTTTGGCGAAAGTGGTCGCCCAACCGTCCGATGACTGCGCGACCGACGGCGTGGACGCGACAACGGCCTGGAGGCGCGGTGCGGGTCCGACCCACACCGCGCCTCCAGGCCGTGGTCGCCCCGCGCCGGGGGCGACACGATGGTCACGCTGGTCAGGCGGTGGCGAGCCGCCCCATCTCGGCGACGACCGCGCGCAGCCGCGCCGCGAGCTCGTCGCGGGAGCCGTCCGCCGACCGGTGGGCGGACTCGATCACGGCGGCCATCACGAGGGTGGTCGCGGTCCGCGCGGTGTCCTCATCGACGCGCTCGGCGGCGACCGCCAGCACGGTCTGCCGCGCGTGCGCCATCCACTGCATCATCGCCGGGACCATCTCGGGGCGGGCTCGGACGAGCTCCTTCATGCGCCGGCGATCCTGCGGCAGGGTGACCGTGTGCGCGACGAGGTCGCAGAGGTCCGACACGAGCGGCCCCGTGGAACCGAGGAACGCAGCGCGCGCCGCGTCCGGGACCGTCGTCGCCGGCAGTCCGAGGGCTGCCTCGGCCTTCGACGGGAAGTAGTTGAAGAACGTCCGCGGGGAGACCCCGGCGTCCGCGCAGATCTGCTCGACCGTCACCCCGGCGAGCCCGTGGTCGGTGACCAGGGCGAGTGCCGACCGGTGGATGGCCGACCGGGTCTGCTGCTTCTTGCGTTCCCGCAGGCCGCAGTCGCTCGCGACGAGGTCCTCGGTGGTGGTGGGCTGGTGCACGTGCTGCGCTCCGTCCTGCTCTCGGGTCCGTGCGACGCCGGGCCTCCGCGTCGTGTGACGGGGAGGCCCGGCGTGGTTCAGACCTGCGACCGACCGCCCTGGACGGGGATCGAACCGGTGACCGGAGCGGTGGGCGAGCCCATCGTGTCCGCGGCCCGCACGGCCTGCGCCTCGAGGTCGTCGGCGGTGCCGGCGTCGTCCGCCTGTTCCTGCAGGGCCGAGCTCTTGCGGAGCGGCGGCGCCTTGAAGAAGAAGCTCAGGACGAACGCGAGCAGGATCACCGCGAAGCCGACCCAGTAGACGGTCACGGCCGAGGCGTTGAACCCGGACATGAACGGCCGGGTCAGGGCCGAGTCCGCACCGTTGAGGTACGACGTGTCGCTCGTCTCGGCGTTCGAGTCGCTCGAGTCGTTCGCGCCCTTGTCGATCTGCTTCGACAGTTCCGGTGCGAGCTGGTCCACCCAGTAGGTGCGCTGCCCCGAGTCCGACCAGTCGACGACGAGTCGGCCGTCCTGCACGCTCGCCTGCGCCTTGTCGGCGGCGGCGGTGAGCGCCTGCTGCTGCACGGCATCGGGAGCCCCGGCAGTGGCCTGGGTCACCTGGTCGGTGGCGGTGTCGAGTCCGGACTGCACCTGCTGCTGGAGCGGGGTGACGATCGGGTTCCAGATCTGGTCCATGACGCCCTGGTTCGCCTTGGCGCTGGCGACCTCCGGGTCGAGCGCCGCGCTGAGGGCGGGCTTCAGGTTCGACTCGTCCGCCGTGGCGTGCAGGATGTTCGTCGGCATGAGCGAGAACAGGACGGACAGCAGGACGGCGGTGCCGAGCGTGCCACCGATCTGGCGGAAGAACGTAGCGGACGACGTCGCCACACCCATGTCACGCGGCTCCACCGAGTTCTGCGATGCCAGGGTGATGCTCTGCATGAGCTGGCCGAGCCCGAGGCCGATCAGGAACATGCCGATCATCAGGAACCACAGCGGCTTGTCGATCGTCATGAACGTCAGGACGACGTAGCCGAGCGACACCAGGGCCGTGCCGATGACCGGGAAGATCCGGTAGCGGCCGGTGCGGGCCACGATCTGCCCCGAAGCGATCGAGGCGATCATCAGGCCACCGATCATCGGCAGCGTCGCGAACCCGGACTCGGTCGGCGTCAGGCCGGTGACGATCTGCAGGTAGAGCGGGATGGTGAGCATCGCGCCGAACATCGCGAAGCCGACCAGGAAGCCCAGGATGGTCGCCATCGAGAACGTGCTCGAGCGGAAGAGCTTGAGCGGGATGATCGCGTCGTCCTGCATGCGGGTCTCGATCGCCAGGAAGGCGACGAGGCCGAGCGCACCGATGACGTAGCAGGCGATCGCGCTGGCCGAACCCCAGCCCCACGTGCGGCCCTGCTCCGCGACGAGGAGCAGCGGGGCGAGCGTGACGATGACCGAGGTCGCGCCCCACCAGTCGATGCGCGGCTTGGCCTTGGCCTCGCCGAACTTCGGCAGGTGCAGGAACGCGATCACCATGAGGAGCGCGGCGACGCCGATCGGCACGTTGATCAGGAACACCCAGCGCCAGCCAGTGATGCCGACGATCGAGCTCGCACCGGCGAACAGGCCGCCGATGAGCGGGCCGATCACGGACGAGATGCCGAAGACCGCCAGGAAGTAGCCCTGGTACTTCGCGCGCTCACGGGGCGCGAGGATGTCGCCCATGATCGCGAGCGGCAGCGACATCAGCGCACCCGCACCGATGCCCTGGAACGCGCGGAAGGCGGCGAGCATGGTGATCGACGTCGACAGGGTCGAGAGCAGCGACCCGAGGATGAAGACCGCGATGCCGAAGATGTAGAGCGGGCGACGGCCGAAGACGTCGGAGAGCTTGCCGTAGATCGGCGTGGTGATGGTCGACGCGATCAGGTAGGCCGTCGTGACCCAGGCCTGCTGGTCGAGGCCGTGCAGGTCGTCGCCGATCGTGCGGATCGCCGTGCCGACGATGGTCTGGTCGAGCGACGACAGGAACATGCCCGCCATCAGGCCGTAGATGACGAGCAGGATCTGGCGGTGCGACATGATCGGCTTGCCCGGCGTGTTCGCCGGGGAGTCCTGTCGTCCGCGCGACACCTCGACGGGTGCGGTGGCAGTGGACATGCGGAGTTCCTCACAGGGGATGTGGCGTGGTGGTCGTCGGCCTGGTCGGGACCCCGAACGGGTATCAACCTTGCAGGCTCTGCAACTTTACACCGCAGGCACCTTTGCTGCCAACGCAAAGTTGCCGAGCATGCACGTTCGTGTACGGGTTCTCAGGTAGCGTCGGCGCATGGGGCGAACCACCTGGACCGATGTACCGACGACGCTGCGGCAGCAGGTGGAGGGGGTGCTGGGCGGTCCGGTCGTGACCGCCGAGTCCCAGGCGAGCGGGTGGTCTCCCGGCAGCGCCGACCGGGTGTCGACCGCGGCGGGACGACGGGCGTTCGTGAAGACCGTGTCGCGCTCGCGCAACGAGGCAGCCCTCGAGCTGCACCGCCGCGAGGCCGCCGTCATGGCCCAGCTGCCGACCACCGTGCAGGCGCCACGGCTGCTCGACGCGCTGCATGCCACGGTCGACGGCGACGACTGGGTCGCGCTCGTGCTCGACGACGTCGCAGGCCAGCACCCGGGGCGGCACCTCGACGGATCGGACACGACGGCCGTGCTCGACGCACTCCACACGCTGCCGCCCGCGACCGGTGGGCTGGCGACGCTCCCCCGCATCGCCGAGGACCTGCGCGGTGAGTTCGGAGCCTGGGACCGGATGCTGGCCGACGACGCGGACGCCGTCCGTGTCGCCGAGGTCGTCCCGCCGCACGTCCTCGACGCCGGGCCCGCGATCGCCCGCGCGGCAGCGGGAGCCGCTGCACTCGTCGACGGCGAGCACCTCGTGCACGCCGACTGCCGAGCGGACAACCTGCTCGTCGACGACGCCGGGCTCGTCTGGGTGGTCGACTGGCCCTGGGCGAGCGTGGGCGCGCACTGGCTCGATCCGCTGACCTACCTGCTCGACACGCTCGTCCGCGGTGAGGACGCCGACGTCGAACACCACCTCGCCACGCACCCGGTCTTCGCCGAGGTGCCGGCCGACACGATCGACGCCGTGCTGGCCGGGCTCGCCGGGCTGTTCTTCGAGCACGCCCTGCCCCCGGCGCCGCCGAACATGCCCACGATCCGCGACTTCCAGCGGCGCGAGGGCGTGGCCGCCGCCGAGTGGATGCTCCACCGCTGGGCCGACTGACAGCGCGCCCGCCCGAGCGGGGGACGCATCTGTCCAGGGAGCGCAGCGCACCGGAGCGTACGGTCCACCGCATGACTGACGAGCACCGCACCCCGCGTCCCGAAGACGACGCCGCGCGCCTCGGTCTCGTCGTCGTCGGCGAAGCAGCAGCCCTGCAGTCCGGCGACGAGGCAGCACTGGACGCGAGCGAGCAGAACATCCGCGACACGATCGACGAACTGGTCGACGAGCCCCTGACCCCGCGGCAGGAGGAGGTCGTCGAGCGACTCGCCTCGGCCGGCGGCACCCTGACCGCCGGACTCAGCGGCGCCCTCGCCGCCCAGAGCGGTCGCAGTGTCGACGACGTGCTCGAGGGTGCGGCTCGCAGCGTCGTCTGGCAGCAGCGGCTCGCCGACGAGCGTGAGGACGCCGGCGCACAGCAGCGCGACCCGCAGAACGAGAACGGGCGCGACGAGGGCTGATCCCCCGTCGCGCCCGCTGCAGGCACCCGCTCGGTTACTCGGCCGGTTCGACCTGCGGCACCGACTGCCCGCGCACGACGGCACGGGCAGCCGCCTGACCCGTCGTGGTGCTCTTCACGATGTCACTCAGGGTGAACCCGGCGGTGGCACCGAGCAGCGCGTCCACCTCGCTGAACTGGCTCACGACGCTCTTCGACAGTGCACCGGCGCCGTCGGAGGACACCACGGTGAGCGAGTCGATGTTGCTCATCGGAGCGGCGAGTTCGCGAGCGATGCTCGGCAGCGTCTCGATCGCCTTGACCCGCAGGACGGCCTCGGAGTGCTGGGCGAGCGCGTCGGCCTGCGCCTTGGTCGCATCGGCCTCGGCCTGACCCTTCGCACGGATCGCGTCGGCGGCGGCTTCACCTTCGGCGCGTGAGGCGTCAGCGGCGAGCTTGCGGGCATCCGCCTCGGCCTTCGCCTCGGCCGCGACGGCCTCGGCGGAGATCCGGCGGGCCTCGGCCTGGGCGCGGGCGGTCTCGACCTGGGCCCCAGCGGCGGCTTCGGCCTCGACGCGGGTCTTGCGCGCCTGGGCCTCGGCGACGGCGGAGACCTCGGACTCGAGCTCAGCACGGCGCAGTTCGGCACGCTTCTGCGCGGTGATCTGCTCCTGCTCGACGACGCCCTGGGACGCACGCGCCTGGGCGAGCGGGCCGGCGGCAGCGGCCTCGGCGGACGCACGGTCGGCGTCGAGCTGCAGCGCGGCACGGCGGATGGCCAGGGTGTTCTCGGCCTCGGCGATCGCCTGGTCGGCGGTCGCGCGGGCTTCTCGCGCTTCACGGTCGGCCTGGGCCTCGGCGTTCTCGGCCTCGAGTCGCACGCGTGCACGCTCGGCACGGCCGAGGTCGCTGATGTACTCGTTGCGGTCCGAGATGCCCTTGATCTCGAACGAGTCGACGTCGAGCCCCTGGCTGTGCAGGGCGTCCTGCGCGACGGTGAGGACCGCGACGGTGAGCTGATCACGGTTCCGGATGATCGTCGAGACGTCGGTCGCGCCGATCGAGGCACG
Source organism: Curtobacterium flaccumfaciens (assembly GCF_013359815.1). Taxonomy (GTDB): domain Bacteria; phylum Actinomycetota; class Actinomycetes; order Actinomycetales; family Microbacteriaceae; genus Curtobacterium; species Curtobacterium flaccumfaciens. The sequence continues at coordinate 357,989 of NZ_JABMCF010000035.1, read as the reverse complement.
GAGCGAGCCGGACAGGACCTCGCGCGCGAAGTCGTCGATCTTCTTCTCCTGGCCGAGGAACCGCTGCGCTGCCGCCCGGATGGACGCGTCGGCCTCGCCGACCTTGACGAGCGCCACGGCCTCGACGTCGATGGTGACGCCGCGGGAGTCCTGCGCGTTGACGTTGATGTCGATCGCACGCGAGCTGAGCGACAGCTTCGCGACCTTCTCGAAGAAGGGGCGGACGAGCACACCGGCGCCGAGCACGACCTTGATGCCGGACTCGACGGTCTCGGTGCCGTCGGCGTTCTTGACCTTGCGAGAGCGCTTGCCGGTGATGATGAGCGCCTCGTCGGCACCGGCGTTGCGGTACACGACCTTGGCGTAGATCAGCGCGATCACGGCGAGGACGATGATCCCCACGATGATCAGCGGGACGGCTCCGAGCGCGAACAGGACTTCCATGACTCCCCCTCCGGACCAGGCGCCAGCCTGGATTCCGCATCTGTTGTTCCGTTGGCTCCCATCCTAGGAGCGCACGCGGACAGCCGGGGCGCGCAGGGAAGGGTTGGGGACAACAGGAAGGAGGCGCGGTGCAGGTTCACCTGCACCGCGCCTCCCGGCCGTGTCGCGTCAGCGCCTACGCGCCCGCACGCCACCAGTCGTCGAAGGGCGTCGCCGGCACCTGGCGCTTGTGCTCGGTAGCGCGGTAGCGCGACTCGATCGCCTCGGCGACCTCGACCGGCACGTCGTGGCCCTGCAGGTAGGCGTCGATCTCGGCGTAGGTGAGACCGAGGTTCGCCTCGTCGGTCTGCCCGGGCAGTTCGTCGAGCAGGTCGGCGGTGGGTGCCTTCTCGTACAGGCGGGCCGGTGCGCCGAGGTGCTCGAGCAGCTGCCGCCCCTGGCTCTTCGAGAGCCCGGTGAGCGGGGTGAGGTCGACGCCGCCGTCGCCGTACTTGGTGAAGAAGCCCGTCACCGCCTCTGCCGCGTGGTCCGTGCCGACCACCAGCAGGCCGCGCTGCCCGGCGATCGCGTACTGGGCGACCATGCGCATGCGCGCCTTGACGTTGCCCTTGACGAAGTCGCTCAGTTCGACGCCCGAGGCCGCGGTGTCCTGCATGACCCCGTCGACGCCGTGCTCGATGTTCACGGTGACGCCCGGGTCGGCCGCGATGAACTGCAGGGCGAGCTGGGCGTCGTCCTCGTCGGCCTGCACGCGGTAGGGCATGCGGACGGTCGTGAACTCGGCCGGGTGCCCCTCGGCGCGGAGCGACTCGACCGCGAGCTGGGTCAGGCGGCCGGCCAGGGTGGAGTCCTGCCCGCCGCTGATGGCGAGGAGGTACCCCTTCGCCCCGGTCGTCAGCAGGTAGTCGCGCAGGAACCCGACACGACGGGCGACCTCCTGCTCCGGGTCGATGGTCGGCTGGACGTTGAGGTCCGCTGCGATGGCGGCTTGGAGTTCACGCACCACCCCAGTATCACGCCGATCCGGCTCCGTGGACCGGCGGGTTCCCGAAGACGTCGATCGGAGCGACCGGGAGGTCCGGGGCGGCGGTGACCCGATCACCACCGCCCCGGGGATCCGCGACGACCCGAACGCGTCGCGGACCCGGTGAGGCGAACGCCGGTACCCGCCGGCGCCCGTCCTGGTCAGGCGCGACGAACTCGTCGCACCGGGATCGCGGTGGGTGGTCCGTGGTGTGGCACGGTGCCTCCTCCCCCGACGGGGTCTCCGCCGCTGATCCGCCCCCGGTGGTGACCCAGGGGGTGTGGGACCCGTCGAACGGGCCGAGGGCGGCTGGTGAGGCCGCTTGCTGTGGAAGGTATCAGGGTCCGGGCAGGACTCCACACCCCCGTTGTGGGGTCATGACCGGGACTGCCTTCGTTGACAGTTCGATGGCTAACAGTTAGAGTCCTGATCATGCAGGCACCGGACTTCACGACACCGCTCCAGCTCATGCGGTGGATCGGATGGGCACAGCGCAAGGGCGCCGAGGAGTGGGTCCGTGAACGCGACCTCACCCACGAGCAGTCCTTCGTGCTCGGGTACCTGCAGGAACACCCCGGCGCCATCCAGCGGGACGTCGCCGAGGCCACCCGGACCAGCGCGGCCAGCGTCTCGAGTCTCCTGCAGGGGCTCGAGCGGCGTGGCCTGATCGAACGACGACCGGACGCCACGAACGGGCGGACGAAGACGGTGCACGCCACCCAGGCGGGCATCGACCTCATCGCCGGGTTCACCGACGCGATGGTCGCCCTCGACGACTCCCTGCTCGCACCCCTCGACGAGGACGAACGCGAAACCCTGCGGCGACTGCTGCAGAAGGTGACCGCGGAACTCGCGCCGCCGACCCGCTAGCCGCACCACCGCACCACCGCGCCACCGGCGCCACGCGCACCACCCGCGCCACCGCACCGACCCGCTCCACGCACCACGCGCCTCCCGGCCGGATCCGCCGGCGCGCCCTCGCGAACCCGCGATCCCGCGACCCCACCGGTCGCGCGCTCCCCCCTGCCGTGCCGGCGTCCGTCGGCGCGCCCACCGTCATGCCCGGAAGGGAACCGTCATGTCCTCCACCACCACCGCTGCGGCGACGAACCGCTGGTACCTCTCCGCTGCCCCGATCGCCCGAGCCCTGGTGCACCTGTGCGTGCCGATGGCCGCCGCGATGGTCGTCAGCGCCCTGTACAACGTCATCAACGCGGGCTTCATCGGCGCCCAGCACGACACATCCCTGCTCGCCGCGATCACCTTCGGCACGCCGCTGCTCGGCCTCGTGATGGCCGTGGGCGGGGTGTTCGGCGTCGGCGGCAGCGCGTTGATGTCCCGGCTGCTCGGCGCCTCGGAACACGATCCCGACAAGGCGCGGGACATCAAGCACGTCGCCTCGTTCGCCCTGTGGGGAGCCGTCGTGACCGGCGCCGTGCTCGGCGTCGTCGGACTCCTGCTGCTCCGCCCGCTCGTCGCCGTCCTCGGTGCCGACGCGGCAGCCGTACCCGCCACGAGCGAGTACGTCGCCGTGATGCTCGCGTTCGTCCCCGTCCTCGCCGCGTCCTTCGCGCTCGAGCAGATCGTCCGCTCGGAAGGCGCCGCGAGGCAGGCGATGATCGGCCTGGTCCTGTCCACGGTCGGCAACCTGGTGTTCGACGTCCTGTTCATCCTGGGGCTGCACTGGGGTGTCGGCGGCGCCGCACTCGCGGTGGGCCTGGCCAACGTGGTGTCGATCGCCTACTGGGTGACGTGGCTGCAGCGGAACAGCGAGAACGTCAGCTTCGCGCCGAAGTGGTTCACCCTGCGTGCGGACATCCTGAAGCCCGTGTTCGGCATCGGCGTCGGCGAGCTGCTGCAGTCCGCGTTCCTCATCGTCACGACACTCGTCCTCAACAACCTCGCCGCCGCCTACGGTGACGACCCGCTGGCGGCGATGGGCGTCGCGGTCCGCATCGCCCAGGTGCCGGAGTTCCTGGTGATGGGCGTGACCATCGGCGTGCTGCCGCTGCTCGCCTACGCGTTCGGAGCGGGTGACGCAGCTCGACTGCGCTCCGGCCTGCGCGCTGCGGCCCTGACCGTCGGCGGCATCGTGCTCGTCTTCTCCGGGACCGTGTTCGTGTTCCGCGAGCAGGTCTTCACGATCTTCTCCGGTGACCACTCGGTGCTCGCGATCGGCATGACGATCCTGACGGCACAGCTCGTCGCCGCCGTCGTCAACGGGTTCACGGGGCTGCTCACCTCGCTGTTCCAAGCGACCGGGATGGTCATGCCCGCGATGGTGCTGTCGATGGCGCAGGGCGTGCTGTTCATCCCGATCGTGATCGCCGGCAACGTGTGGTTCGGGCTCGCCGGGATCATCTGGGCACTCACCGTCACCGAGGGCATCGTGTTCGTCGCCGCGGTCGTCCTCTGGCTGGCGACGCGGGGCCGCATCGCCCGAGGCCTGGCCGAGGGCAGCGCGGCGCGCGCCGACGCCGCGCTGGAGGCCGCCCCCGTGGCGTGAGGCGCGTCGCCCCCGGCGTCGCGTACCACGTGCGGACGGGAGGCCCGGTGCCGGTCCGGCGCCGGGCCTCCCGTCCGTCGCGTGGTCGCGTGACGTGCGCCGCGTGCGCTTGGTGAGCAGAAATGGTCGGGTGCGCGCGTGCGACCCGACCGTTCCTGCTCACGAAGTGGGCTGGCGCTACGCGCACTCCGCGCTACGCGCTGCGGCCGCGGCGCAGCAGCAGCACGACGACCGCGCCGGCCACCAGGACGGCTCCGGCGCCGAGGCCGATCCACACGCCCGGCGCGATGCCCGGCGACGAGGACGGAGCACCGTCCGAGGCTCCGGTGGCCGTCGCGGTGGCACTCGACGTCGGAGCGGTGCTCGCCGTCGGGGTCGGGGTGGCACTCGCGCTCGGGGTCGACGCCGGGGCTGCGGCCCGGTACTCGAACGCGAGCGTGCCCTCGATCGGGTGGCCGTCCGGCGACACGTACCGCCAGAGCACGGTGTAGCTGCCCTGGTCGAGGTCGACCGCGCGGCGCATGGTCGTCCCGGAGACGGTCACGTCACCCGTGGCGACGTCGGCGCCGGAGGCGTCGGTCACCTGGATCCGGAGTCCGGCGTCGAGGCTGGCGAGCGGCGCTTCCGAGAAGGTCAGGTCGACGGACTCGAGCGGTTCGGTGACGACCGCCCCGTCCGCCGGGGTACTGCTGGTCAGGGCCGAGTGGGCCGACGCGGGCTGGACACCGACGAGCGTCAGCAGTCCCGCCGCGACGATCGCCAGTGCCGCCGCCGTGGTTCGGGCTGTGCGCATGCGCAGACTCTACCGACGGCCGAGCGGCAGCCCGCTGGGGGTCAGAGCTGCTCGCCGAGGAAGTCAGCGTAGGTGGGCTCGTAGCGCGCTTCGCTGACGCTGACGAGCTGGTGGCCGGTTCCTTCGAGGCGTTCGGCGACGAGGGCGGCGAGGTCCTCGGGCGAACGGAGGCCGTGGCGGTGCCAGGCGTTCTGGATGGTGGCGGTCATGGCGACCTGCCCTTCGTCGAGATGATGCGCATCTCGGATCCGTCCGGGCCGACCCGCTGTGCCAGACCTCACAGATCGTGAGGAGCATCGTGACGACGAGTCCCTGATGACTGACCCGGTACCGCAACGATACGGTCGCGCCCGATCGCCGTCGAGATGGATGCGTTTCGCGGCTGACGGACGCGACGGACCGGCGAGGCGGGTGCGCTGTAGCGTCGGCCCATGGAGATCCTCTTCGTCCACGGCGCGCTCGTCCGCGACGGCGACTGGTGGTGGCAGCCCACCGCCGACCTGCTGTTCGAACGCGCCGGTGTCCGCAGTCGATCGGTGACACTGCCGTCCTGCGGCGAGGGCCCGTCCGGCCGCCCCGAAGGCGGGCTCGTCGAGGACGCGGCAGCACTCCGGGCCGCACTCGACCGCAGCGACGGCGCGATCGTCGTCGGGCACTCGTACGGCGGCACGGTCGTCGCCGAGGCCGGCCCGCACGATGCCGTCGAGCACCTGGTCTACGCGTCGTCCTACCTGCCCGACGTCGGATCGGCCCAGGCCGGGATCATGTCGGACGAGCCCGATCCGGTGGCGATCGGTGATGCCGGGGACGGAGCCCTGGCAGTGGTCGGGTACGACGCCTCGTCGTTCGGCGCGCGGTTCCTGCAGGACGCCGACCCGGAGGTGCAGCGAGCTGCGTGGGACCGCGTCACCGCCCAGTCCGCTGCCGCGTTCGTCACGCCGACCACCGCGGCGGGCTGGCAGGGCGTCGACTCCACCTACCTGGTCTGCACCGAGGACCGGAGCACCACCGTCGGCCTCCAGCGAGCGCACGCGGCACGGGCGACGCGGAGCGTCGACGTCCCCACCGGGCACCATCCCTTCATCACCCGGCCCGACCTGGTCGTCGAGCAGCTCGAGCTGCTGCTCGGGAGCACCGCGGCTTGAGACGTCACGACGACGGACGGGAGGCCCGGTGCCAGCTGGCACCGGGCCTCCCGTCATCAGGGGTTCGCGCCCAGGGCGCGGGTCCGCCCGATCAGTCGGTGCCGGAGTCGAAGGCCGCGCCCTCGGAGGCGAGGTCCGTGCGACGACCCATCGCGTCCTCGGCGTCGGAGGCGACGATCGCGCCGCCGAGGATCTCCTCGGCCTCGCCCGCCTCGAGCTCGCCGACGAGCTCGGCCGTCGCGCCACCGATGAGGCCGGCGGCGGCGTACTGCTCGAGCCGCGAACGGGAGTCCGCGATGTCGAGGTTGCGCATGGTGAGCTGACCGATGCGGTCGTCCGGGCCGAAGGCGGCGTCGCCGACGCGCTCCATCGACAGCTTGTCCGGGTGGTACGACAGCGCGGGACCCGTGGTGTCGAGGATCGTGTAGTCGTCGCCACGACGCAGGCGCAGCGTGACCTCGCCGGTGACGGCGGAGGCGACCCAGCGCTGGAGCGACTCGCGGAGCATGAGCGACTGCGGGTCGAGCCAGCGGCCCTCGTACATCAGGCGACCGAGACGGCGACCCTCGTTGTGGTACGAGGCGACCGTGTCCTCGTTGTGGATCGCGTTGAGCAGGCGCTCGTAGGCGATGTGCAGCAGCGCCATGCCCGGAGCCTCGTAGATGCCGCGGCTCTTCGCCTCGATGATGCGGTTCTCGATCTGGTCGGACGCACCCAGGCCGTGGCGGCCACCGATGGCGTTCGCCTCGTAGACCAGGGCGACCGCGTCGGTGTACTCGACGCCGTTGATCGCGACGGGGCGGCCGGCTTCGAACCGGACGCTGACGATCTCGGTCGCGACCTCGACGTCGTCACGCCAGGCGGCGACGCCCATGATCGGCTCGACGATGTCCAGGCCGCTCGACAGCTCTTCGAGGCTCTTCGCCTCGTGCGTCGCACCCCAGATGTTCGCGTCCGTCGAGTACGCCTTCTCGGTGGAGTCGCGGTACGGGAACCCGCGGGCGACGAGCCACTCGCTCATCTCCTTGCGGCCACCGAGCTCCTCGACGAACTCGGAGTCGAGCCACGGCTTGTAGACGCGCAGACGCGGGTTGGCCATCAGGCCGTAGCGGTAGAACCGCTCGATGTCGTTGCCCTTGTAGGTGGAGCCGTCGCCCCAGATGTCGACACCGTCTTCCTTCATCGCGCGGACGAGCATCGTGCCCGTCACCGCGCGGCCGAGCGGCGTCGTGTTGAAGTACGTCTTGCCGCCGGAGCGGATGTGGAACGCACCGGTCTGCAGGGCGACCAAGCCCTCTTCGACCAGGGCGCTCTTCGCGTCGACCAGACGGGCGATCTCGGCGCCGTACTCGTGGGCGCGGCTCGGGACGGCGTCGATGTCCGGCTCGTCGTACTGGCCGATGTCGGCCGTGTACGTGCAGGGGATCGCTCCCTTCTCGCGCATCCAGGCAACGGCGCAGGAGGTGTCGAGACCCCCTGAGAACGCGATGCCGACTCGTTCGCCGACGGGGAGACTGCTCAGGACCTTGGACACGGGGTCAATCGTACGGGGCCAGCGGGCTCGACTACCGTCCGGGGCGACGGTTGTGGAGAACTGACCTGCCACCTGACCCGCCGTCACACCAGGAAGGGATCGAGATGACTGCTGAAGCCCTCGACGTCCGGGCGGAACTCCGCGCGCTGATCGAGCACCGTTCCGTCGCGCTCGACGCGATCGCGCAGATGACCGGGATCTCGGAGTCCACGCTCTCCGCGTACCTGGACGACCCAGGGACCGAGCACCAGGGTCTGACCGCCCTCGGGACCGGGCTGACTCCCGACGAATCGCAGCGGCTCGCCGTCCTCGCAGCCATGCTGGCCGCTGCTCGGAGCGTGCCGGACGACGACCGCGTCCGGGGCATCCTCGAGGGGCTCACGCAGGTCTCCGGGCTGACGGTCGCGAACATCGCGTCGCTCACGGGGATCGCGGAGTCCGACCTCGACGCGTTCTCGAGCGATCCGACCGGGGTGAGCGCTGCGGTGAAATACACGATCGCGACCCGGACCTCGTACCTCGTGAACGCCGTCAACCTCGCGACACCGAGGCACTGAGCGGCATCAACGCGCGGCAGGGACTCGAACCACTTCGACCTGCTGGTGCCCCTGGAGGGACTCGAACCCCCAACCGTTTCCTTAGGACGGAACTGCTCTTCCATTGAGCTACAGAGGCTGGCCCGTCCACTCTAGCGGCGGAAGCCCTGCAGGAACGCGTGCAGTTCGTCGACGAACAGGTCGGGCTGCTCGAACGGCGCGAAGTGCCCGCCGCGGTCGAGTTCGTGGTGGAACACGAGGTTCGTGGTGCGCTCGAGCCACTCGCGCGGCGCCCGCACGATGTCGCCGGGGAAGATCGAGAACCCGGACGGCACCTCGACCCGTCGCTCCAGCTGGTCCGCCGGGATCGCCGCGTTCGCGTGGTACATCCGCATCGCCGAACCGATCGTGGCGGTGGCCCAGTACTCGGTCAGCAGCGCCAGGACCTCGTCGCGCGTGTAGACCGACCACAGGTCCCCGCCGCAGTCGCTCCACGCCCGGAGCTTCTCGACGATCCAGGCCGCGAGACCCGCGGGTGAGTCGTTCAGCCCGACGGCCGCGGTCTGCGGCTTCGTCCGGTGCAGCATCGCGTAGGCGCCCTCGGCGGTGCGCCACCGGTCGGTCGCGGCGACGAACTCCCGCTCGGCGGCGGACAGCGTCGACGGGTCCAGCCCCGGCCAGGCGAGCCCGCCGTCGATGCGGTGCACGGCGACGACCCGGTCGGGGTGGTCGAGCGCCAGGTAGCGGGCGACGTGCGTGCCGATGTCGCCGCCGGACACCGCGAACCGTTCGTACCCGAGGTCCGTCATCAGCGTCGCCCACATGCCGGCCACCTGCCGGGCATCGAGGACCTGCGGCGGTGCGTCCGAGAAGCCGTACCCGGGCATGTCCGGCACGACGACGTCGTACCCGGCGTCGACGAGCATCGGCAGCACCTTGCGGTACCGCCAGCCGGAGTCCGGCCAGCCGTGCGCGAGCAGGACCGGCAGGGCGTCGGACCGCTCGGCACGGGCGTGCAGGACGTGGATGCCGATGCCGTCGACGACGACACGGCGCGAGGGCAGCGCGGCGAGCTCGGCTCGGTGTGCGTCGAAGTCGAACCCGTCGGCCCAGTACTCGACGAGCGGGCGCAGGACGTCGAGGTCCACGCCGAGCGACCAGCCGACCCCGGCGGGCGCGTCCGGCCAGCGCGTGGCACGCAGCCGAGCGCGCAGGTCGTCGATGGTCGCGTCTTCGATGTGCGGTGTCTCGCCCATGCCGGCGACGCTAGTCAGCGCCACCGACGAACGGAAGCCCGCAGCCGATCAGGTCAGCGGTGCGTCCCGACCGGCCTCGAACAGCACCCGGATGGCGTCCGCCCGGATCCACCGCTCGCTCAGGCAGAGCGGTCGCTCGTCGTCGCGGTCCGACGTCAGGCTCTCGATGAACCAGCCGAGCGTGACCTCGTCGAGGTCCAGGTGCCGGGCGACGTCCTCGGACACCACGTCGGCGGTCGCACGGACCCAGCGGCGGTGCGGCGTGGAACGTCCCACCTGCCGGAGCACCTCGTACAGCGAGTCACTGACCTGCAGCGCCTCGGCGAGCTCGGGCACGATCGCCGGCGGGACCCACTCCACGCCCCACGCCGCTGGCAGGCCGTCGACCAGTGAGCGCCGGGTCAGGCGGTGCACGGGCGCTCCCGGCTCCAGGTCGAGGGACTCCGCGATGCGCGGCGGGACGGGGACGAGTGCGCACGACAGCGTCACGCTGGACGGCTTGCCTCCGGCCGCGCGGACGGTGTGGCTCCACGACGGTGCCGCACGCGAACCGATCAGGTAGTCGATGCGGCGTGCGACGAAACTGCCGACGCCCTTCACCCGGCGGATGCGGTTGCGCCGCTGCAGGTGCTGCAGCGCCGCCCGGGCGGCGGACCGCCCGACGCCGAACCGCGCCGCCAGCTCCGCCTCGCTGGCCACCCGCGAGCCGATCGGCAGATCGGCCAACTCGCCCTCCAGGGCGGCGGCGATGTCGAGGTATCGGGTCTCCGGCACGCTCGGACTGTAGCCGGTCCCCTGGCGGACCGCATGCCTGTCCGGACAGGCCGCCACGAGCCTCCCGGCGTCGTTCACCTGGCGGACACCTGCGCACCGTCTGCCCGCCACGGCGCACTCCGACGCTGGTCGGACCGCGCCGGTCCCGGCGTGACGGCACGAACCCAGGAGTCCCATGATCTCGCTCGTCTGCCTCGACATGGCAGGAACCACCGTCGACGACGGTGGCGTCGTCCTCGACGCCTTCCGCACCGCACTCACCGACGTCGGCCTCGAGCACGGCAGCTCGGAGCACGACCGCGCGGTGCAGTACGCGGTCGACACCATGGGCCAGTCGAAGATCGCCGTGTTCACGGCGCTCTTCGACGGGGACGGCGTCCGCGCCGAGGCGGCCAACACCGCGTTCGAGCGTGCGTACGGCCGGACCCTCGACCGCGGCGTGCGTCCGGTGGACGGCGCCGTCGAGACACTCGTCGCACTCCGCGCAGCGGGGCGACGGATCGCGCTGACCACCGGGTTCTCGCCCGCGACGCGCGACGCGGTGCTCGACCTGCTCGGCTGGCGGCCGCTGATCGACCTCGCGCTCTCCCCCGCCGACGCCGGCCGCGGGCGCCCGTTCCCGGACATGGTGCTCACCGCCGTGCTCCGGACCGGCACCGACGACGTCCGTGACGTGGCGGTCGTCGGGGACACCGTCGCCGACCTGCTCACGGGACACCGCGCCGGTGCCTCCGTCGTGGCGGGCGTGCGGACCGGGACGCACCAGGACGCCGACTTCGCGACCGTCCAGCACACCCACGTCCTCGACTCGGTCGCCGAGTTGCCGTCGGTGCTCGCCGAGGTCGAGGACGCCGCCCGGGTCCTGGCGTGACGCCGGTGCGCGCCGACGCCCGCTACGCCCTGTGGCACGGCGTCGGCGCCCCGGTCACCGTCGAGACGCTGCCGTCGACGACGCTGCCGGACGGCGGTGTGCTCGTCGAGGTCGAGCTGGCCACCGTGTGCGGCAGCGACCTGCACACCGCGCTCGGCCACCGTCCGGGTCCGACGCCGAGTGTCCTCGGCCACGAACAGGTCGGCCGCGTCGTCGCGGTCGACGCCGTGCCGCCGACCACCGTCCAGGGACAGCCGGTCCGGGTCGGTGACCGCGTCGTGTGGTCGGTCGCCGCGTCGTGCGGTGACTGCGACCGGTGCGCGTCGGGCATCCCGCAGAAGTGCCGCTCCCTGCGGAAGTACGGCCACGAGGCCGTCACCGCGGACTGGACGCTGAACGGCGGCTTCGCCACGCACTGCGTCCTGCTCCCCGGCACGGCGATCGCGGTCGTCCCCGCGCACGTGCCGGCAGCCGTCGCCGCGCCGGCGGCCTGCGCCACGGCGACCGTGGCCGCGGCGCTCGACGCGGTGCAGCGACCGCTCGACGGTGCACGGGTCCTGGTCACCGGTGCCGGCATGCTCGGGATCACCGCCGTCGCGATGGCCGTCGATGCGGGTGCCAGCGTGACCGTCTCCGACCCGAACGCCGGCCGACGTGCCCGGGCGGTCTGCTTCGGCGCGGCGCGGGCCGCTGCCCCGGGTGACGCGATCGGGTCCTTCGACGTCGCGGTCGAGCTGTCCGGCTACCCCGACGCGGTCGAGGCGGCGGTGGACTCCCTCGACGTCGACGGCGTCGCCGTGCTCGTCGGAGCGGTCTCGACCAGCCGTCCGGTGACCATCGACCCGGAGCAGATCGTGCGGCGGCTGAACCGGATCGTCGGGGTCCACAACTACGCGCCCCGGCACCTCGCGACCGCCGTGGCCTTCCTCGCGCGCAGCGAGCTGCCCTTCGCGGACCTGGTCGAGCGGCCGGTCGGCCTCGACGCGGTCGGGCACGCCGTCACGACACCGCCGTCGGACGGGTTCCTGCGCCGCGGGGTCGCCCCCGCGGTCGCCGTGGTGTGATGGCTGCGTGACGACCTTCACCGCTGCCCGTGTCCACCGCGGGGACGGCGGGACGCCGGGCTCGTCCTTCGCCGTGCGCGACGGCGTGGTCGTCGAGGCGTCGGCCGGACCGGCGGTCGACCTCGGCGACGTCGACGTCCTGCCGGGGCTGGTCGACCTGCACGCCGACTCGTTGTCCCGCTTCGAGCAGCCGCGCCCCGGTGTGCCGGTCCCGCTCGGGCACGCGCTCGAGTCCTTCGCGGCCGACGCCCTGCTCGCCGGCGTGACGACCGCGCTGCTGTGCTGCTCGGTGGAGCACGCGACGGCTCCGGCGCGCAGCGCCGAGCACGCCGCCGCCGTCCTCGACGCGGTCGCCGCGTCCGACCTGCCGGTCGACGTCCGCGTGCACCTGCGCGTCGACGTCACCCACGACGAGGCCGTGGCAGCGGCCGGGAGGCTCGTGGCGGCGCATCCGGATCGCGTCGCCCTGGTCTCGTACATGGACCACACCCCCGGCCGCGGCCAGTACTCGACCGTCGCCGCCTGGAGACGGGCCTACCGCGCACTCGACCGCGCCGACGACGAGGTGCTCGATGCCCGCCTCGCGGCGTTCCACGCCGGCGCCGAGGGCATCGGCCGGCGACGAGCGGCCGTCGCCGAGCTCGCGGACCGGGCCGGTGTGGTCGTCGCAGCACACGACGACGAGACACCCGAAGCCGTCCTCGAGGCCCGGCGGCTCGGCGCCCGGATCTCGGAGTTCCCGGTCACCGAGCGCGCTGCGGCCGCGGCGATCGACGCCGGGCTCGGGGTCGTCGTCGGTGCCCCGAACCTCTGGCGGGGCGGGTCGCACGGCTCCGGGCTGTCCGCTCGCGCGGCGATCGCGGCCGGTCGGGCCGACGTGGTGGCGTCGGACTACCAGCTCGGGTCGCTGCTGCCGGGGCTGCGAGCGGCCGCCACCGCCGGGGTCGCACCGTTCGCCGAGCTCGTCGCGACGGTCACCCGGAACCCCGCGGAACACGTCGGACTTCCGGACCGGGGGTTCCTCGCACCGGGTCGCCGTGCGGACTTCGTCGCCGTGCGCGAGGACCGTGTGGTCGGTGTCTGGCGTGACGGCCGGCAGCGGCTGTTCCGCGACTGACGATCCCCCTCGATCGAGGACGGCCGGGGTCAGCCGAGGACCGTCGGCGCGATGCCGAGGCCGGTGGTCATGCCGATGCCCGTGGTGACCGTCACGACGTCGACCCCGGGGACCGGCTGGTCGATGAGGAACTCCCGCCCCGGGGCCGAGGCGTAGACGCCCTGCCACCGGTCGACGACGGAGACCGGCGCACCGAACAGCCGCTCGGTCTCGGTGACGAGCAGCCGGAAGCCGTCCTCGTCCTGGAACGGCGGCGCATCGACCCCGCGCTCGTGGGTGTCGCCGACGATGACGCTGCCGTCCGGCGGCGACGTGTACATCTGGTTGAGGTCCCAGCGGATCCCCTCGGGCAGGTCGGCGGCGAGCCGGTCCCGCAGGGCACCCGCTCCGGGCATCGCGGCGAACCCCGAGTAGCGCAGCAGCGACCACCCGGTCAGCAGCGGTGTGGCGAGCGGGAAGGCGAGGGGGATCGTCGCACGCAGCATGTGGAGCCGGCAGCGGACCAGGCCGATCGACTCGGCGAGCTCCGGGAAGAGCTGGTCGAGGTCGTGGTTGGTGCAGACGACGATCCGGGTCCCCTCCACGACGCCGCGACCGGTGCGGACGGCGCCGGTGGTGACCTCGAGCGCGGGGGTGCGCCAGTGGAAGGTGACCCCCTGCCCGGCGAGCCAGCGCGCGATCGCGGGAGCTGCCTCGCGGGGGTCGACCTGCAGGTCGTGCGCGAGGTGCGCGCCGCCGAGGGCCGAGCCGGGGTCGACCGGAACCGCCGCGGCGATCTCGGCCGCGTCGGCCAGCCGCAGGTCCGCGCCGGAGTCGCGGTACTCCTCGAGCACCGCCAGCTCCTCGGGGCGACGGGCGACGACGTGTGCACCGCGTTCGCGCGCCGTGAACCCGGCGAGCTGCGCGAGTTCGAGCCAGCGGCGGCGTGCCTCCTGCGCGTACCCGGCCGCCTCCCCGGTCTGCGGGGTGACGCAGGCGTGCCCGAAGTTCCGGACACTCGCACCGACGACCGCGGCCGCACGGTCGACCACCGCGACGCGGGCGCCCTGCCGGAGTGCCTCGTAGGCCATGCCGAGCCCGACGATGCCCGCGCCGACCACGACGACGTCGTACCGTTCCGTCGCGCTCACCGGAACACCCGCCGCAGCCACATGGCCAGGCCCTCGGTGACGAGCACCGTGACCAGGATGAGCAGGACGATCGCGGTGACGGACGCGTAGTTCGAACCCTGCGCCGCGTTGAGCAGGTAGTAGCCGATGCCGCCACCTCCGACGATGCCGAGGATCGTCGCCGCACGGATGTTCGTGTCGAGCAGGTAGAAGGTGTGCCCGAGCATCGCGCGGAACCCCTGCGGCACCGTCGCCGAGGCGTAGCGCTGCAGGCGACCCGCGCCGGTGGCCGTGACGGCGCGCTCCGGTCCGGGAGCGACCTCTTCGAGCGAGTCCGCGATCAGCTTGCCGAGGAGCCCGATGCCACCGAAGGCCAGGGCGAGGGTGCCCGCCTGCGCACCGAGCCCCGTCACGACGATGAGCACGACCGCGAGGATCGTCTCCGGGATCCCGCGGACGACGACGAGCAGCAGCCGTGCGCCGCCCCGGACCCCGCGCCCGGGAGCGACGTTGCGGGCGGCCAGGGACCCGATGACGAGCGAGAGCAGCAGCGCGAGCACGGTCGCGGCGAGGGAGATCGCGACGGTGTCGAACATCGCGCTGAACATGATGCCGGCACCGTAGCTGCCGAAGGACGGCGGCCAGAACTGCACGGCGACGGCGGGGATCTTGCCCCACACGGTGACCAGGTCACCCCAGGCGATGTCGCAGACCACGACACTGCCGACGACGACGGCCAGGGCGACCCAGCACCAGATCGCGTTCCGGACCCGGACGGGGGTCCACGGGCGGCGGAGGGTGCCCTCGACCGTCGCGGCGACCGGTCGCCGCGTGGACGGTGCGGCCTCAACTCGCTGCCGGTCCCGTCGACGCATCCATCGACGGGCAGCCGTGGCACCGATGCCGCGCCCGGCCGGGGCCACGCCGAGCATGGCGGCGCGCACCGAGCTGGAGACGATCTCCATCAGGACGCACAGGCCGAAGATGACGATCGCGTACCCGATGCCGAGTGAGTAGTCGAGCGACTTGAACGCGAAGGACATCTCGCGGCCGAGGCCGACGATGCCGACGTACCCGAGGATGACCGACCCGCGCAGGTTGATGTCGTTGCGGTGCAGGATCGTCGCGACCCACGACGGCAGCACCTGCGGGAGCACCCCGGCGGTGAACTGCTGCGCACGGCTCCCCCCGGCTGCCCGGATCGCGTCGCGCGGCCCTTCGTCGATCTGCTCGATGGCGTCGGCGAAGAGCTTCGAGATCATCCCGACGGAGTGGATGCCGATCGCCAGGATCCCGGGCAGCGGACCGATCGTGAAGACCAGGACGAACACCATCGCGAGGACGACGTCCGGCACGGCCCGGGTCAGGACGCTGACGAACCGCGCTGCGGCCACACACCCGCGGCCCGGACTGGTGTTCGCTGCCGCCAAGTACGCGACAGGGACGCTCAGCGCGGCGGCGAGCAGGGTGCCGAGCAGGACGAGCCCGACGGTGAGCGCGGTCTGCTGCAGCAGCACCGGGGCGGCCGGGAACCGGACGGTCCCCACACGCTGGAAGAAGTGCTCGGCGTTCGACCACGACGCGATGATGTTCGGGATCGAGATGTCGACCCGCGCGACCGCGACGCACGCCAGCACGCCGAGGGCGACGAGGGTCAGCACCGCCGCCGTGCGCTCCGGCGAGACCCGGCGGCGGGGTGCCCGACGGGCCACGTCCTCGGCGAGCGCCGCCACGGTCCCGGGTCGGGTGTCGAGCGTCGTCACGAGGTCCGCTCCCCCGTGTCGAGTGCGTGCAGCTCGGCCTCGATCGTGGCGAACTCGTCGGTGCTCGTCGCGACCTGCCCGTAGATCTCCATGACCTCCGCCTTGCCGAGGCCGTCGGTCCGGGTGTCGAGCACGACCTCGCCGTGCCGGAGCCCGATGATCCGGTCCGCCCACGACAGGGCCAGGTCGACCTGGTGCAGGCTGCAGAGCACCGTCAGCCCGCGGTCGGCGGCGATCTCGCGGATGAGGCGCATGACCTGCCCGCTGGACTCCGGGTCGAGCGAGGCGACCGGTTCGTCGGCCAGGAGCACCGTCGGGTCCTGCATGAGGGCCCGCGCGATCGCGACGCGTTGCTGCTGCCCGCCCGACAGGGTGTCGGCACGCTGGTACGCGCGGTCGAGCAGCCCGACGCGGTCGAGGTGCCCGAGTGCGGTGCGACGGAGGCCGCGCGGGTACGACCAGAGGCCGAGCCGCGGGCCGCGGAGGGTCGCGAGCGCTCCGGTGAGCACGTTCTCGAGCACGGTGAGCGCCGGCACGAGTTCGAACTGCTGGAACACGAACCCGACGCGACTCCGCAGCTCGCGCAGACGGCGCCCGGTCAGACGGTGCACCTCGGTCCCGTCCACCTGGACGCTGCCGGACGTCGGGAGCTCGAGTGCGTCGACGTGCCGGAGCAGGGTGCTCTTGCCGGAGCCCGACAGCCCGAGCAGCACGACGACCTCGCCCTGCCCGACGCGCAGCGACACGTCGCGCAACGCCGTCGTGTCGCCGAAGCGCTTCGTCAGGCCGGTGATCTCGACGGCCGGGGTACCGACCGGTGCGTGGTTCGTCATGGTGCTCCTCGGGCTGCCGTCTCGCGGTCGCCGGGTCAGGCCTGGCAGGTGGTCGACTTCGTCGTCTCGCAGATGTCGCGGATCAGGTCGTAGTACTCGTCGTCGACGGGCTTGGTGCCGTAGAAGACGCTGCGGAAGCCGTCGCTGTCGGCGCTGTCGACACCGGCGTCGATGATCTGGTCGATGGTGACGTCGGACAGCGCCTTCGTCAGCGTCTCCTTCTCGGCCGACGGCAGGGTGTCCGAGACGACGATCGGGGCGCCGGGGACCATCGTCTTCGCGACGACGCGCACGTCGTCGTTCTTCTCGACCTCGCTGTCCTCGGCGAACCCGGCGTCGCACTCGGTGCCCGCCGCGACCTTCTGGACGCTGACGTCGTGCTTGCCGGCGAACACCGGGGTGACGTCGGTCTTCGGGTCGACGCCCGCCTTGAGCAGGTTGTAGCTCGGGAACAGGTAGCCCGAGGTCGACGAGGGGTCGACGAAGCAGACCTTCTTGCCAGCGAAGTCCTTGAGCGAGTCGATGTCACTGTCCTTCGGCACGATGGCCTCGGAGTAGTACCCGGGCTTCTGCCCCTCGGCGGTGATGATGGAGGAGATCGGGGTGATCTTCGCGCCGTTGTTCTTCGCCGTGACGTAGGTGAACCCGGAGAACGACGCGACGTCGATCTTGCCCGCGACGGACGCCTCGATGAGCGCGGCGTAGTCGGTCGACTCGTGGTACTCGACCTTCTTGCCGGTCTCCTTCGCGATGTAGTCCATCAGCGGCTGGTAGTTCGTCTCGGTGTCCACGGAGTCGGGGACCACGCCGAACACGATGGTGTTCTCGTCCGCGGCGTACTGCACGGCGTCGGAGCCGCCTGCGGGGCTGCCGTCACCGGTCGCGGCGGTGGAGCCTGCGGAGCAGGAGCTGAGCGTGGCGACGAGGGCCAGGGCGCCGGCCAGCGCGACGAGCGACTTGCGTGCGGAGATGGGCATGATGACCTTTCAGGCGGTTCGGGGGGGGGCGGGTCCGGTGCGGACGACCGCAACTGTCGCAGCCGACCGGTGGAGCGGAGTTCCGTCCCGGTACACGCGGCGTGGACGGCAGGTGAACTCGGTTGGCACCTGTCCGGACAGGCCGCCGACGACGACGCCGCCGTCGCCGTTGCCGTCGCCGTCGTCAGAGCGCGAGCAGCGCGATGCCGCCGAGCACCACCACCGCGGCACCGACCCGGGCGAGCGCACGGCCTTCGCGGAGCACCAGCACCCCGAACAGGCTGACGAGCACGACACTCACCTCGCGCATCGGTGCGACGAGCGCCACGGGGGCGATGCCGATCGCGACCAGCACGAGGATGTACGACAGCGGCGACAGCACCCCGAACGCGAGCACCCGCGGCCAGTGCTCCCGCAGCACGGGCAGGACCTCGCGCCGCCGCGACCCGAGGGCCAGTCCGAAGAACACGACCTCGACCGCCGTGCACCCGACCATGAACGCGACCGGCGCGACACCCAGGTCGCGGACGACGTACGCGTCCCAGATCGTGTACGCGGCGATGGCCACCCCGGTGAGCAGACCCGCGACGAGCCCTGGGTCGATCCGCCGCCTCGGGAGCTCCGTCGACGTCGTCCCACGGTCGGCGAGCCCGACGGCGACCACGCCGATCAACACCAGCAGCCCGCCGACCAGGGCGATCCAGTGCGGGCGCTCCCCCAGGAGCACGATCGCCAGGACGACGCTGATCGTCGGCCCGGTCCCCCGCGCCGTGGCGTACACCGTCGACAGCCGCCCGACCCGGTACCCCCGCTGCAGCACCAGCATGTACAGGACGTGCAGCACCCCGGACGCGGCAACGCCGAGCACGAACCCGCCGGGGTCCGCGTCGCCGAGGCTCCCGGTGAACGGGACCACACCGACCCAGACCACCACGCTCGACACCGCGCCGAGCCACAGGAACGGCATCCCGATCCGGCTCACCCCGTGGGCGATGACGTTCCACCCCGCGTGGGCGACGGCGGCGGACAGGACGAGGAGGACGGCGAGCGGTGTCACGGCAGGACCTTCTGCCCGGCGCGCGGCGCGACGGGCGAGGTCCTCCAGGCTTTTGTCCGTTCAGATGACGGCCCGCGTTCGGCGGCGGACCGTGGCGCCGCTCGGACCAGTCGGACGGGGAGTCCCGGAACCCTAGGCGCTGTCGACGGGGACGCTAACACCGCCGAGGCGGCCGCCGCCAACCTGTCCGGACAGGCGCTGACGCGCGTTCACGCGCCGTTCGGCGGACGTTCCCCGGCGTCGTCAGATCGTGTCCGGTCCGGAAGTGGCAGGCAAGCGGACGGGAGGCCCGTGGCGGGCCCGCCACGGGCCTCCTGTCCGTTGCTGATCACGCTCACGCGCGAGACGGCAGACCTACGCGGTCTGCTGACCGCCGTTCCGCACCCGGGTGACCTCCTGTCGGGTGAACGCGATGTGGTCCGGGTCGTCGACGTGCGGGAGCGCTTCGGCGAGATCGTGGATCGCGGTCAGCAGCACGCGGCGTCGGCGGCGCTCCTGCCGGGATCCGGCCGCCTTGACGTACCGCCGTCGCGCCTTCCGGGTACCGACGACGGCATCGAGTTCGTCCGTCGAGAGCAGCCCCGCCGCCACCTCGGGCGCGAGCACCGTGCGGAGGTCCTCCTGCTCGGGGCGGACCGCGAACCGGAAGACCCGGAACACCACGAACACGACGATCACCGTCAGGATCGCGATGAACACCAGGTTGAAGGCCTGCAGCGGTCCGACGAGCGCACCGAGGTCGTCCCAGAGGCCGTGCATGGCCATCGCGAGGACCATCAACCCGACACCCAACCCGACCCGTCGGCGCTGGACGGGGCTGCCGGCGAGCAGGAACAGCCCCGTCGCGAAGATCGCGGAGTACGCGATGTGCCCCGCGACCCCGGTCGTCATCCGCACCACGAGGGTCTCCGCTCCTGCGAGGAAGGGGTGCGCGCCGAAGTTCGCACCGGAGGTCTGCGCGACGTAGAGCACGTCCTCGACGACCTGGAACCCGAGCCCGAGGAACGCACCCAGGATGAACGCGTCGAACGTGGTCCGGACGATCCGCGGTGCCAGGGTGATCAGGAGCACCAGACCGATGCCCTTCGACACCTCTTCGGTGAAGGGCGCGGTGAGCCCGGCTGCCCAGTCGGCGGCCCAGCGTTGCCCGAAGGTCTTGCCGTACAGGCCGAGGATCGCGTCGTTGGCGTAGATCGCCATGAAGAACGTCGCCGCGGTGGCACCCCACAGGAACGCGTGGACCACCAGGCTGATCGGCAGGGTCGAGTACCGGTCCATGGCACGGGTCGCCCACCAGAACAGGGCCGCGTACAGGACCAGGACCAGACTGTTGGTGGCGACCGCCGAGGCGAACGGCGCCACAGCGGACTGCAGGATCGTGACCGCGTTCCAGGCGCCGGCGATCACCAGCCCCCAGAACACCCAGAACGCGGCGTTCCGCGGCTGGAAGAGTTCCATCCGCAGGCCCCACCCGGACCGTTCGAAGACCGCCGTCCGTGCCTGCTCCAGCTCGGTCGGGACCGACGACGCGGCGACCGTCCCGGTGGTGCGCTCGGGATCCCGTCGGAACAGGTTCAGCCTCATGATCCGGCTCCTTCGACGGTGATCGACGACAGGGTCCGTCCGATCAAGGTGGCCGTCCTCGACGGTGTGCTGTTCGGTGTGCTGATGACGACTTCGACACCGACGCCGTCCGCGACGAACGCGGCGATGGCACCGTCGTTCCGGACGTCACGGAACTCGCTGATCACCCCGCGCACCCCGGAGGCCGTCGTGACCGGGGTCACCGTCGACCGGAGCGCTCCCGTGCCGGTGGCCGCGTTGGTGGACTCGATCTGCCGCAGCAGTGCGCGCGGTGTCCCCTCGAAGGTGCCGGTCCGGAGCGTGATCGACGTCGTGCCGTCGAACACGGTCGCGGATGCCGGGTAGGTGCCGCCCGCCTCGGCATCCCCGGTGAGGACACCGTCGCTGATGCCCCACCCGGCTGGCGGCGTGAACTCGACGTCCTCCTTCAGCGACATCGTGCTCCCCGCCGGGACCGTCTCGCGGAACGACACCTGGTCGTTCAGCCACGGCACGCCCCAGTGCATGATCGCGGCGGTCGCCAGCACGATCACCGCTGGCAGGACCGTTCGTCGGTCTAGCCCCCACCACCGTCGGTCGGCCGGCACCCACCGATGCCGCCGACCGGTGGTCTCCACCGTGGGCGTCATGCGACGTCCGCCGATCCGGGCTGCGCTGCTCGTCGGGTCTTCCGGTCCTGCCGGGCGATGCTCACCACGAGGGCGATCGCGAGCGCCGCGGTGACGAACACCGACAGGGACGAGATGATGTCGGCGCCGGACATGTCCGACCGGTTGGAGTCGTTGTCGCCGGACTGCAGGAAGCGGGCGAAGTCGCCGAGCCCGTGCAGGAGGATCGGCACCCACAGCGTCCCCGTCGCACGGAGCGCACCGTAGAAGAGCGCCCCGTCGACTGCGAGGTAGAGCGTGTTGAAGAGGATCGAGGCGAGTCCGGTCCCGTCGAAGAGGTAGCCGACCGTGTGGGCGAACCCGAAGGCGAACGAGGTGATCAGCAGCGCGGTGATCTCGCGGTGGTGCCCCAGCACGCTGACACGGAGGATCCCGCGGAAGTACAGCTCCTCGCCGAACCCGATCAGCAACGAACCGACCAGGTAGATGAGCACCACGGACACCGTCTGCTCGGACCACGTGACCTCCACGAGGAGCCCGACGAGCTGCACAACGAGGACGATCGGGATGGCGAGCAACCACCACCGACGACGCTCCGTGAACGGTGACGGAGCGGTCCACGCCTCGGCTGTCCAACCAGCCTGCCGGGTGAAGAGCAGGCCGACCACGATGAGGACCGGGACCACGATGTAGTGGCCGAGGACGAAGTCGAGGGTGTCGTCACCGTGCGCGAAGGCGCTCAGCAGGTTCCCGCCCACGGCGGCGAGCAGGACGTAGAACGCCACGGCAGCGAGGCCGACCCAGATCCTCTTCGGGATCGTCCGGATGCTGCGGATGTCGGTCACGGGTCCTGCTCTCGAGTCGGCTTGGCTGCGGGGCGGGGCTGTTCGCCGGCACCGGACGATGAGATCCAGGTCGGCACCGTACAGGGAATGAAGCCCCCTCAGGTCTCAGGGGAAGTATGCCCGGCCGCCGCGTTCTCCGGCCAGACCGGGTGCGGCCGGGCGTGGCGGGTTCAGTCGCGATCGCTGCCCTGCGGCTTCGGCAGGTACGGCTGGATGGCCGCAGCGAGGGCCGCCGGCGTCATCGACTGCAGCCAGATCCTGCCCGGACCGTGCACCTCGGCGAGGAACATCGAGTCACCGAACACCTTGTTCTTGATGCCCTTCACCGTGGCGAACTCGACCGACGTGCCCGCGCGGTACATCGCCAGGTGCCCCGGGTGGACCAGCAGCGACTCCCCCGCGGCGAGTTCGACCTCGGTGAGTTCGCCGGCGAGCTGCACCCACGCCGTCCCCGAGCCCGACAGCGCCTGGAACACCACGCCCGCGCCGCCGAAGATCCCTGCTCCCAGACGCTTCTGGAACCCGACGGACACGTCGACGTCGGCGGTGCTCGCCATGTACGAACCCGACTGCACCAGGAACTGGTCCGCCGGGTCCACCGTGATCTCGCGGATCGTGCCGGGGAGGCTCGCGGCGAACGTGATCCGTCCGCCCGCGGCCGACGCCGTGTACTCGGTGAGGAACAGCTGCCCGCCGCCGAGCGCACGCTTGAGGCCCCCGAGGAACCCGCCGCTGCCACCGTGCGCGGTCGAGGTGTCCATGCCGAACCCGGGGGTCAGCCAGGCCACGTCACCGCCCTCGGCCACGATGCGTTCACCCGCGTCGAGCGCGAGCGTCAGGACGGGCATGGTCGTTCCGGAGATCTCGCTGCGCATCGTTGCTCTTCCCTCGTTTCGCCGGACCGTCGGTCGGGGCTCCGACCGACGCCGCTGGCGTCGAGCCCAGGATGGCGGACGCGGCGCGACCTGCCAAGGGCGGGTCGGGCACTGGTCGCGGCGGGCGACGGACGGGAGGCCCGTGGCGGCGTCGCCACGGGCCTCCCGTCCGTCTGGTGGTGCGGACCGACGGCCGCTACGCGGCCACGAGGTACTCGTCCCACTCCGCCTGCGGACGCTCGATGCCGCGCACGACCCACGAGGACCCGTGCGGCACCTTCGGCGGGAACCGGAGGCGCCACCCCATCTCCTGCGGGGTGCGGTCGCCCTTGGTGTTGTTGCAGGCCAGGCAGCAGGCGACGAGGTTCTCCCACGAGTCCTGCCCACCGCGCGACCGCGGCTGCACGTGGTCGATGGTGGTGGCGTGCCGGCCGCAGTAGGCACAGTGGTTGCCGTCCCGACGCAGCACACCGCGACGGGACACCGGCACGAGCCTGGAGTGCGGGATGCGCACGTAGCGGGTGAGGATGATGACGGACGGACGGTCGTAGCTCGACGTCGACCCGGTGACCGGGTGTTCGACGTCGGCGGCGACGATGGCGGCCTTCTGGTTCATGACCAGCACGAGGGCTCGTCGGAACGAGATCACCGCGAGGGGCTCGTAACCGGCGTTGAGGACGAGAGTGCGCATGGGTTCCCTTCCGACGTGCCTGGACGGCTTCCAGGCGCTGCGGGTGCGTCGGACCGACGACGCGAACGGGTGAGGACGACCTGTTCACACCCCTGGAACCACGAAGAGCACCACCCGGATGGGCAGTGCTCTCGTCATGCAGGGGCGTGCTCGTGCACGCAGGCTGTGCTCGACCATATGTCGACGCGCGCGCGCCGACCCATGGTGCGGGTCGTGCGGAACATCGACATGAGGGTCTCCTGTTCGCGCCGGTGCGGACCGGTGCAGCGTCAGGTTAACCCAGAAACCGGCCCGGCACGAGGGTGTGCGGGCCGGTTCTGGAGAAGTTCACACTCCCCCGGGGGCAGTGTTCGCTAGATGCCGAAGCGGACGATGTGGTAGTCGCTGGTCCAGATCGGACGGATCTGCACGGTGCCGCCGGGCTTCGGGGCGTCCATGATCATGCCGTTCCCCATGTAGAAGCCGTCGTGCGCCTCGTTGTTGAAGATGACGACGTCACCGGGCTGCGCCTCGGACTCGGGGATCGTGGTGCCGGCCTGGTCCTGCAGCGGCACGGAGTGCGCGAGGTTGATGCCGTACTGGGCGTACACGAACATGATGAAGCCGGAGCAGTCGAAGCCCGACGGGTCCGCGCCACCGAAGACGTACGGGGTGCCGATGTACTGCTTGCCCGTGGCGACCACGGCCGGCAGCGAGAACGGGGTGTCGGCGGCGGACGAGCTGGCCGCGTACTCGGCGGCGGTGGGCCCGGTGTACGAGGAGTACTGCTTCGCGGTCGCGGCACGGGCGGTCTGGGTCTGCTCGGCCTGCTCGGCGGCTTCCTTCGCCGCGGCGGCCTGGTCGGCGGCGGCCTGCTTCGCGGCCTTCTCGGCGTCGAGCGTCGCGGTGGACGTCGCGCCGAAGCCGTCACGGCTCGTGTCGGCGAGCGCCACGGCGTCGGAGACCGACAGTTCCTGGCTCTGCGTGGCCCGGACCTGACGCTGGGCGTCGGCGACGGCGGTCGAGTTGCTGGAGGTCGTCGCGGCGAAGGCCGGGGCGACCGCGACGGTGCCGAACATGCCGGCGGCCACGGTGAGGACGACCGGCGCGAGGAACTTGCGCTTGCGCGACGACGAGCTGGCCTTCGCGGTGTTCGCTGCGGCCGCGGCCTGCGCGGCACGACGACCACCGGGCAGCGGGGCGGAGCGCACCGGCACGACCCTGCGGACCGGGCGGCCCTCGGTCTCGCGCACGGCCCGCCGGGTGAGCGGGGCGGTGGTGGCGTTCTCGGTGTTCGTCGGGTTCGCGGGCGTCTGGTCGTCCGCGGCGGTACCGGTCTGCGTCAAGAGGTGTGTCTCCAACGTCTCGTCATCACGCCGCCGTGGGTGTCCGGCGGTGTGCAACCCCATCCGTTCGTCATCGTTTCCGATCGAGGCAGGAGACGGGTTCGAGACGTCCTGCCACGGGTCTCCGGCTCAGGGGCAGCGCGGCGACTCGGACGAGTGTACGGAAGCGTCGTTACCGAGTCGAGACCAAACGCCCCGGAGGTAACGAAACGGTAAACACTCTCAGGGACGACCAGGAACGGTCAGCCGCGTTCGATGTAGACGTGCTGCGCGACCTCCATCGGCAGCTCGATGCCCGAGTCCTCACCCTCGACGCGGACCGCGACGTAGGCGCCAGCGCGCTGCACGCTCGCCACGCGCCCGGGCATGACGCCGGCGGTGCGGAGCTGGTGCAGGAGTTCCGGTTCGAACTGCACGGGCTCGCCCAGGCGTCGGACAACCCCGGTCGTGACGGCGTCGGTGCCCTCGGTCGCGGCGACGATGTTCTGGACGCCGTCGAGGAACCCGGCGGCCGCGGGGCCACCGATCTCGGCCAGCCCCGGGATCGGGTTGCCGTACGGAGATTCCGTCGGGTTGCCGAGCATCTCGAGCAGGCGGACCTCGACCTGCTCGCTCATGACGTGCTCCCACCGGCAGGCCTCGTCGTGCACGAAGGCCCAGTCGAGTCCGATGACGTCGGCCAGCAGGCGTTCGGCCAGACGGTGCTTGCGCATCACGTGCGTGGCGCGGGAACGCCCCTCGTCGGTGAGCTCCAGGTGCCGGTCGCCGGAGACGACGACCAGGCCGTCGCGCTCCATGCGGGCGATTGTCTGCGAGACCGTCGGGCCCGAGTGTCCGAGGCGCTCGGAGATGCGCGCGCGCAGCGGCACGATCGCCTCTTCCTCGAGGTCGAGGATGGTGCGAAGGTACATCTCCGTGGTGTCGACGAGATCGGTCACGGTCCGCCTCTCATGTCTGGGCCCAGCGCCGACCACACTACTTGTTCGCACCGACGAACACCGACCGGCGCCCGGGTGCACGTGAGAAAGGGTCATCCGACGCGGTGGACGGGCGGGCCGAACCCTCCCCGTCCGGCCGGTACACGGGCTCGGGCGGGCGGATCGTCGTCGGTAGGATCGGTGCATGGCAGACATCGTCATCCCGGCCGAACTCCTCCCCACCGACGGTCGCTTCGGCTGCGGTCCGTCGAAGATCCGCGGCGCCCAGCTCGAGTCCCTCGTGACGCGGGGCGCCACGATCCTCGGCACCTCGCACCGCCAGAAGCCCGTGAAGGACCTGGTCGGCAGCGTCCGCTCCGGCCTCGCAGACCTGTTCCAGATCCCCGAGGGCTACGAGGTCGTCCTCGGCAACGGCGGCTCGACCGCGTTCTGGGACGCCGCTGCCTTCGGCCTCATCGAGCGCCGTGCCGAGAACCTGTCCTTCGGCGAGTTCGGGTCGAAGTTCGCCAAGGCCGCAGCGGCCCCGTGGCTCGAGGCGCCGCACGTCGTCGAGGCGCCGGGTGGCTCCCTCGCCGCACTCGAGCCGGTGGAGGGCGTGGACGTCTACGCCTACCCGCACAACGAGACCTCGACGGGCGTCATGGCCCCGGTCGTCCGCGCGACCGGTGACTCCGGCGCCCTCACCGTCGTCGACGCGACCAGCGCCGCCGGTGGTGCCCTGTTCGACGTCAGCGCCACCGACGTCTACTACTTCGCCCCGCAGAAGAACTTCGCCTCGGACGGCGGGCTCTGGCTCGCGCTGCTCTCCCCCGCCGCGATCGAGCGGATCGAGCGGATCGCCGCCTCCGACCGGTACATCCCGGAGTTCCTGTCGCTCAAGAACGCCGTCGACAACTCGCGCCTGAACCAGACCCTGAACACCCCGGCGATCTCCACGCTGCTGCTCCTCGACGAACAGGTGCGGTGGATGAACGAGTCCGGCGGCCTGGCGTGGGCGGACCTCCGCACGAAGACCTCGTCGTCGACGATCTACGACTGGGCCGAGGCCAGCGACTCCGCGACCCCGTTCGTCTCCGACCCCGCCGCTCGGTCCCAGGTCGTCGCCACGATCGACCTCGACGACTCGATCGACGCCAAGGCCGTGGCCGCGACCCTGCGCGCGAACGGCATCGTCGACACCGAGCCGTACCGGAAGCTCGGCCGCAACCAGCTGCGCGTCGCGACGTTCACCGCGATCGACCCGGACGACGTCGCGAAGCTCGTGCGCGCGATCGACTTCACGGTCGACGCCCTGCGCTGACGTCGGGGACACCCGCCGGAACGAGGACGGGCCCGGCCCCACCGGATCGGTGGTGCCGGGCCCGTTCGTCGGTCCGGGTGGGTCAGGCGCGGTGGAAGCCCGGGTCGGCCTCGCCGGCGTCGAGCTGGTCGACCTCGAGATCGGCGTCGGGCTCGAACGGCTGCACGCGGCGGGCACGGCGACGACGGGTCGGCTGCGGGGCCTCGTCCTCGGTGTCGGTGTCGCTGTCGGTGTTGCTGTCGGTGTCGCTCACATCGGCGAGCGCATCGACGTCCACACCCTCGATGTCGTCGTCGTCCGACTCGTCGAGGTCGTCCTCGTCGGCGTCGAACTCGTCGTCATCGTCGTCGTCCGACTCGTCGTCGTCCTCGTCGTCATCCGAGTCATCGTAGTCGTCGTCCTCGTCCGAGTCCTCGTCGTCGTCCTCATCCGACTCGTCGTCGTAGTCCTCGTCGTCTGAGTCCTCGTCCGCCGCGTCCTCGCCCTCGTGCTCCTGCGCGGCCCGGTACTCGGCCAGTCGCTCGGACCACGGCACCCACTCCGGCGCGACGAGCGAGCCGTCCCCGGGCATCAGCTCGACCTCGAGCACGGTGGGTTCGTCGTCGCCGATCTTCGCAACGCTGACGGTCCAGCGCCACCCGGGGTACCCGGGCAGGCGGTTGGCGAACAGGACGGACACGACGCCGTCCCCTTCGTCCACGGTGCCGACGGGTGCGCCGACGGTCGACTCCGGGGTGACCTCGAGCAACGCCTCGCGCGCCAGGTCGGTGTAGTTGATGGACGCTGCATCGACGGACGCTGCGTCGGGAGCCGTCTCGGCCCCTGCTGTCTCGGACTCGGTCATGGGGTCACGCCTCCAACTGGTCTGCGACGTGCCGCAGGATGGCGGCGATGCGATCGCCGTTCTTCGGGTAGCGGCCGTGGCGGAGGTCTCCGCTGATCCGGTCGAGTTCCTTCACCAGGTCCTCGACGATCACGGCCATGTCGTCCGCGGAGCGACGGGTCATCCGCGACAGCGACGGCTGCGGCTCGAGCAGCCGCACGGACAACGCCTGCGACCCCTTCTTGCCCTGGACGACGCCGTACTCGAGCCGCGTGCCGGCCTTGACGGTCACGACGCCGTCGGGCAGCGAGGACGCGTGCAGGAACACCTGGTCGCCGTCGTCTCCGGTGATGAAGCCGAAGCCCTTGTCGTCGTCGTAGAACTTGACCTTGCCGGTGGGCATGCGTGGACTCCTCGAGGTCGTGGTACGGCCGTGGTGCGTCGGATATCCTGGGTCGATGGCCAAGCCGACCCGATCAACCGGGAACCCGCAGGACTCCGCAGAACCCCCGGTGACGTTCAATCGTACCGAACGCGCTCTGGCGTTCATGATCGGTGGGATCATCATCCTCGGCCTGCTCTGCTTCGTCGCGATGATCATCATGTGGCTCACCGCTCCCAGCGCCCAGGGTGCGATGCCGTGGCCGGTGGTCATGGCGATCCCGCTCTACGGCTTCCCGATCGCCATGGTGCTGGTCTTCACGCTCCTCGGCATCACCTGGACACGTCGCGCACGAGCGAACCGGACGGCTCGCTGACGTCCGCCCCGGACGCTGGCACCGGACGATGACGACCACCGCCGACCTCGCCGCCCGACTCCGGGCGATGCCGGACGATGCGCTCGAGCGCCTCGTCGCGGCGAGGCGACTCCCCACCGCTGCACTCGCCGAGACCGGCCCGCAGCGCATCACCGACTTCTTCGACCTCGCCGAGGCGCTCCGGAGCGCCGACGCGGTGGACGCCGCCGTCGAGCACCTGCCGCGCGCCACGATCCTCGCGCTGCGTGACGGCGGCGCCGTCGACGCACTCGGCCCCGCGATCGAGCTCGGCCTCGCCGACGAGGACGGCGCTGTCGACGACGCGGTCGCCGCACGCGTGGCCGCCCACCCCGACCTCACCTCGCTCGACGAGCAGCCGGGAGGCCCGGAGCAGGTCCGCCCCGCCGCTCCCGCCCTCGACGACGCGGCCCTCGAGCGTGCGCGCACCACCGGCGCGGAGCAGGCGTTCGCGACGATGACGGTGCTCGCCGAGCTGCTGCGGGCGGTCGACGCCGGCGCGGTCCGCGAACTCGTCAAGGGCGGGATCGGCATGCCGCTCGCCCGCACCCTCGCCGAGCGCATCGGCACCGACGCCGAGCTCGTCGCCGGTCGCCTGGCGCTGCTCGACGACATCGGGTTCGCCGACCCGGACACCGGACGCTGGATCGTCACCGACCCCGGGCACGCGTGGTTGCTCGCCGGCTGGCCGGAGCGCTGGGTGTCGCTGGTGGCCGCGTGGTCGGACACGCTCCCGCCCGCCGTGCACCAGGTGCTCGAGCTGGCCGACGGGGACCTGCGCGATCTCGTGCCGCTCGGGCGCTGGGCCTACCCGGCGGGGTCCCGTTGGCTCGACGCCCTGCTGCTCGACGTCGCCGGCACCGCGGCGTCGCTCGGCCTGGCCGTCGACGGCATCGTGACGAGCACCGGCCGGGCACTCCTCGACGGCGACGCCGAGCCGGCCGCCGACGACCTGCCGGGCACCGTCGAACGGGTCTACCTGCAGCACGACCTCACCGTCATCGCACCGGGGCCGCTCGCGCCGGCGGACGACGACGCCCTGCGCACCGTCGCCGTGCTCGAGGCACCGGGACTCGCGGCGCGCTACCGCATCTCCGAGGACACCCTGCGCGCGGCGTTCCGGGCCGGACACTCCCGCGACGACCTGCTGTCCCTGCTCGGACGGCTGTCGGCCACCGGGATCCCGCAGCCCCTCGCCTACCTGATCGACCAGGTGGCCGGACGCGACGGCAGCATCGTCGTCGACCGGGGGCCGGGCGGCGTCGGGACCGAGGTCCGCGGCACCGCCGACCAGCTCGACCTCGTCGGGGTGGACGCCGAGCTCCGGCAACTGGCTTGGGAGCGGCCCGACCTGACGACGCTGACCACGCGCTACCCGCCGCACGTCGTGCACACCGCGCTCGAGGACCAGCGCTACCCGGCCGTCCTGACGACCGCAGCCCGCCCCGAGGCGCACCACGGGCCTCCCGGCCGGCGCAGCCCCACCGGACGCTCGCCGGAACAGTCGGCGCACGCACTCGTCGAACGGCTCCGCCTGACGACGCAGCGCGGCGACGCGGAGCCGGAGCAGGAGTGGCTCGGTCGGCAGATCGACCTGGCCGTGCGCGGACGCACGCCGATCCGTGTGACCGTCCGGATGCCGGACGGCTCGGAGCGGCCGTTCTCGATCGTGCCGACCTCGGTCGCGGCCGGACGCGTCCGTGGGCGGGACACGGCCGTCGACGTCGAGCGCACCCTGCCGCTGTCGCTCGTCGTGTCGGTCGAGAGCGACGCCTGACCCGCGCGGTCACCCGCACGCAGGTGCCGACGGCTAGGCTGGCAGGTCATGAACGGACCGCTGATCGTGCAGAGCGACCGCACCGTGCTCCTCGAGGTCGCGCACCCCGACGCCGAGGACGCACGCCACGAGCTCGCGGCCTTCGCCGAGCTCGAACGCGCTCCCGAGCACGTGCACACCTACCGGATCACCCGCCTCGGACTCTGGAACGCGCGCGCCGCGGGCCACGACGCCGAGGCGATGATCGACACCCTGGAACGCTTCGCGAAGTTCCCCGTGCCGCAGAGCGTCACGGTCGACATCCGCGACACGGTCTCGCGCTACGGGCGACTCGTGATCCGTCGCGAGGAACGGCCCGACGCGCCCGTGATCGCGAACTCCCCCACCGAGGAACTCGAGCGGCTACCGCTCCTGCTCCTCACCGCCGAGGACCCGTCGGTGCTGGCCGAGGTCATCCGGTCGAAGCGCATCAAGCCGTTGCTCGGTGACATGCGGTCCTCGACCGAGGTCGAGCTGCAGCCGTGGGCGCGGGGGCAGATCAAGCAGGAGCTCGTGAAGCTCGGCTGGCCGGCGGAGGACCTGGCGGGCTACACCCCGGGCCAGCCGCACTCGATCGACCTGGACACGGCCGAGTGGCACATGCGGCCGTACCAGGAGCAGGCGGTCGACACGTTCTTCGCCCAGGGCTCCGGCGTCGTCGTGCTGCCCTGTGGTGCGGGCAAGACGCTCGTCGGCGCTGGTGCGATGGCGACCGTCAAGGCGACCACGCTCATCCTCGTGACGAACACCGTCTCGGCGCGGCAGTGGCGCACCGAGCTCCTCAAGCGCACGACCCTGACGCCGGAGGACATCGGCGAGTACTCGGGCAGCGTCAAGGAGATCCGGCCGGTCACGATCGCGACCTACCAGATCCTCACCGCCCGCCGGAAGGGCGAGTACACGCACCTGTCGCTCCTCGACGCCCTCGACTGGGGCCTCATCGTCTACGACGAGGTGCACCTGCTGCCGGCGCCGGTGTTCAAGCTGACCGCCGACCTGCAGGCCCGCCGACGCCTGGGCCTCACCGCGACGCTCGTGCGCGAGGACGGCCGCGAGGGCGACGTCTTCTCGCTCATCGGGCCGAAGCGGTACGACGCCCCGTGGAAGGAGATCGAGGCGCAGGGCTACATCTCGCCGGCCTCCTGCTACGAGGTCCGCATCGACCTGCCGCACCAGGACCGCCTGGAGTACGCGGCGTCGAGCGACGACGAGCGCTACCGGCTCGCCGCGACGTCCCCGGCCAAGACCCCGGTGGTGCGGGAACTCATCGAGAAGCACCGCGGTGAGCAGATCCTGGTGATCGGGCAGTACATCGACCAGCTCGACGAACTGGCTGCGTCGCTGGACGCCGCGGAGATCACGGGGGCGACCCCGGTCGACGAACGGGAGCGGCTGTACGACGCGTTCCGGTCCGGCGAGGTCGACGTGCTCGTCGTCTCGAAGGTCGCGAACTTCTCGATCGACCTGCCCGATGCGACCGTCGCCATCCAGGTCTCCGGCTCGTTCGGGTCCCGGCAGGAAGAGGCGCAGCGGCTCGGCCGACTCCTCCGCCCGAACAAGGACGGCCTGCCCGCGTCGTTCTACACGCTCGTGGCCCGGGACACCGTCGACCAGGACTTCGCGCAGAACCGGCAGCGGTTCCTGGCGGAGCAGGGGTACTCGTACACGATCCTCGACGCCGACCAGGTCCAGACGCCCGTGGGCTGACGTACGAACCGCTCTCAGGAAACCCCGAGGGAACAGTCAGAAGATAAGACCATGAGCGATGGCCCCAAGATCCTGATCGTCGACGACGAGCCGAACA
Organism: Curtobacterium flaccumfaciens; assembly: GCF_013359815.1. Taxonomy (GTDB): domain Bacteria; phylum Actinomycetota; class Actinomycetes; order Actinomycetales; family Microbacteriaceae; genus Curtobacterium; species Curtobacterium flaccumfaciens. The sequence goes on along the minus strand of NZ_JABMCF010000035.1, from coordinate 325,801 downwards.
TCCGCGACCTCCTGACGACCTCGTTGCGCTTCGCCGGCTTCGCCGTGCGTGCGGTGGGCAACGGAGCACAGGCGATCTCCGCCGTGCTGGAAGAAGAGCCGGACCTCATCATCCTCGACGTGATGCTGCCCGACATGAACGGCTTCGGTGTCACCAAGCGCCTGCGTTCCTCGGGCTACACCTCGCCGATCCTGTTCCTGACGGCGAAGGACGACACCGAGGACAAGATCACCGGCCTCACCGTCGGCGGCGACGACTACGTCACCAAGCCGTTCTCGCTCGACGAGATCGTCGCCCGCATCAAGGCCATCCTCCGTCGCACCATGAACGACGAGGAAGACGCGATCATCCGCGCCGGCGAGCTCACGATGGACCAGGACACGCACGAGGTCACGATCGGCGACGCGCAGATCGAGCTCTCGCCCACCGAGTTCAAGCTGCTCCGCTACCTGATGCTCAACCCGAACCGCGTGCTGTCGAAGGCGCAGATCCTCGACCACGTGTGGGAGTACGACTTCAACGGTGACGCGGGCATCGTCGAGAGCTACATCTCGTACCTGCGCCGCAAGCTCGACCAGTACTCCGCCGAGCCGATCATCCAGACCAAGCGCGGATTCGGCTACATGCTGAAGGCGTCCAAGGCTTCGTAGGAGCAGGAGTCCCACGGGGCTCGACTTCACGGCGGTCGTCCGGTTTCACCGGGCGGCCGCTGTCTATCGTTGGGGCAGCATGCACACGCGAATGAACCACTGGTGGGACGGGATCTCCCTGCGCACCAAGATCACCGGGATCACGGTGCTGCTCGTCGCGCTCGGATTGCTCGTCGCCGGACTCGGCACGATGACCGTGCTGTCCACCTACCTCATGCAGCAGCTCGACAACACGGTCAAGCAGACGACCGAGCAGCTCGAGGGCCAGAACATCAGCGACGGCGAGCAGTACTGCAAGCTGTCCGTCGTCGTCTCGCAGAGCGCCTACGTCGCCGCGTACGACGCCGACGGTGACCGGATCTGCCAGACGAAGGCGTCGAGCCGGCCCGACGTCCGCGAAGCCACCCTGGTCGAGGCCTCGCAAGCGAACCAGCGCATCTCGCTCTACGACAGCCAGCACAACCACGAATGGCGTGCGCAGATCATCCCGGCGTCGCTGCAGAACCAGTCCGACGGCACCACCGAGACCGGCTACGTGCTCATCGCGGTCTCCAGCGCCGGCACCGACGAGACCATCGGCAAGTTCACCGCGATCTTCCTCGGGTTCGGTGCCTCGGTCATCCTGCTCGGCGCCATGCTCACCCGGCTGCTCGTCACCGCGACCTTCGACCCGCTGCGCGACGTCGAGGACACCGCCGCACGGTTCGCCGCGGGCGACTTCAACCAGCGCCTCGAGGCCGACACCCCGAACACCGAGGTCGGCCGCCTCAACCGCTCCCTCAACGTCATGCTCGAGCGGATCGACTCCGCGTTCGAGGACCGCGAGCGCACCATCGCCCAGATGCGCCGGTTCGTCGGGGACGCCTCGCACGAGCTCCGCACGCCGCTCGTGTCCCTGCGCGGGTACGCCGAGCTGTACCGGATGGGTGCCCTGCGCAAGGAAGAGGACGTCGCCCAGGCGATGGAGCGCATCGAGAAGGAAGCGCAGCGGATGGGCCTGCTCGTGCAGGACCTGCTGCAGCTCGCCCGCATCGACGAGTCGAAGCCGCTCGAGCTCGGCCCGGTCGACCTCGTCGCCATCGCCCGTGACTCGGCGCTCGACACGATGGCCTCCAACCCCGACCGCGAGATCCAGGTCCTCGTCGAGGACTCCCTGACCGGTGAGAGCGTGCCCCAGGCCGTGCGCCCATCGGCGTCCTCGTCCATCGGCTCTCCGGACTCCGGCGAAGCACCGCCCGTGTCGCCCACCTCGGCGAACACCACCGGGCCGATCGCGTTCTCGCGCCAGACCATCGCGCGCCTGCGGGCCCGTCGCACCCGCGCCATGAACATCGACGCCGGTGCCGCACCGACCGACGAGACCACACCGCTGCCCACGGTCGTGCTGCCGAAGCGCCCGCCGATCGTCCTGGCGGAAGAGAACAAGATCCGCCAGATCGTCACGAACCTGATGGGCAACGCCATGCGGTTCACGGCGAACGACGACCCGATCGAGATCGGCATCGGCGTGGACGACGAGCGCGGCATGGCACACCTCGACGTGATCGACCACGGTGAGGGCATCCCGCCGCAGCTGCGCGAGAAGATCTTCCAGCGCTTCTGGCGTGCGGACACCTCGCGCGCCCGGGACACCGGCGGCTCGGGCCTCGGGCTCGCCATCGTGTCCGGCATCGTCGCGGCGCACCACGGCTCCGTCGAGGTCTTCGACACCGAGGGCGGCGGCGCCACCTTCCGCGTCTGGCTCCCCCTGCTCCCCCGCGACTTCGCCGCCTGACCCGCCTGACCGGCGCGGGTTTCGCGTCCCTGCCGTCCCGCGGCCCGGCTGTCCCGTCCCGCGGCGTCCCGGGCGGTCACAACACCCCGTCCGACGCCGCCGAATGGTCACGGTCTGTCGTCTGCGCGCCCGCTGACCGACAGTTCGTGACCGGCCGGCGCAGGGCCGACGACACGTTCTGACCGCCCGGGGACGACATCTTCAGCGTGGCGGTCACAGCCGTCACGCTGACCGCCGACGACTTCCGACCGCTCGGACCTCGAACGCCTGGCGGAGTCGCTCGAACAACACCGCGGGTCGGTGTGCGTCCGATGCCGTCGCGTGGATCACGAGCCAGTTGTTCACGACGAACCCGTTGTCCCGTCGTTGATCGTGTCGGAAGGTGTCGCGCTCCCGGTGGTGATCGCCGTCGTACTCCAACGCGATGCCGAACTCCGGCCACGCCATGTCGACGCGTCCGAGGAACCGCCCCGCACCGTCGTGCACGTCGACGTTCAGCTCCGGCTCGGGGAACCCCGCTTCGAACACGGCCAGACGGAGCCAGGTCTCCTGCGGCGACTCCGCCCCGGCCCGGACGAGGTCAAGCGCGCGCCGAGCCGCGAGCGCGAAGCGTGTACCGGGGCGGATCGACACACGGAGGTCGTCCGCCGTCGCCAGCCCGGCCGGTCCGACGAGGTGGTCCCCGATCGCGACCAGCGCGTCACGTCCGAGCACGCCGGCGCACTCGAACCACATCTGCGCCGGGACACTGACCAGGAACCCGCGGTGTTCGACGGTCCTCGGCCGGTCCAGGCGGTGCGCGATCACGCCGGGCCGACGCATCCGGCTCCCGTCCCTCGCGGTCGAGACGTGCACCGGCCCGACCGAGCGCACCGACTGCGGCAGTGGCGCACCCCAGATCGCGGCGGCGGTCGTGTGGCTGAAGAACTGGTCGGGACGCATGACCAGGGCGACGGCCGCGATGAAGTCCGCCGAGTCGATCGGGGCACGGACACCGTGGACCGGGGCTGCCAGATCGGTGCGTCGGAGTCGTTCCGGATCGACGCCGTTCCCCACCGCGTCGGCCACGCGGAAGGTGGATCGGTCGAACGGAGCAGGGAGGCGACGGGCAGCTGGCATGCCGTCATGGTCGTTGCGGGGCACGCTAGCCGGCCACGCGCACTCGCAACCTGTGGAGAACGAGGTGAGCCGGGCCTCCTGTGCGGGAGAGACGACCCCGGACACGCGCAAGGCGCACGCACGAGCGGGCCACGACTCCCCGCTCCTGCGCCGCCGGACGGTCACGAAGTGTCGACTGGAACGGGCCCAACCGACCAATCGTGACCGCTCGGCGGACCTGAGCGGGGTGTTGTGACCTCCCGGCCCCGCACCGCCTCCCGCACACGCAGAAGGGCCCCACACGCGCAGCGTGCGGGGCCCTTCTGTCAGGCGGACTTAGAAGTCCATGCCACCCGTCGGGTCGCCAGCCGGAGCAGCGGGGGTGCGCTCGGGCTTCTCGGCGACGACGACCTCGGTGGTCAGGAACAGACCGGCGATCGACGCGGCGTTCTGCAGCGCCGAACGCGTGACCTTGGCGGGGTCGATGATGCCGGCGGCGATCAGGTCGACGTACTCGCCGGTCGCGGCGTTGAGGCCCCAACCCGACTCGAGCTCGCGGACCTTGGCGGCGACGACACCCGGCTCGAGACCGGCGTTCAGCGCGATCTGCTTGAGCGGCGCGTCGATGGCCACGCGGACGATGTTCGCACCGGTCGCCTCGTCACCCTCGAGCTCGAGGGCCTCGAGTGCGACGGCACCGGCCTGGATGAGGGCGACGCCACCACCGGCGACGATGCCCTCTTCGACGGCAGCCTTCGCGTTGCGGACGGCGTCCTCGATGCGGTGCTTGCGCTCCTTGAGCTCGACCTCGGTCGCGGCACCCGCCTTGATGACGGCGACGCCACCGGCGAGCTTCGCGAGGCGCTCCTGGAGCTTCTCGCGGTCGTAGTCGGAGTCGGTCGCCTCGATCTCGGCACGGATCTGGCGGACACGGCCGGCGATCTGCTCGGCGTCGCCGGCACCCTCGACGATCGTGGTCTCGTCCTTGGTGATGACGACCTTGCGGGCACGACCGAGCAGGTCGAGCGTCGCGTTCTCGAGCTTGAGGCCGACCTCTTCCGAGATGACCTGGCCGCCGGTGAGGATCGCGATGTCCTGCAGCATGGCCTTGCGGCGGTCGCCGAAGCCCGGGGCCTTGACGGCGACGGACTTGAAGATGCCGCGGATCTTGTTCACGACGAGCGTGGCCAGGGCCTCGCCGTCGACGTCCTCGGCGATGATCAGGAGCTGCTTGCCCGCCTGGATCACCTTGTCGACGACCGGCAGGAGGTCCTTGATGTTCGAGATCTTCGAGTTGACGATCAGGATGTAGGCGTCCTCGAAGACGGCTTCCTGACGCTCGGGGTCGGTGACGAAGTACTGCGACAGGTAGCCCTTGTCGAAGCGCATGCCCTCGGTGAGCTCGAGCTCGGTGCCGAAGGTGTTCGACTCCTCGACGGTGACGACGCCTTCCTTGCCGACCTTGTCGATGGCCTCGGCGATGAGCGCGCCGATGGTCGGGTCAGCGGCCGAGATCGACGCGGTCGCGGCGATCTGGTCCTTGGTCTCGATGTCCTTCGCGTTGGCGAGGAGCTGGTCGGAGACGGCGGCGACGGCCTTCTCGATGCCGCGCTTGAGCGACACGGGGTCGGCACCGGCGGCGACGTTGCGGAGGCCTTCGCGGACGAGCGCCTGGGCGAGGACGGTCGCGGTGGTCGTACCGTCACCGGCGACGTCGTCGGTCTTCTTGGCGACCTCCTTGACGAGCTCCGCGCCGATCTTCTCGTACGGGTCGTCGAGCTCGATCTCCTTGGCGATGGAGACACCGTCGTTCGTGATCGTGGGGGCGCCCCACTTCTTCTCGAGGACGACGTTGCGGCCGCGCGGGCCGAGCGTCACCTTCACGGCGTCGGCCAGCTGGTTCAGGCCGCGCTCGAGGCCACGGCGGGCCTCCTCGTCGAAAGCAATGATCTTAGCCATGTGGTTTTTCGTCCCTCCCGGACGTCGTCTTGGGGGTCGTGCTGGCACTCAGCGTGAGCGAGTGCCAACGCCGATTCTGGCACTCGCCGGGTGTGAGTGCAACACAGTCGGGAGGCTCGTGACGACTTCCCAGGACACGTCGCGTCCGGTGGACCCCGCACCACCGCCGCGGTCGCGCTCCCCGCGCCGGTCACCGTCCCGGCACACGACGAACGCGCCGCCCCTGACGGGACGGCGCGTTCTGGAAGTGGTGCTGCTCAGGCGGGGCGGACGGACTCTGCCTGCGGGCCCTTCGACCCGGTACCGACGTCGAACACGACGGCCTGGCCCTCCTCGAGGACCTTGTAACCCGACATGTCGATGGCCGAGTAGTGCACGAACACGTCCTGGCCCCCTCCATCCACGGTGATGAAGCCGAAGCCCTTTTCAGCGTTGAACCACTTCACGGTTCCGTTGGCCATGATCTCTTGCTCCCTGGTACTGCAGTGCGGAACGACGTGATCGTCGTCTGCATGGGACTCTGACCGAACCCGTCCGATCAGGCAAGAGGTGTGACGTCGATTCCGTCAGAAATCAACGTGCCCGAAACACGGCCGTCACACAATGCGCGGAAAACGCGGCTCGACGACCCGCAGAACGACCGATCAGCCGGTGTAGTCGGCGCCGAGGACGACGCTCACGTCGGCGTTCGGGAACGCCGCCGACTGCTGCACGGCCGTGACGCCGAGCTGCTTCGCGATGCCCTGGGCGACCGCCGCCTGCGACGCCTGCTGGTAGTAGACGATCGTCGACGTGGAGCCCGTCGTGCCGGCGTCACCGGTGGAGGCGACCTGCCAGCCGGCACCGGTCAGCGCAGCGCTCGCTCGGCTGGCGAGGCCCGTGGTGGTCGTGCCGTTCAGGACGACGACGGTGGTGGTGCCCTGCTGCGCCGGCGTCGCGGCCGCAGCACTGCCCGACCCCGACCCCGACGAACCCGAACCGGCCGACGAGGACGCGGACGGCTTGGACGTCGCCGAGGGCTTCGCGGTGGCGGACGCCGACGTGGAGGCCGAGGGGGAATCCGAGCTGTTGAAGGAGTAGCTGCCGTTCAGCAGCGCGAGGACGAGCACCCCGATGCCGACGAGCACACCGGTGGCGAGCGCCGCCCAGGCGAAGGCGATCCAGCCGCGGCCGCGACGCTGGGCACCGCGGTGCGCACCGACCCGCGGGCCGTCGGCGACGTCGTCGAACCGGTCTCGGGGGAATCTCGTGCTCATCGTTCCTCTTCACGTCCTTCGGGAGCCGCACCGGGCGCGACGAAGCTGCGCGTCGCCCGGGCGCTGGTGCGCGCGTGACGGAGCCGCTGCAGCCGGCTGACGAGCTGCGGGTCGTACGCGAGTGCCGCGGGCGAGTCGATCACGCGGTTCAGCACCTGGTAGTAGCGCGCCGCCGACATCTCGAACTCGACCCGGATCTCCGCTTCCTTCGTGCGGTCGTGCCGTGCCCGGTCCTGCTCGAACGACAGCACGCGCTGGGCGAGCTCGCTGAGCTGCTCAGTGCTGCGTTCGTCGGTGGGGCTGGTCACGGCGGTTCCGATCACGGTCGGGTAACGGGTCTCGCACATCGTAGGGGTGGAGTCGATCCGGACCCTGGCACGGCGCTGGACTGTCGCGAACACCGGTCACAGGTTCGGCGCGCGGAACCAGCGCACTCGTGTCCCGAACGGGTCGGAGACGGCCACCGCGACCCCGTCGAGCGAGACCGTCGCGAACGCGTCCGGGTCGGCCGCGTCGACGTCGTCGGGCAGCGTCGCCGCCACCCCGCGCAGGATCCCGGTGCGTTCGAGGGCGATCCAGTGCACGCCGCGCGCACGGATCCGGTCGACGAACCGCTGCCGGTCCGCGCCCGGCACGTAGACCAGCGTCCCGGTGGTCAGGACGACCGGTTCGACGTCGTCCGGCAGGGCGTCCAGTGCACGGTCGAGGTCGCCGGGCAGCGCGCCCCGGATCCGGACTGGAGGCACGGTGAGCGTCGCGGACGCCGCCGCCCGCATCAGGGCGGTCCGGTCCGACGCCTCGGGCGGGACGGCCTCGACCAGCCGGTCGAACGCACCGGGGACCGACAGGTCGATCGGGTTCGGGTCGAGGGCCACCCGGGCGCCGACCCTGATCGGGACGGTCGCGGGTGTGGGGACGGCCCCGGTTGCATCCGCGACGAGCCGGACCGAGGGCTCGGCGACCGCCGTGTGCATCCGGAGGACCGCGGCCCCGGAACCGACGCGGTAGTCCAGGGTCACCCGGTCCGGGATCGAGCACAGCCCGGCGGCGGCCCCGGCGTCGACCAGGCCGAGCGGACGCGCGGACCGTTCGGCGAGCGCGGCGAACAGCGGGACGACCGGTGCGAGCCGTTGCGGGTCGTTGGCCTGCACCGTGGCGGAGGCGAGGGCCGCGACCAGCGCGGGGCGGGCCTCCAGGCCGAGCGCGCGCAGCGCACCCGGGTCCGACGGGTCCGCGCCCAGCCGTCGCGCGACCGCGAAGAACAGTTCCGGCTGCCGCTGCTGCTCGGGGACCTCGGCGAGGAGCGCGACCAGCGAGTCGTCGAGCGACCGTGCCCAGGCCGCGTACGACGGGGAGACCGCCTGGATGCGGTCGGCGTACGCGTCGTACCGGGCGCGGGTGTCCATCAGCGTCCGGGCCGGTGCATGCCGACGTGTCGGATGCCGGCCTCGTCGTACGGCTCCCCGAACCGCACGAAGCCGTACCGCTCGTACAGGGCGGCGACGTACTCCTGGGCGTGCAGGACGAACGGGTCGTGTCCGTGTTCGTCGAGGACGGCGGCGACGAGCCGGCCGGCGATCCCCTGCCCGCGGTGTCCGGGGTCGGTCGCGACACGGCCGATCACCCACGCCGGCGGCTCCGAGCCGTCGGGGTGGACCTCGTCGGCCGCCGGGCGGATGAGCCGCAGGTACCCAACCGCATCCGTGTCCGTGCCGAACCACCAGTGCTCGGTGTCGGGCTCGCGGTCACGGCCGTCGAAGTCCTCGGCGGTGACCCGCTGCTCGAGCGCGAACACGCGGTTGCGCAGGACGACGATGCCGTACAGTTCGTCCGTCGTCAGACGGGTCCAGCGGGCGTGGTGCACGGAATGCTCGGACATCGTGGCGAGTTTAGTGAAGTGGTCGGGAGTGCCCGGAAGAGCCCGGCCGGAAGCAGGAGGAACCAATGGCATACAACGTCGACAAGTCCGACGCCCAGTGGCGCGAGGAGCTCTCCCCGGACCAGTACGCCGTCCTCCGCCAGGCGGGGACCGAACGACCGTGGACCGGTGAACTCCTCGACGAGGAGCGCGCCGGCGTCTACACCTGTGCGGCCTGCAACGCGGAGCTGTTCAAGAGCGGCACGAAGTTCGACTCCGGCTGCGGCTGGCCGTCGTTCTACGAGTCGGTGAACCCGGACGCCGTGCAGCTCATCGAGGACAACTCCCTCGGCATGGCCCGCACCGAGGTCCGTTGTGCGAACTGCGGTTCGCACCTGGGCCACGTGTTCCCGGACGGGTTCGGCACCCCCACGGGTGACCGGTACTGCATGAACTCGATCTCGCTGAACTTCTCGGAGAAGTCGGGCGAGTGAGCCCCGGACGCCCTCACCGGTAAGATGAGCGGCGTCAGCCGGCATGGCGCAATTGGTAGCGCACCGTACTTGTAATACGGGGGTTGCGGGTTCAAGTCCCGCTGCCGGCCCCAGACGAAGCGATGCCCCGGGCGAAGTCTCGCCCGGGGCATCGGCACACGGAACGCGGATCAGGGGGCGTTCCGGGCGCTGGACGCGGTAACCAGCCGGTCGTGCGACGAGGATGACACCTCACCGACCCGCGCGTCCACACCCTGACCCCACATCCGCGGAAATCCGCACGATGTGCACGAACGCGCCGGGGTCCTGTCCGGTCAGCGCCCGCCGGTGATCTTCCGCTCCCGCTGCGCGACGCCGGCGGTGCCGTAGGGGTAGTCGTCGATGCGGGGAGCGCTGGCGTCGGTCAGCCGGGCGAGCTCGTCGTCGGTGAGCACCAGGTCGGCGGCACCGAGGTTGTCCTCGAGCTGCGACAGGGTGCGGACGCCGAGGATCACGCTCGTGACCGCGGGCCGGGCCAGCAGCCAGGCCAGTGCGACCTGCGACTTCGACGCGTCGTGGGCGTCGGCCACCTCGGAGACGGCGTCGAGCACCTCCCACGTGCGCTCGTCACCGTTGCGGGCCTCCCACGCCTCCATGCCACGCTGCGGGTTCTCACCCAGGCGGGTGGCGCCGGACGGGGCCTCGTCGCGCTGGTACTTGCCGGAGAGCCAGCCGCCGGCCAGGGGCGACCAGGGCAGCAGGCCGATGCCGGCGTCGAGGCAGGCGGGCACGACCTCGTGCTCGATGTCGCGGACGAGCAGGTTGTACTGCGGCTGCAGGGTGACGGGCGGTGCCCAGCCGTGGGCCTTCGCCTCGTAGACGGCCGTGGTGACCTGGTAGCCGAGGTAGTTCGAGAACCCGTAGGAGCCGATCTTGCCGGCGGACACGGCGTCGTCGAGGAACCGCAGGGTCTCGTCGATGGGGGTCAGGGCGTCCCACGCGTGCATCTGGTACAGGTCGATGTGGTCGACGCCGAGCCGCTCGAGCGAGGCGTCGAGGGCCACGCGCAGGTGTCGTCGGGACAGGCCGAGGTCGTTCGGGCCGTCGCCCTGCGGGAACCGGCCCTTGGTGGCGAGGACGACCTGCGCGGCCTCGGTGGGGTGTGCTGCGAGCCAGCGGCCGATGATCCGCTCGGACTCGTTGCCGGAGTAGACGTCCGCCGTGTCGACGAGCGTGCCACCGGCGGCCACGAAGGCGTCGAGGATGGCGTGTGAGGTGGGTTCGTCGGCTTCGCTGCCGAACGTCATGGTGCCGAGGGTCAGCGTCGACACCGATGTCCCGCTGTTGCCGAGGAGTCTGTAGTCCATGGCGGGGACGGTACGCCCGGTGCCGCCCGACCGAGGGGACCCACGAGTACCCCTCAGCGCGGGGCGGACAGGAACCGCAGCGCCGCTTCGCGGAAGGGCCGGGAGGTCGGGGCGTTGAAGTGGTTGCGCCCGGGGATCTCGAAGAAGGTGGCGTCCGGCGCGGCCTCGGCGAGCCGGACCGCGCTGTCGCGGATGCCGTCCTCGCTGCCGGCGGCGATCAGGAGCGGCTGCGCCGGGGCGTTCTCCGGGGTCGGCTCGATGCTGTTCCGCATCCCCTCGACCATGGCCACGAGCGCGCCGAGGTCGTTGCCCTCGACGTTGCCCGCCATCGTCAGGTAGCCGTTCGTGACGCGGTCCTCGATGGGGGTGCCGTCGGCGATGTACGCCTTCGCCTGGTCGACGCGGACGCGACGCATCGGGTCGGCGTCCGGGATCCCGCCGAACACCGCTCGCGAGATCCGGCCGGGCAGGCGTTCGGCGGTGTGCCAGCCGACCCGTGCGCCGAGCGAGTACCCGAGGTACGCGACGTCGTCGAGCAGGTACGTGTCGATGACCGTGGTGACGTCGGCGACGAGCAGGTCCATCGAGTAGGCACCCGGGTCGTGCGGCTTCGCGCTCGCGCCGTGCCCGCGCTGGTCGAGTGCCACGACCCGGTAGCCGGCACGGACCAGGTGCCGCGTCCAGCCCGAGGCGTGCCAGTTGAGCACCGCACCGGACGCGAAGCCGTGCACCGCGATCACGGCCGGGGCGTCGGGGTCGCCGAAGTCGTAGGTCGCGAGTCGCAGCCCGTCGGGCGACATCACGAACCGGGGGCGGGGCGCTTCGGGGACGAGTGACATGTCCTCTCAAGCGTATCGGGGCAGTGTGGTGGCCATGGACGGCTACGGCGGCGATCAGATCCGGGCGGCGGAACGCCCCCACCTCGACGCGGGGGAACCCCTGATGCAACGGGCCGCCGATGGGCTCGCGCGCATCGTGGGCGACCTGCTGGACGACCCGGCCGTGCGGCCGGTCGACGGGCCGGGATCCGTCCTCGTGCTCGCCGGCAGCGGCGACAACGGCGGTGACGCCCTGTTCGCGGGCGCGCGCCTGGCAGCGGCCGGGAGGCACGTGGCGGTCCTGCGCGTCGGCTCCCGTGTCCACGAGGCCGGCCTGGCAGCGGCGCTGGACGCCGGCGCGCGTCTGCTGGACGGCCCGTCCGGCGCCTCGGGACCGAACGCGGGCGGGGCGGCGGACATCCTGCGGGCCGCCGGCCGGAGCGACGGCGAACGCCTGGCGGACGTCGCGACCGAGGCGGCACTCGAGGCTGACCTGGTGCTCGACGGCATCCTCGGCATCGGGGTGCACGGCGCGAACGCGCTGCGGTCCCCCGCGCGGGAGGTCGTGGACGCCATCCGTGAGCTCGCCCGCGACCAGCGTGCGCCGTTCGTCGTCGCGGTGGACGTGCCGAGCGGCATCGACGTGGACACCGGCGGCGTCGCGGACGACCACGTCCTGCACGCCGACGTCACCGTCACCTTCGGCGGTGTGAAGGCCGGCGTGCTGACCGGACCCGCCGCCACCCTCGCCGGGCGGATCGAACTCGTCGACGTCGGGATCGGCGCGGACCTGGCGACGATGGAGCCGCTGATCCGCACCTGACCCCTCGCCCGTCAGTGCTGCTCGAACGTCAGTGGTACTCGTACAGCACAGGCTCCGGCAGACCGTGCTCGGCGCGGATGCTGCGTGCGATGCCCTCGATGGCGACCAGGGCGTCGACCACGAGCTCCGGCGTCACCGGGAACGGCATGTTGTGGATGGTCTCGCCCTCCACCGTCGCGGCCTCGGCCACGGCGCGCAGCACGTCACGGTCGTCCACCGTCAGGCCGATCTCGGTCAGGGTGTTCGGCAGGCCGACCTTCGTGGTGAAGACGACGAAGTCCTCGATCTCCTCGGCCGGGGCGCCCTCGAGCACCAGCTGCGCGATCGTCCCGATGTTCACTTTCTGCCCGTGCGCCAGGCCGTGTGCCTGCGGAGCCGCGGTCAGCCCGTTGTGGATCGCGTGGGCGGCGGCGAGCCCGCCGGACTCGAAGCCCAGGCCGGACAGCAGCGTGTTCGCCTCGACGACCTTCTCGAGCGCCGGGGTGACGACCTTGGCCTTGACGGCCTCGATGGCCTGCAGGGCGTTCTCGTGCAGGAGCTTCCACGACAGTTCGGCGAGCGCGACGCCGGTCTGGGTCTGCAGGCCGCCGGCCATGGTGTCGGCGTTGGCGCGCTTCGCGGCACGGGCCTCGACCCAGGTCGCCAGCGCGTCGCCGATGCCCGCGACCAGGAACTGCACCGGCGCGTTGGCGACGAGCCTGGTGTCGATGAGCACCAGGTCCGGGTTGTGCGGGAAGAAGCGGTACTCGATGAACTCGCCCTCGGCGGTGTAGATGACGGCGAGCGCCGAGGTCGGGGCGTCGGTGGACGCAGCCGTCGGCACGCTGGCCCACCGGATGCCGGCGAGGTGCCCAGCGGCCTTCGCGGCGTCGATGGCGGAGCCGCCGCCGAGCCCCACGATGACGTCGGCGTCCGTCGCGCGGATCTGCTCGACGAGCTCGTCGACGGCTTCTGGGGTGGCGAAGCGGCCGAACCCGACACGCTCCACGGCCAGGTCGGCGGACCGGAAGCTCTCGGAGACGGCGGTCTCGACGATGCCCCGGACCACGTCGTCGGCGACGATCAGGGGCCGCTTGCCGATCGGGGCGATGAACTCGCCGACGCGGGTGATCGCGTCCTTGCCCTGGACGTAGCGGGCGGGGCTCATCACGGTGCTGATGGGAGTGGCCATCGTGCGGGTTCCTTCCGGTTGTACGACATGTGTACGACAGGTGTCGGGGTGGCCGACGCCGCCGACGGTACGCGCGGCCGCTGATCGGGAGGTGCTGATCGGTAGGTTCGGGATCATGACGTTCAACGACGACTCGCAACTCCGGGGCGGCAAGGTCAAGCGGCGGGGTCGCACCACGGCGATCGGCGGAGGTGCCGTGGGCGTCGGCGCCATCGTGGTGTTCCTGATCGCACAGTTCACCGGCTTCGACCTGAGCGGGATCGTCGGCGGCGGCAACGACCTGACGACGATCCAGCAGGAGGGCGAGTCCGTCGACGCCGCCCCCGAGTGCCGGACCGGGCGCGACGCCAACCTGCGCGTCGAGTGCCGGATGGAGGGCGCGGCCGAGTCGCTCGACGCCTACTGGACGTCCGAGGCGCGATCGCTCGGCATCTCGTACACGGCACCGGAGTTCTTCCTGTTCCAGGACTCCACCGACACCTCGTGCGGGCAGGCCTCGGCCGCGACCGGCCCGTTCTACTGCCCGCCGGACCGCGCGGTCTTCCTGGACACCGCGTTCTACGACGACCTGCAGTCGCAGTACGGCTCGTCCAGTGGTCCGCTCGCGCAGATGTACGTCGTCGCCCACGAGTGGGGGCACCACATCCAGCAGCTGCAGGGGTCGTTCGCGAACACCGACCGCTCCGGCACGGGCGCGTCGTCGGGCAGTGTCCGCGTCGAGCTGCAGGCTGACTGCTACGCCGGGGCCTGGGTCGGCGACGCCGCCACGACGAAGGACGCGAACGGCGAGACCTTCTTCGAACCGATCACCCGCTCCCAGATCACCGACGCCCTGTCGGCGGCGAGCGCCGTGGGCGACGACAGCATCCAGGAGCGCGCGACCGGCCGCGTCGACCCGGACTCGTTCACGCACGGGTCGAGCGAGCAGCGACAGCGCTGGTTCCTGCGGGGCTACCAGCAGGGCGCGACGAGCTGCGACACCCTGAGCATCCCGGGTTCGGCCCTGTAGCCGCACCGTCGAACCACGGGAGGCCCGGTGCCAGCTGGCACCGGGCCTCCAGTCCGTGGTCAGCGCGTCAGCGCTCGTTGAGACGTCAGCGCTCGTTCAGACGTCAGCGCTCGTCCGGCCGTCAGCGCTTGGTCGGCGTGGGCGTCGGGGTCGGGGTCGGCGTGGGCGTCGGGGTGGCGTCGGTCGCCCCGGCGGCCGTCACCACGAAGGTGCGGAAGTCGTCGTTCGTGACCGGCGAGGTCAGCTCATAGCGCTGCCCGTTCACGAGCACGAGCGGCGTGCCGGGGAACTCCTTGAGCGTCGACCCGGGGATCGTGCCGTCGGACACCGCCGTCGTCTGCTCGTCCACCCACTTGGCGTAGTCCTGGTCGGCGATGCAGCTCCGGACGGCGCTGCGTTCCTGCAGCCCCTGCACGCCCGTGACGACGTCGGTGAGCTCGGCGTCGGTCAGACCAGGGGTGCCCTCGTCCGGCTGCTTCGCGAAGAGCGCCTGGTTCACCGCGTAGAACTGGTTCGGGGAGTGCTCGGCGACGCAGGCGGCGGCGTTCGCGGCGCGGAGGGAGTACTTCGTGCCCTGCGAGCGGTTCGACAGGACCGCGACCGGGTGGATGTCCACCGTGGCCGCACCGGAGTCGACGAGGTCCTTGATGTAGTCACCGTTCGCCTGCTCGAACTGGCCGCAGCCCGGGCAGAGGTAGTCGACGTACAGGGTGATCCGGACGGTACCGGCGCCGTCGGTCGCGGCGCTGCTCGGCGACGCGGAGGCCGATCCGGACGCGGACGCCGTGACGGGCTTCAGGCCCTGTCCGATGGTGATGCCGCCCTGCGACATGGTCGACGGGCCGGGGCCGGCGGGCTTCACGGAGTCGACCAGCACGAGCGTGACGATCGTCGCGGCGGCGAGGAGCACGACCCCGAGCCCGATCTGCAGGCCGAGCCGGACACCACGCTGGCGTCGCTTCTGCTGGGTCCGGGCACGCTGGGCTCGCTGGCGGGCGGCTTCACGGCGCTCGTTCCGCGCGGCGCGGGCGGCACCCTCGGGGCGGTTGTTCATCGGTGCGTCGTCCTCCTGATCGGTGTCCGCTCGGCGTTCCCCTGCTCGGCGGACGGACCCGGCGATTGTAGTGGGGCGCTCTGGGAAGCCGCCGACCAAGGGGGAAAACACTGGCGCACCCGGGTGAACTCGTGTTGTATGAACCTCGACAGTCGACGGCGACTGTCCGGGGCCCGTACGGGCACACCGCTTCACTCGGATCGTCCGGCACGTACCTGCCGGTGAAGGAAGGACCGAACGCTCATGGCGTCCGTCACCTATGACAAGGCAACCCGTCTCTACCCCGGAGGCAACCGTCCCGCGGTCGACTCCCTCGACCTGGACGTCGCCGACGGCGAGTTCCTCGTCCTCGTCGGCCCCTCGGGCTGCGGCAAGTCCACCTCGCTCCGCATGCTGGCCGGCCTCGAAGAGGTCAACTCCGGTCAGATCCGCATCGGCGACCGCGACGTCACGGACGTCCCGCCGAAGGACCGCGACATCGCGATGGTGTTCCAGAACTACGCGCTGTACCCGCACATGACCGTCGCCGAGAACATGGGCTTCGCGCTCAAGATCGCCGGTGTCGGCAAGGAAGAGCGCGCCACCCGCGTGCAGGAGGCCGCCAAGCTCCTCGACCTCGAGGACTACCTGGGCCGCAAGCCGAAGGCGCTCTCCGGTGGTCAGCGTCAGCGCGTCGCGATGGGCCGTGCGATCGTCCGTCAGCCGCAGGTGTTCCTCATGGACGAGCCGCTGTCGAACCTCGACGCCAAGCTCCGCGTCCAGACCCGCACGCAGATCGCGTCGCTGCAGCGTCGTCTCGGCGTCACCACGGTCTACGTCACGCACGACCAGACCGAGGCCCTCACCATGGGTGACCGCATCGCGGTGCTCAAGGACGGCATCCTGCAGCAGGTCGGCACCCCGCGCGACCTGTACGAGAAGCCGAACAACGTGTTCGTCGCCGGCTTCATCGGTTCGCCGGCCATGAACCTGCTGCCCGCCGACGTCATCGAGGGCGGCATCAAGTTCGGCACGCTCAACCACGCGATCGACCGCGACACCCTGTCGAACGCCCGTGCCGCACAGATCACGGTCGGCATCCGCCCCGAGGACGTCATCGTCTCGCAGTCCGGCGAGGGTCTGCCCGTCACGGTCGACGTCGTCGAGGAGCTCGGCGCCGACGGCTACCTCTACGGCCACGCCGACGTGAACGGCCAGCGCGCCGACATCGTCGCCCGTGTCGACGGTCGTGCACACCCGTCGATCGGTGACACGATCGTCATCACGCCGAAGCAGGGCCACGTCCACGCCTTCGACACCGAGTCGGGCGACCGCCTCGACGACAAGGCCGTCGTCAGCGCGTAACCAGCGCACTCCCCCGAGAGCCCGCGCCCGCCTCACAAGGGCGGACGCGGGCTCTCGGCTGTCCCCGACACCAGAGGAACCACCGTGCCCGACTCGATGTCCATCACCGCCGCCACCGTCGACCCCGGCCTGCTCGACCTGCCGTGGGACCTGCCACTCGCCGACTGGCCCGACGACACGATCGTCGCGCTGCCGAAGGGCATCTCGCGGCACCTCGTGCGGTTCGTGCACCTGAGCGGGTACGTCGCCGCGGTGAAGGAGACCGGCGAAGAGGTCGCCCGGTCCGAGTACGAGATGCTCCGGACCCTGCAGCGGATGGACGTGCCGTGCGTGGACCCGGTCGCGGTCATCACGAACCGCGTCGACGCCGACGGTGAACCACTGCACCCCGTGCTCGTGACCCGCCACCTGCGGTTCTCCCTGCCCTACCGCGCGCTCTACTCGCAGACGCTGCGCCCCGAGACCGCCACCCGTCTGGTCGACGCCCTCGCGCTGCTGCTCGTCCGCCTGCACGTCATCGGGTTCTACTGGGGCGACGTGTCCCTGTCGAACACGCTGTTCCGTCGCGACGCCGGCGCCTTCGCCGCGTACCTGGTCGACGCCGAGACCGGCAAGCTCTACCCCGGCGGGCTGTCGAACGGTCAGCGCGAGAACGACCTCGAGGTCGCCCGGGTGAACATCGCCGGCGAGCTGCTCGACCTCGAGGCCGGCGGTCGACTGGACGAGAACGCCGACCCCGTGGACGTGTCGAACCGCATCGTGGCCCAGTACCGGACGCTCTGGACCGAGCTCACCGGCACCGAGCAGTTCGACATCAAGGAACGCTGGCGCATCAACGACCGCGTCGAGCGCCTGAACGAGCTCGGCTTCGACATCGAAGAACTGTCGATCCACACGACCGAGGGCGGCTCGCAGGTCCGGATCCAGCCGAAGGTCGTCGACGCCGGGCACCACCAGCGCCGACTGTTGCGACTCACCGGGCTCGACGCCGGCGAGAACCAGGCCCGCCGCCTGCTCAACGACCTCGACTCGTACCGTGCCCGCAACGGCCGTGACGAACTCGACGAGGAGATGGTGGCGCACGAGTGGGTCTCACGGGTCTTCGAGCCCGTCGTCCGCTCGATCCCCCGTGACCTCCGCGGCCGGCTCGAACCCGCCGAGGTGTTCCACGAGCTGCTCGAGCACCGCTGGTTCATGTCCCAGCAAGAGGAACGTTCCGTCTCCCTGCCCGAGGCCACCACCGCCTACATCAACGACGTGCTCCGACACCGTCGCGACGAGCGCCTGCTCATCAACCCGCCGACCTCTTCGATCACCGTGCCGATCCCGGTGCTGGACGACGACGCCGACGAGTCCGACGACGTCGACGACGTCGACGACTGGCGCGCCACGGTCTGACGCGGTCCCCGCTCGGTCACGACACCCCGCCGGGTGGGCGCCGACTGGTCGCAGACCGTCGCCTGCGGCGTCGCGCAGCGACGACTCTCGACCGCACGGCGGGCACCGGCCGACGTGTCCTGACCGCTCGGGGGTCGGCAACGCGACCGCCTGGAGGCCCGGCGCGGGTCCCGGAGACCGGCACCGGCCCTCCAGACCGTCACGCCCAGCCCCGCCTGCCACCGTGAGCAGGAATGGTCGCCTCCCGCTCGGGGAGGCGACCATTCCTGCACACGAAGTGCTGGGCTACGCGGTGCGACGGCGCCGCGCGACCTCCCACAGGGTGACGCTCGCGGCGATGCCGGCGTTCAGGGACTCGGTGGCGCTCGAGATCGGGATCGACACGATGGCGTCGCAGGTCTCGGTCACCAGGCGCGACAGGCCCTTGCCCTCGGAACCGACGACGATCACGATCGGGCGGTCGGCGAGCTCGAGGCCGTCGAGCTCCACGTCACCGTCGCCGTCCAGGCCGAGGACGAACAGGCCCATCGACTTGAGCGACTTCAGGGTCTGTGTGAGGTTCGGGGCCATCGCGACGGGCGTGCGTGCCGCGGCACCGGCCGAGGTCTTCCACGCCGACGCCGTCACGCCGACCGAACGACGCTGCGGCACGATGACGCCGTGTCCGCCGAAGGCCGCGGTCGAGCGGATGATCGCGCCGAGGTTGCGGGGGTCGGTGATGCCGTCGAGCGCGACGAGCAGCGGGACCTGGTCGCGCGAGAACGCCTGCTCGACGATGTCCTCGAACACGGCGTACTGGTACGCCGGCACCTTGAGGGCGACGCCCTGGTGCACGCTGTCGTGTCCGGTGATGCGGTCGAGCTCGGGACGCATGAGCTCGATGATCGGCACGCCACGGTGGTTGGCGAGCGCGAGGATCTCCTTCACGCGGTCGTCGACCTCGATGCGCGACGCGATGTAGAGCGTCGACGACGGGGTCTTCGTGCGCAGGGCCTCGAGCACGGAGTTGCGCCCGGTCACCAGCTCGGAGTCATCGGTCTTGCGTGCCGGCGGCCGGCCCGTGCGACCCTGCGGCGTGCTCGAGGAACCGTGCCGACCCTTGGCCGCCTCGAAGCGGTCCTTCGCGGCCTTGCGCTTTCCGGCGGGGTGGTACGGGCGGTCCTCGGCCTTCGGGGTCGGCTTGCGACCCTCGAGCGCCTGGGCGCCCTGTCCGCCGGAGCCGACCTGCTTGTTGCCCTTGCGACCGGTGCGGACGGCGCCGGGCCGACCCTTCTTGCTTCCCGAGACGTTCTTCATGCGTAGCTCCTGTTCGGCACTGCCGTGTTCAGGCGATGCTCCAGCGTGTTCCGGACGGCGTGTCCTCGATCGTGATGCCCGCGGCGGCGAGGTCGTCGCGCACGCGGTCGGCCGCGGTGAAGTCCCGTGCTGCCCTGGCGTCCGCGCGCTCCTGCACGAGGCGTTCGACGAGGGCGGCGAGCGGGCCTGCCGAGGTGTCGTGGCCGCCGCCCGACCAGTGGGCGGCTCGCGGGTCGATGCCGAGCACCTCCACCATCGCAGCCACCTGATGGTACGCGGTCCCGAGCGTTTCCGCATCGTCGGCGTCCAGGGCAGCGTTGCCGGTGCGTACGGTCTCGTGCAGCACGGCCAGGGCCTGGGGCACGGAGAGGTCGTCGTCCATGGCCGCGGCGAAGCCCTCGGGCACGGTCGGGGCGTCGGCGAGGTGGACGCCCTCGAGCCGGGTCTCGGCGCGCTCGAGGAACCCGGCGATGCGGTCGTACGCCGCCTCGGCCTCGGTCAGGGACCCCTCGTGGTGGTCGATCGACGAGCGGTAGTGGGCGGCGCCGAGGAAGTAGCGGACGACGGCAGGACGGGCGGATCCGAGGAAGTCCGCCGCGAAGATCGAGTTGCCGAGCGACTTCGACATCTTCTGGCCCTCGACCGTCACCAGGCCGTTGTGCAGCCAGTAGGACGCGAACGGGTCCCCGGCGGCCGTGGACTGCGCGAGCTCGTTCTCGTGGTGCGGGAAGCGCAGGTCGAGCCCGCCGCCGTGGATGTCGAACGCGGGGCCGAGGTACCGGCGCGACATCGCCGAGCACTCGATGTGCCAGCCCGGGCGGCCGGCGCCCCACGGGGAATCCCAGTTGGCGGTCGAGGGCTCGCCGGGCTTCGCACCCTTCCAGAGCGCGAAGTCACGGGCGTCGCGCTTGCCACGCGGATCGGCGTCGGCGGCCTCGACCATGTCCTCGCGCCGCTGCCGGGTGAGCACCCCGTAGTCGGCCCAGCTGCCGGTGTCGAAGTAGACGTCACCCGAGCCGTCGTCGGCGGCGTAGGCGTGCCCGCGGTCGATGAGGCGCTGGATGATCTCGTGCATCTGCGGCACGCTCGCGGTGGCACGGGGCTCGTAGGTCGGGGGCAGGATGCCGAGGGCGTTGTACGCGGCCGTGAACTCGAGCTCGACCCGGTAGGCGCGGGCGAACCACTCCTCGTCCGTGCCTGCAGCCAGGTCGAGGACCTTGTCGTCGATGTCGGTGACGTTGCGCACCAGGGTCACCCGGTACCCGCGGTGGGTGAGCCACCGACGCCAGATGTCGTAGACGAGCGCGGACCGCAGGTGCCCGATGTGCGGCGACGACTGCACCGTCGGACCACAGACGTAGACGCTCACGTGTCCGTCGACCAGGGGCACGAGGTCGACGACGGCTGCGGCGCGGGAGTCGTAGAGGCGAACGGTCACGCCTCAACCCTAATCGGCGCAGGGCCGCGGTTTCAGGAGGGACGCACGAGTGCCGTGGCGATCGCCGCGAGCCCCTCGCCACGGCCGGTGAACCCGAGCCCGTCGGTCGTCGTACCGGACACGGCGACGGGCGCACCGACGACCGCGGACAGGGCGTCCTGCATCTCGTCGCGGCGACGACCGATGCGCGGCCGGTTGCCGATGACCTGCACGGTGACGGACACCGGCACGAGCCCGGCGTCGGCGAGCAGCGCGACCGCGCCGCGCACGAACACGTCGCCCGTGGCGCCGGCGTACTGCGGGTCGGCGGTGCCGAAGCGTCCGCCGATGTCGCCGAGGCCCCCGGCGGAGAGCAGGGCGTCGCACACCGCGTGCGCAACCGCGTCACCGTCGCTGTGTCCGGAGAGACCCGGTTCGCCGGGGAAGTCGAGCAGCCCCACGCGGCAGGGCGAGGCGTCGTCGAAGGCGTGCACGTCGACCCCGAGCCCGAGTCGGACCGCGACGACGTCCGCCTGGCTGGCACCCGCCGCACCGGCACCAGCACCAGCACCAGCACCAGCACCAGCACCAGCACCAGCACCAGCTTCGGTCCGCGCCCGCACGATCGACTCGGCCCGGCCGAGGTCCCACGGCGTCGTGATCTTGAAGGCGTCGGCGTCCCCCGCCACGAACCGGACGGTGCCCCCGACGGCCTCGAACACCCCGGCGTCGTCCGTCTCGGACTGCGACGACACCGCGTACGCCCGCCGCAGTGCCGCGAGCGGGAAGCCCTGCGGCGTCTGCACCCCGACGAGCGCCGCACGGTCGACGGTCTCGACGACGACGTCACCGTCGACCCGCTTGACCGTGTCCGTGACGGGGAGTGCCGGCACGACGCCCGCACCGTCACCGGCGGCGACGGCGTCGAACACCCGCGAGAACTGTGCCGCAGGTGTGAGGCACCGCGCCGCGTCGTGCACCAGCACCGTGGTGACGGAGTCCGGCAGCACGGCCAGGCCGGCCTCGACCGAACCGTGGCGATCCGCGCCTCCTGGGACGATCGCGGTGTACGCGACAGCCGCTCCCGCGACGGAATCGACCACCTGCCGGCACTCGTCCAGGTGCGACGCGGGTGCGACCACGACGACGAGCGTCGGTGACGGCAGCGCGAACAGGGGTTCGAGCGCCCGCGCGAGCATCAGCGCACCGGCCACGGGCACGAACGCCTTCGCGGTCCCGATGCCGAGCCGGGTGCCGGAGCCGGCCGCAACGACGACGACCGCCCGGTCCACCCCTTCGGGGAACCGTGCGGTCGTCGTTCGTGCTGTCGTGTTCAGTGCGCTGTCGTCAGGCTCAGGAAGCCAGGACCTCGTCGAGGACGGTCGATGCCTTGTCCTCGTCGGTCTTCTCGGCCAGCGCGAGCTCGGAGATCAGGATCTGCCGGGCCTTGGCCAGCATCCGCTTCTCACCCGCGGAGAGCCCGCGGTCCTGATCGCGCCGCCAGAGGTCGCGGACGACCTCGGACACCTTGATGACGTCACCGGAAGCGAGCTTCTCGAGGTTCGCCTTGTAGCGGCGTGACCAGTTGGTGGGCTCTTCCGTGAACGGCGCCCGGAGGACCTCGAACACCTTGTCGAGTCCTTCCTTGCCGATCACGTCGCGGACGCCGACCAGGTCGACGTTGTCCGCCGGGACCTCGATCGTCAGGTCACCCTGCGTCACCCGCAGTTTCAGGTAGACCTTTTCCTCGCCCTTGATGACGCGAGTCTTGACTTCAGAGATGGTTGCCGCCCCGTGATGGGGGTAGACGACGGTCTCGCCGACCTCGAATTGCATGTATCAGGCTCCGTTCCCAGACATCCAGTTTACCACAAGGGCCGTTCCGGTAAGGGGACCCTCAACGCTCACCCCTCCCGGTGATCGCTAGGATAGGCGCGGGGACCGCCCGGTCTCCATCGTGACTTACGGAGGAATCTCTTGCGACCTCGGGTACTCGTGTCCGTCGCCGTTGCGGCAACCATCGCGCTCGGCGCCACCGGGTGCGAGTTCATGTCGCCGGCCCACACCGTCGACATCAAGCAGATCACCGACGGCGTGGACGTCTCGACCGGCAAGGTCGACGTGCGGAACGCCCTCCTGATCTCGGACGACGGTGAGAGCGCCCGCTTCATCGGCACGCTGGTGAACAACGACGACCAGGACGACTACACCGTCTCGATCGAGATCGGCGGCGACACCCAGACCGTCGACGTGCCGGCGAACACCCACGTCGACCTCGCCATGGCCGCGGGTGCGGGCAGCGACGACGAGTCGAGCGTGCAAGAGGGCGACACTACGCAGGGCACCACCGCCGGTGACGCCGAGCCGATCGTGTTCGACAACGCGGATGCGAAGCCCGGTTCGCTCGTGAAGGTCTACTTCAGCTACCCCGACGCCGAGGGCACCTCGGCCAACGTGCCGGTGCTGACGAGCTCGCAGGAGGAGTACCAGACCCTCGCGCCGAGCCCGACCCCGACGCCCACCTCGACGTCCCCGTCCGAGAGCGGCGCACAGTCGACCGGCGAGGCCGTGCCCGGCACGCAGCCGACGGACTCGCAGACGGATTCGTCCGAGGGCGACAACGGCACCAACTGACGCCGACGGGCGCGGCTGACACCGCGCCCGGATCGTTCGCACAGGAGGCCCGGTGCGAGTCCCAGGGACTCGCACCGGGCCTCCTGTCCGTCCGTCTCAGGCCGCGTGCATCAGGCCTCGATGCGGTACCCGAGACCGCGGACCGTCACCAGGATCTCGGGGGTCGACGGGACCCGCTCGATCTTCGAGCGGATGCGCTTGATGTGCACGTCGAGGGTCTTGGTGTCGCCGAAGTAGTCGGAACCCCACACCCGGTCGATGAGCTGCCCGCGGGTCAGCACACGGCCGGCGTTCCGGAGCAGCAGCTCGAGGAGCTCGAACTCCTTGAGCGGCATCGGGGTCTCGGACCCGTCGACCGACACCGTGTGCCGCTCGACGTCCATCCGGATACCGCCGACCTGCAGGATGCCGCTGTCCGCCGGGTCGTCCTCGGTGCGGCGACGGAGCACGGCGCGGATCCGGGCCAGGAGCTCCCGGGTCGAGTACGGCTTCGTCACGTAGTCGTCGGCGCCGAGCTCGAGCCCGACGACGATGTCCACCTCGGAGTCCTTCGCCGTCAGCATGATGATCGGCGCGTTCGACCGGGTCCGGATCTGCCGGCACACCTCGGTGCCGCTCAGGCCCGGCAGCATGAGGTCGAGGAGCACCAGGTCGGGGTTCTCCGCGTCGAACTTCGACAGCGCGGTCACGCCGTCGGCAGCGACGGAGGTCTCGTACCCCTCACGCTGCAGCAGGAACTCCAGGGGCTCGCTCAGGGCCGGCTCGTCGTCGACGATGAGGATCTTGGTCACGATGGCTGCTCTTCCAGTTGCTCTTCGAGTGCTGTGGTCAGTTCGGGATCTGCCTCGGGCAGACGGATGGTGAAGGTCGAGCCCTTGCCGGGCTGCGACCAGACGCGCACGTCACCACCGTGGTTGCTGACGACGTGCTTGACGATCGCGAGCCCGAGGCCGGTGCCCCCGGTGGCGCGCGACCGTGCGGGATCGACACGGTAGAACCGTTCGAAGACGCGGTCGAGGTCGGCCTCGGGGATGCCGACGCCCTGGTCGGTGATCGCGATCTCGACGAAGCCCTTCGACGACCGGACGCCCACACCGACGCGAGTGTTGTCCGGCGAGTACTTCACCGCGTTGGCGATGAGGTTCGACACCGCGACCTGCAGCAGCCCGCGGTCGCCCATCACCCGCAGCTTCGACTTCTTGGCACGGATGATCTCGATCGAGCGGGCGCGGGCGACGACCTCGTTCGCGTCGATGGCGGCCTGCACGATCTTGTCGATGCCGGTCTCCTCGCTGTTCTCGAGGGCGTCGACGGACTGCAGCCGGGACAGCTCGATGATGTCCTTCGTCAGCGCTCCGAGCCGCTCGGACTCGGTGATGAGCTGCGCGGCGAACTTCTTCACGTGCACGGGGTCGTCGGCGGCGAGGACGAGGGTCTCGGACAGCAGGCCGATGGCGCCGATCGGCGTCTTCAGCTCGTGCGAGATGTTGGCGACGAAGTCGCGGCGGACCTCGTCGATGCGCCGGCTCTCGGTCAGGTCGTCCGCCGTGAGCAGGACGTACCGGTTGCCGAGCTGGGCGGCACGGAAGCTGAGGTAGCCGATGAGCTCCCCGTGGCGGCCACGCGGCAGCTCGAGGTCCTCCGACCCCATCTCCCCGCTCTTGCGCACCCGGTCGATCAGGTCGAGCAGCTCGTGGTGCACCAGGCGTCGGCGCACGACGAGTCCCGCCGTGAGGGCCTGGGGGGATGCCGCGACGACGGTGTTCGACGGGTCGATGACGACCGCCGGGTTGTGCATCGTCGCGATGACCGCTGCGACGCCGTCCGGCAGGGTCCGCTCCGCCACGTCGGCAGCACGTGCCGTCCGCTCGGCGGTGATGATCAGCACCACGACGCCCGCGCCGAAGACCCCGCCGAGGAGCATCGACAGTGGCACGAGCCACGCGTTGTCCATGCCGCCAGTGTAGGGATGGTCATGCGGGGTTCCGGTACCGTTCACCGTCTGCGGAAGGCCAGAACGCGAAGCGTTCAGCCCCGCGTCACCGTTCGTTCACCTGGGCTGACGACACTCGTCCGGTACGCAGAGAGAGGTACTCCCCCATGCGCGAAGTCTTCCAGCAGGAACTCCAGGACGTCCAGGAGCGACTGACCGAGATCGCCGGGCTCGTCGAGTCCGCCATCACCCGAGCCACGCAGGCCTTCAGCGACTCCGACGTCGCCCTCGCCGAAGAGGTGATCGCCGACGACGAGAAGATCGACCTCGCCGCGAACAGCCTCGACGAGATCGCGATCGACATCCTCGCCCGCCAGGCACCGGTGGCCCGCGACCTGCGCGTCGTCGTCACCGCCCTGCGCGTCAGCTCCTCGCTCGAGCGCATGGGCGACATGGCCGAGCACATCGCGCAGCTCGCTCGCCAGCGCTTCCCCGAGAAGGTCGTACCGAAGGGCCTCCGCAGCACCTTCAAGGAGATGGGCCGGCACGACGTCGCCATGGCGCAGAAGCTCACGCGGCTGCTCGCCACCGAGGACATCGCGCTGTCGGCCGAGATCCGCGACGAGGACGACGCCGTCGACGAGCTGCACGCCAGCGTCTTCGACTTCGTGCTCGGCGAGGCCTGGAAGGGCGGGCCGATCGACACCGTCGACGCCACCCTGGCCTCCCGCTACCACGAGCGCTTCGCCGACCACGCGGTCTCGATCGCGAAGAAGGTCGAGTACCTCGCGACCGGCGACTGGACCGGCGCGTCCACCTCGACCGCGGCGGTCTGACCTGACCCGATCGGTCTGACCCGGCCCGATCGGTCTGCGAGGATCGTGACATGGCCCAGGTCGCGATCATCGTCAACGGCATGCCCGGTTCCGGCAAGAGCAGCATCGGCACGGCACTCGCCGAGGTGCTCGGTTGCCCGTTCCTGTCGAAGGACCGCATCAAGGAACCCCTCGCCGACGTCGTCGGCCCGATGATCGCCTCGCGGCCGCTCGGCGGCATCGCGATGGACACGATGTGGTCCATGGCGCAGGCCGTCGAGAACGGGGTCGTCCTCGACGCCGTCTGGCTGCCGTCCCGTGACAGGGACCGCCTGGAGGCCGGACTCGCGTCCGCCGGGTCACCTCGCGCCGTCGAGGTGTGGTGCGACACGGACCGCGCCACCGCCGAGGAGCGGCTGCGCGACCGGTACGAACCGGGCACCGTGCCGGTGCGGCACGAGGTGCACGGGGACCTGGCCGGCGTGCTGGCCTTCTGGGACGAGCACGGCGACGACGCCCGGCCCGTCGGACTGCCCGGCGTCCCGGTGATCCGGGTCGACACGACGAAGCCCTACGACGTCGGGGCCCTGGTGCAGGAGATCGCGTCGCACTTCGTCTGACCAGCCACGGCTCGTCGAGCCGACCACGCTGCTGAAGCGACAGGTCGTCGACGGGGCGATCCGTTCCTCCTGGCAGAGCGACAGGAGTCGGCGGAACGTCGGCGGCCCACTGTCGCTCCCGCGAAGCCCCGCACACGCACGAACGCCCCGCCCGGATGCCGGACGGGGCGTTCTGCGTGGGTGCTACTTCTTGGCGCCCTGGGCGGCCACGGCGGCGGCGCCGGCTGCGGCGGCCTCGGGGTCCAGGTAGTACGCGGGCTTCGTCGGCGTGAAGTCGTCGTCGAGCTCGTACACCAGCGGGATGCCCGTCGGGATGTTCAGGCCGGCGATGTCGTCGTCGGAGATGCCGTCGAGGTGCTTCACGAGCGCACGCAGCGAGTTGCCGTGAGCCGTCACCAGCACGGTCTTGCCGGCGGCGAGGTCCTTCGTGATGTCGGACTCCCAGTACGGCAGCAGGCGGTCGATGACGAGCTTGAGCGACTCGGTGCGGGGCAGCCGGTCGCCGAGCTCGGCGTAGCGACGGTCACCGAACTGCGACCACTCGGCGTCGTCGGCGATGGGGGGCGGCGGGACGTCGAACGAACGGCGCCACTCCATGAACTGCTGCTCGCCGTACTCGGCCAGGGTCTGGGCCTTGTCCTTGCCCTGCAGGTCGCCGTAGTGGCGCTCGTTGAGGCGCCAGTCGCGCTTCACCGGCAGCCAGGCCAGGTCGGCCTGCAGCAGCGCGATGTCCGCCGTCTGGATCGCACGGGTCAGGAGCGAGGTGTACAGGACGTCGGGGACGATGCCGGACTCGGCGATGAGGTCGCCGGCGCGCTTCGCCTCCTTCTCGCCCAGCTCGCTGAGCCGGACGTCGACCCAACCGGTGAACAGGTTCTTCTGGTTCCAGTCACTGTTGCCGTGACGGAGCAGGACGAGCGTGGAGGTCATGCCTCCGAGTCTACCGAGCGGTACCGGCCCCGTACCCTTGACGCATGCCCATCGGGAACGTGACGCGCGGGACGACCGGGTACAACCGGCTCCGCCGCGTCGACCGGTGGATCGCGACCCTGCCGGTGCTGCGCCGGACGGACGACCCGCTCGTCGCCGACGTCGGCTACGGAGCCTCACCGACCACCACGCTCGAGTTGCGCGACCGGCTGGCCGCCGTCCGACCCGACGTCGAGGTGACGGGCATCGAGATCGAGCCCTCGCGGGTCGCGCTCGCGAACGCAGGCACCCGCGACGGCGTGACGTTCCGCCTGGGTGGCTTCGAGACCCCGACGCCCGGGCAGCGCCGGCCCGCCGTCATCCGGGCGTTCAACGTGCTGCGGCAGTACGACGAGTCCGCGGTGGTCGGGTCGTGGCGGATCATGCAGGACCGGCTGCAGCCCGGCGGTGCGCTCGTCGAGGGGACCTGCAACGAGGTCGGCCGGGTCGCATCGTGGGTGACACTCGACGACGTCGCGCCGCGGACCTTCACGGTGTCGCTCCGGCTCGCCGGGCTCGATGTGCCCTCGATCGTCGCCGAGCGGCTGCCGAAGGCCCTGATCCACCGAAACGTGCCCGGCGAACGGGTGCACGCGTTCCTGCGCGACCTCGACCTGTCGTGGGCGGTCGCGGCTCCGCTCGGCACGTACGGGCCCCGGCAGCGGTGGATCGCCACGGTGCGCGGGATGCGTGACCGCGGCTGGCCGGTGCTGCATGGGGTGACACGCTGGCGGCTCGGTGAGCTCAGCGTCCCGTGGTCGGCCGTCGAGCCCGCCTGACGACAGCGTGCAGGGCTAGGAGCGCTTGACGGCTCCGAGCCGGGGCAGGCGCGGGACGTTCGCCGTCGCACCGGCCTCGGGCGGGACGATGGTCTCCTGCGCCGCGGTCACCACGACGTCGTCGGCCTCGAGCCGCAGGGTCGCGGTGGGGTCGAGGGAGCGCTTCACCACGGCGAGCCCGATCGGACCGAGCTCGTGGTGGATCGCCGAGGCCGAGAGCCGACCGACGGGCTTGTCGTCGAGCAGCACGGGGGTGCCGGGCGCCGGCAGCACACCGTCGGACCCGTCGAGGTGCAGCAGCACGGCCCGACGCGGCGGGTGCCCGAGGTTGTGGACCTTGGCGACGGTCTCCTGCCCCCGGTAGCAGCCCTTCGACAGGTGCACGGCGGAACGCAGCCAGTCGAGCTCGTGCGGGATCGTCCGCTCGTCCACGTCGGACAGGGTCGGGCGCCAGGCGGCGATCCGCAGCGCCTCGTACGCGAGCAGCCCCGCGACGGGCACGTCCGACGCGGCGATCGCGGCCGCGGTGCCGGGGGTGACCACGGCGACGCGGAGGGTCCAGTCGGAGCCGGGGTGGGCCTCCTGGTCGGCGTAGCCCCATCCGCCCGGCGTGACGGCGCCCCACGGGTCGACCCACTCGGCGACGGGCGGTTCCGGCAACTCGACGGACGCGAACGGGGCGTCCGCCCCGAACCAGCCGAGGGTCACGAAGTCGTCGGAGTGGTCAGTGACCTCGACCCGGAGCATGAAGCGCATCGAGTCGAGCCACCCGGCGAGCGGCGCAGCGTCAGCGCGCTCGGTGAGCAGCCAGACCGTCGCACCGTCGTCGAAGACGCGGGCCGCGTGCTCGACGCGTCCGGCCTGGTCGAGGACGAGCGTCTCGGTGCTGACGCCGGTCGGCAACCCGGTGAGCTGCTGCGAGGTGATCGAGTTGAGCCACGACAACCGGTCCGGTCCGGAGACGGTGACGACACCGAGTCCGAGCTCGACGACGGCACGCCCCCGGGTCAGCAGGCGCTGCTCCCCGATCGGGTTGCCGAAGTGCGCGGCGACCGAGTCGGCCGCGACGAAGCCGTCACGCGCGGCGAACACCGACATCAGTCGACCTTCGCGAGCTGCCCCGAGGCGTGCGAGGTGAGTTCGCGACCGAGCGCGGCGATGTCCCACGCCCAGAAGAGCTTGCCCTCGACCAGCCCGTACAGGCGGGTCGCGGCGGAGTAGTCCTTCGCGTTCGGCGAGCGCAGCACGGCGTCGGTCGACAGGTCGATCCGGCCCTTCAGCACACGGCCGACGTAGAGCTCGTTGACGCCCGTCGGGTGGATGATCGCGGCCTCGACGTCGAAGCCGTCCGTGGTGTTGCGGAGCGCCTCGACGCTCTCCACCGTGCTGAAGGGCGTGGGGCCGTCGCCCAGGAGCATCGCGGGGCCGCGGTCGCCCGGCTCGGTCCGACGGTCGATCCGCCAGTAGCCCATCTCGGCGGCGAGCGGGGTGCGGTCGTCGTCGAGCAGCCAGGTGGTCGACGAGTAGTTCAGGTAGGGCAGACCATCGTGGCTGAAGCTGACGCGCTGGCCGAACTCGTAGTTCCGGACCTCGTCGTCGTCACCGACCGGGTACTCGACCACACCGGTGCCCTCCCACACGCCGACCAGCCACGACAGCGGGACCAGTTCGGGGGCGAGGCCCTCGGGCAGCTCGATCAACGCTGGCCCTTGAACAGCTTCACGACGACGACCACCGAGATGAACGCGATCGCGAGCGACGCCAGGCCGAGGAGGCCGACGTAGAAGAGCTCGAGCGCAAGCAGCGAATCCATGCTCGGAGTCTACGCGGCTCGGCTCAACGCGCCAGGAGCACCACCGCGGTGACGAGGACCACGACGAACGCCCCGGACGACGCGATGCTGATCCGTTCGACCAGACCGTCCTTCGTGGCGGTGATGAGCTGCAGCACGAAGCTGACCATCACGCAGGCGACGAAGACGAGCAGCAGCCAAGCGAAGGCGTCGCGCTCGGCCACGGTCAGCACGAGCACGGCCCCGACGACCGCCAGCACCCAGACCGGCAGGACGGACGTCAGCCGCAGGCGACGCTGGTCGGTGGGGTGCACGGGCTCGGTCACGCGCTCCATCATGTCAGGGACGTGCGGAACGCACGCACCGCGCGGTGCGGTGCTCGCGCCGAGCGGTGCGGTGCTCGCGCCGTGCGGTGCGGGATGACGCGCAATCCGTCCGGCCGGATGAGTCCTTCCCGAGCATCACTAGGATGTCTCCACGACGTCATCCACCTCCGGAGGTCCTGTGGCACAGCTCCTGGTACTCACCTCGACCGCGCCCGGAGACGTCCTGCCGAGCCTGGGCCTCCTGAGCCACCGGATCCGCCACGTGCCGGCCGAGGCCGCACAGTTGGTCAACGCCCCGCAGAGCGACCTGATGTTCGTGGACGCCCGCACCGACCTGGTCAGCGCGAAGGCCCTGTGCAAGATCCTCGCTTCGTCGGGGTCGACCACACCGATCGTGCTCGTCGTCACCGAGGGCGGGCTGACCGCCGTCAACAGCGACTGGAACGTCGACGACGTCGTGCTCGAGAGCGCCGGCCCGGCCGAGATCGACGCCCGCATCCGGCTGTCCGCCGGTCGCGCGGCGAAGGGCCAGACGAGCTCGAAGATCCAGGCGTCCGGTGTCGTCATCGACGAGGCCAGCTACTCCGCCAAGGTACGCGGCCGGCCGCTCGACCTGACGTTCAAGGAGTTCGAGCTCCTGCGCTTCTTCGCCACCCACCCGTCACGCGTCTTCACCCGCGAGCAGCTGCTCAGCGAGGTCTGGGGCTACGACTACTTCGGCGGCACCCGCACGGTCGACGTGCACGTCCGACGACTGCGCGCCAAGCTCGGCGACCTCGAGTCGCTCATCGGCACCGTCCGCAACGTCGGGTACCGCTTCAACGTCTACGACGACGAGGCCGAGCGCCTGATGGGGCAGTAGTGCTGCCCGACCTCGGCAGCTACGTCGCCCCCGGCGAGGCTCCCCCGTTCTCCGACCAGACCCTGGTGGACGTCCGCGCGGGGCGCGCGACCGTCCTGACCGTCGACCACGGGGTCGCCGTGGTCCGTGACGGCGAGCTCGAGATGGTCGTCGCCCAGGAGGCCCGTGGCCGGGGCATCGGCACGAATCTGATGTCGCAGGCACTCGCGCTGGGCGGCGGGGCCGCTCCCCGGCTCGCGTGGGCGCACGGGGACCACCCGGCAGCGCGAGCGCTGGCCGACCGGTTCGGCTGGCGCGCGGTCCGCACGCTGCTGCAGCTCCGGGCGCCCGTCGCCGACTCCGATGTGGACGTCGCTGCCGACGCTGATGCCGACGTGGCGCTGCCCGACGGCTACTCGCTGTCGGCGTTCCGCCCCGGCACCGACGACGAGACCGACTGGCTCGCGCTGAACGCCGCCGCCTTCGCCCACCACCCCGAGCAGGGGCGGATGACGCTCGACGACCTGCACGCCCGCGAGGCCGACGACTGGTTCTCCGGCGAGGACCTGCTGCTGCTCCGCGACGCCTCTGGGCAGCTCGCGGGCTCGTGCTGGCTCAAGGTCGAGGACGGCATCGGCGAGTTCTACGCCGTCGCCGTGCGGCCCGACCTGCAGGGGCAGCGACTCGGCGGAGTGCTCATGCGTGCGGGCACCGCTCGGCTGCGCGGCCGCGGGCTGACCGCCGCCGCGCTGTACGTCGAGGGGGACAACGAGCCGGCGCTGGCGCTGTACCGGCGGTCGGGGTTCACGCAGCACGCGATCGACGTGCAGTACGCGGCACCGTCCCCGTCCGGCCGGTAACATTGCGTGGCCGGCGAGGGGTCGGCCAGTGGGGGAATCGGGGAACGCGTGGCGCAGGACCGTCAAGGGCAGTACGGCCAGGGTGAACCGCTCGGCGCGTCCTACCGACTGGTCGAACTGCTCGGGACCGGCGCCACCGGAGAGGTCTGGCGGGTCGAGCACTCCGCGACCGGCGAGGCCTTCGCCGCCAAGCTCCTGCGTGCCGAACTCGCCGCCGACCCGCAGATCGTCGAGCGCTTCGTCCGCGAACGCTCGGTGCTCCTCGCCCTGCAGCACCCGTCCATCGTGCGCGTCCGCGACCTGGTCGTCGAGGGCGACCGGCTCGCGATCGTCATGGACCTGGTACCGGGTGGGTCCGCCCGCGACCTGCTCGCGTCGAACGGTCCGCTCCTCCCGCGGGACGCCCTGACGATCACCGCCGAGACCCTCGACGCACTCACCGCGGCGCACGAGCAGGACGTCACCCACCGTGACGTGAAGCCCGACAACGTCCTGCTCCAGACCGCGTGGGCCCCCGGTGCCACCGGTGCCGTCCGGGTCACCGACTTCGGGATCGCGTCGGTCGTCGCCGAACGCGAACGCACGACTACCGGGCTCCTCGGCACGCCGCAGTACATGGCACCCGAGTCGATCAGCCACGGACGTTCGGGTCCGGCCGCCGACGTCTACGGTGCCGGGGTCATGCTCTACGAGCTGCTGTCCGGTCGCACGCCGTTCGCAGGCCCGGGCACGGACTTCGCCGTGGCCTACCGCCACGTCACCTCGAACCCACCCCCGCTCGACGTGCCCGACGCCCTGTGGGCCGCGGTGTCCGCCCTGCTCGCGAAGGACCCGAACGCCCGGCCGTCGGCGGCGGACGCGGCGGGGACCCTCCGTCGGCTCGCGCGGTCCCTCGCGTCGGCACCCGCACTGGTCGCCTCCAGCGACCCGGACTCGTTCGACGAGGTTGAGCGTCCGGCGACCGTCGTCCGTGGGGGCCGTCCCGACGACGCGACGGGATCCCGGACCACCGCCACCGGGGACGACGCCGCGGTCGTCGGGCCGGCCCCGGAGCTCGGCCCCGCCGGGTCGCAGACCGTCATCCGGCCGATGGCGCGTCAGCCGTTCCCCGCCGCACCGGCCGCTGAGCCCGAACCGAAGCGCCGGTTCGCCCGGCCCGAGTGGCTGACCGACCGTGCGCTCCTGTTCGGCGGCATCGGCGTCGTGCTCGTCGCCGCGCTGGTCGTCGGTGGCGTCGTGTGGCTGCCCGGGGCCCTCCGGAAGACGCCGGGCACGGGTACGGCGACCGCGCAGGCCGCCAACGCCTACCAGCAGGACCGGCCACTGCCCACCGGGCTGGCGACCACACGGCGCGCCACCATCGACCCGGCGAAGGGCACCGTGGACCTGCGCGTCACGTACGCGGCGCAGACGGCGACCCTCAGCGGACCGTTCCTCGAGGTGCTGCCGGGTACCCGCTCGGGAGCCTCCTGCCCCGCCGTCACCTGGTCCGGCGAGGGCATCACCGCGAAGCGCAACCAGCCGTCACTGACCGGCGTGGACACCGCCTGCGCGTGGAGCCTGTCCGGCGTCGAGGTCCCCGCCGGCGGAGACGTCACGGTCGAGGCCTCGGTGCCACTCGCCGTCGAGGACGGTGCAGCGTTGCAGACCTGGCTCGACGGCGTCGGCGAGGCGACCACCACAGCCGTGACCGACGACGCCGTGCGCGGGACCGCCTACCCCGTCCAGCGACTGCAGGGCGTGGAGGTCCGGACGCCCGACCGGACGGTCAGCCAGACGGCACTGCCGGTGACCCTGGTGCCGGTCTGGCCGAACGGTGCCGACGAGCTCAACCCGCTCTACCGCAGTCCGAGCAGCGGGCGCCCGTCGCAGATGCTCGTCGACGTGGCCGGCGGGGAGTCCGGCGTACGGTTCGCCGACGGTTGCTCGGGCGCGTTGGCCGTGTCCTCCGACGGGCTCGTGGTCACCGCACTCTCCGTCGCCCCGTCGTGCACCGTCCGGGCGACGGTGGGGAACTTCACGAACCTCGAGAGCTCGCCCTTCGGGATCACGACGCGCGACTGAGCGTTTCCGTCGCGTCCGTCTCGCGACCGAGCGTCCGTCGTGTCCGTCGCGTCGGTCACGCGACCAGCAGGCGGACTGGAGGCCCGTGGCGGCGTCGCCACGGGCCTCCAGTCCGTCAGTCGGTCGGGTCAGCTGCCTGCGGACGCGGTCTGGACGAGGCGGACGGCTCCGCCGGACGACGCGTAGCCGCGACCCACGGTCAGCGCGACCGGTGCACGGCGCGGGAGCGTGACGCCGAGCAGCTCGCCGTCGTAGTCGACGTCCGGCTGCAGGAGCACGCCGCACCGTGACTTGCGGACGGCGCGGGTCCAGTGGCTGTAGAGCGACCGGAGGTCGGCGGACCGACCGGCGGCGACCACGCACAGACCGGGACGCTCCGTCGCGAGCAGGGTGGCGATCGCCTGGTCGCCGTCGTCGAAGCGTTCGGCGTCATCGATGAGCAGCAGGACCGGACCGCGCTCGAGCCGCAGCCCGGCCAGCAGTGCGGGGACCTCGTCGGGTCCGACGGCGATGCGGTCGAACGATCCCGAGGCGAGCGGTGACCGACGGTCACAGATCGCCCAGACGGCCGGGCGGACGCCCTCTGCAGAGCGCGCCAGTGCCGCCAGCGCCAGCAGGACCGTCGACTTGCCCGAGCGGGCCGGCCCCGCGACGAGCACGTGTTCGCCGTCGTAGACCTCGAGTGCGGCCGGAGCGAGGTCGTCCTCGGCGACCCCGACCGGCAGCCGCCACGGCTCGCTGGAGAAGACCGCACCGGCACCGAGCTCGTCGACCAGGACGGCGTCGGGCAGCCGCCCGACCGCACTCGCCTTCGGAGCGGTGCCGGACCAGCGTTCCGCGAGGCGCTCGACCGCCTGCGCGAGCGGGACGTCGGGCGTCGCTACGTGCGACTGCAGGCGCATGACCGAGTCGATGAATCGACCCGGCACCGGCGGCGGGACGTCCTTGGGGCGGACGCCGATCGAGGCGTAGTCGTACGGGTCCGCCAGGCGGAACATCCACTTCTGGGTGGTCACTTCGTCCATCGCTGACGGCACGGCCTTGGCCCGCGTCGTCGACACGGCGAACGAGATGCCCAGCGCGGGCCCCTCGGCGTAGACGCGGTACAGGGCGTCGAGCAGCAGCTGGCCCTCGAAGTCCTGGTACTCGTCGCGCAGTGCCGCGAGACCGTCGATCAGCACGACGGCACGGCGGCCGCCCGGAGTGGCACGACGGCGCTCGAGCTCGACGCGCAGGTGGCGGAGGAACCGCGCCTGCAACTCCCCCGCGCCGGCTCCGGAGCCGACGTAGGCCGTGGTGTGCGGCAGCCGGGCGAGCGGAGCCAGGTCGCCCGGCCCCATGTCGAGCACCAGCAGGTCGAGGTCGTCCGGGCTCGCCGCGGCGGCGAGCTGCAGGGCGAGGGTGGCGAGTGCGGTGCTCGTCCCGCTGCCGGGGATGCCCATGAGCATGAGGTTGCCCTCGTCGAGGTCCCATCCTGTGGTGACCTGACGCTGGTGGTCGGGGTCGTCCGCCAGGGCGACGGGCACCGTCCGCGACGTGTCAGCGGCGTCGGCTGCTGCCAGCGCACCCAGCTCGACGCGGTCGCCGAGTGCCTCGGGCCAGATCGGGCGCGGCGGAGCGTAGCCGGCGGCGGCGTTCGCCTGCCCGATCGACTCGATGAGCTGGTCGAGGTCGGTCACGTCGGACGCCGTCGGGGCCGGGGCGGGCATCGGCGCGGGAACGCCGAAGACGTCCGTCGGACGGACCGACACCGGCTGTTCGGCGCGTTCGTCACGGGCGCGGCCGGTGACGAGGGCGGTCTGCACCGGGGTGATGTCGTCCTGCCCGAGCTTCACGTAGGCGCGACCGGTCTGCTGGCGACCGATGCCGGCGGCGGCGGGGACGCCGATCACGTTGGTGGAGTCCTCACGGCTCTGCACCCGCAGCGCGACACGCATGTTCGTGTTCGCCAGGATGTCCTCGCTCACCACGCCGGCCGGCCGCTGGGTGGCCAGGATCATGTGGACGCCGAGTGTGCGCCCGACCGCCGCGACGGCGACGAGTGAGGTCAGGACGTCGGGGAAGTCCTTCGCCAGCATCGCGAACTCGTCCACGACGAGGAGCAGGCGCGGCATCGGCTCGTCCGGCTTCGTCGCCAGGTAGGCGTCGAGGTTGTCGATGTCCGCCCCGGCCGCGGCGAACACGCGCTGCCGTCGCTCGAGCTCGGCCTCGAGCGCACGGATCGCCCGGTCGGCGAGCTGCTCGTCGAGGTTGCTGATCGTGCCGATGGTGTGCGGCAGCCGCTCACAGGCGGCGAACGCGGCCCCGCCCTTGAAGTCGACGAGCAGGAAGTTCAGGCGCGTCGGGTCGTTGCGCGCAGCGAGCCCGGCGACGAGCGACCGCAGGAACTCGCTCTTGCCCGAACCCGTCGTGCCACCGACCAGGCCGTGTGGTCCGTCGCGGACGAGGTCGATCTCGAGGACGCCGCTCTCCGACGACCCGATCGGGGTCGAGAAGCCGGTGCGGGCGTCCCAGGCCGCGCGGATCGCATCGGCGGGGCTCGTGCCCGTCGGGGTCCGCGCGACCGTGTCGTCCCCCGCGAGCAGCTCCGGCAGGCGGACGAGCGACGGCAACGACGCACCCGGCACCAGCAGTTCGGGATCGTCGAAGTGCGCCACGCTGCGAGCGCTCCGTTCGGCGGTCTCGGCGCTGAGGCCGGCGAGCACGACGTCCTCGACTCGGGTCCGGTCCTCCGGCCGGTAGACGGTCGCTGCGGCGTCGGCACCGACCGTGATGATCGTCGTGCAGGCCGCGGGGAGCTGCTGCTCGTTGGTCGCGATGACGATCCCGCTCACCCGTCGGGGCTGCTCGCCGGGACGGAGCGACTGTCCGGGCACGGTGCGCCCTTCGCCGAGCAGGTTCCGGGCGGGTGCGTCGCGGCCCTCGGTGAGCACCTCGGAGTCGACCACGACGAGCAGGTTCGGCGTCGGCAGTTCGTCGAGCGACTCTCGCAACCCGCGCAGCACCGCTGCGCTCTGGTCGCGCTGCGCCGACATCCAGCGGGCACCGGTGCTGCTCCCCGCCACACGCGCGTGGGGCAGCCAGGAGGCCCATCCCCAGTCGTCCGCGCGACCGGCGTCACAGAAGATCCCCACGGTGAGGTCCGCGGGCCCGCAGTGCACGGTGGCCTGCGTGAGCAGACTGCGCGCCAGCGCGAGCGCGCCCTCGCGGTCGCCGACGATCCCGACGACGCCGGCGTCGGACAGGTCCGCCACGACCGGTGCAGCGGTGAGGCGACTGTCGGCGATTGCGGCCTTGGCCTCGTCCTCGAGCTTGGACGACGCCGCCCGCTGATCGAGTCCGGGGCGCCACGGTGCGTCACCGGTGCCGGCGTGCAGGCTGAGGAAGTCAGCGTCCTCGGAGCGTCGCTGCCACAGCAGGGTGGTGGGGAGCTCGGCCCGGCGGACGACGGTGGCCGGGTCGGGGACGAGTTCCTGCCGACGGGCCGCCTCGACCGCCGCGGCCTCGGCGATCTCACCGCGGAAGGACTCCACCGCCTCGGCGAAACGGGTGTCCTCCTCCTTCAGGTTCTTCGTCCGCCGGTGCTTCTGTTCGAACCACATGCCGATCGCGGTGACCGGCGACAGTAGCGCGAACAGGGCGAACCGGGCGTCGCCGAGCAGGAGCACCATCGCGCCGGCCAGCACCAGGGGCGCTGCGACCGTGATCCAGCTGAACTTGGACGACTGCGGGACCTCGCGCTTGGCGGGTGGCTCGACGGTCTCGGTCTCGGTGTTCCGTCCGGCTCGGGGCGGACGGTTGAACGGGGCGGTCGCCGCGGGCGTCAGGTTCGCCAGGGACCCCGCGGCCGGCACGGGGACCTCGTCCAGCTCTGGCCGGACCAGCAGCACGGCACCGCCAACGATGACGCTCGTGGTCCCGGTGAGCAGGACGCCCTCGGCATCGATGCGCTCGCCCGCGATCACCGTGCCGTTCGTCGAACCGGCGTCACGCACCCGGACCCCGTCGTCCTCGCGCTCGATCGTGCAGTGCTCCCACGAAGCGCTCTCGGTGGGCAGCACGACGTCGGCCTGCGGTGCCCGGCCCACGACGAGCTTCCGGCTGCGCGGGACCGGCACGACGAGACCCGCGTCGAGTCCGCCGGCGAGGGTGACGCTCCACCCGTCGATCGTCTGCGGACGCTCCCGCGGCGCGCGGCCGATGCGGGATCCCTCGAGCAGGACGAGGTCCCGCAGCGGGGTCGCCGCACTGGTGCGGTGACGGTCGACCGCGAGGGTCGTCTCGGCATCGAGTTCGACGCCGATCGCCGCCGCGATGAGCTCCCCCAGCGAGGACGCGCCGGACCACCCGTCGACCTCGACCGCTTCACGTCGGTCGTCGAGCTCGATCAGCAGGCGCATGCTCGCGGTGTCCTTCTCGGGGTTGTGCGTGGGTGGGTCAGCGTGCGGTGGAGTCCTCGAACCACACCAGCGCGGTGGACTGTGCGGCATCGGATCCGGAGTCGTCGCCGCCGGTGCCGCTCGACGCGGTGTCCGGTCGGAGTCCGAGTGGCTGTGCCGAGGCCGCCAACACCGTCGCGGACGCGCCGAGCGCCTGCTGCCGCGTGAAGTCGAGCGCCGGACCGGCGATGCCCGCCGCGGAGTCGAGGTCGAGCGCGGCGAGGGCATCGGTCACCTCGGAGGGCTCCGTGCTGCCGGCCTTGCCGACCGCGCGGACCAGGGCGACGACGGCATCGTGGCTGCGGGCGTCCGCTGCCCCGGCCACCGCCGAGAACGGCCGGTCGCCCGTCAGGTTCTGGGCGTCGGCATCGTCGGCGAGCACCCGGACCCCACCGAGGAACGCGGACATCGCCCGACCTTCGGCGTCCGAGGAGAGCGCCCGTGCGTCGTCGGTGGCCACCCCGACGGTGCGGAAGGAGCCGCTCAGGCTGCCGCCGGCATCGATGAGTGCGGCGCCGAACGCCGGACTCGTCGCGTCCGGGGTGAGGACGACCGGCACGGTGACGTCAGCGGCCTGCAGCGCCGCCACCAGGGCACCCTGTCGTTGCGCGGACCCGCTGACGACGACAGCGTCCGAGTCCGGCGCGGCCTTCGGATCGGCGTCCGAGGCCTCGTCGGTGCTGTCGTCTGCGTCGGTGGCGCCGGTCCGCGAGGCGATGGTCGCAGCGAGCTCAGCGGTGTCAGCGGTGTCGTCGCCGTCGAGGACGTGCGCCACCCGGAGGCCTGCGGGCGCACCACCGCCGAGGTCCACCAGGAGCGGCGACTTCGCGTCGCCGAGCGCCGTCGTCATCGCGACGCCGATCGACTCGGCGGTCGGGGCGGTCGACCAGGAGTCCTTCTCGGCAGAGGCGTAGGGCACCACCACCGGGATGTGCTTCTCGGCCGCGGTCGTCAGCGCTCCGGACACGTGCTTGCCGGACGACGCGACGACGATGCCCGCGACTCCGCTCTTCGCCAGGGACTCCACCGCCGTCTTCGCGCCCGCGGAGGTCCCGCCGTCGTTCTTCGTGACGAGGGTGATGTCGGTCCCACCGAGCGCCAGTCGTCGCTCGGCGACCAGGGCGCCCTGCGCCGCCTCGTTCCACTCGGAGCCTTCGCCGTCGCCCAGGGTGACGACGACGCCGATCTTCGTGGTGTCGGGGACGTGCTTGACGGTGATCTCCACCGGCACCGTGGCCGGGACGGCTTCGGCCGGAGTGCTGCTGCCGATCGCCCGGAAGGTCAGGACGGCGGCGACCACCGCGGCGACCAGGAGCACCGCGATGGCGGCGATGACCAGCGGACGGCGGTTCCGCGGACGCCCCGCCTCGGTGCCGTCGGACTCGTCGATCGTCTGGTCGCTCATCGGTCCGCCCCGATCCGGAAGGTGTACAGCGTGGTCGAGGTCGCGCTGGACGGCACCTCGAGCTGGAAGGCGGGCAACGTCGTCGCGGCGTCGAGGGAGGCTCGGAACTGCTCCTGCTGGAGCAGGATCCCGGCGACGTCCTCGGCGCGGACGTTCGCGTAGCCTGCGGCGTTCTGCGATGCCAGGGCGAGCTGGTAGTCGGCGGAGTCGGACTTCGCCGCGCTCGTGGCCATCGCGCCGAGGATGCCGGATCCGTTGACCTTGCGGTCGCCCAGGTCGAGCATCACCCGGTTGAGGTCGCCGGTCAGCAGCGTCGAGGCTCCCTGAACGTCGCGCGTCGAGGCGCTCGTGCTCGCAGCGATCTGCTCGAGACTCGAGGCCGTCTGACGGTCGACGGCGGAGGAGAGCTCCGAGCCTTCCTGCTCGAGCGTGCCCTTCTGCTCGTCGATCGTGCCCTTCGAGTCCTTCGTGACCTCGCCCGAGGTGGACCGGAGCCCGGAGATCGACTTGTCGAAGGCCGAGATGACGGCGTCACGGCTGCCCCTCGCAGTCTCGCTGACCTGCCGCACCTGCTGGTCGATGATCTTCTGGACGTCCTTCTCGGACTGGGTCGATGCGTCGGCGAAGGCCTTGCGGACCGCGTCCTGTAGCTGGGTCTGCTGCGTGCTGATCGCGGTCAGCTGGGTGCCGACCACAGCGCTCGACTTCGTTGCCTGCTCGACGAGTTCCTGGAGCTCCTGTGCCGCTCCCTCGACCGAACCACCGTCGTCGCGCACCGCCCGGCGGACCTCGGCGATGCCGTCGTCGAGCGCGTCGACGTCGTCGGACAGCGTCGTGACCGCGGCACCGATGCCGGTCTCGGAGCGGAGATCGGTCGCCGCGACGACCGCGTCCCACTGCTTCGCCTGGTCCGTGAGGCGTTCGTCCATCGGGGTACTAAAGCGTCCACCGGGCCGCAACGTCGTGCCCTCTTCGGCACCGGGGCACGGCGTGGCGGTCAGGTACCCGCGAAGCGCATCGGCCTGCTCGGCGTCGAGCTGGTCCGTCGCCGCGAGGGCGCAGAGCTGGTCGGCGACCTCGAGGTTCTGCGCCTGCATCGAGGTGCTGAACAGACCGTCGCCGGCGTTGCCCACCAGCCCGCGCGCGGCGACTGCCTGCCGGTTCACGGTCGTGACGGCATCACGCACGGGGCCGAGGTCGTCGGCGGTCTGGTCGCGGAGGTCCTGCAACGCCTGCAGGGTGCGCGCGACCTCGCCGGTGCCGTCGGCGCCGAGGGCCTGTACGGCGGTGTCGATCTCGCCGAGCTTGGCGCGCAGCGCGTCCGACTGCTCGATCGCCGTGTCCGCCAGCTTGGGGTCGAGCTGGTCGGCGAGCTGCTGCCCGGTGCTGACCAGACCGATCAGCGAGGTGCTCACCGCACGCGACGAATCCCAGAGCGCGCAGGTCAACGATCCACGGGCCTCCTGGGGGGCGCACGTCGCTGCGTCCGGCGATGCCGGGCCGACGGCGCCCGCCAGCTGCGCACTCACCTGCTGCTTGCACGCTTCGCTCGCATCGGCGTAGCCGGTGAGCTGCGCCGAGACGCGGAGGAGGTTGCCGTAGACGCTGCCGCCTGCTGACGGGGTCTTCGGCGTCGCCGCACAGCCGTTGCCGTCGAGCACCGTGGTGGGGGCGGTCGCCGAAGTGTCACCGAGCAGGCCATCGAGGCTCGTCGTCGTCTGCTGGAGCTGCTGCAACACCGTCGACTGCGTGGCCTTGACCGTCGCACCGAGGTCGCTGTTGAGCGAGCCGAGCTGTCCGGACAGGGACTGCATCGTGCTGGCCAGGGAGGAGCTGCTCTCCTTGAGGCGCTCGGCCGTGCTGACGCCGAGGGTCTCCGACGTCGTCTCGAGGTTCGACCGGACCTCGGTGATGGTGCCACCGGCACGCGCCAGCACCTCGTTCACCTGCGAGATCAGGTCGATCGTGCGGCGCTGGAGCGCGAGTTCGGAGTCACTGTCGGACCCGAAGGCCGCGTTGACGACGCCCGTGGAGGACAGGTCCGTGGACAGCCCGGGCTGCGCGGCGACGTCGATGGTCGGCGCGGCGAAGTCCTCGACGTCGGCGACGAGGTGCAGCGTGCTGCTCGCGCCGGAGGTCGGCGGGGCGAGCAACCGGCCCCACTGGACGACCGCGTCGCCGTCCTCGTTGGTGCTCACGACGCCGTCGGTCGACGAGCCGGAGTCGGCCGAGTCCGTGACGACGCGGTCGGCGGCGGTCCCCGCCAGCACGGTCGACGCCGCGATGCTGAAGGGCGCGCCCACGAGTGCCGGGGTCGAACGCGACGTGCCGGCGACGTCGTAGGTCAGGTTCTTCGAGGTGACCGTCAGGTTCTCGATCGTCAGGTCGATCGACACCCGACCCGAGTACCCGTCGAGGTCGGCCAGGTCCGTGCCGGTCTTCTTCTTGGTCGAGTACTGCGTCGTGATGCGCAGTGGCAGGTCACTCGCGGCCTTCGCGGGGTCGTGCTCCGTCGTCGCGGACGAGGAGTCCTTGCCTGCGACGGAGATCGCAGTGTCCGAGATCGAGGTGATCGAGCCGTCCGCGGCGAGGCGCGTGTCGACGGTCTGCAGGACCCGCGAGGGGTCGGCAACAGGCTTGTCGTCGGAGGTGCAGCCGGCGAGCACCAGCGCAGCGATCCCCGTGACGGCGACCGTCCCCGCGATCCGTCGTCCGGTCCGTCGTGCTCCGGTGTTCCCGGCACGCTGGTTCATCACGGTCTTCCCCCCAAGAGAATCGTCGAGCACATCGATGCTAGTTGCTGAACGGCGCCAGATCCGGGCTGTTCTCCCCCGGGAGCCACCCCCGTTCGGGCCACAGCTCGCTACTGAAATCCAACATAGAGCATCCGTGAGCGCGCTCGGACCTGTCCACAGGGCACTGATACTCTGCACGCATGATCCAGGGGGACCAGGGCGTCACGCCCTTCCAACGTCGGCGCACGAACGCACGACCGGGGGCGGACCGGTGAACATCAACCTGTCGCCGGTGCTCATCGCGCTGATCGCCATGATCGCAATCCCGGCCGCCGTCAGCGCGCTCGTCCGTCAGAACGACCGGAAGCGGCCACCGTCCACCGTCGTGGGCGACGAGGCGCACGGCGTGCTCTTCACCGTCCGTGCGCGCCGGTTCAGCTACCTGCTGCTCCGGATCATCGGGATCGTCGTCATCGTCGTCGGCGGGTTCTTCTTCCTGGTCACGCTCAGCCTGCTCGACGACCCCGACGCGATCGGCATGCTCATCGCCGGCGTCGGCATGGTGCTGTTCGGGATCCTGTTCGTCTACCTCGGCGTCGGGCAGAAGCGCCGTCGCGTCGAGGCGTACGAATCGCAGCTGGTCGTGACGCCGATGTTCCGTGCCGCGCGGACCGTCGACCCGGCGGCGATCAAGCGCATCCGACCCACCACCAACCGGTTCGGCGGGCTCGACATCAAAGTGAACGGTCAACGCGGCGTGATCAGCGTCCTGTCGATCGACGCTGCCTATCCCGAGCTCTGCGCATGGCTCGAGCAGCGGGCGCCGGCACAGTGGGGTGAGTTCGTCGGGACCTTCGGGCGCTGAGCGGCGCGCTGCTGCTGCGCTGGGCCGACGGACCTACCGTGTTCGCACGGGCTCGAAGCTCTTCACGTACACGGCCTG
This sequence comes from Curtobacterium flaccumfaciens, assembly GCF_013359815.1. Taxonomy (GTDB): domain Bacteria; phylum Actinomycetota; class Actinomycetes; order Actinomycetales; family Microbacteriaceae; genus Curtobacterium; species Curtobacterium flaccumfaciens. The sequence goes on along the minus strand of NZ_JABMCF010000035.1, from coordinate 281,881 downwards.
ACGGATCGTGTTCAGGAACTCCCGCATCGTGAAGGAACCCTCGCCGACGTCGAACCGGTAGCGCTCCCCCTCGATGACGCCCCGCGCCAGTTCGTCCTCGTTGTCGCGGTTCACACCCCAGGTCTGAACGAGCGTTCCGCAGTCGGACGTCTCGAACACGACCTGCGACGTCGACGAGCCCACGCCCTTCAGGGAGCGAGACGAGTCCGCACTGCTGTGCGCGGAGCTGACGGTGCAGACGACGTGCACCCGGTGTCCTGCGTCGTAGACCTTCAACGTGATCGGCCCGACGAAGAAGCCCAGCAAGGGAACGAGCACGACGAAGGCGAAGACGATCGAAGCCATGATCTTGTCTCGCCGTACGCGTCTTCGCCGTGCGAGTCGTTCAGCCCCGGAGTCTCTCAACTGCCACCCCGATGTCCGTCGCCCGGTGCGGTCAAACTTCACGTCGCACCGCTTCGGAAAAGGCCAACACCAGCGCCCCCAGCTCGCTCTCGTAGGGCCAGCTGTCGGCAACAAGGCGGGCTGTGCCCTGTATCCCCCTGCGGTACGCCGGATGGTCGGGCCGCTGCTCGAACGCGGCGACGAGAGCGGATCGTACGGCGGCTATCTGCACAGCCGACGCGGCATCCTCGACTGCGCGATCGTCGAGTTGCTTGAGCAATTCCGACAATGTCATGTTCTGCCGACGCCGTGCTTGAACGTGGACATCGTCCGTGTCGCTTGCGCTCGAATGCAATCAGCGCTCCAGAACGGAGCCTCAGCAAGGGCTCCGAGCGCTAAGAGATTCCGACGCTGGTAAATCCCCGCGTAGCGAATCTCGCTAGCGAATGCACTATCAACGTTCACTCCCCGCGCGTCATCCCGTAAAAGTCCGGACCCAATCAGCGAACCTCGAATGCCGAGTGAGATCGTATAAGCGTGACAGATCGTCGTGAAACCGTGCGGTCGCCGCCGAATCTGCCCGACCATTTGCGGCGACTATCACCACGCCTCGGGGTCCACCTGCACCGCCGCGCACGGCCCGATGGATCTCCGCAGTCAGGTCAGCTGCATCTTCCGGGGAAGCACTCCCGAGCGCCTCGGCAACATCGGTGAACCATCGCGCCGTCTGCAGATCGTGAGCGAGGCTCAGTGAGTCCGCTACGCTTCTGCACAACTCGATTATTTCCTGCTCAGATGCACGCTTCAACGAAATCGTCCCTTCCGCTCGAACGTCACGGCGTGAGCGACCAGTAGCCCTTGATGTCGACCGCATCATACGCGCGGGGTACGAAGGTCTGGTTCGTCCCTCCCCGGTAGAAGTCGCCGTTGAGCCCTGTCTGCGGTGCCGTTAGCCCCTTGTACGCGGGCATCTTCTGCGTGAACTCACCTGCGAAGCCCGCGTTCTGAATCGATTCCTTGCCGCCGTTGGCCCAGCGAATCGGCAACGCCTTGTCCTCACGCACCTGAGCGATGCTGCGCGGCAGATCCGACGACCAGAATTCTCCGCTGTGGAAGCCATTGACGTCTCCGGAACGGAACATCGTCGTCCCTTCATGGACGTAGGTCGATCGATAGAGGCCCCACTTGAAGGTGCTCGCGTTCTCGCTCGACAGCCACTTCGGCCGGTACGCCGTGAGACCGCTGGACGCGGCGCCGACAACGGCTTGGCTTCCGGTCGCTTGCAGGAACCCGTTGACGGTGTGCGGCCCTGGAGCCGTCGCGTAGTTCAGGGCCCCAGTGCCGCCGCCTTCGACCGCACCGCTGGCGACACCGGTTGCCGCGCGGGCCGCCAGCCCTGTTCCCATCTTGGCTGCCAGAGCAGCTCCAGTCCCAGCGCCCAGTGCACCCGTGGCGGTCCCGATCAGCGCGTCCTTGCCGACTGTGCCCCAGTCGACCGTGCCCTTCTCCGCCTTCTGCGTCGCCACGGAAATCCCACCACTCATCAATCCGCCCGCCAACGCCATCACTGCGATTCCGGCAGGGCCGCCGACGCCGGTCGCCATGAGTGCGACCCCGGCCACGATCGCCGCCCCCGCGACGACGTACTCCCAGTTGTCGTTCCACCAGTTCCCGACGGCAGCGATCGCCCCCTGGTGCGCATCCCGGTACGCCTGCAAGTCCTTGTCCGTCGCTGGCCGCAACCCGAGCGGGTCGACAGCCTGCAACGGATCGTTGCCCGCGTACGAGTACGGGTTCCCAGACCACGCCGCACCCAGGATCGGAGCGAGCGGATCAACCGACAGGAAGCCCCGCGCCGCAGGGTCGTACACACGGGCCCCGAGCCACTCCAGCCCTGCGACGGACACCCCACCCGAGCCGGTCAGGGACACCCCCGCGGGCAGCCCGACGTCGGTGACGGCAGCGAGCGCAGCCCACGGATCCGCAGCATCGGTCGCGCGAGCACTGCGCCAAGCGGGCTGCGTCACGGCAGCGCCGATCGCGGTGACGCCCCCCGGCAGGTCGAGCAGCGACGTGTCGGCAATGCTGATGAGTGACGGCACGACCGCGGCGGAGTCCCACCACGCGGCGACCCCACCCACTTCGGCGAGCTCACCGAGCGCGTCGACCCAGACGTCGAGCCGACCGGTCTCGGCGTACGAGGCGTCGCGGTCGACGACGGCAGCGAGGTACCCCAGGTCGGACCATGCGTACTCGGTGGTCGAACCGTCGGCGGCGGTCCGCCGGGTGCGGCGGCCGAGACCGTCGTGGACGTACTCGGTGCGGCCGGCCTCGGTGGTCGTCGCGACCAGCTGTCCGGCAGCGTCGTACTCGTGGCGTGTCTCGACACCGCCGACGGTCTCGGCGACGAGTCGCCCACCGTCGTCGTAAGCCCACGTCGAGTCCGCGGCGCGCACGAGCTGCCCGGCGGCGTCGTACTCGTACGGCACCGCCCCGGACGGTCCGTCGACCGCGGTGATCCGCGCGTCGGCATCGCGCTTGATGCGTGTGCTGGTGGCACCGTCGAGCGTGGTCGAGGTGTGCGCGACGAGGGCACCTCCCTGGTACGACCACGACTGCACCAGGTCGCCCGTGGCTGCCTGGACGATACGACCCGAGGCGTCGTAGGAGAACGTTCCGGCAGCGGTGCCGTCACGGTCCACCCCGACGACCCGGCCGACGGCGTCGCGACGGTAGGTGGTGCGGGTGCCGTTCGGGTCGACCCGAGCGGTGCGGTTGCCGTCGGCGTCGTACTCCCACGCGACGGACTGGTCGCCGCGGGCTCGGCGGACGAGCAGGCCACGGCGGTCGTGCTGGAGCTCGTGCTCGATCGTCCGGCCTGCACCACGGGTGTGGTCCGACACGACGACAGTTCGGTGGACGGTGTCGCGGGTGATCTCCGACTGCACCGCACCGTCGACGAGCACGGCCCGCTGGTGGCCGGCTGCGTCGTACGTCCACTCGGTGGTGCGGCCGTCGGGATCCGTCTGGCGGATCTGGCGCCCGGCCGGGTCGTAGGCCGCCGTGGTCGTCCGTCCGAGCGGATCGGTGACGGCGACCACGTGGTCGGCGGCGTCGTACTCCCGTCGAGTGGTCCCGCCGGCAGGGTCGGTGATCGTCACCAGGCGCCCGCGCTCGTCGTACTCGAACGAGGTGACCCCGTCGAGACCGTTGACGACCTGGATCAGCTGCCCGGCGGGGTCGTAGCGGAACCGACGACGGCCGAAGCGTGCGTCGTGGCTGGAGACGAGCCTCCCGGCCAGGTCGTAGCGGAACCGCGCGGTGCCGGAACCCGGAGTCGTCTGCGTGACCACGCGCCCGACGGCGTCGTACGTGATCTCCTCGACCTCGCCGGTGGGCAGGGTCCGGGCCACGACACGGGAGTCCGCGTCGTAGGTGAGCGTCGTCCGCGCCCCCGAGGCGTCGGTGGCTGCGGCGGGACGCCCGCAGGCGTCGTACTCGTACGTGGAGCGCGCGCCCGAGGGGGCGACCAACGCGACGACGCGACCGGCGAGGTCGCGCTCGAGTCGGGTCAGTCCGCCTTCGCCGTCGACGAGTTCGACGGGGCGACCGGCGGCGTCGTAGGTGATGAGTTCGGAACCGGTCTCGTCAGACGTGGACTCGACGGGTCGGCCGTACTCGTCGAACCGGACGGTCGCGGTGTCGAAGGCGTCGCGCAGGGTCGCGACGCCGGTCGCGACGTCGTCCGAGATCTCCCGGCGGACGCCCGTCGGGTCGACGGTCGCCGTCAGCTCGCCGACGACGTCGTACTCGCGACGCCAGGTCGCGCCGGCGGGGTCGGTGATGGCCTGGAGGCGCGACAAGGCGTCGTGCGCGAACGTCCAGACCGCGTCGCCCGGCAATGCGAGCTCCGCCAGGTTCCCCTGGTCGTCGAACGTCCGTGAGACGCGGCGACCCAGCGGGTCGGTCGTGGTCGCGAGCTCGCCGTCCGGGGCGTACTCGAGCGTCGTCCGTGCTCCGAGCGGGTCCGTGATCGCAGCGATCCGCGCTCCGGCGGCGTACTCGAAACGCCAGACGGCTCCGTCGGCGTCACGTCGTTCGACGAGGAGCCCGGCGGCGTCGTAGCGGTACTCGCTCCGTGCGCCGGAGGGGCTGATCGCGGCGACCGGGTGACCGGCGGCGTCGCGCTCGATCCGAGCGGTGTCGGCGACGGCGTTGGTGGTCGAGACGAGCTCACCGAACGCGTCGTAGGAAAGCGTCAGGACCACGCCGGTCGGGTCGACGACGTGGGTGAGGGAGCCGTCCTGCCAGGTCAGCTCCGTCCGACCGCCGACCGGGTCGACGATGACCGACGGGTCGCGGTCGTCGCCCACGTACTCGTAGCTCACGACGGCACCGGCCTCGGTGACGACCGTCGTCACGCGGTCCTGGTCGTCGTACCCGTAGGTCAGGTCGCCGCCGGACGGCGTGACGGTCCGGGTCTTCCGGCCTCGGTCGTCGTACGCGTGGACGGTCACCGATCCGTCGCGCTCGGTCGCCGACACCAGGTTGCCGTGCCGGTCGTAGCTCATCGACTGGCGTCGGTCGTCGGAGTCGATGATCCCGACGAGACGCCCCTTGGCATCGGCGATGTAGGAGTTCGACCGCGAGCCGTCGTGGTCGGACACCACCGTGACTCGGCCGGGCAGGTACGCGAAGCGCACCGTGCGGCCGTGGGGGCTGATCTGTTCGACCACGCGACGTTGTGCGTCGTAGGTGTTGTCGACCTCGACGACACCGGCCGCACTCGTGACCGTCGTGATGAGGTCGTCGTCGTTCCAGCCGTAGGTCCGGGTGCCCACGGCATCGGTGACCGAGACGAGTCGGCCGCGATCGTCGTACCCGTACTCGACCCGGCGGCCGTCAGAGGCTCGGAGCACCGCCACTCGACCGTCGACGTGGTCGACGTCGATCGAGCGACCGCGCTCGTGCACTAGGCGCACGACGACGTCGTCGGCGTCCCGCTCGACGCGGACCGCGGTGCCGGCACCGCCGCGCTGTCCGAGCCACAGCCCGGACAGCGCGAAGTCGATGCGCTCGCGCTGGTTGTCGCGGACGACGAGCCGGTCGCCCTCGGCCGCGAGCCAGCGGTTCTCGCCGACGCCGCGAGCCCACCCCTCGCCGTCGCGCGGGAACCGGACCTGGCGGCCGTCGGCCCCGACGAACGACGCGCCTTCGTCGTCGAGGAGCAGGCGGGTCTCGAGGATCGACGCCCACCCCGGACCGAAGAGCCCGACGTGCTGGTCGAGGGAGTTGTACATGCGGGTCACCTGCAGCGCCGCAGATGCACCGGTGAAAGCGAGGTCGAGCTCCGGCTCGAGGAAGTTGCCCGTCGTGGTGTTCACCGGGTCCATCGAGTAACCGGTCGTTGGTTGGGCGCCGTAGGCCGTCGGCGGCTCGAACTGCAGGTCGGTGCGGGTCTGCGAGACTCCGGCGGCGGCCAGGGCTGCGGCGAGCGCGGCGTCCGAGACGGTGGACACGGTGCCTTCTCCCCCGGCTGCCGCGAAGGCGTCGGCGATCGTGTTCGCCCACTTGACGTCTTGGTCGTTGGCCTCGAGCCACTTGTCGAACGCCGTCACGAGACCGTCGGCGTTGATCTTCCCCCACGAGCACTTCGTCGCGAAGTCGTCGAGATTGCCGCGCAAGCCGGCCGGCTTCCCGGAGAGGGCGCTGTTGAGGGACGTCGACCCGGTTGCGAACGAGCGGAGGTCCTCCGGCTTGGCCGAGGATGTCCCGCCGCCACCGCCGCCACCACCAGGGTTCGGGGTCTGCCGTGTCGTCGACTTCGCACTCGCGGGTTCGAAGGTCGGTGCGTCCTCGTGCTTGACCTCGGGCGGGTTGTCGTTGCCGCTGGCCCAGTCGACCGCGACCTCGATCAGGTTGCGATTCTCATGGTGCTCGTACCAGTCACGGGCGGTCTTGCGACGGGCGTTCTCGCGCTCGGCGGCCGCCTTCATCTGGTCGACCCAGCCCGCCACGGTGCGCAGGTTCTTCGCGATGTCCTCGGCGTCGGCCTTCGCGTTCGACGCGTTGTCGGTGAACAGCTGCGAGAAGTGGCCGCGGAACTCCTGCGACGCGGTGTTGACGTAGGACTGCCGCGAGCCGGCCTGACCCTCGATCGACTCAGCCGCGCCGTTCAGCGCCGTGCTGAGTGCGTCGGCCGTGCCGTTGTCGAACTTGACTGGCTCATTGCCGTGCAGGTCAACCATGGTTCATCCCCCGAAGTCGTGCTGATCGTGCTGGTGAAGCGGCCCCACCGACCGCGAACGCCCGGACCGCCGCGAGTGCGACGGTCCGGGCGGGAACAGGCTGGTGCTTACGCGCCGCCACCTGCGGTGAAGATGTCCTGCGAGATCTTGTCGAGCTGCGTGCGGAGCTGCTCGAGCTCGGTCTTCGCCTTGTCGAGGGCGGCCTTGGTCTCCGGCCAGGTCGACCCACGGAACGTCGCCGCGAGCGGGCCGTCCCACACGTTCGAGTCGGAGAGGATCCGGCCCTGGGCGTCGAGCTGGGAGATCTGGTCGGTGAAACCACCGTTGACGATCGACTGGACCTGACGGATGGCGGTCTTGGCCTGCTCGGTCGAAAGGACACGCGACATGATGAACCTCTTTCATTCGTAGCTGCACCCCCGCGCAGTGGAATCCCCCCGGAGGCTCTGACACGGCCCACCATACCCACACTCCCGGGCAGATGTCACCGTCGGTATTTCGTGACCGTTCCTCCACACACCGACGGTTCACCGGCGGTTTCCACAGCGTCCACCGAGGCCCCTCCGGTGGCAGGGGCCGGGTGGCAGGATGTGGGGATGGACACCGAACCGCAGCTCGACGGCGAATCCGTCGCACCCGACCTTGACGACTTCGACGAAGTCATCGAGATCGAGCACGAGTCACTGCCGACGGACCGCTACTTCGACCGTGAGCTCAGCTGGCTCCGGTTCAACCAGCGCGTGCTCGAGCTGGGTGAAGACCGCACGCAGCCCCTGCTCGAGCGGGCGAACTTCCTGGCGATCTTCGCGTCCAACCTCGACGAGTTCTTCATGGTCCGTGTCGCCGGCCTGAAGCGCCGCATCGACACCGGCATCGCCGTCCCGACCAACGTCGGCCGTGCCCCCAGCGACGTCCTGCGCGACATCGCGAAGAAGGCCCACGAGCTGCAGGACCGGCACGCCCAGGCCTTCATCGGGTCGCTCAAGCCCGACCTCGACGCCGCGGGCATCCACATCGAGCACTGGTCCGACCTCGACGAAGCCGACCGGCAGCGGATGCGGGAGTACTTCAACGAGCAGATCTTCCCGGTGCTCATGCCGCTGGCCGTCGACCCGGCGCACCCGTTCCCTTACATCTCCGGGCTCTCGCTCAACCTGGCGGTGCGGGTCCGCAACCCGAAGTCGCAGCGCCAGGAGTTCGCGCGCCTCAAGGTGCCGCAGAACTTCTCCCGTTTCATCAAGCTCCCCGACGACAACTCCGGCCGGATGCGCTTCATCCCGCTCGAAGACCTCATCGCGAACCACCTCGACGACCTGTTCCCGGGGATGGAGGTCCTCGAGCACCACGTGTTCCGGGTCACCCGCAACGAGGACGTCGAGATCGAGGAGGACGAGGCCGAGAACCTCATCCAGGCCCTCGAGCGCGAGCTCCTGCGCCGCCGGTTCGGTCCGCCGATCCGCCTCGAGATCACCGAGGACATGGACCCGGTGACGCTCGACCTGCTCGTGCGTGAACTCGACATCACCGAGGAAGAGGTCTTCCGGCTGCCGTCGCCGCTCGACCTCGGCGGACTGTTCGAGATCTCCAAGATCAACCGTCCGGACCTGCACTACCCGAAGCACGTGCCGACCACCCCGGTGCAGTTCCAGCCGGGTGAGCCGAACACGAAGCCCGACCTGTTCCGCGCGATCAAGGCGAACGACGTCCTGGTCCACCACCCCTACGAGTCCTTCGCCACGAGCGTGCAGGCGTTCCTCGAGCAGGCCGCGGCCGACCCGAACGTGCTGGCGATCAAGCAGACCCTGTACCGCACCTCCGGCGACAGCCCCATCGTCGAAGCGCTCATCGACGCCGCGGCCGCCGGCAAGCAGGTCCTCGCCCTGGTCGAGATCAAGGCACGCTTCGACGAGCAGAACAACATCACCTGGGCCCGGAAGCTCGAGAAGGCCGGCGTGCACGTCGTCTACGGCCTGGTCGGGCTGAAGACGCACTCGAAGCTGGTGCTCGTCATCCGGCAAGAGGGCGGGACGCTCAAGCACTACAGCCACATCGGCACGGGCAACTACAACCCGAAGACCTCGCGCATCTACGAGGACATGGGGCTCTTCACCTCGGACGACACCGTGGGCAAGGACCTCACCCGCCTGTTCAACGAGCTGTCCGGCTACGCCATCGAGAAGAAGTTCAAGCGCTTGCTCGTGGCACCGCTGCACCTGCGGAAGGGCCTGCTCAAGCGCATCCAGACCGAGGCCGCCAACGCCCGCGCCGGCAAGCCCTCGGGCATCCGGATCAAGGTCAACTCGATGGTCGACGAGCAGATCATCGACGCGCTGTACCTGGCGAGCCAGGCCGGGGTGCCGATCGACGTGTGGGTGCGCGGCATCTGCTCGCTCAAGCCGGGCATGGAAGGCGTCAGCGACACCATCCGCGTGCGGAGCATCGTCGGGCGCTACCTCGAGCACTCCCGCGCGTTCGCGTTCCACAACGACGGCGACCCGGCGGTGTTCATCGGCAGCGCCGACATGATGCACCGCAACCTCGACCGTCGCGTCGAGGCCCTCGTGCGGCTGGTCGCCCCGGACCACATCAACGAGGTGCAGGAGATGTTCGACCTGGCGATGGCCGACACCGCCAGCTCGTGGCACCTGGAGTCCGACGGCGAGTGGACGCGGCACTCCACCGACGATGCGGGCCGTCCGCTCGAGGACGTGCAGAATGTGACCATGCGGAAGATCTCGGCCCGGAAGCGCTCGACTCGGTGAGCGGCGGTCCCTCGGGCCCCGTCGTCGCTGCGGGTGCGGTCGTCTGGCGCGAACAGGACGGCACACCCCTCGTGCTGCTCATCCACCGCGACCACCACAAGGACGTCTCCTTACCCAAGGGCAAGGTGGACCCGGGCGAGGCCGTCCCGACGACCGCCGTGCGCGAGATCGACGAGGAGACCGGGTACCGCGTCCACCTCGGCGCACCACTCGGCACCGCCGAGTACGTGCTGCCGAACGGCCGCGACAAGGTCGTGCACTACTGGGCAGCTCGGGTCTCGGCCAAGGAGTACGCCCGCGCCGGTGCCTTCGTGCCGAACCACGAGGTCGCGGCGCTCGAGTGGGTCACCATCGACGACGCCCGCAACCGCCTGACGTACGAGCGGGACGTCGCGATCCTCGACCGGTTCGCCGAACGCGCCGCCGCCGGACAGCACCGCACGTTCGCCCTGATCACCCTGCGCCACGCGAAGACGGTGCCCGGCTCGGACTGGGACGGCCCCGACGCCACCCGTCCGCTGCTGCCCGTCGGCCGTTCGCAGGCCAAGGCAGCCGCGGCACCGGTCGCGGCGTTCGGCCCGAAGAAGATCGTGAGCAGCACGGCGGCGCGGTGCCTCGCGACCGTCGAGCCGCTCTCCGCCGCGACGAAGCTCGGGGTCTCGAGCACCGCCGACATCAGCCAGGACGCCCACGACCGCGGCGCCGCCGACGTCAAGGGCGTCGTCCGGCGCCGGCTCGACAAGGGCAAGACCGCCGTGTTGTGCTCGCACGGTCCGGTGCTGCCCGACATCATCGCCAGGATCGCCACCGCGACCGCCGACGACTCCGGCCGCTTCGACCTGCGCCGCGCCGCGATGCTGTCGGTCGGGGACTTCTCCGTCATGCACATCGCGGGGGACACCCTCGTCGCGGTCGAGACGCACCGCAACACGATCCCGGCGTAACCGGCCACGCGACGGGGCCGCGCCGCGCCCGGGAACGCGATCCGGGCCTCCCGACCGCTCGTCCGCGACCATGCGTGCGCATCTTCCGAACGAGCGCACAATGCCCCCGATCCTGCTCCCTGCGCGGGAGCGGCGCACGCCGCCCCGACGTCGACAACCCCTCGTTCACCTTCCGTTCACCAGCGGGGGTGATTGCGGTCACCTCGCGTCCCTACAGTCGCTCCCGGGTCGGCACCGGCCCAGGGACCGCAGTGGTCCCACTGCATTCCATTCCCGAAGGGACCCCTGTGAACATCAAGCGAATCGGTTCGATCGCAGCAATCGCGATCGCCGGCGCAGTCGTGCTCTCCTCGTGCGCGGCGAACGAGGACGCGGGCAGCACCGAGTCCTCCTCCACCAGCGGCAGCGACTACTCGAAGCTCTCCGGCACCCTGACCGGCTCCGGCTCGTCGGCACAGCAGACCGCGCAGGCCACCTGGGCCGCCGGTTTCCAGAACGAGGCCTCGGGCGTCACCGTGAACTACACCCCGGACGGCTCCGGCGCAGGCCGCGAGAACTTCATGTCGGGTGCCGCGGACTTCGCCGGCTCCGACGCCGCGCTGAAGGACGAGGAGCTCTCGGGCAAGTTCGAGTCCTGCAAGGCGGACACCAAGGGCATCGACATCCCCGTCTACATCTCCCCGATCGCCATCGCGTACAAGGTCGACGGCGTCAGCGACCTGACGCTCGACGCGAAGACCATCGCGGGCATCTTCTCGGGCAAGATCACCAAGTGGGACGACTCCGAGATCGCCGACCTGAACAAGGACGCGAAGCTGCCGGACGCCGACATCACGGTCGTCCACCGCTCGGACGACTCGGGCACCACGCAGAACTTCTCGGAGTACGTCTCCGCGAACGCTTCTGACGTCTGGACCGAAGAGCCCAGCCAGACCTTCCCGTACTCGGTCGGTGACAGCGCGAAGGGCACCTCCGGTGTCGCCTCCGCGATGGGCAACGCCACCAACGCCATCACCTACATCGACGACTCCGGTGCGGGCGACCTCGACCGCGCGAAGCTGATGGTCGGCGACAAGGCGACCGAGATCTCGGCCGACGGCGCCGCGCAGGTCGTCGCCGACTCGAAGATCGCGACCGGCCGTGAGGACAACGACCTCGCGATCGACATCGACCGCAAGGACACCGCTGACGGCGCCTGGCCGCTGGTCCTCGTCTCCTACGCCATCGCGTGCCAGGAGTACAAGGACGCCGACAAGGCCGAGCTCGTGAAGGGCTACCTCGACTACGTCGTCTCGAGCGCCGCTCAGGACGCCGCTGCCAAGGAGGCCAAGTCGGCCGCCCTCTCCTCCGACCTCGCGTCGAAGGCCAAGGACGCGGTCGCTTCCATCAAGTAAGGCCCCCTGAGCGCCCGGACGCCGGTCCCACCCACTCGACCGGCGTCCGGGCACTCAGCCGTCCAGGACCCCACCCGGACGCGCACCACCACCCCAGAACCCGTCGCCTCCCCCGGCGTTCCTCCGACAGGAGTACCCCATGACGACCGCACCGGCCCAGCCAGGGGCCACCGTCACCCCGACCAAGCCGAAGCCCGTCGTCCGTGTCGGCGACCGCGTCTTCTCCGCCGCCTCGGTCATCGCCGGCGGCCTCATCCTCTTCGTGCTCGTGCTCGTCGCCGCGTTCCTCGTCTGGCAGAGCATCCCGGCCTTCTCCGCCAAGGTCGGCGAGCTGCCGGGCAAGGCCACGAACTTCTGGGACTTCGTCGGCCCCCTGGTCTTCGGCACCGTCTGGTCCGCGCTCATCGCGCTCGTGATCGCCGTGCCGCTGTCCCTCGGGATCGCCCTCTTCATCTCGCACTTCGCGCCGCGTCGACTCGCGCCGGTCCTCGGCTACGTGATCGACCTGCTGGCCGCGGTGCCGTCGGTCGTCTACGGCCTCTGGGGCATCGCCGTGCTGGCGCCCCTGGTGAAGCCGTTCTACGTCTTCCTGAACGAGTACATCGGCTGGTTCCCGCTGTTCTCCGGCCAGGTGTCCGGCACCGGTCGCACGATCCTGACCGCGTCGATCGTCCTCGCCGTCATGGCGATCCCGATCATGACCGCGGTCATGCGTGAGATCTTCCTGCAGGCGCCGACCCTCAACGAGGAAGCGGCACTGGCCCTCGGCGCGACCCGCTGGGAGATGATCCGCCTGTCGGTCCTGCCGTTCGCGAAGTCCGGCATCGTCTCCGCGATCATGCTCGGCCTCGGTCGTGCACTCGGCGAGACGATGGCGATCGCGCTGGTGCTGTCGGTCTCGACGAACGTCACGTTCCAGATGCTGACGTCGCAGAACCCCTCGACGATCGCCGCGAACATCGCCCTGCAGTTCGCCGAGGCATCCGGTACGGCCCTGAACGCGCTCATCGCCTCGGGTCTGATCCTCTTCGTCATCACCCTGGTCATCAACATGCTCGCGCGGTACATCGTCCGCAGCCGAGTCAGCTGAGAGGTCGCACCCGATGTCCCTCGCGCTCCGTCAGACCGGCACCGCCGGCAACGTCTACGCCAACGGCAAGCTGCACGCCTCGGTCCCGTGGCTGCTGCTCGTCGGCAGCTGGGTCGCCCTCGTCCTGGTCTTCGCCCTGCTCAACGCGGGCGGCGCCGTCAAGGACTTCAACGTCGTCGCCGCGATCTTCCTCGGCACGGTCCTGTTCGACGTCCTCATCGTCGTCATCTCGCGCATCGTCGAGGGTGGCCGCAAGGCGGTCGACCGCCTGGTCACCTCGCTCGTCATCACGGCGTTCGTCATCGCGGTCCTGCCGCTGGTGTCGCTGCTCTGGACGGTCATCGCCAAGGGCGTCGCCCGCTTCGACGCGAACTTCTTCTCGTACTCGATGCGCGGGGTCATCTCCGAGGGCGGCGGCGCGGTCCACGCCCTGATCGGCACGCTCGAGATCACGCTGTTCGCGGCGCTCATCTCGGTCCCGATCGGCCTGCTCACCTCGATCTACCTGGTCGAGTACGGTCGCGGCGCACTGGCGAAGGGCATCACGTTCTTCGTCGACGTCATGACGGGCATCCCGTCGATCGTCGCCGGTCTGTTCGCCTACGCGCTCTTCGCGCTGTTCCTCGGCCCGGGTGCCCGCTTCGGCCTGGTCGGCTCCGTCGCCCTGTCGGTGCTGATGATCCCGATCGTCGTGCGCTCCACCGAAGAGGTGCTGAAGATCGTCCCGATGGAACTCCGCGAGGCCTCGTACGCCCTCGGGGTGCCGAAGTACCTCACGATCCTCAAGGTCGTGCTCCCCACCAGCCTCGCCGGCATCACCACCGGCGTGATGCTCTCGATCGCCCGCGTCATCGGTGAGACCGCCCCGCTGCTCGTCACGGCCGGCTTCACCGCGAGCATGAACTACAACCTGTTCCGTGACCCGATGATGACCCTGCCGGTGTACGCGTACACGCAGTACTCGCAGCAGGGCGCCAACCCGGTGCCGTTCGTCGACCGGGCCTGGACCGCGGCTCTGGTGCTCATCCTGATCGTGATGCTGCTCAACCTGCTCGCCCGGTTCATCACCCGTCTCTTCGCCCCCAAGCTCAGCCGCTGACCCTCCGCCCCCGCGGAACCAGCGACACCACCCACCCAGAAGGATCAACGTGTCCAAGCGCATCGAGGTCGACGGCCTCAACGTCTACTACTCGAAGTTCAAGGCGGTCGAGGGTGTCGACATCACCATCGAGCCCCGCACCGTCACGGCCTTCATCGGCCCGTCGGGCTGCGGCAAGTCCACCTTCCTCCGCACCCTGAACCGCATGCACGAGGTCATCCCCGGCGCATGGGTCGAGGGCTCGGTCAAGATCGACGGCGACGACCTGTACGGCGCCGGCGTCGACCCCGTGCTCGTCCGTCGTCAGGTCGGCATGGTCTTCCAGCGTCCGAACCCGTTCCCCACGATGTCGATCCGCGACAACGTGCTGGCGGGCGTGAAGCTCAACAACAAGCGTGTCTCCCGCTCCGAGGCCGACGACATCGTCGAGCGCTCGCTGCAGGGTGCGAACCTGTGGAACGAGGTCAAGGACCGCCTCGACAAGCCCGGCATGGGTCTGTCCGGTGGGCAGCAGCAGCGTCTCTGCATCGCCCGCGCGATCGCGGTCGAGCCGGACGTGCTCCTGATGGACGAGCCCTGCTCGGCCCTCGACCCGATCTCGACCCTCGCCATCGAGGACCTGATCGAGGAGCTCAAGAAGGAGTTCACGATTGTGATCGTGACCCACAACATGCAGCAGGCGTCGCGCGTCAGCGACAAGACGGCGTTCTTCAACATCGCCGGTACCGGCGCCCCCGGCAAGCTCATCGAGTTCGACGACACCGCGACGATGTTCTCGAACCCGTCCGTGCAGGCCACCGAGGACTACGTCTCGGGCCGCTTCGGTTGATCGGCATCCGTCCGTCGCACTGACGGACGGCCTGGAGGCCCGGTGCACGTCCGCCACGGACGCGCACCGGGCCTTCGTGGTTGCGCCGGAAAGCCGTGCGGACGCAGAACGACGAAGCCGCTGTCGTGGGACAGCGGCTTCGTCGTTCTACGTCGGTGACGGTCCAGCAGGACCGCCCGAGGCATCAGGCCCTGGTGGTGGGGACCGCCATGATCGGCGAGGTGGTCGGCTGCTCGGAACCGCCCTCGGGCTCGACCGTCATGCCGATCGTCGCACCCTCGGACATCGCGCCCTTGAGCACGGCGGAGTGCACGCCGTCGGCCGCACCGTCGACCAGGCCGGCCGACTTGATGGTGCCGCCCTGCTCCTCGGAGCCGATGTACCAGAGCTCGTACGTCTTGCCCTTCGGTGCCTGCTCGACACCGTCGAGGATCACCGCGGACTTGCCGAGGTCGTTCGACCACACGACCGTCGCCGAACCGCCGCCCGCGACCTTGGTCGTGGTGCGCTGGAAGTCGGACGCGGCGTAGATGCGGTCGAGGCCGCTCGAGGCCTGCGTGGTGCCGGTGCCGGAGCCGTTCGGGTCGAAGATCGACCCGACGCCGAGTCCGCCGAAGAAGACCGCGGCGACGGCGGCTGCGGCCGTCAGCATGACCGCCGGACGCTGGAACCAGCGGCGGCGAGCCTCGGAGGAAGCCCGGCCACCGGCGGTGGGGCCGTCGGCGACCGAGGCGACGTGCCTGGCGGGCTCGGGACGGGCCTCCTGGACGGAGGTGGTCTCGGCGACCGGGGCCTGGTCGACCGTCGTGTCGGCGAGGGGCGCGGCCTGGGGGGTCGTCGCGATCCGGGCCAGCAGCGACGCCTTGAGCGACGCGGGGGGCTCGATCGGTGCGACGGCGTAGGCGAGCTGCAGCGCGGTCTCGCGCAGGGAGTCGTTCTCGGCCTGCAGCTCGGGGGACGTCCGGAGGGCGTCCTCGAGGAGCGCGCGCTCGTCGTCGGACAGCGCGTCGAGTGCGTGGGAACCCGTCATCAGTGCGGGGTCGTCGTGGCGTTCGGTCATGAGGTCACCCCCATCTCGTCTCGGAGTCGGATCATCCCGTCACGGAGACGGGTCTTGACGGTGCCGATGGGGACACCGAGGTGTTCGGCCATCTCGCTGTGCGAGTAGCCGCCGTAGTACGCGAGTTGCACGGCCTGCCGCTGGAACTCGGTGAGCTTCGCCAGCGCTCGGCCGACGCGCTCGTGCTCGATGCGGATCTCCACGGACTCGGAGACCTGGTCGAAACCGGCCTCGAGGTCGCGGATGCCGATCTTGGTGTCGCGGTCGTGCGACGACTGCGAGGCTCGGACCCGGTCGACCGCTCGGCGGTGGGCCATTGTGAGGACCCAGCTGGCGGCCGTCCCACGCTTCCGGTCGAAGCGGGTGGCCTGCTGCCAGACCTCCAGGAAGACCTCCTGTGTGACCTCTTCCGACTGCGCGCGGTCCCGGAGGAGGCGCGTGATCAGACCGAGGACCCGACCGGAGAGTGCGTCGTAGAGGTCCGCGAAGGCGGCTTGGTCACCGGCGGCGACCTGGGCGAGGAGGTCGTCCGGCGATGCCTGAGCTGGCTCTGACGAGCTCCAGCGTTCGGTGTCGCTATCCACGAGGGCAAGCATTGCAGGTTTCCCTCCTCTCGGTTGCTTTCGTTGACCAGGCGGGTAGCACGAAGCCTCCGCATGGGCGGTCGAGACGAGGGGCCGGCGTGACCCACAGGGAATTGACCGGCGGTGCCGGTCCGGGTCACACCGGGCCTCTCGCTTCGTGACGGGCATTCCGTCCGTCACGCAGATGATTCGGTGCGGTCCCCGCTGTGGATTGGATGGGGGTCGGGATTTCTCGGCGGGATGGGCGCGGCGGGCCTGCACAGGGGTGCGCGCGGGCACGCCCGGGGCCGGTTCTGTCCACCATGAGTGAACAGGGTCGAGTGATCAGCCGACGTCTCGTAGACTGGGTCTCGCCGGGCCGCAGCAAGCCCCGGGCTCCAAAATTCGCCGCTTCGAGCGGCCTCGCGCCGAGAGGCGCTTCTGCGGCCCGGTCTTTTTGTGCCCGGACGCGGTCGCGTCCGGGTTTTCTGCTGCGCGGCCCTTGGCCTGGCGCGTCATCGCGCTGCTGCGCGGTCCTGGCCGTGCGCGGCATCGCGTTGCTGCGCGATCCTGGCCTGGAGGCCCGGTGCGGGTCCGTCCCGCCGCTCGCTCAGTCCAGGCTGTCGCGGCGCCAGAGCGCCGCCGCCTCGGTCAGGTCGGCCGCCAGCTCCGTCAGGCGGAGTGCCCGCGTCGTGAGTTCGCTCGCGCGCTCGGACGCCACCAGGTCGGACTCGTCCGCCACGGCGGTCGCGCCGGCGGCGGTCAGTCGGCAGAACGACGCCCCGCGGTCGAGCGCCACCGCGAGGTCGCCCGTGTACAGGCCGTGCAGGATGCGGTCGGCGAGCGTGAGGATCTCCGCCGGGCCCGTCGGTTCCTCGGCACCCGCGACCGCCTGGTCGATCGTGCCGATCTGCGCCGTGCCCCGCTCGAACAGGTACGCGATCTCCTCCGGGTTCTGCCGGATGACGATGCGCACCAGGTACACCCGCCAGAGCGCCCCCGGCAGGGTGTGCGCACCGACCCGCGCCCACAGCTCCGCGATGGCGTCGATGCCGTGCACGTCGGTGTAGGTGACGAGCCGCTCGACCACGGCCGGGTCCGGGTCCTCGCGCACGCGGTGCAGCAGGGCGTTCGCGGTCTCGTGCGCGACACGGTTCACGAGCGCCGGGTCCTCACCGCCCTGGATGGCGGCGAACTCGGCGTCGGTGAAGTGGACGGGACGGTGGTGATCGCGAGGCACCGCAGCAGTGTAGGCGCGGCCGGTGACACGCCCGCGTCCGGTTCGCCCAGAACGCAACCGCTGCGCCACGCGTACCGTGTTGCGGCAGGGAGGCGCTCCTCCCTGCACGTGAAGGAGAGGATCTTCCATGAACGCCCTGCTCATCATCCTGGCTGTGATCGCAGTCATCCTGCTGTTCGTCGGCGGTTTCGCTGCGAGCCTCAAGTTCCTGCTCTGGGTCGGCATCGTGCTGCTGATCATCGCGGTCATCGCGTGGCTGCTGCGGACGCTCACCGGACGCCGGGGCTGACCCGGTCAGACGGTTCCGTCCCGGAGGCCCTCACCCGCTAGCCTTGCGGGTGAGGGCCTCTAGCTCAGTTGGTAGAGCACCGGACTTTTAATCCGAGGGTCGTGGGTTCGAGCCCCACGGGGCCCACCTCCCAGTCTCGCTCCGCACTCTTGTCTAGAATGCGACGGATGGGCCGACGATCGCAGCGCGAGCGGCCGGGCACCCCCACCGGCCCGGCGACGATGCGCCGACGCCGCCGGAAGCTGGTGCCGGCACTCGCCCTCGGCGCGATGGCACTCGGGGTCTCCGGACTCCTGCTGATCCTGCCGAGCGTCTCGAGTGCCTGCCAGCCGGTGTCCTCGTCGACCTCCGCCTCGGCCGTCGCTGCCCCCGGCGTCTCGGCAGATCGCGTCGCCGCGGCGATCGAGCCCGGGTCACGCGTCCTGATCGTGGGTGACTCGTACACCTCGGGTCGGGGCTCGGCCAGCGGACTCCGCGGTTGGGCGCAGGACCTCAGCGAGGACCGTGGGTGGACGGCCAAGATCGACGGGTACCCGGGCACGGGCTACGTCGACACCGGTCGGACCGGCTCGTCGCACTACACGTACGGGCCACGCCTCGAGCGGCACGCTGCGTTCGACCCCCAGCTCGTGATCGTGCAGGGAAGCCAGAACGATTGGCTCGTCGACTCGGACACCCTCCGCGCCACGGTGGAGCGGACCCTCCGCACGGCGCAGCAGACCTGGCCGGACGCCGTCGTCGTCGCGCTCGGCCCGTCAGCACCGCTCCCCTGGGCGAACTCGACCGTCGGTGTCGCCGCATCGGTCTCCGCGGGTGCCGCCGCCGCCGGTGTCCCGCACATCGACGCCCTCGCCGGCAGGTGGTTCACGTCGAGCAACAGCCCGGGGTACTCCGCCGTCGACGGCGGCCACCCGAACGACGCCGGCTACCAGTACCTGGCGGACCGCGTCAGCGAGTCCCTCGACGCCCTCGGCGCACCCGTCGGCAGCGCCCGCTGCGTCTGAGCGACGCCATCTGCTCCTGAACGGGGTACAACCCGTCCCCAGCCGGCTCATGGGAGATCCCCTGCCCACCACAGCCCGCCCTCAGCGGATTGTTGGGCTGCCGCCGATAGTGTCATTCCCGGATCCGATCACCGGATCCTGCAGCACAGCACCACCACGAACGAACGGGGTACACCGTGATCGAGCCCATCGAAGCCACGCAGACCAGCACCACCGGTGACGCGCGCCGCATCGTCGAGCTCGCAGCAGCGACGAACACGACGATGAGCAACGAGCTCCTGCTCGACACGCTCCGCCGCAACGCACAGGTCACGACCCGCCACATCCGCAAGGACTTCATCGAGGTCGCGACGGCCACCGCCGTGCTCGGCTACGTCTGCCGGCAGCGCAAGGACTTCATCGCGCTCCGTGGCGACGACCCGGCGTGGGCGCACGAGGTCGGCCGGTACGCGACCGAGTCCCTCGCGGTCGAGGCACTCCGGATGCGCCGCGGCTGACGCCCGGCGTCCGACACGAACACAGAAGGCCCCGCCGGACACCCGGCGGGGCCTTCCTCGTGTCGGCGGTGCACGCCGACCGGAGTCCTCAGGACCAGACGCGACGGATCCCCCACGAACCGGTCCAGGTCTCGTCCGGCTCGAGCCAGCGCAGGCCCTCGCCCGAGTTCAGGGCGTTCGCGGGCGCCGTCATCGGTTCGACCGCGACGGCGAGGCCCTTCCCGTCGCCCCGCGGGTACTCGCGCGAGGTGAAGACCTGCACGTAGGGGAACGAGGCGTCCTGCCAGAGCTCCACACCGTCGCCCTCGGGGCCGTGCATCGTCGTGCGGCGGATCCCGTCGGCGTCAGGGGTGACGTCCGTGTAGGCGGTGTCGAGGTCCGAGTCCCCGGCACGTCGCCCCTGGCGCAGGTCGTACGGCGTGCCCTCGACCGGCCCCGAACCGTTCGGGACCTTCTGCTCGTCGACGGTGAAGGCGGTCGCGGCGTCGAGCGTGACGACCAGGTCGTCGGCGGGGGTGTCACCGGCACGCAGGTACGGGTGCGCGCCGACGGCGAAGGGTGTGCGGACGCCCGAGCGGTTCGTGACCTCGTGCGTGACACGGATGCCGTCGTCGACGAGTTCGTGCAGCACGCGCGTCTCGAGGGTGAAGGGCCACCCGTGCTGCGGGTGGATCGTCGCTTCCTGCTGGATCGACGTCTCGGTCTGCGACACCACCCGGTACGGGGCGAACCGGAGCAGTCCGTGCGACGCGTTCCCGTACTTGGGCTCCGAGACGTCGAGCTGCTGCCGCTTCCCGTCGAGCTCCCACACACCACCGGCCACGCGGTTCGGCCAGGGCGCCAGGACGATGCCGTTCGCCCCCGGCGGCTGCTCGGTCACGGGGAACGGCTCGGTGATGTCGAAGCCGGCGACGCGGAGTTCGCGGATGCCCGCGGCGACCTCGGTGACCACGGCTTCGACGACCCCGTCGGGTCCGGCGTGGTGGAGGCGGTACTGGCCACCCGTGGGTGCTGCGGTCATGGGGTGTTCTTCCTTCCGGCTGGTTCGGTGTGCTGCTCGCCGTCGGCGACGATCACCTGGGTCCCGGCCGCCCGGATCGTGGCGACCGCGGCGGCGTCGGCCTCGGCGGTGACGACGACGTCGATGTCCTCGAGCGCGCGGACGACCCCGATGTGGGCCCGGCCGAACTTCGAACCGTCCGCGACCACGACCGTACGCTGGGCCGTCGCCGCGAGCATCCGCTTGGCCTCGGTCTCGGGCAGGTTCACGTTCGTCAGACCGTGGTCGACGTCGAGTCCGGTCCCGCCGAGGAACACGAGGTCCGCGGCGATCATCGGCAGGACCGCCCCGTTGAAGGGGGCGACGAGCGAGTGCTGCAGGGGCCGGAGAGTGCCTCCGGTGACGATCACGGTGAAGCGCGGGACAGCACGCTCGAGCGCGAGCGCCGTGGTGAGGGAGTTCGTGACGACCGTGACGCCGGTGAGCTCGGTGCGCGCCACGAGGGCCTCGGCGACGGCGGCCGGCGTGGTGCCGACGTCGAGGACGACGCACTCCCCCGGGCGGACCAGCGCAGCGGCCGCACGGCCGATGGCGGCCTTGGCCACCTGGTGCTCGACGGCGGTCTCCTCGAAGGGGCGCTCGGTGGACCCGGCCCCGAGGCGGACCGCGCCTCCGTGCACCCGCCGGATCCGGGCCTCCTGGTCGAGGACGGCAAGGTCCTGGCGGACCGTCACCTCGCTGGTGCCGAGGGACGCGGCCAACGCGGCCGTCCGGACCATGCCGGGGGCGCCGTCGACGATCGCGACGATGCGGTCCTGCCGGAGGGGCGCGGGCAGCGCGCCGGCGAGGAAGGAGAGGTCGGCGTCCGTCATGTGCACAGTTTCGCTTGCTTCCGATGTCTTTCGCAACGCTTCGGATGGGCGCTAGGCTGTTCCGGTGATCACCAAGCGCGTGACGAAGCTCGCGGACGGCCGCGACCTCTTCTACTTCGACGACGCCGACTCGACGCTGCCCCAAGAACGCAGCATCGACGAGCGCGTGCTCGACCCGCGGCCCGAGACGGCGCGGATGCGGCAGGACGTCCTGACGGGCGAGTGGGTGTCGATCGCGGCGTCCCGACAGAACCGGGTGTTCCTGCCGCCGGCCGACCAGGACCCGCTCGCGCCCCAGAGCCCGGCCAACCCGTCCGAGATCCCGAGCCGCTACGACGTCGCCGTGTTCGAGAACCGCTCGCCGTCGTTCGGCCCGCTGCTCGAAGCCGACGACGCCCCCGAGTCGCTCGAGTCCCTGAGCGACGTGGGCCTGAACCGCCAGCTCCGCTCGGTCGGCCGGTGCGAGGTCGTGTGCTTCTCGCCCGAGACGTCCGGGTCCTTCGCCTCCATCTCCGAGTCGCGTGCCCGCACCGTCGTCGAGGCCTGGGCCGACCGCACCGCCGCACTCTCCGCGATGCCGGGCATCCAGCAGGTGTTCCCCTTCGAGAACCGGGGCGAGGCGATCGGCGTCACGCTGCACCACCCGCACGGGCAGATCTACTCGTACCCGTACATCACGCCGCGCACCCAGCGCCTGCTCGCGAGCATCGAACGGTTCGGCCCGGACCTGTTCGAGCAGCACCTCGCGAACGAGCGGGGGTCCGAGCGGGTCGTCCTCGCTGGCGAGCACTTCACCGCCTTCGTCCCGTTCGCCGCGCGTTGGCCCATCGAGATCCACATGCTGCCGCACCGCCACGTCCCCGACTTCGCCGGCCTGACCGACGCCGAGAAGGACGAGCTTGCCCACATGCACCTCCGGCTCACCCGCGGGCTCGACGCGCTCTACGGCGATCCGACGCCGTACATCGCCGCGTGGCACCAGGCGCCGGTGCACACCGCCCGCGACACCGTGCGGCTGATGCTGCAGATCACCTCGCCGCGACGTGCGGCGGACAAGTTGAAGTTCCTGGCCGGCAGCGAAGCCGCCATGGGCGCCTGGATCGGGGACCTCGTGCCCGAGAAGGCGGCCGAGTTCATCCGACAGGGAGTCGAGCGCGCATGACGTTCCAGCAGGTCTACGGGTACGAGCCGACGGTGCGGTACTCCGCCCCGGGTCGCGTCAACCTGATCGGTGAGCACACCGACTACAACGACGGCTACGTGCTGCCCTTCGCGATCGACCGTCGCACCACCGCCTCCATCGCGCAGCGTGACGACCGGACGATCCGCGTCGCCTCCGCCTTCGACGCCTCGAGCGAGCCGATGGCGCTGTCCCTCGACGACCTGTCGCCCGAGGCCATGGACGGTTGGTCGGCCTACGTCTTCGGGATCGCCTGGGCCCTGCGCGAGCAGGCCGGTGCCGATCTGGACGACAAGACCGGGTTCGACGTCTTCATCGAGTCCGACGTGCCCGTCGGTGCGGGCCTGTCGTCCAGTGCGGCGATCGAGTGCGGTGTCGCGCTGGCCTTCAACGACCTGTGGGAACTCGGCCTCGACCGGAAGACCCTGGCGCGGGTCGGGCAGTACTCGGAGAACCACGCCGTCGGTGCCCCCACCGGGATCATGGACCAGTCCGCCTCGCTGCTCGGCGAGCAGGACGCCGTCGTGTTCCTCGACTGCCGCACGCTCGACACCGCCGTCGTCGACCTGGCGCTCGAGGCGAACGGGCTCGAGGTCCTGGTGATCGACACACGCGTCGAGCACGCCCACGCGACCGGTGGCTACGCGGCTCGTCGGGCCTCGTGCGAGCAGGGTGCGCGGGTGCTCGGTGTCGAGGCCCTGCGTGACGTCAGCGTCGAGGACCTGCCTCGTGCGCAGGAGCTCCTGGACGACGAGACCTTCCGCCGCGTACGGCACATCGTGACCGAGGACCAGCGCGTCCTCGACACCGTCCGCACGCTGCGCGAACAGGGTCCCCGGGCGATCGGTTCCCTGCTCGTCGCGTCGCACGAGTCGATGCGCGACGACTTCGAGATCTCCGTGCCGGAGCTCGACCTGGCCGTCGCGACCGCCGTCGAGCACGGTGCCGTCGGTGCGCGCATGACCGGTGGTGGGTTCGGCGGTGCGGCGATCGCGCTGGTCGACCGGGAGTCACGCGGGGCGATCACCGCCGCCGTCACCGCCGCCTTCGCCGACGCCGGGTTCCGCGAGCCGACCGTGTTCACGGTGCACGCCGCGCAGGGCGCTCGGCGCGACTGACCGGCGCGGCGGGCGCGGTCGCTCGGCCGCTCGGCCGCTCGACGTTTCACGCTCAGCGACAGGTCACGCGTCGATCAGCCCGTGGACTGTCGCTCAGCGCGAAAGAACGGCAGCACCCCGACAGCCCCGACCGCCGCGCCCCGCCGACTCAGCCGAGGTAGTCCGCGTACCGGACGTACTCCACCACGTTCCCGAGCACGAACGGGTGTGCCCGACCGTGCTCCACGGCCCACTCCACCCACGCGGTCTGCGCCGGCATGAGCAACCACACCAGGGCGGTGGTCCCGAGCACGGCGGCCAGGGTCAGGCCCATCACGGTGTGCTCGTCGAACCGGGCTGCACCTCGGCGGGCGATCGCGACGACGAACCCGGCGACCGCGAACCCCACCGTCGCGAGCGTCCATCCGGACCAGGGGCCCGACGTGAACGTGTACTCTTGGCCGGCGTGCACGAAGGTCGTCGCCCAGGTCGACCCGGGAGCCTGGAACAGCACGCAGATCGCCACGATGACGATCAGCCACCGGGCGTCCTTGGTCAGTTGCGACGGCTCGGGCCGGGCTCGCATCACCGGCGTCGTCTGCAGACGTTCATCCCCCATGCCGCGACCGTAGCACCGGCGGAGTGCACTTCGTGAGCAGCAGTGGTCGGGTGCGATGACGTCACCCGACCATTGCTGCACACCATCGCCACGCGACCGCCACGCTACGACAGCTGGCGCTCGGCAGCCTCGACGACGTTCTTCATGAGCATCGCGCGGGTCATCGGCCCGACGCCACCGGGGGTGGGCGACAGGAAGCCCGCGACCGACGCGACCGCGGGGTCGACGTCGCCGTGCAGCTTCGCCTTGCCGGTCTCCTCGTTGACCACGCGGGTGATCCCCACGTCGATGACGGCGGCACCGGGCTGGACCCAGTCCGGCTTGACGAGCCCGGCGACCCCGGCCGCGGCGACGACGATGTCGGCGCGACGGCACTCCGCGGCGACGTCGGCGGTCAGCGAGTGCGTCAGGGTCGCGGTCGCCTCGAGCCTCGTGAGCAGCAGGCCGAGCGGCCGTCCGACGGTCAGCCCCTGCCCGATGATCGTGACGTGTGCGCCGCGGATCGGGATCTCGTACGCGTCGAGCATCGCGACGATGCCCCGCGGCGTGCAGGGCAGCGGTGCGTCGATCGTGCCGGCACCACCGGGCACGGCGAGCACGAGCTCGCCGAGGTTCGTCGGGTGCAGGCCGTCGGCGTCCTTCGACGGGTCCATCAGCTCGAGCATCGGCGTCGGGTCGATGCCCTGCGGCAGCGGGAGCTGCACGATGAACGCGGTGACCCGGGGATCGTCGTTCATCTGCAGGATCGCGGCCCGGATGTCGGCAGCGGACGCCGTCTCGGGCAGGTCGATGCGGTGCGAGTCGAGCCCGATCGACGCCGAGTCGCGGTGCTTGCCCGCGACGTAGGACATCGAGCCGGGGTTCGAGCCGACCATGATCGTGCCGAGACCCGGACGGATGCCGTGCTCGTGCAGGCGGTCGATCCGGCCCCGGAGTTCGTCGAGCGTCCGGGCGGCGAGGGCCGTGCCGTCGATGCGGACGGCACTCCTTTCACCGGCCCAGAGCTCGCGCGGGAGCGCCGCGCTGACCGAACCGCTCACGCGTAGAGCGGGAACGCGTCGGTCAGGACCTTCACGCGGGCCGAGAGCGCTGCGACGTCCGGGTTCGGCATGAGGGTCAGCGCGATGATGTCGGCCACCTCGGTGAACTCGGCGTCGCCGAAGCCGCGGGTCGCCAGCGCCGAGGTGCCGATGCGGACACCCGAGGTGACCATCGGCGGGCGCGGGTCGAACGGCACGGAGTTGCGGTTCACGGTGATGCCCACCTCGTGCAGCAGGTCTTCGGCCTGCTTGCCGTCGACCTCGGACGCGCGCAGGTCGACGAGCACCAGGTGCACGTCGGTACCGCCGGTGAGCACGTCGATGCCCGCGGCCTTGGCGTCGTCGGCGGTCAGACGGGCGGCGAGGGCCTGGGCGCCGCGGATCGTGCGCTCCTGACGGTCCTTGAACTCCGGGGTGCCGGCGAGCAGGAACGCGGTGGCCTTCGCGGCGATCACGTGCATGAGCGGGCCGCCCTGCTGGCCCGGGAAGACCGCGGAGTTCAGCTTCTTGAACAGGGTCTCGTCATTCGACAGGATGATGCCCGAGCGGGGGCCGCCGAGGGTCTTGTGGACCGTCGACGAGACGACGTGGGCGTGCGGGACCGGGGACGGGTGCAGCCCGGCGGCGACGAGGCCGGCGAAGTGCGCCATGTCGACCCAGAGCTTCGCGCCGACCTCGTCCGCGATCTCGCGGAACTTCGCGAAGTCGAGCTGGCGCGGGTAGGCGGACCAGCCGGCGATCAGGACCTTCGGCTGGTGCTCGATGGCCTTGGCGCGGATGTCGTCGTAGTCGACCTCGAACGTCTCGGGGTCGACGCCGTACGCCACGGCGTTGTAGATGCGGCCGGAGAAGTTGAGCTTCATGCCGTGGGTCAGGTGACCACCGTGCGCGAGCTCGAGGCCGAGGATGGTGTCGCCGGCCGAGGCGATGGCGTGCAGGACGGCCGCGTTCGCCGTCGCGCCGGAGTGCGGCTGCACGTTCGCGTACTCGGCACCGAAGAGCGCCTTGGCACGGTCGATGGCGAGCTGCTCGGCGACGTCGACGTACTCGCAGCCGCCGTAGTAGCGCTTGCCCGGGTAGCCCTCGGCGTACTTGTTGGTGAGCACGGAGCCCTGCGACTCGAGCACGGCGCGCGGCACGAAGTTCTCGGACGCGATCATCTCGAGGGTGTCGCGCTGGCGGCCGAGCTCCTGCTGCAGGACGGCGGCGATCTCGGGGTCGACCTCGGCGAGCGGGGCGTTGAAGGCGGCGCGGGCGGCGGCCTGCTCGGCCACCTCGGCAGAGTCGGAGACGAACGGGGGCAGATCGGCAATGGACACGGGACTCCTACGGTGTGCGGACGACCAGCTGGTCGCACTCGGACGGTCGGTCGGTGCAGCCCAGGCGTACGGCCGCGCACCGTGTCTTTGTCGCTCCCCGATGGTGACCCATCCAACGCCAGTCGCGACCTGACGATCGTACCGAGCCACCGCACCCTGTGTCACCCTGGATGCATGACGCTGCTCTCGCCCGACGTGGACGAACGGACCACCACGGACGAACGGACCAGTGCGCGGGCGGATACCCCGTGGGTCACGGTGGTGTGGGACGACCCGGTGAACCTGATGTCGTACGTCACCTACGTCTTCCAGCGGCACTTCGGGTTCTCTCGCGAGCAGGCCGAGCGGCTCATGCACCAGGTCAACGACGACGGCCGGGCGATCGTGGCGACGGGCCCGCGCGAGTCGATGGAGGCCCACGTGCAGTCCATGCACGGCTACGGGCTGCAGGCGACCGTCGACAAGGCCCCCGAAGCGTGATCCCGTTCGTCCGCCGCGCCGACGGCGTCC
The DNA here is from genome assembly GCF_013359815.1 of Curtobacterium flaccumfaciens. GTDB lineage: Bacteria > Actinomycetota > Actinomycetes > Actinomycetales > Microbacteriaceae > Curtobacterium > Curtobacterium flaccumfaciens. The sequence continues at coordinate 254,841 of NZ_JABMCF010000035.1, read as the reverse complement.
ACCTCGGCCTGTCCTCCGGCGAGCGCGACCTGCTCGCCTCGCTCACCGAGCAGCTGCGGCAGGTGCTCGGTGGCGACCTGTCCACCGACCCGCTCAGCGAGCGGATGTTCCCGGACGCCTACCCCGACGACGACGAGGCGAGCGCGGAGTTCCGGAAGTACACGCAGTCCGACCTGCTCACGCAGAAGACGACGAACGCCTCGATCGTGCACGACTGGCTGACGGGCACCCGCGACGGTTCACTCGACGCCGAGGACGAGCAGGCGTGGCTCCGCACCCTCACCGACCTGCGGCTGACGATCGCCGACCGGCTGGGCATCGAGGACGCCGACGACGAGGAGCGCTCGGTCGAGGCCGACGCGGGCGTCGGCCTGCGCGACGTCTACGACTGGCTCGGCTACGTGCAGGAACACCTGGTCGTCACGCTCACGTCGCGCTGACGGCCACGGCCTGGAGGCCCGGATCACCTCCGGCGCGACGGGTCACCCCAGCAGGTCGTCGCGGTGGGCTCGCGCCCAGTCGGCCAGGCTCCGGGGTGCGGTGCCGGTGATGCGCAGGACGTCGTCGCTCATCACGTCGACGCCGTCGAGGCCACGGCGGACGACCCGGCCGAACTGCTGCCGGAGCCCCTCGGCCTGCCAGGCGGGCACCCCGCTCAGGCGCAGCACGCCGGCGTAGACCCGGCTCGGCAGGTGCAGGGCGCGCACGGGTCGGCCGAGCCCGGTGGCGAGCGCGGCGGCGACACCGCGCGCGTCGAGCAGGTCCGGCCCGGTGAGCACCGGTTCGGTGCCGTCGTGTACGTCCCCCGTCAGCACCCGGGCGGCGGTCCGAGCGATGTCCTCGGTGTCGATCCAGCCGATCACCCCGCGGCCCGTGGTGTGCGGGAACCACCCCCGTCGGATCGCCGGCGCCGAGGGCCGCACGTTCGTCATGAACGACGAGGGGTGCAGGATCGTCCACGCCAGCCCGCTCTCGCGCACCAACCGGTCGATGTGCCAGGCGGCGCTCGCCCACGACATCGGGGAGTGCTCGGCGGCGTCCCCGCCCGACAGCTGCACGATCCGGCCGATCCCTGCACGCTGCGCCGCACGGACCCCGGTGGCGCCCTGCTCGCGCTGCCGCTGGCTGACCGGCGTCACGAGGAAGGACCGGTCGACCCCGTCGAGCGCCGCGGTGAGCGCGTCCTCGTCGTCCAGGTCGGCCAGACGGCCGTCGATGCCCCGCGCCCGGAGCGCGTCGACCTGTTCGGGCCGTCGGACCACGGCACGCACCGTCACCCCGGCCGCCCGCAGCAGCTCCGCAGTCTTGCCCCCGACGTCCCCGGTCACGCCGGTGACCGCCACGATCTCGCCCATGTCTGCTCCTCGTCCCGCTGACCCGTTCTGATATCAGTTTCCTGATACCAGAACGTACGCCGGTACGATCGCCCCGTGCCCCAGGAACTCCCAGCCCCGCGCGACGACGTCGACGGCATCGTGGCGTGGACGGTGATCCGGGCCGCACGGACGCTCTCCCGCCGGCTCGCGGCCGAGCTGGCGCCGCTCGGGTTGACACCCGTGGAGTTCGGGGCGCTCATCCAGCTCGCGGCGGCGGGCGAGCTCAGCCAGGCCGACCTGGCGCGAGCGGTCGGCGTCCGACCGCAGAGCATGACGACGCTCGTCGGAGGGCTCTCGACGCGGGGACTCGTGGAGCGGGGCGCCGCACCGGGCCGGGGACGGGCCTCCCGGATGCGGCTGACCGACCAGGGCGAGGCGCTGCTGGCACGCGCCCACCCGATCGTCCGGGCGAGCAACGCGTGGTTCGGCGACGGTGCGGAACCGATCTCGGCGACCCTGCTCCCGCTGCTCGAGCCGGACGCGGGCGACGACGGGTCCGCCGTTCCCTGAGCGATATCAGAAGGCAAACTTGCAAGGCGGGCTGGTGACGGACTAGCCTCCGGGCGTGACCGACGCACCGGAGACCGACCCGACCGACCTGGCCGACGCCGTGCTGACGATGCACGGACGACTGCGGCGGTCGTTGCTGGCCTCGAAGTCGGACGACGTCACGGCGTCGCAGACCGCCGCCCTCGGACGCCTGCTGCGGCACGGGCCGGCCACCATCGCCGACCTGGCGCGAGCCGAGGGTGTCCGACCGCAGTCGATGGGCGCGACCGTCCAGGCCCTCGTCGACCTCGGCCTGGCCGAGCGGCAGGCCGACCCGACGGACGGCCGGCGGGCGATCGTCAGCGCGACGGCGGCCGGTCGGGACGCACGCCAGACCGCCTGGGCCGCGCGGAACCGCGAGCTCGCCGAGCGGCTCGCGACCCTGCCCGAGACGGACCGCCGCGTCGTCGCGCGGGCGATGGACCTGCTCGGGCCGATCGTCGATCCCTGACTCGCACCCCTCGCCCAGTCCTGCAACCGGAAGAAGCACTCTCACGTCCACCACCACGACCCCCGACACGACCACGGGCAGCGGCTTCGGCCCGAAGCTCCTCATCCCGGTGCTCGTCGGGCCCCTGCTCAACCCGATCAACACCACGATGGTGTCCGTCGCCCTCACCCCGATCTCCCGCGACCTGGGCATCGGTGCGGCGCAGGCGATCTGGCTCGTCGCGGCCCTGTACCTGGCGAGTGCGATCGCGCAGCCCACGATGGGCAAGCTCGCCGACCGGTTCGGCCCGAAGAAGGTGTTCCTGACCGGGCTCGTCATCGTCGGGATCGCCGGGGTGGTGCCCGAAGTGCTGACCGGGTTCGGCGGGGCCGTGTTCGCCCGGGTGCTCATCGGCATCGGGACGTCGTCGGCGTACCCGGCGGCGCTCACCACGCTCCGACAGCACTCCGTCCGGATCGGGAAGCCCACGCCGCCGCTCGTGCTCGGGGCGCTGTCGATCACGTCGCTCGTGTCCGCCGCCGCCGGCCCGCCGCTCGGCGGGGCGCTCATCGCAGCGTTCGGCTGGCACGCGATCTTCCTGGTGAACGTGCCGCTCGCGGTGTTCGGCATCGTCGTGGCGACGCTCTGGCTGCCGTCCGACCGGCTGCGCCCGCGGGACGACGCTGACCTGCCGGTGCTGCAGGCGCTCGACCCGCTCGGCATGGTGCTGATGACCGGGACCGTCTCGGCGCTGCTCGTCTTCCTGCTCGACCTGTCCGCCGGGCTGTGGTGGCTGCTCGCGGTGGCCGTCGTGCTGCTCGTCGCCCTGGTGGTGTGGGAGCTGCGGGCCGTGCGACCGTTCGTCGACGTGCGGCTGCTCGCCCGGAACGGCGCGTTGTCCCGGACCTACGGCCGCCTGTTCCTGACCTACCTGCTCGCCTACACGATGACCTACGGGTTCTCGCAGTGGGTGCAGGACGTCGCGGGCTACCCGAGCGACGTCGCCGGCTACATCCAGCTGCCGGCCGCGATCGTCGCCGGGGTGGCCTCGTTCGTGGTCGCACGCAAGACCGCGATCCGCGGGCCGCTCGTCGTCGCCGCGCTGGTGCCGATCCTGGGCGGTGTGCTCCTGCTCTTCCTGCACACCGGGTCGCCCGTCGTCCTGCTCGCCCTGACCCCGGCGCTGTTCGGGGTGCCGCAGGCCCTGGCGTCGGTGTCGAACCAGGCGGCGCTGTACCGGCTCGTCCCCGCGGAGTACATCGGCACCGCGGCCGGGCTGTCGCGCACCGCGGTGTACATCGGGGCGATCGCGGCATCCTCGCTCATCGGTGGCGTGTTCGGCCAGGCCCCGACGACGCCGGACCTGCACGTGCTGGCGTGGGTGATCCTCGGCGTCGCGGTGCTCTTGACGGTGCTGACCCTGGCCGACCGCCGCCTGCGGGACGCCGACGCCCGCGCCACCGCCGCTGCTCCCGACGCTGACGCTTCGTGAGCACGAATGGTCGAGTCGCCGCGGCGCACTCGACCATTCCTGCTCACGAAGCACCTCCCCCGCGGCCGGTACCCTGATCCGGTGACCGACCCGACCCCCACGCACTGGACCCTGACGCTCGTCTGCGACGACCAGCCCGGGATCGTGCACGCCGTCTCCGGAGCGATCGTCGCCGCCCAGGGCAACATCACCGAGTCGCAGCAGTTCTCCAGCGCCGACACGAACACCTTCTTCATGCGCCTCCAGGTGATGGCGCCGGTGGACCGCGCCGCCTTCGAGGCCGCGCTCGCCCCCGTCGCCGCCCGCTACGACGCCCGCGTGCAGCTCGACGTCGTCGGGCGTCCGCTGCGCACCCTCGTGCTCGTGTCGAAGGCGGGCCACTGCCTGAACGACCTGCTCTACCGGCAGCGCGGCGGACAGCTGCCGATCGAGGTCCCCCTCGTGCTGTCGAACCACGCGGACCTGTCCGAGCTCGCCGCGTTCTACTCCGTGCCGTTCGAGCACCGCCCGGTCACCGACGCCGAGTCGAAGGAGCAGATGGAGCGGCGCGTGCTGCAGGCGGTGGAGGAGCACGACATCGAGCTCGTGGTCCTCGCCCGCTACATGCAGATCCTGTCGCCCGAACTCTGCGCAGCACTCGAGGGGCGCGCCGTGAACATCCACCACTCGTTCCTGCCCGGCTTCAAGGGCGCGAACCCGTACCGGCAGGCGCATGCCCGCGGGGTGAAGCTCATCGGTGCGACCGCGCACTTCGTGACGAGCGACCTCGACGAGGGCCCGATCATCGAGCAGAACGTCGTCCGCGTCGACCACACCAAGGAACCGGCCGAGCTGGTGTCCATCGGGCAGGACGAGGAGTCCCGCACGCTCACCCAGGCGGTGCGCTGGATCGCGGAGGACCGCGTCCTGCTCGACGGCGCCCGCACCATCATCTTCAAGTAGGCAGCACCATGACCAACCCCCCGCAGTCCCCCGTCGACTGGGAATCGGTCCCCGACCCGGCAGCCGTCCGGCAGCCGCGACGGCGGTTCGAGGCCTGGATGATCCTGCGGATCGCCGTGATGGCGTTCGGCCTGCTGTCCCTGGCCTTCTGGGGCTACTGGTCGTGGCAGCTCCCGCTCCCCGGCTACCTGTTCATGGTCGGGGCTCCCCTGTTCGCCGCGGTCGTCTGGTACTTCTTCCGGTCGCCGCGCTCCCCGATCGAGACCGACATCGTCGGCAAGACCATCGTCGAGGTCGCCCTGGTCGTCGCCGCAGGCGCGACCTGGATCTCCATCGGCCACCCGGTCGTCGGCATCGTCTTCATCGTGATCGCCGCCCTGAGCGGCGTGATCGCGTTCCGCAAGGAGACCGCATGAGCACCACGGGCCTCCAGACCGGCCAGGAGGCCCAGCGCACGCTGGTCCGCGCAGCCCGCGTCGTCGACGCGGCCGGCACCACGGCCGACGGCTGGGTCCTGGTCGTCGGCGACACGATCCACGCGACCGGCTCCGGCCCCGAGGCCCCCGCGGCCGACCGGGTCGTCGACCTGGGCGACGCGGTCCTGACGCCCGGATTCGTGGACCTGCACGGACACGGTGGGGCGACCGAGGCGTACGAGGACGACTCGTTCGACCGTTCGCTCGCGATGCACCGTTCGCACGGCACGACCCGCTCCGTCCTGTCGCTCGTCGCGAACCCGGTCCCCGCGCTCGCGGCGTCGCTGGCCCACGTCCGCGCCGTGATGGCGACCGACCCGCTCGTGCTCGGTGTGCACCTGGAGGGACCGTTCCTGTCCCCGCACAACAAGGGCGCCCACAACGAGTCGTTCCTGATCGACCCGACCCCCGCCGCGGTCGACGCCCTGCTCGAAGCGGGAGAGGGCGTCATCCGCCAGGTCACGATCGCGCCCGAGCTGCCCGGAGCCCTCGACGCCGTCCGCCGCTTCGTCGACGCCGGCGTCACGGTCGCCGTCGGCCACACCGTCGGCACGTACGACCAGGCGCGGGCCGCGTTCGACGCCGGCGCGACGATCCTGACCCACGCCTGCAACGCGATGCCCGGGCTGCACCACCGCGCACCGGGGCCGATCGGCGCCGCCGTGTCGGACGACCGTGTGACGCTCGAGCTCATCCTGGACACCGTGCACGTGCACCCGGTCGTGGCGGACACGCTCTTCCGAGCGACGCCGGGTCGGGTGGCGCTGATCACCGATGCGATGGGTGCCGCCGGCGCTGCGGACGGCTCGTACCGGCTCGGGTCGCTCGACGTCACGGTGACCGACGGCGTCGCACACGTGGCGGGGACGGAGACCATCGCGGGGTCGACGCTGACGCAGGACGTGGCGCTCCGCAACGCGGTCTCGCTTGCCGGGCGGACCCTGCCCGAGGCCGTGGCGGCGCTGACGAGCGTGCCGGCCGGAGCGCTGGGGCTCGGCGACCGTCTGGGTCGGCTGGCGCCGGGGTTCGCCGCCGACATGGTGGCGCTGACGCCGTCGCTCGAGGTCGAGCGCGTCTGGGGTGGCGGGCGCGAGCTGCGCTGAGCACGCACGGCTCGCTCGGACACGTCACGGTAGGTCGGTCGGGCGGGGGTTGAGGGGCTCACCGAACCGTGGGGCCCGGCCCGGGACACAGTGCCCGTAGATGGACACGTCCGCATGGGACTCGTACGCCTGGAACAGGACGGCGAAACCGTCCCCTGCCGTCCCACCGAGGTAGCCGTTCGGGTAGCTGACGACGGTGCGCTCGGGCGTCAGCGTGTCGTCGTGCTGCACGCGGGCTCCGTCGTACCCGATCGCAGCGAGCGCCTTCGTGACGCGCTGGGCGACCTGGTCGGGCGTGCCCGGGAGCGGGAGCCTGCGTGCGGCCGAGTACGAGTACTGGGCGGCTTCCTGGTCGCCGGTGCCGCAGATGAACCACGCGGGTTCGTCGTCGCCCCAGCCGTCCTGCCCGACGACCGAGCGCACGGCGGCGAAGATGTCCAGGACGTCCTGGTGCGACTGTTCGACGTTCATCGACGTGTCCTTCTGCATCGGGGAGTGCGGGACGGGGCCGGTGCACCCGGCCAGGAGCGCGGTGACCACCAGGGCTCCGGCGAGGGCGGCGCCCCGCGGTTCAGAGCATCGGGTCACCGGTGCCCCCGGTCTGCCAGCCGTACATGAGCCAGTCGTCCTGGGTCTGCTGCCGCATCCGATCGAAGGGGCCGCCGCGCTCCGGGATCTCGTCTCCGAGTCCCATCGCCGCTCGCGCAGCGTTGTGCTGGGCGGTGGTCCCGTTGTCGAAGTAGGAGTACCGGCCGTCGTCGTCATCGCCGTCGAACGGCCCGTGGCGGGTGACGCCGTGCAGGGTGCCCGACCCACGACCCTCGGTCTCGGAGCTGAACGCGTGCGCGTCCCACGTGGACTCGGTCGGGTCACGCCGACCGGACAGGTTCTGCCCGGTGACGGCCCAGCCGTCCTTCGCGCCCTGGCTGGCGAAGACCTGCCCCTCGGGCACGTGCAGCGCGGACGCGTTCGGTACGGCGTCCGTCACACCGGCCGAGCCGAGCAGCACCACGTGGTCGGCGTGGGTCTTCGTCAGGGCGATGGTCGCCACGGTCGTGCCGTAGGAGTGCCCCATGACGGTCAGGTCGGCGTCCCGCCCGGCAGCCGCTCGTGCCGCGTGGAACCCGTCGAGGTCGGCGACGAGTCGCTCGGCGCCCGCTCGCGCTCGGTCGTCCGCCAGGACGGTCCGGAAGGACGGGTCGTCGGCCATCGGCGGGTGGTAGCCGATCCAGGACAGGACGGCCACGTCGCCCGCGCGGGCACCGGACACCCGAACCTGCGCAGCACGCATGCCGATGGCGATCGCTCCGTAGTCCTGCACCGTGCCGTCCTGGTACGTCGCGGTGTTCATGCCCGGCACGATGACGCTGACGTGCGTGGCACGGTCGAGGTCACCCGCGACGATCTGCGCGAGCGGGGGACGGTCGTCGACGAGTGCCACCAGCGAGACCGGTGTCGTGGCGAGGGTGTCCTGGATGTTCCGGTAGGCGTTGCGCTGCCGTTCCCAGACGAGCAGCTGCTCCCGTGCCGTCGCCGCTTCGGCCGGGTTCCGGGCGGCGTCGTGCCGCCCACGCCAGTGGCGGACCTGCTTCCGCGCGTGTGCGAGCCGGTCAGCCAACACCGTCGTGTTCGCCCGTGCCCGCGCCCAGGAGGCGACACCGTTCAGGTTGCCGATGACCGCCGGCATCGCCACGACGAACGCCCGCTGGACGGCGGACGGCACACCGTCGACGCCCGACATCGCCTGCCACCACCCGGCCACCTGCGCAGGGTCGAGTCCGGCGAGCCGCTCGGCGACCCGTGCGTCGTCACCGAGCGCGGCGACGGTCTCCGGGTCGAGGGTGCCGAGCCAGGTGAGGAACTGCCCGTCACTCATCGCGGACACGACCGTCGCGGAGACCAGCTTGCCGAGCACCGACCGGTCCTCGAGCGCGGAGGCCGCCGCTCGGTCGGCTGCGGCTCGGCGGGCGACGAGCTCGTCCCACTGTGCCGTCAGCCGAGCGTCCAGCGCTGCCAACCACTCGCCGCTGCGCTCCAGCTGCTGCAGGAGCGCACGGTCCGACTCGACCGCATCCGGTCCGGACGCCACCACGGTGGCATCGCGGATCGCCCGCTGGTTGGCCGCGATGTCGTCCGCGGTGTTCCGCCGGGTCGTCTGCAGGCTCGCGGCGTCGTCCTGGATCTCCCGCACCTGGCGTGCGTAGGTGGCGAGTGCGGCCGACGCCGCGTCCAGCCGCGCCGCGACGCGCTGGGCACTCGCCGGCATCGCCGCCGCCGTCACGAGGAACCGCTGTTGCGCCCGCCCCGCCCAGCCGGACGCCGCGTGCTCCGCGGCGACGAGCACGTGCCGGGCGCCGTCACGGACCGCGTCCGAGTGGTCGTCGTGCCGACGGGCGATCCGCTGGATGCCGTCCGGGTCGCCCGCGATCGGGTCCGCGCTCACCGGACCCGCCGGGCGAGGTCGGCATCCGCACGCAGGACCGCTTCGGCGGCGGCGGTCACGTACTCGCGCAGCGTGTCCGCGTCGTCACCGAGGGACCGGATCATCGCGTCGTGCGCCCTGGCCGACGCGACGAACGCGGACTCGACAGCCCCCGAGCCGAACGCGCCGCCGTCCGAACCGGACAACGGGCGCTCAGAGCGGAGGTCGGTGACCGCCTGCCCCGCCGCTCGTGCGACCGCCTGCATGGTCGGCAGGTCGACCGTCAGATCCCCCATGGTGCCCCCTCGTGTTCCCCGAGGAGGTCAACATATCACCGCTGAAGTACGGTGTGTCAAGCAGTGTTCAGCGGTCGACCGGGCGCCCCCGCTGGCCACTCGCCCACGACGTGTCCGCCGTGTCCCCGACCCGCAGGGACAACGTGCCGCCCCGCGTCACGAACGACGCCGGCACCCAGGACCACTCGTGCGTCCACCCGTTCAACCGGGCGCCCTGCACGTACGGCTCGGTCCCCGAGGACCGGATGAGGATCCGCTCGCCGCTGGAGCGCCGGATGTCGACCGTGCTGAACGTCGGGCTGCCGATGAGCATCTCCGCTCGCCCGGGCGTCTGCGGGAACAGGCCGATCGAGGCGAAGACGTACCAGGCGCTCATGGTGCCGAGGTCGTCGTTGCCCGGCAGGCCGCCTGGGCCGGTCGAGTAGGCGTCGTCCACGACCTGCCGCACGGTCTCCTGCGTCTTCCAGGGCTTGCCGAGCGCGTTGTACATCCACGGCGTGTGGATGTCGGGCTCGTTCGTCGGGTCGAACTTCGTGGCGTCGCCGCCGGTCACCGCGAACGCACCGGTGCTGTCGTGGAAGAACTCATCGAGCCGAGCGGTTGCGGCGTCGTCACCGCCGAGCGCGCTCGACAGGCCCCGCACGTCCTGCGGCACGAGCCAGGTGTACTGCGCGCTGGTGCCCTGTGCGAACCCGGTGCCGGTCGAGGGCGACCAGTCGGGCGTCCACGATCCGTCGGCCTGACGAGCAGCCTGGTAGCCGACGGCGGCGTTGAAGGTGTTCTTCCAGTAGGTCCCACGCTTCGCGAACATCCGGGCGTCCGAGCGCAGCCCGAGGGAACCCGCCCAGTGCCCGAGCGCGCTGTCGGAGATCGAGTCCTCGAGGGTCTCGGCCGCACCACCCCAGCAGGAGCAGTCGTCGTTCGCCGCGTACTGGCGCTCCAGGTACTCGTCGAGTGCGGGCCGCTGCGCCAGGCACTGCCCCGGGCACCCGATGTCGCTCTCGGCGTCCGCGTTCTCGACCGTCGCCTGGTGCTTGAGCGAGGCGTAGGCGGCCCGGACGTCGAAGTTCCGGACGCCCATGGCGTACCAGGTGGCGAGCGTCGCGGCCGAGGGGTCGCCGGTCATCACGTGCGTCGGCGCTCCGAGGTGCAGCCACCGGTCCCACACGCCGCCGTTCTGCTCGGCGAACCGCAGCATCGACTGCGCCATGTCCCCGGCGACGTCCGGCCGCAGCAAGGCCAGCAGCTGGATCTGCGCCCGGTACTGGTCCCACCCGGAGTACGTGCCGTAGACGGCCCGGTGTCCGCGGTCCATCCGGTGCACCCGCAGGTCGGGCCCGAGGTAGCGCCCGTCGCGGTCGTTCAGCGTGTTCGGCTGCATGAGTGCGTGGTAGACGGACGTGTACAGCTGGGTGGTCCGGTCCGCCGTGCCGCCACCGACGCGCAGGCGCGACAGTTCACGGTTCCAGGAGGCCCGTGTGCCGGCCGCCACGCTGGCGACGGTCGAGCGCTTGGTCACCTCACCGTCACGGTTGGCGACCGCCCCGGCCGCGCTCACGTACGAGATGCCGATCTTCGCCTGCACCGTCGCTCCGCGACGCGCATCGAACCCGACCCACGCGCCGGAGCCGCGTCCGGCGCGGTCGGCGCCGGTCAGGTAGCCCTCCCCACCGGAGGAGGACGTGCCTCCAGGCTGGACCGTGCCGTCCTTCCAGGTGCCGGTGCTCGCGAACGCCGTGTCGAAGGTCGCGGTGAAGTAGAGGCGGTAGTAGCTGCGGCGGTCCGGGTTGGTGGCGCCGCCGCCGTTCGCGCGGCGGCTGCAGAAGCCGCCGGTCAGGACGCTGCCGCTGACCGTGCGGGTGCTGGGGTCGACGCGGGTGATCGCGGCCTCGCTGCCGTTGATCGAGTTCGACGTGCGGAAGAGCAGGTTCGCGTCCTTGCCGGCCGGGAACGTGAACGCACCGACGCCGGCGCGGGTGGTCACGGCGAGGTCGGTGCGGACGCCGTTGTCGAGCGTGACGCCGTAGCGGCCGGGGCTCGCGGACTCCTGGTCGTGGGAGTACCCGGCGGCGTAGACGGCGTCCTTCGAGTCGGCGGACGGCGAGGTCGTGACCGGGGTCGTGACCGGCATGATCGGCACGTCACCGGCAGCCCCGGGAGCACACCCGGCACCGTTCAGGTGCGTCAGGCTGAAGCCGCGCAGCCGGTTCACGTCGTACGAGTAGCCGTTCGCGACCGGGGTCGACGTCTGGTCGCCCGCGGTGCCCGTGGGGCTCCACTGCATCATGCCGAACGGCGCGGTGGCCCCGGGCCAGGTGTTGCCGTTGTTGCTCGTGCCGATGAAGGGATCGACGTACCGCGCGGGATCGCTGACGGTGCGCCCGGCCTGCGTCGAGGGCGTGGCCACGGCCGGCGCGGCGACGATCGCCGTGCCCAGCAGTGCGGCGATCGTGGCCACCGCGGCGAGCGGGAGCGGACGGACGAGCGGGCGACGGTGCACGCGAGATCGGTTCACATCGGTGACGCTAGCCCCCTCGGACGGGGGACGCCGCCCGCGTCACCGAGCGCTCTCCCGCTGTTCACGTCGGGTTCGGCGACGGGCCCGGCCCCGCCCGGTCAGACGACGGTGCGGGCGGCGACCTCGTCGACGAAGGTGCGGACCCGCTGCCGGAACACCGGGTCGGTGGCGGCCCCGCGGACGGGCACGACGTGCAGCCGCCGGTCACCCCGACGCAGCGCCGGCCCGACGAACACCCCCTCGGCGACGTCCGGCGCGGTGGCCGACCAGAGCGTCGAGCGAGCGCCGTCCTCCGCGGTCCGCGCCATGCTGCGGGCGATCATGCCGCCGAGGCGCTGCGCGACGGTCTCGGCCTGGTCGTTCATCCCCGTCGCCGCGATGCCCGGGTGTGCGATGACCGAGCGGACGTCCGAGCCGGCCGCGCGGAGCCGCTCACCGAGGTCGACCGCGAGCGCCGTCGCCGCCGTCTTCGAGTCGGTGTACACGGCGAGCTGCGAGTAGTCGCCCGGATCGTCGACCCCGCCCGGTGCGGGCACGCGGCGGGTGCGCTGCGACAGGTTCGACCCGACGAGGACGACCCGGGGCGACGGTCCGCCGAGCACCGGGAGCATCGCGTCGGCGAGCACGGCCGGGCCGACGACGTTGGTGGCCCAGGTGCGCTCGATGCCCTCGTCGGTCAGCCCGAACGCGCCGAGCGTCGCGCCGGCGTTGTTGACGAGGGCGTCCACGACGATGCCGTCCGCGGCGAGCTGCCGGGCGAACGCCGTGACCGAGGCGACCGACGCGGTGTCGACGACCCGTGCCTCCAGGCCGACGGGCAGGACGCGAGCCGCCTTGTCGGGGTTGCGGACCGCCGCGATGACGCGTGCTCCGGCGGCTGCGAGTCGGGTCGCGACCACCAGACCGAGTCCGCCGGTCGCGCCGGTGACCACCACGGTCCGGCCGTGCTGGTCGGGCATCGCGGACGGTTCCCACTCGAACGTGTCCATGGTCGTCTCCTGCTCACTCGTCGTCTGGAATCGGATGATCCATCCGGAACGCTAGCACAAGCGGATAGACTGTCCGTATGACGATCGCGATGGCCCGACCCGAAGCGCTGCGCTCCGATGCGCAACGCAACCGGACCGCGCTGCTCGACGTCGCCCGGTCGTTCGTCGAGCGGGGCGAGCAGCCGCTGCTCAACGCCGTTGCACACGACGCCGGTGTGGGTGTCGGGACCGCCTACCGGCACTTCCCGTCGCAGCAGCACCTGCTCGAGGCGCTCGCGATCGACGCGCTCGAGGACATGCTCGACCTCGTTCGTGTCGCCGTCGCGCTGCCCGACGCGGCGGACGCGCTCCGGGGGGTCGTGACGGCTGCGTTCCGGAGCATGGTCGACGACGCGGCCCTCGGCGACCTCCTGACGAACGGCGGGTTCTCGTGCGCCGACACCGCGGCGCTCGCGGGCGACCTGGTCGAGTCCGTCGACGCGCTGCTCGCACGGGCACGGGCCGAGGGGCTCGTGCGTGCCGACGTCGACGCGGACGACCTGCGACGGCTGCTGTGCGGGATGCGGGTGGCTGCCGTGGCGGGTGGCTCCCGGGTGCACGACCCCGAGCGCTACGTCGAGGTGCTGCTGGCGGGCCTCCGCCCGGCCTGACCACCACCCTCGCGCCCCGCGTGCCTCGCTGTCAGGATGGGCGCATGAGCGTCATGGTGTCCGTCTTCGATGCGTACCGGTCCCGCACGAGCGAGAAGTACACGGCCTACCCGCCGGACGTGCTCCCCATGTTCGTCGCCGAGATGGACAGCATGCTCGCCGAACCGATCCGCGACGCCCTGGTCACGGCGGTGACGAACGGCGACACCGGGTACGTCGGGCACGGACGGGCCCTGCCCGAGGCGTTCGCCGACTTCGCCGAGAGCCGGTGGGCTTGGCGGGTCGACCCCGACCTGGTCCGCACCACCACGGACGTGTCGGTCGCGGCGGTCGAGGTGCTGCGCCGGGTCATCGAGCCGGGCGACCAGGTGGTCATCATGCCGCCCGTGTACCCGCCGTTCTGGGAGTACGTGTCCGAGGCCGGCGGCACCGTCACCGAGGTCCCGCTGCTCGCCCCCGCAGGCCCGGCCGACCCCTTCGACACCACGGCCGGCTGGCGGATGGACCTGGACGGCATCGCACAGGCGTTCGCCGACGGAGCCCGCACGGTGCTGCTCTGCAACCCGCACAACCCCCTCGGCCTGGTGCACGACCGCGCGTCGCTCGTGGCACTCGCGAAGCTGGCCGCCGAGTGGGGCGCCGTCGTGGTGTCCGACGAGATCCACGCGCCGCTCGTGCACGCCGACGCGGTGTTCACGCCGTTCCTGGAGTCCTGCCCCGAGGCCGCGTCGCTCGGTGTCGCCCTGACGAGTGCGAGCAAGGCCTGGAACCTCGCCGGCACGAAGTGCGCGATGATGATCGGCGCCTCGGAGCGGGCCCGCGCCTGGTTCGACGGACTGCCGACCGAGGTCGTCGAGCGCACCGGCATCCTCGGCTACACGGCGAGCGTCGCCGCCTTCAGCGAGGGCGAGCCGTGGCTGGCGTCACTGCTCACCGAGCTCGCGGCGAACCGGCGCACCCTGGCCGAACGGATCGGCGACGTGCTGCCCGGTGCCGAGTACCGGCAGCCGCAGGCGTCGTACCTGGCGTGGCTCGACCTGCGGGCGCTGCCGTGGGGCGACGACCCCGCAGCGGAGCTCGTCGACCGGGCGAAGGTGGCGCTCGGCTCCGGCCCGGCGTTCGGACGGCAGGGCCGGGGCTTCGCGCGGCTGAACTTCGGGTGCTCGGCGGAGACGCTCGACGAGGGACTCAGCCGCCTCGCCGCAGCGGCCAGGGCCTGACCACCGGACGTGGACGTGGACCTGGCCGGCAGACGCCGGCGTCCCCGTTCGACGCCGTGCAACTGTCGACACGCCCCCGAATTCGGCGGCGTGTCAGCGCTCCGGCGGCGTCGCAGCAAGACGCCGGCGTCTGACTTCAGCACGACGCCGGCGGCCGCCTACTCGAACCGCTGCCAGGCCGGCTTGTTGGCGTACGTGTAGCGGTAGTAGTCGGCGAGCTGCAGCCCGGCGGCGGCTTCCTCGTCGACGACGACGGTCGCGTGCTCGTGCAGCTGCAGGGCCGAACCGGGCACGAAGGAGCTGAGCGGCCCCTCGATCGCAGCGGCGACGGCCGCCGCCTTCGACGGGCCCTGGGCGACGAGGACGAGCTCGCGGGCCTCGAGGATGGTGCCGAGCCCCTGCGTCATGCAGTGCGTCGGGACCTGCTCGGGCGAGTCGAAGAAGCGCGCGTTGGCGTCACGGGTCGACGGCGCGAGGGTCTTGATGCGCGTACGCGAGGCGAACGACGAGGTCGGCTCGTTGAACCCGATGTGGCCGTTGGCCCCGATGCCGAGGATCTGCACGTCGATCCCGCCCGCGGCACGGATCGCGGCGTCGTACTCCTTGGCCGCGAACTCCAGGTCGGCGGCACGGCCGTCCGGCACCCGCACGCGCGAGGCGTCGAAGCCGAGCGGTGCCACGACGTCGCGGGCGATCACGGCCGCGTACGACTCGGGGTGCTCGAGCGGGATGCCGACGTACTCGTCGAGGGCGAACCCACGGGCCTCGGCGAACGAGATCTCGCCCGTCTGCACCCGGCGCTGCAGGTCGGTGTAGATGCCCTGCGGGCTGGATCCGGTGGCGAGACCGATGACGGCGGACGGCTTCTTGGCGACGACGGACGCGATCTTGGCCGCGGCGACGCGACCGACCTCGTCCGGCGTGGGCAGGATGATGATCTCCACACGGTCAGCCTACTGGTCATGACCAGTCTGCGACAGGGGTCTGTGGGTAGCGTGGACGCATGCCGACACCCGACTTCGTCCTGTCCCTGCGCGAGAAGATCGGCACGGCGCCGCTCTGGCTGTCGGGCGTGAGCGCCATCGTGACCCGCGGCTCCGGCGCCGACCGTGAACTGCTCGTGGTCCGGCGGGCCGACACGGGCGCGTACACCCCGGTCACCGGGATCGTCGACCCGGGCGAGGAACCCGCCGTCGCCGCCGAACGCGAGGTCCTCGAAGAAGCCGACGTCGTCGCCGTCGCCGAACGCCTGGCCTGGGTGCAGGTGCTGCCCGAGATGACCTACCCGAACGGCGACCGGTCGCAGTACCTCGACCTCGTCTTCGCCTGCCGGTACGTCTCCGGCACGCCGAACCCCGCCGACGGCGAGAACACCGAGGCGTTCTGGGCTCGGCTCGACGCCCTGCCCGACATGTCGGAGAACATGCGGGCACGCGTCGAGGCCGGGCTGGCCGACGAGCGCGAGGCGCGCTTCCAGCGCTGACCCCGCCGGTCTGGAGGCGCGGTGCCAGGCCGCCACGGGCCTCCCGTCCGTCATCGGTGCCGCCCACCCCGCCAAAGCGACAGAAGTCCGCGAAGCATCCGCGCCCATCTGTCGCTTTCGCGACGGTGAGCGCGGTCGCGAGCGCGATCTGTCGCTTTCGCGGGGGGGGAGCTACGCGAGCGGCGCGACCGCCACGGGTGCGCCGAGCAGGCGCACGGCGACGGGGTCGCCGGTGGCCCGGCGGTCGCCGACCTCGTGCTGGACGGTCACGACGGTGTCGTCGTCCAGGCGGACGGTGGTGCGGCGGATCGACCCGAGGAAGCTCGAGGTGACGACGGTGCCGGTGATGCCCTCGGGGGCGAAGGCGATGTCCTCCGGCCGGACGTAGGCGAGCACCGGCCCGTCCGGAGCCGAGGAGTCGAGAGCCGGCACCCGGAACCCGTACACGAAGACGTCGCCCCCGCGCAGGTCGCCCTGCAGCCGGTTCGACTGGCCGACGAAGTCCGCCGTGAACGCCGACGACGGGGTGCGGTAGAGCTCTTCTGGCGTGCCGACCTGCTCGATGTCGCCCGCCTGCATCACGGCGATCCGGTCGGAGACGGCGAGCGCCTCCTCTTGGTCGTGCGTCACGAACACCGTGGTGATGCCGAGGTCGCTCTGGATGCGGCGGATCTCGTCGCGCAGCGAGACCCGGACCTTCGCGTCGAGGGCCGACAGCGGCTCGTCGAGCAGGAGCACCCGGGGGCGGGTGACCAGGGCACGGGCCAGGGCGACGCGCTGCTGCTGCCCGCCGGAGAGCTGGTGCGGGTACCGCTCGGCGAACTCGCCGAGGCGGACCATGTCGAGGGCCTCGACCACGCGGCTCTTGCGCTCGGCGGCGGGGACCCGGCGCATCTCGAGGCCGAAGGCGACGTTCTGCCGCACCGTCATGTGCGGGAACAGCGAGTACTGCTGGAACACCATGCCGATGTCGCGCTTGTTGACCGGGGTGTCGGCGACGTCCCGGCCGTCGATGCGGATCGAGCCGGCGTCGATGGCCTCGAGTCCCGCCAGCGCGCGGAGCGCCGTCGTCTTGCCGCAACCGGACGGCCCGAGGAGCGAGACGAACTCCCCCGGCTCGACGCGGAGGGACAGTCCCGCGAGTGCTCGGTGTGCGCCGTAGTGCTTCTCGACGGCGTGGAGTTCGACGACGGCGCCGGTGGTGGCGAGGGACGCGGGGGCGGCCGGAGCGGTGACGGTCATGCGGACTCCTCGAGGCGGGGACGACGGGTGGTGCGGGTGCGGCGGACGCGGCCCGTGCGACGGGTCCCGATGCGGCCGATGAGGACGAGCAGCACGAAGCCGAACGCGAGCGCGGCGACCGAGAAGATCGCGGCGACGTACGGGTCGGTCCCCTGCACGAGCACGAGCCCGGTCTGGAACGTGCTGCGGGAGAGGAACGCGGCGAGGGTGTACTCGCCGAGGACCACGGTGATCGTGAGGAAGCACGCGGCGGTGATGCCCCGACGCAGGTTCGGCAGGAGCACGCGCCAGGTGACGGTCCACCACGAAGCGCCGAGCGACCGGGCCGCCTCGGACAGGACGATCAGGTCCGTCGCGGTGATGGCGGCGGCGATCGGGCGGAACGCGAACGGCAGCGTGATGATCCCGATCGCGAACGCCAGCGTCCAGGAGCCGGACCCGAAGACCTGCGAGACGACCTGGTACACGGGGATGAACCCGACGACGAGCACCACGACCGGCACGGTGATCGGCACGATGCAGACGAACTCCAGAACGCTCCGGAGCCTGGGGTAGCGGAGCGCGGTGATGATCTGGGCCGGCAGCAGCACGAGCAGCACGATCCCGACGGTGATCACGGCGATGAGCAGCGACGCCCCGAGCCCGTCGAACACCGGCTGGTAGGTGAACGCGTTGGCCGGGTCACCGATCGCTGCCCAGTGCGCGAAGGTGAGCCCGCCGTCGGTGCCCTGCCGGAAGGTGAACTGCAGCAGGGCGACCAGCGGCACGGCGAACAGGAGCCCGATCACGGTGAGCACGATCGTTGCCGCACTACGGGACGGGGCCGTGCCGAAGCGGCGGACGCGGGACGGGCCTCCGAGCCGAACCGGCTGCGCCGTGCGGACCGGACGGACCGGGGCAGCCGCGCTCATCGCTGCCACCGTGCGGCACGGCGCTGCAGCAGCGAGTACGCGCCCATCACGACCGCCATCACGACGACCATGCCGAAGGCGAGCACCCCGGCGACGTTCTGCAAGCCGGCGAGCGTCTCGCTGGTGAGCTGCGTGCGGATCGTCAGCGGCACGATGCCGCCCTGCGAGATGAGGGCCGCGGCGGTGGCGAACGACGAGAAGCCGTTCGCGAACAGCAGCAGGAGCGACCCCCAGAACGCCGGTGCCAGGACCGGCAACGCGATCCGGCGCCAGTACGTCAGGCGCGAGGCGCCGAAGGTCGCGGCGGCCTCGCCCCACTGGGCCTTGACGCCCTCGAGTGCGGGCATGAACGTGAGGACCATGAGCGGCACCTGGAAGTAGACGTAGGGGATCACGAGCCCGGGCACCGTGTACAGGAAGGCGCCGTCCGCGTTGAGGTCGACGTGGAAGACCGTGACCAACCACGTCGTGACGAGGCCCTGCACGCCGATCGTGGCGATGAACGCGAACGCGAGCATGACCCCGCCGAACTGGGCGAGGACGCTCGCGGCCGAGTCGATCATCGACCGGACCAGTCCGTCCGGCCGCAGTGCCGAGAGGGCCCAGCAGACGACCGCGCCGAGCACGGCACCGATGACCGCGGAGGCGGCGGACAGGCCGAACGACCCGCCGAACGCCCGCAGCACGGATGGGTCGGCGAAGGCCGCGAGGTTCGCGAACGTGAACGCTCCGGAGCCGTCGAAGAAGCCACTGCCGATCGCGATCACGGCGGGGACCGCGAGGAACAGCAGGACGTAGGCGGCAAAGGGCGTCAGCCCCAGCCAGGCGAGGCCGACGCGGCGCCGGACACGGGGTCCGGCACCGCGGCGGACGGCATCGGCGGACGCTCGTGCGGACGTCGGGCGCACGGGGCTCGTCGCGCTCGTCGCGCTCGTCGCCGGTGCGGCGTCGGTTGCGGCTGCGCCGCTCGCCGCGGGCGCGTCTGCCGATGCGGTGGCCATGCTGCTCAGGACCCCATCGTCGAGGACCACTTGGCCTTGAGCACCTTGGCGGCGTCGGCGACCTGCGCGTCGGTCAGCTCGACGTAGTCCTTCGGTGCGCCACCGGCGGCGTCGAGGGCGTCCTGGTCGACCTTGCCCGACTTCGTCAGCGCGGCGAGGGTGGAGGGGAAGGCGCCGGCCTGCAGGTACAGGTTCTGGACCTCGGGGCTGGCGATGTACTCCTCCCACAGGCGGGCGGCCGCGGGGTGCGGGGCGTCCTTGTTGATGGCCTGCGAGTAGTACGAGCCGAGCGCCTGCCCCTTCGGGACGACGGTCTTCCAGTCCTTGTTGCCACTCGCGCCCGCCGCCGGGCCCCAGGCCAGGTTGTTGTACGACCACTGGACGACGACCGGGGTCTCACCCGAGGCGACGGTGGCCTGCGTCGGCAGCACGTTCTGGAAGTTGCCGGCCTGCTTGAGCTTGCCGAAGAAGTCGACGCCCTTGGTGATGTCGTCGGCGGAGCCGCCGTTCTCCAGCGCCGCCAGGTACACCGCGGACGCGGCCTGGTTCGCCTGCGTCGGGTCGCCGCCGATCGAGACCTTGCCCTTGTACTCGGAGCCGAGCAGGTCCGTCATGTCCTTCGGGGCGTCGGAGATCTTCGACGAGTCGTACCCGATCGACATCAGGCCGGTGTAGTCGCGCGTCCAGGCGCCGTCCTCGTCCTTCAGGTTCGTGGGGATGTCGTCCCAGTTCGCGACCTTGTAGTCGGCGAACAGGTCGAGGTTCTCCTGCAGCACGGCGTTCCCGAGGTCGAGCACGTCGGGGGCGGTGGACTGGCCCTTCTGCGACTTGACCGCGGCGACCTCGTCGGCGCTCGAGCCGTTCGGGTTCGCGGAGTTGATCTTGATGCCGTACTTCTTGGTGAAGCCGTCGATGATCTTGCCGTAGTTGGCCCACGTCGGCGGGAGCGTGATGACGTTGAGCTGGCCCTCGGCCTTGGCGGCCTTGACCAGGGCGTCCATGCCGCCGGCGGACTCGGCGCTGGTGGTGGTCTTCCAGTCGGCGTCGCCCTTGCTCGTGCTGGCGGAGCTCGTCGAGGAGCATCCGGCGAGGGTGACGACTGCGGCGGCGGCCAGGGCGATGCCGGCCAGGGTGCGCTTGTGCTGCACGGGTGGGCCTTTCGGGTGGGGGAAGGTGCTGCGGGGACCGGGTGTCCGGGTTCTGCTCGATCGTGGACGCGGCCGGTTTCCGGCCCGTGCTCCGGTGGTGAACGACGGCGGAACAGCGGGTGCGGCTGTACGCTTTGCTCGTTCTGGGCGCAGGGTCGCGCCCAAACCAGGTCTGGAGGCACGGATGCGGTTCACGACGACGGTCCTGCAAGCACGGAAGACGGCGACCGGACTCCCCGTCCCGGAGTCCGTCATCGAGGCGCTCGGATCCGGCAAGCGCCCCGCGGTGGTCGTCACGATCAACCGGGGCTACACCTACCATTCCACCGTCGGGGTCATGGACGGGCAGTTCCTGGTGCCGCTGTCGGCCTCGCACCGTGAGGCAGCCGGGATCGCCGCCGGGGACACCGTCGAGGTCTCGCTCGA
The DNA here is from genome assembly GCF_013359815.1 of Curtobacterium flaccumfaciens. Lineage (GTDB taxonomy): Bacteria > Actinomycetota > Actinomycetes > Actinomycetales > Microbacteriaceae > Curtobacterium > Curtobacterium flaccumfaciens. The sequence goes on along the minus strand of NZ_JABMCF010000035.1, from coordinate 234,167 downwards.
GGTCGACACCCTGCCCCGGACCGTCGACCTGCCGGAGGACCTGGCCGCCGCGCTGCAGGACGCCGGCGTGCGTGCGGCGTTCGACACGCTGTCGAACTCGCGGCAGCGGGCACTCGCCGACCCGGTCACGCAGGCGAAGGCCCCGGAGACCCGGGCCCGGCGGATCGAGAAGGCCGTGGAGTCCCTGCGGGGGTAGGGGTCGGGGGCGGGGGCGGGCGGGGTCGGGGCCTGGTCGAGGTCGGGCGGCCTGGTCGTTCCGGGCGTACCTGGTCGATTCGGGCGTACCTGGTCGGAAGTTCTCGGTAGGTACGCCCGGAAGCACCAGGTATCGCGGGCGTTCTGGGAAAGAACGGGCGGGCTCAGGCCCCGAGTTCGACCAGGACCCGCGGGATCTCGGTGACGAGTTCGCTCGCCAGGTACCCGAGCGGCCCGACCTGCACCGCGAGTCGGTCACCTGCGGCAGCGTGCACGTAGGACGCCCACGCCACGGCCTGTGCCGGATCGGCGCCGCGGGCGAACAGGCCGGTGACCGCGCCGGACAGCACGTCACCACTGCCGCTCGTCCCGAGACCGCCGGAGCCGGTGCCCTTGAGCCACGCCCGACCCTGCGGTGTGGCAATGGCGTCACCGAGGGCCACGACCGCTCCGAAGCGGTTCGCGATCGCCACGGCGTCGGCCACGTCGTCGTCGCTGCACTCCCGCCCGAGCAGGCGTTCGGCCTCGCCGGAGTTCGGCGTCATCACGAGCCGTCCACGCAGCGGTTCGAGGCGGTCCCGCACGTCGGCGGCCACCCCGAGGGCGAAGGCGTCGAGCACGACGGTGGTCTGCGGACCGACGACGTCGGCGAGTCCGGCCACGAGGTCACGCGAACCGTCCGGCTCGTCGAGCCCCGGCCCGACCAGCACGGCATCGGCGCTCGAGGCGCTGTCCGCGATGCCCTCGATCGCACCGACGGCGATGTGACCGTCCTGGTCCTCGTCGAGGGGTTCGACCCCGGACTCGGGCACGGCGACCGCGACCTCGTTCGCGACGCTCCGGCCGACCGCCAGGGTGAGGCGACCAGCGCCGACGCGGAGTGCGGCGAGCGCAGAGAGCATCGCGGCGCCGGGGGTCCGAGCGGCGCCGCCGATGATGAGCACCTGCCCGCGGCCGTACTTGCCGGCACCGGGTTCGGGCAGTGGCCAGTCCCGCAGGAAGTTCGGGGTGACGGGTTCAGTGGACATGTTCGTCGTCCTTCCGGCCGGTGTGCTCGGTGACCTCGTCGTCGTCCAGGTGTCCGACGGAGGAGAACTCCTCGAGCACCCACGGCGATCCGGCATCGTCACGACGGAGTCGGGTGAGGGAGGCGTTCGCGACGGCATGGGTCCGGGCGAACTCCATGAGTGCCGGCTCGTCGAGGTCGAGGCACACCGCGACGGCGAGCATCACCACGGCGTCGTGCGCGGCGATCACCAGGCGCTCGACACCGTCGACCCGCTCGAGGTCGCCCAGGAGCGACCTAAGCCGGAGCATCACGTCCGCCCACGACTCCCCGCCCGCCGGCCGGTGGTAGTACTTGCCGAGCCACTGTCGGCGGCGTTCCTCGTCCGGGTACCGGTTGCGGACGCCCTGCAGGGTCAGCAGGTCGAGGACGCCGAGTTCACGGTCGCGGAGGCGCTCGTCCACCCGCTTCTCGGGCTCGGCGATGCCGGCTGCCTCGAGCGCGATCGCGATGGTCTGCTGTGCGCGGAGGTACGGCGACACCCACAGTGCGACGGGGACGTCGTCGATCCCACGGTCGGCGAGCTCCTGGCCGAGGGCGCGAGACTGATCGGTGCCGAGCGGGCTGAGCGGGACGTCGGCGTCCCGGAACTCGACGTCGATCACGTCGTCGCCCGCGGCTTCGGCCCGAGCCGCTGCGACGTTCGCGACCGATTCGCCGTGACGGACGAGCCAGATCTCCTGCACTGCCATGCCGCCACGCTAGCCAGCGCGTGCTGTGCCGGTTCACCGGCGCCGGACGGTCACTCCGCGCGGCACCGGACGGTCACCCCGCGCGGCACCGGACGGTCACCCCGCGCGGCACCGAGCGGTCACCCCGTACGGAGCCGAGCGCTCCGGACCGGTCGGACGGCACACGGGAGCCCCGCCGCCCGGAGTCGCAGCGCCAGCGCATCGAGGTCGAACAGGTCTCGCCACTCGAGCCGGATGATCGTCCGCACACCCGGCACGGTGAGCAAGCGACCGTGCCGCCGCTTCTCGTCGAGGAACACCTCGGTCGGACTCCGGCCGCCCAGGTAGCGCTCCTGGGAGTACTTGGCCCGCCCGTCGATCTCGACGATGACCCCGTGGTCCGGGAACCAGAAGTCGACTGCGGACCGACGTCCGTCGACGACGAACTCCTGCTGCAGCAACGGGTCCGGAAGCCCGAGCTCCCGGAACACGACCCGCGCGAGCGACTCGGCCGGTGACCCGGAGCGAGCATCGGCCAGGTCGAGCACCTGCTGCGCCAGGGCTCGGGCGCGCGCCTTCGGAGGAACCGCTCGTCGGAGATCGGCGTCGTCGAACCCACGTCGCAGTGCGGCGTCCGCGATGACGACGCCCGCCCGCAGGTCGCCGGTCATCGCCACGTCGACGACGGTCCGGGGGACGGAGGTGACCGCGATCACACCGACCGTGGCCCGTTCGCCCCGGCCGACGGGTCTCGTGTGCAGGACCAGCTCGGCGCTCCGGCCCCGGTACATCGACTCGGGCACTGTCGCGTGCACCGGGACGTCCCACCCGCCGAGCGCCGGGAGACCGTGCAGGGCCGCGGCGGACAGGTGCGATGCCGTCGCCCGTGTGCCGAGCCGGCCGAGCCGCGCGAACACCCGGGTGACGTACCGCTGACGAGGCCCGGCGGCGTCCCACGCGACACCGTCGACGAAGGCGTTCGGTCCGACCCGGACCAGGCGGCCGACACCCTGGGTCCGGGTTCGGCGGCGCAGGGTGGTGGCGTCGAGGCCGGCCTCGTGCATGGCGGAGGCTCGGAGGATGGGCAGCGACTCGTTCATGCACGTGACGATGCCGGACCGACCATCCGTTCCGGAGGCCGATGTCGGGAACTGTGGACGGGCCTCCAGGCCTGGGCGGTTGTGGAGGGGAGACGTTCCTTCCCAGAACGCGCGCGATGCCAAATGGAATCGGGCATACCTGGCCAGAAGTTCCGACCAGGTACGCCCGATTCGACCAGCTACGCCCGATTCGGCCCGGCCCGCGCCCGCCCCCCCCCCCCGCACGCAACACGGCGCCGGACGGAACGCACCCGTGTCCCGTCCGGCGCCGCGGTCTCTCCCCGACCGAACGCCGGGCCCGCTGCCTCAGGCCCGACGCACGCGCAGCGTCACGATCTCGAACGGACGCAGGGTCAGCACGACCGGCTCCCCGGCCGACCACGAGCGCTCCAGCGGCCGCTCGAGCAGGTCGACCTGCGACACCGACGCAGCGTCGAACCCGCAGGCGACCCCGACGTCAGCCGCCCGGCCGCCGAGCCCCTCGTAGAGGCGCACGACGACGTCTCCGGAGCGGTCCTCGGCGAGCTTGACGGCCTCGACGAACACCTGCGGCGACGACACCGTGACGAGCGGCGCGACCTCGGCGGACCCGGGCACGCTCCGCACCGGCAGGTTCAGCCGGTACCCGGAGTCGGCGGCGTCGAGCACCGAGGCCCCGATCCGCAGCACCGTCCGGAACACGTGGTGCCCCTGGTCGGCGTTCGGGTCCGGGAACGTCGGCCCGCGCAGCAGCGACTCCCGCACGAGCGTGGTGATCCCGCCGTCCGGCCGGGTCTCGCGCGTGATGTCGTGACCGTAGGTCGAGTCGTTCGCCACCGCGACGCCGAACCCGGGCTCCGCGACGTGCACCCAACGGTGCGCCGAGGTCTCGAAGCGGGCGTGGTCCCACGAGGTGTTCTGGTGCGTCGGCCGGTCGATGTGCCCGAACTGGATCTCGCTCGAGGCCGACGATGCGAGCACGTCGATCGGGAACGCGAGCTTCAGCAGCTTCTGGTGCTCGTGCCAGTCGACCTCGGTCTCGACGGTCAGCTCCGGTTCGCCCTGCACGGCCGAGTAGCGCGTGGTGAGCGTCGACGATCCGAAGGACCGTTCCACCACGAGCTCGTCGCCCGCGATCGCGACCGACGATGCCGACAGCACCGTGCCGTTGCGCTGGTAGGCGCGGTCGATGTCCCACGCCTCCCACTGGTTCGGGGTGTCCCGGAAGACCGTGTACTCCGCCGCCGCAGCGCCTGGTGCGATCGCGTCGCGTCCGGTGGCGTGGTCGACGAACGAGACGACGTGGCCTGCAGCGTCGATGGTCGCGGTGACGACGCCGGTGTCGAAGACGAAGCGGTCGCCGCTCCGGACGGGAGGCACGGGTCGCGGCGCGTGGACGACCGAACCTGCCAGGGCGGTCACGTCCCCTGCCGCGACCGGCGAGGCGTTGAAGCGCACGACCGACGCGGTGTCGTCGGCTGCGCCGGCAGCGGCACCGATGACGGCTGCGCTCCCGCCTGCGGCGAGCGCCGTCGTCGCGCTCCCGATCAGCCCCTCGAGCACCTCGGCGACCCGGGCGTACTGCTCCTCGGCGTTCTCGTACACCCACGCGATCGAGGACCCGGGCAGGATGTCGTGGAACTGCTGCAGCAGGACGGTGTGCCAGGCGTCCTCGAGTTCGGCGTACGGGTACTCGCTGCCGAGCCGGACCGCCGCCGTCGCCGCCCAGAGCTCGGCTTCGCGCAGCAGGTGCTCGGAGCGGCGGTTGCCCTGCTTGGTGCGGATCTGCGACGTGTAGGTGCCGCGGTGGAACTCGAGGTACATCTCCCCCGACCAGACCCCGGGTGTCGGCAGCTCGGCTTCGAGCTGCTCGAACACCTGCGCCGGCGTGCCGAGTGTGACGTGGGGCGACCCGTCGAGGTCGTGCTGGCGGTGTGCGGCGCCGACCATCTCGCGAGTGGGACCGCCACCGCCGTCGCCGAAGCCGTACAGCAGCATCGAGGTGTTCGCGGTGCCGCGTTCCTTGTTGTTCCGTTCACCGCGGCGCAGGTCGGCGGGCGAGACGTCGGAGTTGTAGGTGTCGGCCGGGGGCAGGTGCGTCAGGACGCGCGAGCCGTCGATGCCCTCCCAGTGGAACGAGGTGTGCGGGATGACGTTCGTCTCGTTCCACGACGGCTTCTGGGTGACGAACCACTTCGACCCGGCGGCGCGGACGATCTGCGGCAGCGCGCCCGAGTAGCCGAACGAGTCGGGGAGCCAGGCCTCGGGGGTGTCGATGCCGAACTCCTCCAGGAAGAAGCGCTTGCCGGCGACGAACTGGCGGGCCAGGGCCTCACCGCCAGGCAGGTTGGTGTCCGACTCGACCCACATGCCGCCGACCGGGATCCACCGCCCTTCGGCGACGCGCTGCTTGATGCGGGTCCAGATGGACGGGTACTCGTCGCGGATCCAGGCGTACTGCTGGGCGGACGAGCAGGCGAAGGTGAAGTCGGGGTCGCGGTCCATCAGGTCGAGCACGTTCGAGAACGTCCGGGCGCACTTGCGCTTCGTCTCGCGCACGGGCCACAGCCAGGCGGAGTCGATGTGGGCGTGCCCGACGGCGATCGCGCGGTGAGCGGCGGGGCTGGCGGGGACGGCGAGCACGGGCGCCAGGACCTGACGGGCGTCCGCGGCGGTGCCGGCGACGTCGTCCGGGTCCAGGGCGTCGGCGGCGCGTTCGAGTGCCCGCAGGATGTCGGCGCCCCGGGTGCCGTCGGTGGGGAGCTCGGCCATCAGCCCGCGCAGCACCCAGAGGTCCTGCTGCAGTTCCCACACGGTGTCGTCCCGCTCGACGACCTCGAGGGCCTTCAGGCGGTAGATCGGGTCGTCACCGGCGGTGGAGCGCGAGCCGAGCGGCGTCGCGCCCTGGAACGAGTCACCGCCGATGTCCGGGTTCGCCCCGGCCTCGATCCAGAGCTCGAAGGACTCCCCCGGGCCGACCTCGAGCGGCACGGTGTCGTTCCGCGGCTCGATCGCCTTGATCGTGGAGCCGTCGGCGCGGAACGCGAGTCCCTCGGCCTGGAACCCGGGCTGCCGCTTGGTGAACCCCAGGTCGACGAGGAGTTCGGCGGTGGTCCCCGGCGCGGTGCCGAAGTCCGCCGGCACGGTCCCGGTCACCCGGAACCACGTCGTGCCCCACGGGCGTCCGCCCCAGTGCGACCCCACCGTGAACGGTGTGTACGTCTCGCCCACGGCGGCGTCGAACGGCACCGGCTCGCCCGGCACCTCCCACGCCTCGATCGTCACCGGCGCCGAGCGACGGAGGACGGCGGGATCGACGCGGTCGCGCACGAGGCGGGCGATCCGGGCCTCGACGAGCGGTTCGTCCTGGTGCATGTGCTTCCTTTCGAGAGTGTGCCGGCGTGGACCGGCGGATCAGCCCTTGATGCCGCCGGCGAGGGCGTTGCCGCCGCCGAGGCCTCGGGACACGATCACGTAGAGGGCGATGACGGGCACGGAGTAGACGATCGAGAACGCGGCGAGCTGGCCGTACGCCACCGCCCCGTTCTGCCCGAAGAAGTTGAAGATGCTCACCGCGGCGGGCACCTTCTCGGGCGAGAGCAGCAGGACGAACGGGACGAAGAAGTTCCCCCACGCCTGGATGAACACGAAGATGAACACGACCGCGATGCCCGGACGCATGAGCGGGATCACGATGCGGGTCAGGGTCGTGAGCATCGAGGCGCCGTCGGTCCACGCCGCCTCTTCCAGCGAGATCGGCACCGAGTCCATGAAGTTCTTCGCCATCCAGATCGCCATCGGCAGCGACGTGGCGGCGAGGAAGAAGATGCAGCCCCACACGTTGTCGATCAGGTTGAGCGACACGAACAGTGCGTAGACGGGCACCATCATCGCGGTGATCGGCAGGCCGGTGCCGAACAGGATGCTGTACAGGAACGGCTTGTTGACGCGCATCTTGTACCGGGACAGCGGGTACGCGGCGAGCAGGGCGAACACCACGGTGACGACCGCGGTGCCGCCGGAGAGCAGCAGGCTGTTCGCGAGCGGGATGAACGACAGCTCGGGGGTGAGCACCTTCGCGAAGTTGTCGAGCGTGAACTGCGAGGGCAGCTTCACCGACAGCGACGCCTGGGTGTCGAACGAGGCGAGCACGAGCCAGAGCAGCGGCACCGCGAAGCACACCGCGATGACGAGCAGCACGACGTTCGACACCCACCGCATGGTGCGGCCGCGCGGGGACGTCATGTGCATCGACCCCGGTGCGGTCACCGAGCGGGTCGTGGTCTGGTCGAGGGACGGGGCTGTCATGGTCATCAGTCCACCTCCGGCTTGAGTGCCCGGATGTAGATGATCGAGAAGACCGCCCCCACCACGAGCAGGATGGTCGCGATCGCCGTCCCGAAGCCGAGCTGCGAGAACTTGAACGCCTCCTGGTACGCCAGGATCGGCAGGGTCGACGAGTTCGTGCCCGGGCCGCCGCCGGTCATCACGAAGATCAGCGTGAAGACCGACAGGGTCTGCAGCGTCGTGAGCATGAGGTTCGTCGAGATGCTCCGGCGGATCACCGGGAGCGTGATGTAGACGAGCCGCTGCCAGCCGGTGGCCCCGTCGACCTCGGCGGACTCGGTGATCTCCTCGGGGACCTCCTGCACGGCGGCCGAGTAGACGAGCATCGAGAACGCGGTGCCGCGCCAGATGTTCGCCAGGATCACGGCGAGCATCGGGTACGTGTAGAGCCAGTTCGCGCCGGTGATCCCGATCGACGCGAGGAACGTGTTGAGCGTCCCCTCGTCGTTGAAGAACGCGTACGCCGCGAACGACGCCACGATCTCGGGCAGGACCCACGCGGCCACCACGAAGGTGCCGACGATCGCCCGGACGGCTTTGTTCGCCGAGCGCATGAGCAGGGCCAGTCCGAGGCCGAGCACGTTCTGTCCCACCACGGCCGAGGCCAGCAGGAAGACGACGGTCAGGATGACGGACTTCGGGAAGTCCGGGTCCTGGAACAGCTCGACGTAGTTCTGGAAGCCGACGAACTGCTGGTCGGCCGCGCTGGCACCGGTCAGGGCCGAGTTGGTGAACGACCCGTAGAACGACGAGATGACGGGGCCGAGCAGGAAGATGACGAGGAGGACCAGGGCGGGCAGGAGCGGGACCGCTCGTCCGACGTTCCGCAGTGGTCGCCGCTTGCGCGGCACGGGTGGATCGGTGCGCTTCGGCGCACCGGGCGCCGACAGCGTCGGCGCGAGGGGGGTGCTGGACACGATGGGTGCCTTCCGGGTGCGGAGGGGTTCCGAAGGTGGGGAAGAGCGGACGGGAGGCGCGGTGCGGGACCGCCCCGCGCCTCCAGTCCGTCAGTGGGTGACGTCCGTCAACCAGCGGAGACGGTGTTCTCCTTGCCGACCACCTGCGTGACGGCCTTGTCGTAGGCGGCAGCCGCGTCCTTCGGCGACTGCTGACCGGTCATGACCGCTTCCATCGCGACCTGGATCGCGTTGGACACCTGCGAGTAGTCACTCGTCGCCGGGCGGAAGTTGGTGTTCTCCACCAGCCCCGAGAAGAACTTGAACGTCGGGTTCGCCGCCGTGTAGGCCGGGTCGTCCGCGACGTCCTTGCGGACGGCGATCTGGCTGTTCTCGGTGTCGTACTTCAGCGAACCGTCCTTGTCGAGGAAGCTCGTGATGAAGTCGAACGCCGCCTGCGGGTTCTTCGACTTCGCGCCGACCGCCAGGGTCCAGCCGCCCGACATCGAGTTGTAGCCGGGAGCCTGCCCGTTCTGGGTCGGCATGGGTGCCTGGCCCATCACGTCGTTCCACTCGGGCCACGGCGCGGTGCCGGACTTCAGCCACGTGCCGGACTGCCACGAACCGTCCAGGTCGATCGCGAGCTTGCCCTTCGGCAGCCACGTCTGGGCGATGGTCGTGCCGACGTTCGTGTCGAGCGCCTGCTGCGGTGTCGGGCCGAGGCCGCCCTGGTAGACGTCCTTCACGAACTTGAGCGAGTCCTCGAACTGCTTCGAGCCGGTGACCCACTTCTTGTCCTTGTACAGGGTGTTGCCGGAGCCGTCGGCGCCGTACAGGAGCATCTCGAAGCCCTGCATGGTCGAGGCTTCGCCCTGCGCCTTGCCCGAGTAGATGTTGAACGGGATGACGTCGGGCTGCTTCTCCTTGATGGTCTTCGCCGCCGCGAGCACGTCGTCCCACGTCTTCGGCTTCCACGGGACGTCGAGCCCGGCCTTCTTGAAGATGTCCTTGTTGTACCAGAGGGCTCGGGTGTCGGTGCCCATCGGGACGCCGTAGATCTTGCCGTCGTCACCCTGCCCGGCCTGCTTGGCGTTGTCGAAGAACTGGTCCCACTCGTCCCACTTGTCCGTGTACTTGTCGAGTGGCAGCAGGTAGCCCGCCTCGGCATCGGCCTTGACGAGGAACGTGTCCTCGTACATGACGTCCGGGGCGGTGGCCGGCGCCTTGTTCATGAGCGCGAGCTTGGTGTAGTAGTCGTTGCCCTGTGCCTGGATGGGCACGAGGGTGACCTTCTTGCCGGGATTGTCCTTCTCGTACTGCTTCTTGACGACCTTCATCTGGGCGTCGAGCTGCTGGAAGGCACCGAACTTCTGGTACGCGATCTTGATCGTGTCGCTCGAGGCGGACCCCGAGCTCGAGCAGCCAGCCAGACCGACTGCGGCCACGGCCACAGCTGCGAGTCCGGCGATGATGCGGGTGCGTTTCATCGGTGCTCCTTTGCACGGGTGATGTCCGCGGGCACCATCGCCCGCGCGCAGGATTAGTCCACCGTATTGACTTAACCCTGTCAAGGAGTTTCTCGCGCGGATTCGGGCGTACCGGGTCGAATCGGGCGTACCGGGTGGAATCGGGCGTACCGGGCGGAATCGGGCGTACCGGGTCGGAAGTTTCGACCAGGTACGCCCGATTCCACTTCCCATCGCGTGCGTTCTGGGAAGGAACGTCCGTCAGGAGATCGGCGTCGCGCTCCCCGTCACCGTGATCCCGCCGGCCTCGGGCACGTCCACGAGCAGCAGACTCGGACGCCCGACGTGCCGCCCCTGCCGGATCGTGATGCGGTCGCCCGGCTGCACTGCACCGATCTGCCGCAGGTACGCCCCGGTGGACGCCGCTGCCGATCCCGTCGCCGGGTCCTCGGTGATGCGCCCGGCGGGGAACAGGTTGCGGGCCTCGTACTCCCGGTCGCCGGTGCGGTGCAGCACCGTGACCGTCCCCGCCCATCCGGCCTCGCGCTTGAGCTCGGCCAGGGCCCCCGGCGCGAACCGGAACTGGTGGAAGAGCTCAGGGTCGTGCAGCACGAGCACCGGGTGCCAGTTGCCGGCGAAGGACTCCAGCACCGGGAACCCCGGAGCGATGTCCGCCGCCTCGAGCCCGAGCAGGTCGAACAGCCGCACCAGCAGACCCGGCTCGATGTCCCGTGTCGCCGGCTCGACGCTCGTCATCGCGACCTGCACCGCTCCGTCCGCACCGACGGTCGCATCGAGCGCGACCTCGCCGGCCAGGGTCGTGAACACCCGGCGGCCCGGTCCCTCGCGCTCGGCCAGCGCGACGGCCAGGGCGACGGTGGCGTGCCCGCAGAACGGGACCTCGGCGCTCGGCGAGAAGTAGCGGACCCGCGGCCCGGTCGACGTCGCACCCACGACGAATGCGGTCTCGGGGTACCCGACCTGCCGGGCGACCGCGAGCATCTGGTCGTCGGACAGTCCGGCCGCGTCGAGCACGAGCCCGGCGGGGTTGCCACCGCCCGGCTCGGCGGCGAACGCGGTGTACCGGAGGATCTCCTGCTGCATGCCCCGACGCTACTGCGGTGTCACGACCGGGTGCGCGGGCCGATCACCGACGGGTGGCCCGGACTGCTGCGGCGCTGCGGGCGGCTCCGAGGGCAGCGCGAGGAACACGGCGAGCACGATGTAGCCGGCGGGCACGAAGGAGAGCAGGACCCACCACCCGGAGCGGTTCGTGTCGTGGAGCCGCCGCATCGCGATGGCGATCCAGGGCAGCAGCGACGCGAGCCCGACGACCACGAAGACGCCCAGTGCGACCTTGGCGAAGACCGGCAGCGACGTGAGCAGGAACCACCAGACCGGGAACGGGTTGAAGGACTGCATCGCCTGGTCGATGACGCGTGCCTCGTCCGGGCTCGGCATCGGCGGCGGCGTGGTGAAGAGTCCGACGCCGTACACGATGTTGATCGCAGCGGAGATGATCGCCCACCACAGCGCCCACCACCAGAACTCGGCACGAGCGGCACGACCGCGGAACACGACGTACCCCCGCCAGAACCGCGAGAACGAGGCGGGGAAGGTGGCCTGGTGCCAGGGGACCCCGACCGGTGGCTGCTGCGTCTGGTGCACCGAACCTGCTTACCGGGGCGACCTGGGCACTCCTGAGCACTCCTCGGCAGGCCCGGCGTACTGCGGTCCCCGGGTGGGGGTAACCCCCGACCACTTCCGGGTGCGCACGTGATGTTTCAGCGTCGCCTCCGTCGTGAGACTGGATCCATGAGCACCGACACGCGCCCCACCACCGCCCGCCGCACCCTCCGGATCGCCCTCGCCTCCACCGCCGCGGTGTCCGCCCTGCTGCTGACCGCCGGCTGCAGCGCGATTCAGGACATCGTGCCGAACAAGACCCCGCAGAAGCACTTCGACGCGTACTCCGACGCCCCGCGCTCCGGGGAGTCCGAGGACCTGGCCTTCTTCATGCCGAAGTGGGTGCCGGAGGACGCGAAGGACATCGACGTCCGCCTCCACGTCTCGCAGCCCGGGTACGTCATCGGGTTCGCGTCGAAGGACGGCGTCGACGTGGACGACTGCACCCCGCTCGACGAGTCGTACGGCGGCACGGCGATGACCGCCGACTTCCTGCCCGAGGAGCTCCCGACCAAGGGCCTCGTCACCTGCGGCGACGGCCGCGCGGTCACCGAGATCGACGGCCGCTGGTACGGCTGGACCACGAAGGACGCCATCCCCGGTCAGGACGACACCCAGACCATGCACGGGTCGGCGGACTGACCGCAGCCACCCACCGGCCTGGAGGCGCGTGGCGGCCCCGCCCCGCGCCTCCCGTCCGTCGCGCGGTCGCGCCCACCGCGCATGGTGAGCAGCAATGGTCGGGTCCGCTGTGCGAACCCGACCATTCCTGCTCACGAAGTGCGCCCGGGGGGCGTGGGGACTACTCCGCAGCGGCCGCGGTCCTGCGGCGACGCACGATCAGCACACCCGCACCCGCCGCGAGCAACAGGAACGCCACCAACGCACCGGCACCGAGGCCCACAGCGCCCGTGAATGCCAACTGCCCATCCGTGGTGATCGTGATCGGGGTCCACCCGATCAGCCTCCCGTCCGCAGCCGTCACCGCCAGACGATGCGCACCAGCCACCGTGTCCGCCGGGATCGTCACACGAACCGTCCCGTCAGCAGCAACCACGGCCGTGCCGATCAGCGTCGGCTCCGAGAACAACCACACGTTCACCGTGTCACCGGCCGAAGCAGTGCCGACCGTCACCGTGATCGTCTCCCCCGCACGAGCGGTCGCCGGAGCCGACACCCCACCACGGTTCGCCTCCGTCAACAACGACTCCGACGGCGCCACCGGAGCAACCGGGGCAGCCGAGGGACCCGGGGTCGGGACCGCGGTGGGCGTCCCACCCGGGTTCGGAACCGGGGTCGGCGTCGTGCCGCCGTCGCCCGGGGTCGGGGTCGGCGTGGGCTCCGTGCCCGGGCCGGTGTCGCCGCCCTCGCACGGGTACGTCCCCGTGCGGAGCGAGAACCCGTCCGTGTCGTTGTCGTCGGCGTAGAAGGTCGCGCGCTCCCCGTCGGTGCAGACGCCCGAGATCGCGAAGCCCTCGTTGGCGAGCGTGCGGTCGGTGGCCGAGGGCGCCTCGTACAGCGTCGAGGCGGTGAATGCCCCGTCGGTCACCTCGTACAGCGCGGTCCGACCCGAGCACACCTCGTCGCAGACCACCCAGAGCGCGTCGAGCGTCGGGTCGAACTGCACGTCGGCGACGACGGCGAGCGAGGTCGCGATCGTGGCGACCCGCGCCGAGGACCCGTCGTCCATCAGGGCGTAGGCGTACACGCTCGCGGTGCCCTCGACCCCGACGAAGAAGAGCCCCTCGCCGTGTCCGGCGTAGCTCGACGGTGCGTAGGCGGCGCCGGTGCGCTCGTCGGTGAAGCCGTGCGCGGTGAGCCAGGTGTCCGGGATCCAGGTGACGCCCTCGAGCCCGGCGTTCGCGCCGAGCCCGGGGAAGTCGGCGGCGAGGTTCCACTCGTCCGTGGCCCGCAGGGTGCCCTCGGAGCCGTCGGTCGTGGCGTAGCGCAGGACCGACGGGCGGCTCGTGCTCGACACGTCGTTGTTCCGCTCGGTCGACACGTAGACGGCACCGGGGTCGTCGCTCGTGACGGTCACGCCCTCGGCGTCCGGGGTGCCCGTGCCGTCGGCGTAGCGCAGGTCGGTGCCCTCGGCGTTCGAGGGCGCCCAGCCGCCCGCGCCGGCCGAGGTCAGGTGGTAGAGCAGGCCGTCGCCGTTCTGCACGGCCCAGAGCTGCCCGTCCCGCGAGCTCCCCGAGGTCGTCCAGTCGAGGCCGCTCAGGTCACCGGTGAAGGTGTCCTCGTCGTCGAGCACGGTCTCGTCCGGGCCGCCGGGCCAGGCCTCGGCGGTGACGACGCCGGCGAACCGGTTCGCCGCGCCCTTCGTGGGTGCTGCCGTCTCGGCGAAGTCGCCGGTGCCGTCGGGGTTGCGGCCGTACGTCGTGGCGGCGTGCGCCGTCCACGAGGTCGAGTCGACGACCGCACCGCGGGCGTCGAACAGCCGCGCGGAGTCCGCCTTGCCGAGTCCGAAGCCGAACGCCGCCTCGTCGAGGACGGTGAAGCCCCCGGCCGCGACGGTCGTGCCCGCGGGGATCGCGTACGTGTGGTCGTCCTCGCTGTCCCGCAGCACGTACCCGCCCAGGTCGACGGTGGTGCTGCCGGTGTTGGTCAGCTCCACCCAGTCGCCGGGGGTGCCGTCCTGCGACTCGACCTCGTTGATGCGCACGGGTGAGGAGCAGTCGTTCGCAGCGCCCTTGGTCGAGGCCGTGGTGTCCACGAGCGGTCCGACGCCGTCGGCGCAGCGACCGTAGGTGACACCCGCGTGGGTCGTCCAGGCGTACCGGAGCACCAGGTCGCCGGCGGGGTCGTACAGGCGCGCGGTGTCCGCACCGCCGAGCCCGAAGTCGAAGCCGGGGGCGGTCGCGGACAGCTGGTCGACGACGAAGTACCCGCCGGCGGCGATCGTCGAGCCGCTGGGCAGCACGTACGCGTCGTGCGAGTTGTCGGAGTCGAGGAACGCGTACCCGGTCAGGTCGATCGCGGTGCCCGAGGTGTTCTTGAGCTCGACCCAGTCGGTGTCGTCGGCGTTCGACTCGACCTCGTTGACGACGAGGCCGTTCGCCGCGACGGCACCGACGGCCGGGTCGTCGTCACCGACGGCGGCGAGGGCCGGGCTGGCGGTGACGACACCGGCGACGACGACCAGGGCGGTCGCGACGGCGGCGCCGATGCGGAGTGTTGGCGGGCGCAGGGTGGGCGGGCGCAGGACGGGAGCGCGCATGCAGGGTCCTTCTCGGGGGAGCGAGCGGGCGGAGACCTGCACGACTGTTCAGCATCCACGCGACCGGCCGGTGGCCGCGGGGTGAACGCACGGTGTCCCGGGTCGCGCCCGGCGCCCTGGACCCGCCGCGTGCGGACGGGAGGCGCGGGGCGGCCCCGCACCGCGCCTCCCGTCCGCCCTGCGGTCGCGCTCACCGCATCCGGTGCGCAGAAGACGTCGGGTCCGCACTGCGAACCCGACGTCTTCTGCACACTCGTTGCTCGAGGTGTCAGCGCTCGGTGACCTCCGAGAAGTCCGGCGTCCCGTCGGGCAGCGCGGGCAGGGGCGTGCCGTCGACGTAGCGGGGCCAGGCCAGGGCGCGGGAGGCCGACGGACGGGACGCGTAGCGACGCCCGTCGGACGCGACGACCGTCTCGGGCGCGGGACCGGGGGTGGAGGCGCGAGCGGGAGCGGGCGCAGGAGCGGGCGGCAGCGGCAGATCGGGTGCAGGAGCGGGTGCGGGAGCCGCGGGCGTCGGCGTCGCGCTCCACGCCGGCTGCTGCTCGGGAACCGGCCACGTCGCCGACGGCAGCGTGGCTCGCGGACGGAACAGGGCGTTGCTCAGGGGCACCACGACGGTCCCGAGCAGGTCGAGGATCACCACCACCCAGACGAGCCGCCAGTAGCCGCGGGCGTAGTCGACGTCCGGCGCGAGCAGCGGGATCGAGAGCAGCAGTGTGAGCAGGGCGATGACGCCGACGGTGGCCTTCGCGACGACCTGCAGGACGGGCGTCGGGTACCGCCGGTGGATCACGAGGAGCAGGTGGACGTGCAGGAGCGCCACCCGGGCGACGCCGACGAGCCAGATCCAGTGCCAGAAGTGCTCCAGGACGAACCAGATGCCGTCACCGGAGATGCCCGTCGGCACGATCCACACCTTGTACAGACCGGCGACGAGCAGGTACATCGACGTGGCGATGCTCGCGAACGCGAAGATCCCCGACCGCCTGGACGACACGTCGGCGTCGTACCAGGACAGCAGCGCGAAGACGACCACGACGACGATCGTCAGGAGCAGCTGGACCGCGACCATGCCGAAGTCGCCGAGGAGCACCGCGGCGATGCCGACCAGGCCCGCGGCGACGACCGCGCCGATGATCGTCCGGAACACGAGTGGACGCACCCTCGCCCACCGCGGGTCCATCGTGCCGTCCGTGCCGTCCTTGCCGCCCGCGCTGTCCGTGCTGTCCGTCATGTGTCCCCCGTCGATCCCGCACACCTGGCGGCTGCGTCGGATCGCAGCGTAGCGGGCCGGGGCGGAGTGCTCCGGCCGGGCAGGGCGCCGGGCGACGGCGCCGTGCCGTCAGCGCCGGATGAGCAGGGTGCTGGCCCGCGGCGAGAGCGCGGCGTCGAGTACCAGGCAGGCGGCACCCACGGCGGCGACGTCGGCACCGCGGTCGCTCTCCACCACCTGCACGGCGTGCTTCGGCACGAGCAGCGGCGACCCGACGATGGCGGTCCGCGCAGCCGGCAGGGCAGCGCTCGCGATGCGTGACCAGAACGGGCCGCCGAACACCACGCGGTCGATGTCGAGCAGGTTCACGATGAGGACGACGGCGTTGCCCATGACCGTACCGGCATCGGCCGCGAGCGTGACGGCGGTGTCGTCCCCGTCCGCGATGGCCGCGGCGAGCTCGTCCCACGCGGCGTTCACGGCGTCGACGTCGGCGGCGTCGGCGGCGTCCGTGGCATCGGCGGCGTCGGTGGCACCCGCGGCGTCTGCACCAGCATCTGCGTCGGCGACCGCGCCGCCGCCCGACAACGCCAGACCCCGCGACCGCGCGACCCGCACCAGCCGGTCCGGCGCGACGGCTGCACCGACCTCGCCGCGCGTGCCCGAGCCGTCCGGGGTGCCCGCGAGCGACCCCTGGTCGACCATGATGTGCCCGGCGTCACCCGCGTTCGACCCCACCCCGCGCACGGGTTCGTGGTCGACGACGAGCCCGACGCCGAACCCGGTGCCGAAGTACACGAACGCGAAGTTCCGGGCCGAGGACTCCCCCGCCAGGAACATCTCGCCGACCGCGGCTGCCGTGACGTCCTTCTCGAGCAGGACCGGGTAGCCGGTGGCCTCGGCGAGCGCATCGCGCAGCGGCACGTCCCGCCACCGGGGCAGGAACGGCGGGTCGACCACGATGCCGGCCTCGACGTCGATGGGTCCGGGGCTCGCGATCCCGACGCCGAGCACGCTGTCGACGGCCACCCCGGCGTCGGCGACGAGCCCGTCGACGGCCGAGGCGATGGTGCGCACCACCTCGGACGGGTCGTCGGCGGTGGGGGTCGAGGTGGTGGACGCGGCGACGACGGTGCCGGCGAGGTCGAGCAGCACGTAGGTGACGACGGCCGGGTCGACGTGCACGCCGACCGCGTACCGGCTGCCCGGTTCGAGCCGCAGGATGGTGCGGGGCTTGCCGCGGCCGGACACGACGGTGCCGGACTCGACGATCATGCCGGCCTCGATCAGGAACCGGGTGACGTTCGACACCGTCTGCGCGCTCAGTCCGGTGCGGGCGGCGAGTTCGACGCGACTCAGGCCGTCGGGCGAGCGGCGGACGGCGTCGAGGACCACGGTGCGGTTGAACCCGCCGATCGACGGGAGGTTCGCTCCGCGTCGATGCTCTGCCATGCCGCGACCATACCGCGACGCCGCTCGGGCACCCGCTCGCGTGGTCCGGTCAGAGCGCCCTGTCCTGGATCAGCCCGCCGGACGTCCGGTCGACGACCGCACCACGAGCGAGACCGGGAGCGTCGCGCCCTGCAGTGCCCCGTCGCCGATCGCCGCGAGCAGCCGCTCCACGGCCACGGTGCCCATCAGCGCGGTCGGTGAGTGCACGGTCGTCATGGGCGTGGGCAGCTGCGCCACGACCGAGATGTCGTTGTAGCCGACGATCGACAGGTCGTCGGGCACGCGGAGGCCGCGTTGCCGTGCGGCGCCCATCACGCCGATCGCCGCGGTGTCGTTGACGGCGAAGATCGCGGTCGGCGGGTCCGACAGCGAGAGCAGCGTGTGCGCGCCGACCACGCCTCCCTCGACCTCGAAGTCGCTGTGGACGACGAGCGCGTCGTCCACGGCGAGGTCCCGCTGCTCGTGCGCCAGGCGGAACCCGGCCACCCGCTCCACGGCGGTGCTGGCGTGGCGCGGACCCGCGATGACGCCGATGCGGCGGTGCCCCAGCGCGAGCAGGTGTTCCGTCGCCATCCGGCCGCCCTCGACGTCGTCACCGACCACGGCGGGCATCCAGTCCCCGGGGTGGCGGTTCGTCGCGATGACCGGCACGGGGAGGTCCATCAGCCGAGGGTTCGGGGACGACAGGTGGAGCGAGCTGACGATGAGGCCGTCGACCTGTCGGGAGAGCAGGAAGTCGACCGCGTCCAGTTGCGCTCCCATGTCGTCCGGGGGCGTCGTGAGCAACAGCTGGTACCCGGCAGATCGGGCGGCCGACTCGACGGACTGGCAGATCGTCGCGATGACCGTGTCGGCGAGCCGTGGCATCACGACGCCGATGGTGTTCGACCGCCGGGTCCGGAGCGATGCTGCGAGTCGGTTGGGGCGGTACCCGAGCTCGGCCGCCGCCGCGATCACCCGCTGCGCCGAGGCGCTCCACCCCTTGGTCGGCTCCGCCTGTCGGAGCACGCGCGACGCCGTCGAGATGTGCACGCCGGCGAGCGCGGCGATGGCCTGGAGGTTCACGTCACCACGACGATCCTGCTGACCGTGTCCGGCCGGGTCGTCGCTCGTACTGCCCATCCGTCGAGTCTAGGTGACAGATCGTCGTCACACCGGACGGCGCGAACGTTTGCGGGCGCCTCGCCCGACGACAGCCCGGACGAGCCGAAACACACTGGTTACACGGTTGGACGTCGATCGAAACAGTCGACTGTCAGGATTCCGGTCAATGCAAACGATTGCACGAATTGCAGCAACGACGAGAGACGGTGTCCCATGGTGAAAGAGATCTTCGTGTCCTTCGGCGTCGACATCGACGCGGTCGCAGGCTGGCTCGGCTCCTACGGAGGGGCGGATTCCCCCTCGGACATCCAGCGCGGGATCTTCGCCGGACGGACCGGCGTCCCCCGTCTGCAGAAGGTGTTCGACCGCGCCGACATCGCGGCGACCTGGTTCATCCCCGGCCACTCGCTCGAGACCTTCCCGGACCAGTGCAAGGCCCTGTTCGACGCCGGCCACGAGATCGGTGCGCACGGGTACAGCCACGAGAACCCCGTGGCGATGACCGAAGCGCAGGAGGACGCGGTGATGGAGCGCTCGGTCGAGCTGATCACGCGACTCACGGGTCAGCAGCCGACGGGCTACGTCGCGCCGTGGTGGGAACTGAGCAGCTACACGCCCACGCTCCTGGAGAAGTTCGGGTTCAGCTACGACCACAGTCAGCAGCACAAGGACTTCGTCCCCTACTACTCGATCGTCGGCGACCAGTGGACACCGATCGACTACTCGCAGGACCCGCACACGTGGATGACGCCGCTCGTCCACGGGAGCGAGATCGACCTCGTCGAGATCGCGGCGAACTGGTACGTCGACGACCTGCCCCCGATGATGTTCATCAAGTCGAGCCCGAACAGCCACGGCTTCGTCAACCCGCGCGACGTCGAGCAGATGTGGAAGGACCAGTTCGACTGGGTGTACCGCGAACTCGACTACGCCGTCTTCCCGATCACGATCCACCCCGACGTCTCCGGGCGGCCGCAGGTCCTGCTCATGATCGAGCGGCTCATCGAGTACATCGGGGGCCACGAGGGCGTCCGGTTCGTCACGATGAACGAGATCGCCGACGACTTCCGCGTCCGCTTCCCGTTCGCGCAGCCCGAGCGCCCACGCGAGTACTGATGTGCGGCGGATGTGGCGGCAACGGCGGGCACCGTGACTGGTACGCCGCCGGTGTCGAGGACACCCCCGCGGCGCGCAAGCGGGCGCAGCTCCGGCTGGCCGCCTGGGCGACCCGGCTCTTCGCGGACGATCGGATCCGCGTCCACGAGGTCCCGGGCACCGTCCGGCTCGTGATCGTCGGGCCGACCGGCAAGCGCGTCGTGGCCCAGGGCGTCGACGGGGTCCTGGACGCGGTCGAACAGGTCGGCGCCGGGCGCACGGACTGGACGGCCGTCGCCACCCGCGTCCGCAGGGCCGACCCGCGTGACGACACCGACTGGGAACACCACAGCCTCGCCCGCGCGGTCGATCGACGAAGGGACACCCTGCCGTGACGGACCCCACGCTCCCCCGGATCGTGTACCTCGCCCTCGGCGGGACCATCGCGAGCGCCACCTCGGGCGATCCGCGCGACTGCGGCGCCGTTCCGCGGATCGCAGCCCGCGACCTCCTCGCCGGCGTGCCGGCCATCGCGCAGGTCGCACGGGTCGAGGCCCGCCAGCTCGGCATGGTGCCCTCGCCCTCGCTCGACTTCGACGACGTGCAGCGGGCGCTCGACGCCGCTCGGGACGCCGTCGGCTCCGGAGCCTCGGGCGTCGTGCTGTCGCAGGGCACGGACACCATCGAGGAGACCGCGTACCTGCTCGACCTCGCCTGGGACCGCCCCGAGCCCCTCGTGGTGACCGGAGCGATGCGCCACGCCTCCTCGCCCGGTGCGGACGGCCCGGCGAACCTGTTGGCGGCCGTGTGCGTGGCCGCGGCACCGGCAGCAGTGGGACGTGGCGTCCTCGTCGTGCTCGACGACGAGGTGCACGCCGCCGGGACGGTCCGCAAGACGCACACCTCGTCGACCGGTGCCTTCGCCTCACCGGGTTCCGGTCCGCTCGGACGGGTCACCGAGGGCTCGCCCGTCTTCCACGCTCCGGCGTCCCGAGCGCCCGCGCTCACCACACGCGTCGCACCGCTGCCTCCGGTGGCCCTGCACCGGGTCACCCTCGCCGACGACGGCCGGGTCCTGTCGACCCTGGACGGACTCGGGTACCGCGGCGCGGTCATCGAGGGCTTCGGCGGCGGGCACGTCGCCGAGCGCACGGTCGACGCCGTCCGCGCCCTCGCCGCGCAGATGCCGGTCGTGCTGGCGTCGCGGACCGGCGCCGGTGCGACGCTCACGACGACGTACGGCTTCGCGGGCGGCGAGATCGACCTGCTCGGCGCCGGACTCGTCCCCGCCGGCAACCTCGACGGCCTCAAGGCGCGTCTCCTGCTGGCCGCGCTGCTCGCCCTCGACGCCCCGGACGACCGCATCCACGCGGCGTTCGCCGCCCACGGCCGGGGCTCTCCCCCGACCGGCCACCCCTGACCGCACCGACGCTCCGCCTCCGCCCGTCAGCCCGCGCCGCGACACCGTCGCAGCGCCGCACCGCCGTACCGAGAGGAAGACCATGTCCACCACGACCATCCACGAGCCCGAGGACCTCGAGCTCGCCACCGGGACGTTCCCGACGATCGGGCCGAAGGAGACCAAGCGCGGCGCGACCCTGGCGTTCTTCGCCTGGACCCTCGCCGTCTACGACTTCATCATGTTCGGCACGCTCCTCCCCCGCATCGCCGAGGACTTCGGGTGGAACGAACAGACCGCCCTGCTGGCGAACACCCTCGTGAGCGTCGGTGTCTTCGTCGTCGTCGTCCTCGTCGGTCTGTTCGTGGACCGACTCGGCCGGCGCCGCGGCATGATGATCACGATCGGCGGCGCGGCCCTGTCGTCGCTGCTGACGGCGGCGTCGACGGGGGTCGCCTCGCTCGTCGGCTTCCGGGCCCTGAGCGGCTTCGGGATGGCCGAGCAGTCGGTCAACTCCACCTACCTCAACGAGGTCTTCGCGCTCACCGAGCTCGAGGGCGTCAAGAAGCGTCGCGGCTTCTTCTACAGCCTCGTCCAGACCGGGTGGCCGATCGGTGCGCTCCTCGCCGCCGCGTTCATCGCCGGCATCAACGGGCTCTTCGGACAGGAGTCCTGGCGGCTCGCGTTCCTCATCGCCACCGTTCCGGCGCTGTTCGTGCTGTTCCTGCGCAAGGGCATCAAGGAGACGCCGCAGCACCGTCTGAACACGTACCTGCGGCAGCTGCGGAAGTCCGGTCGCACCGAGGAAGCCACCGAGGTCGCCGCCCGCTTCGGCATCGTCGACGAGGGTCCGAACCCGCTGCGGGCGATCTTCGGCCGACGGTACGCACGCAACACCGTCGTGCTCTCGATCGCGTGGATCGTGAACTACTTCGGCATCACCACCACGAGCGTGCTCGGGACGACGATGCTCGAGGGCGTCAAGGGTGTCGACGCGAGCATGTCGCTGCTCATCATCGTGCTGTCGAACGTGGTCGGCGCCGCCGGCTACCTGTTCCACGGCTGGCTCGGCGACATCATCGGCCGCAAGACCACGATCGTCGTGGGCTGGGTGCTCGCGGGTGTCTGCTGGACCCTCTTCGTGCTCGGTCCGGACGACTTCGGCTACGTCCTGGTCACGTACATGCTGACGCTGTTCTTCCTGCTCGGACCGTACGCGTCGCTGCTCTTCCTGCAGGCGGAGTGCTTCGACTCGAGCTGCCGCGCCACCGGGTCCGCGTTCGTCACCGCGATGGGACAGCCCGGCACCATCATCGGCTCGGCTGTGCTGACGGCCCTCGTCGCCGGGAGCATCGGGCTCGGCCCGGCCGCCCTCATCGTCGGTGCGGGCGGCATGGTCCTCTCCGGTCTGATCATGCTCGGGACGAAGCGCGTGGCGGTGATCGACCATTGAGCGCCACGACACCGACCGGCGTGTACTCCGAGTTCTCGGGGAGCGTGGTCGTCATCACCGGCGCCGCGAGCGGGATCGGCGCGGCCCTCGCGGTGCAGCTCGCCGAGTACGGCGCGAACATCGTCATCCCCGTGTTCGCGGGTGACCCGCACGATCCCGCACCCGTCGTCGACGCCGTCGAGGCGGCCGGGGGCAGTGCGCTGACGGTCACCGCGGACGTCCGCAGCACCGAGGACGTCGACGCCGTGTTCCAGGCGGCCGTCGACCGCTGGGGTCGCGTCGACCACGTGGTGGCGGGAGCGGGGGTCCTCCGTCGGCAGCCGCTCGACACCATGACCGACGCGGCGTGGGACGACATCCTGCAGGTGGACCTGCACGGTGTGATGCGCACGCTCCGGGCCGGTGCCCGGCACCTCGACCGGGGCGGGTCGATGGTGGCCGTCTCCTCGATCGCGGGCGGCGTGTACGGCTGGGTCGCACACAGCCACTACGCCGCGTGCAAGGCGGCGGTGATCGGCCTCGCCCGGAGTGCGGCAGCCGAGCTGGCACCGCGCGGGATCCGGGTGAACACCATCGTCCCGGGGCTCATCGAGACCCCGCAGTCCTCGGACGCGCAGAACTCGCTCGGTCCGGCGGGCCTCGCCGCCGCGGGTGCGCGGATCCCGTGGGGTCGTGTCGGCCACGCCGACGAAGCCGCCGCGGCCATCCGGTTCCTGCTCAGCCACGAGGCGCGCTACGTCACCGGGCAGGAACTCGTCGTCGACGGCGGCCTGACCATCCTGATGGCCGACTGATGCCCGACGGGACGGTGTTCGACCTCGCCGGGACGACCGCCCTGGTGACGGGTGGCGCGAGCGGCATCGGTCTCGCGATCGTGGAGACCTTCGTCGCCGCCGGAGCGCGGGTCGTCGCCGCGGACCTCGACGCCGACGGCCTGGCGGGCCTCGCCGAGCGGCTGGGCGTCCGGACCATCGTGCTCGACGTCACGGACGAGGACGGGGTCGAGGCCGCCGTGGCATCGGTCGACGAGGAGTCCGGCGGGATCCAGGTCCTGGTGAACGCCGCCGGCGTGCTCACGCAGGCACCGCTCGAGGAGCTCACCACGGCGGACTGGGCGCGCGTCATGGCGATCGACCTGACCGGGGTCTTCCTGGTGATGCGAGCAGTCGGTCGGCGGATGCTCCGCGACGGGCACGGGCGCATCATCAACCTCGCCTCCCAGCTGGCGATCAAGGGCGGCTCCGAGGTCGCGCACTACGCGGCCGCGAAGGCCGGCGTCATCGCGCTGACGAAGAGCGCCGCGATCGAGTGGAGCGGACGAGGCGTGCTCGTCAACGCGATCGCACCCGGCCCGATCGTGTCCCCGATGACGGACCGGATGACGGCGCAGTGGCGGACGGACAAGGCCGCCGAGCTCCCGATCGGACGTTTCGGGGTCCCCGCCGAGGTCGCTCCGACCGCGCTGCTGCTCGCGTCGTCGCCAGCGGGTGACCTGTACACCGGGCAGACGCTCGGCCCGAACTCGGGTGACGTCATGCCGTGAGCACCACACGCCGGTCGGCCGCCCGGTTCCGCCGCGGCAACGGTGCGGTCTCGGTCTGCCGTCGTCACTGGCTTCCGCAGGGTCTGCACCGTTAGCCTGGCCGCATGTCCGACCTGCGCCTGGAAGAACTCTCCGCGAAGACCGCTGCCGCGGCCAACTCCCTGACGCTCAAGCCGGGCCAGGAACAGTTCGTGCAGCCGACCACCTACGGGGTCGCCGAGTCCGACGTCAAGCCGAGCTCCGCGTGGACCCGTGTCGTCCTCGACGACGACGAGGTCCTCGGCCTGATCATCGGTTCGTTCGACGCCGACAACGCGCAGGAAGAGCTGCGCAGCTGCATCTGGCGCGTCAACGTGGCGGCGAGCGCGCAGGGCCGGGGCGTCGGTCGCTTCGCCGTGCACGGTCTGGCGGACGAGGCACGCAGCCGTGGGTTCGAGCGGCTGACGGTCGTGTACGAGCCGGGCGGCGACGACAGCCCCGAGGCGTTCTTCCGCGCCGTGGGCTTCGAGGTCGTGCGCGAGACCCAGTACGGCGACCACTTCGCGGTCCTGACGCTCTAGCGCGCTCCGACGACGTGCCCTCCGACGATGCCGCTGTCGACTTCGGCGCCGCCGTCGCCGAGGTTGTGCGGATGATCCCGCCGGGTCACGTCATGACGTACGGCGACGTCGCCGCAGCCCTCGGGTCGCGGGCATCGCGTGCCGTCGGCAAGGTGATGGCGCACGAGGGCGCCGACCTACCGTGGTGGCGCGTGGTGCGCGCGGGTGGGCACCCGCCGCTCCACCACGAGGCCCGAGCACTCGAGCACTACCGCGTCGAGGGGACGCCGCTCGTGCAGGGGACGACGGCCTGGAGGCTCGACATGCGTCGTGCCCGCTGGTCACCCGCCACGGACGCGGACGACCCGTTCTGATCCCCGGCCGCGCAGGTCGGCCCGCCAGGGTGCACCGCCAGGGTGCACCGTCAGCGGTCGAAGCGCGCACCCTTCGGGTTCGCGGGCAGCAGGCACAGCACGTACACGATGAGCGAGCCGAGGCCCGGCAGCACGTGCAGGAACTGCCAGAAGCCGGACAGGTTCGCGTCGTGCAGCCGTCGGGCGCCGAGCGCGAGGGAGCCGATGAGCGTCGCGAGCACCCACAGCATGAACAGGTAGGAGCCGACGGGGTTCTCGAGCACCGGGGTGTCCGGCGTGAACACCTGCGGCACGAGCTGCAGCACGAGCCCGATCGCGAACGACGTCAGCCACCACCACCAGAACTCGGCGCGCGATGCCCGTCCGGTGAACACGGTGTACTTCCGCCAGAACCGTCGGACGGCCTCGGTGAAGGGGGCACCGTAGAAGGGGTCGTGCAGGGCGACGCCGCCGGGCTGCACCACGCTGTCGTTGCTCATGGAGCAAGCCAACCACGTGGTGCAGCCCGACCGGGGCCTAGACGAGCGAGTCGCGCCAGGCCGCGTGCAGCTGGGCGAACCGCCCGGTGCCGGCGATGAGGTCGGCGGGGGTGCCGTCCTCGACGATCCGGCCGTGCTCCATCACGAGCACCCGGTGGGCGATCGCGACGGTGGACAGCCGGTGCGCGATGATCACCGCGGTGCGGTCGGCGAGCAGGGTCTCCAGGCCCTCCTGCACGAGTCGCTCCGAGGGGATGTCGAGCGACGCCGTGGCCTCGTCGAGGATGAGCACCTTCGGGTCCGCGATGAACGCCCGCGCGAACGAGAGCAGCTGCCGCTGACCCGCCGAGACACGGCCACCGCGCTTGTTCACGTCGGTGTCGTACCCGTCGGGCAGCGCCATGATGAACTCGTGCGCGCCGACGGCCTTGGCCGACGCCTCGATCTCCTCACGCGACGCACCGGGCTTGCCGAGCGCGATGTTGTCCGCGACGGTGCCGGAGAACAGGTAGGCCTCCTGCGTGACCATGACGATCGCGCGACGCATGTCCTTCGTGTCGAGGTCGCGCAGGTCCACACCGTCGAGCTTGACCGAGCCCTGGGTCGGGTCGTAGAAGCGCGCCATGAGCTTGGCGAGCGTCGACTTGCCGGCACCGGTGGACCCGACGAGGGCGATGGTCTGCCCCGACGGGATGTGCAGGTCGAACTCCGGCAGCACGACCTTGCCCTTGTTGTAGGCGAAGACGACGTCGTCGAAGTCCATCTTCCCGGTGGCGTCCGCCAGACGGGTGGGCTTCACGGGGTCCGGCACGCTCGGCCGTTCCTCGAGGACACCGGAGATCTTCTCCATCGCCGCCGACGCCGACTGGTACCCGTTGTAGAACATCGCGAGTTCCTGCGCCGGGTCGAAGAAGCGCTTGGCGTACAGCGCGACCGCGAGCAGGGCACCGACCTCGAGCGTCCCGCCGACGATCCGGAAGCCACCGACGATGACGACCGCGGCGAGCGTGGCGTTGCCGATGAGCACGAGCACGGGGTCGAAGGTCCCGAACAGGTTGAACACCTTCGTGTTCGCCACCCGGTAGTCCTCGACGTAGCCGCCGTACTCGTCACGGTTGCGGGACTCCTTGCGGAACGCCTGCACCGCGCGGATGCCCGTCATCGTCTCGACGAAGTGCACGATGACGCGCGCAGAGGTGACACGGGTGGAGCGGAACAGCGTCTGCGAGTTCGTCTGGAACCAGCGGATCAGGAACCAGAGCGGCACGAGCGACACCGCGAGCACGAGCCCCGACGTCGGGTCGAGCAGCACCAGGGCCACAGCGGTGAACGCCATGTACAGCACGCCCTGGATGAGCTGGTTCAACCCGGAGTCGAGCAGCTCGCGGATCGAGTCGAGGTCACTCGTCTGGCGCGAGATGATCCGGCCGGACGTGTAGGTCTCGTGGAACTCGAGCGAGAGCCGCTGCGTGTGCAGGAACACCCGCTTGCGCAGGTCGAACAGGATCGCCTGGCTGATCCGTGCCGCGAGCACCGTGTACCAGGCGGTGAGCACCGCACCGAGGACGGCCACGACGATGTACGTCGCGACGACGCCGAACGCCGGCACCCAGTCGTTCTGGTCCATCACCGCGGGCAGGGCGTTGTCGATGCCCCACGCGATGAGCGCCGGACCCGCGACGGTGCCGGCGGTCGAGACCACGACCACGATGCCGAGCAGCACCAGCCGGAGCTTCAGCGGTGCGGCGAGGGACCCGAGCAGGGCGAGGGACCGGCGCCGCAGGCGCTTGCTCTCGGCCTTCGTGAAGTCCTCACGCTCCTCGCCGCGCACGCCCATGGTGGTGATCGAGGCGGTGACGGGGGCGGCAGACTGCTCGTCCGGAGCTTCCTGCGGGACGGACGCCGTTCCTCCCGGCAGGTTCTGGTCGGTCTGCTGGCTCATGCCATCGCCTCCTGTCGTGCGGTCGCGTCGTCGTCGTCGAGCGACGAGATGACGTAGCGGTAGTGCTCGTTGGTGGCCATCAGGTCGTGGTGGGTCCCGACGGCCGTGACGACGCCGTTCTCCATCAGGGCGACCCGGTCGGCCAGCGTCACCGTCGACGGACGGTGCGCCACGATGAGCGACGTGGTGTCGGCGAGCACACGTCGCAGGCCCGCCTCGACCCGCGCCTCGGTGTCGACGTCGAGCGCCGACAGCGGGTCGTCGAGCACCAGCACCGACGGCCGCGCGGCGATCGCGCGGGCGAGTGCCAGGCGCTGGCGCTGCCCACCGGACAGCGACAGCCCCTCTTCACCGACCCGGGTGTCGACGCCGTCGGGCAGGTCGTCCACGAAGGACGCCTGCGCGATGTCGAGCGCCTCGCGCATGAGCGCCTCGGCCTCGGCACCCTGCACGTCCGGTCGACCGAGCAGCACGTTCTCACGCACGGTCGACGAGAACAGGGTGGCGTCCTCGAAGGCGACGCCGACGTGCCGGCGCAGCTCTTCGCGGGTGAGGTCGCGGATGTCGACCCCGTCGATCGTCACCGAACCGCCGGTCACGTCGTACAGGCGCGGCACGAGCGAGAGCAGCGTCGTCTTGCCGCAGCCGGTGAGCCCGACGAGCGCCATGGTCTCGCCCGGCTGCAGCTGGAGTTCGACGCCGTTGATCAGGTCCGGGTACTGCGGTGCGGAGTCCTGGTACCGGAAGTGCACGCCGTTGAACGACAGGGCACCGTGCGGCTCCGCGATCGTCTTCGGGTGCTCCGGGTCCGTGATGGTGTTCTCGGAGTCCATGACCTCGAAGAAGCGGTCGACCGCCGTGCGGGTGTCGAACGTCATCGAGAGCAGGAAGCCGATCGACTCGATCGGGAACCGCAGCACCGTCGCCGTCGCGAAGAACGCGAACAGCTGTCCGACGCTGAGCTGCCCCTGCGACGCCAGCCAGATGCCGGCGAGCAGGCACAGCGCGAACGCGACGTCCGGCACGAGCAGCAGCCACAGCCAGATGCCCGCGATGGCCTTCGCCTTCTTGATCTCGGTGCCGCGCAGCGCCTCGGCCTGCTCGCTGAACTCCTCGAGCTTGGCGCCGCCGCGACCGAACGCCTTGAGCACGCGGATGCCGTGCACCGACTGCTCGACGCTCGTGGCGAGGTCACCGACCTGGTCCTGGCTGCGGCGTGCGACAGCGGAGTACCGGCGCTCGAACAGCAGGCCGTTGATCCACAGCGGGATCGACGCGATCAGGAAGATCAGCCCGAGGATCCACCCGAAGGTGAACAGCACGACGAAGCCGACGACGATCGTCACGATGTTGACGACGAGCAGGACGACGCCGAAGGCCAGCCAGCGCCGGATCAGCGACAGGTCCGACACGGAGCGGGAGAGCAGCTGCCCGGACTCCCAGCGGTCGTGGAACGCGACCGGCAGGTCCTGCAGCTTCGCGTAGAGCGAGTTGCGCATGCTGGTCTCGATGCGGGTCGAGGGGCGCATCACCAGCCGGCGGCGCGAGGCGATGAAGAACGCCTCGAGCACACCGAGGGCGAGCACCCCGAGCCCGGCGGGCCAGATCTGTGCCGAGTCGCGCGACGACAGCGGACCGTCGACGAGCCACTGCAGCACGTAGGGGATTGCGAGCGCCACCAGGGAGGCTCCCATCGCTGCGGCCATGCCGCCGATGAGGCGCCCCTGGTAGGGCTTCACGTAGGGGTAGATCCGCGCGATCGCGCGGAAGGTGGACGGGCGCGCCGTGGTGGGCGACTTGGACATGCGTTGCGTCCTCATGCGTCTGCCGGGTCCCCGGGTCGCGCTGCGCGGTGCGTGCTCGCTGCTTGCTGCTTGCTGCTTGCTGCTTGCTTGCTGCTTGCTTGCTCGCGTCGCGCGGCTTCGGCCTGGAGGCTCGGTGTGGCGTTGCGTGGTGATCATCGGCCGGGCGCGTGGTCGCGTCTCCGCCGTCACTCGCGTGACGTCGGTCGGGCCGGAGGCACCGAGGGACAGTCGTCCCCCGGGTTCAGGCGGGTGGTTCGCGGACGCCGGTGGTGCTGCGCCGCGGGGCCGTGGGAACGGCCCGACTAGACGGCGGCCGCGGCGCGGGGCCGCGGTGCGATCAGGGATCGCCGTGCGGGAGTGGTCCCCACGACGGACACGAGACCTGCACGGGCGGCCGTCGCCACGGTTCCGGTCATGTTGTCCATCGTCACTCCAGTCGTCGTCTTCGTCACCGTTGTGTCCGCGGTGCCGCCGGTCCCGAGGGATCGTCGGCTGCCTGCCGCGGAGCCTTACAGACTATTCACAGTGACTCACGGCGCGCAATGGTTCGCCACCGATTGTTCACATCAGTGGAAGAAGTGGCGCTCGCTCGTGAAGTACATCGTGACGCCGGCGGCCTTCGCCGCGGCGATGACCTCGTCGTCGCGGACGCTGCCACCGGGCTGCGCCACCGCACGGACACCGGCGTCGAGCAGCACCTGCAGGCCGTCGGCGAACGGGAAGAACGCGTCCGACGCCGCGACGCTGCCGGTCGCACGGTCACCGGCACGGTTCACCGCGAGGTGGCAGGAGTCGACCCGGTTGACCTGGCCCATGCCGACACCGACGCTCGCGCCCTGGTTCGCCAGCAGGATGGCGTTCGACTTGACCGAACGGCTCGCCTTCCACGCGAAGGCCAGGTCGGCGAGGGTCTGCTCGTCGGCGGGCTCGCCGGCGACGAGGGTCCACGTGGACTGGTCGAAGCCCGTGAAGCGGTCGGCGTCCTGCACCAGGAACCCGCCGGAGATCTGCTTGACCTCGCGGTCGGCGAGCGCGAAGTCGGCCGGGAGCGTGAGCAGGCGGATGTTCTTCTTGCGCGACAGGATCTCGAGCGCCTCGGGGTCGAACCCGGGGGCGACGACGACCTCGGTGAAGATGTCCTTCACGGTCTCGGCCATGGCCACGGTGACCGGGCGGTTCGCGGCGATGACCCCGCCGAACGCCGAGAGCGGGTCGCAGGCGTGCGCGGCGGCGTGGGCCGAGGCGATCGGGTCGGCGGATTCGGCCGGGGCGATCGCGATGCCGCACGGGTTGGCGTGCTTGATGATCGCGACGGCGGGCTCGTCGAAGTCGAACGCTGCACGGACCGCTGCGTCGGCGTCGACGTAGTTGTTGTACGACATCTCCTTGCCGTGCAGCTGCGTCGCCTGCGCGATGCCGGTGCCGTCCGACGTCGTGTAGAGCGCCGCGGCCTGGTGCGCGTTCTCGCCGTAGCGCAGGGTCGCCGACAGCTCGGCCTCGACCGCCAGGTGCTCGTCGAACGCACCGGGGGTCCGGATGTCGCCGGTGGTCGTCGGGGCCGCAGCGGCGGTGACGACATCGCTCGCGAAGTACGACGCCACCGCGGTGTCGTAGGCGGCGGTGTGCGCGAACGCCTGGGCGGCGAGGCGCTTCCGGAGCTCGAGCGTGGTGCCGCCGGCACGGACGGCCTCGACGACCTCGGGGTAGGACGCCGGGGACACGACGATCGCCACGTTCGGGTGGTTCTTCGCCGAGGCCCGGACCATCGCGGGGCCGCCGATGTCGACGTTCTCGACCACGGTCGCGGTGTCGGCACCCGACGCCACGGTCTCGACGAACGGGTAGAGGTTCACGACGACGAGCTCGAACGGCGCGATGTCGAGGTCGGCGAGCTGCTGCTCGTGCGACTCGAGCCGCAGGTCGGCGAGCAGGCCGGCGTGCACCGACGGGTGCAGGGTCTTCACCCGGCCGTCGAGCGACTCGGGGAACCCGGTGACGCTCGCGACGTCGGTGACGGCGTAGCCGGCGTCACGGATGGTCTGCGCGGTGGAGCCGGTCGACACGATCTCGACCCCGGAGTCGGCCAGTGCGCCGACGAGCTCGAGCAGGCCGGACTTGTCGCTCACCGAGACGAGTGCACGGCGGACCGGGACCACGTCACGGTCGCGGTAGAGGCTGGGGTCGGCTGCGTGCACGCTCATGCGCTCGGGGTGCCCTTCAGGTCGGTGGTGCCGTTGGCGATGTCGAGGATGGTCTGGATGAGCAGGCGGCGCTCGACCGGCTTGATGCGGTCGTGCAGCGTCGACTCGGTGTCCCCCGGCAGCACCGGGATGCGCTCCTGCGCGAGGATCGGCCCCGTGTCGACGCCGTCGTCGACCGCGATGACGCTCGCACCGGTCTCGGTGACCCCGGCGGCCAGGGCGTCCCGCACGCCGTGGGCGCCGGGGAACTCCGGCAGGTACGCCGGGTGGGTGTTGATGATCCCCGGGGCGAACTCGGACACCACGGCCGGGGGCAGCAGGCGCATCAGGCCGGAGAGGACGAGCAGGTCGGGCGACCACGGGCGGATCTGCTCCGCCAGGGCCTGGCCCCACTCGGCGCGGGAGTCGTAGCGGGTGAACGGCACCGTGAAGGTCGGGATCGAGAACTCCTCGCCCAGGCCGAGACCCTCGGCGTCACGGTCGGCACCGATGGCGACGACACGGGCGGGGTACTCGGCGTCGAAGGTCGCTTCGAGCAGGGCTCGGAGGTTCGACCCGGTACCGGAGATCAGGACGACCAGTTCGAGCACGGCACCAACCCTACCGGCAGGCACGCACCCGACGGGCGCTGTTACCGGTCGTCCTTCGGCTGCCGCCACCAGGGCAGCTCGTCCTCGGGGATCTGGTCGGTGACGTCCCACTTCGCCGGGCGGGACGGCTCCGCCGGCTTCGAGGCGGGCGCTCGGGTGTCGAGCGCGACGTCCACGCGGTCCGCCTCGGCCGTCTCGTCCACGTCGTCGCGGCTGGCCACGAACTCCTCGGTGCTCCACGGGAACGCCGGCTGGGCGTCGGTCGGCACCGGGGCGGGTGCGGGGCGGGACGCGGCTGTCTGGGCTGCAGGCCGCTCAGAGCCGGGCTGCTCCGGCTCGGCGTCGGAGCCGGTCACGCGGTCGCGGAGTGCACCGGCTCGTCCCCGGACGCCCTCGGCCGCACCGGCCAGGCGGTCGCGGAGGCCACCCAGGGCTGCTCGTCCGGCACTGCGGCGCTCCGGTTCGGGCTCGGCGGCCAGGCGGTCGGCGGCCACCGCGTCGGTCTTCGCCCAGTCGGGGAGCTCGACGTCGTGGTCGGTGTCGCCGGCGCGCGGTGCGACGGGCGCGGGTGTGACGGGCGTGGGTGCGGAGGCGGGCCGTGCGGGTGCGGAGGCGGGCTCGCTGCCGATCGGCGCGCTGCTGACCGGCTCACTGCTGACCGGCTCGGTCACGTGTTCGGTCGTCGCACGGGGCCGTGCAGCGGTCGACCCGTCGTGGGACTCCTCGACCACGAAGCGGTGCACGTCGGTGGTGCGCCCGGCGCCGGCCTGGTCGAGCGCGGCGAGCAGGGACCCCTCGCCGACGTCGACACCGGCGCGCGCCGTGTCGTGGGCATCGTCGGGTTCGTCGGCCTCGGTCCAGCGCTCCCGCGTCCACCCGCGGTCCGGCAGCCGGACCAGGTCACTGCCCGCGGCGAGGGCGATGATCGCCGGCAGGCCGATCTCGAGTGCGGCGAACCCGCCGACCGCGAGGGCGTTCGGGCCGACGTCGGCAAGGCGCCCGGGGCCGAACGAACCGGAGGACACCCAGGCGATGAGCCCCGTGAGCACCCCGGCCACGAGTCCCGCGACGACACCGCCGAGCGCACGGTGCAGCGCGGAGTCGGCGGCGCCAAGGACCCGCACCAACCGCGGCCGCATCGAGCCGCCGATCGCGAACCCGGCGATGACCGGCACGAGGATCCAGACGAGTCCGAAGGTGTGACCAGAGGTCGGCAGCGCGCCGAAGACCGGCAGCCCGGGGATCGGGCCCAGGGTCGTGGCGATCGGGGACACGCTCGACCCGGTGCCGATCGCGAACCCGGGGCCGACCAGCCACGAGGTGGCCCACCCGACGAAGTCCGGCAGGAACGCGAGCTGCCCGACGGTGAGTGCGACGCCACCGATGACCCCGGCGTGCGACTGCTCGTACAGGGTGATGACCTCGGCGAACGAGGTGAAGAGGAGCAGGCCGACCAGCACCGCGGCCACGCCGACGACCACGGCGGTCGCGGCGGTCCCGGCGCGCAGGCCGAACCCGGCGACGGACCGCCAGACGGCGGGGATGCGGTCGACCAGGTCGATGATGCGCTGGGTGCCGGCGTCGGCGGGCAGGTCACGGCGACGACGGCAGACCTCGGAGGCGGCGAGTGCGGGGATCCCGAACCAGAGCGCCGGCAGCACCACGGCCTGCCAGAGCGTGGGGCGGGTGGCAGCCGAGGTCGACGACAGGGCGACGGCCAGACCGAGGAGCGCGACGACGGCGGTCCCGACCAGCAGCCCGGTGGTGCGGTGCTCGGTCTCCGCGAACCGACGTCCGGCGCGGGCGCCGAGCCAGGCCGTCACGACCGCGAACCCGAGGGCCGCCAGGGTCACGTGGATGGGGTCGGCTGCGCCGCTGACCCCGGTGCTCTTGGCGAGTGCGGACCCGAGCAGGAACGAGACGTCGACGCCGTGCCCGACGAGCCAGACGCTGCCGGTGGCCTTCCAGAACACGTCCCAGTCGACCTGCAGGCGGTACTCGAACCCCCAGAGCAGCGTCAGGGGCACGAGGGCGATCCCGATGCCGACGCCGACCGTCACGACCGCCTCGATCGCGGCGAGCAGAGCGGTTCCCAGGCGGTTCATCGCAGCGAGGATACGTGAGCCGCAGCCGGAACGACGGGAGGCTCGGCGCGGAACCCGCACCGAGCCTCCCGGCTTCGTCCCGACCGTCTGTCGGGCGCTGGCCGTTAGCGAGCGGCGACGACCTCGCGCAGCAGCGCGGCGGTCTCGGACGGCGTCTTGCCGACCTTGACGCCGGCGGCCTCGAGCGCCTGCTTCTTCGCCTCGGCGGTACCGGCCGAACCGGACACGATCGCGCCGGCGTGACCCATCGTCTTGCCCTCGGGGGCGGTGAAGCCCGCGACGTAGCCGACGACCGGCTTCGTGACGTGCGCCTTGATGAACTCGGCGGCACGCTCTTCGGCGTCGCCGCCGATCTCGCCGATCATCACGATGGCCTCGGTCTCGGGGTCGGCCTCGAACGCGGCGAGCGCGTCGATGTGCGTGGTGCCGATGACCGGGTCGCCGCCGATGCCGATGGCGGTCGAGAAGCCCAGGTCCCGGAGCTCGTACATCATCTGGTAGGTCAGGGTGCCGGACTTCGAGACGAGCCCGATCGGGCCCTTGCCGGTGATCGTCGCCGGGGTGATACCGACGAGGGACTCCCCCGGGGTGATGATGCCGGGGCAGTTCGGCCCGATGATCCGGGTCGTGCCGCCCTTCGCCTTGGCGTGCGCCCAGAACTCGGCCGAGTCCTGCACGGGGATGCCCTCGGTGATGACGACGACGAGCGGGATCTCGGCGTCGATGGCCTCCATCACCGCGTCCTTCGCGAACGCCGGCGGGACGAAGACGATCGAGACATCGGCACCGGTGGTGTCGATGGCCTCGCGCACCGAGCCGAAGACCGGCAGCGACACGTCGCCGTGGGTGACGGTGGTGCCGGCCTTGCGGGCGTTCACGCCGCCGACGACGTTCGTACCGGCCTTGAGCATCAGGGCGGTGTGCTTCGTGCCCTCGCCACCGGTGATGCCCTGGACGATGACCTTGGAGTCCTTGTTGAGGAAGATCGACATGGTCAGTCCCTTCAGGCCGCTGCGGCGGCGAGTTCGGCGGCCTTCTCGGCCGCATCGTCCATGGTCGCGGCGACGGTGACGAGCGGGTGCGCTGCCTCCGCCAGGATCCGGCGACCCTCTTCCACGTTGTTGCCGTCGAGGCGCACGACGAGCGGCTTGGTGGCCGCGTCACCGAGGATGCCGAGCGCGGCGACGATGCCGTTCGCGACGGCGTCGCAGGCGGTGATGCCGCCGAAGACGTTCACGAACACGCTCTTCACCTGCGGGTCGCCGAGGATGACGTCGAGGCCGTTGGCCATGACCTCGGCCGAGGCGCCGCCGCCGATGTCGAGGAAGTTGGCGGGCTTCACGCCGCCGTGGCGCTCACCGGCGTAGGCGACGACGTCGAGCGTCGACATGACGAGCCCCGCGCCGTTGCCGATGACGCCGACCTGGCCGTCGAGCTTGACGTAGTTCAGGCCGTGGGCCTTCGCCTCGGCCTCGAGCGGGTCCTCGCTGGCGGTGTCCTCGAGCTCCTTGTGGCCCTCGTGGCGGAAGTCGGCGTTCTCGTCGAGCGAGACCTTGCCGTCGAGTGCCAGGATCTGGCCGTCGCCGGTGCGGACGAGCGGGTTCACCTCGACGAGGGTCGCGTCCTCACCCTTGTAGACGTCGTAGAGCTTGACGAAGACGTCGGCGACGGCGTCCTGCAGCTCAGAGGGGAAGTTCGCCTGCCGAGCGATCTCGAGCGCGGCGGCCTTGTCGATGCCGGTCAGCGGGTCGACCTCGACCCGGGCGAGCGCCTCGGGCTTCTCGACGGCGAGCTGCTCGATCTCCATGCCGCCCTCGACGCTGGTGAGCGAGAGGTAGGAGCGGTTGGCCCGGTCGAGCAGCACGGAGAAGTAGAACTCCTCGGCGATGTCGGCACCCTGGGCGACCATGACGCGCTGGACGGTGTGGCCCTTGATGTCGAGGCCGAGGATGGCCTGCGCGTGCTCGAACGCCTCGTCCGGGGTCTTCGCGACCTTCACGCCGCCGGCCTTGCCGCGACCGCCGACCTTCACCTGCGCCTTGACGACCACGACGCCACCGATCTTCTCGGCCGCCGCCTTCGCCTGCTCGGGGGTGTCGGCGATGATCCCCTGCAACACGGGGACGCCGTAGGACTCGAAGAGGTCCCTGGCCTGATACTCGAAAAGATCCACGCTGTTCTTCTTCCCGCACGGTTCGTGCGATCGGCATCGGTTTCCCGGTCGCGCACTCCACATCGAGGGTCGCTCGATGTCGAGACAACGGCCGCCACGCAGCCTAGCGCTGCTCGGTGGACGGCCGGTGCACGGATGCCAGGCCCCGGTCCGCTCCGACGCGCATGAGCCGCTGCGCGCACCGCTGGGACCGGCCCGAGCTGGCGCTCGGCACTGTGGATCGGTGCACCCCGAACTCCGTACCCGCGCCACCGAGGTCTTCGGCTGGAAGCTCCGCCCCGACCAGGAGTCCGTCATCGACGCGGTGCTCGAACACCGCGACGCCCTGGCGGTCATGCCCACCGGATCGGGGAAGTCCGCGATCTACCAGGTCGCCGGCCTCGGGCTGGACGGCCTCGTCGTGGTCGTCTCCCCGCTCGTGGCGCTGCAGGAGGACCAGGTGGTCGGGCTCGAGCACCATCCCGACGCGCCCCGCGCCGTCGCCCTGAACGCCACGAAGAAGGCACGGGACGTCGCCGACGCGTGGGACGCCGTCGCCGCGGGCGAGGTCGGCTACGTGTTCCTGGCCCCCGAGCAGCTGGTGAAGGACGACGTGCTCGAGCGACTCCGCGACGCCGGGGTCGCGCTGGTCGCCGTCGACGAGGCGCACTGCATCTCGTCGTGGGGTCATGACTTCCGACCGGACTACCTGGCGCTCGGTGAGGTCGCGGAGCGCCTGGGCCGACCGCCGGTGCTCGCCCTGACCGCGACGGGCTCCGCTCCGGTCCGGGACGACATCGTCGAGCGGCTCGGCATGCGCGACCCGTTCGTGCTCGCCTCGGGGTTCGACCGTCCCGGCATCCGGCTCGAGGTGGTGCGGCATGCCGAGGACGCCGAGAAGCGCCAGGCCGTGGTCGACCAGGTCGCCGAGCTCGACGGGCCGACCGTCGTCTACGTCGCCACCCGCGCGGCGACGACGGAGTACGCCGACGCCCTCGCCGCCCGCGGTCGCCGCGCGCAGCCGTACCACGCCGGCATGCGGGTGGCGGAGCGCGAGGCCGTGCACACCGGGTTCCTGGACGGCGACGTCGACGTGGTGGTCGCGACGAGTGCCTTCGGCATGGGCATCGACAAGCCCGACGTCCGGTACGTCGTGCACGCCGACGTCCCCGAGTCGATCGACGCCTACTACCAGGAGATCGGGCGGGCCGGGCGGGATGCCGAACCGGCCGGCGCCACCCTGCACTACCGCGCCGAGGACTTCGGCCTGCGCACGTTCTTCGCGTCCGGCTCGCCGCGACCCGCCTCGGTCCGGGCCGTGTTCGACGCCGTCCCGGCGACCGGCTCGATCGCCCGCTCCGCACTGGTGGACGCCGCTGGCCTGTCGGCCCGCACCGCCGGTCGCGCACTGAACGCCCTGCTCGACGCCGGCGCCCTGCGCGACGACGTCGACGGTGTCTCCCGGGTGCCGGACGGCCCGCAGGACGCCGACCGTGCGGCACGTGCGACAGCCGACCGTGCCGCCGAACGGGAACGGGTCGAGGAGTCCCGCATCGCGATGATGCGCCAGCTCGCCGAGACGACCGGGTGCCGCCGGCAGTTCCTGCTCGGCTACTTCGGCGACGAGCTGCCGGAGCCGTGCGGCAACTGCGACACCTGCTCGTCCGGCACGGCCCGTGAGGCCTCCGCCCACGTCGCCGACGGCGCGAACGACGCCGCCTGGCCGCCGGATGCCCGCGTCGAGCACGCCGAGTGGGGCACGGGCGTGGTGATGAGCACGGAAGAGGACCGCATCACGGTGTTCTTCGAGTCCGCCGGGTACCGCACCCTCGCACTCGCCGACGTCGAGCAACGCGACCTGCTCGAACGCGTCTGACAGCGGCACGGACGAAGCGCACTGGCGCCCGGCGCACGGCCCCGGACAGCCCGGACGACCCGGGCGGGGAAGGCGCGGTCGCTCGACCACCCGTCGGCGACCGCGCTCCACTCCCCCGAGCATCGGCGATGCTGCCGTGGCGGTGTGACCGGAAGGTGACGCCCGGGTGAACACGACACGAAACCGGACGGCCGCCAAGCGCCGGCGGGTAGGCAGGAAGCCCGCAACGGAAAGGAACCACCATGAGCGACCCCGGCATCAGCCCCGTCGACGACTTCGAGTCCCAGCAGCGTCGCGACGACGACATCGACCGTGAGCACGTCGGCCCGTACGAGGTGGACGAGGCCGAGGAGTCCCTCGAGACGGTGACGAACGACGCGGTCGCCGGCGAGACGGTGGAGCCGCAGCCCGGTGACGGCTCCGACGACGGTCCGACCGGTGGCTCCCCGCGCGAGGGCTCGCCCGACCTGTGGGAGCACGAGAACGAGCAGGACGAGGACCGCGCCGACCTCGGCAACGACCTCGGCACGAAGCCGCTCTGAGCGCTGACCTGATCAGGCTCTCCCGGAACACGGCTCGGTAGCATCGGGCCGTGTTCCGACGAGTCCGCTCCAGCGTCCACAGCATGCCCTCGGCAGCGCGGTTGCTGGCGGTCGCGGCGCTGCTGCTGGTCGCCGCCGCGGCACACCTCGCCGCCCGCTCGGAGCCCGGTGGCCGCTGGGTCCCGCTCCTCGTCGTCGGCGTCGTCGGTGCGGTCGTCACCGGATCACCGACCCGCCTCTGGCCGCTCCCCGCGATCTGGCTCGTCGCGACGCTCCTCGCCCTGACCGGTGACGCGCCCGTCGGTGCCTCGTCCGCACTGGTCGCCCTGGTCGTCGGCGCGGTCGCGCTCCTGGCGGCGATCGCCGCGGACCTGTGGCCCGTCCTGCGGGCGCGACGCCGACGGGGTGCGGCGTGACCACCCCACGGCCTGGAGGCGCGACACACGACCCGCACCGTGCCTCCCGTCCGCCTGCTGGTCGCGCGCACGACCGTCACCTGCGTCGGTTCCTCGCCGACAGCACCCCCGTGGCCGCGGGCGGCCGCGCCATCCTGCTGCAGATCGCCGACCCGGTCGTCGCGGCCGGTGTCCGGCGGCACTCGGACTTCGCCCGGCGACCCCAGCAGCGGCTCGCCCACACCCTGATGTTCGTCTACGCCGTCGTCATCGGCACGGAGACCGACTCGGCGACCGCAGCGGGCTTCGTCAACCGTGCGCACCGGCCCGTCGCCGGCGCCGACGACGTCGACCGGCAGCTCTGGGTGGCCGCGACCCTGTTCGACTCCGCGCGGCGGGCGCACGACCTGTTCGGCACACGCGTCTCCGCGGCCCGCGCCGAGCAGGTCCTCGCCGCCTACGCTCCGATCGCCACCGCACTGCGGGTGCCGCCGGAGCGTTGGCCGACCTCGGTGGCGGCGTTCGACCGGTACTGGCAGCGGACGTTGGAGGGGCTCGAGGTCACCGAGGACGCCCGTGGGGTCGTCCGTGACCTGCTGCACCCGCGGTTCGCGCCGCTGTGGGTGCGGGCGGCGATGCCCCTCGTCCGCATCGTGACCGTGGGGATGCTGCCGGAACGGGTGCGCACGGCGTACGGCTTCGCGTGGGGGCCGCGAGAGGAACGGCGCTTCCGGCGCACCGTCCGGGTGGTGGCCGGGGTGCGGGCGCTCGTGCCGAGGGTGCTGCTGCGGCTGCCGGGTCCGCTGCTGCTGCGGGCGATGCGGCGGACCGCGAGGCGACACGCCACGGTACGGTAGCGGGCATGTCGGTCGACCACTTCGCCATCACGGTCCCGCGGTCCTGGTTCGAGCTCCCGGTCGAACCGGAACGCCGTGACGACCGGATCAGCGCCCTCGTGCAGGAACGCATCGAGGACCACCGGGAACTGTGGGACCACCGCACCGAGATCATCCGGGTGCTCCGCCGGTTCGCCCGCTCGGCGTGGGACAGCGGCGCGCGGTACTGCGCCGCGTTCGCCGAGCCGAGCGAGGACGGCATCGTCTCCGGTGCCCTCACCGTGACGGTCCTGCCCGCGCCCGAGGCCGGCGGCGACCCGCTCGCCGCGCTCACCGACCACGTCGCCGCACTCGGCGGGGACGACGACGGCATGCACGTCGACGTGCACGAGGTCCCCCGCGTCGGCCGGGTGCCGCGCGTCTGGGGTGTCTCGACGGTGCAGGCACCGGACGGCCGCGGGTCGTTCGACGTCGTGCTCATGCAGACGTTCGTGCCCGCCGGCGACCAGGTCGCCCTGGTCAGCGTCTCGTCGCCCGCGACCGACCTGGCCGAGCCCCTGTACGAACTGTTCGAGACCGTGACCGACACCTTCGAGCTCATCGACTCCGCCGCGGTCGGCAGCGAGGCGTCCTGATGCGCCTCTGGCCGTTCCGGAAGAAGCGCAAGGTCGTCGAACCCGTCGTCGAGCGGGTCGACGAGCGTGACCTGGCACAGATGGCCCAGCGCGGCGAGCTCGCCCGGTCGGTCACCACACCGCCCCCGGCTCCGCGTGCGAGTGCCGACCGGGTCCGGGCGACCGTGGCGCAGCTGCCCGGCCGACCGCTCGGGTCGTCCGGCGGATCCACCGCCCGTCGTGACGCCGCCCCCGCCCGCCAGGCAGCGGCTGCCGTGCTCGTCCTCGACGGCGCCCAGCGGGTGACCGTGTCGGGCGGCGGGCTGATCGGCCGTGACCCCGCGAGCGCCCACCCGGACGGCGGACACGCCCACATGATCGCTCTGGAGGACCCGGAGCGGCTGCTCAGCCGCACCCACCTGGAGTTCGGGTTCGGCGCCGAGGGCTCCCTCTGGGTGCTCGACACCGCGTCGGCGAACGGCGTCGAGCTGCAGCGTCCGGGGTTCCCCGCGGCGATGCTCGTGCCGTCGCAGCGCACGACCGTGCAGCCCGGCGACACCGTGGTGTTCGGCGGGCACACGCTCCGCGCCGAACCCGCCGTCGGACTCGTCAGCGAGACGCCGCTGGGCTGAGCAGGCCCCGGACCGGGCCGGCTCCGGGGTGCGCAGGCTCCGTGCTGCGACCCCGCGGCCGGCGCCCCGCGGCCGGCGCTAGTCGCCCGCCGGTACCTGCACGAGTCGGAGCGCCTGGTCGGCGTCGTTCAGCAGCGCCCGACCCGCGACGCGGTCCTGGGTGACCAGGCTCTTCGACAGCTTCGTGCCGATCAGGTCGCCGTCGACGGTGCTGAGCGGCGCGAGGAGCATGCCCCGACGGGCCTTCTTCGCGTCGACCTGCCAGCCGCGGAACCCACTCGCCACGCCCTCGACGTCACCGGCCAGGACGAGCCCGACCGAACGACCCCGGTCGGAGTCCATGATCGCCCGGAACACCGGTTCGGCCGGCGACTCCTTCAGGGCCTCGGCGTCGTCGACCAGCACGAGCGTGAAGCCGTCTGAGCCGGTGTCGATCGCGGCGGACAGCCCCTCGGCGCCGATGCCGCCGTCGGTCACGACCGTGACGCGAGGGGCTCCGTCGAGTGCTCGGAGCGGGGACTCCCGCGGTGTCACCGCGACGACCGACCCACCTGCCGACAGCACGTGGCGGGCCATCGCGACGAGCGCGGTGCTCTTGCCCGAGCGGGGGCTGCCGCCGACGATGAAGACCGGGGTGTCCTGCACGAAGTCGTGCGTGAACAGCCGGAGCTCGTCGCCGCCGACGCCGAGTGCGACCCGGCCGACCGATGCCTCGGCCGACGGCAGGTACCGCACGGCGTCCGCGAAGGTGATGGAGCGCGGGAGCACGTCGATCCGGAACGGCTTCGGGGCGTCGGCCGGCACGTGCGCACGGACCTCGTCACCGATGCCCCGCAGCGCGGCGGCCTGGTCTCGGCCCCCGAGTCCGCCGGGCAGCACGGCGACCTGGGTCTCCGTCGCCGTGGCGTTGCGGAACCCGCGCCCCGGTGGGATCGACTCCGGCAGCTTCTTGCCGTTGATGCCCTCGTAGTTGTAGTCGCCGCGGTCGGCCAGGGCGAGCAGCAGCTTCCGCTCCACCTGGCTCGACATCCGGCCGGACGTCAGGGTGCGGTCGCCGGAGACGACCAGGTGCACGCCGACGCCGACGCCCTCGCGCAGCAGGGTCTGGACGGCGTCGTGCAGCGCACCGTTCTCCGCGTCCGCCAGGGTCGCCATGAAGCTCTCCCACTGGTCGAGGAACACGACGATGTGCGGCATCGGCACGGTGCCCGCGTCGGTCCGCTGTTCGGCGATCGACGAGTACCCGCCGGCGGCGAACGCGGCCTGGCGCTCCTGCACCGTGCGGAGCAGGATGCCGAGCAGCCGCGAGACCCGGTCGGGTTCGTGCCGCTGCACCACGGCACCGCAGTGCGGCAGCGCCCCGAGGGCCAGCAGCGCGCCGTTGCCGCAGTCGATCCCGTACATGTGGACGTCGCCGACGCCGAGCCGCAGGGCCATCGCCCCCGCCAGGGTGCGGAGCGTCTGGCTGCGGCCCGAGCGCGGCGAGCCGATGACGAACAGGTGACCGTCCGCGTCGAGGTCGAACACCGCCGGGCGCTGCCGCTGGTCACCCGGGTGGTCCTCGACGCCCCAGGCGACCGCCAGTGGTGCCAGGTCGCCGGTGCCGGTCGCCTCGACGTCGTCGAGCCCGACGACCTCGCCGAGCGGCGGCAACCAGGGCTTCCGCTGCTCGGGGGTGCCGAGGGCGCGGGTGGCGTCGTCGATCGACGCGACGAGGACGCTCAGGTCGGTGACCTCCACGTCGCTGGCCGCGGCCTCGACGGCAGCCGGGCGGGGGGCTGGATCGCTGTACGAGGCGAACGTGAGCTCGCGGACCAGGGCGGGGCGGGCCTCCTGGTCGTCCGAGCCGGGCCGGCGCCCACCCACACGACCGGACTGGAACGGCAGCAGCGAGGCAGCGCCGAGCCGCACGTAGGCGCGCCCCGGGGTCGACTTGGCGATCCGCGCGGCGTCGTTCGCGCCGATGACGTCCTGGCTCTCCGACTGGTCGGTGACGCGCAGCGCGATCCGGAGGTTCGTGTTCGCGCGGATCTCGGGCGACACGACGCCGCCCGGACGCTGCGTGGCGAGGATCAAGTGGATGCCGAGCGAGCGACCGCGCTGGGCGATGTTCACCAGGCCCTTGACGAAGTCGGGCAGCTCGCGGGCGAGCGAGGCGAACTCGTCGATGACGATGAGCAGCCGCGGCAGGCTCGGGATCGTGTCCCCGTTCGCCGCGCGCTTGGCCTGCAGGTCCTGGTAGTCCTCCAGGTCCTTCGCCCCGACCTCGGCGAGGGCGTGCTCCCGGGTGCGGAGCTCGGCGCCGAGCGACTCGAGCGCGCGCTCGACCTGGTGCGTGTCGAGGTCGGTGACCATGCCGACCGTGTGCGGCAGGTCGACGCAGTCCTTGAAGGCCGCGCCGCCCTTGTAGTCGACGAGCACGAAGTTCATCTCGTCCGGACGGTTCGCCACGGCGAGGGACGCCACGATCGTCTGCAGCAGCTCGGACTTGCCGGAACCGGTGGTCCCGGCGACCAGGCCGTGCGGGCCGTCGTTCCGCAGGTCGATCGCGAACGGCCCGTCGATCGACGCCCCCACCACGGCGGTGGTGCTGCGGCCGCCGAGCAGCCAGCGTGCCTGCACGGCCTCGGACGTCGGCGGTTCGAGCTGGAGCACGTCGAGCAGCCGGGCGGACGACGGGATGGCGCCGTCCTGCACGTCCGGGCTGGCGTCGACGATCGGCGACAGCGACCGGGCGACCCACTCGAGCCAGTCCTGGTCGACCAGGTCCGGGCGTGCGTCGTCGATGCGCTCACTGCGCTGCTGGGTGACCCGCACCCGGTCGTCGCGGACGACCACCACGGCGTCGCACTCCTCGGGCAGGAGCCGCTCGTCCAGGTCGAGGCAGATGCTGAACACCCCGACCGACGGCCCCTCCTTGAGCACCTGCACGAGCGAGGGCATCGCGCGGAGCCGGCGCGCGCCGTCCATCACGACGACGATCTCGTCGGCCGGCGGGGTCTTCTTGCCGATCCCGGCTTCCTTGCGGGCGTCGATGATCGCGGCGAGCTCGGCGATCGCCCGCGCGGTCGACGCGGCGTTCGAGGCGATGCTCGTCATCGGCTGGTCCGCACCGTCGCGGCGGACGTGCGGCAGCCAGGACATCCACTCCCACAGCGACGTGCGTGTGGTGTCGGTGAGCAGCGTGAAGGTGACGTCCTTCGGGCTCTGTAGCGTCGCGAGCTGCGCGACCACCCAGTTCGCGAGTCGTCGGGCGTCGTCGTCCGGGCCGGCGATGCCGATCACGCCGCGCTCGGCCAGGCGGATGCGCACCGGCACGTCCGTCGCGTCCCACGCGACGGTCCGCTTGTGGGACAGCTGCTCCGGGTCCTCGATGGTGACCTCGGAGCGCTGCGTCGCCGTGCCGACGCGGACCAGCAGGTGGTCCGGGTCCGTCCGGCGCCGCTCCCACAGGCGCGGCAGGGGCGTGACCGCCGTCTCGTAGACGGCGGCGGGGTCCGGCGCGCTCGCGATCCAGCGTGCACGTTCGGACTGGAGGCTCTCGGTCGCGTCCGCCTCGATCCGCGCCTTGGTGTCCTCGTACTCCACGACGCGTTGCCGGTACGTCTTCTTGCCCTGCCGGCGGCCCTGGAGGCCCGTGATGATCATCAGGATCGGCGACAGCAGGGCGATGAGCAGGTAGATCCAACGCCCGGTGGTCGACACGAACATGACCGCCATGCCCATCGGCGCCAGCGCCATCAGGAT
This sequence comes from Curtobacterium flaccumfaciens, assembly GCF_013359815.1. Lineage (GTDB taxonomy): Bacteria > Actinomycetota > Actinomycetes > Actinomycetales > Microbacteriaceae > Curtobacterium > Curtobacterium flaccumfaciens. Next base: position 189,453 of record NZ_JABMCF010000035.1, on the reverse strand, counting down.
GGGGAGCGCACGGGCCGGGGGCTCGGTCGGCGGCGGGGGCAGCTGGTAGCGGGTGTGCTCGTCCGGCGGCAGGATGCGCGGGGGCCGGTTGTACTCGAGCGACATGCCGTCGTCCGCCAGGGACAGGTGGGCACCGCGGTTCGGGGCGCGGCCGAAGCCGAGCAGGACCCCGCCGACCGCGAGCTGTGCGGTCTCGGGCCAGTCGGTCTCCTCGGTGACCGGCTCGCCGTCCAGCAGCGCGCCGGAGTAGCCGTTCGCCGGGCGCACCTTCGCGCCGTCGGCCGTCACCGTGACGAGCAGTGCGATGTCCGGCACCGTGTCGGACCCCGACGCCTCGGCCTCGACCTCGTCCGTGGTGCTCACCGGTACCCGCACGTGCGCGGACGGCGCCGTGCCGATGGTCACCGTGCCGGTGCTCACCCGCACGATCGTCCCCGCGTGCAGCCCGGACACGATCCGGACCTCGGCGTCGGTCAGCGGGCGGAGCGGCGGCGGTGGCACCTGTTCGAGGCTCCGGCGCACCACCACGCCCTCGCGGACGCCCGACTCGGCGACCGACGCCGAGAGGTCGAGCGGCTGCTCCCCGACGAAGTACACGGGGGTCCGGCCGGAGGCGACGACGTCCGTCGCGATGAGGCGCTCGGCCTCGGCCACCAGCTCGCGCACCGCCCGGGAGTCGTCGCCGTCCACGTAGACGTTCGCGGTCTGGCCGCTCTCGCGGTCGACCATCGTGAACGTGAAGGTCATGGCATTCCCCCGTAGCGTTGACTTCGTGTCGCAGGACGATGGTAGTGTCCCCTGCAACACGCCCCGTTGGGGGGACAAACGAAACTCCGGGGAAAGGGAGTCACACCGTGGCGAACATCAACGTCTCGTACGCAGACCTCGAGGCAGCAGCCTCCGACCTCAAGGCGGGCCAGGCAGACATCGAGGACCGTCTGTCGGCACTGCAGCGCAAGATCCAGCAGCTCATCTCGGACGGCTACGTCACCGACAAGTCGTCGGTCGCGTTCGGCGAGTCCTACGACGAGTTCAACCGTGGCGTGACCCAGACGGTCCAGGGGCTCGAAGGCCTCTCCACGTTCCTCTCCAAGGCCTCGCAGACCCTGTCCGAGACGGACGAGTCGCTGGCCTCCGGCCTCAAGGGCTGACACCGTCGTCGACCCCGTGCCCCGCGATCGCGTGGGGCACGGGGTCGTCGCGGTTCCTGTGGCGCCGTCCTGACGGCGCCGGTTCGTGATCGGGGAGGGATTGTTCCGTGGCAGGCAAACTGCTGGTTGACCTGATGGGGCTCGGGGAGCTCCAGAACGACCTGACGACCGTGCACAGCACGCTCGAGCAGGCACACAAGCGTGTCGACGCGTCCGACGACGAGATCGGTTCGGGGACGGTGCAGAACGCTCTGCACGACTTCGACCACCGCTGGGGCGACAAGCGGGACAAGATCAGCGAGTCGACGAAGGCGTTGGCGGACATGCTGAGCTCGTCCATCGAGACCTACACCGAGACCGACGAGCAGCTGGCACAGGCCCTGCAGGTCAACGACGAGAACGGCGGCGGCGGACCCGCTGCCTCGAGGGCGCAGTAGTCGTGGGGCGGCCGTCGGGGTGGGACGTCGTCGATCAGGGTGATGATCCGGTCAAGGGTGATCCGTCGACGTTGCGGATGATGGCGCGGGAGTACCAGCGCATCTCCGACGCGGCCGATGACGCCTCGACCAGGCTGAAGTCGGTGAAGGGGTCCGGGTGGCTGACCGACTGGGAGGGTGAGGCCGCTGACGTGTTCGTCGACGCGATCGAGGACACCCCGTCGGACCTGACCAAGCTCGTCGATTCGTACGAACTCGCCGCGACGGCGTTGTCGGGGTGGGCTGACACGGTCGATGACACCCAGTACCGGGCCGATGGTGCGTTGGCGGACGCGAAGGACGCCACCGGGGACCTCGCCGCAGCGCAGGACCGGTTGGCGGATGCGCAGTCGACGCTGTCGCACTACGAGTCCGCGTCGAAGGACCTGTCGAAGGTCGCCGACGAGTACCCGGCAGGCTCCGACGTGCCGGACGGGGTGGATGTTCCCTCGCCGGCGCAGTTGCGGGCAGCGTCCGACAACGCTTCCGTCGCACAGGGGTCCGTGAGCTCGGCGCAGGGAGACATCTCGGCGGCGCAGTCGCGGATCGATGCGGCGAAGCGGCTCGTGGCGGACGCGAAGGGTGACTGGCAGGACGCGGAGCAGCGGACTGCGACGAAGATCGGTGAAGCTGCTGACGCGGGCCTCGGGAAGCAGTCCACGTGGGACAAGATCTTCGGGTCCGAGGCGTGGGAGACCATCGTGTCGGTGGCGAAGGTCGTCGTGGCGGTGGGTGGGATCATCGCGATGATCATCCCGGGGCCGTGGACGTTGATCATCGCGGCGATCGCGCTCGTGGTGTTGGCGGACACGTTGTACAAGATGAGCAAGGGTGAAGCCGACGGGTGGGACCTCGCGTTCTCCCTGCTCGACTGCGTCCCCGCAGGCGGCGCGGTCGCCGCTGCAGCTCGAACCGCGCGTCTTGCTGAGGGAGCGACCAAGCTCGCAGCACTCTCCAACACTGCTGCGCGCGTCGTTGGAGCGGGGCAGAGAGCGATCACGGGCATCCGAGGTCTGAACACGGCGCTGAAGACCAAGGCATCCGTCGTGATCGAGCGCATGACTCAGGCGTTCCAGAAGGGCGAGCGCGAGCGTGCGTCAGTCCAGGGGATGGGGCACTCCTACTTCGACGCAACGAGCTACCACGCCTACTACGAAGCCGGCGACAGCACCATCGGCGCTCCCGGCGGGCCTTTCTTCCTCATGCCAGAAGAGGACGCTCTGCAGTACGTGCACAACCCCATCGATGCCATGGTGCAGACAGGCTTGGCCCCCTCTGTACGCCAGGCTGTGATGCACAATGAGCCTGTGTACGGGATTCGGTTCCCTCTGGAAGGAACCTCCCCCCGGCTCCCTTCGGCAGCGGATGCTGGTGGGAACCTCAACTACACGCCCGGGGGGCACACCGCCGTGGCGTTCGAGGAAGGGCACATGATCAACGAGACACGCGAGTTCGTGATCGACGGTGGTCGCCCAGTTCCGGCAGGGTCTGAGGTGTTCCAGCTCATGGACAACGGAGAACGAATGGTGGTCCGCCGCTTTGGATGAAGCTGCCCAGGTAGAACCCCGCAACCGGTTGGAACAGCTGATCCTTGAGGGACGGGCCGGGCGAGCGGACCAGTTTGTCGTGGCGGACGCGGTATGGAACACGCCGATTGCGGTGTCGTCAGCGACTCCCGCCAAGGGTTTCGAGGATCTCGCACCCGTGCTGTTCGACCGTGACGGAACCCCGATGGTGGCGGCGTTCTCCGATCCACGCCGGATCGGTGAGGTCGGGGAGAAGGCCGGCTACTTCTTGCTCATGACGGGCGGGGAGCTTTTCCGCCGACTGCGCCCCGAGTTCGGCGTCGTCCTGAATCCTCGGACGTTCGAACTCGGCATGGAATTCCTGCCTACCTCCATTGCTGACTACATCCGGCGGCTGGGTTGAGGCCAGCGGCCGGACTCATCGAGCCAGGGTGCTCCGTCTGCACCGCGGCGACGCAACGTCACGGCCGCGTCGAGCTCTCCATCGGGGTGAGTCGGGTGCAGCAGAGTGAGTACTTCCGCTGCGTGGCTTGCGATACCTACTGGAGCCTGTACGACCGATCACTCGTCGTCGTTGGGGAAGAAGACATCCCTGACGACCTCCAGACATCCTGGCGCGATGACGACGGTAACCTCCGCGAAGCACCGCTCCCGCCCTACGTTCCTTTCGCGCGACACGCCGAACTACCTGCGGAGATCACCACCAGTACCCCGGTCCATGTCAAGAACTCGGGCGGCACTACCGATCTCCCCTTCACGCACGACCTCGTCCGCGAGATCCCGGCCGGACCACTTGCGTCCCGGATCGCCCTCTGCCTAGTACTTGCTCGCTTGGCGGATGTCTTGTCTTCCCCCAGCGATACTGCCCAGGTGCCGCGGACCTTCCAGCGAGTCGAGTACGTCGACACTCTTGGTCACCTGCATGTTGGATACGGGGCTCGTCTGGATGGGAGAGCTCGATTCGAAGACGTTGCGCCGCGAGTTCGCTTCCCGACGTTCGGGCGGAACGTTTACTCCGCGACACCTCGCAATCATGTGAGCGACCCCGATTCCGGAATGCTGGTGAGGATCGGGCCAGGGGCGGACCTCGATCTCCCCGGAAGCCCGTTCAACGCCCTGCTCCTGAGCGGCGAATCGTGACCGCAAGTCCCGTTGCTGATGCCGATGCCGATGCCGATGCCGATGCGCATCGACACCCATCGTGCACCGCCACGCGCGACAGCAGGTCCTCGACCGATCGCGGGGAGTGCCAGATGATCCGCGAGTGCCTGCCGAACGTGCTCGTGGTGGGGTATGCCGTGAATCGAGAGTTCGCCGACGACGGACGACTGGTCGTCGACATTGTGCTCAGCCGATCACGACCCCAGGAGGCGCGCTCGTGCACCCGGGCATCCCCTTCGTCCATGCCCTGCGGCTCGGTGAGTGACATGACGACCTACGAATTGACGGAGTCGATGCAAAGCGAAACGCGCCCGTTCTACACGGATCACTGATCTTGGAACGTATCCCCGCGGTAGCTGTCCCCGACACGCTCCACCTCGCAGTGGGCTCAAGCGGCGAGCGCGTCACCGAACCGTACGACCGGGGCGTCATGGTGGAGTTCGCCTACTCCATTGCAGGCGATCGGCCCGCTGGGCGGGGCACGTCCGCTCGGCAGGTGAGCCGTCAATCACTCATCGACGATGAGACCAGCGGTCGGTACATCGTCCAAGTCGACGCAGCAGCAGATCGTTTCGAGGGGCTCCCAGTCGTGGACAGACCCGTTCGTCATCATGGGCTCCTGCCGATCCCGACCCGCGCAGTTCATGCACTGCCGATCACAGCGATCCAGGGGATCTGGGCCGAGATCGTCCGCAACACGGCACGACCGCAGTCGGCCTGGCGGTTGTTCGAATCTGCTTCCCGTCCGACGCTGAACCTGGTGATCGACCGCGATCCTGCCGAGTGGCGGGCGCGGGCGACCACGGCGCTGGGGCGGAGGCCACACCCGGAGATAACGGTCGTCGAGGACCTCGACGAAGTTCCGCGAATCTGGCGCAATGCCGCCCGTCATCTCCTGGCCGCCGAGGTGAGCGCTTGACGCCCTCCACATTCGACCGCCGACGACGCGCAGGCTGGAGACGAGTTGTCGATCTCGGTTTGTGGGTGCTCGGGACGGAAGACGGTGTGCGCGCCATGGCCTCGCTGCGGCTCGGTGCGTGACATGACGACCTACGAACGAACCGCTCACCGGAACGGCACGAGCGCGCCGTCGACCGTGATCGTCGAGATGGACCTGACGAACCCCGATCATCAGGTGCGCTACACCGTGACCGTGTTGCTGCTGGGCACAGAGCACGCGGCCACGGCGTACGACGCCTTCGAGGCGCTGAGCCTGGTGCGCGAAGCGCTCGACGACGAGGGCTGGCTCCTGGGCGTGCAGGGGGCGCGCGTGGACGTGTGGCCGAGTGGGATGGCGCGACAGCAGGGCGGTGGCATGCGGGCGTACCGACTCCGCCGCGGTCGTCGTCCTCGGTCCAAGGACCTCGTCGATGTTTTCGCCCCGGCCGACGAACACCTCGGCACCGTGCAGGCGCAACGCGCGTTCGTCGAAGCGAAGTTCCCCGACGCCTGACCGGCTGCCGGCGACGACCGTCCGTGACTCCCTGAACACCGAGCCCCCGCGCACGGTTGGGTGGGTACATGTCCTCTGCCCCGCTCTCCGGTGACGACTCCCTGCACCTGCCCGAGTTCGACAACCCGCCAGCGTCTCCGCTCGACCTCGCTCGCGAGTGGCTGTCCGCGGCGAAGGACCGGGAGGTCTCCGAGCCACTCTCGATGACCCTCGCCACGGCCGGTTCCGACGGCCGCGTGTCCGCTCGCACCGTCGACGTGAAGCGCATCGAGGCGGGCGGACTGGTCTTCGGCACGTCGGAGGACAGCCCGAAGGGCCGGCAGCTCGCCGAGAACCCGCACGCAGCCCTGCAGGCGTACTGGCGCGAGACGATGCAGCAGCTCCGGTTCGAAGGCCACGTCGTCCGACTGTCGGACGCCGAGTCCGACGCCCTGTTCGCGGACCGCTCCCCGAAGTCACGGGCCGCGACGGCGATCGCCGATCAGTCCGCCGTGCTCGAACCTCGCACCCTGCAGGACCTGATCGACGACGCGAACGACCTGCTCGACGACTCCGGCGACGACGTCCCCCGACCTGCACGATGGGTTGCCTGGCGGCTCGAGCCCGACATCGTGGAGTTCTGGCACGGCAGCCGTGACCGGATGCACCGAAGAGTGCAGTACGCACTCACCGAGGGCGCCTGGACGGCCACACGCCTCCAGCCCTGAGGCCGACGGTCGGCGTTCAGTCCCTGGACCACCACGCAGGCTGAGCGGGTTCGACTCGGACCGTGAGCGATCGAGCATCGTTCGATCGTTCCGCGATGACGAAGCGGCTCTCCGCTCGGTCGACGGTACCGATCCGCCACACCGGCCACGAGTGCGGCCCGAGTTTGGGATCGAACCACGGCGCGGGCCCGTTGTCGTCCTCGCGCAACGCGCGCCGGACGCTCTTCGGATCGAGCTCCGGGAACCCTCCGGCGCGTCCCGCCAGGAGCATGCGCTCTGCTGCGGCGTCGACGGCGGCGGACCGTTCCGCCCGTGGGTTCCGGGTGATCCAGTAGGCGGCGAGGTACCCGATCACCACGAGGCCGATCGCCGCAAGGGTCACGACCCACGGTCCAGCGTCGGGATCGACCGTGGGGATGCGATCGATGCCGGAGACCCCGACGATGAACCCCAGGACGCCGAGCACCCATCCGAAACCCGCGACGCGTTCGGCGCGTTGCGACGCTCGAGCGAGGACGCAGCGTGCCTCGGCGACGTCCTCGATCGCAACCGAGATCGCCCCCGCACCCGCGCCCGCACCGGTCTCCATCGGACCAGTCTCGCTCACGGCGCACGCCCCTACCGCCCGATCGGGTTCACCATCGCTCCCGCCCGGATAAGCGACGCGGACTGGTCCGCCAGGTCCACCATCGACAGGGTGTTCCGCAGCTGCAACCGGTTCAGGCACGAGTGCTCGAACGTCGGCACCCGCAGGTCCAGGGGACGCCGGCGGTCCGGGTGCGCGGCGGCGTGGGCGTCGATGCACTCCCCCACGACCTGCCAGAAGCGGGACTCCGGCAGCACCGCGTCGTCGTCGAGGATCGCGGCGACGAACCGCAGCACCCCGTCGAACACGTCGGTGAACACCGCGAGCGCGGCCTCGTCGTCGGTCACCGGGTGCACGATCCGGTCGATGTCGGCGGGCACCGGGCGGTCGTCGTGCCGACCGAGCACGGCGGCCTCCTCGCCGATGTCCTTCATCACGGCGCGGACCACGACGCCGTCGCGCACCACGAGCACCAGGTTCTCGCCGTGCGGCATGAACACCAGGTCGTGCACGGTCAGGCAGTGCACGACGGGCAGCAGGTAGGCGTCGAGCCAGCGCCGGACCCAGACGTCGGCGGGCAGACCGGAGGCCTCGATCAGCGCCGAGACCACGGCGTTCCCCGAGGCGTCGCGGTGCAGCAGCGCCGCCATCGTCAGCAGTCGCTCACCGTCCGCCAGCCGCGGCAGCGGACTCTCCCGCCACAGTGCCGCGAGCATCTTGCGCTGCGGCGAGGACACGTCGACCCGGTGGTAGGCGTCTCCCGTGTAGCCGATGGCGGCGTGTTCCCGGAGGACCGAGAACCCGGCGGCGGCGAGCGTGGGGTCGGCGGAGACGATCGACTCGACCCAGTCGTTCACGGCCGGGGTGTTCCGCATGTACGCGGGCGACATCCCCCGCAGGAACCCCATGTTCTGCACGGCGAGCGCCGTCTTCACGTACGAGCGTGCCGGCTCGGTGCGGTTGAACGCGGTGCGGATGGACTGCTGCGGCTGGTACTCGTCGGGTCCCTCGCCCAGGTCGACCAGGTCCTGTCGGCCCAGGTCGGGTGCGAAGGTCACGGCGATCCGGTGCTGCCACTGCCACGGGTGCACGGGCAGCCACACGTAGTCGTCGGGGTCGAGCCCGCGACGTTCCAGCGTGGCACGGAACCCGGCCACGACCGCCGCCGACAGCTCCGACTCCCAGTGCGCCTGCTCGGTCCGGTCCGCGGCGAGCGCCAGGTGCGTGTGCTCGCGTCGGGCGGCGAGCCACCGGTACCGGAACCGTCCGCCGGACTCGGGCGCGAACGCCCGGTACTCGTCGAGCCCGAACCCGATCCGCCCGTTGGCGGCGACGAACGCCGGGTGCCCCTCGGTCATCGCCGCCTCGACGTCCTGGAACGACGCGACGACGTCCTCGACGGACCCGGTCGAACCGGACGAACCAGCCGAATCGGTCGCACCGGACGCCCCGGACGCCCCGCCCGACCCGGCCCCGCCCCGCCCCCGCGCCAGCTGCCCAGCCGACGGCCCGCCCCGCCGGTGCTTCGCCGCGGCACTCGCCAGCGTCGACGAGATCTCCTCCAGGTACGTGCCGAGCAACTCGTCGGGGATCCCGAGCACCTCGTGCAGTTCGAGCACGAGCTCCTGCGCGCTGAGCGGCGCCGGCGCCCCCGCACGGGTCCGCGTCAGCGAGGCCTCGTCCATCGACCAGTGCTCGAGCACGTGCTGCCGCGCCCGGAACCGGTAGGTCGACTCCCCCGCCTCGAGCCGCCAGCCGTCCCCGTCGGGCACGGGTGCGATCAGCCGTTCGTGGGTGAACTCCGCGATCGCCTTCGCGACGAGGTGCCGTTCGGCGGGCTCCAGGTGCTCGGGCCGGAGGTGCACGGCCGGCCCGTCGTCATCGGGGACGCCGATGCGATCGGTGTCGAGCACCGACAACAGGGCCCGCTTGCCGTCGACGTCCACCTGTCGCAGGGCGCGGAACCCGACCTCGGCGTTCTTCGCCTGCACGGCGGTGTTCCGCACGTCCGGTTCGACGACGACCCGGCGCGCGCCGAGGGCGTCCCGGCAGTGCTCGACGACGGCACGCATCACCGCGCTGGTCAGGCCGTGGACACGACGGTCAGCGGGCGCCGGCGCGACGAGCAGGTGCATGCCGACGTCGCCGGGTTCGGCCGCCCACACGTCGGTGAGCAGGACGGCGGAGGGGTCGTAGGTCTCCGCCAGGAAGCACGGCTCGCCGTTCCGGCGGCCGAGCCACGCTGCCTGCGCGGGGTCCGCCTGCACGCCGGCCAGGTAGGCACGCACGCCGTCCACGTCGAGGTCACCCATCTCCCACCACGACGACGCCGGGTGGGCGAGCCACGACTGCACGACGGCGGCGTCGCGTTCCGGGTCCACGGGTTCGACGGTCAGGAGGCCCGGCTCGGCTCCCCCAGGCGCGGTCGCGTCCGGTGCCGTGGTGGTCACGGTCGTGCTCATGCGGAGACCTCCGTGCGCTCGGTCGCGGGGCGGGCCGGCGCGCACTCCGCGGCGCCGGGGTGCGCCGTGGACGGCGCTGCTGTTGACTGCCCCGAGGCGGGCAGGCCGAACTCCTGGAAGGCGATCCGAGCCTCCAGGCCGTACACGGGGCGACCCGTGACGGACCGGATGATCGACGCGTTCCGCCACGCACCCATGCCGAGGTCGGGCGCGGTCAGGCCGTGCGTGTGCTCCTCGGCGTTCTGCACCCAGATGCGTCCGCCCAGGGTGTCGACGTGGTGGTCGCGGGCGACGGCCAGGCGCCCGCGGGAGTCGCGGGCGACGAGGTGCTCGACCGGGTCGAGGAACCGCGGGGCCCGCGGGGTGTACCCGGTGGCCAGCACCAGCTGCTCGACCTCGTGCTCGTACGTCTGGTCGAGCTGCTCGTGCCGGAGCGTCAGCCGGTACGTGCCACGGTCGGCGAGCCAGGCGGCGTCGACGACGCTCGTCTCGGTCCGGAGCGTCGTCGGGACTGGGCCGCGCGCACTTATCCGGTAGAGCTGGTCGTACAGGTCGTCGACCAGGTCGGCGCTGATGCCCTTGTACAGACCGCGCTGTTCCCGCCCCAGGCGGTCGCGGACGGCCTCGGGCAGCCCGTGGAAGTGGTCCGTGTACTCCGGGCTCGTCATCTCGAGGGTGAGCTTGGTGTCCTCCATCGGGAAGAACCGGGGCGACCGCGTGATCCAGTCGAGGCGGTAGCCGTCCCGCCGGATGTCCTCGAGCAGTTCGCGGTAGACCTCGGCGGCGGACTGCCCGCTGCCGACGACGGCGATCGACCCGGCGTCGCGCAGGGCATCGCGGTTCGGCAGGAACTCGGCGGAGTGGACCGCCGGTCCGCCGATCCCGCGCAGCGGGGCGGGGACGGACGGCTCGGTGCCGATGCCCACGACGACGTGGTGTGCGCGGTACGTCTCGGGACCCTGATCGGTCTCGGCGTGCACCGTGAACGTGTCGGTGACCCGGTCGTGCTCGACGGTGGTCACCCGGCGGCCCCACCGCAGGGTGTCGAGCCGGTCGGCGGCCCAGCGGCAGTAGGCGTCGTACTCGCTGCGCAGGGGGTGGAAGTCCTCGCGGATGTAGAACGGGTACAGGCGCCCGGTCTCCTTGAGCCACGCGAGGAACGAGAACCGCGAGGTCGGGTCGGCCATCGTCACCAGGTCGGCGAGGAACGGCACCTGGATCGTGGCGTCGTCGAGCATCATGCCGTGGTGCCAGGCGAAGCCGTCGGCCGCGTCGAGGAACACCGCGTCGAGGTCGGCGATCGGGTCGGTCAGGCAGGCGAGGCCGAGGTTGAACGGGCCGATGCCGATGCCGACGACGTCGTGCACGGGCTGCTCATCGCGGTTCATCGGTTCGCTCCCTCGGTCTTGGTGGTCGTGGCTCGGACGCGCGCGGCCGTCGCGACGACGTGCTCCAGCGACGCGCGCATCTGCTCCGGCGTCGTCTCCGGGTTGAGCAGCGTGAGCTTGTTGCACGGCCGGCCGTCGATGACCGTCTTGGCGATGAGCACCCGGCCCTCGGCGAGCAGGCCCGAGCGGATCGGGGCGACCAGCGCGTCGGCGGCCTCGTCGGTCATGCCGGCGGGCTGCCAGCGGAACAGCACCGTGCTGAGCTGCGTCGGCGCGACGAGCACCAGGTCCGGGTGCTCCTCGACGATCCGGTGGGTGGCCGCGGCGAGGTCGATGACGGCGTCGAACGCCGCACCGATCGCGTCGGCACCGGTCGCCCGCAGCGTGGCCCAGAGCTTCAGGGCGTCGAACCGGCGGGTGGTCTGCAGCGACTTGTCGACCTGGTTCGGCTCGGCGGCGTCCTCCGGGTTCAGGTAGTCGGCGTACCACGCGGTGCGCCGCAGGTCCTCCGGGCGCTGCACGAGCAGGGCGCTCGACGACACCGGCTGGAAGAACGACTTGTGCAGGTCGGCGGTCACGCTCCGGGCCCGTTCGACGCCGTCGAGCAGGTGCCGCCGGGCCGGGGACACGAGCAGCCCGCAGCCGTACGCGGCGTCGACGTGCAGCCACACTCCCTCCAGATCACAGACGTCCGCGATCGGCTCGAGCGGGTCGATGACCCCGCGGTCGGTGGTGCCGGCGGTGGCGACGACGGCCATCGGCGTCTGCCCGGCTGCGCGGGCGGCGGCGATCGCCTCGGCGAGGGCGGCGGGCACCATCCGGCCGGCGTGGTCGGTGGCGACGGTGACCACGGCCTCGAGCCCGAGCAGCCGCGCCGACTTCGCGATGCTGAAGTGGGTCTCCGCGGTCGTGAACACGGTGCCGCTGCTGCCGAGGGCCTCGCGCGCCAGCAGCAGGGCCTGCAGGTTCGACTGCGAGCCGCCCGAGGTGAAGATGCCGTCCCCCGCGGCGAACCCGATCCGACCGGCGAGCCAGGCGACGACGTGCCGCTCGATCTCGGTGCCGATGCGGGACTGGTCCCAGGTGTCGACCGACGGGTTCACGGCGGCCAGGACCGACTCGGCGGCGACCGCGGGCAGCGCGACCGGGCAGTTCAGGTGCGCGAGGTACGCCGGGTCGTGGAACCACACGGCCTCGCGGACGAACAGCTCGTCGAGTTCGGCGAGTGCGCGGTCCGTCCCGAGGGGTTCGGCGTCGAGGTCGACGTCCTGCACCCGGGCCCGGAGGACCTCGGGAGCGGTGTCGGTCGTCGGACGGTCGGCGGCGGCGAAGCGGTCGGCCAGACGGTCCACCGTGGACGTCACGGCGGAGCGGTAGCGCTCGGCGGTGGCGGTGGTCAGGAGTTCGATGGGAGGTGTCACGTTAGGTAAGGCTAACCTCACAAAGCGTGATCGTGCCACCCGAACGAGGGGCGCGCCGAGCGGCCGGGCGTGTCAGACGCACGTCTGCCGGGCAGCCCGAGCCCCCACCCACCGCGCGGGTCAGGCGTCCGCCGCCGGACGTCAGGCGTTCATGAACTCGCTCGGCTGCAGGGCCCGGCCGACGACGCGCACGTCGCCGATCGACCCGACGAACACGTTGTCGAGCTTGTCGCCGTAGCGGTACCCACCGAGCAGCCACGGCTTGCCGACCGTGCTGAGACCGCGGTTCGGGGTGGATGGGTTGCGCACGACCGGGCACCCGTCGACGTACAGCACGGTGTGCGTCCCGTCGTTCACCACGGCCACGTGCCACCAGGCGCCGAGCGGCAACTCGTGTCCCCAGTTCGTCAGTGATCCGTCCTGGCTCGCCGGGTACACGCACCACTGCAGTTCGCGGTCCCCCGACAGGCTCAGCGTCACCGCGGGTTCGTCCGGGTCACCGTCGGCTCCGGTCGCTTTCCCCACCTGGCCGGCGCTCGAGTACTGCGACAGCAGGGCACTGAACCCGTTCGCGCTCGGGTCGAAGGTGGTCGGCAGCGCGAAGAACGCCTCGACCGTGTAGCCGCGGGGGAAGTGGGTCCGGTTGAGCGGTGCCGTGTCGACGGTCTGCAGGTGGTCGCCGCCGGTCTTGCCGCCCTGCAGCGCGAGGCTGCCGGCGCCCGGCTGGTCGGGGTGGTGCGCCGCCGTCCAGCGCAGCGCCCCTGCGACGGCACCGGTCCGCCGGGCGACCACCAGGTCGTTGCCCTTGCCGCTCTGGTCGCGCACCCGCGTCGTCGGCGCGAGCGCCGCCCCGTCCGGGTTGCCGTCGAACCGCCAGTACGCCAGCGTCCCCGGCACCAGCATGCGTGCCGCCGGCCGGGAGGCCCGTGGTGCGACCGGCGCGAACCCCGCGAAGCGCGCGTCGAAGTCCACTGCCATGGTGAAGCGGTCGACGTCGCCGCTGAGCGCGGTCTCCTGCGCTGCGAGCTCGTTCGCGTCGCCGAGTCCGCCGGCGAGCAGGAAGGGCGACAGCGTCTCGACGTCGATGACGTTCCGCTCGAGGTCGACGTGGTACAGCCGGATCATGGCCGCCCCGCCGTAGTAGCGGTTCTGGTAGTTGGTCAGGTGCAGGGCGACGTCGTGCCCCACGGCGTTCTTCACCGTCATGCGTCCCGGCCCCCAGTAGTGCCCGTTGAGCGTCAGGAACACCTGGTCGTGCTTCGAGATGAAGGAGTCCCAGAGCTGCTGGCCGTAGGGGTCGAACGCCGCCCCGCCGCTGGCGTCCGAGTCGACGAGGGCGTGCGTCGTGAGGATGACCGGAGCGTGCGGCCGGGCGGCGAGCACGGAGCTGGCCCAGGCGAGCCCGCTCGCGCTCGTCCGCCAGTCGAGCGCCAGGACGACCCACTCGCGGCCGGCTGCGGTGAACCGGTGGGCGGTGTTGTAGCCGTCGGGGCTCGAACCGATCCAGCCCGGGGCCTTCCGGAACCGCTGCGGACCGAACACGTCGAGGTACGGGGTGCGGCCGCGCTGGTCGTCGGTCGAGGAGTCGACGTCGTGGTTGCCGGCGAGCACGCTGTAGGGCGCCCCGGCTCGGTCGAGCACGTCGAAGACCGCACCGGATGCGCGCATCTCGGACGCCGCACCGTTCTGGGTCAGGTCGCCGAGGTGCACGAGGAACACGGTGTTGTGCCGGGCCTGCTCGCGGACGACGTACTCGAGCGAGGCCCGCATCGGCGCGGGGTCGACCGCGGCGCCGTCGAACATGTACTGCGTGTCCGGCATGACCGCGACGGTGAAGCGTGGCGAGGTCGTGTCCGGGCGCCACCGTCCGGTGTGGCCGCGCACCACCGCTGCCTGCGCGACCGCGGCCGATCCGCCCAGCGCCGCCGGGGCCACGGCGGGTGCCGCGGTCAGCGCATCGGCGACAGCCGGGGCGCTGCCGAAGCCGTTCGACGCCACGAGTCCGGCGGCACCGGCGAGTCCGGATCCGACCAGGAAGCCCCGGCGGGAGACCGGGATGCGCTTGCTGCGGTCTCCGGCGTGGTCGTGGGCGTCGTCGCGGTCGTCAGGGCTGTTCTGCACAGCACCGCACCGTACGGATCGCGGGGGAACGCCCCGGGTCCGTTCCGTGAACTCCAGACCGGCCGCGGCTGCCGGTTCGGTGTGGACCGGTGAGGGCTCCTACAGCTTCTCGATCGGGGCGATCTTGATGAGGAGCTTCTTGCGGCCCGCGGAGTCGAACGCGATCTCGGCGATGCGCTTGGCGCCCTGCCCCGTCACCGCGGACACCGTGCCCTCGCCGAAGTCGACGTGCTTGATGCGGTCGCCGGCGACGAGTTCCATGTCGCCGTTGTCGCGCACCTGCCCGGACACCCGGTTCGCCCACTCGGTCTTCGGACGGGTCTTCGAGGCCGCCGCTGCGCGGTCGTACGAGCCGCCGCCCCAGCCACCACCACCGCGGTAGCCACCGCCGCCGCCACCTCCACCGCCACCGCCACCGCCACCGAAGCCGCCGTCGCGCTTGGCGTTCAGGGCGCGGGGCTGCGTGCCACCACGGCTGTTCGCCATGCCCGGGGACTGCTTCCACTCGATGAGCCCCTCGGGGATCTCCTGCAGGAAGCGCGAGGGCATCGCCACGTTCACGTCGCCGAACTGGGCACGGGTCATCGCGAGGGACAGGAACAGGACCTTCTTGGCGCGGGTGATGCCCACGTAGAACAGCCGGCGCTCTTCCGACGGCCCGCCGGGTTCGTTGGCGGACATCCGGTGCGGGAGCAGGTCTTCCTCGACGCCGGTCAGGAACACCGCGTCGTACTCCAGGCCCTTCGCGGTGTGCAGGGTCATCAGCGAGACCGTGCCCGAGGAGTCGTCGAGCTCGTCCGCCGCGGCGACCAGCGAGACCTCGGTCAGGAAGTCCGACAGCGTGCCCTCGGGGTTGTTCTTCTGGAACTCACGCGTGACGGCCACGAGCTCGTCGATGTTGTCGGCACGGGCGGCGTCCTGCGCGTCGGGCGACTTCCGCAGGTTGTCGAGCAACCCGGAGCCGTCGAGCAGCTGCGTCAGGGTGTCGACCACCGGCTGCGTCGGGGCCTTCTCGGACACGGCGTCGAGCAGCGCCGCGAACTCCGTGATGGCGTTGCGCACCTTCGGCCCGAACCCGAGCTCGCCCGCGTGGCGCAGGGCGTCGCGCATGGTGGTCTCGTGCTCGTCGGCGTAGCGCTGCAGCGTGGTCTCGGTGACCGAGCCGATGCCGCGCTTGGGCACGTTGAGGATTCGGCGCAGGGCCATCGGGTCGGCCGGGTTGGCGACCGTGATCAGGTACGCCATGGCGTCCTTGATCTCGGCACGCTCGTAGAACTTGGTGCCACCGAGCACCCGGTACGGGATCGCCGCACGGATGAAGATCTCCTCCAACGCACGTGTCTGCGAGTTGGTCCGGTAGAACACCGCCATGTCGCGGTAGTCCATGCCGTCTTCACGCAGGCGCTGGATCTCGTCGGCGACGAACTGCGCCTCGTCGTGGCCGGTGTACCCGGTGAAGCCGACGATCTTCTCGCCGGCGCCGACGTCGGTGAACAGGCTCTTCGCCTGGCGGTCGAAGTTGTTCGCGATGACGGCGTTCGCCGCGTCGAGGATGTTCTGCGTCGAGCGGTAGTTCTGCTCGAGCAGGATCGTCTTGGAGTTCGGGAAGTCCCGCTCGAACTCGACGATGTTGCGGATGTCCGCCCCGCGGAAGGCGTAGATGGACTGGTCGGAGTCACCGACCACCGTCAGGGACGCGGGGGCGATCGAGCCGTCGGTCTCGCGCATCCGGGCGACGTGCTGGCCGGAGTCCTCGAGCTTGTCGACCTGTTCGACCGGCACCGGGCGGGTGAGCTCGCGGATCAGGGCGTACTGGGCGTGGTTCGTGTCCTGGTACTCGTCGACCAGGATGTACCGGAAGCGGCGCTGGTACAGGGCGGCGACGTCCGGGAATGCCCGGAACAGGAACACCGTCTGCCCGATGAGGTCGTCGAAGTCGAACGCGTTCGCCCGGCGGAGTTCGTTCGTGTAGCGCCGGAACACCTCGGTGAACATGACCTCTTGCGGGTCGTTCACGTTGATGTTGCGCGCGTAGGTGTCGATGTCCTGCAGCTCGTTCTTGAGCTTCGAGATCTTCGACGCCGCGGCGCCGACGGTCAGCCCGAGGGAGTCGGCCTCGAGCTCCTTGATGATCCGCTTCAGCAGCGCCTTGGAGTCGGCGGAGTCGTAGATCGTGAACGACTGCGGGAACCCGAACCGCTCGGCTTCGCGTCGCAGGATGCGCACGCACGCCGAGTGGAACGTGGAGATCCACATCCCCTCGGCCTCGCCCCCGACCAGGGCCCGGACGCGCTCGCGCATCTCGGCAGCGGCCTTGTTCGTGAACGTGATCGCCAGGATCTGCGACGGCCACGCTTCGCGGTTGGCGAGCAGCAGCGCGATGCGGCGGGTGAGCACGCTCGTCTTGCCGGAACCGGCGCCGGCAACGATCAGCAGGGACTCGCCGCGGTACTCGACGGCTTCCTTCTGCTGGGGGTTCAGACCCGCGGTGAACGGGTCTTCGTACGCGCGGGCACCGGCGCCCGGCTCGGGCGTCGATTCGAAGGGGTCGAGCACGATCGTCATGTTCGGGACATTCTAGGCGAGACCCCCGACAGCGACCTCGTGCGGCAGGATGGCGCCGTGGCGATCACACCGGACCGACCTGACGTCTTCGTGCTCCCTGCGATGTCGGCCGCGGTTCCCACCACCCAGGACGTCCTCTGCATCCTGCCTCCGGACGGGCGCGACGACCCCGCCGCGATCGTCGAGAGCCACCGTCGGGCCCGTGCTCAGCGGTCTCGACAGGACACGGCGGGGTGCCTGGTCCCGCTGTCGGTCGGCCTGGTCACCGCTGGGCTGTGCTTGGCCGTACTCGGGGCCCTCGCTGCGTCGACGTTCCCGAGGAGTGCCCGGCTCCTCGTCGCCGTCGTGGTGTTCCTCGTCGTCTCGTCCGCCGTCGCGGTCCTCGTCGATCGACGGCGGCGCCGACAGCCACCGGTGCAGGCCCTCCCGGTGACACCGATCGACCCTCGGGTCGCCCGTCTCGCGCCCGGGGACCTGCCCGCGGCCGAGGTCATCCGTGCCTCGGCAGTCCTGCAGGCGCTCGACCGTGCGCGTGCCGACCTCCGGAAGGGCGAACACGACGCCGACCTGACGGACGCGCAACGGACGGTCTCGCCCGGCGATCGGAGCTCGTGGTTCTACCGGCCCGAGGACCTGGCCGGGCTCCGCGCCGCTGCCACGTCCGCACGCGATGAGGCCGCCGAGGTCCTCCGGTCAACCGGCATCCCGCTCGAGGCGCTCGAGGACTGACCGGGCACGCACCGCCAGGTCGGGGTGATCGGCGAACACCCCGTCGAGTCCGGTGCGGATCACGGACGTGAACCACCGCTCCCAGTCGCCGAACGCCGCGACGTCGCCACCACGACGCAACGGCGACGGCAGGAACCGGTTCTCCGGCCGGAGGGTCCACGTGTACACCGCGAGCCCCACGGCGTGGGCCCGGTCGACGATCGCGCTGCGCACCGGCGTCGGATCGTCGAGCGCGACGCTGTCGACGCCGGCCATCAGGGTGCCGAGGTCGACGCTGATGCCGTGGAACTCGGTCGCGAACGACGCGAGCGCGTCCTCGGAGCGCTCGGCGGCGTAGGTGGGGGCGAGCGACCCGTGGGACGCGACCTCGTCCGCGGCGCTGCCACGGGCCTCCTGGAGGTATACGAGCCGACCACCGGTCCCCCGCTCGCGCAGGTCCCGCAGCACGCCCTTCTCGAAGCTCTCCACCGTGAGCCGCTCGTCCTGCCGCCACCCGGCCTCGCCGAGCGCGGCGTCGACGAGTGCGCCCATCGGGAACCCGGCGCGGTCGAAGGACGCGGCGTGCTTGACCTCGGCGACGAGCCCCACCGGGCGGGGCGCCGCGTCGAGGATCGCGAGCAGGTCGACGAGCCGCAGGATCGGCTGCGCACCGTCGTGCTCGGCAGATCGCGGACGCAGCACCGGCAGGCGCTCGCGGGTGCGGAGCGTCTGCAGCTCGGCCCACGTGAAGTCCTCGGTGAACCAGCCGGTCAGGGTTTGGCCGTCGACGGTCTTCGTCGTGCGCAGGTGCCGGAACTCGGGGTGGTCGGCGACGTCCGTGGTGCCCGAGACCTCGTTCTCGTGCCGGAGCACCAGCACGCCGTCCTTCGTGGGCACCAGGTCCGGTTCGATCGCGTCGGCGCCGAGTTCGATCGCGAGCTCGTACGCGCTCCGCGAGTGCTCGGGACGGTAGCCGGACGCACCGCGGTGGGCGATCACGAGGGTCATGGCGCGACCCTACTTGCCGCGGGTGACCAGCGGGGCGCCTGTGTCGCGGGACACACGCGTCGCTCCCGCGACCATCGTTCCCAGCGACGACGCCGAGCATCACCGCATGACCGTCCGTTCGCTCTCCACCGCCGTCGAGGCCCGGATCGACCGCGCCGCACGCCGCGTGCTCGACGCCGGGCACCAACCGCACCGACCCGTCCGGGTGTTCGCCACCGAGTTCCTGGTGTTCGGCGCGAAGCAGGCCTGGGCGTGCGCGTTCGGGGCGCTGCTGCTCGCGACCATGGCCGTGGTGCACCTGACCGTGCCGGCGGCGATGCGGAACGACCTCCTGACGATCGCGGCCGTGCTGCTGCAGGTCGGGATGCTCGTGTTCGGGCTCGAGACCGTGCGGGAGCTCCGGGTCGTCCTGCTGTTCCACGTCGTCGGGACCGCGATGGAGGTGTTCAAGACCCACATGGGCTCGTGGACCTACGAGCCGGGTGGGCTGTTCGTCGTCGCCGGGGTGCCGCTGTTCTCGGGGTTCATGTACGGCGCCGTCGGGTCGTACATGGTGCGGGTCTACCGGCTGTTCGACCTGCGGTTCGACCGGTACCCGCGGCAGTGGCTGCTGGCGGTCGTGGCGGGCGGGATCTACCTGAACTTCTTCGGCCACCACTTCGTCGCCGACGCCCGGTACGTGCTGCTCGCGCTCGTGCTGCTGCTCTTCGCCCGCACGACCATGCACGTCCGGATCCACCGGGCGACGCTGCGGATGCCCGTGCTCGTCGCGATGGGACTCGTCGCGGTGTTCATCTGGGCGGCCGAGAACGTCGCGACCTGGGCCGGGGCGTGGAGCTACCCGGCGCAGCTCGCGGTGTGGCAGCCGGTGGCGCCGACGAAGATCGTGGCGTGGTTCCTGCTCATGACGATCTCGGTCGCGCTCGTCACCTGGCTCTACCCGGCGCTGCCGTCGGGACGGGCGCGCTCGACGGGCTCGACGGGCTCGACGGCGGACTCTCGACGTCCTCGGGGCGCGCGTGCAGCGGGCGACCCTAGGCTTCCCTCGACGGGGCCCGCTGGGCCCGCGTCCGCTCGCCGCGAATCCTCAGCCTTCCGCGACCGAGCGCCCCTAGGCTGAGAGGACTCGAATCTCCTAGGAAGAGGACACCATGGCCTTCAAGCCCGGTTTCGACCAGTCCCCCGCCTTCAACGCACAGGGGGCAAACACCTGGGGCGGGCGCGGTGCTGGTCAGCAGCAGGCCGGCTGGGGACAGACCCCGCAGCAGGCCCAGGGCGGCATGACCCCCGAGCAGCTGCAGTACATGTACGACCGTCCGACCGCGTCCCCGGTGGACACCGACCGCATGTCGTACGAAGACACCATCGTCAAGACGCTGCTCGCGTTCGGCGTGCTCGTCGTCGGCGCGGTGGCCGGTTGGAACCTGCCGCCGGTCGTCTGGATCGTCGGCGCGCTCGTCGGGTTCGTCCTGGCGCTCGTGAACACCTTCAAGAAGAAGCCGTCGCCGGGTCTGATCCTGACGTACGCGTTCTTCGAGGGGCTGTTCGTCGGCGGTATCTCGAACTACTTCCAGACAGCGTTCCCCAAGGCCGACGGCATCGTCGCGCAGGCGGTGTTCGGCACGCTCGGTGTGTTCTTCGTCACCCTGCTCCTGTTCCGCTCGGGCAAGGTCCGCGCGACCCCGAAGGCCACGCGCTTCTTCCTGATCGCCATGGTCGGGTACATGGCGTTCTCCCTCGTCAACCTGGTCCTCATGTGGACCGGCGTGACGCAGAGCGCGTTCGGCCTGATGGGCGTGACGCTCTTCGGCATCCCGCTCGGTGTGCTCATCGGCATCTTCGTGGTCGTCATGGCGGCGTACTCGCTGATCCTCGACTTCGACCAGATCAAGACGGGTGTCGAGCGCGGGGCACCCCGCATCTACGCCTGGACCGCGGCGTTCGGCCTGATCGTGACGCTCGTCTGGCTGTACCTCGAGATCCTGCGCATCCTCGCCATCATCGCGAGCAGCTCGCGCAACTAGTACCACCGCACACACGAAGGGCCCCGGCGCTGCCGGGGCCCTTCGTCGTTCCCGGGCCGGTGGACGCGCGAGCGGCAGCCGGCGGTCCCGGCGGCGGCCCCAGCGGTCACAACACCCCGCCGGTCGCCCGCCGAGTGGTCACGAAGTGTCGCCCGGGCCGGGGCCAGCCGACAGTTCGTGACCCCTCGGCGTCGGGCCCGCGGGGTGTCGTGACCACTCGACAGCCCCGGCATCGCCCACGCCCCCGACTCCAGCCGCCCGAGGTCGCCCAACACGCCGCACGCGCAGCGCCCGGGTCGCGCGGACTGCCGTCACACGTCCCGGCCGACGGCAGTTCGTGCGACTCCGGCACCGTCCCCGGCACCGACTCGCGCGCCGCCCACGGACGCACGAAGGCCCAGCACGCGTGACGCGTACCGGGCCTTCGTGACTCAGGGGAGCCCTACTCCCACTCGATCGTCCCCGGCGGCTTCGACGTGACGTCGAGCACGACCCGGTTGACGTCGGGCACCTCGTTCGTGATGCGGTTCGAGATCTTCGCGAGGGTGTCGTACGGCAGACGCGTCCAGTCGGCGGTCATGGCGTCCTCGGACGAGACCGGACGGAGCACGATCGGGTGCCCGTAGGTCCGGCCGTCGCCCTGCACGCCCACGGAGCGGACGTCGGCGAGCAGCACGACCGGGCACTGCCAGATCTCCTGGTCGAGGCCGGCCGCGGTGAGCTCTTCGCGCGCGATCTTGTCGGCCGAGCGGAGCAGTTCGAGCCGCTCCTTCGTGACCTCGCCGACGATGCGGATGCCCAGGCCCGGGCCGGGGAACGGCTGGCGACCGACGATGACCTCGGGCAGCCCGAGCTCGCGGCCGACCGCACGGACCTCGTCCTTGAACAGGGTGCGCAGCGGCTCGACGAGCTCGAACGTCATGTCCTCGGGCAGGCCGCCGACGTTGTGGTGCGACTTGATGTTGGCGGTGCCTGCTCCTCCGCCGGACTCGACGACGTCGGGGTAGAGCGTGCCCTGCACGAGGAACTTGACCTCGGCATCGGAGTCGGAAGCCTTGGCCTCGAGCACGAGTGCCTCGGCCGCGCCCTCGAACGTGCGGATGAACTCGCGCCCGATGATCTTGCGCTTCTGCTCGGGGTCGCTCACGCCGGCGAGGGCGTCGAGGAACTGCTGCTCGGCGTCGATCGTGATGAGCCGGACACCGGTGGAGGCGACGTAGTCCTCTTCCACCTGCTTCCGCTCGTCGGCACGCAGGAGCCCGTGGTCGACGAAGACGCAGGTCAGCTGGTCGCCGACGGCCTTGTGCACCAGGGCTGCGGCGACGGCGGAGTCCACACCACCGGAGAGCCCGGCGATGACCCGCGCGGAGCCGACCTGATCGCGGATGCGGGCGACCTGCTCCTCGATGACGTTGCTGGAGTTCCAGTCGCCGGGCAGGCCCGCGGCACGGTGCAGGAAGTTCTCGAGCACGGCCTGGCCGTACACGGAGTGCTTGACCTCGGGGTGCCACTGCACGCCGTAGAGCTTGCGCTCGTCGGACGCGAACGCCGCGACGGGCGTCGATGCGCTCGAGGCGAGCACCTCGAACCCGGCCGGTGCCTTGGCCACGGAGTCGCCGTGTGACATCCAGGTCACCTGGTCCGCCGGCTGGTCGCCGAGCAGGGTGCTGGTGCCGGGGGCGAGGGTCACGTCGGTGGCGCCGTACTCGCGCAGACCGGTGTTCGCGACCTCGCCACCGAGGGCGGTCGCCATGGCCTGGAAGCCGTAGCAGATGCCGAGCACAGGGACGCCGAGGTCGAGGATGTCACCGTCGAGGGACGGCGCGCCTTCTTCGTACACGGACGACGGACCACCGGACAGCACGATGGCTGCCGGGTCCTTGGCGCGGACCTCGTCCGCGGTGATGGAGTGCGGCACGATCTCGCTGTAGACGTTCGCTTCACGGACCCGACGCGCGATGAGCTGCGCGTACTGGGCCCCGAAGTCGACGACGAGGACGGGACGCTGTTCGGTCTCGCTCACCGAGCGGCCTCCTTCTCACGCTGCTGGGCAGCGATCAGCTCGTGGTAGGTGTCCATGGCCCGCTGCTGCATGCGGTGCTCGACCACGAAGGACATGAACGGGATGATGCCCCCGAGGGCGATGAGCAGGAAGCGTGACGGCCTCCAGCGCATGATGCTCCACAGACGGAAGTCCGTGAAGAGGTAGAGCACGTACAGCCAGCCGTGGGCGATGAGGATCGCGATCGACAGGTTGAACGTGCCCGGGGTTTCGCCCGCCGTGCCGTTGGGCACGAAGAACGGGCCGTTGCCGAGCTGCATCTCGAGCTGCAGCGGCGTGTACTTGATGATGACCTCGACCACCAGGGCGAGCAGCAGCACACCGGTGATGTACGCCGAGACGCGGTACCACTTCACCGCCCCCGGGATCTTGGGGATGTCACGGGTTCGGACGGTCAGGGCCATGCCGGCAATCCTACCGTCGGAGCGCGTCGGCTTCGGTGGCGAGGGCTACCTCGCGCTCCTCTTCCTGCTCGCGCTCCCAGGCGTCCTTCACGAACCGGTACCAGAGGAACACGGCGAAGCCGGCGAAGACGACCCACTCGATCGCGTAGAAGAGGTTGAGCCAGTCGAACTGGACCTCGCGCGACGGTGCCCGGTCGGCGATGGTGCCGAGGTCGGCGGCCTTCGCAGTGGTGCCGTCGGCGACCACGTACCCGAGGTACATGCGGTCGTCGAAGGCCTGCCAGGTGTTCACGAACCGGGCGGGGGCGACGGCTGAGTACTCGCCCTTCTTGTAGGCGTCCTGGTCGGGCGACTCCGCCGGGTAGTAGCGGCCCTGGATCGTGAGCGTCTGGCCGTCCGCCAGGCGCTCGCCCCCGTCGACGGCGGCCGACCGCTGGTCGGACCACCCGATGACGACCGGGAGGCTCGCCCCACCGTCCGAGTCCACCAGGTGTCCGACGGTCTGGTACTTCCCACCCCCGGTGCGGCCGGTCAGGACGGTGGTGTCGTCGGCGACGAAGGTGCCGGTGACGGTGACCTTCTGCCCGGCGAGACTCTCGCTGACGGGGCGCTCGGGGGTGGTGACCGCCTCGAGCGTGCGGCGGGTCTCGGTGGTCGCCGGCAGGGGCTTGCCGTTGGCGATCGACCGCTCGAGCTGCCACTTGCCCAGCCCGGCGAACACCGCCGCCAGCACGAGCGCCAGCAACAGCAGCGCGATCCACCTCGGTCGTCGGGCAACGGCCCACATCTGTATCAGTACTCCGGATCGCGCTGTCGGACCGGGCGCTCGGGGCGCTCGGCGGGGATCTCGACCGGCGACGTCACGGGTGCGGACGTCGGCTCGGACCCCTCATTGTCTCGCTCGTCCCTGCCAGCCGCCTCGACGAGCGCGAACTCCTCGGCGAACTGGCGGTCCCGCTCGGCCTTCCGCGCCGCGGCGGTGGCGTCCGCCTCGGCCTCGGCCGCTTCGGCGCTCTCGGCAGCGGCTGCGGCGGCGACGGCACGTCGACCGCCCAGGCGTCCGCGCAGGCGGATGAGCCGGCCCGGGCGCACCACGAGGCGGCCGATCCGGTCCGAGTTCACCGCGAGCAGCGGCCCGAGGACGGCCATGCAGAGGACGTAGAGGCCCGCGAAGGCGGTGATCCGCGCCTCCAGCCCGGCGGCGGCCGACAGCGTCGCGAGGATCAGCGCGAACTCGCCACGGTTCACCAGGATGACGGCGGTGTTGATGCCCTGCTGGACGTTGAAGCCGTTCATGCGCGCGACGATCTGGCCGGCGACCGCGTTGAGCACGACCGTCATGCCGATGGCGCCGAGGACGGGCCAGAGCACCTCGCCGAAGGTCGACAGGTCGAGGCTGAGCCCGAAGTTCACGAAGAAGAACGCGGCGAAGACGTCGCGCATCGGCAGGGCGAGCTGTTCGATGCGATCGCGGTACCGGGTCGCTCCGCAGAGCAGGCCGATGACGAAGGCACCGATGGCGTCGGTCACGCCGAGCAGATCGCCGATGCCACCGAACATGACCGCGAGTCCGAAGAACAGCACCGTGAACAGCTCGTCGTCACGGGTGGCGAAGATCTTCGAGACCCACTTGCCCGCGAAGCGCGCGAGCGTGAACATCACGATGAGGAACCCGAACGCCAGTGCCAGCTTGCCGACGACGGCCCAGACGTTGGTGTCGCCGGACAGCACGACCGAGACGATCGCCAGGTAGACGGCGATGAAGACGTCCTCGATCACGGTGACGCCGAGGATCATCGGGGTCTCGTCGTTCGCCAGGCGCCGGAGCTCGATGAGGAGCTTCGTCACGATGGCGCTCGAGGACGTCGCCGTCATGCCGGCGATGATCAGGGCTTCGCGGGTGCCCCAACCGAGCGAGAACCCGAAGGCGAACCCCACGCCCATGTTGATGACGACGTAGGTGCCGCCGGACACCAGGAGCTTGCCGGCGTTGCCGTAGAACTCCTCTTGGTCGAACTCGAGCCCGAGGTTGAACAGCAGCAGGATGAGCCCGAACGTCGCGATGAGCTCGATCGTGTGGGACTCGACGCTCAGCCCGAACCACGGGGTGTTCGGACTCGCGACGAGTCCGACCACCATGTAGATCGGGATGGCCGGCAGACCGATGGTCTTGCCGAGCCGGCCCAGGACGTAGGCGATGACGAAGAGCACACCGATGGTGAGCAGCTCACCACCCAGGTGCATGCGCTAGCTCTTCCGCGGGGCCTCGGCCGAGGCGGCCGCAAGCTCTCCGCTGCGGTAGAAGGAGAACGCCTTGGCGACCTTCTCGGGGGATCCGGCGACGACGATCGTGTCTCCGGGGAAGACGACGAAGTCCGACGAGGGCGCCGGGTTGGCGCTGTCGCCCCGGACCACGGCGACGACGGTCAGGCCGATGAAGCCCGAGTCGTGCAGGTCGCCGAGGGGCTTGCCCGCGATGGCGTCGTCGTAGTCGACGGAGAACCAGTCGATGGACAATCCAGGGATCTCGTCGAGCTTGTCGAGGCCCTCGGTGATCCGGGTGCCGCCGAGGAGTTCGGCGAGCGTGTGCGCTTCGTCCTCGCTGAGACGCAGCGAGACCTTCTCGGACTTGTCCGCGCCGTCGGAGACGTCGGCGAACGAGATGAGGTCGGAGTGCCCCGACCGGTGCGTGATGACACCGCACTTGCCACCGTCGTCGGTGTAGAAGCTGTGCAGCACGCCGACTCCGGGGAGTTTGACGCGATGGACGTCGACCATGATGGCTCCCTCTTCGAGTACCCCCATGCTAACCACCCGGTGACCCCGCGCATTCCTCCCGCTACTGTTCTGTGGATGGGGAGAACACGGATCGTCGTGGCCGTCGTCGGGGTGCTGGTCGTGACGCTGTACGCGGCCTTGCTCGCGGTGCAGCAACTCGTGCTGGATCCGCTCGCGGCGGTGCCGGGCACCTCGCTGGACGCGATCCACGCGCACCTCGAGGGGCAGGGGTTCGACGTCCGCGGTGACGTCGTCGCCGTCCTCGTCACCGCGGCGATCGGTGTCGCGCTGGCGCTCGTGGTCGCGACGGTGACGCTCTGGCGGCGCGTGGAACCGCACTTCGTCGTCGCCTGGATGCTCGGGATCATCGCGGCGGGTGCGGTCCCGTTCTTCGTCGCCGGCTTCCAACTCGGCATGGACGTCGCCGACGGCTACGGGGTCAGCGGCGGCGCCCACACCGCCTGGGCCGGCGTCCTGTACGCCACGAGCCTGATCGCGTTGGTCGCGATCCCGGTGGTGATCGTGTTCGGCGAGCGGCGACGCGCCCTCCGGGCCACGTCGGGACCGCAGGTCGCCTGACGGACGCAGGTCGCGCCTCCAGTCCGTTCGTCAGCCTGGAGGCGCGACACCCGTATCGACGCCGGTCGCGTCCGACCCGGGGTCGGTCCTACTCCGGCTCGCTCGTCTTCTCCCCCACCACCTGCTCGTCGGACGCCTTCGCGCCCTCGGCGCCGTCCGAGCGACCGCCGCCCACGACCACGTCGTCCTCGTCGAAGCCGAACGCGATGTCCGGGGCTTCGAGCCGCACGCGGTCCGCGCTCTCGTCGTCGGGCTGCAGCTGCGACTCCCGCTCGGCGGCGACGCGCTTCAGGTAGTTCGCGACCTCGTGCTCGGTCGTCTCCTGGTCCCAGCCGAGCACGTCCGCCATGAGCTTCGCGGCGACGGGCGCTGCTGACTCGCCGCGGTCCCAGGCCTCGATGGAGATGCGGGTGCGGCGGGCGAGGACGTCCTCCAGGTGCAGGGCGCCCTCGTGCGAGGCGGCGTAGACGACCTCGGCGCCGATGTAGTCGTCGGCCCCCGGCAGCGGTTCGGCGAGTGCCGGGTCCTGCTCGACGAGCTGCAGCACCTCGGTCGCGAGGGTCCCGTAGCGGTTGAGCAGGTGCTCGATGCGGACCTTGTGCACGTTGAAGCTCCGTGCGGTGCGGGCGCGTCGGTTCCACGCGGCGGGGTACCCCTCGGCGCCGAGGAGCGGGATGTCCTCGGTCGTCGACTCGGGGATCCTGCCGTCCATGGCCGCGACGGCCTCGTCGATGGCGTCCTTGCCCATCACGCGGTACGTCGTCCACTTGCCGCCGGCGACCACGACGAGCCCGGGCACGGTGTGCGCGACGACGTGCTCGCGGCTGAGCTGCGAGGTCTGGTCGGACTCCCCCGCCAGCAGCGGGCGGAGGCCGGCGTAGACGCCCTCGACGTCCTCGCGGGTGAGCGGGACGGCGAGCACCTTGTTGACGTGCTCGAGGATGTAGTCGATGTCCGCCGCGGTCGCTGCCGGGTGCGCCTTGTCGAGGTACCAGTCGGTGTCGGTCGTGCCGACGAGCCAGTGCCGGCCCCACGGGATGACGAAGAGCACGCTCTTCTCGGTGCGCAGGATCATGCCCGTGTTCGACTGGAACCGGTCACGGGGGATGACGAGGTGGACGCCCTTCGACGCCCGCACCTTGAACTGTCCGCGGGTGCCGATCATCGCCTGGGTGTCGTCGGTCCAGACCCCGGTGGCGTTGACGACCTGCTTCGCGCGGATCTCGAACCGTTCACCGGTCTGGATGTCGTGGGCCTGCGCGCCGACCACGCGCTCCCCGACCTTGATGAACCCCTCGATGCGGACGCGACTCGCTGCCTCGGCGCCGTACGAGGCCGCGGTGCGCACGAGCGACGCGACGTAGCGGGCGTCGTCGACCTGGGCGTCGTAGTACGTCATGCCGCCGACGAAGGCGTCCTTCTTGAGCCCGGGCATGTTCCTGAGCACCTGCTTCCGGCTGAGGTGCCGGTGGTGCGGGACGCCGGGCGGACGGCCGCCGGACCAGCTGAACACGTCGTACATCGCCATGCCGATGCCGATGTAGAAGCGCTCCCAGACCCGGTGGTTGAGCGGGTAGAGGAAGCGCACGGGCTTCACCAGGTGCGGGGCGATGCGCTGGAGCAGCAGGCCACGCTCGATGAGGGCCTCGCGGACGAGGGCGAAGTTGAGCTGCTCGAGGTAGCGGATGCCGCCGTGCACGAGCTTGGACGACCGGCTCGACGTCCCCGAGCCCCAGTCGCGGGCCTCGACGATGCCGACGCTCAGGCCGCGGGTCACGGCGTCGAGCGCACTGCCCGCACCGACGATCCCGCCGCCGATGACCAGGACGTCGAGCTCCTTGGTCTTCAGCGTCTCGATCGCGGCCGCACGTTCGTCCGGGCCGAGCTTCGCCGCGGGGTCGAACCCCACGCCGGGCGCGACGTCACGCGGACGTCCGGCCGTGCTGGTCTGCTTCGTCGTGCTGGACTTGGCCATCGTCGCCTCC
The DNA here is from genome assembly GCF_013359815.1 of Curtobacterium flaccumfaciens. Taxonomy (GTDB): domain Bacteria; phylum Actinomycetota; class Actinomycetes; order Actinomycetales; family Microbacteriaceae; genus Curtobacterium; species Curtobacterium flaccumfaciens. Next base: position 160,888 of record NZ_JABMCF010000035.1, on the reverse strand, counting down.
GGGTCACGGTCGGCGCCGTGGCGTCACCCGCGTTCGTGCCCGGGTGCCACCGTCACTGGTGGTACGGCGCCACGACCACTTCTACTCGCTGGAACTCCTTGGCGTCGGAGTATCCCGTCGTCGCCATCGAGCGGCGGAGCGCACCGACCAGGTTGGCGCGGCCGTCGTGGGTCGGCGTCGGACCGTTCAGGACGTTCTCGAGCGGGGCGATCGTGCCCACCTCGACCCGGCGGCCGCGCGGTAGCTCGGGGTGGTGCGCCTCGGCACCCCAGTGGTAGCCGCCCCCCGGGGCCTCGGTCGCGCGGGCGAGCGCGGTGCCGAGCATGACGGCGTCGGCGCCCACGGCGATGGCCTTGACGATGTCGCCCGCGGTGTCGAGCCCGCCGTCGGCGATGACGTGCACGTACCGGCCGCCCGACTCGTCGAGGTAGTCGCGACGGGCACCGGCGACGTCCGCGACGGCGGTGGCCATCGGGGCGTGGATGCCGAGCGCGGCGCGGGTGGTCGACGCTGCGCCGCCGCCGAAGCCGACGAGCACACCGGCGGCACCGGTGCGCATGAGGTGCAGCGCCGACGTGTACGTCGAGGCACCGCCCACGATCACCGGGACGTCGAGCTCGTAGATGAACTTCTTGAGGTTGAGGGGTTCCTCGGTCTGGGAGACGTGCTCGGCGGAGACCGTGGTGCCGCGGATGACGAACAGGTCGACACCGGCGTCGACGACCGTCTTCGAGAACTCCTGGGTGCGCTGCGGGCTGAGCGAACCGGCGACCGGTACCCCGGCTGCCCGGATCTCGGCAAGGCGTGCGGTGATCAGCTCGGCCTTGATCGGCTCGGAGTAGATCTCCTGCATGCGCTTCGTGACGTTGCCGTCGGTGAGCGACTTGATCTCGTCGTAGTACGGGGTCGGGTCCTCGTAGCGGGTCCACAGACCTTCGAGGTCGAGCACACCGAGGATGCCGAGCTTGCCCATCTGGATGACCGTCGCCGGCGAGGACACGGAGTCCATCGGCGCCGACAGGATCGGCGACGCGAACGTGAACGCGTCGATCGACCACTGCACGCTGACGTCGCGCGGGTCACGCGTCCGCCTGGAGGGGACCACCGCGATGTCGTCGAACGCGTACGCCCGACGTCCGCGCTTGCCTGCACCGATCTCGACTTCGCTCACTCGGACAGCCTACCGGGCGGGCTCTGCGGCGTGCACGGGCCGGACGGTGCGGGCGCCGGGCGCCCTCGCACCGTGCGAGGCCTGCCGCGTACGGTGCGAGGTTCCGTGTTCGGTGCGAGGTCGCGAGGGTCGCACGACGTGCGGCACCTCGCACCACGCAGCCGTCAGCGCGGGTGGCGCGGGTGGCGCGGGTGGCGCGGGGCCCGCCGGCGCTTCCGGAGCGCCCGCAGCACGAAGCCGAGCAGGAGGGCGAGCACCACCAGGACGACGAGCAGCACGGCCGCGACCTTGACGAGCAGCGCCGCCCCGACGAAGAGCGCGATGAACACGAGCCAGACGAGGGCGTCGAGCACGAGGGGTCCGGAGGTGCGCACCCGCGGAACGATACCGACCCGCGCGGGGCGAGCCGCGCCTCCTGGCCGGGTGCGACGGAAGACGCCGTCGTCAGCGCAAGACGCCGTCGTCAACGCAAGACGCCGTCGTCAGCGCAGGACACCGCCACGCCGACCAGACACCGCCGAATTCCGAGGCGTCTCGACGGGACCGCGGCGTCAACGGAACACGACGGCGTCATGCGACCACAGTCATGCGACCACAGCCATGCAACCAGGGGCGAGCCGCGCCTCCAGGCCGGGTACAGGAGCGGGGCCGTGCGGCGCGAAGCGACCACGCACGGCCCCACCCGTCACGGATACCACCCCCACAGCGGTACCCGTAGTCGACGACAGCGCTAGCGCTGTGCGTCGACGTCCTTGGCGAGCGTCCCCAGGTAGAGCTCGATGACCTTGGGGTCGTCAGCGAGTTCCTTCCCGGTGCCCGAGTACGCGTTCTTCCCCTGGTCGAGCACGTACCCACGATCGCAGATCTGCAGACAGCGTCGCGCGTTCTGCTCCACCATGATGATCGACACACCGGCCTTGTTGATCCGGCGGGTCCGCAGGAAGGTCTCGTCCTGGCGCACGGGGGACAGTCCGGCGCTCGGCTCGTCGAGCAGGAGCACCTTCGGGTCCATCATCAGCGCACGGGCCATCGCGACGGACTGCCGCTCACCACCCGAGAGCGATCCGGCCCGCTGGTTGCGTCGCTGCGCGAGGACCGGGAACAGGTCGTAGATGACCTCGAGCCGCTCGGCGAACTTCCGGGGCCGCAGGTACAGACCCATCTGCAGGTTCTCCTCGATGGACAGTGATGGGAACACGTTGTTCGTCTGCGGCACGAAGCCGACACCGGCCTGCACGAGCTTGTTCGCCTTGAGGTTCGTGATGTCGTCCCCCTGCAGGGTCACCGAACCCTCGCGGATGGACACGAGCCCGAACAGGGCCTTCAGGAGCGTCGACTTGCCCGCACCGTTCGGCCCGATGATGCCGATGAGCTCGCCCGGGTAGCAGTCCAGGTCGCAGCCGTTCAGGATGTTCACGCCCGGCAGATAGCCGGCGACGAGGTTCTTCGCGCTGAGCACCGGCTCGCGTTCCAGCGTGGCCGCCGGGGACGGACTGGAGGCACTGCTCGCGTTCGTGGGGTCCGTTGCGTCCGTCATCGGGTCGTCTCCTCTGCTGCGTCCTCTTCGGCGACTTCCTCCGCCAGTTCCTCGAAGGTCTCCTCGGTGAGGAGCGAGTCGTCACCCAGGTCGGTGTCGTGGTGCGCACCGAGGTAGGCGTCGATCACGGCCTGGTCGTCCATCACCGTGTCCGCCGGGCCCTCGGCCACGACCTTGCCCTCGGCCATCACGACCACCCAGTCCGAGATGTGCCGGACCATGTGCATGTCGTGCTCGACGAACAGCACGGTCATGCCGTCGTCGCGCAGGGACTGGATGTGCCCGAGGAGCGACTGGGTGAGCGCGGGGTTCACGCCGGCCATCGGCTCGTCGAGCATGATCATCGTCGGGTCGGACATCAGCGCCCGCGCCATCTCGAGCAGCTTGCGCTGCCCGCCGGACAACGAACCGGCGTAGTCGTCTGCCTTGGTGTCGAGCTTGAACCGGGCGAGGAGGTCCTCGGCCTTGGCCGTGATCTCGCGCTCTCTCTTCGCCCACACCGGCTTGACCAGGGCGGCGAAGAAGTTTTCGCCGGGCTGGTCGCGGGCACCGAGGAGCATGTTCTGCATCACGGTGAGCCGCGACAGCGCCTTGGTCAGCTGGAAGGTGCGGACCATGCCCTTGTTCGCGATGTGCGTCGCGCTCGTCTTCTGCAGCGTGGCGCCGTTGAACTGCGTCTTCGCACCCGGGCTCGGCTTGTCGAACCCGGTGAGCAGGTTGAAGAACGTGGTCTTGCCGGCGCCGTTCGGGCCGATCAAGGCCGTGATGGAGCCGCGCTGGACCTCGAGGTGGTCGACGTCCACGGCGGTCATGCCCCCGAAGCGGCGGGTGACGTCGTCGACGGTGAGGATCGGGTCGGCCTTGGGGTGGCCGTAGGTCTCAGACACTGAACGTCAGCTCCTTCTTGTTGCCGAGCAACCCCTGTGGACGGAACACGATGAGCAGCATGAGCGCGACGCCGACGAGCACGTACGAGAACTGCTCGGCCTGCTGCGCGTTCATGATCGAGTCGGGGATGAAGTCGCCGGCCAGCGTGCGGATGAAGAGCCGGACGACGAAGAAGAGCACGGCTCCGAGCACCGGTCCGAACACCGTCGCCGCACCACCGAGGATGAGCGCCGTCCAGATGAAGAACGTCATCGAGCGGCCCATGGCGTCCGGTTGCACCGAACTCGGCAGCACGTAGATGATGCCCGCGATCGCACCGAGCGCCCCACCGAACACGAGCGCCTGCATCTTGTACGAGTAGACGTTCTTGCCGAGCGAGCGGACGGCGTCCTCGTCCTCGCGGATGGCCTTCACCACGCGGCCCCACGGGCTGCGCATGAGCAGGAAGAGCACCAGGGTGAACAGGGCGACCATGGCCCACGCCGCGATGCGGATCCACCAGCCGTTGACGCCGTTGTTCGCGTACGTGAACCACAGGATCGTGGTGGTGCCGTCGGGCAGCGGGCTGAGGGCGGTGAACGGGTCGCGGTAGCTCGACCCGGTGATGCCGTTCGAGCCGCCCGTGGTCGAGGTGAGGAGGCTCGAGCGGCCCACCATGCGGATGATCTCGGCGCCGGAGATCGTGACGATCGCCAGGTAGTCGCCGCGCAACCGCAGCGTCGGGATGCCGAGGATGATCGCGAACACGATCGCGACGAGCAGGGCGATGAGGACCGCCATCACGAACGGCAGTCCGTTCGTGATCGAGATCGCGAAGCCGTAGGCACCGAGCAGCAGGAACGCCGCCTGGCCCATGTTCACGAGGCCGGTGAGCCCGAAGTGCACGTTCAGGCCGATCGCGGCCAGCGCGAACGCCGCCGTGGTCGGGGCGAGTGCCTCCTGGGTGAGCGAGGACAGCAGGTTGAGGATGTAGTCCATGCGCGTGCTCCCTTAGCCGATCCGCTCGGCGCGGCCGAAGATGCCCTGCGGCCGGAACAGCAGGATGAGGATGAGGATGACGAGGGCGGTGGCGTACTTGAAGTCACCGGGGAGCACCAGGTTCGTGAGCTCCACGACGACGCCGATGATCATCGAGCCGACCAGGGCGCCGTACGCGGTGCCGAGGCCACCGAGCGTGACCGAGGCGAACATGAGCAGGAGCAGCTGGAGCCCGGTCTGCCAGTTCACGCCGTTCAGGACGAGTCCGAGCATCACACCGGAGAGCCCCGCGAGGCCGGCGGCGAGCGTCCACACGAAGCGGATCACCCGGTCGACGTCGATGCCGGAAGCCGCGGCGAGCGCCGGGTTGTCGGACACGGCCCGGGTCGCCCGGCCGAAGCGCGTCTTCGCCAGGAAGAGCCCGGTCGCGACGAGGACCACGAGCGCGATCCCCATGGCGACGTACGACTGCACCGTCAGGGTCACGCCGGCGAACCGCACGGTCTCCGGGTTGCCCTGCTGGATGCGGACCGTCGAGGCACCGAAGAAGTACTGGAACGCGTACTGGGCGGCGATCGACAGACCGATCGTCACGATCATGAGCTGCGTGAGGCTGATGCGCCGTCGCCGGAGTGGGCGCCAGATCGCGGCGTCCTGCAGGTACCCGGTCGCGGCGCACAACAGCGTGACGACGATCCCGGTGACCCAGATGTTCCAGCCGAGCTGGTTGGCGAACACGTACGCCAGCAGACCGCCGAGGGTGACCTGCTCACCGTGCGAGAAGCTCGACAGCCCGGTCGTGCCGTAGATGAGCGAGAGCCCGATCGACGCCAGTGCGATGAGCAGCCCGAGCCGGAGACCCGAGGCGAACTGCTGCCAGGCCCGCTGGATGCTCACGCCCGACGAGTCCGTCGAGGTCGTCGCGCCCTTCTGGTCGGACAGCTGGAAGATCTGCCCGACGTTGGCGTTCAGGGTGGCCTGCACCTTGCGGTCGGCGTCGGCGGCGTTCGTCAGGTACTGGCCCTTCGGCAGGGTGCCCTGGTCGACGCTCACCGTGTATTCGCCGGCCGTGTCGACGCTGACGGACCAGCGGCCGTCGCCGTTGGTCGTGGCCGTCTGGTCGAAGCCGCTCGGGCCGGTCACGTCGACGTCGACGCCCTCGGCCGGTTCACGCTCGGAGTCGGTGATCGTGCCCTGGATGCACCCGTTGTCGGGGCTGACGGTGCACGCCTGGCTGGTGGCCGGTGCCGAGGTGGCACTGAAGGCCGGCAGGGTGACCGCCCAGTCGATCAGGAAGGTCGCCAGGAACGCGGCGACGAGCACGGCCGCGAGGACCGGTCGTCGTCGTGCGTGGCGGAGGCGGAACAGGCGCGGCTGCGCCCGTCCCGGAGGAGTGATGGATCCCACGGAAGAGCCTCTCGTTCGGATGACGAGGAACCTATGGGGATTTTGTGACACCCGTGTTTCCAACACGTTCCCTGTGTGATTCGTACCCGAACTGTGACGTTGTGGAGGAATGCTCCGAGGCGGGCGCGATCCGTGCCTCCAGGCGGAATGCGGCGACAGCCGCTCGCGTTACCATGTCCTATCCGGAACCCGTCGTCGTGTTCCCGGTGTCTCGACACTTCACTCGCCCACGAAGGGGACCCATGGACCAGCCGGATCCGTTCGGATTCATCGGACTCACGTACGACGACGTCATGCTGCTGCCCGGGCACACCGACGTCATCCCGAGCGAGGCGTCCACGGCGTCCCGGCTCACCAAGCGGATCTCCGTCAACGTCCCGCTGCTCTCCGCCGCGATGGACACCGTCACCGAAGCCCGCATGGCCATCGCCATGGCGCGCCAGGGCGGCATCGGGATCCTGCACCGCAACCTGTCCATCGAGGACCAGGCTGCCTACGTCGACAAGGTCAAGCGCTCCGAGTCGGGCATGATCACCAACCCGGTGACCACCACCCCGGACGCCACCGTGGCCGAGGTCGACGCGCTCTGCGGCCAGTTCCGTGTGTCCGGCCTGCCGGTCGTCGAGCAGGACGGCACCCTCGTCGGCATCATCACGAACCGCGACATGCGCTTCGTGGCCACGTTCGAGCAGGCCACCACGTACGTGCGCGACGTGATGACGAAGGCCCCGCTGATCACCGCGATGGAGGGCATCGACCCCGAAGAGGCGATCGCCATCTTCGCGCAGCACAAGATCGAGAAGCTGCCGCTGGTCGACGCCGACGGCAAGCTCCGCGGCCTCATCACCGTCAAGGACTTCGACAAGAGCGAGCAGTACCCGGACGCCACGAAGGACGACGAGGGCCGACTCCGCGTCGGTGCCGCGATCGGCTTCTTCGGCGATGCCTGGCAGCGTGCCGAGGCCCTGCGTGACGCCGGCGTCGACGTGCTCGTCGTCGACACCGCCAACGGCGAGAGCGAAGGCGTGCTCGACATGGTCCGCCGTCTCAAGGCCGACCCGACGTTCGACGCGATCGACGTCATCGGCGGCAACGTCGCCACCCGCGCTGGTGCCCAGGCGCTCATCGACGCGGGTGTGGACGCCGTCAAGGTCGGCGTCGGCCCGGGCTCCATCTGCACCACACGCGTCGTCGCCGGTGTCGGTGTGCCGCAGGTGACCGCCGTGTACGAGGCCTCCCTCGCCGCACGCGAAGCCGGGGTCCCGATCATCGCCGACGGTGGCCTGCAGTACTCGGGCGACATCGCGAAGGCCCTGGTGGCCGGCGCCGACACCGTCATGCTCGGCTCGCTGCTCGCCGGCACCGACGAGTCCCCCGGTGACCTGGTGTTCGTGGGCGGCAAGCAGTTCAAGGCCTACCGCGGCATGGGGTCCCTCGGGGCCCTGCAGACCCGTGGCAAGAAGACCTCGTACTCGAAGGACCGCTACTTCCAGGCGGACGTGCCGAACGACGACAAGCTCATCCCCGAGGGCATCGAGGGCCAGGTGCCCTACCGCGGTTCGGTCGGCAACGTCGTCTACCAGCTCACCGGTGGGCTCCGGCAGTCGATGTTCTACGTCGGCGGTCGCACGATCCCCGAGCTGAAGGCCCGTGGCAAGTTCGTCCGCATCACGGCGGCGGGGCTCAAGGAGTCCCACCCGCACGACGTCCAGATGGTCGTCGAGGCGCCGAACTACCGCAGCTAGCAGCACTGCTCGACCAGACGCCCCCGCTCCGGACGGAGCGGGGGCGTCTGGCGTTCGTACGCGGACGCGTCAGGCCGAACGCCAGTCGTTCGACGTGATGTGCGAGCCACCGTGCGGGCCCATCTGCAGCATCCCGCCGTCCACCGGCAGGGACACCCCGGTGATGTACGACGACGCACGCGAGGCCAGGAACGCCACGGCGGCCGCGATCTCCCACGCGTTGCCCGGACGGCCGAGCGGCACACCGGGGCGGTCGATGGTGTGCGGGTCCTCGTCCTCTGCGCCGGTCATCCGGGTGGCGATCTCGCCGGGGGCGACGGCGTTCACGGTGATGCCGTGTTCGGCGAGCTCGATCGCCATGGTCTTCAGCAGGCCGCCGAGCCCGTGCTTCGCGGCGTCGTAGGCGCTCGAGCCGTAGCGGGGCTGGTGCTCGTGCACGCTCGTGATGCCGATGATCCGGCCGCCGGTGCCCGCCTGCACCATGTGCTTCGCGGCGGCCTGCATCGTGACGAAGGCGCCGTCGAGGTCGGTCGACACCGTGTGGCGCCACTGGTCGAGGGTCATCTCGAGGAACGGGGCGTTGTCGCCGGTGCCGGCGTCGGCCACGAAGACGTCGACGCCACCCAGCTGCGAGACGAGGCGGTCGACGACGGCGGCCGCCCCGGCGAGGTCGGAGACGTCGATCTGCTCGACGAAGGCCCGACGGCCGGTCTTCCGGACCTCCTCCGCGGTCTCCTCGGCACGGTCGGGTTCGGACAGGTAGGTGATGCCGACGTCCATGCCGGCTTCGGCGAGCGCGACGGCGGTCGCACGGCCGATCCCGGATTCGGAGCCGGTGACGATGGCTGTGGTGGGCTGGAAGTCGCTCATGCGGCGGACCGTACGCCGGGCCTCCCGGGCGCCCTGCCGGACCATCCGCCTGGCGCAGGTCGGGTCGCCGCACCGGCACCGTCGCTGCTGCACCGACCCCTGTCCCTGCGCACAGGAACGTCACGGCTCGGTAACGAAACACCTTTGCGTACCGCCCCGTCACACGGGCGAAACACATGGACCCTACGTTTCTCGACATCCAGTGGAGGCGTCGCATTCACCCGAAGCGGCACAGCCTCCGCGCAGAGAAAGGGCTCCACGGATGATCAGAACCACCCGTGCCACCGCGGCACTGGCGTTGGCGGGCGCAGCAGCCGTCCTCCTCGCCGCGTGTTCCACCACCGGCAGTGCTTCCCCCTCGAGCTCGGCGTCGAGCGATGCGAAGAAGGATCCCGCCGCCAGCTGCAAGGCCCCGGACACCCCCGGTACGGACGCGCTGAAGATCGGCACGATCCTGCCCCTGACCGGTTCGCTGGCCTACCTCAACCCGCCGGCGGAGTCCGGTGTCGGCCTGGCCGTCAAGGACATCAACGCCGCGGGCGGCGTCCTCGACAAGGACGTCACGATCGACCCGGCGACCGACTCCGGCGACAGCAACGACATGACCGTGTCGAGTTCCGCCGCGACGAAGCTGGTCAACGCGAAGGTGCCGGTCGCGATCGGCGCCGAGTCCTCGTCCGTCACGCTGAACGTCATCGACCAGCTGACGAGCAACTGCATCGTCGAGATCTCGCCCGCGAACACCGCGACCGACCTCTCCGGCTACTCGTCGTACTACTACCGGACCGCACCGCCGGACTCGGTGCAGGGTTCCGCGCTCGGCCAGCTCGTGACCGGTGACGGCAACGCGAAGGTCGCCTTCCTGGTCTTCAACGACACGTACGGCACCGGCCTCCGCAACTCGGTGCAGGCTGCGGTCGAGGCGTCGGGTGGCCAGGTCGTCTACGGCGGCAAGGGTGAGGGCCAGGAGTTCCCGCCCGGCCAGACCACGTTCTCGTCCGAGGTGACCGCGGCCCTGGCCGCGAAGCCCGACGCGATCGTCGTCCTCGCCTTCGACGAGACGAAGTCGATCATCCCGGAGCTCGTGTCGCAGGGCAACGAGGCGAAGATCTACATGTCCGACGGCAACACGGCGGACTACTCGAAGGACTTCGACAAGGGCACCCTGACCGGCGCCCAGGGCACCATCCCCGGTGCCTCGCCGAAGGACGACTTCAAGAAGCAGCTCGCTGCGTTCTACAAGGACTCGTCGGGCAAGACGCTCGCCGACTACTCGTACGCGGCAGAGTCCTACGACGCCACCGTCCTCGCCGCCCTCGCCGCGGTGAAGGGCAAGGGCACCGACTCCGGCACCATCCAGGCCAACATGGCTGCGGTGTCGGGTGCCGACGGCGGCACCGAGTGCGCCACGTTCAAGGAGTGCAAGACGCTCCTGGACGACGGCAAGGACATCCACTACACCGGCCCGTCCGGCATCGGTCCGTTCGACGAGAACAACGACCCGTCGGCCGCCTACATCGGCATCTACAAGTTCGACGGCGACAACAAGCCCGTCTACCAGAGCGCCATCCAGGGTGCGGTGAAGAAGTAGGGCTCAGCCCAGCACCGCTCGCGAAAGCGACAGGCCCCCACGGAACTTCCGTGGGGGCCTGTCGCTTTCGCGACGGCCTGGAGGCCCGTGGGGCGTCCGTCAGACCGGCTCGGCCTGGGTGGGTGCGAGCGCCCGGCGACGGGACGCCCGCGCTGCGGCGAACGAGTCCGCCGTCAGCACCACGAGCGCGAGCCACACGATGCCGAAGCCGAACCAGCGCCCGGCGGACATCTCCTCGTGCTGCACGAGCACCCCGACGAGCAGCTGCATCACGGGCGCCAGGTACTGCGTCAGCCCGAGCGTCGACAGGCTCACCCGGCGTGCCGACGACGCGAAGAGCAGCAGCGGCACCGCGGTCGCCGGCCCGGTCAGCACGGTGATGACCGCGTGCCCCCAGCCCTCGCTCGTGAACGTCACGCCACCACCGAGCCCGGTCACGCCGAGCACGATGAGTGCCACGACCGCGATCGGCAGCAGCCACACGGTCTCGATCGTCAGGCCGCTCAGGGCGTCCACGGTGCCGCCGACCCGCTTCTTCACCAGGCCGTACAGTCCGAACGAGAACGCCAGGGCCAGCGAGATCCACGGCATCTGCCCGTAGCCGATCGCGATGACGACGACCGCCACGACGCTCAGCCCGACGGCTGCCCACTGCGCCGGACGCAGGCGTTCGCGCAGGACCACGACGCCGAGCGCGATCGTGACGAGCGGGTTGATGAAGTAGCCGAGCGCCGCCTCGACGGTGTGGCCGGTGGTCGTCGCGAGGACGTAGACGGTCCAGTTGACCAGGATCAGGACGGCGGCGAGCCCCATCACGAGCATCACACGGCGCTGGGCCATCAGGGTGCGGGTTCGGAGCCACGACCGGGTCACCGCGATCGCCACCGCGCAGAACACCAGGCCGAAGACGATCCGCCACGACACGATCTCGAACGCCGCCGCGGGGGCCATGGCCGCGAAGAGCAGGGGCATCAGCCCCCAGAGCCCGTAGGCCACGATGGCCTGCACCACGCCGACGGATGCCTCGCTGCGGACGGGTCGCGCCGGACTCGGTTCACTCACGGAACCATCCTAGGAACGACCGCCGACCCGTGGGACCCGCACCGGGCCTCCAGGCGGGGTGAGCGGGCTGATCAGGACCGGCGCACCCGGGTGACCGGCCCCGGACGCACGAACGCCCCGTCGGCCCGAAGGCCGGACGGGGCGTCCGTGGTGAGTACTCGACTCAGTGAACGATGACCGCGAGGACATCGCGGGCCGACAGGACCAGCAGGTCCTCGCCCGAGTACTTGACCTCGGTTCCGCCGTACTTGGAGTAGATGACCTTGTCACCCACGGCGACGTCGAGCGGGACGCGGTTGCCGTTGTCGTCGATGCGACCCGGACCCACGGCGACGACCTCGCCCTCCTGGGGCTTCTCCTTCGCGGTGTCGGGGATGACCAGACCGGAAGCGGTGGTCTGCTCCGCCTCGACCTGGCGGATGACGATGCGATCCTCGAGCGGCTTGATGCTGACGGCCACGGTGACCTCTTCTTTCTCGGTACGGACTCGGTACAGATGAAAACCGGGTTGGCACTTCGCACAGGAGAGTGCCAACGCCAACTCTAGGGGGCCTCTGGCACTCGGTCAATCCGAGTGCCAGCACATCCGGAGAACACGCAGCACCTGCGAGGATCGACGCATGGACGCCGCCGAACTCACCGCACTGCTGACCCCCGACGGGATGGCCCTGCTCGACCGTACCCCGGGCGTCTCCGACGGCGGCGAGATCGTCCGTGTGGTGTCCCGGCTGCGCGCCGAGGGGCACGATCCCCGGCTGGTCGCCGCGGTGCTGACCCAGGCGAAACTGCGGCTGAAGGCCCGCGGCAAGTTCGGCGACTTCGCCTCCCGCATGCTATTCACCGAGGCCGGGCTCGAGCAGGCCACCCGGCTGCAGGTCGCGGCCCAGCACGCCGGACGCTTCGCCGCGGCCGGGCTGACCCGTGTCGCCGACCTCGGCTGCGGCATCGGCGGGGACGCCATGGCGATGGCGGCGCTCGACCTCGACGTCACCGCCGTCGACCGCGACGAGGTGACGGCGGCCGTCGCGACCCACAACCTCGCGGTGTGGCCGAACGCGCGGGTGGAGCTCGGTGATGCCGCGTCCTTCGACCTGTCCGCGGTGGACGGCGTGTGGATGGACCCCGCACGCCGCACCTCCGGGCACTCGGACACCCGCCGCCTCGCCGACCCGGACGACTGGTCCCCCTCGCTCGACACCGTGTTCGCCGCGGCGACGACGACGCCGACCGGTGTGAAGCTCGGACCGGGCATCGACCGCGACCTAATCCCGGACACCGCCGAGGCGCAGTGGACCTCCGTCGACCGCGAGGTCGTGGAGCTCGCCCTGTGGTTCGGCCCCCTCGCCCGCCCCGGGATCCGCCGCGCTGCCACCGTCATCGGCGCACACGGCATCGCCGAGATGACCGGAGCGGCCGACGCCGACGATGCCGAGGTCGGACCGCTCGGTGCCTACCTGTACGAGCCCGACGGCGCCGTGATCCGCGCACGGCTGATCGGCGACCTGGCGCGGGGCCTCGACGGGCACATGCTGTCCGAGGGCATCGCCTACGTCACGTCCGACCGCGCCGCCACGACGCCCTTCGCGCAGGGCTTCCGGGTGCTCGACACGATGCCGCTCGACGTCAAGCGCCTGGCCGCACGGCTCGCCGCCGACGGCATCGGCACCGTCGAGATCAAGAAGCGCGGCGTCGACGTCGACCCGGCGCAGTTCCGCAAGCGGCTGCGGTTGCGCGGGTCGGGTCGCGTCACGCTCGTGCTCACCCGCCTGGAGGGACGCCACACGGCGATCCTGTGCGAGCGGCTCTCCGACACGGTCGGCTGACGGCCGGGGGCCGCGTGCGGTGCTGCGGGCGCGTCGGCGTCAGTTGACGAAGGCGCCGGAGTTCGAGCTGTAGTCGGAGTAGTCCGAGTAGTCCGACGCGTTCGCGATCGAGATCCACACCAGGGCGACGATCAGGATGAACAGGCCCGTCAGGATCCAGCCACCGATGATGCCGGCGAGCGCCAGGCCGCGGCCACCCTCGCCGGTCTGCTTGATCTTGCCGAGGGCGATGTGGCCCATGATCGCGCCGGCCGGGCTCGTCAGGATGATGATCGGCCAGATGATGATGCCGCCGAACGCGAAGACGATCGACAGGATCGACAGGACGTTCGTCTTCGGGCGCTGCGCGTAGGGCTGGTACGTGTACGGGTTCGACGCGTAGGGCTGCTGCTGCTGCGCGTACGGGTTCTGCTGCTGGCCGTACGGGTTCTGCGGGGCGCCGTACGCGTTCTGCTGCTGCTGCGGAGCCGCGTACGGGTTCTGCTGCTGCGGGGCCGCGTACGGGTTCGACGAGGCCTGCGGTGCCGCGTAGGGGTTCTGCTGCTGCCCGTACGGGTTCGACTGCTGCTGCTGACCGTACGGGTTCTGCGGCTGCTGCGGAGCGCCGTACGGGTTCTGCTGCTGTGGGGCCGCGTACGGGTCCTGCTGCTGGCCGTACGGGTTCTGGGGCGCTTCCGGGGCCGACGGCGCCTGCGGTGCGTCAGGAGCCTGCGGGGCGTCCGGGGCGGGCGTGCCGTCGGGCTGTCCGTTCGCCGGGCCGTTCGGCGTCTCGCCCGGCTTCGGCCACTCGTTCTGATCGGACACCGTCCACCCCTCTCGGGCGTCCGGTCTCTCCGACGCCCGTGTGAATCCTCCCACAGGCTCCCGAAGAAGGACCGGGGCCGAACTGGTCAGACCTGGACGGTCGTCACCGGCAGGGTCGAGTCCGCCGCGATGCCGAGGTCGCTCGGCGCGTGCCCCTCGGCCACGAGTCGGGCGCCGACGGCGGCGATCATCGCGCCGTTGTCCGTGCACAGGTCGAACGGTGGGATCCGGAGCCGCACACCCGCGGCCGCGCAGCGCTCCTCGGCGACCTGTCGCAGTCGGGCGTTCGCGACGACCCCGCCACCGAGCAGCAGCCGGTCGACGCCGGTGTCGCGGCACGCGTTCAGGGCCTTGGTCAGCAGGACGTCGACGACGGCCTCGCGGAAGCTCGCGGCGACGTCGGCCACCGGCACCTCGCGGCCCTCGTCGCGGCAGCGCTCGACCCACCGTGCGACGGCGGTCTTGAGCCCCGAGAACGAGAAGTCGTACCGGTGCGCGGCCATGTCCTTCGGCAGCGTCAGCCCCCGGGGGAACCGGATCGCCGTCGGGTCGCCGTCGGCCGCCGCACGGTCGATCTGCGGGCCACCGGGGTAGGGCAGCCCGAGCAGCCGCGCGACCTTGTCGAACGCCTCGCCCGCCGCGTCGTCGATCGTCTCGCCGAGCAGTTCGACGTCGCCGACCAGGTCCCGCACCAGCAGCAGCGACGTGTGGCCACCGGAGACCAGCAGCGCGATCGTCGGCAGCTCGATCTCACTGCCGTCCTCGCGCAGCACGTCGGCGCCGACGTGCCCGACCAGGTGGTTCACGCCGTACAGGGGCTTGCCCGTGGCCACGGCGAGTGCCTTCGCGGCCCCCACCCCGACCATGAGCGCCCCCGCCAGGCCCGGCCCGGCGGTCACTGCGACGGCGTCGAGTTCGTCGAGGGTGACACCGGCGCGGTCGAGCGCCTCGTGCAGCGTCGGGGTCATCGCCTCCAGGTGGGCCCGTGCGGCGACCTCGGGCACGACCCCGCCGTAGCGCGCGTGCTCGTCCATGCTCGAGGCGATCACGTTCGCCAGCAGGGTGCTCCCCCGCACGATGCCGACGCCGGTCTCGTCGCAGCTCGTCTCGATGCCGAGCACCAGTGGTTCAGTCGCGCTCACCGAGGGCCTCCTGTCCGATGGGTCCGACGCCGGACGACCGCTCGGCGTCCGGGCCGGGGAGTTCCGCCCGCATCACCCACGCGTCGACGCCGTCCGGTTGGTAGTAGCGCGGCCGGGTGGCGATGTGCTCGAACCCGAACGCCGTGTACATCGCCTGCGCGACGGGGTTGTCCGCGCGCACCTCGAGGAACACCTCGCGCACGCCGCGCCGCCGGGCCTCGTCGACCAGTTCCGTGAACAGGACCCGCCCGAGCCCCTTGCCGCGCTGGTCCGCGGCGACGGCGATGGTCTGCACGTCGGCGACCGGGTTGCCCGCGAGCGACGAGAGCCCGGCGTACCCGACGACCAGCGGCGCGGACGTGTCGTCGGCCGTCTCGATCACGACGTAGTACCCGTGCGGTGAGTACAGCTCGCCGGACATCTGCGACGCCGACCAGGCGTCCGTCGGGAACGAGACGTGCTCGAGCCACATGATGTCGTCGAGGTCCTGCGGGTGTGCTCGCCGCAGGCGGAGCCCGTCCGGCAGGGTCACTGCTTCACCCGCTTGGGCGCACCCGGCACCGTGACGTCGGGCTCGCGCAGGTACAGGGGCGTGTCCTGGTCGAACGCCGCACCGGACGCGAGCCGGTCCGCGGCGAGCGAGCCGAGCCTCCAGGCCGGGATGGACGCGACCGTCACGCGGTCCCAGCCCACCGCTGCGGGCCGGGAGGCGCGGATCGCGTCGTCGAGATCGGCGGGCTTGGCGAGTCCGGGGCCGGCCACGCGGACGCCGTCGGCGTCGTAGGCGCTCCAGTAGACCTCGCGGCGGCGGGCGTCCGTGAGGACGACGAACGGACCGGCGGCGCCCGAATCGCGCTGGTCGAGGGCGACGGCGTCGTGGCTGACGAGGGGCAGGACGGGGACGCCGCGGGCTGCGGCGAAGGTGCGGGCGGCAGCGATGCCGACGCGCAGGCCGGTGAAGGGGCCGGGGCCCATGCCGGCGACGACCCCGGTGACGTCGGCTCCGGTGATGCCGGCCTCGGCGAGGGTCTCGGCGAGGAACGGGCCGATCACCTCGGCGTGCCGGCGGCTGTCCTCGGTGTCGCGCGTCGCGAGGGCCCGGCCGGTGGCCGGGTCGACGACGGCGACGGAGGTCCCGGCGGAGGTGTCGATCGCGAGCAGCACCCGTCCATCGTAGGCGGGGCGGGGCAAGGCGTCAGTCCTCGTCGAGACTGCCAGCGACCGCGTTCCAGATCTCGTCGGCACGCCAGCGCTCGCGACCGCCTCTGCCCGCTCGCCCGAGTGACCGGAGCCAGCCGTACTCCTCGGCTCGACGGAGCAACGCGGATGCCGTCGGCTGTGACACGCCGAGCGCCCTCCGGACCGACGCCACCGTGAGGACGGGGTTCTTGAAGATCACGTCGACGAGCCCGGGGAGCGCCGAACGCTCCGTCCGCGCAGCGAGGCGGTATCGCTCGCGGATCTCCACGAGCTTCCGGATCCGCTCGGCGCTGTCATTCGCTCGGACGGTCACCGCCTCGGCGAAGAACTGGATCCACTCGTTGACCTCTCCGCGCTCCCGAACGGCCTGCAACCGCTCGTAGTACTCGGTTCGGTGTTGTTCGAAGTACCCCGAGATGTGCAAGATCGGCGCGGGCAGGATGCCGTCTGCGATCAGCGAGAACCCGATCAGGAGGCGCCCGATCCGACCATTGCCGTCGAGGAACGGGTGGATCGTCTCGAACTGGTAGTGCATCAGGGCGCACTTCACCGTGACCGACATCGAGTCCAGTGGTGCGTTGACGAAACGCTCCCAGTCGTCAAGGGTCTCGGGAAGGTGGTCCTGGTGCGGCGGGATGAACCGGGCAGTCTCCGGTCGAGCGTTCGGAGATCCGATCCACACTGGTGAGCGACGAAGCTCACCGGGCGACTTCTCGTCCCCACGGACGTCCCGCATCAGGGTCTCGTGGAGCGAACAGATGAACCGTTGGGTGATGGGGAGATCTGCGAGGAGCGCCACTCCTTCGCGGGCGGCCCGGAGGTAGTTGTCCACCTCGCGGAGATCCTCGTCGAGGATCTCGTCGTCGTTCTCGACGCTGAGCACATCGCTCAGTGACGCCTGGGTTCCCTCGATGCGCGAACTCGCCAGCGCCTCCTGCGCCATGGACGGGCCGAGCAGGAGTTCTGGTTCCTGGATGAGCTGCCCGAGCCCGGCGAGCCGACCGATCGCGATGTCCGCGCGGGAAACTGCGGCGTTCGTCATCGGCTCGAGGACGAGCTCACGTGGTAACGGCGCGGGCAAGAAGTAGGCGTGCGGCCACTCGGACAACGGACGCGTGGCGAGTGTGCCGAAGCGTTCTGATCGGAAGTCTTCTCGGCGCATCTCCTCATCATAAGCAAAGTGCCCTCTGCCCTATAACTTCAGATCGAACTTCCAAGCACCTGCACGTCGGGACGCGGGGACGTTCGATCCGTCATGCAAGTCAGGGGGCCGCGGCTAGTCGAAACGGACCGTGCTGGTGGGCGACGTCGCGCCCGTACCCGTCGCGGCCTCGTCCGCTGCTCCTCGAAGGTGCCGCAGCCGGGACCGCACACCGCCGTCCTGGCGACGCAGGACGATCGCAACGTCCGCCACGGACATCCCCGCGGCCGTCATTGCCTCGAGCCCGGTGTCCTCTTGCTGCGTCCACGGCGCGTAGGCGGCGGGCCGGTCGAGCCGAGCAGCGTCGACCTGCGGGTTGCCGGTCGGTGCAGCCCGGACCACCAGCGGGGACGACGGGTCGTCCGCTCCGGACGTCGTGGCGACGGCCGGCACCGGCGCCGACGCTGACCGCGGGCCGGTCGCCCGGACGTCCAGGCAGACGACGGCGGTCACCGGATGGCGTGCCACGACCGCTCCTGCGGGCGACCGGAACACCAACTCGGTGTCGTCACGGTCCACCGTGCCGACCTCCACGTCGCTGAAGCCGCCGGTGTCGAGGACGATGCGCATGGTTCCCCCGTTCGCGCTGACCAGATCTGCTGCGAGGCTACCGGTCGCCGGCCGGGGCACGGTCGACGACCGCCCGACGGACACCCTCCACCGCCGCGGCGACCGCGCGCTCGCGGGCCTCGGCGTCCTCGGTCTCGGAGTCGTGCACGAACACGGTGGCGCCCCGCCGGGCACCGCAGAAGTCGACAATGCCGTGCTCGACCTGCGTCCGGAGCCCCTCGGCGTACCCGTGCCGTTCGTACACGCCGGCGTCGTCGCCCGCGATCGGCACCAGGTGGACAGTGAGCCGTTCGAGCGCCCGACGGATGCCGCCGTCCGGATCGACGTCGAACGCCCAGCCGTTCACGAACACGCGGTCGATCCACCCCTTGAGCACCGCGGGCACGGACCACCACCAGACCGGGAACACGAGGACGAGGTCGGTGGCGCGGTCGATGCGCTGCTGCTCGGCGACGACGTCGGCCAGCGCGTCCGTGCCGGTCCGGTAGGTCTGCCGGTCGGCGAGGGTGAAGCGCGGGTCGAACCCCTCGGCCGCCAGGTCGGCGGTCTCGACCGTCCCCGCGGGCAGGGCGTCCCGCAGGCGAGCCGCGAGGTGGTGGGTGAGGGAGTCGGGGTCCGGGTGGGCGGTCACGATGAGCGTCGGCACACCGCATCCTCCCGGAGCCGGCTGGGTGGTACCGGGACACCCGCTGTCGCCCGGCCGCGCCGGCTCACACCGCGGTCAGGTCGAGGGACCAGGCGACCTCGCG
This sequence comes from Curtobacterium flaccumfaciens, assembly GCF_013359815.1. Classification (GTDB taxonomy): domain Bacteria; phylum Actinomycetota; class Actinomycetes; order Actinomycetales; family Microbacteriaceae; genus Curtobacterium; species Curtobacterium flaccumfaciens. The sequence goes on along the minus strand of NZ_JABMCF010000035.1, from coordinate 142,150 downwards.
CGCGAGCTGCCCGGTCCGCCGGAACGACCGGACCTGGTGGGTGGCGGCCAGGGCGGCCGCCAGGTCGTCGCGGCCGGCGAGGGTGAACCCGAGCGACTGCCAGAACGGACCGGAGCGCCGCGAGAACAGCCACGCCCGTCGCGCGCCCGTGACCGCGGCGTGGTCGACGGCGAAGCGCGCGAGCCGGGTGCCGTGGCCGAGCCCCCGGAGCTGCGGCGCGACCGCCACGCTGCGGACGAGCACGTGGACGCCGTCGGCGCTCGTCTCGTACCCGGTGCTGCCGACCACGCGGCCGTCCTCGGCACGGTCGACCCACAGCCGGACGGTCGGCTCGAGACCGGCACGGTCGTGGCCAGCACGGTCGAGCCCGGCGACGGTCAGGTCGGCACCGACGAGGAAGGTGCGGAGGTCGTCGACCGCACCGGTGTCCACGCGCTGCAGGGTCAGAGGTCGACGCCCGTCCAGCGCGGCCCCGTCGCGGTGACGACGACCCGGCGCGGCTCGTCGGGCACGTCGTCCGGATCGAGGTCGTCGTCGACACCGTGGTCGGCCGCGTCGGTGCCGGTGGCCCGGGTGATCTCGACGTCGAGCACGCTGTCGCTGATGCCGTCGACCATGCCGCGCCCCCACTCGACGACGACGATGGCGGCGTCCCAGTCGAGGTCGAGGTCGTCCAGCTCGACCGGGTCGGACAGACGGTAGGCGTCGACGTGCACCAGGTCGGGGCCGGCGGTCGTCGGGTGCGTCCGGGCGAGGACGAAGGTCGGGCTGGACACCTGGCCGCGCGCACCGAGTGCGGCGCCGAGCCCGCGCGTCAGGGTCGTCTTGCCGGCACCGAGCGGCCCGGTCAGCACGACGAGGTCCCCCGCGCGCAGCACGGCGGCCAGCCGGGCGCCGAGCTCCCCCATCGCGTCGGTGCCGTCGACGGTGGTGTCGAGCAGGACGCGCGCCGACTCGGTCACGGCCGCTCGCCCCGCAGGTACTCCCCGACCCGTCCCTCGATGTCGTGGCCCTCGTAGAACCGGGGCACGCGGCTGCCGATGCGGCAGACGATCTCCTCGCCGATGGTCTCGAGCGCCGCGCCCCACTCGAGCACGGTCATCTCGTCGTGCTCGCCGGTGCCGAACAGCACGACGGTGTCGCCGGTCTGCACGTCGTCCTCGCCGACGTCCACCAGGAACTGGTCCATCGCGACGCGGCCGGCGATCGGGTAGCGCTTGCCGCCGATCGCGACCTCGATGCGGCCCTGCGCCAGACGCGGGACCCCGTCGGCGTACCCGACGGGCACGAGCGCCAGGGTCGTCTCGGTCGCCGTGCGGTACGTGTAGTCGTAGGAGACGCCGGTGTCGACGGGGACGCGCTTCGTCTTCGCGACCGACGCGGTCAGGGTCATCACCGGCTCGAGTCCGAGGTCGGCCGCCGAGACCCCGTCGGCTCCGGGGATGCCGAACAGGTTCGCGCCCATCCGGACCATGTCCTTGCGGAACTCCTTGCGCTCCAGCCCCGCGAGCGACGCGGCGACGTGCTCCATCGGGACATCGAGTCCCAGGTCCTCGGCGATCTCGATCGCGGCGTCGAACACGGCGACCGCGGCGCTGTCCTCGTGGTCGGACGCCTCGGCCAGGTGCGTGTACGCGGCGACGACCTCGATGCGGCCGTTCCGCTGGGCGTCACGGGCGAGCTCGACGAGCGCCGGCCAGTCCGCCGGGGTCGCGCCGTCGCGGTGCAGGCCGGAGTCGACGCCGAGGTGCACTCGGGCCGGGCGCTGGTCGACGGCGTCGATGATGCGCTGCAGCTCGGCGACGTTCGAGACGCCGAGGTCGACGGCCGAGTCGATGGCGTCACGGAAGTCCAGGTCGGGGTCGTGCTGCCAGGTGAACAGGTGGACGTCCTCGCCGACGCCGATCGAGCGTAGGCGCAGCGCTGCGGGCACCGTCAGCACACCGATCCAGCGGATGCCGGCGTCGACCGCGGCGAGCGCGATCGGCTCGAGGCCGTGCCCGTACGCGTCGGCCTTCATGATCGCCATGACGGCGACCGGGTCCATCCACTCGCGGACACGGTCGAGGTTGGCCCGGTAGGCGTCGAGGTCGATGCGCGCCTGACGCAGCGGTGCGGAGCTCACGTCGTCCTCCGTTCCACGCTGCGGCCGATCCGGGCGACCACCTCGTAGTTGATCGTGCCGATGGCGTCGGCCCAGTCCTCGACGGCGGGGTCGCCGTTCGCGGGGTCGCCCCACAGCACCGCCTCGTCGCCGACCTGCACGTCGGCGTCGCCGATGTCGACGTGCATGGCGTTCATCGCGACGCGTCCGACCACCGGGAACGTCCGGTCTCCGATCCGCACCGAGACCCGGTTGCCGAAGTCGCGGTCGAAGCCGTCCGCGTAGCCGAGGCCGATCACGGCGAGACGGGTGTCCGTCTCGGCGCGCCAGGTGTAGCCGTAGGAGACACCGTCGCCCGCAGCGACCGGCACGGTGCGGAGCACGGCGGCGGTGACCCGCATCGCCGGGCGCAGCCCCAGGTCGGCAGAGGTGCGACCGTCGAAGGGGCTCAGCCCGTACAGGGCGAGTCCGACGCGGGACAGGTCGTGGCGGGTCTCCGGCACGGCGATGCTCGCGGCACTCGCGGCGAGGTGCACCACGTCCGGCACGATGCCGTTCGCGGCGAGGCCGTCCAGCGCCCGCTGCAGTGCGGCGTCCTGGTCGAGGTCGTCGGTGCGCGACGCGTTCGACAGGTGGGACATGAGCCCCTCGACCCGGGTGCGGTTGCCGCCGCGGGCCAGGGCGCCGGCGGTCGCGAAGAGCTCGGCCCACTCGGATTCGACCGCACCGTTGCGGCTCAGGCCGGTGTCGACGCACAGGTGCACGGCGCGGACGTCGGAGTCGGCTGCTGCGGAGAGCTGCTCGACGCTCGACACCGCGGGCGTGACGTCGAACTGCGCGGCGCGACGGAAGTCCTCGTCGGGGGCGTGCAGCCACGCGAGGATCCGGACCCCCTCGTCGATGCCGCCCTGACGGAGCGCGACGGCCTCGTCGATGTCGGCGACCCCGAGCCACTCGGCTCCGGCGTCCACGAAGGCCTGCGCGGCGTCGAGGGCCCCGTGGCCGTAGGCGTTCGCCTTGACGACGGCGATGACCCCGGCCGGTGCGACCCGGTCGGCGATCGTCGCGTAGTTCTCGATCAGGGCTCCGCGATCGACGGTGATGCCGGTGAACGCACTCACCGGACCGTTCCTTCCAGGACCACGTCTGTTCCTTCCAGGACCACGAACGCGGTCGCGATCCCTCCATCATGCGAGAGCGACAGGTGCACGCTCGTCACGCCACGCGCGTCCGCCACCTGCCGGGCGCCCTGGTGCAGGGTGAGCGACGGGTTCCGCTGGTCGTCGGACACGACCTCGAGGTCCTGCCAGCTCAGCCCGGCACTCGACCCGAAGGCCTTGATCAGGGCTTCCTTGGCAGCGAACCGTGCGGCGAGGGACGCGATCGGCCGGGGTTCGCCGTCACGGACCTGCTCGGACGGCGTGAACAGCCGCGCCCGCATCGCCGGTGTGCGCTCCAGCACCCGTTCGAACCGCTCCAGGTCGACCACGTCGACCCCGATCCCGATGATCACCGTCGCGACTACTCGACGGTGACCGACTTCGCGAGGTTGCGTGGCTGGTCGACGTCGAGGCCCTTGGCCGCGGCGAGCTCCATGCCGAACATGTGCAGCGGTGCCACGGCGAGCAGCGGCTCGAACAGCGGGGTCGCCAGCGGGATCCGCAGGACCTCGTCGGCGAACGGCAGCACCGCGGCGTCGCCCTCTTCGGCGATCGCGATCACCCGGGCACCGCGTGCGCGGATCTCCTGGATGTTCGAGACGACCTTCGGGTGCAGCGATCGGGGGTCGCGCGGCGAGGGCACGATGACGAAGACGATCTGGCCCGGCTCGATCAGTGCGATCGGGCCGTGCTTCAGCTCACCGGCGGCGAAGCCCTCTGCGTGGATGTACGCGAGCTCCTTGAGCTTGAGGGCACCCTCGAGCGCGATCGGGTAGCCGACGTGGCGGCCGAGGAACAGCACGCTCCGGGTGTCCGCCATCCAGCGCGCCAGGTCCTTGATGCCGGCGGCATCCTCGATGGTCTGCTGCAGCTTCGGGGCGAGCCCCTCGAGCTCGGCCACCTGCTCGGCGATCTGCTCGGTGGTGAGCGTGCCGCGCAGCGTCGCCAGGTGCAACCCGAGCAGGTAGAGCGCGACGCCCTGGGCGATGAAGGCCTTGGTCGACGCGACGGCGACCTCGGGCCCGGCGTGCGTGTAGATCACGGCGTCGGACTCACGCGGGATCGTGGCGCCCTGGGTGTTGCAGATCGACAGGACCTGCGCGCCCTGCTCGCGGGCGTACTTGACCGCCATGAGCGTGTCCATGGTCTCGCCGGACTGGCTGATCGAGACGACCAGGGTGCGCTCGTTCAGCACCGGGTCGCGGTAGCGGAACTCGTGCGCGAGCTCGACCTCGACCGGGATGCGGGCCCACTGTTCGATGGCGTACTTGCCGAGGATGCCGGCGTAGGCGGCGGTACCGCAGGCGATCACGATGACGCGGTCGACCGTCGCCAGGCGCTCGGCGATCGGGTCGAGGTCGGTCAGCGTGACGGCGCCGTCGTGGACGCGACCGAGGATCGTCTTCGCGACGGCCTCGGGCTCCTCGCTGATCTCCTTCGCCATGAACGAGCTCCAGCCGCCCTTGTCGGCGGCGGAGGCGTCCCAGTTGACCTCGAACTCGGTCGGTGTGGCCGGGGTGCCGTCGAAGTGGACGACGTCCACGCCGTCGGGGCGGATCGTGGCGATCTCGTCCTGCCCGATCGACAGCGCGCGCTGCGTGTGGGCGACGAAGGCGGCGACGTCCGAGCCCATGAAGTTCTCACCGTCGCCGAGCCCGACCACCAGGGGCGAGTTGCGACGGGCACCGACGACGACGCCGGGCTGGTCGGCGTGCACGACGAGGAGCGTGAAGGCCCCTTCGAGCCGCTGCACGGCCTGCTGCATGGCTGCGGTCAGGTCACCGGTGTCGCGGAAGGCCCGTCCGACCAGGTGCGCGGCGACCTCGGAGTCGGTCTCGCTGCGGAACTCGATGCCCTCGGCCTGCAGTTCGGCGCGGAGCTCGGAGAAGTTCTCGATGATGCCGTTGTGGATGAGGGCGAGCTTGTCGCCGTCGGCCAGGTGCGGGTGGGCGTTGCCGTCGGTCGGGCCACCGTGGGTCGCCCAGCGGGTGTGCCCGATGCCCGTCGTGCCGTCCGGGATGGGCGACGACTCGAGCTCGTCGACCAGGGCCTGGAGCTTGCCGGCCTTCTTGGCCGACACGAGGTCTCCGGCTGGGTCGACGACGGCGATGCCCGCCGAGTCGTAGCCGCGGTACTCGAGGCGACGGAGGCCACCGAGGAGGACGTCCTGGCTGCTGTTGCTGCCGACGTAGCCGACGATTCCACACATGGAACCGATCCTACGGTCTGCCTGGACGCCGACCCTGCGAAGCGACCGAGGGGAGCGAATCGAGCACAATCGGTGCCATTCTGCGGAAACCGTTAGACACGCGTAGAGTCTCCTCGATGCACGCCGCACTCAACCCGTACTCGCCAGGCGCCGGCCTGCGCCCCCCGGAGCTGGTCGGACGCGACGCCGAGATCGAGGCGTTCGACCTCGTCGTGGCACGGTCGCGGCGCGCGCTCGGAACGCGCAGCATGATCCTCCACGGGCTGCGTGGGGTCGGGAAGACCGTCCTCCTCAACCAGTTCCGCATGCAGGCTGACGCCGCGGAGTGGTTGGTGGTCGACGTCGAAGGGCAGACGAGCGTGTCCGGCCGAGAGGGTGCTCGACGGAGGCTCGCGCGGGAGATCGCGCTCGCAGCACGTCGCCTCGCCCGCGGCCACTCGGTCAGCGCAGCCGTGCAGCGCGCGCTCGGCACGGTCACGTCGTTCGGTGTGCACTTCGGGAACATCGGCTTCGACCTGGGGTTCTCCGCCGTCGAGGGTCGCGCGGACTCCGGCGTCATCGAGATCGACCTCGAGGAACTGGTCGAGGACCTCGCCCCCGCGCTGCGGGAGCAGAACCGGGCGCTCGCACTCTTCATCGACGAGGTCCAGGACCTCGACCTCGAGTTGCTCTCTGCGCTGCTGTCCGTCCAGCACCGGGCCGGACAACGTGGGTGGCCCTTCGTGATGGTGGGGGCCGGTCTGCCGAACGTGCCGGCCAAGCTCACTGCGGCGCGGTCCTACGCCGAGCGCCTCTTCGACTACCGGGAGATCGGGTCACTGCCGTCGGGAGCAGCCGCTGACGCACTCACCGTTCCGGCCGCCCGCTCCGGGGTGACTTTCGACGCCGCGGCGCTCGATCTCCTCATCGATGCCTCGGGCGGGTACCCGTACTACCTCCAGACCTACGGGGCGGCGGCGTGGGACCTCGCGGCCGACCGACGGATCACCCACGATGACGCAGCAGCTGCCGTCGACCGCGGCAACGCAGAACTCGACAGCGGTTTCTTCCCGGCCCGCTGGGACCGTGCCACACCCGCCGAGCGGCAGTACCTCGTGGCGATGTCGGACGACCCGGCCGGCGTCTCCGGGACTGCCGTCGTGGCATCGCGCCTCGGTGCGGAACCGAAGGGGACCAGCCCGGCACGACAGGGACTGATCGAGAAGGGCATCATCTACGCGCCCGAGCGCGGCAAGGTGGCGTTCACGGTGCCGAACATGGGCGAGTTCGTCCGCCGTCAGGCCGATCTCGACATCGTGGACTAGCGTCCGGGCCATGGGACGCTTCGACGACATCGCCATCACCACGCTGCACGGCGAGGACACCACGTTCGGCGCCTACGCCGACAAGGCCGTACTGGTCGTGAACGTCGCCTCCCGGTGCGGCCTCGCCCCGCAGTACGAGCAGCTCGAGGCCCTGCAGAAGCAGTACGGCCCCCGCGGGTTCACGGTGCTGGGCTTCCCGAGCAACCAGTTCCTGCAGGAGCTCGGCTCGTCCGAGGCGATCGACGAGTACTGCTCCACCACCTGGGGCGTCACGTTCCCGATGTCCGAGAAGGTCAAGGTCAACGGCAAGAGCGCCCACCCGCTCTACCAGGCCCTCAAGGAGACCCCGGACGCCGACGGCAAGGCCGGCCGGGTCGCCTGGAACTTCGAGAAGTTCCTCGTCGCCCCCGACGGCACCGTCACGCGCTTCCGCCCCACCACGAAGCCGGACGCCCCAGAGGTCGTCGCCGCCATCGAGGCGGCCCTCCCCGCCTGACGCGTCGCGTCCTGCGGACGCGCACCGAGCACTGGACGGGAGGCCCGGGGCGCGTGAGCCGGTCGGCTCACGTGCCCCGGGCCTCCCGTCTGTACGCTCGATCCCATGCCGTTCTCGGAGACCGCCGTCGCGCACCCGACCCCGTTCGTGGAGATCCCGCGTGACGAGTGGTCCCAGCTCGCCCCGAAGGAGCACCTGTCGCTCACCGAGACCGAGATCGTGCAGCTGCGCGGTCTCGGCGACCGGTTGGACATGCAGGAGGTGCAGGAGGTCTACCTGCCGTTGTCCCGCCTGCTCACGCTCTACGCCGCCGGCGCGCGGAACCTGCACGCCGAGACGAGCCGGTTCCTCGGGGAGCGCGCCGGGCGCACGCCGTTCGTCATCGGCGTCGCGGGTTCCGTCGCGGTCGGCAAGTCCACCGTCGCCCGTCTGCTGCGCGAGCTGACGAAGCGTTGGCCGGACACCCCTCGTGTGGAGCTCGTGACGACCGACGGCTTCCTGTACCCGAACGCCGAGCTCGAGCGCCGCGGGATCATGGACCGCAAGGGCTTCCCGGAGTCGTACGACCGCCGCTCCCTGCTGCGCTTCGTGAGCCAGGTGAAGAGCGGGGCGACCGAGGTCCGCGCGCCGTACTACTCGCACCTGGTCTACGACATCGTGCCCGATGCCGAGATCGTCGTCCGGCAGCCCGACGTGCTCATCGTCGAGGGCCTCAACGTGCTGGCGCCCCCGGTGCACGGGCGGCTCGCGCTGTCCGACCTGTTCGACTTCACGATCTACGTGGACGCGAAGACGAAGGACATCGAGTCCTGGTACGTCGACCGCTTCCTCGCCCTGCAGGAAGAGGCGTTCTCGAGCCCCGACTCGTTCTTCCACCGGTTCGCCTCGCTCTCGCGTGAGGACGCGGTCCGGACGGCGACCGAGGTCTGGCGGGCGATCAACGAGCCGAACCTGATCGAGAACGTGCTGCCCACGCGCTCCCGCGCCACCCTGGTGCTGAAGAAGGGCGCGAACCACAAGGTGAACTCGGTTCTGCTCCGCAAGATCTGAGCGGAGACGCCCGGAACCAGGTTCCGGACACCACACCACGGAAGAACGCGGTGCTGTGTCCGGAACCTGGTTCCGTGAGCGGCGGAGGGGAACCTACGCGGCGTCGAGCGCCAGGCGGTCCTGCACGACGGCGGCGAGCTCCTCGGCGATGCGCTGGGCGTCGTCCTGCGAAGCGGCCTCGACCATCACGCGAACGACCGGCTCGGTGCCCGACGGACGGAGCAGCACACGGCCGCTGTCCCCGAGCGCCTCACTGGCGGCGGCGATGGCGTCCTGCACACCCTGGTCGGCGAGCCCGTGACGATCGACGCCCCGGACGTTGAGCAGCACCTGCGGGAACACCGTCATGCACGAGGCGAGCTCCTGCAGGGTCTTGCCCGTGCGCGCCATCTCGGCGACCAGGTGCAGCCCGGTCAGGATGCCGTCACCCGTGGTGGCGAACTCGTTGAAGATGATGTGACCGGACTGCTCGCCACCGATGGAGTAGTCGCCCTCGGTCATCTTCTCGAGCACGTAGCGGTCGCCCACGCCGGCCTCGATCACGGTGATGCCCGCGTCGGCCATGGCGCGCTTCAGCCCGAGGTTCGACATGACCGTCGCGACGAGGGTGTCGTCCTTCAGCCGTCCGCGCTCCTGCAGGGACAGCGCGAGGATCGCCATGATCTGGTCACCGTCGATCGCGTTGCCCGCGGCGTCGACCGCCAGGCAGCGGTCCGCGTCCCCGTCGTGCGCGATGCCGACGTCGGCACCGTGCTCGAGCACCGCGCGGGCGAGGTTGTCGATGTGGGTCGAACCGACGCCGTCGTTGATGTTCCAGCCGTCGGGGTCGGCACCGATGAGCGTCACGCGGGCACCCGCGTTGACGAAGACCTCGGGGGAGACGCCGGCGGCGGCACCGTTGGCGCAGTCGAGCACGACGTGGATGCCGTCGAGCCGGTGCGGCAACGTACCGAGCAGGTGCACCACGTAGCGGTCCTCGGCGTCGGCGAACCGCGAGATGCGCCCGACGTCGATGCCGGTGGGGGTGGGTGCGGAGTGGTCGTGCATGGCCGCTTCGATGCGGTCCTCGACCTCGTCCGGCAGCTTGCGGCCACCCGTGGCGAAGAACTTGATCCCGTTGTCGGGAGCGGGGTTGTGCGATGCGGAGATCATCACGCCGAAGTCGGCGTCGATGTCCGCGACGAGGAACGCCGCGGCGGGGGTGGGGATGACCCCGGCGTCGAGCACGTCGACGCCGGCCGAGGCGAGCCCGGCCGCGACGGCGGCACCGAGGAACTCGCCGGAGACGCGCGGGTCACGCGCGAGGACCGCGCGCGGGCGCGGTCGGCCCGACGCCCGGCGGGCGTCGGCATGGTGTCCGTGTGTGAGGACGGCCGCGCTCGCCTGGGCAAGACCCAGTGCGAGCGCGGCCGTCAGCTCGCCGTTGGCGAGACCACGAACCCCGTCGGTACCGAACAGACGCGGCATTGCGATCTTCAGCCGGTGACGACTAGCGCTTCGAGAACTGCGAAGCCTTGCGGGCCTTCTTGAGACCGGCCTTCTTGCGCTCGATGACGCGGGCGTCACGGGTGAGGAAGCCGGCCTTCTTGAGGGTCGCGCGGTTGTTCTCGCGGTCGATCTCGTTCAGGGTGCGGGCGATGGCGAGGCGGAGCGCGCCGGCCTGACCCGAGGGGCCACCACCGGTGATGCGGGCGACGACGTCGTACGAGCCGAGGAGCTCGAGCACCTTGAAGGGGTCGTTGATGAGCTGCTGGTGCAGCTTGTTCGGGAAGTAGTCCTCGAGCGTGCGGCCGTTCACGACGAACGTGCCGGAGCCCGGGACGAGCCGGACGCGCGCGATGGCCTCCTTGCGGCGCCCGACGGCACCGCCGGAGACGTTGAGGATCTGACGGGGAGCGGCCTCGGCAGCGGCGGGTGCGCTCTCCGTGGTGAAGCTCTCCGGGGTCTGGTCGAGGGAATCAGCGATCTGAGCCATGAGTTTTCTGTGTCCTTGAAGTCGTCGTGGCCGGAACTACTGTGCGACCTGGTCGAAGATGTACGGCTTGGGCTGCTGCGCGGCGTGCGGGTGCTCCGCGCCGGCGTAGACCTTCAGCTTCTTGAGCTGCTCGCGGCCGAGGGTGTTCTTCGGCAGCATGCCGCGGATCGCCTTCTCGACGGCGCGGGTGGGGTGCTTCTCGAGCATCTCCGGGTAGGAGGTCGCCGTCAGGCCGCCCGGGTAACCCGAGTGACGGTAGTAGACCTTCTTCGCGAGCTTCGAACCGGTCAGGGCGACCTTGTCGGCGTTCACGATGATGACGAAGTCACCCATGTCCATGTGCTGGGCGAAGGTGGCCTTGTGCTTGCCGCGCAGGAGCGCCGCGGCGTGGGTGGCGAGACGGCCGAGGACGACGTCGGTGGCGTCGATGACGATCCAGTCGTGCTGGACGTCTGCCGGCTTCGGTGAGAACGTGCGAGTCACAGGAGTGCTGCTTTCGTGTCGAGGTGAGGAGTCCGTGAATCCCACTCCGGTCGGGAGTTCCACGGGCAGAAGCACGGGGAACACCTCGGTTGGAGGGCTCATCTGACTGTCCGCGCGCGGGGCGCACAGACCAAGGTGAGAGCCTAGCCGACGCGGGGTACGTCGGTCAAACGCGGCTGCCTGCCGGCCTGGAGGCGCGGGGCAGCCCCGCACCGCGCCTCCCGTCCGCCGCGCGGTCGCGCCCACCGCCCATCGTGAGCAGAAACGGTCGGGTCCGCTGTGCGAACCCGACCATTCCTGCTCACGAAGTGCCCCCGTGGGACGTGGGGACTACTCCGTAGCCGCGGTCCGACGGCGGCGACGCACGATCAGCACGCCCGCACCCGCCGCGAGCAGCAGGAACGCCACCATCGCACCGGCACCCAGCCCTGCGGCACCCGTGAACGCGAGCTGCCCGTCCGCGGTGATCGTGATCGGGGTCCACCCGATCAGACTCCCGTCCGCAGCCGTCACCGCCAGACGGTGCACGCCGGCCATCGTGTTCGCCGGGATCGTCACCCGCACCGTCCCGTCCGCAGCCACCACGGCCGTGCCGATCAGCGTCGGCTCCGAGAACAGCCACACGTTCACCGTGTCGCCGGCAGACGCGGTGCCGACCGTCACCGTGATCGTCTCCCCCGCACGAGCGGTCGCCGGAGCAGACACCCCGCCACGGTTCACCTCCGTCAACAACGACTCCGACGGTGCCACCGGAGCAACCGGCGGGGTGATCCCGTCGACCGGCGGCACCGGAGTCGGGGTCGGGGTCGGCGTCGGGTTCGGCACCGGGGTCGGCGTCGGGGTCGGCACCGGCGTCGGGTCCGTGCCCGGGTCGGTGCCCGCGGCGTCCAGGTCGAAGCCGACCAGGATCGGGTCGTGGTCGCTCGCCCGGTACACGTCGTCGGTGTACAGGTTCGTCGCGTTGTAGTTGTAGCGGCTGTACTCCAGGCCCACCGACTCGACCGAGTTGATGTTCCAGATGTCCACGCCCGTGACCGTCTCGAGCGCGGCCTTCGACGCGAAGACGTGGTCGAGCGAGCCGCTCAGGCCGGAGAACACGTACGAGTACTCGGTGCTGTCGAGCGCCGGGCCGAGGTCGGTGTAGCCGGCCTCGTCGAGGACCACCACCGGGTCCTCCTTGCTGTAGGCGTTGAAGTCGCCGAGCATGAACACCTTGTCGGTGCCGTACTGCTCCTGCATGTCGGTGGAGAAGGTCACGAGGGCCTTCGCCTGCTCGACGCGGTCGGCGTTCGACGCACCCTGTCCGTCGCCCTGGTCGGCGTTCTCGCCGGTGCCGGAGCCCTTGGACTTGAAGTGGTTCGCGATCACCAGGAAGTCGTCGTCCGCGGTGCCCCCGACCGGGCGGAACGCGTCCGCGACGGGCTGGCGGGCGTTCGTGAACGCGTCGTCGAGCAGGATCGTCGACTCACCGACGGGCTCGACGCGGTCCTTCTTGTAGATGAGGGCGAGGCGGATGACGTCCTCGCTCGCGGGCACGACGGCCGGTGACTTCGCGTAGGCCCAGGTGTCCTGGCCGGTGGCGGCGTTGAGCGCGTCGACCAGGGTGGCCACGGCGGCGTCGCGGTCCTGACCGAAGCGGACCGAGTTCTCGATCTCCTCGAGCGAGACGACGTCGGCGTCCAGGCCGTTGATCGCCTTGACGATCTTGACCTGCTGGCGCAGGAAGTCCTCCTGCTCGGCGGCACCGCGGGCGTCGCAGCCGGAGTTCACCGTGACGGGGTCACCGGCACGGTCGGTGTAGTACTTGCAGCCGGTGAGCTCGTCGCCCGTGGTCGGGAAGTAGTTGAGCACGTTGAAGCCGGCGAGCTTCAGGTCGCCACCGACGTCCTGCGGTGCCGGCTGGCGCACCTTCGAGAACGACGCCGGCAGCTCGGCGGCCGGGGTCGCACCCGTGATCGGGGCGGTCGGCTGGAACTTCCACCCGTTGTTGCGGTAGTCGAGGACGACCGGCTCGGTGAAGGTGGCGGCGGCCCCGACCGTGACCGGGCCCTGGGTGAGCCACGACACCGGGATGCCCTGGTTCGCCTGGGTCAGGAAGTTGGTGCTCGCACCGTCGTCGAGCGTGACCTTGCGCGCGGCGTTGTCGGCCTCGACGGCCTTCGCCTCGGCGCTGCCCGGTCGGCCGACCTCCGTCGGCTGGACCAGGCGCTTCGTGCCGCTGGCGAGCACGACCTCGCCGTACTGGTTCGTCGTGTAGTTGTCGGCGACCGTGTACGCGCCCTGGGGAGCGACGAGCATGCTCTCGAGCGACTCCCGCTGGGCGTCGGACGACGGGAACGCGACCGCTGCGGGCTGTGGCGCCGCGACGGTGTCGTCCAGCTGCTGCAGCGACGAGGCCCCGGACACCGTGAGCTCGGTCAGGCCGAAGTACTCGGACACGGCACCGGTGACCCGCACGTGGTCGCCCTCGTGCACCAGGCCGGCGGTGGCGGACGAGAAGACGAACACCGCGTCGGACGCGGTGTGGGCGCCGAGGTCGATCGCACCGCCGGTGCCGGGGGTCTGGATCGTGTAGCCGTTGAAGCCACCGGTGCCGTAGACCGCGGTGACGACGCCGTCGGTCGTGACGTTCTTGCCGGCGTACGGCGAGGTGTCCGTGGTGCCCTGCAGCTGGGCGATGGTCACCGTCTCGGCGGGGGTGCCGGGCGTCGGGGTCCCGCCGTCACCCGGGTCGGTCGGGTCCGTGGGCTCGGTCGGTGCCGTCGTCTCGCCCGCGGCGTTCCGTGGGGTGAGCGTCGTCGTCACGGAGAAGTCCGCACCGTTGACGTCGGTGTCCGTGGTGCCCTGGCGGACCAGGCCGTTCGGCACGGAGTTGTCCCCGGTCACGGTGCGCACGGCCGACTCGAACGTGTTCGAGGCGCCGTAGCCGAGCAGGTCGACCACGCCGTCGGTGCCGGTGGTGACGGGTCCGGCGGCGAGCGCCAGGGGTGCGGTGGCGTCGGACAGCACGAGCGTGCCCGTGGTGCCCGAGGGGTTGAGCGTCGCGGTGTCGTCGGCGGCGGGCAGGTCCTCGCCGGCCGGGGTGGCCCCGCCGTTGCCCGCCATCGACACCAGGAAGGTGCCCTTCGCCGGCACGGTGCCCTGGAGTGCACTGGCCGAGAACGTGCCGGTACCCGTGGCGGAGCGGTACTGCAGCGACCACCCGTCGAGCGACACGGCGGCGTCGGTCGGGTTGCCGATCTCGACGAACTTCTCGTTGTAGAACGCGCCCTTGCTCCCCGCCTTCAGGTAGGCCTCCTCGATGACGAGGTCGGTCCCCTCGGGGTTCGCGGTCGCTGCGGTGACGGTGACGAGTGGAGCCGCGAGGAGCGTCGCGGCCGCCGTGGCGCACAGCAGAGTGCGCCCGAGGGTGTTGGCCATGCCCGCACGCTACCGACCTGCGGGGTCGTTCAGGTTGCGTCGAGGTAAATGATTGCGTTCGGCAACATCAGCGGTGCGGCGGCACGAGCCGATCGCGCGGCATCAGCCGCTCGCGTTCGGTGGAATCAGCCGATCGGCAGCCAGGTCCCGCCCACGCGTCGGACGGCCGGTCCGTGTCCCGGCAGCACGAGCGCCGGGAACGGCAGCGCCCGTGCCGACTCGAGCGCGCGGTCCTGGTCGGCGGTGAAGAACGGCGTGATCATCCGCGGCCGCGGGGCCCACGACCCCGGCTGGGTGTCGTGCCGACTGACGACCGCGTCGCCTGTGACGATCGCGTCCGCCGCGGGCAGCAGGTACGCGGTCGAGCCGTCGGTGTGGCCGACGGCCGGGAACGGTGCGATCGCCCGACCGGTGAAGTCCGCACCGGTGAACGCGCGAGCGGAGGGGACGGTGGTGGGTCGGAGGGCGTCGGAGCGGATCGCCCGTGCCAGCCAGGCGAGCACGCGGGGGCTGGCGAGCCGGCCGCCGATCTCCGCCGGGGTGACCTGCTGCCGCTCGGGTCCGCGCACGTTGGCGAGCTCGTCGGCGTGGGCGAGCACCTCGACGTCGGGGTACCGCTCGAGGATCCCGGGGATGCCGCCGACGTGGTCGACGTGTCCGTGCGTGACGTAGACGCGACGCAGGTCGGCGGGGTCGTGTCCGGCGGCGCGCACGGTGTCGAGCACGAGGTCGGTGTCGGCCGGGTAGCCGGCGTCGATCAGCGCGACGCCGTCCTCCTCGACCAGCACCACCCAGTTGGACACGGGGCCCTCGACGAAGACGACTCCGGGGGCGACGGACACGACGGAACGGGGTTCGCGCGGGCTCATCCCTCGACGGTACCGTCCGCCGACCGGCGGGCCCGGGTCTGCTCCGCCCGCTCCGCGAGCTCCGCGTCTGCCGGGTAGCCCACCTCGGTCAGCGTCAGTCCCTTCGCCGGCGCCGTCTTGAAGGCGCTCGTGCGTTCCTCGGCGATGCGCAGTTCCTCGAGGCGGTCCGGGCCGAAGCGGCCCTCGCCCACGGCGATGGTCGCGCCGACCATGGCCCGCACCATCGAGTGGCAGAAGGCGTCGGCCTGGAGGCGCGCCACCAGCACGCCGTCCGGCTCGCGGACCCAGCGGAACTGCTGCAACGTCCGGATGGTCGTCGCCCCCTCGCGCGGCTTGCAGAACGTCGCGAAGTCGTGCAGCCCGAGCAACGTCAGCGCACCGCGCTCCATCGCTGCCGGATCGAGCCGTGCCGCGTGCCAGACCGTGTGCCCACGACGACGTGGATCGCGCGGGGCGTCGGCGTCCGCGATCCGGTACTCGTACCGGCGCCAGAGCGGGGAGAACCGGGCGTCGAACCCGTCGGGCGCCACCGAAGCTCCGGTGACGACGACGTCCCCCTCGGGTGCTGCGATGCCGTTGACCCGCTTGAGCAGCCCGTCGAGCGGTGACCGGCCCGTCCCGCGCTTGGCGGTGAGCGCTGCCCACTGTTCCGCCGACAGGTCCAGGTGCGCGACCTGCCCCGTGGCGTGCACCCCGGCGTCGGTGCGTCCGGCGACGGTGAGCAACGGCGGTTCGCCCCAGCGGGTGAACACGGTGCCGAGTGCGGCCTCGAGGGCGCCCTGGACGGTCCGGAGCCCGGGCTGCCGGGCCCACCCGGAGAACGCCGCACCGTCGTAGGCGATGTCCAGCCGGAGCCGCACCTCACCCGTGCTGTCGGGGTCCTGGAAGCCGACCGTCTCGTCCACGTGACCACCGTAGCGGGGATGATCCGTGCCTCCCGGCCCGCGATCCGTCTGCCGGACGGCGGCCGCCCGTACCCGCTCAGCCGCGCGGACGGCCGAACGCCGACGGACCGGTCCGGGTGTCGAGGTCGTCGGTGGCGCGTCGCTCGGACTCGACGATCCCGCGCAGGGCGACGAGCGCGGCCGAGGTGACCGCGACGTGCGAGGGGTTCTCGCGCGATGCGTCGAGCGCGCTCTCGAGTCGTGCGATGGCCTCTTCGGCCTGGTCCTCCGGGGAGTCGCCGCGGATCGTGCTGGCGATCTTCCGCAGTGCCTCGGCGATGGGGGTGGCGAACGCCGGGTCCGGACGCCCGACGCCCTCGGACACCGGGCCGGAGCGTGCCACGAGCTCGGTGAGGTCGGTCGTGTACCAGGCGACCCGCTCCAGTGCGCGGAAGCGTCCGCCGTCCTTCTGGAGCCGTGCTCGCGACCCGCGCAGGGCACCGCGGGGGTTGAGTCGACGGCTCTCGTGCGCGATCGCCACCCGTGACCGGACGTCCGCGATCGCACGGTCCAGGCGGTCCTGCTGGTGGTCCCACGCCTTCTCGTCGCGCTTGCCCTCCTCGAGCACGGCTGCCAGCCCGTCGAGGTGGTCCGCCAGCACGCCGTTCACCGCGTCGATGCGGTGTTCTGCGTCCCAGAAGTGCAGCGGCGGGAACACCAGGAAGTTGACCAGCAGCCCGATCACGACGCCCACCGCCATCTGCACGAGGTACCCGAGCGAGTACCCCTCGGCGTTGGCACCGCCGACGAGCAGGACGAAGAGCGCCGCGGTGGACACCCACGAGCTGCCCTCGCCCAGCACGCGGAACCCGCCGACCAGCACCCCGACGCCGACCGCGAGCGCGATCGCGAGGAAGCCGGGATCGCCGACCCACATCGTGAACGCGGCGATGATGATGCCGAGGGCGATCCCGACCAGGGTCTGCACACCGCTCCGGATGCCCGCGAACACCGTCGTCTGCATCGCGACGACGGCACCGAGTGGCGCGTAGTACGGGTACTCGGCCGCGACGCCCGGGATGTGCCGCGCCACGAACCAGGCGATCACCGCGGCGGCGGCGGCCTTGCCGGCGTGCAGCAGGCGCGGCTGTGTGCCCGAGGTCCGGCTCCACCGCCAGACCCGGGTCCCCAGACCCGTAACGTGCTGGAACGCCATGACTTCCTTCCGTCGCACCCGGCACGTGACGGTACGCCGAGCAGTCGGTGTGCACGACCAGCCTCGGACGCGAGGAAGCCCCCGCGACCTGGGTCGCGGGGGCTTCCTCGTGGTGGTGCAGCGCCCCGGAGGGCACCGGACTACTTGGTGTCGGCGTCGTCCGACTTCTCGGCGGCGTCGGCCTCGACCTCGGCAGCAGCCTCGGTCTCGGACTCGGTCTCGACCGGGGCGGACTCCTCGGTGGTCTCGGTCTCCTCGACCGGGGCCTCCTCGGTGGTCTCGTCGGCGGCGGGCTCGTCGACCGGGGCGGCAGCAGCGGCCGGAGCCGAGTTGCGCTTGACCGGAGCGGGCGTGCTCGAGACGGGCTCGAGGACGAGCTCGATCGACGCCAGCGGGGCGTTGTCGCCCTTGCGGAAGCCGAGCTTCGTGATGCGGGTGTAACCGCCCTGGCGGTCCTCGACCTGGGGGGCGATCTCGGTGAACAGCGTGTGCACGACGGACTTGTCGCGCAGGATGCTGATCACACGACGACGCGCGTGCAGGTCGCCGCGCTTCGCGAACGTGATGAGACGCTCGGCGACCGGGCGGAGGCGCTTGGCCTTCGTCTCGGTGGTCGTGATGCGACCGTGCGTGAAGAGGGCGTTGGCGAGGTTGCTCAGGAGCAGGCGCTCGTGGGCGGGACCGCCACCGAGGCGGGGGCCCTTGGTGGGCTTCGGCATGTCAGTTCTCCAGTGGTGAAAGTGGTGCGCGCGGTGTCAGCGCGCTTGCGCGTGAGCGCGAGGTCAGTTGTTGGACTCGTCCTCGTCGTACCCGCTGTAGAAGTGGGCGCCGTCGAATCCGGGGACGGTGTCCTTGAGGGACAGGCCGAGCTCGGTGAGCTTGTCCTTGACCTCGTCCACCGACTTCTGACCGAAGTTGCGGATGTTCATGAGCTGCGTCTCCGACAGGGCGACGAGCTCGGACACCGTGTTGATGCCCTCCCGCTTCAGGCAGTTGTAGCTGCGGACCGACAGGTCGAGGTCCTCGATCGGGGTCTGCAGTTCGTTCGAGAGCACGGCGTCGACCGGCGCGGGGCCGATCTCGATGCCCTCTGCCGCCGTGTTGAGCTCGCGAGCGAGCCCGAACAGCTCGACCAGCGTGCGACCAGCCGACGCGATGGCGTCGCGCGGCGTGATGGCCGGCTTCGCTTCGACGTCGACGACCAGGCGGTCGAAGTCCGTGCGCTCACCGGCACGCGTCGCCTCGACGCGGTAGGTGACCTTCAGGACGGGCGAGTAGATCGAGTCGATCGGGATCTGACCGGCTTCGCTGAACTCGGAACGGTTCTGCGTCGCCGAGACGTAGCCACGGCCACGCTCGATCGTGAGCTCGAGCTCGAAGCGCGCGGTGTCGTTCAGGGTCGCGATGACGAGTTCCGGGTTGTGGATCTCGACGCCGGCCGGAGCGGAGATGTCCGCCGCGGTGACCTGACCGGCACCCTGCTTGCGCAGGTACGCCGTGATGGGCTCGTCGTGCTCGCTGGAGACGACCAGGCTCTTGATGTTGAGGATGATCTCGGTGACGTCTTCCTTGACACCGGGAACGGTGCTGAACTCGTGGAGGACGCCGTCGATGCGGATGCTGGTGACAGCCGCGCCGGGGATCGAGGAGAGGAGCGTGCGGCGCAGCGAGTTGCCGAGGGTGTAACCGAAGCCCGGCTCGAGCGGCTCGATGACGAAGCGCGAGCGGTGCTCGGAGATCGGCTCCTCGGTCAGGGTGGGGCGCTGTGCAATGAGCACTGTGGGATTCCTTTCGGCGAAGTGTCCGCTATATGACACTTGGCGGTACGACGGGGCCGCATGGGCCCCGACGGGTCTGTTGAGTTGTGATCACGCGCACACACGTGCGCGATCGAACGACCAGGAATGGCCGCGGGCCCTGCCCGCCCTCGCCGGAACGGATCCGGTCAGGGGACGAGCAGGGCGCGGCCGGTTGCTCCTCGCGTCAGACGCGACGGCGCTTGGGCGGGCGGCACCCGTTGTGCGCCTGCGGCGTGACGTCGTTGATCGAGCCGACCTCGAGGCCAGCGGCCTGGAGGGAGCGGATCGCGGTCTCGCGACCCGAACCCGGGCCCTTCACGAAGACGTCGACCTTCTTGACGCCGTGCTCCTGCGCCTGACGCGCAGCGGACTCGGCAGCGAGCTGCGCCGCGAACGGCGTCGACTTGCGCGAACCCTTGAAGCCCACGGCACCCGAGGACGCCCAGCTGAGGACGGCACCCGACGGGTCGGTGATGCTGACGATCGTGTTGTTGAACGTGCTCTTGATGTGGGCCTGGCCCACAGCGACGTTCTTCTTCTCCTTGCGGCGCGGCTTGCGCGCGGCAGTCTTGGGGGTAGCCATCGGGGTCTCCTATCGAGCCTTCTTCTTGCCTGCCACGGTGCGCTTCGGTCCCTTGCGGGTACGAGCGTTGGTCTTGGTGCGCTGACCGCGCACCGGGAGACCACGACGGTGGCGAAGACCCTCGTAGCTGCCGATCTCGACCTTGCGGCGGATGTCGGCGGCGACCTCACGGCGGAGGTCACCCTCGACCTTGAAGTTGCCCTCGATGAAGTCACGGAGGGCGACGAGCTGGTCGTCGGTCAGGTCCTTGACGCGGATGTCACCGGAGATACCGGTCTCCGTCAGTGCCTGGACGGCGCGGGTACGGCCGACGCCGTAGATGTACGTGAGTGCGATCTCCACGCGCTTCTCGCGCGGGATGTCGACGCCTGCTAGACGTGCCATGTGATGGCTGCTCCTGTTGTCGATGGAGGTGTGGCGCAGTACCGGTGCTCGGGCCTCCGCCCCGAGGTGTCCCCCGGTCGTCGTGCGACCGGGTTCTGGTACTGCGTTGTCGATCTTCAGTTGTGGGTCGTGCTCGAGCAGCCTGGTGTCCGAGGGACACCGTCGGCGCCGGTCACGCGCCCGGGACTAGCCCTGGCGCTGCTTGTGACGCGGGTTGCTCTTGCAGATCACCATGACGCGGCCCTTGCGGCGAATCACACGGCAGTGTTCGCAGATGGGCTTGACGCTGGGGTTGACCTTCATGGTTCTTTCCTCGTGCTCGCTGGCTTCGTGCTCGGCAGGATTGCCGTGCCGTTCCTTTCCAGCTCGCGGATCACTTGTAGCGGTAGACGATCCGGCCGCGGGTCAGGTCGTACGGGCTCAGCTCCACGATCACGCGGTCCTCGGGGAGGATGCGGATGTAGTGCTGGCGCATCTTCCCGGAGATGTGCGCGAGGACCTTGTGTCCGTTCGTCAGCTCAACGCGGAACATCGCGTTGGGCAGAGCTTCGAGCACCGAGCCTTCGATCTCGATGACGCCGTCTTTCTTGGCCATAGCCTCACTGTCGCTTGGTTGTGGAACAGGTGTGATCCCCGAACCGGTCTGCGGGTCGGTCGCCACACCCGAGCGGGCATGACACACCAAAGATCGATCTTATGTGGTAAACCCGCAATTGCCAAGTGGGGACGCGGAACACCCCACGTCTGGGGCTTCCGGGGCCGTGCCTGAGCGTTGCACAGTGGTTTGACGGCGCGCTCCGGGCGCACACATGCGCGCGAACCGTAGTTTTGCTCCGCAGCCACGTCCGTCGCACCAGCAGCTCGCGCCGGACCACCGAACGGAGAACACGTGCCCGACGCCACCCGACGCCCCTTCGCCAGCCACGGCAAGCAGGCCCGTCGCCGGGGTTGGGGCACGCTCGTCACCGTCGTCGCGTCCGCCGTCGCCGTCCTGCTCGTGAGCGGCACGAGCGTCGCCGCGATCGCCGGGGCACAGCTCGCCACCGCGCCGCAGACCGTCGCGCTGAGCACCGACGACCAGAGCACCGCGAAGACCGCGGACATCTCGGCGATCAAGGGCGGGGCGAACATCCTGCTCATCGGGAGCGACACCCGGGTCGGCCAGTTCGACTCCGACGAGGACGTCGAGGGCGCCCGCAACGACGTCACGATGCTCATCCACATCTCGGCGGACCACCAGCAGCTCACCGCCGTCAGCTTCCCCCGTGACCTGATGGTCCCCATCCCGGCCTGCACGAACCCCGCGACCGGCACGACCTACCCGGCGTCCACCTCGGCGATGTTCAACACCGCGCTCGGCAACGGCGGTGTCTCCTGCGTCGTGGACACGGTCGAGAACCTCACCGGTCTGAGCATCCCCTACGCCGGGCTCATCACGTTCGACGGCGTGATCGAGATGTCGAACGCCCTCGGCGGTGTGGACGTCTGCGTCGCCGAGCCGATCGACGACACGTTCACCGGCCTGCACCTCACGACGGGCTCGCACTCCCTCGAGGGCTCGGACGCCCTGGCCTTCCTGCGCACCCGCCACGGGGTCGGCGACGGCAGCGACCTCGCCCGCATCAGCTCGCAGCAGGTGTTCCTGTCGGCGCTCCTCCGCAAGGTCACCTCGGACGGCACGCTCTCGAACCCGATCACGCTCTACAAGCTGGCCGGCGCCGCCCTGTCCAACATGACGTTGTCCGACGGCCTGGCCCAGACCGGCACCCTCGTCAAGCTCGCGGCCGCCCTGCGCGGGATGAGCACGGCCAACATGCTCTTCGTGCAGTACCCGGTGGCCGACGACCCCGCCGACAGCGCCCGCGTGATCGTCGACCAGGAGACGGCCCACACCCTGAACGTGGCGCTGCAGAACGACGTCCGGTCGTCGCTGAGCGACTCGAGCACCGGTCGCGCCTCCGAGGAGTCGCCGTCGAGCGGCGGGACGTCGAGCAGCACCGGGTCGTCCGGCTCCTCGGGGCCGTCCGGCACCGCGGGTTCGTCCGGACCCTCGTCGTCCGCCGGCACACCGTCGGCGACGTCGAGCGCGACCGCCACGCGGACGCCGACCGCGTCGGCGACGCCGCTGCCCTCGTCGATCACCGGGCAGAGCGCCTCCGAGGAGACCTGCTCCGTCGGCAACTGACGCGATGCCACGGCGCGTGCGCCCGGCGGTGGTCGGGTGGGTCCACGCGACGTCGTCGACGCGGCGGACGCCAGCCGGACCTCCTGGCCGTCGCATCGTGCGGAGACACCCAGCGTGGGCACCGCGTGCGGACTGGAGGCCCGTCCTACGGGATCGGGACGGGCGTCACACCCAGCGGGGCCAGGCCCCGAGCGCCGCCGTCGGCGGCCGTGAGCACCCAGATGCCGGCCGCGTGCACCGCGACGCTGTGCTCCCAGTGCGCGGCGTCCGAGCCGTCGAGCGTCCGGACCGTCCACTCGTCGTCGTCCGTCGAGCTGTCGATCGCGCCGGCCGTGACCATCGGCTCGATGGCGACCACCAGCCCCGGCTTGACGGCAGGTCCGGCACCGCGCACGCGGTAGTTGAAGACCGGCGGATCCTCGTGCATCGACCGGCCGATGCCGTGGCCGGTGTAGTCCTCGACGATGCCCCACGCGCCGGTCTCGTCGATCGCGTCCTCCACGGCCGAGCCGACCTCGTGCAGGTTCTTCGCGTGGGCGAGCGCGGCGATGCCGTGCCAGAGCGACCGCTCGGTCGTGTCGCAGAGCATCTGACGGGCTGCGGCGACCGCTGCGTCGCCGCCGGGCACGACGGTCGTGAACGCGCTGTCGCCGTTCCAGCCGTCGACCTCGGCGCCGGCGTCCACCGACACGATGTCGCCGGGCGCGAGGACGCGCTCACCGGGGATCCCGTGCACGATCTCGTCGTTCACCGACACGCACAGCGTGTGGCGGTAGCCGGGCACGAGCTGGAAGTTCGGGACTCCACCGCCGTCACGGATGGTGCGCTCGGCGATCGCATCGAGTTCACCGGTGGTGATCCCCGGACGGATCGCTGCACGGACGGCGTCGAGCGCCTCGGCGGTCAGCAGACCCGGCCGGACCATCACCCGGAGCTCGTCCGGGGTCTTGTAGATCGAGGGCTTCTTGAACCGCACCACGCTGGTCAGACGGTCGCGGAGAGCCCGCGGCCCGCCAGTGCCGTCTGGATGCGGTCGCCGACCTCGTCGATGGCACCGAGGCCGTCGACGTCGACCACGAGGCCACGCTCGCCGTACGCCGCCACGATGGGCGCCGTCTGCTCGGCGTAGACCTGCTGGCGACGACGGATCGTCTCCTCGTTGTCGTCGCTGCGGCCCTGGTCCTCGGCGCGCTTGAGCAGGCGACCGACGAGCTCGTCCTGGTCGGCGACGAGCTGCACGACGGCGTCGATCCCGGTGCCCTGCTCAGCGAGCAGCGCGTCGAGGTACTCGACCTGACCGACCGTTCGCGGGTAGCCGTCCAACAGGAAGCCGTGCTCGGCGTCGGGCTCCTGCAGGCGGGACTTCACGAGCTCGTTCGTCAGGGAGTCCGGCACGTAGTCGCCGGCGTCCATGATCGCCTTCGCCTGCACACCGAGGGGCGTGCCCTCTGCCACGTTCTTGCGGAAGATGTCCCCGGTCGAGATCGCGGGGATCCCGAAGGAGTCGGCGATGCGGCCGGCCTGGGTGCCCTTCCCGGCTCCGGGAGGTCCGACGATGATGAGACGTGCGCTCAACGGAGAAGCCCTTCGTAGTGACGCTGCTGCAGTTGCGAGTCGATCTGCTTCACGGTCTCGAGACCGACACCTACGATGATGAGGATGCTCGCGCCACCGAACGGGAAGTTCTGGTTCGCGCCGAACAGCGCCAGTGCTGCCAGCGGGATGAGCGCGATGAGACCGAGGTAGAGCGAACCGGGCAGCGTCACCCGGGTGAGGACGTAGTCGAGGTACTCGGCGGTCGGACGACCGGCACGGATGCCGGGGATGAACCCGCCGTACTTCTTCATGTTGTCGGCGACCTCTTCGGGGTTGAAGGTGATCGCCACGTAGAAGTACGTGAACCCGACGATGAGCAGGAAGTACAGGACCATGTAGAACCAGTTGTCACCCGAGGTCAGGTTGTTCTGGATCCAGGTCACCCACGCGGCCGGCTCGGAACCGTCCGAGGGCTGGTTGAACTGCGCGATCAGGGCCGGCAGGTACAGCAGCGACGAGGCGAAGATGACGGGCACGACGCCGGCCATGTTCACCTTGATCGGGATGTAGGTGTTGTTGCCGCCGTACGTCCGCCGCCCGACCATGCGCTTGGCGTACTGCACGGGGATCCGCCGCTGTGACTGCTCGACGAACACGACGGCCATCATGATCACGAGTCCGACCAGGATCACGAACAGGAAGAGCTCGAACGACTGCGATTGCTCGATCGCCCAGAGCGCCGACGGGAACTGCGCCGCGATCGACGTGAAGATCAGGAGCGACATGCCGTTGCCGATGCCGCGCTCGGTGACGAGCTCGCCCATCCACATGATGAGGCCGGTACCCGCGGTCAGCGTGACGACCATCAGCATGATGGCGTACCAGCTGTCGTTCGAGATGATCGACGTGCAGGACGCGGAGGCGTTGGTGCCGAACAGGGCGCCGGAGCGGGCGACCGTGATCAGGGTCGTGGACTGCAGCACACCGAGCGCGATGGTGAGGTAGCGCGTGTACTGCGTCAGCTTCGCCTGGCCCGACTGGCCCTCCTTGTAGAGGGTGTCGAAGTGCGGGATGACCACACGCAGGAGCTGCACGATGATCGACGACGTGATGTACGGCATGATGCCGAGCGCGAAGACCGAGAGCTTCAGCAGCGCGCCGCCGGAGAAGAGGTTGATGAGGTCGTAGAGACCGCCGGAGGACGACGCGCTGGCGAGACAGCTCTGCACGGCGGCGTAGTCGACGAACGGTGCCGGGATGTACGACCCGAGACGGAACAGCGCGATGATCGCGAGGGTGAAGCCGATCTTCTTGCGAAGATCAGGGGTGCGCATGATGCGCGCGACCGCTCTGAACACGATGACTCCGAACTTGTGGGACCGGGGCCGTCGATCGCGGCCGGACCGGTTTCGGTCGGCAGGGCCGACCCGGCTGGCGGATGCCGGCCACTGTCAAGGAAACCGTAACGGCGGCCCGTGCGCAAACGCACGGGCCGCCGACGGGGGTTACTGGGAGACGGTGCCGCCAGCAGCCACGATCTTCTCGGCGGCGGACGCCGAGACCTTGTCGACCGTGACCGTGATCTTCACGGTGATGTCACCCTGACCGAGAACCTTGACCTTCTCGTTCTTGCGGACGGCGCCCTTGGCGACCAGGCCCGCAACGGTGACGTCGCCACCATCGGGGTAGAGCTCCGAGATCTTGTCCAGGTTCACGACCTGGTACTCGACCCGGAACGGGTTCTTGAACCCGCGGAGCTTCGGGGTGCGCATGTGCAGCGGCATCTGCCCACCCTCGAAGCCGACCCGGACCTGGTAACGGGCCTTCGTGCCCTTGGTACCACGCCCAGCGGTCTTGCCCTTCGAGCCCTCACCGCGACCCACACGGGTGCGGTCCTTCTTGGCGCCCTCTGCAGGACGGAGGTGGTGCAGCTTCAGCAC
Source organism: Curtobacterium flaccumfaciens (assembly GCF_013359815.1). Taxonomy (GTDB): domain Bacteria; phylum Actinomycetota; class Actinomycetes; order Actinomycetales; family Microbacteriaceae; genus Curtobacterium; species Curtobacterium flaccumfaciens. Next base: position 116,553 of record NZ_JABMCF010000035.1, on the reverse strand, counting down.
CTGCACGCGCTCGTTCTTCTCGTCGCTCATGCGTCGACCTCCTCGACCTTCACGAGGTGCGCCACCGTCGCGATGTACCCACGGTTCTGGGAGTTGTCCTCACGCTCGACCGAACGGCCGATGCGCTTGAGGCCCAGGCTGCGCAGGGTGTCGCGCTGGTACTGCTTCTCGCTGATAACGGACTTGATCTGCGTGATCTTCAGCATCGCCATCACGCACCTGCCTTCTCGGTCGCGGCACGCAGGGCTGCGGCCTCGGCCTGGAGCAGACGGGCCGGGACGACCCGCTCGACGTCGAGGCCACGACGGCTCGCGACGGCGCGGGGCTCCTCGAGCTGCTTCAGGGCCTCGACGGTCGCGTGCACGATGTTGATGGTGTTCGACGAGCCGAGCGACTTGCTCAGGACGTCGTGGATGCCGGCGCACTCGAGCACGGCGCGGACCGGACCACCGGCGATGACACCGGTACCGGGGCCGGCCGGACGCAGGAGGACGACGCCAGCGGCGGCTTCACCCTGCACCGGGTGCGGGATCGTGTTGCCGACGCGGGGTACGCGGAAGAAGTTCTTCTTCGCCTCTTCGACACCCTTGGAGATCGCCGTGGGGACCTCCTTGGCCTTGCCGTAGCCGACGCCGACGAGGCCGTTGCCGTCACCGACGACGACGAGCGCCGTGAAGCTGAAGCGACGACCACCCTTGACGACCTTCGAGACGCGGTTGATGGTCACCACGCGCTCGAGGAACTGGCTGTCGCCACCGCGGTTGTTGCGGTCGCGGCCCTGCTGACGGTCACGACCGCCACCACGACGGCCACGGTTGTCAGCGGAGTCGCGGTTGTTCGACGCGGAGCCCGCGGCGGTCTCGACCGGACGCTCGGCGACGGCAGGTGCCTCCGCCTCCTTACCGGTCTTGGCGCCCTCGGTGGTCGCCTCGGCAGTTGCGTCGGTGGCCGTGGCCTCCGTGCTCGCCTCGGTGGTCTCCGTGGTCTCGACAGCCTCGGTCTCCGTGGCCTCGACGGCCTCGGTCTTGGCGTCTTCGTTGGTGTTCGCGTTGTCGCTCACAGGTTCAGCCCTCCTTCACGGGCACCATCGGCGATCGCGGCGACGCGACCGGCGTACTTGCTGCCACCGCGGTCGAAGACCACGGCCTCGACGCCAGCCGACTTCGCGCGCTCGGCGAGGAGCTCACCGACGCGACGGGCCTTGGCGGTCTTGTCGCCGTCGAACGAGCGGAGGTCTGCCTCCATCGTCGAGGCGCTTGCGAGGGTGTGACCCTTCGAGTCGTCGATGACCTGCACGAACACGTGACGCGACGAGCGGGTGACGGCGAGACGGGGACGAGCCTCGGTGCCGGTGATCTTCTTGCGGAGACGGTTGTGACGACGCGCCTTGGCGGCCGCCTTGCTCTTGCCTCGTGTCTTGAGGAGTCCCATGATCACTTACCTGACTTTCCGGCCTTGCGGCGCACGTTCTCGCCGGCGTAACGGACACCCTTGCCCTTGTAGGGCTCGGGCTTCCGGAGCTTCCGGATGTTCGCGGCGACCTCGCCGACAGCCTGCTTGTCGATACCGGCGACGGTGACCTTGTTGTTGCCCTCCACCGCGAAGCTGATGCCCGCCGGCGGCTCGACCGTGATCGAGTGGGAGTACCCGAGGGCGAACTCGAGGTTCGAGCCCTTGGCCGCGACACGGTAACCCGTACCGACGACCTCGAGGCCCTTGGTGTAGCCCTGGGTCACGCCGATGATGTTGTTGGCGATGAGGGTCCGGGTCAGTCCGTGGAGCGAACGCGACTCGCGCTCGTCGTCCGGACGGGTGACGAGGACCTGGTTCTCCTCGACCTTGGCCTGGATGGGCTCCGCGATGACGAGCGCGAGCTCGCCCTTCGGGCCCTTGACCGCCACGTTCTGACCGTCAACGGAGACGGTGACGCCGGCGGGGATGTCGATGGGGAGACGTCCGATTCGTGACATTGTCGATCACCACACGTAGGCGAGGACTTCCCCACCCACGCCCTTCTGCTCGGCTTCGCGGTCGGTCAGGAGGCCGGAGGAGGTCGAGAGGATCGCCACGCCGAGGCCACCGAGGACCTGGGGGATCTCCGTCGACTTCGCGTAGACCCGGAGGCCCGGCTTCGAGACGCGCTTGATGCCGGCGATCGAACGCTCGCGCTCGGGGCCGTACTTCAGGTCGATGGTGAGGGTCTGCCCGACTCGGGCGTCCTCCACCTTCCACTCGCTGATGTAGCCCTCACGCTTGAGGATGTCGGCGATGTTCTTCTTGAGCTTGGAGCTCGGGAGCGCGACTGCGTCGTGGTGCGCGGAGTTCGCGTTCCGCAATCTGGTCAGCATGTCTGCGACCGGATCGGTCATCGTCATGATGTTCGTCCATTTCTCGCCTGGTTTCGACACCCGTTCCACGAATGCCGACCTGAGCGATCGAGTGATCCCGGGGCGGTTCCCCGAGATCGGTGTGTTCGTGCGTGCGGGCCGGAGGACGTGAATCCTCCGGCCCGCACCGCCCGAAGTAGTTTAGACCGTCTGCTCGTTGGAGCGGAACGGGAAGCCGAGCTGGCGGAGCAGCGCGCGTCCCTCGTCGTCCGTCTTCGCGGTGGTGACGACAGTGATGTCGAAGCCGCGGACACGGTCGATGCGGTCCTGGTCGATCTCGTGGAACACGGACTGCTCCGTGAGACCGAACGTGTAGTTGCCGTTGCCGTCGAACTGCTTGTCGCTGAGACCGCGGAAGTCGCGGATGCGGGGCAGTGCGAGCGTCACCAGGCGGTCCAGGAACTCCCACGCGCGGTCACCACGGAGGGTGACGTGCGCGCCGATGGCCTGACCCTCGCGCAGCTTGAACTGTGCGATGGACTTGCGGGCGATGTTGACCTGGGGCTTCTGACCCGTGATCGCCGTGAGGTCCTTGATGGCCCCCTCGATGATCTTGGAGTCACGAGCGGCCTCGCCGACACCGGTGTTCACGACGACCTTGACCAGGCCGGGGACCTGGTTGACGTTCGCGTAACCGAACTGCTCGGTGAGGGCCGTCTTGATCTCGGCCAGGTACTTCTGCTTGAGGCGCGGCTGGATCTTGCCAGCGGGCGCAGCAGTCGTGTCAGTCATCAGAGCTTCTCACCAGACTTCTTCGCGTAGCGGACACGGACGGTCTTCTTGACGCCGTCCTTCTCCACCTCTTCGGTGCGGAAGCCGACACGCGTCGGCTTCTTCGTCTTCGGGTCGACGAGTGCGACGTTCGAGACGTGGATCGAGGCTTCGTGCTGCTCGATGCCACCGGTCTTCGAACCACGCTGCGTCTGACCGACGCGGACGTGCTTCGTGACGAAGTTCACGCCCTCGACGACGACGCGGTTCTTGTCCTTGAGGACCTCGATGACCTTGCCCTGCTTGCCACGGTCGCCGCCACGCTCCTGCGTCGCGCCCGTGATGACCTGGACGAGGTCACCCTTCTTGATGTTCGCCATGGCTTACAGCACCTCCGGCGCGAGCGAGATGATCTTCATGAACTTCTTGTCACGGAGCTCGCGACCGACCGGACCGAAGATGCGCGTACCGCGCGGGTCGCCGTCGGCCTTGAGGATCACTGCCGCGTTCTCGTCGAACTTGATGTAGGAGCCGTCCTGACGACGGGTCTCCTTCTTGGTGCGAACGATGACTGCCTTGACGACGTCACCCTTCTTCACGTTGCCGCCGGGGATGGCGTCCTTCACCGTGGCGACGATGACGTCACCGAGGCCGGCGTAGCGACGACCCGAGCCACCGAGCACGCGGATGGTCAAGATCTCCTTGGCACCCGTGTTGTCGGCGACCTTCAGGCGGGATTCCTGCTGAATCACTGCTGTCTCCTATTCCGAAGCAGGCCGAGGCCTACTTGGCCTTCTCGAGGATCTCGACCAGGCGCCAGCGCTTGGAGGCGCTGAGGGGACGGGTCTCGCTGATCACGACGAGGTCGCCGACACCAGCGGTGCCGAGCTCGTCGTGGGCCTTCACCTTGGACGTGCGACGGATGATCTTGCCGTAGAGCGCGTGCTTCACGCGGTCCTCGACCTCGACCACGATGGTCTTGTCCATCTTGTCGCTCGTCACGTACCCGCGACGCGTCTTGCGGTAGCCGCGAGTGAGGGCGGCGGAGTTCTTCTCTTCGTTCGCCATTACTTCTCCTCGGCGGTCTCGGCCTCGGTCGACTCGGCCGGCTTGTCAGCCTTCTTCGTCGTCTTCTTGGCCTTGGGGGCGGTCTCGACGGGCGCGGGAGTGGCACGGATGCCGAGCTCGCGCTCGCGGAGGACGGTGTAGATGCGGGCGATGTCGCGCTTGACGGCACGGAGACGACCGTGGCTCTCCAGCTGGCCGGTGGCCGACTGGAAGCGGAGGTTGAAGAGTTCCTCCTTGGCCTTCTTCAGCTCGTCAGCGAGACGCTCGTTCTCGAACGTGTCGAGCTCCGTCGGACGGAGCTCCTTGGAACCGATCGCCATTATGCGTCGCCCTCCTCGCGCTTGATGATGCGTGCCTTGAGGGGCAGCTTGTGGATTGCACGAGTCAACGCCTCACGGGCGATCTCCTCGCTGACGCCGGAGAGCTCGAAGAGCACCCGGCCCGGCTTCACGTTCGCGACCCACCACTCGGGCGAACCCTTACCGGAACCCATGCGGGTCTCAGCGGGCTTCTTGGTCAGCGGACGGTCCGGGTAGATGTTGATCCAGACCTTGCCACCACGCTTGATGTGACGCGTCATGGCGATACGAGCGGACTCGATCTGACGGTTGGTCACGTACGCCGGGGTGAGGGCCTGGATGCCGTAGTCGCCGAAGCTGACCTTGGTACCACCGGTGGCCTGACCCGAACGCTTCGGGTGGTGCTGCTTGCGGTGCTTGACTCGACGGGGAATAAGCATGGTTACGCCTCAACTCCTGCGCCGGCCGGCGCGTCCTGCGGGGCCTGCTGCGGACGACGGTCACCGCGGTCGCCGCCACGACGGTCGCCGCCACGGTCGCCACGCTCACCGCGCGGGCCGCCACGACGCTCCGGGCGCGACGAACGCTGGTTCGCCTGCTCGCGAGCGAGCTCCTTGTTCGTGATGTCGCCCTTGTAGATCCAGACCTTCACGCCGATGCGGCCGAACGTGGTCCGGGCCTCGTAGAAGCCGTAGTCGATGTTCGCGCGGAGGGTGTGCAGCGGCACACGGCCTTCGCGGTAGAACTCCGAACGCGACATCTCGGCGCCGCCGAGACGACCCGACACCTGGATGCGGACACCCTTGGCGCCGGCGCGCTGTGCACCCTGCAGGCCCTTGCGCATGGCGCGACGGAACGCGACACGAGCGGAGAGCTGCTCGGCGATGCCCTGCGCGACGAGCTGGGCCTCGGTCTCGGGGTTCTTGACCTCGAGGATGTTCAGCTGGATCTGCTTCTTGGTGAGCTTCTCGAGCTCACCGCGAACGCGCTCCGCTTCGGCGCCGCGGCGGCCGATGACGATGCCCGGACGAGCCGTGTGGATGTCCACGCGGACACGGTCACGGGTGCGCTCGAGCTCGATGCGTGCGACGCCGGCGCGGTCGAGGGTCTTCTTCAGGTACTCGCGCACCTTGATGTCCTCGGCCACGTAGTCGGCGTAGCGCTGACCGGCCTTCTTGCTGTCGGTGAACCAGTGCGAGACGTGGTCCGTCGTGATCCCGAGACGGAAGCCGTACGGGTTGACCTTCTGGCCCATTACTTGCTCGCCTTCTTGCTCGTCGCGGCAACCTCGGCCTCGTCGGGCGTCGCGAGGACGACCGTGATGTGGCTGGTGCGCTTGTTGATGCGGAAGGCGCGGCCCTGGGCGCGCGGCTGGAACCGCTTCAGGGTCGTGCCCTCGTCGACGAAGACGCGGCTCACGTAGAGGTCGCGCTCGTCGAGGAAGCTGTTCGTCGAGTCCGCCTTGACCCGTGCGTTCGCGATCGCCGAGGCGACCAGCTTGTACACGGGCTCCGAAGCGCCCTGGGGGGCGAACTTCAGGATGGCGAGGGCCTCGTGGGCCTGCTTGCCGCGGATCAGCTCGATGACGCGACGGGCCTTCTGAGGCGTGACGCGGATGTGTCGCACGCGTGCGATCGACTCCACCATTTCGTTCCTCCTCTGCGTCGCCGCCTCAGCGGCGACGGCCCTTCTTGTCGTCCTTCACGTGACCACGGAAGGTGCGGGTCGGCGCGAACTCGCCGAGCTTGTGACCGACCATCGACTCGGTGACGAACACCGGGATGTGCTTGCGGCCGTCGTGGACGGCGATCGTGTGCCCGAGCATGTTCGGGACGATCATCGACCGACGCGACCACGTACGGATCACGTTCTTGGTGTTGGCCTCGTTCTGCGTGACGACCTTGCGGAGCAGGTGCTCGTCGACGAAGGGGCCCTTCTTCAGACTGCGTGGCATCTTCTGAACTCCTACTTGCGCTTCTTGCCGGCGTTACGGCGACGGACGATGAGCTTGTCGCTCGGCTTGTTCGGCTTGCGCGTACGGCCCTCGGACTGGCCCCAGGGGCTGACCGGGTGACGACCACCGGACGTCTTGCCCTCACCACCACCGTGCGGGTGGTCGACCGGGTTCATGGCGACACCACGGACGGTCGGGCGGACGCCCTTCCAGCGCATGCGGCCGGCCTTGCCCCAGTTGATGTTCGACTGCTCGGCGTTGCCGACCTCGCCGATCGTGGCGCGGCAGCGTGCGTCGACGTTGCGGACCTCGCCCGACGGCAGACGGAGCTGCGCGTAGGGGCCGTCCTTGGCGACGAGACGCACCGAGGCGCCGGCGGAGCGGGCCATCTTGGCGCCGCCACCGGGGCGGAGCTCGATGGCGTGCACGACGGTACCCACGGGGATGTTGCGCAGCGGCAGGTTGTTGCCGGGCTTGATGTCGGCGCCGGGGCCCTGCTCGATGACGTCGCCCTGCTTCAGCTTGTTCGGCGCGATGATGTACCGCTTCGTGCCGTCCACGTAGTGCAGGAGCGCGATGCGCGCAGTGCGGTTGGGGTCGTACTCGATGTGAGCGACCTTGGCGTCGACGCCGTCCTTGTCGGAGCGACGGAAGTCGATCACGCGGTACTGGCGTTTGTGGCCACCACCGATGTGACGCGTGGTGATACGGCCGGAGCTGTTGCGACCACCGGTCTTCGGCAGCGGACGAAGCAGTGACTTCTCCGGAGTCGAACGGGTGATCTCAGCGAAGTCGGCGACCGACGAGCCGCGACGACCGGGGGTCGTCGGCTTGTAGTTACGAATAGCCATGATTTATCCCTCTGGTCCTCAGCCGACAGCCGTGAAGATGTCGATCGAACCGGACTTGAGCGTCACGATGGCGCGCTTGGTGTCCTTGCGCTTGCCGAGACCGAACTTGGTGCGACGGGTCTTGCCCGGGCGGTTCAGCGTGTTGATGCTCGCGACCTTGACGTCGAAGATCTTCTCGATGGCGAGCTTGATCTCGGTCTTGTTCGAGCGGGGGTCCACGATGAACGTGTACTTGCCCTGGTCGATGAGCGCGTAGCTCTTCTCCGAGACGACCGGCGAGATGATGACGTCGCGCGGGTCCTTGTTGAAGCCGCTCATGCGGTGATCTCCTTCGCGGTCTTCGACGCGATGAAGGCGTCGAGGGCGCTCTTGCTGAAGACGACGGCGTCCGAACGCAGCACGTCGTAGGCGTTGAGCTGGCCGTACGAGAGCGCGTGGACGTTCGACAGGTTGCGGATCGACTTGAGCGTCAGCTCGTCGTCCGTCTCGAGCACGACGAGCACGTTCTTGACGGGCGCGACCTTCTCGAGGAGCGTGCGGGCGGTCTTGGTCGACGGCAGTTCAGCCGCGACGAAGCCCTCCACAGCGGAGATGCGGCCACCGCGGGCGCGGTCCGAGAGCGAGCCGAGCAGAGCAGCGGCGATCATCTTCTTCGGGGTGCGCTGCGAGTAGTCGCGCGGGGTCGGTCCGTGGACGACGCCACCGCCGGTGTGCTCCGGAGCACGGACGGAACCCTGACGGGCGCGGCCGGTGCCCTTCTGCTTGAACGGCTTGCGACCGGCACCGCGGACTTCGCCACGGTTCTTGGTCTTGTGGGTGCCCTGACGCGCGGCTGCGAGCTGCGCGGTGACGACCTGGTGGATCAGCGGGACGTTGGTCTCGACGTCGAAGAGAGCTGCGGGGAGCTCGACGGTGCCGGACTTGGCACCCGATGCGTCGAGGACGTCGATCGTGGTTGCGGTCGTGGTGGCCATGATCACTTACCCTTCACGGCGGTGCGGACGAAGACGGAGCGGCCACGAGCACCGGGGACGGCGCCCTTGACGAGCAGCAGACCCTTCTCGGCGTCGACGGCGTGCACCGTGAGGTTGAGGACGGTCACGCGGTCGCCACCCATACGACCAGCCATGCGCATGCCCTTGAAGACGCGCGACGGGGTCGAGGAAGCACCGATCGAGCCGGGCTTGCGGTGGTTGCGGTGCGCACCGTGCGAGGCGCCGACGCCGTGGAAGCCGTGGCGCTTCATGACACCGGCGAAGCCCTTGCCCTTGGAGGTACCGACGACGTCGACCTTCTGGCCCGCCGTGAACGTGCCGTCCACGGTGAGCTCCTGGCCGAGCGTGTACTCAGCGGAGTCGTTGGTACGGATCTCGGTGAGGGTGCGACGCGGGGTCACGCCAGCGGCCTCGAAGTGGCCAGCGGCCGGCTTGTTGACCTTGCGCGGGTCGATGGCACCGGCGGCGATCTGGATCGCCTCGTAGCCGTCGCGCTCAGCGTTGCGGATCTGGGTGACCACGTTCGGGCCGACCTCGATCACGGTGACGGGGATGAACTTGTTGTTCTCGTCCCACACCTGGGTCATCCCGAGCTTCTTGCCGAGGAGGCCCTTGACGGTCTTGGTTGAGTTCGCCATTGGTCAGCCCCCTTACAGCTTGATCTCGATGTTGACGTCGGCCGGCAGGTCGAGTCGCATGAGCGAGTCCACGGCCTTCGGCGTCGGGTCGACGATGTCGATGACCCGCTTGTGCGTGCGCTTCTCGAAGTGCTCGCGCGAGTCCTTGTACTTGTGAGGGGAACGGATCACTGCGATCACGTTCTTCTCGGTGGGGAGCGGCACCGGGCCGACCACGGTTGCACCGGCACGGGTCACCGTGTCGACGATCTTCCGGGCCGACGTGTCGATGACCTCGTGGTCATACGACTTGAGCCGGATGCGGATCTTCTGTCCCGCCATGTGTCTCTTGTCCTCTCTGCGCCGCGCACCCTCTGGCCGCCTGACGCCGCTCGGTTCCGCATTCCTGCGGACCGTGCTGTTTTCCTGAACCAACCGGCCGCATCCACTGGGGATGACCGCTGTTCACCTGTCAATCTCGCGGGCGACCGTGGCCGTCCAGCGTGGGCAATCGACTGCCTCGCGCTCCGGGCGCAGCAGTGGTACACCGCGTCCGTCGCCTCCGGGGAGTCGTGTTCTGCTGCCTGCGGCCCAACCCAGCCCTGCTGAACAAGGGGGTTGTGCACTGCCAGAGCAGTGATCCTGTGGGCGTACACCCACGGGGAATTCGGAACCGGACAAGTCTCGCATAGCCCTGGCCCACGTGCAACCCGGGCGTGTCGCGAATTGCCGGGCGTGTCCCGCTGGCTCGCTTGCCCGGATCCACGCGGATCGGACGGCCTGGAGGCCCGGCTCGGCCCCGCAACGCGACGCACCCTCCGGACGGGGTCCGGAGGGTGCGTCGACGCGGGTCAGGAGACCGTCACTCGGCGGTCACCGGGGGCACGAACCACGGCGGGAACACGGCCACTCGTGGAGCGTGTCCACCGTGGTCGGCGAGCACGGCGCGGACGGTCTGCCGGGCCTTGTCGTTCGGCACGCCGATGACCGCGACCGACGTGAACGGCACGCTCGGTCCGGCGAGCAGCTCGAGGCCGTGCATCTCCGGGTCGGTGAAGTCGGTGCGACGGATCAGGTTCGTGCCGGCGTCGGGACCGACGGCGAACCGGACGTCGTCGGCGTCGGCGTCCTGGTCGGCGACGATCACCGAGGCTCCGAACGCGGAGACCGGCACGACGAGCACGACGTAGTCGATGGCGCGGGTTCGGCGGGCGGCGTCCGACCAGCGCTCTCCCTCGGCGCCCGTGCGGAGCTCGTCCCAGCGGGTGGCGTCGGGCGACAGCGTGAACGGCACGTGGCCGGCGATCGAGGAGCCGTCGGGCGCCTCGGCCTCGGCGCGGGCGGCGCGGGTGTCGGCGGAACTGACGTCCACGACCGGTTCGGCCTGGTCGGACGCCAGGATGGCGCCGGCACCGACGATGCCGTCGAGGTTGTCGATGTGGGTGACGTGGTGGGCGCGGAGCGCTGCGAACTCACGTGCTTCGGGCAGGTCGGCGGACGACGAACGGAGCGACGTCGGCGACCGGAGCGACGTCCCGGGCCCGGAGGCCGGCGGGTCGACGCGCAGGTTGGTGGTGATGCGGGTCCGGCGGGGTGCCGGGGTGGCTGGGATCTCCGACGCCTCGCGCTGCCGGGGTGCGCAGATGTCGCAGAGCTCGGTGGGGAATCCGTGGATGCACTCGTCGGTCACGACTGTTGTGGGTCCTTCCGTGCCGTGTGGGGGTGGTCCGGCACGTCGACCAACGCTACGTCATCCGGACGGCCCCCGGGTCATTGTCGGTAGAGCAGCGCCCGGACCTCGGCCTCGGCGGACGCCAGGCGGTTCTGATCGATGGTCTCGCCGTGGTCGTACGCGTCAAGCAACCGGGGGTCGATGTAGCTCTGTCGGCACACCGTCGGGGTGTTGCCGAGCTCGTCGCTGGCGGCCTTCACGGCGTGCGAGACGGCCTTCTTCCGCTTGGCCTGGGACGACTGCGGTCCGGTCTTCGCCAGGTCGACCGCGGCCGCGACCGTGCCGTGCAGCGTCCGGAAGTCCTTCGCGGTGAATTCGTCGCCCGCGCGTTCCTTCACGTACGCGTTGATGTCCTCGGCGGAGAGCGGCTCCCACTCCGCACCGCGACGCTCGCGGAACGAGAGCAACCGCGCGTTGGGCCCGCGACGCTTCATGCCGGCGATGACCCGCGCCAGGTCGTGGTCGTGGATCGACGACGACCACTCCTGCCCGCTCTTGCCGGGGAAGTCGAGCTCGATGTCGTCGCCCGACACGTGGGCGTGCGCGCAGAGCAGCGTGGACAGCCCCCGACTGCCGTGCTCCGTGGCGTACCGCTCGGACCCGACCCGGAGGGACCCCTGGTCGAGCATGCGGAACGCTGCGGCCAGCGCACGGCGGCGGTCCGGCTCGGGGCGACGGAGGTCCTGCGTGACACCGCGGCGGGCGACCGGCAGGGACTCCGCCAGTGCAAGCGCACGGTCGTACTTGATCCGGTCCATCCGTTCACGCCAGGACGGGTGGTACATGTACTGGCGGCGCCCCGCACCGTCCGTACCCGTGGCCAGGATGTGGCCGTTCGCGTACGGGGAGATCCAGACGTCGTCCCACGCCGGCGGGATCACGAACTCCTCGAGTCGACGGCGCTCGTCCGGATCGGTCACGGTGTTGCCGTCGGGGTCGCGGAACGAGAAACCGCGTCCGGAACGGACGCGGTGGTAGCCGCGACCGGAGGTCGCGGATCTTCGGAGGCGGGTCACGCGGTCGAGCCAACTCCGTGACGCCTGTGACGGGTCACGGGGCGGACAGGAGGCCCGTGTCGGGCGCCGCCCCGGGCCTCCTGTCCGGCGCCCTGTACGGCCCGTCAGTGGCCGCACACGACGAAGCGGGGCCGGGCCCGAAGGCCCGACCCCGCTGTCGCAAGGAACCGGAGTTACTTGATGATCTTCTCGACCGTACCGGCACCGACCGTACGACCACCCTCACGGATGGCGAAACGGAGGCCCTCTTCCATGGCGATCGGCTGGATCAGCTCGACCGTCATGGCGACGGTGTCACCGGGCATGACCATCTCGGTGCCCTCGGGCAGCGTGATGACGCCGGTGACGTCCGTGGTGCGGAAGTAGAACTGCGGGCGGTAGTTCGCGTAGAACGGGTTGTGACGCCCACCCTCGTCCTTGGTCAGGATGTACGCGTTCGCCTGGAACTCGGTGTGCGGCGTGACCGAACCCGGCTTCACGACGACCTGGCCGCGCTCCACGTCCTCGCGCTTGAGGCCACGGATGAGCAGACCGGTGTTGTCACCGGCGACCGCCTGGTCGAGCAGCTTGCGGAACATCTCGATGCCCGTGACCGTGGTCTTCTGCGTCGCGCGGATGCCGACGATCTCGACCTCGGCGTTCAGGTTGAGCGTGCCACGCTCGACGCGACCGGTGACGACCGTGCCACGACCGGTGATCGTGAAGACGTCCTCGATCGGCATCAGGAACGGCTGGTCGGTGGCGCGCACCGGGTCCGGCACGTGCTCGTCGACCTGGGCCATGAGGTCCTGGACCGACTTGACCCACTTCTCGTCGCCCTCGAGCGCCTTGAGCGCCGAGACCTGCACGACGGGGGCGTCCTCGTCGAACTGCTGCGAGCCGAGGAGCTCGCGGACCTCGAGCTCGACGAGCTCCAGGATCTCCTCGTCGTCCACCATGTCGGACTTGTTCAGTGCGACGACGATGTAGGGGACGCCGACCTGGCGGGCGAGCAGGACGTGCTCACGCGTCTGGGGCATCGGGCCGTCGGTAGCGGCGACCACGAGGATCGCGCCGTCCATCTGTGCCGCACCCGTGATCATGTTCTTCACGTAGTCGGCGTGACCGGGGGCGTCGACGTGCGCGTAGTGACGCTTCTCGGTCTGGTACTCGACGTGCGAGATGTTGATCGTGATGCCGCGCTGGCGCTCCTCGGGAGCGTTGTCGATCTGCGCGAAGTCGCGGGCCTCGTTGAGGTCCGGGTACTGGTCGTGCAGAACCTTGGTGATCGCCGCCGTGAGCGTGGTCTTGCCGTGGTCGACGTGACCGATGGTTCCGATGTTGACGTGCGGCTTGGTGCGCTCGAACTTGGCCTTGGCCACTGTGGGTCCTCCTCAGGACTCGGAAGCGTCACCCCCGGCCGGCCCTGGATGGGCTCGGGACCGTTGGTGCGCGGTGTGTGTCTGTACTTTACTTGGTGGCGAGGGGCCCGTCGCCGGGCGCCCCCGCCTGTGGAGAAGCGCTGAGCGCTACTCCCCCGCGTTCTTCGCGATGATCTCCTCGGCGACCTTGGCCGGGACCTGGCTGTAGGTCTCGAAGGTCATCGAGTAGACCGCACGACCAGAGGTCTTCGACCGCAGGTCGCCGACGTAGCCGAACATCTCGGACAGCGGCACGCTCGCGCGGACCACCTTGACGCCCGAGGCGTCCTCCATCGAGGCGATCTGGCCACGACGGGAGTTCAGGTCACCGATGACGTCGCCCATGTACTCCTCAGGAGTACGGACCTCGACGGCCATGATCGGCTCGAGGATCGCCGGACCGGCCTTGCGAGCCGCTTCCTTGTAGGCGATCGAGCCGGCGATCTTGAACGCCATCTCGGACGAGTCGACGTCGTGCGCCGCGCCGTCCTTGAGGATGGCCTTCACGCCGACCGTCGGGTAGCCCGCGAGGATGCCGACCTGCATGGCGTCCTGGATACCGGCGTCGACCGACGGGATGTACTCGCGCGGGACACGGCCACCGGAGGTCGCGTTGACGAACTCGTAGACCTTCTCGCTCGTGACCTCCATCGGCTCGAGCGCGATCTGCACCTTCGCGAACTGGCCGGAACCACCGGTCTGCTTCTTGTGGGTGTAGTCGTAGCGCTCGACGATCTTGGTGAGCGTCTCGCGGTAGGCCACCTGGGGCTTGCCGACGCTCGCCTCGACGTGGAACTCACGCTTCATGCGGTCGACGAGGATGTCGAGGTGGAGCTCGCCCATGCCCTTGATCGTCGTCTGACCGGTCTCGGCGTTGAGCTCGACGCGGAACGTCGGGTCCTCTTCGGCGAGCTTCTGGATGGCCGTGGAGAGCTTCTCCTGGTCGGCCTTCGTGTTCGGCTCGATGGCGACCTCGATGACCGGCTCCGGGAACGTCATCGACTCGAGGACGACCTGGTTGGTCGGGTCGCACAGGGTGTCACCGGTGGTGGTGTCCTTGAGGCCGATGACCGCGTAGATGTGGCCAGCGGTCACGTTGGCGACCGGGTTCTCCTTGTTGGAGTGCATCTGGAAGATCTTGCCGATGCGCTCCTTCTTGCCCTTGGTCGAGTTGATGACCTGGGCACCGGACTCGATCGAGCCGGAGTAGACGCGCACGTAGGTCAGACGACCGAAGAACGGGTGCACCGCGACCTTGAACGCGAGGGCCGAGAACGGCTCCGACGCGTCGGGCTTGCGGATGATCTCCTTCTCCTCGTCCTTGACGTCGTGGCCGATCATCGGCGGCACGTCGAGCGGGGACGGGAGGTAGTCGATGACGGCGTCGAGCATCGGCTGGACACCACGGTTCTTGAACGCGGAACCGCAGAGGACCGGGTAGAGCGTGCTGCTCACCGTGAGGGCACGGATGGCTGCCTTGATCTCGGCGACCGAGAAGTCGGTGTCGCCCTCGAGGTAGCGCTCCATGAGGACGTCGTCCGCCTCGGCCACGCGCTCGATGAGCTTCTCGCGGTACTCGGCGGCACGGTCCTGCAGGTCGGCCGGGATCTCTTCGATCTCGTACTTCGCGCCCATCGCGACGTCACCCTTGGCGTCGCCGCGCCAGGTGAGTGCACGCATCTGGACGAGGTCGACGACGCCTTCGAACGAGCTCTCGGAACCGATCGGCAGCTGGAGCACGAGCGGCTCCGCACCGAGGCGGTTCACGATGGTGTCGACGGTGTAGTAGAAGTCGGCGCCCAGCTTGTCCATCTTGTTGACGAAGCAGATGCGCGGGACGTCGTACTTGTCGGCCTGACGCCAGACGGTCTCGGACTGGGGCTCGACGCCCTCCTTGCCGTCGAAGACGGCGACCGCACCGTCGAGGACGCGGAGCGAGCGCTCCACCTCGACCGTGAAGTCCACGTGACCGGGGGTGTCGATGATGTTGATCTGGTTGTTGTCCCAGAAGCAGGTCGTCGCGGCCGACGTGATCGTGATGCCGCGCTCCTGCTCCTGCGCCATCCAGTCCATCGTGGCAGCGCCGTCGTGGACCTCACCGATCTTGTGCGTGATGCCCGTGTAGAACAGGATGCGCTCGGTCGTCGTGGTCTTGCCGGCATCGATGTGCGCCATGATGCCGATGTTGCGGACCTTGTTCAGGTCGGTGAGCACGTCCTGTGCCACAGGGTTCCTCCGGAAGAGTTGTAGGAGAGGTTGGCGGCCGTCCGGGCGCCGGGGTTCTTGACCACCGGCACCCGGACGGTGCCGGGACTACCAGCGGTAGTGGGCGAAGGCCTTGTTCGACTCGGCCATCTTGTGCGTGTCCTCGCGGCGCTTGACCGCGGCACCGAGACCGTTCGACGCGTCGAGGATCTCGTTCATGAGACGCTCGGTCATCGTCTTCTCGCGACGGGCCTTGGCGTACGAGGTGAGCCAACGGAGCGCGAGGGTGTTCGCGCGGTGCGGCTTGACCTCGACCGGGACCTGGTAGGTCGAGCCACCGACACGGCGGCTACGGACCTCGAGGGTCGGACGGACGTTGTCGAGCGCCTTCTTCAGCGTCACGACGGCGTCCTGCTGGTTCTTGGCGGAAACGCCCTCGAGTGCACCGTAGACGATGCGCTCGGCGAGGCCCTTCTTGCCGTCGAGCAGGATCTTGTTGACGAGCTGGCTGACGATCGGCGCACCGTAGACCGGGTCGGCGACGACGGGACGCTTGGGGGCGGGACCCTTGCGAGGCATCTAACTCAACCCTTCTTCGCGCCGTAGCGGCTACGAGCCTGCTTACGGTTCTTGACTGCCTGGGTGTCCAGGGCGCCACGGATGATCTTGTACCGCACACCCGGGAGGTCCTTCACACGACCGCCGCGGACGAGCACCATCGAGTGCTCCTGGAGGTTGTGGCCCTCACCGGGGATGTAGGCCGTGACCTCGGTGCCGTTCGAGAGCTTGACACGAGCGACCTTGCGCAGTGCCGAGTTCGGCTTCTTGGGGGTGGTGGTGTAGACGCGGGTGCACACACCACGCTGCTGGGGGTTCGCCTTCAGGGCGGGCGCCTTGGTCTTGGTGACCTTCGGCGTACGACCCTTGCGAACCAGCTGCTGAATAGTAGGCAACTGTTCTCCTGGTTCTTCGCTCGTGCTCTCTGGCCGGCGCGTTCCGCCGGCTTCCTCGTCCCACGCTGAGCACCGCCGGACGGCGGGTGTTCGAGTGGGGGACGGAGTGGTCCGGCTGGGCGATCCCGCTCGCCGGACTTTTCGGGCGCGCCCGAGGGCGCACACCCGGTAGAGACTACCCGCGTAACGGGACGAAATCAATCCGGGTCACCCCGGGAACCGACACCGTCATGAGCCGGTGTCGGACGACCCGTTGCCCACCGCCGAACGGAACGTGGCGCCGTCGCTCGAGAAGCCCGTGACGTACCCGCTCGCGTTCACGTTGAGCGGCCCCGCAGAGGCCGTCCCGGTGCCGGCGGCACCCGAGATGTCGGCCGTGTACTTCGCCCGGCCTGGCACCGTCGTCGTGATCAACCAGCCGTTCGTCGTCCAGCTGCCGACCCGGACCGTCGGCCGCGTCTCGAGCGTCCACTTCTGGTTCGAGTACGTGTACGCGGGGTTCTGCCCGTACGCGTAGAAACTGCAACCGGCGGGTGCGGCGTCGGTGGAGGCGATGCAGCCGTCCACCCAGTCGTCCACCGCCCGCTTGGCGGCCTGCTGCCCGGCGGTGGTCAGGGTCGTGGTCATCTGCACCGGGGTCGAGGTCGACCGCCCGAACCCACTGACGCTCGCCGATCCCCCACGGGCCGTGGTCCACTTGCCGCCGTCGAAGGCGACGTCGTACGTGCCGGGCAGCGCACGGAGGCTCACCGTGCCGTCCTTCGCGGTCTTCACGTTCCGGCCGGCGACGGTGACCGCCGCACCGGACGGCCCACGCACGGCGACGGCGACCGATCCGAGCTCGGGGGCCTGCAGCTCCCAGATCGGGAACACACCCCAGTCCGTCCCGGTCTTGTCCAGCGTGAAGGTCGCAGCGACGTCCTGACCGCCCTGGCGCAGGTACGCGCGGACCGTCGCGGTGTCGCCGTCCGTGCGCGTCGCGGCGACGCGGTAGCCCGTGACCTTGTCCGATGCCTTCGCGTAGGCGGCTTCGCCGAGCAGCACGTCGGTCTTCTCGCGTTCGATGCCCGCGTCGTCGAGGGCATCGGCCACGCGTCCGGCCGTCAGGTCGTCGAGGAACGCCCGCACCGGGCGGTCCGCCGAGTGCGAGGAGGAACCGACCGAGTACCCGACGACACCGGCCACGAGCAGCAGGACGACCGCCGTGCCGCCCGAGATGATGCCGATGAGCTGACCGCGGCGGAGCTTCCGGCGACGACGCTGCGGCACCGGTCCGGGCACCCCGGGCACCCCGGGCATCCCGGGCATCCCGGGGAATCCGGGGGCTCCTGCGCCGGGACCCGGACCGAACCCCTGGGCCGCTGCCCCGGACGTTCCGTCGGTTCCACGGATCGAGGCCACCGGCGGGACGGCACCCCAGCCGCCCTGCTGGTCCGGATCCTGCGCGTGCTGGTCGCTCATCGTTCCCCCGTTGCGTGTGCGTCGTGCCCTGCGAACACTACCGTCCGGCGGGTTCCTCGCCCGCGTTCGTCCGGTCGTGCCCGGAGCGCTCGTCGGGCTGGTCCAGACGCGCCGTCCCGGTCGCGCCCGAGCCTTCGCCGGTCCGTACCTGGTGGCGAGCCATCGTGATCCCACCGAGCACCGACAGGAGCGCCACCACGACGGACCCGACCACGAACGGCCCGAGGGCGTAGCCCGCGGGGAAGACGAGGAGCTCCGTCGCGTCCGAGCGGACGAGCGCGTAGCCCACGGCTCCGACGCCGAGCATGACCAGGTAGACCGTCGCTGCGGCCACCAGCGCGGTGACCCCGGGGTTGCCGTCGCGCACGCCGGCCGCGGTCGCGAGGAAGACCACCACCGCGCCACCGACCACCATCGCGGGCCCGAGGTACGGGGTGGCGTCGGGCTGCGAGATGACCTCGACGTCGGCGAGCAGGGCTTCGAAGCCCGTGACGGCGATCACGAGCGCGATGAAGAGGACCGACGTCATCGTCGCGATCAACCACCGGGACATGCGCCGATCGTATCGCCGACCGGCTGGTCAGCAAGCGGGTTCGGCGTGGTCCGTGTCGTCCGCGTGCTCGCGACGGTCCGCCCGGTCGGACTGCTCCTGCGCTGCGGCGACCAGGGCGAGCGCGATCGTCGCCGTGATGATCGGGACGGTCTCCGTCATGGGGGCGGGCGCGGAATCCGGCATCGTCGCGGCCGTCTCGTCCGTCGCGTCGGTCGTGTCCGTCGGGACGTCGGACTGGAGGCCCGTGGTGGCGTCCGCATCGGCGGTGCTCTCCGGCTCGTGGTCGCGCAGCGCCGGGCCGATGACCGGCAGGACCCCGGTGGTCGCGGCCGGCTCGGCGTGCAGGACCGGCGGCTCGCTGGACACGGATCCGTCGCGCTTCGCCGCGCGGCGCGCTCGGCCCATCTTCACCAGGACGACGACGGCGACGATCGCCCAGATCCCGTTGACGATGGTCGAGGGGACGGCGTGGTGCGCGGCGACGTTGATGGCCACCGCGAGGCCGCCGACGAGGTTGAACAGCTGGTAGAGCGGGCCGTTCGGGATCTTGCCGGTGGAGAACAAGATGTAACCAGCTAGAACGGTTACTGCGCCGAACCAACCCAGGAATTCCACGATTCCGACCAACACGCGCGACTCCGGGCACGACGAGGAACGGCCGGTTCGAGCCGACCGTTCGAGAGGGGATGAGCGGCCGCGATCACGGCGCCTGGTGCATCGTAATCACAACGACGGGTGTCGCGGAAGTGGGGTCGGCGTGGCGCGGCCGACCCCAGTCCGTGGGGGTCGGGTCAGCCCTTCGCAGCGGTGTCCGAGTCGGCGGTCAGGACGTACACGTAGCCACCGAACGTCCACGTCGTCGCAGCCGCCGCGGCCGGGTCGGTCGAGTCCTGCGAGATGGAGGACGACACCGTGGTGACCAGGAAGAGTCGAGCGCCGTCCTGCATGCCCCCGACGAAGGACAGGGCCTGGTCGAACGACCCGTCGACCGACACGGAGACGGGGATGGCCGAGAAGTTCGCGGCCGAGATCGCCGGGTCGGTCCCGGGCACCGTCGCGTCGCCGGTGGATGCCGCGGTCGGCTCGGGCGTCGCCTCGTCCGTCGCCTCGTCCGTCGCGGAGGCCGACGAGTCCTCGGTGCCCGCGGCAGTCGAGGCCGCGACGGGGGCGGTGTACGCCACAGCGTCGGACGTCGTGATCGCGGACACCTTCACGCCCGCCCGGGCTGCCACGCCGTCGACTGCGCCGTAGAAGGAGGACATGTTCGCACTCGACGGCACCGAGGTGGTGAGCTCCGCGAGTTCCGCCTTCATCGCCGGCAGGGACTTCGCGCGGTCCTTGAGCCGGGCGAGTTCCGCCGCCGTCGTCCGGTTCGTCGCGTCAACCGACACCTGGTCGGTACGGTCACTCGCGGCCTGTGCGAGATGTGGCTGCACGCCGAGGAAGAACCCGGCGAGTGCCACCACGACCATCGCCACGACGGCGAGGAGCATGTTGAGTCGGTTGCGGGTCATCTCACTCGCCCTTGTCCTGGTACTTGCCGTCGAAGGCGGCCTGGTCGACGTGGATCGTCATGTTCACCGTGTACGTGGCCGTCGTCGGGTCGAGCGTGACCGAGTTCGCGGTCGCGTCGACGAAGCCCTTGAGCCCCTTGACGGCATCGAGCCACGACGGAACGGACGGCAGCGTCGGGCTCTGCGCGTCGATGGTCAGGGTCGCGACACGCTGGCCCTGGAGCGGGGTGTCGGCCTGCGCGTAGGTCTCCAGCGGCGTGGCCGAGTCGATCGCGACGCCGGTGATCTCGACTCCCGCCGGGAGCGATGCCTTCAGCGAAGCGAGGTACGGCTGCCAGGCGATTTCCGTGGCCCCGCCGACCGACTGCGCGGCTTCACGCAGCGCGGTACCGGCCTCCGTGTCCCGGACCTCGCGGTAGTTCGCCTGCTGCTGCAGGAGTGACAGGGTCTCGTCCTGCGCGTGGGTCAGGTCGTCGTGGGCCTGGCTGGACAGGAGGCTGGCTCCGGCGGTCGCGATCCCGACCACGATCGCCACGAGGACCACGCCCGCCCACATCCGACGGACGACACGGCTGCTGCGTCGGTCGGCGAGGACCTCGGTGGGCAGCAGGTCGACACTGGGGCGGCCCCCGACGACGATCTCGCTGGGCGTGGTCCGACGCTGGCGCTTGACGCGCTCCGCGGTCTCGGCGGCGACTCGCAGGGCGGGGTCGGGCGCCGCTCCTCGGCGGCGACTCCGTCCAGAGCGCGAGGGCTTCGACTTGGTCGACTGGCTCATGCTGCCTTCCCTCCCGCGGCGAGTCCCCATGCCACGGCGATCGATGCGCCGTGCGCGTGCAGGTCCTCGACCCGGATGGACTTCGCGAGCGCGACGTTGGCGAACGGCGCCCCGAACCGGACGGGCGTCCGGGTGAACTCCGAGAGCGCTGCGGCGAAACCGGGGAGCGCAGCTGCAGCACCGCAGAGCAGGATCTCACCGACGGGCTCGGCAGGGTGGGTGTTGACGAAGTAGTTGACGGTGTTGCGGAGACTCGAGAGCAGTTCGCCCATCGTCTCGCGGACCGCCGCGACCGCGAGCGCGTCGTCGCCGGTCCGCGCCCGCTCCGGATCCATGCCCAGGTGGCGCTTGACGGCTTCGGCCGCTCCCTCGTCGATCGTCAGCCGACCGGCGAGGAGCCGCGTGATGTCGTCGCCACCGGTCGGCACGATGCGGACGAACTTCGGGACGCCGTCGGTGACGATGACGACGGTCGTCGTGTTGCCGCCGCACTCGACGATGGCCACGGTGCCCGACCGGTTCAACGGCGCGAGGACACGTGCCAGGGCGAACGGGATGAGGTCGACACCGACCGGCTTGAGCCCGGCGTTCTGGACCGCGCGGACGTTGGCGAGCACGGCGTCCTTCACCGCGGCGACGAGGAGACCGCTCACGGTGGGGCCGTTCTCCCCCGTCTCCTCGCTGGTCGGGTAGAAGTCGAGGATGGCGTCGCCCACGGGCACCGGGAGCATGTCCTGCACCTGGAAGGGCAACGATTCACGGATCTGCGCGATGGGGGCCTTCGGGACCGTCAGGTCGCGCGACAGCACGCGCTGGTTGCCCATGCCGAGCACGACGTCCTTCGAGCGGAAGCGCCCGAGCGACCAGAGCTGTCGAAGCGCACCCGCGACCGTGTTGGGCTCGAGCACCTCCCCCTGCTTCGTCGCGCCCGGGGGCACGGGCACCTCGGCGAACCGCAGGATCGTCGGTCTCGGCTTGTCGGCGTCCTGGACCTCGACAGCACGGATCGCGGCGGCGCCGATGTCGACGCCCACGATGCTCTTCGACATGGGTGGTCCTTCCGTGACCGTCTTCGGGTCGGTCTGGTGGGTCAGCGCGCGACGAGGCGTCAGGCGAGTCCGAGGAGGCGCAGGTAGCCGTCCCATGCGGGGGCACCGACGGCGATGCCGAGCCAGGCACCCGCGAGCATCCAGGGGCCGAACGGGATCCCGCTGCGACGGCCCGCCCGGCGCACGACCAAGAGGACGACTGCGAAGGTACCTCCGAGCAGGAACGCCGCGAAAGAACCCACTGCGAGGGGTCCCCATCCGAGGTACGCCAGCACGAGGCCGAGCACGCCGGCGAGCTTCACGTCGCCGAGCCCCATCCCGCCGGGCACCGCCAGCGCGAGCACGAGGTAGACGCCGCCGAGGACGACCAGGCCGATGAGGCCCCGGAGCGCGGCGCCCCAGTCCCCGGACGCCGCCGACGCCGCCAGCAGGAGCACGGGCAGCACGACGTAGGCCGGCAGCACGATCCGGTTCGGCAACGTGTGGGTGTCGAGGTCGATGAGCGTCAACGAGATGCTGATCGCCATCAGGTACAGGAGTGCGACGAGCAGGATCGCAGCGTGGATCGTTCCGGGGACGCCGTCCGGCGCCGCCAGCGGCGACCACGGTGCGAGGACCGAGAGCAGCGTCACCGCGACGAACAGGAGGCCCGTGGTGGCTTCGACGAGCGGGTACCGGGCCGAGATGGGCGCGCCGCAGTCGCGGCACCGGGCGCGCAGGACGAGCCAGGAGATCACGGGCACGTTGTCGCGACCTCGGATCGCGTGACCGCATCGGGGGCAGGAGCTGGCCGGCGCGACGACGGACATGCCCGCGGGCACGCGGTACACGACGACGTTCAGGAACGACCCGATCGCGAGACCGAGCACACCGACCAGCGCGGCGACGAGGGGCGCCACCGAGGCGAAGGAAGCCACGGTCACTTCCCCGTCGGGGTGCCGTCGGCGCGGAAGGCCGTGGCCGACTCGGTCTCGGTCGTCACGCCGTACGTGGTCGAGACCGGCTGCAGGAACTTGGGCGGGGCGGAGGACTTGAGTCTGCTGTCGTACGAGTACGCCTTCGCGTACCCCGTCAGCAGGCCGTTGCCGTACGAGGTGCGGACCGAGCCGCGGAACTGCTGGGCGATCGATCCGTAGATCGTGAGGATGCCGAGGTTCGACCCGTACTGGCTGTTCTGGACGTTGAACGTGCCGAGGTTGCTGGCGATGGCCGCGTCGATCTCGATGTTCTTGGTCGGCGCCGTGTTCGTCGAGTAGGAGCTGCTGCCCGTGTTGCACACCGTGTTCGACCAGCCGGAGTAGCTCGAGCAGGACACGGGGTTGTAGACGGAGACCGCCTTCTGCCCGACGAGCCCGAGCATGTCGTCGGAGGTCCGGCCGTTCTGGTAGACGATGTTTCCGGTCACGTACAGGAAGTTCTCCGCGGCGAGGGTCATCTGTCCGCCGAAGGATCCGGACACGAAGGCATCACCGCTGCGGCACCCGTAGTACCCGGCATCCCCGCGCGTTCCGGTGAACTCGCCGTTGAGCGGGTACCCCAGGCCGTTGCCGTAGTCCGAACTCGTCGAGGTCCCCGACTTGACCGTCTGCTGGCAGTAGACCGGCGAACCCGCGTTCACGGTCCCGTTGACCGTGCCGGACGGTGTGGCGCTGGACGCCCAGTAGTTCGGGTCACCGACCGTCGACGGCACGCTCTGCACGTAGACCAGGTTCGCGGGCAGCGTGGGGACGACGGCACCGGTTCCCCGGAGAGCAGCGACCGAGCCGCACAGGGCGTCGTTCCCCGGGCCCGGTGCGATGGCGCTGCCGTTGGCGTTGCCCTTGACCTGTGTGGAGATGGTCCACGGTGAGACCACGCGCATCTTGCCCCCGGCGAGGAACGTGATGGACGTCGGACCGGTGTACAGGCACCCGGGCTTCGCCACCTTCTCGGGGATGTCGGTCCGTGCCTCCTGCTTCATGTTCGCGTTGGTGCTCGGCATGGGGAGCGTCCCGACGTTCTTGATCCTCCCGCTGATGAACTTCGTGGACGAGCGGCAGGCGGAGTCGATGGTCGTCGCCTTGCTCGTGTAGAAGAAGTCGGCGGGCCCCGTGTCCTGCACGCTCGAGTTGAACGTCGCTCCGCAGGCGGTGATGACGTCGTTCGACCGGACCGGCCCGTCGAGGACGTCACCGCTGGCGAACGTGACGGCTTCACAGCTGCTGCTGGAGCTCCAGTCGTCGTCGTTGCGGTGGTTCGAGACGCAGCCGGCGTTCGTCAGGCTCGGGTCTTGGGACTCGTAGTTCGTGAAGTACAGGTAGTTGACGAAGCCGTCGCCGCGGAGGTCCACGACGATGGTCCTCGTCGTGGCACCGGCCTTCCCCGTCACGCGCAGGCGGACCTTGCCGGTCGTCGAGTAGTCGGAGTTGTCGACCTCGTACCGGTAGGACTGGTCGGTGCTCCCGACCACGTTCGCCCACGAGCCGTCCTTCGCGGTGCCGAAGGCCTTGTTCGCCGGATCTGCCGTGTACGTGCTCGTCGACGAGAACGCGGTGCGCACGCCGTACTTGACGTAGGCGTTGTCGGCTGCCAGGCGGCCCTGGTAGTCGGAGAGACCCGCGTACGCGGCCGCGATCGCCTTGTTGTAGTTCGTGTCGGTCGTCGCTTTCGTCGCACCGCTCGTCGCGGTGGCGACGACGAGGGACAGCACGATCATGAGCACCGCACCGATCCCGATGACGGCCGCGAGGGCGACCCCGCGTTCGTCGTCTCGGGCACGCAGGCCTCGGAGGATCCGGATGAGCATCATGACTCCGTGGCTGCGCCGTAGTCGAGGTTGCGCAGGTTGATGGTGGCCTGGAACGTGCTGTCGTTGACGGTCACGCCGCCCGTCGACCCCACGGTCAGCGCCACGCGGACGGACCGGATCGTGTCGTAGGTGGCATTCGCCGGCGCGGACACGGGACCGTCGTCCGCGTTGACGTACGAGAAGAGCGTGCCTGCCCGGACCACGTCGGCGAGCCACAGCGTCCGGGTGGCACCGGTGAACGTGCAGTACCCGCCGGCCGGGCAGTCGCCCCGCTGCAGCTGCATGCGCAGCCGGTTCGACACGACGTCGACCGTCACCTTGGTGAGCCCGGCCCGTGCACTCGACAGGTCGACACCCGAGTAGAACTGCACGCTCCTGCCAGTGGCGCTCACGAACGCCGGCGCACTGACCATCTTGCTCACCTGCCACCGCGAGGCCTCACGCAGGTACCGGCTGAGCTGCGTCATCGACGTGGTGCCCTGTCGGGTGCTGTCGTTGACCGAGGACACCGTGCGCTGCGCCTTCGAGATCGACACGAAGAAGCTCCCGACCAGGGTGAGCAGCAGCGACGTCACGAGCATGGCGACGAGGAGCTCCACGAGCGTGATCCCGCGTTGATCGACTCGCAGACGACGGAGGAGCGCGCGCATCAGCTGGCCGGCCTCGGGTCGACGAGGACGACGCCACCGGTGACGGCACCGTTGCTGACCATCGCGGTGTTGGTGGCGGTGAGCGCGAGCGGCGTCGTCGCCGCGCCCGCAGTGCCGCCCGTGAACAGCTTCCAGGTTCCCCACGGCAGGGCGATCGTCATGCTGTCGGACGTCGGCTTCGGGAAGCTCAGGGTCATCCCCTTCGCGCAGCCGGGATCGCCGTTCACGGCTGTGGTGGTCTTCGCGGTGATGAAGAGCGCCTTGTCCGGCTTGGCGAGCGTGATCGCGCCCATGCTGATCGGGATCGGCCCGGTCGCGTCCTTGAACTCCGTCGCCGTCCCCTTCTTGCCTGCCTTGTTGGCGGTCGTCCAGGCGCCTGGTTCCGGGCCGAGGCAGGTCGCTGCAGCGTCGGACGACACGTCAGCGGAGTACAACCCGGCCACCGCCTGGTACCCCGAGGGGAACGGGAACAGGGCCGCGCTCGTCGGGGCGGGGTCCAACACGGTCGTGCCCGACGTCCCGTTGGTGATCGACAAGGGCAGGTTCGTCGGCAGGATCGCGGACGAGGCCGGCGAGGTCACGTACTTGAACGAGTAGGTCGTCACCTTGTCGAAGGTGAAGGCGGCGGCACCGGAGCTCCCGACCGACACCGTCACCGACTGCGACGACGGACTCGGCTGTTGGGTCGAGTCGATGTACCCGGTGCGGGCGACCGACACCTTGTAGGTCCCCGGCGCGACGCCGGCCACGTAGGTGCAGCCCTCCGCGTCCGTCGCCGGGAACGTGACCCCGGCGGGGCCACCGCTCACGGTCGGCACGATCCCGGAGACGCCGATCCCGTTCGCGTTCGTCACGCCGACGAGGATCGAGCCCGTGGTGTCCGAGTTGATGTTCGTGAGTGGAGCGATGGCGCTCGACATCTCGACCTGATGGGTCCCGGACGCTGCAGCGCTGGTCTTCCACCGCACCGTGACCGTCACGGCCTTGTACGACAAGCTGCCGTCGCCCGTGCCGCAGGCGGTGGCCGCGCCGGACGACCGGGTCCACGACACCTTCCGGGTCAGGTCGAAGACCTGATTGCCGACCTGCTTGGTGGCGGTGCCGCTCTTCACGTTGAAGATGCTCGGGGTGTCCCGGAGGTCGTCGATGTCCTCCATCGCGATCGTCGATGCGACCTCGCGCGCACGGGTGTCCTTCGACAGCACCAGTGAGGCAGCGATGCCGGCGGCGATCCCGGCGGCGATCAGGGCGAAGATCGTCATCGCGACCATCACCTCGATGATCGTGAAGCCGTCCTCGTTGTCCCGTGCGGAACGCAGTCGCTCGGCGATGCGCGAGATCATGGCGTCCCTTCTGGCCGGAGTGGAAGTACATCAGGGCGGACGGTGACCCACAGGTCAACGTCCACCCTGACGGTGGTGTTACGGGGTCTTCTTCGTGAAGACGCCCGCAGCGCAGGTGCCCTCAGCCACACCCGCCGAGTCCGTGGCAGCGAACGTCTTCGAGGTGGCCTTGCTCGTGCCCTGGATGCAGAAGGCGGTCTTGTCCGCGTTGGCCGTGTAGACGAGGGTCGTGTCGCCGCCCACGGTCGTGCCCGCCTTCTTGTAGTCAGCGGTCGTGATGTCCGTCTTGTCGGCGGGGAACGTTCCGTCGCCGTTCGTCGCGATGCTCACCACGGCGGTCTTCGCGTTGGTGACGTCGGACTTGACTGCCGAGTCCTTCGCGTTGTTCTGCACGCCGATGTACACCGGGATGGCGATCGCGGCGAGGATGCCGATGATGATGACGACGACGAGGAGCTCGATGAGCGTGAAGCCCTTCTCGCCGTCCTTCAGGAGACCCTTGCGGCGAGCGTCGAGCTTGCCCATGAGAGCGAAGTACATGGTTGTTTCCATTCTGCGGGGAATGTCGGGGAAATGATTTCGGGGCTTGCTCGGCCGCCGCAGATCAGCGTATTGGGGACACATCGAGCGGCCAATCCCGAGAACGGGGGCCATGCTGGGCACAAAACACCCCCAGTGCGGGGGAGGGTCGATATCGACAATGCCCCCGCATGGGGGTGGAATGGCTAGGAAGCGTTCTGCACGACGTTGGTGATCTGGAAGATCGGCATGTAGAGCGCGATGATCATCCCGCCCACCACCACCCCCAGGAACGCGATGAGCAGCGGCTCGATCAGCGAGGTGAGGGCGTCGGTGGTCGCCTCGACTTCGGCGTCGTAGAACACCGCGATCTTCTCGAGCATGATCTCGAGGGAACCGGCGTCTTCACCGACCGCGACCATCTGTGTCACCATTGCCGGGAAAACCGATTGCGCGGCGAGCGGCACCGCGATTGATTCACCTTTCCGCACCGCCTCTGCGACATTGTCGAGCGCGCGCTTCACGACGAAGTTGTTCGACACTTCCCCGACGATCCGCAATGCCTGCAGAATGGGAACACCGGCGCCGATCATGTTCGAGAAGTTGCGAGCGAACCGAGCAATGACGATCTTCTTCTGCAGCGGGCCGAAGACCGGCAGTTTCAGGGTGATCGGATCGATGAACGCTCGGACGCGTTCGGTGTTCTTGTTCGCTCGCCACCACAGCCACGCCAGCACGACGACGATCGCGAGTGGGATCGCGACGTACCGCATGGCGTGTGACAGCGTCACGAGGATCTGCGTCGGCAGCGGGAGCGTGCCGCCGAGCGACGAGAACATGTCCTGGAAGATCGGGACGATGAAGATGAGCATGATGGCGACCGCCACCAGCGACATCACGAGCACGACCACCGGGTAGGTCATCGCCGACTTGATCGTCGAGCGGAGCTTGTGCTCCTTCTCGAAGTTCGTGGCGATGGAGTCCATGGCCTGGTCGAGGAACCCGCCGGTCTCCCCTGCACGGATCATGTTGATCATGATCGGCGGGAAGTCGACCGGGTACTTCGCGACGGCGTCGGAGAACGAGACGCCGCGCTCGACGTCGTCGCGGACCTTGCCGAGGATGTCCTTGAGCTTCTTGTTCTCGGTCTGGTCGGACAGGATCGTCAGGGTCCGCAGGAGCGAGAGCCCCGAGGTGAGCATCGTCGAGGCCTGTCGCGACATGATCGCGAGGTCCTTGAGGCCGACGCCCTTCTCGAACCCGGGGATCTTGATCTCGGTCTGGAGCCCGGTGCCGGCCTTGGCCTCGGTGATGGCGATCGGTGAGACGCCCATCCCCCGGAGGCGCTGGACGACGGCTCCCTCGGACGCGGCGTCGAGGCGGCCCTTGACGAGCTTGCCGGCGCCGTCACGCCCGCGGTAGTCGAACGCGAGTGACATCAGTAGCCTCCGGAGAACTTGTCGCCGAAGTCGATGCCGCTGGCGGCGATCGCGGCGGCCGAGGAGTCGGACGGGGACTCGACGCGCTGGACGAGCCGGTCGAAGCCCTCTTCGTCGTGCACCTTCTCCATCGCGGCCTTGCGCGAGAT
This sequence comes from Curtobacterium flaccumfaciens, assembly GCF_013359815.1. Lineage (GTDB taxonomy): Bacteria > Actinomycetota > Actinomycetes > Actinomycetales > Microbacteriaceae > Curtobacterium > Curtobacterium flaccumfaciens. The sequence continues at coordinate 88,122 of NZ_JABMCF010000035.1, read as the reverse complement.
GGTGCCGACGTTGACCAGTTCGGCGAGGTCCTGGTCCATGGTGTGCATGCCGAGGTCACGGCCGGCCTGCATGGCGGAGGTGATCTGGTAGGTCTTGCCCTCGCGGATGAGGTTGCCGATGGCCGGGGTGATCGTCATGATCTCGGTGGCGACGACCCGGCCGACGCCGTTGGCCTTCGGGACGAGGGTCTGGCAGACGACACCCTGCAGGGTGGCGGCGAGCTGGGTGCGGATCTGCCCCTGCTGGTGCGGCGGGAAGACGTCGATGACGCGGTCGATCGTGCCGGGGGCGCTCTGCGTGTGCAGGGTGGCGAACACCAGGTGGCCGGTCTCGGCGGCGGTCAGCGCGACGGAGATGGTCTCGAGGTCCCGGAGCTCACCGATCAGGATGACGTCGGGGTCCTGCCGCAGCACGTGCTTGAGCGCCGAGGCGAAGGAGTGGGTGTCGGCGCCGACCTCGCGCTGGTTGATGATCGACCGCTTGTGGTCGTGCATGAACTCGATCGGGTCCTCGACCGTGACGATGTGGTCGGCACGGCTCTCGTTGACCAGGTCGATGAGCGCCGCGAGGGTGGTCGACTTGCCCGACCCGGTCGGGCCGGTGACGAGGACTAGTCCACGGGGCAGGCCGGCGAAGTCACCGACGTGCGCGGGGATGCCGAGCTGCTTGAGCGTCTTGATCCTGGTGGGGATGATGCGGAACGCGGCGCCCCAGTTGCCGCGCTGCTGGTAGTAGTTCACGCGGAAGCGGTACTCCGGCGACAGCGAGTACGCGAAGTCGAGTTCCTGGTCGTGGTCGAACTGCCCGGCCTGTTCGACGGACAGCAGCGTCTTGAGTGCCGCGATGACCTTGCCACGCGACCACGCGCCTCCGGGCACGGCCGGCCGGAGCGAGCCGTCGACGCGGACGGTGGGCGGGGCGTCGGCCGTGATGTGCAGGTCGGAGGCCCCCTGGTAGACGACCTGTGCGAGTGCGGTGATGAGGTCGGGGTCGGCGACCTCACGTGCGTGCCGGGCGAAGTCGATGTCACCTGCCGATGCCGCGGCGGGGGCGGGAACCGGAGTGGGTGCCGCCGGTGCGGCGTGGTGGGCGCCGCTGTAGGCGATGGCCGGCAGCTGCTGGGTCGCGGGCTCGGCGTACCCGTAGGTGGCCGTCGACGACGGCACCGCGGCAGGCGGCGTCGCCGGAGCGGTGGCGGACTGCGCCACGGGCGCAGCGACCGGACCACCCACGGGCCCGGCAACCGGGCTCGCCACGGCCGTGCCGGTGGGCGCGGGCCACACCGCCGAGTCGTCCGTCAGGTCGTAGACCTGCTCGGGCGAGGCGGCCTTGGCTGCGGCCAGACGCGCGGCACGGCGCGAGCCGACCTCGGCGCCCGGGGTGCCGGGGTGCCATCCGGCGACGGGCTCGTCGCCGGGCATGGTGATGTCGTACACGGAGTCGGTCATCTGCTCGTCCTGTTCCCCGGTCACGCGACGACGCGCAGGATCTCGTCGACGCTCGTCATGCCGAGCTTGACCTTCTCGAAGCCGTCCTGGCGGAGCGTGAGCATGCCCTGCTGCTGGGCGACGCGGCTGATCTCCGCGCTCGAGGCACGACCGACGGCGAGCCGCTCGATCTCCTCGGTCACGGTCATGACCTCGTGCAGGGCGATGCGGCCGCGGTACCCGGTGTTCGAGCAGACGGCGCAGCCGACCGGGGCGAAGAACGCCGGCATCTCGTCGCCGGGGGCCAGGAACCCGAGCGCCCGGAGCTGCTCGATCTCGTACACGGCGGGCGCCTTGCACCGGTCGCACAGCCGTCGTGCGAGGCGCTGGGCGACGACGGAGTCGAGGGCGGACCCGACCAGGAACGGCTCGATGTCCATCTCGGTCAGGCGGGTCACGGCCGACGGGGCGTCGTTGGTGTGCAGGGTCGAGAGCACGAGGTGCCCGGTCAGCGACGCCTCGATCGCGATCTGGGCGGTCTCGTGGTCGCGGATCTCACCGAGCAGCACGACGTCGGGGTCGGACCGGAGGATCGAGCGGAGCGCGGAGGCGAACGTCAGGCCGGCCTTCGGGTTGACCTGCACCTGGTTGATGCCGGCCATCCGGTACTCGACCGGGTCCTCCACCGTGATGACGTTGATCTCGGGCTTCGCCACGGCGTTGAGGGTCGTGTACAGCGTCGTCGACTTGCCCGAACCGGTGGGGCCGGTGACCAGGATCATGCCGTAGGGCTTCGAGTACGACCGCTGGTACGCCTGGAAGTTCTGCTCGAGGAGGTTGAGGTCCTTGAGGGTCAGCGAGGTGTTCGTGTTGTCGAGGATCCGCATGACGACCTTCTCGCCCCACACGGTGGGCAGCGTCGCGACGCGGAGGTCGATCTGCCGGCCGCCGTGCCGCACGGACATGCGGCCGTCCTGCGGCTTGCGACGCTCGGCGATGTCGATGTCGCTCATGATCTTCAGGCGGCTGATCACGCCGTTCTGGATGTTCTTCGGCGCCGGCGCCATCTCGTGCAGCACGCCGTCGATGCGGTACCGGATCCGGACCTCGTGCTCGCCGGGCTCGATGTGGATGTCCGACGCGTGGTCCTGGATGGCCTGCGACACGAGCAGGTTCACGAAGCGGACGATCGGGACGTCGTCGAGGGCGCCGTCGGCGATGTCGACCTGCGCCTTCGAGGTCGTCGACGCTTCTTCCTCGAGCGACGACGTCAGGTCGTTCAGCTCGTCGTCGGCGCGCAGGTACCGGTCGAGGGCAGCGACGAGGTCACGCTCCTCGACCTGCAGCGGCTTGATCGCGCGACCGGATGCCGTCCGGGCGTCGTCGATGGCGAGCACGTTCGTGGGGTTCACCATCGCGAGGATGAGCAGGTCGCCCTCGAACCCGACGCCGAGCACGCCGTGGCGCCGGCACAGGGCCGCCGGCAGGATCGACACCGCGGTGCCGTCGACGGGGTAGTCGCTCAGCGGGACGGTGCGTGAGTTGTTCGACGCGGCCCGGGCGGTGATGAACTGGGCCTCGCTCACGACGCCCTGGTCGACCAGGCCGCGGATGGCGCGCTCGTCGAGGTCCTCGTCACCCGTCATCGCATCGAGGTGCTCGATGGGCAGGGCGCCGTTCAGGATGAGGATCTCGGACAGGGTCGCCATGAGTCCCGTGCCTCCTTGGACTCGCGCACGGCGAGACGTCGTCGGGTGATGCGCCACCAGGGATGTGGCGCCCGACCACGCTACTTCTGGGGCCCTCGCCGACCGCAGTCCCAGAAAGAGGGGGCGGAGGGGGTCCGGCTGCACCCAAAACTGGGGTCCACGACCGGTTCGGCCCCGGTCCGGGGGACGCTTCGGCCGGTTCGCGGTGGTCGTCGGAGGGTGCATGTTCGCCAGCCTCCCGGACCCCGCAAAGACCGCGGAGTCCTGGCGCGCAGTCCGTGGAGAACGTCGGCGTCTCACGGGGGTGTGGAGGAACGGGGCCGCCGTCCGACGCGGGCCGGACAGCGCGGCACCGCGGAATCCCTCTCGACGTGCGCCCCCACCCGGGCACATGATGAGTCATGGACATCACGAGCGTGACCGTGGGGTTGCCCGTCAGCGACATCGAGGCGTCCTGCCTCTGGTACGGCGCGGTCTTCGAGCGCACCGAGCCGGACCTCGAGCCCGAGGACGGCGTCGCCGAGTACGAGGTCGGCGGCATCTGGATCCAGCTCTACGTCGACGAACAGGCCGAGGAGAACCCGGTCAGCGTCCGCTTCGGCGTCGACGACGTCGCCGCGCAGCACGCACGCATCGGCGCGCTCGGCATCGACATCGGCCCCGTCGAGTGCGTCGACGGGGCCGTCGACTGGTTCGACGTCCGCGACCCCGACGGCAACGTGCTGAGCCTGTTCTCGCTGGTCGACGAGACCGGACGCGGTTCCGGCCGCGACAACGGCGCGGGCCGCGCGCTCTAGCCGCGACCCCACGGCGGACGGGAGGCCCGTGGCGGCCCCGCACCGCGCCTCCAGGCCGTCACGCGGTGACGACACGACGAAGGCCCCGCCTCCTTGCGGAGACGGGGCCTTCGTGGGATCACATCAGGCTCAGTTGTACGTGCCCGGCGTGAAGTCGTCCGACGAGAAGCTGTCGAAGTCGACGAAGCTCAGGTCGGCGTCCGAGAACGACGAGTCGTCAGCGAAGATGCGGTTGGGGTACCGCTCCGCCTTCGCCTCTTCGGTCGCGTTCACGTCCACGTCACGGTACCGGCTGAGGCCCGTCCCGGCGGGGATGAGCTTACCGATGATGACGTTCTCCTTGAGGCCGACGAGGTGGTCCTGCTTGCCCTCCATGGCCGCCTGCGTGAGCACGCGGGTGGTCTCCTGGAAGGAAGCGGCGGACAGCCACGACTCGGTCGCGAGGGACGCCTTCGTGATGCCCATGACCTCCTGGCGAGCCGAGGCGGTCTTGCGACCCTCCTGCAGCGCCGCACGGTTCAGCGCGTTGTAGCGCGACCGGTCGACGAGCTCACCCGGCAGCAGGTCGGTGTCGCCGTGGTCGACGACGGTGACCTTGCGGAGCATCTGGCGGACGATGACCTCGATGTGCTTGTCGTGGATCGGCACACCCTGCGAGCCGTAGACGTCCTGCACACCGTTGACCAGGTGCTTCTGGACCTCTCGGACACCCTTGACCCGGAGGACTTCCTTCGGGTCGACGGTGCCGGCGATGAACTGCTCGCCGAGCTCGACGTGCTGGTTGTCCTCGATGAGGAGCGTCGCACGCTTGAGCACCGGGTAGATGAACGGCTCGTCGCCGTTGTCCGGCGTGAGGATGATCCGACGACCCTTGTCCGTGTCCTCGACCACGACGCGGCCGGGGGCCTCGGCGATCGGGGACGCGCCCTTGGGGGTACGCGCCTCGAAGAGCTCCGTGACACGCGGCAGACCCTGGGTGATGTCGTCGGCCGAAGCCGAACCACCCGTGTGGAAGGTACGCATCGTCAGCTGGGTACCGGGCTCACCGATGGACTGCGCGGCGATGATGCCGACTGCCTCACCGATGTCGACCAGGTTGCCGGTGGCGAGCGAACGGCCGTAGCACTTCGCGCAGACACCGACGGCCGACTCGCAGGTCAGGACCGAGCGCACCTTGATGCTCTCGACACCGGCTGCCAGCAGCTTCTCGAGGAGCACGTCACCGACGTCCTCGCGAGCCTCTGCCACGACCGTGCCCTGTGCGTCCACGGCCTCGGTGGCCAGGGTGCGGGAGTACACGGTGTTCTCGACGCGCGGGTCGCGGACGAGCTTGCCGTCGGCGTCCACGGTCGCGATCGGCAGCTCGAGGCCACGCGTCGTGCCGCAGTCGTCCTCGCGGATGATGACGTCCTGCGAGACGTCCACGAGACGACGGGTGAGGTACCCGGAGTCCGCGGTACGGAGCGCGGTGTCGGCAAGACCCTTGCGAGCACCGTGGGTGGCGATGAAGTACTCCGCCACGGTCAGGCCCTCGCGGTACGAGTTGATGATCGGGCGGGCGATGATCTCGCCCTTCGGGTTGTTCACCAGACCACGCATACCGGCGATGTTGCGGACCTGGAGCCAGTTACCACGAGCACCGGACGACACCATGCGGTTGATGGTGTTGTCGACCGGGAAGTTGTCGCGCATCTCCTGCGCGATCTCGTTCGTGGCCTCGGTCCAGATCTTGATCAGGTCGGCGCGACGCTCGGAGTCGGTGATCAGACCCTTGTCGAACTCGCCCTGCACCTTGGCGGCCTGGATCTCGTAGCCCGCGATGATCTCCTTCTTGCGAGGAGGCGTCACGACGTCCGACAGGGCGACGGTCACACCGGAGCGGGTGCCCCAGTAGAAGCCGGCGTCCTTGATCCGGTCCAGCGCAGCGGCCGTCTCGGTCTTGGAGTAGCGCTCGGCGAGGTCGTTGACGATCGCGGACAGCACACCCTTGTCGGTGACCTTCTGGACGAACGGGTAGTTCGCCGGCAGGGTCTCGTTGAAGAGCGCACGGCCCAGGGTCGTCTCGAGCAGCACGGTGTCGCCCTGCTCGTAGCCCTCGGGAGCTTCACCCTCGGCGAAGTGGACACCCGTCATGCGGATCTTCGCCATCGCGTTGAGGTGCAGCGTGTGCTGGTCGTTGGCCAGGATCGCCTCGGCGACCGAGGAGAACGCACGGCCTTCACCGACGGCGCCCTCGCGGACGGTCGTCAGGTGGTGCAGACCGATGATCATGTCCTGTGCGGGCAGGGTCACCGGACGGCCGTCGGACGGCTTCAGGATGTTGTTCGAGGCGAGCATCAGGATGCGGGCCTCGGCCTGGGCCTCGACCGACAGCGGCAGGTGCACGGCCATCTGGTCACCGTCGAAGTCCGCGTTGAACGCAGCACACACGAGCGGGTGGAGCTGGATGGCCTTGCCCTCGACGAGCTGCGGCTCGAACGCCTGGATGCCCAGACGGTGCAGCGTCGGCGCACGGTTCAGCAGCACGGGGCGCTCGCGGATGATCTCCTCGAGCACGTCCCACACCTGCGGACGCGAACGCTCGACCATGCGCTTGGCCGACTTGATGTTCTGCGCGTGCGACAGGTCGATGAGGCGCTTGATCACGAACGGCTTGAAGAGCTCGAGCGCCATCTGCTTGGGCAGACCGCACTGGTGCAGCTTCAGCTGCGGGCCGACGATGATGACCGAACGGCCCGAGTAGTCGACGCGCTTGCCGAGCAGGTTCTGGCGGAAACGACCCTGCTTGCCCTTGAGCATGTCGCTCAGGGACTTCAGGGCACGGTTGCCGGTACCCGTGACCGGACGTCCACGACGACCGTTGTCGAACAGCGCGTCAACGGCTTCCTGCAGCATGCGCTTCTCGTTGTTCACGATGATCTCGGGGGCACCGAGGTCGAGCAGGCGGCGGAGACGGTTGTTGCGGTTGATCACACGACGGTAGAGGTCGTTGAGGTCCGACGTGGCGAAACGGCCACCGTCGAGCTGCACCATCGGGCGCAGCTCCGGCGGGATGACCGGCACGACGCCGAGCACCATCGCGGCCGGCGAGTTGCCGGTGGCGAGGAAGGAGCTGACGACGCGCAGACGCTTGATCGCGCGGATCTTCTTCTGGCCCTTGCCCTCGGCGATCTGCAGACGCAGCGCCTCGGCCTCGGCGGCCAGGTCGAACGCCTCGAGCCGGAGCTTGATCGCCTCGGCGCCCATGTAGGCGTCGAAGTAGATCCCGAACCGGTCCTGGAGCTCGTGGAAGACGGCGTCCTCGGGCTTGAGGTCGCCCACCTTGAGGTTGCGGAAGTCCTCCCACACACGCTCGAGACGGGTGATGTCCTCGTCGAACGACTTGCGGACCTGGGACATCTCCTTCTCGGCGGTGTCCTTGGTGCGGCGCTTGACGTCGGCCTTCGCACCCTCTTCCTCAAGGGCTGCGAGGTCGTCCTCGAGCTTCTTGAGGCGGTCAGCGATGATCGAGTCGCGCTGGCCCTCGAGGGTCTTGATCTCGAGACGCATCTCGTTCTCGAGACCCGGCATGTCCGCGTGACGGCCCTCTTCATCGATGTCGATGATCATGTACGCCGCGAAGTAGATGACCTTCTCGAGGTCCTTCGGCGCCATGTCGAGGAGGTACCCGAGGCGCGACGGGACGCCCTTGAAGTACCAGATGTGCGTGACGGGGGCAGCGAGCTCGATGTGGCCCATGCGCTCACGACGGACCGAGGACTTGGTGACCTCGACGCCGCAGCGCTCGCAGACGATGCCCTTGAACCGGACACGCTTGTACTTGCCGCAGGCGCACTCCCAGTCGCGGGAAGGACCGAAGATCTGCTCGCCGAACAGACCGTCCTTCTCGGGCTTCAGGGTGCGGTAGTTGATGGTCTCCGGCTTCTTGACCTCGCCGTACGACCACTGACGGATGTCCTCGGCGGTCGCGAGGCCGATCCGAATGGCGTCAAAGGAAGTTGCTTCGAGCAATGTTCTTCTCTCTTGCTGATTCAGGCTTCGATGTACGGGCGGGATCAGATGTCGTCGACAGAGGACGACTCGAACCGCGAGGAGATGTTGATGCCCAGCTCCTCCGCAGCGCGGAAGACCTCGTCATCGTTGTCGCGCAGGCTGACCGCCTGGCCGTCGGCCGAGAGGACCTCGACGTTCAGGCAGAGCGACTGCATCTCCTTCATGAGGACCTTGAAGGACTCGGGGATGCCGGGTTCCTGGATGTTCTCGCCCTTGACGATCGCCTCGTAGACCTTCACGCGGCCGAGGATGTCGTCGGACTTGATCGTCAGGAGCTCCTGGAGGGCGTAGGCGGCGCCGTACGCTTCGAGCGCCCACACCTCCATCTCACCGAATCGCTGTCCACCGAACTGCGCCTTACCACCCAGCGGCTGCTGCGTGATCATCGAGTACGGACCGGTCGAACGCGCGTGGATCTTGTCGTCGACCAGGTGGTGCAGCTTGAGGATGTACATGTAGCCGACCGAGACGGGCTCCGGGAACGGCTCGCCGGAGCGGCCGTCGAAGAGCTGCGCCTTGCCGGACGAGCCGATCAGGCGCTCGCCGTCGCGGTTCGGGAGGGTCGAGTCGAGGAGGCCCTCGATCTCGCGCTCGTACGCACCGTCGAACACCGGGGTGGCGACCTTGGTGCCGGGCTCGGCGCTGTGCGCTGCCTCCGGCAGGTTCTCGGCCCAGTCCTGGATGCCCTCGACGTTCCAGCCCTGCTTGGCGAGCCACCCGAGGTGGATCTCGAGCACCTGGCCGAAGTTCATGCGGCCGGGGACGCCGAGCGGGTTGAGGACGATGTCGACGGGGGTGCCGTCGGCGAGGAACGGCATGTCCTCGACCGGGAGGATGGTCGAGATGACGCCCTTGTTGCCGTGACGACCGGCGAGCTTGTCACCCGCGGTGATCTTGCGCTTCTGGGCGATGTAGACGACCACGCGCTGGTTGACACCAGAGCCGAGTTCGTCGTCACCGTCCTGCGAGTCGAACACCTTGACGCCGATGATCGTGCCCTCTTCACCGTGGGGCACCTTGAGCGAGGTGTCGCGGACTTCGCGCGACTTCTCGTTGAAGATGGCACGGAGCAGACGCTCCTCGGCGCTCAGCTCGGTCTCGCCCTTCGGCGTGACCTTGCCGACGAGGATGTCGCCGGGGCGGACCTCGGCACCGATGCGGATGATGCCGCGCTCGTCGAGGTCGGCCAGCAGGTCCGGGCTGACGTTGGGGAGGTCACGGGTGATCTCCTCCTTGCCGAGCTTGGTGTCGCGGGCGTCGACCTCGTACTCCTCGATGTGGATCGAGGAGAGGGTGTCGTCCTTGATGAGGTTCTGCGACAGGATCATCGCGTCCTCGTAGTTGTAGCCCTCCCACGGCATGAACGCGACGAGGAGGTTCTTGCCGAGCGCGAGCTCGCCGTTCTCCGTCGCGGGACCGTCGGCGATGACCTCGCCCTGCTCCACGCGCTCGCCTGCGGAGACGATGACGCGGTGGTTGTAGCTCGTGCCCTGGTTGGAGCGGTCGAACTTGCGCAGGTAGTAGGTCTGCGTGCCGCCCTCGTCGAGCTGCAGGGTGACGGCGTCGGCCGAGACCTCGGAGACGACACCGGCCTTGTCGGCGGTGACGACGTCGCCGGCGTCGATGGCCGTGTAGCCCTCCATACCGGTACCGACGAGCGGCGACTCGGAACGGAGCAGCGGGACAGCCTGACGCTGCATGTTCGCACCCATGAGGGCGCGGTTCGCGTCGTCGTGCTCGAGGAACGGGATGAGCGACGTCGCGACCGACACCATCTGGCGCGGGGAGACGTCCATGTAGTCGACCTCGTCCTTGGCGACGAGTTCGACCTCGCCACCCTTCTTGCGGACGAGCACCTTGTCGTCGGCGAAGTGGAAGTCGTTCGTCAGCGGGGCGTTGGCCTGCGCGACGACGAAGTCGTCCTCTTCCGAAGCGGTGAGGTAGTCGATGGTCTTCGTGACCTCGCCGTTGACGACGCGACGGTACGGGGTCTCGATGAAGCCGAAGGAGTTGATCCGACCGAACGACGCGAGCGAACCGATCAGGCCGATGTTCGGGCCTTCCGGGGTCTCGATCGGGCACATGCGGCCGTAGTGCGACGGGTGGACGTCACGGACCTCGACGCCGGCACGCTCACGGGACAGACCACCCGGGCCGAGGGCCGAGAGACGACGCTTGTGCGTCAGGCCCGCGAGCGGGTTGTTCTGGTCCATGAACTGCGACAGCTGGGACGTTCCGAAGAACTCCTTGATCGCGGCGACGACCGGACGCACGTTGATGAGCGTCTGGGGGGTGATCGCCTCGATGTCCTGCGTGGTCATGCGCTCGCGGACGACGCGCTCCATGCGGGACAGACCCGTGCGGACCTGGTTCTGGATGAGCTCGCCGACGGCGCGGATGCGACGGTTGCCGAAGTGGTCGATGTCGTCCACGTCGAGGCGCAGCTGCACCGGCTCGCCGTCACGGACGCCGTCGATCGTGGTGCGCTCAGCGTGCAGCGACACCAGGTACTTGATCGTCGCGACGATGTCCTTGACGGTGAGCACCGAGTCGGACAGCGGGGCGTCCATGCCGAGCTTGCGGTTGACCTTGTAGCGGCCGACCTTCGCCAGGTCGTAGCGCTTCGGGTTGAAGTAGAAGTTGTCGAGGAGCGCACGCGCGGCCTCGGCAGCGACCTGCTCGCCGGGACGGAGCTTGCGGTAGATGTCCTTGAGCGCCTCTTCCTTCGTGAGGACGGCGTCCTTCTCGAGGGTCGACTCGATCGACGCGAAGCCCTGGAACTCGTCCATGATCTCTTCGCTCGTCAGGCCGAGGGCCTTGAGGAAGACGGTCACGGACTGCTTGCGCTTCCGGTCGATGCGCACGCCCACCTGGTCGCGCTTGTCGATCTCGAACTCGAGCCAGGCACCACGCGACGGGATGATCCGCGCCGAGTAGATGTCCTTGTCGGAGGTCTTCTCCTGCTGGCGCTCGAAGTACACGCCGGGCGAACGGACGAGCTGTGACACGACGACGCGCTCGGTGCCGTTGATGATGAACGTGCCGCGTTCGGTCATGAGCGGGAAGTCGCCCATGAAGACCGTCTGCGTCTTGATCTCACCCGTCATGTGGTTCATGAACTCGGCGTTGACGTACAGCGGAGCGGCGTAGGTCTTGCCGCGCTCCTTGCAGTCGTCGATCGAGTACTTCGGGTCTTCGAGCTCCGGCGCGGTGAACGAGAGCTGCATGGTCTCGCCGAGGTCCTCGATCGGGGAGATCTCCTCGAAGATCTCCTCGAGCCCCGAGTGCAGCGCGAGGTCGGTGCGACCCTGCTCCTGCCCTTCGGCGAGGCGGGCCTTCCAGACGTCGTTGCCGACGAGCCAGTCGAAGCTCTCCGTCTGGAGTGCGAGCAGATCAGGAACCGTGAGGGTGTCCGTGATCTTGGCGAACGAGAGTCGCGAGTGGTTGCGACCGTTCTTGGGGTTGGTGGATGCGTTGGGCGCAGCAGCCAAGGGTGTGACCTCCGGTAGGCCCCGTCGGGCCGACACTGACGAGCAGTGTGTAGGTGAGTGGATTGATCGCTCGGCGAACCCTGAGATGCAAGCCCTGCGACCACGCCGACGCGTGCCTTGACGCGGAACGTCGGTGCACGTGTGGGATGATCTCCGTGAGCGGTACCCGCCGCCATATACGGGTCCGGCTGCACCAGGGCGAGATGAGTTTCTGTCTCAGAACTCTGCGTCGACCGCAATATGACGACACGGATGCCAGGGAGCGCGAACTGTCATCATAGTTCGCTCCGTGGCGCGCTGTCCAGTCCCGGCTTGACCGGATTCGGCAGTGGCGTGTATAAGCCGCCACACGCCGCTTCCATTCCCGGGCTCAGCCGGGCCCCTGCTCAGCAGGGCCCCTGCTCAACCGAGACGCTCGCGCTCGACGCGATCCGCGCCTCCCGGCAGTCCGGCCAGCGCACGGAACGCGTCCTCCGGGCGACGTGTGCGGACGAACGTGACCCGGCCCCGGTCGTCCGTGAGCTCGATCCCGAGCCCCGGCGTGAGGATGAGCGCACGCTCGCCACGACGGATCCGCAGGCCGACACCGCCGTAGGTGGCAGCGTCCGCCTCGACCAGGCGGACGTCGGTGATCCGCCGGCGCGGGATGCGCCGCGGCGGGAGCGGACGGAAGTGCAGGGTCACGTGCCGCTCGGTGACGGTGAACCCGGCCCGGGCGAGCAGGAGCAGCGACCCGAGGGCGACGGCGAGCAGGGCCGGCACCAGCAGGGCGACCTCCGGTGCGTCCCCGGGCCAGCCGAGCACGGCGGCGGACAGCCCGCCGCCGCCGAGGAGCAGCGCCGTACCGACGACCCGCATCCAGGCGGGTGCGGTCTCGCGGTCGGCGTGGAACGGCAGGGCGGCGCGGGACGGATGGGCTGCACGGGACGGCCGGGAGGCCCGGATCACCCGGGTGGGTCGGGTCCCGGACCGGTGGGTGTCCGGGGTGGTGAGGCGTGCGGTGGGCACGCTCATGGTGTCGGCGGTCATGACGGAGGTCTCCTGCGGCGGATCAGCAGTGGTGCACTCCTCATCGGGTGCGGTGCGTTCGACGGCCAGCGCGCGCGGGTGGCCGGAGGGGTGGCGCGCAGCAGCACGCCGACGGCGCGCACGCTCGAGCGGTGGGGGCGCTCGCGGGCACGTCGTGGTCACGGTGTCCGGGCGGACGCGTGGAGTGTGGGGCACACACGCATCGACGCTCTGGCGTCGTGACGACAGGCATCAACGGTACGCAACGAGTCTTGGCGTCCGCTGGTCGTCCATGTGTACGCATTCACGTGTCCGCAGTGCGTCGCCCGGGGATGACGGGGTGCTGCGGACGGTCAGCGCAGGACGCGGGCGACGGCCTCGGCGCGGGTCCGGACCCCGAGCTTCGCGAACACCTGGTTCACGTACGACTTCACGGTGGGCACCGTCAGGAACAGCTCGGCAGCGATCTGCGGGTTCGTCCGGCCGTCCGCGATCCGCTCGAGGACGTCCACTTCGCGCGGGGTGAGGTCCGGGAACCGAGCACCGAGCGACGGACCGGGATCGGGTGACGCAGGCGCCTCGGAACCAGCAGCGACACCGGCACCTGCACCGGCACCACCGGCGAGGCGCGCCACCAGCCGCGCCCCCACGGTCGCGTCGAAGGTCGACTGCCCGGCGGCCACCGCACGCACCGCGGTCGCGATCTCCGCCCGTCCGGCGTCCTTCGTCAGGTAGCCGCGGGCTCCCGCCCGCAGCGCGGTGGTGATGGAGTCGTCGTCGGCGTAGGTCGTCAGCACCAGGACCGCGACCCCGGGGTGCTCGGCGACGATCCGCGCCGTGGCGGTCGGTCCGTCCACGCCCGGCATCCGCAGGTCCATCAGGACGACGTCGGGCACGTGCCGGTCGACGGCGTCGATCGCCTCGGCGCCGTCGGCCGCCTGCCCGACGACCTGCAGGTCGGGCACGAGCGACAGCACCGTCACCAGGCCGTCGCGGACGATGGCCTGGTCGTCGACCACGAGCACCCGGATCGTCACGAGCGGTCGTCCTCGGCGACCGGAGCCCGGACGTCGACGGGCAGGTGCATGGCGACGACGAACTCGTCGTCGGAACGCTCGGCCTCCACCGTGGCCTCGCTGCCGAGTTCCGCGAACCGCTCGCGCATCCCGAGCACCCCCTGCCCGCCGCTCGGCAACGGGTTGGCCACGACGACGTCCACGGCGTCGCCGTCCCGGATCACGGACAGGGACACGGGGCGGCCGGGAGCGTGCCTGCGGGCGTTGCTGAGGGCCTCCCGGACGACCTGGACCACGGCGGCACGGTGGGCGTCGTCGAGGACCGCGAGGGTCGCGTCTCCCTGCACGACGACCTCGCCGCCGAACGAGCGGTGCGCGTCGAGCAGGGCCGTCAGGCCCGACGCGTGGTCGGCGGACGGACTGGAGGCACGGGTCGGCTCCGGCTGGCCGGGCTGCGGTTCGTCGCGGAGCGCGTGCACCGCACGCCGTGCCTCGGCCAGGCCGTCCGCGGCCAGCGCGCGAGCCTCGCCGGCTCGGCGGGTGGCCTCGTCGACGCGGCCGGCCTCGAGCAGGGCCTCGACCGCGTCGAGCTGCAGGACCAGGCCGCCGAGCGAGTGGGCGAGGACGTCGTGGATGTCCCGGGACGCCCGCGACCGGTCGGCGAGGAGCCGTGCGCGCTGCTGCTGCCGCTCGGTCTCGCGAGCCTGCGCCGTCGTGATCCGGACCTGCCGACGACTGAAGCCGACGAGCACGCCGAGCAGCAGCCCGCCGCTCACGCCGAGGACGAACTGCACCGACGTCTGCTCGAGCGTCGCGGTGACGGCCACCACCACGACGGCGGCCAGCGCGGCGACCGCGGCCGTCCAGACCGGCAGACGCAGGTCCGCGCCGAGGATGACGAGCCCGACGATCACCGGGACCACCAGCAGCGAGTCGGTCGGCACCACGGCGAGCGATCCGGCGGCGATCATCACGCCGGCTGCGGCGACGAGGACGCGGGGCGTGCGTGCCCCTTCGCGGACGGCCCAGGCGGCGAGCGCCACGGCCCCGACGGCCCAGACCCACGCGGGGTGGTGGAGCAGGAGGCCGTTCCGCACGAACCAGAAGGCGACCACGGCGATCCCGACGGCGTTGAGTCCCCAGGAGAGCACCGAGGCGGACCGGACCCCGGCGGGGTCGGTCCGGTCCGGGTCGGTCGGCAGGCTCACCGCACCATCATGCCGCGGCGGGCGGCCGCCGACCGGTCGCCGCCGCGGGGGATGCGCTGGTCGACGACCAGGGCACGAGCGGCGCGGTTCAGGGCGAGCACGAGCAGGATCGTGCCGGTCGAGGTGAGCAGGTGCGCACCGAGGTGGCCGCCGAGGACGTCGAGCCCGACGCGGGCGGCGATCAGGACGATCCAGAGCGCGGCGCCGAGCCACCCGGTGCGGGACTGCAGGGTGCGGCCCTTGGCGTCCGGCGTCGTGACGGTGCGGAACCGGGTCATGGCCCCCATCGCCAGGCCGACGCCGACGGTGAGCAGGGCCTCGAGGCCGAGGAACACGACGTCGGTGGTGGTGACGGTCGCCGTGGTCTGTGCGAGGACGACCACGCCGACGATCGCCATCACGAGCGGTCCCCGCCAGATGCGCGCCGGGTCGAGGGACCGCCAGGTCGCCTGCCGGTACGCCAGGAAGGCGACGAGGGCGAGGCCGATGAGCACGTTCGCGAGGAGCTGGACCGACATGGTGTGCCTTTCGAGGTGGTCCGGCGGAGTGTTCCGACCGGTGACATCAGCCTCGTTCCGGGCGCTCCGCGGGCACACCAACCAGGGGTGGGGACGCGGGTGGTGATCGCGGTGGTGTTCCATTGACGGCATGGCTGATGCGTTCGACGGGTTCCGGATCGGTGCGGGGTACTCGGTGGTGGAGCCGGACCGGCACCGACCGGGGTCCTTCACCCTGGTGGTGGACGGTACCCCGCAGTCGCACGTGGACCTCGAGGACCCGACCCACCTGGCGTTCGAGTACATCCGGCGGATCGGGCACGCGATCGACCTGCTGCCGGACGGCCCGATCACGGCACTGCACCTGGGCGCCGGCGCCCTCACCCTGCCCCGCTACGTCGCGGTGACCCGTCCGGGTTCGCGGCAGCAGGTGGTCGAGCTCGAGCGCGACCTGGTCGAGCACGTGCGCGAGGCGCTGCCGTTCCCCCGCGGTGCCTCGATCCGGGTGCGGTACGGCGACGCCCGGGAGGTCCTCGGCAAGCTGCCCGCCGGACTCCGCGGCACCGTGGACCTGGCGGTGGTGGACGTCTTCGGCGGTTCGCAGATCCCCGCCCACGTGACGAGTGTCGAGTTCTACCGCGAGGTCGCCGCGTTCCTGTCGCCGACGGGCATCGTCGCGGTGAACGTGGCCGACGGCGCCGGGTTGGCCTTCGCCCGCGGGCAGGCGTCGACGCTGCAGTCGGTGCTGCCGTCGGTCGCCGCGGTCGCGGACACCGGCATGCTCAAGGGCCGGCGGTTCGGGAACATCGTGCTGCTCGGGTCGCCGACCGACCTGCCGGTGGCGGACATGCCGAGGCGGTACTCGTCCGACCCGATGCCGGCAAAGGTCGTGCACGGTGCGGAGCTCAGGGCGTTCATCGCCGGGGCGCCGATCGTCACCGACCAGACGGCGGTCGCGTCGCCGGAGCCGAACCGGAGCGTGTTCGGGGGCTGATGCCCGCGCGGCGTCGCCGGGGACGGACTTCGGACACTCGGCGGGTCCGGCTGTCAGGATGGTCTGAACGACCGCGCAGGTGCGCGACCGAGCGATGGGAACCCTGATGACGAACGACGACCGGAACGACCAGGACCGGACGGGCGACGGCCAGGCGCCGCGCTGGGGCGATGCCCCGCAGCAGCAGCCCGACGCCGAGGCCCCGCGGTACGGCGAGCGGGTGGACCCGGCGCCGACCTCGACCCCGCAGTACGGCGAGCAGTACGGGCAGGGCCAGCAGCAGTACGGGCAGCAGTCCGGACAGGGCCAGCAGCAGTACGGGCAGCCGAACGGCGAGCAGCAGTACGGCCAGCCGTCGAGCACGCCGAGCTGGAACGACCAGCAGCGCCACGACCAGCACCACGACCAGCAGCCGTACGCCGCCGCGCCCGCGCACGCCGGTGCTCCGGCCTGGCAGAGCCACGACGAGCCGAAGCCCAAGAAGAAGACCCTCGGTGTCGTGGCGTTCTTCCTCGGACTCGCCGCGCTCGTCATCGGCGTCATCGGCGGGTACGTGATGGGGTCGGCGCTCGCCAACAGCGACGCGATCAACAACCTCGTACCGAGCAGCGGTGCCACCCCGGACCAGCAGGAGCTGCAGCGTCAGCTCATGAACGACCCGGCCGTCATCTCGCAGATCGGTGTCGGTGCGGTGATCGCCGGCGTCGCCGCGGTCCTCGGGCTCTGGGCGCTCGTGCAGGGCATCATCGCCGCCGTGACCAAGCGTGGTCGCGGCTGGGGCATCTTCGCGATCATCCTGGCCGTCGTGGCCACGATCGCGACGCTGGTCACCTACGTCGGCGTGGCCGCTGCCGCCGCGGTGGCCGCCAACTCCTGATCGACCACTCGGAACGGCCCGTCGTGCTCCGGCACGGCGGGCCGTTCGCCGTCCACGGGGGCACGCGCGGACGGCCGCACCCGCGCAACCTGAGCGCGTCGCACCGACCGCTCCCGGGAGACCGCGGCTACCCTCGAACCGATGTCCCTCCCGCCCGACGACCGCCAGCAGCCCGACCTGTCCGACCGTTCCCGTGAACCGCGCCACGCGGCTCCCGTGACGGCCGGAGTCAGCCCGGGCAGCACCTTCGCGCCCATCAGCCTGCGACCCGCGGTCGACGTCGACGCCGTGCACCAGCGGCTCCGTGACCTCGGCCAGAGCCGCAGCACCGACGCCCTCGCCGAACGGGCCGAACTCCTCCGCCTGCTCGGTCGACTGGACGAGTCGCTCGTCATCGCGGAAGAGGTGTTCCGCCTCGCCATGTTCACCGGGGAGCGCCAGGACAAGGTCGCCGCGCGGATCCGTCGTGCGCACGTCCTGCACGACCTCGGGCGGCACGACCGCGCCGCCACCGAGGCCGCCATGGCCCGCGACACCGCCGCCACCGAGGAGTGGCCCGAACTCGAGGGCGCCGCAGCCGAGATCGAGGGCTGGTCGCTGTTCGAGAACGACCGCTTCGACGAGGCCCGCGCCGCCCTGTCGCGGGCGTACCAGGCCTTCCGACAGGCCGGAGCGCCGTCCGAGCGCACCGACGCGTTGCGCACCGCGGTCGAAGCCGCCATGCGGGCCTCGATCACGAACCCGGCGGAACCGTCCGACAAGCCACGGACCGCCCGCGAGGTCGCCGCCCGCCGTGCCGAGGACGAGGAACCCACCACCCGCGTCGCCGAGCCGGTGAAGCAGGTCCCGCCGATCCGCCGCCGCGTGCTCGGCGCGCCCGACGCCGCACGGACCGAGGCCGACGACATCTGGGGCCGGATCGCGGCCCGGGCAGCGAAGAAGGGCCAGGCCGACCCGCGCGCCGACCAGTGACCGCGCTCGAGACCGTCCGGCTCCGCGCCGAAGCGCTCATCGCCGAACACCTCGGTGCCGGCACGTGGGCGTTCGGCTTCGACCACGCCAAGATCCGCGCCGGGCAGTGCGACTTCGCACGGAAGCGGATCACGGTGAGCCGCCACCTGGCCACCCGGTTCTCCGACGACGACGTCGAGCAGGTCCTGCTGCACGAGGTCGCGCACGCCCTCGCCGGCGCCCGGGCGGCACACGGACCGAAGTGGAAGCGCACGGCCGCGGCGATCGGGTACACCGGCTCCCGGCTGCACGACGGGCCGATCGCCAGCGAGCTCGCCCCCTGGATCGGCACCTGCCCCGCCGGGCACGAGCACTTCCGGTACCGCACGCCCACCCGTCCCCTGGCCTGCGCCCGCTGTTCCCGGCGGTTCGACGCCCGGAACGTCATCACCTGGCGGCGCCGGACCGCGGACGACGACGCGGCCACGATGGCGTCGACTACCGCATGAGGGTCCCGACGCACGGAGGCGCGCCGGTAACCCGTTAGCCTGGGCGGATGCACACGGGGCAGCACATCCGCACGGACGCCGGTTCCTCCTGGTTCTTCGACGCCGGACGGATCGCGCTCGACTTCGCGCACACGGGTGGCTTCGCCGACGACCCCACCGGACGCCGACCGCGATCGCAGCTCGGGGAGCTGCTCGCGAGCCCGGCCGACCTGGACGAGTGGCTCAGCGAGCACACCGAGCCGATCGACGTCGGTGCCAGCGCCCGCGAGCTGCAGGACGCCCGGGCCCTGCGTGCCGCGATCGCCCGGCTCGCCGTGGCCGCCGCCCCCGCGCCGGCGAGCACCGCCGCGGAACGCACCGCCGTGGCGGCGGGCCTGCGTGCCGGGGCCGGCCGCACGCGCCCCGCGCCCGACGACATCGACACCGTCAACCTGTTCGCCGCCCTGCCGGACGTGCCCCCGAGCCTCCCGGGTGGCCGACGCCGCGCCGGAGCCAACCGGGTCCGCCTGGCGCAGGCCCTGTCGAGCGTCGCGCGCGACGCCGTCGCGCTCTTCACCGAGGTCGGCTTCGACGACGTCGAGGCCGACGGCCGGCCGACGCGGCTGAGCCGGTGCTCGGCCGAGGACTGCGGCCTGGTGTTCTACGACTCGTCGCGCGGTGGGACCCGACGCTGGTGCTCGATGCAGCGGTGCGGCAACCGGGCGAAGGTCCGGGCGCACCGCGCCCGCCGCGCCGCGGAGTGACCACGAGCTGACACCTTCCCCTCGTCGTCCGGGAGGGGGTGAGTCGCGACCAGCCACCGGCCGGGAGGCGCGTGGCCGCGCCGCCACGGGCCTCCCGTCCGCCTTCCGCGAGCGGTCAGGACACCCCGCTCACCTCCGCCGAGCGGTCACCAACCGTCGGCTGGCGGCATCCCAGCCGACCGATCACGACCACCCGAAACACGCACGCACGAGTGGCAACCGGCGAGCACCACGACACGACGAAGAAAAAGATTCGGTATGCCGAATTCTCTGGCAGGATCGGTGCATGACCGACACTGCCAGCCCCCGGCTCGACGAGCACCCATCCGGTGCCCCGCGTCGCCGCGCAGCCGGGCTCACCCTGCTCGGACCGGCCTTCGTCGCGGCCATCGCGTACGTCGACCCGGGCAACGTCGCTGCCAACCTGACCGCCGGAGCCGAGTACGGGTACCTGCTCCTCTGGGTGCTCGTGGCAGCGAACGCCAGCGCCGTGGTGGTGCAGTACCTGTCCGCCAAGCTCGGGGTGGTGACGGGCAAGTCGCTGCCCGAGCACCTCGGCCTGCGGATGCGGCGCGCCCCGCGCCTGCTGTTCTGGGGTCAGGCCGAGATCGTCGCCGCCGCGACCGACATCGCCGAGGTCATCGGCGGCGCGCTGGCGCTCTACCTGCTCTTCGGTCTGCCGCTCGTGGTCGGCGGGATCATCACCGGGCTCGTCTCGATGCTCCTGCTGACCCTGCACAGCCGCCGGGGCACGCGCCTGTTCGAGACCGTGGTGACGGCGATGCTCGCGATCCTGACGGTGGGCTTCTGTGCCGGGCTGCTGTTCGCCCGGGTGTCCCCGGCCGACCTGGTCGCCGGGCTCGTGCCGCGGTTCGAGGGCTCCGGGTCGGTGCTGCTGGCGGCCTCGATGCTCGGCGCCACCGTGATGCCGCACGCGGTGTACCTGCACTCGGCGCTCGCCCGGGACCGCCACGGGGACGTCCCCGCCGGGCCGGAGCGTCGCCGGGTGCTCGTCGCGACCCGGTGGGACGTCGGCCTCGCGCTGATCGTCGCGGGCGGGGTGAACATCGCGATGCTCGTCCTCGCGGCAGCCACCCTGCCGGGCGTCGAGGGCACCGACTCCATCCCCGGTGCGCAGCGCGCCATCGCCGAGAACGTCGGCCCGGTCGTCGGAGTGCTCTTCGCCGTGGGCCTGCTCGCGTCCGGCCTGGCCTCGACCTCGGTGGGCTGCATGGCCGGCGCGGAGATCATGCAGGGCCTGCTGCACGTGCGGATCCCGCTCGTGGCCCGGCGCGCGATCACCCTGGTGCCGGCGATCGTCCTGCTCGCGCTGAACATCGACGCGACGATGCTGCTCGTCGTCAGCCAGGTGGTGCTGAGCTTCGGGATCGCCTTCGCGATCGTGCCCCTGGTGGTCTACACGTCGCGACGGAGCGTGATGGGGACCGACGTGAACGCCGCGACCACCCGCGTGGTGGCGTGGGTGATCGCGGCGGTCATCGTGGCGCTCAACGTCGCGCTGGTCGTGCTCACCCTGACCGGCTGAGTCGCAGCCGGTCAGGGGGCGACCGGTCGTCAGTCGACGACCTGGACGTCCTTCCAGAACGCGACGTAGCCCGAGTAGTCCTTGCCGACGCGCTCGAACGACGACGGGATCGGCGTCGGGTACGACCACGCGCGGTCCTGCAGCGCCTGTCCGTCGACGTTCACCGTGAAGTACTGGGTGTCGCCCTTCCACGGGCAGTGGTACTGGGTGGGGCTCTCGGTGAAGAGCTCGGTCTTCACGCTCGACGGCGGGAAGTACCAGTTGCCCTCGATCTTGATGAGGTCCTCTTCGGGGGCCTCCGCGATCACCGTGTCGCCGACGACTGCCTTCATGGCGTTGCTCCTTCGCTCGCTGGTTCCGTGACGGGGCGAACGCTACGCGCGCTCCCCCGATTCCCGCAGGACGGGCAGGTCCGGCCCCGCGGCGAGCGCCGCGTGCACGTCGTCACGGCTCAGGACGGCGGCTCCCTCGGACGCGCTGACCAGGTGCCGCACGGCACGGCGCAGCCCCGTGTACGCCGCGCAGGCCGCAGCGGCCTCGGGTGAGGTGTGGTCGATGCCGACGTCGGTGAGCGCGTCGACGACGGCTCCGGCGGCGAGCAGGTCCTCGACGGCGAAGTCGGGTGCGTCGGCGACGTCGACGGACTCCCCCGCCGCCTCGGCCGCGTCGTCGAGGACTGCGGAGTGGTGCAGCCCGGCGGCCACGATCGCGACGACGCACCGGTCACCGCGTGCCGCCTGGAGGCCCGTCACCCGTTCCGCGACCGCCGCCGCGTTGCCGAGGTGGCCGAGCACGACCTCCGGACCCTGCGGCAGCTGGGCGGTGACGTTCCGCAGGGCGCGCCGCTGTGCTGCGGCATCGGGGGTCGGCGGCAGGGCGTCGACCCAGACGAGCAGGTGGGCGCCGTGGGCGATCCGTGCCGCACCTCCGGGACCCCACGCGAACCGGACCTGGTACTTCTCCTGGGTGCGTTCTGCCACGTCCGTCACGATAGCCGTCCGAGCGATGCTGTCCCTCTCCACAGGGTCGCTGTCCGACCGGGTTCCACCAGGGTCGGCGACCCTAGGATGCATGGTCATGGAGATCGCCCCCGTACCCACCCTGACCGGCGACCGTGTGACGCTCGAGCCCCTCGGGCAGGAGCACGCGGAAGACCTGCGGGCGGCGGTCGCGGACGGCGATCTGTGGCGCACCTGGTACACCTCGGTGCCCGCCCCGGCACAGGTCGAGGCCGAGATCGACCGGCGGCTCGCCGAGCACGAGGCCGGACGCATGGTGCCCTTCGCCGTGCGGGACCGCCCGACCGGACGGGTGGTGGGTGCGACGACCTTCATGAACATCGACCCGGGCAACCGCCACGTCGAGATCGGCAGCACGTTCCTGGCCCGGTCCGCGCAGCGCTCGGGGATCAACACCGAGTCGAAGCTGCTCATGCTGTCGCACGCGTTCGAGGCCTGGCAGTGCATCGCGGTCGAGTTCCGCACCCACTGGCACAACCTGCAGTCCCGGGCGGCCATCGCGGGCCTCGGCGCGAAGCAGGACGGCGTGCTCCGGAACCACGCGATCGGCCGTGACGGCACCCTGCGCGACACCGTGGTGTTCTCGGTGATCGCGTCGGAGTGGCCGGCCGTGCGGCTCTCACTGGCCGAGCGGCTCCGGCGGCACGACCGCGCCGAGGGGTCCCGCCGCCGGTCGGCCCGGCACGCCTGAGTCGTCCCCGCTGCGTCGTCTCGCACCGCCACGACGCACCGTCCAGCCCGCGGGCGTAGCGTCACCGCCATGCACGTCGGCCTCCGGATCGTCCTCGACGCGCCGGTCGACGCCGTGCGCGATGCCCTGCTGTCCCCCTCCGTGATGGTGGCGGTGACGAAGCCGTTCCTGGCGTACCGCTCGCGTGATCCCCGGGGGTTCCCGGAGCGCTGGGAGCCGGGGCATCCGCACCCGATCACCGCGGACGCCTTCGGACTGGTGCCGAGCGGCGACACGTACGTCGACCTCGACCTGTACGAGGTCCAGGGAGTCCCCGTGCAGCGCGACAACGGCGGCGGCACGTCCGGGTTGTTCGGGCGGATGACGATGTCGCACCGGATGGCCGTCGTCCCCGCACCGGGTGGCCGGACCCTGCTGCTCGACCGCCTGACCTACCGGATGCGACCGGCCGTCCTCGGGCTCGCCCTGTGGCCCGGCATGTGGGTCATCTGGCAGTGGCGGGCGTTCCGGATGCGCGCCCTCGCGCCCACCTGGCGGACCGACGGCGAGTGACGCGACGCGGGTCGGGCCTCCCGTCCACCGCGGAGCGGGCGTAGCCTCGACCACGTGAGCCAGACGCGCCCCCAGGAGCCGACGACCGACGACCGCGTGCGCAGCACGCTGGCGACGACGGATTGGCGGCGGATGACGTTCGACCTGTACCGCCGCGTCCGCGCCACCCCGGACCCCCAGACGGCACACGCGCTCTGGCGCGAGACCCGTGACGCGATGTTCGCGGAGCACCCCGCCTCGCCGCTGCTCGACGAGGACGCCCGCGACTTCGAGTCGCTGCCGGTGCCGGACTACGACCCGGCGTGGCGGTTCCAGGTCCGCATCGAGGCCACGGAGCCTGCCGAGTTCGACTTCGAGACCGGCACCGACGGTGTCGTCCACTTCGACCGCATCGGCCTCGTGCGGGTCCCGGGAGTCGGCACCCTCGACGTCTGGAAGCACGGCGGCTACGCGGGCGGGGTGTTCGTCCCCGTCAAGGACGCCAGCGCCGGCAAGGCCCGCGGCACCTACGGCGGCGGGCGCTACCTGCTCGACACCATCAAGGGCTCGGACCTGGGCGGCGACGACCTCGGGTCGCTCGTGCTCGACTTCAACTTCGCCTACAACCCGTCGTGCGCGTACGACCCGGCGTGGGCGTGCCCGCTCGCGCCTCCGGGCAACACCGTGCCGGTCCCGATCCCCGTCGGCGAGCAGTACGACTTCTAGGGTGGAACGCATGACAGGACTCGTCGCCCTCGACGTCGGTGGCCGCGTGCCGCCGTTCGAGCAGGTCCGATCGCAGATCGCCGCACAGATCACCGCCGGGTACCTGGTGGACGGCGAACGGCTGCCGAGCGTCCGTGGGCTGGCGGACGAGCTCGGGCTCGCCGCGGGCACCGTCGCGAAGGCCTACCAGCTGCTCGAGGAGGCCGGGCTCGTGCACACCGCGCGGGGCGCCGGTACCCGGGTGGTGCGGCCGGCAGCGGTGCCGGACGCGGTGGCCGAGGCCGCTCGTGCCCTGGCCGCCGCGGCGCGCTCGGCGGGTCTGTCGGCGGACCAGGCCGCGACCGCGTTGCGCGAGGCCTGGCCGGCGTAGCGGTCGCGGGTGGTGCGAGCGCTCAGCAGTGCTCGTACACGTACGCGTCGTCCTTCGGGGTCACCAGATCGCGGTCGCGCAGGATCGTCATGGCCGGACGGCTCTTCAGCCCGCAGACCGAACCCCACGAGCGCTCGAGGGTGTCCGAGTACTCCACATCGATGACCCGCCCGCCGTAGGCCTTCGTGTACGCGGCGCACTCCCGGTACTGCACGCACTCCTCGGCGACGACGAAGTCGAACCCGGTCTGCTTCCGGCCGGACGCCCCGAGCTGCGGCGTGTTCTTCTGTCCGACGGCCAGGCCGTGCCGGTGCCCCTTGGCGACGAGCGACTTCGCGAGCGCCAGGTTGCCGGCACGGGTGAGCCGCTTGCCGCTCCGGGTCCACGAGTCGAGGTTGTCGAACTCCACCGCGTCGAACCCGCGGTCACCGCAGCGGGCGACGGTCTTCGCGAGCACCTTCGTGATCAGGGCACGCTTGGCCGCGGTCCGGGTGTCGAGGAGCATCTCGTCCGGCCACCCCGGGTCCGAGACCGGCTTGCCCGCGCGGTCGCGGAGGATCGCCGACGGGTACGACTTCTTCCACGTGCGGGCGGCCTCGGGCTGCGTCTGGAACCCGTTGACGTAGCAGATGTTGTACTTGCCCTTCGCGGGGCGGTCGGTGCTGTCGCGCTCGACGATCGTCACGCCGGAGGGCGGGGTGTACCCGCCGCCGAGCTGGTAGTCCACGCGACCCGAGGTCGGCAGGTTGCGGTAGCTCGCGGCCGCGCTGGTCGTGGCGGCCTCGGCGCAGCCGGCCGTGCCGAGGACGGCCACCAGGGCCATCGCGGTGGTCAACAGGACGGATCGCATGCGCACCCCGGAATCCTCGCACGCGCAGGGCGAACGACCCCGCCCTCGCTGTTCCGGGGATGTGCACGCTATGCTGGTCGTACTCGAGGCGCCGATCGCCTCGTGCGTCGTACGGACGCCCCGAACTCCCGACCACCTGTCTCCGGACTCTGGTCGATGATCGAGCACCTCACGAAGGTGCCCAGGCTTCTCTGCTGCGGCGACTGCGCCAGCCACATCCGTTGGCGCGCATCCCGCCCGCGCGCTGCCTCAGAGCGCGCCCACAGCCGGACTGCTCCGGCTCGAAAGGTCACCATGACCACCGAAGACATCCGTTTCTCCGACCTCGGCGTCCCCGCGCCGATGGTCTCCGTCCTCGCCGACCAGGGCAAGGACATGGCGTTCCCCATCCAGGCGGACACCCTCCCGGACTCCCTGCAGGGCAAGGACGTCCTCGGCCGCGGCCGCACCGGCTCCGGCAAGACCATCGCCTTCGCGATCCCGCTCGTCGCCCGCCTCGCCGCCAGCGGCCGCAAGCGCCGCGCCGGCCGCCCCCGCGCCCTGGTGCTCGCACCGACGCGTGAGCTCGCGACGCAGATCGACGTCGCCCTCGCCCCGCTCGCCAAGGCCATGGGCCTCAACACCACGACCATCTTCGGTGGCGTCGGTCAGGGTCGTCAGGTCGACGCCCTGCGCGGCGGCGTCGACGTCGTGGTCGCCTGCCCGGGTCGCCTCGCCGACCTCATGCAGCAGGGTCACGTGAACCTGGGCGACATCGAGGTCACCGTCCTCGACGAGGCCGACCACATGGCCGACATGGGCTTCCTGCCCGGCGTCACCAAGATCATGCAGGCGACGCCCGAGAACGGGCAGCGACTGCTGTTCTCCGCCACGCTCGACAACGGCGTGGACAAGCTCGTCAAGAAGTTCCTGCACAACCCGGTGATGCACTCCGTCGACGAGGCGAACAGCCCCGTCGAGGCGATGACCCACCACCTGTTCGAGGTCGCCGACGCCGACGCGAAGAAGCACCTCGTGAGCGCCCTCGCCTCGGGCAACGGTCGCCGCATCCTCTTCATGCGCACGAAGCACCACGCCAAGCGCCTCGCCAAGCAGCTCAGCAGCCAGGGGATCCCGGCCGTCGACCTGCAGGGCAACCTGTCGCAGGGCGCCCGTGAGCGCAACCTCGCGAAGTTCTCCTCCGGTGAGGCCCTCGTGCTCGTCGCCACCGACGTCGCCGCCCGCGGTGTGCACGTCGACAACGTCGAGCTCGTCGTGCACGTCGACCCGCCCACCGAGCACAAGGCCTACCTGCACCGCTCTGGACGCACGGCGCGTGCCGGTTCGTCCGGTGACGTCGTCACGGTGACGATGCCCGCCGAGCGTCGCGACGTCGCGCAGATGATGCGTGCAGCCGCGATCAAGGTCACCCCGCAGCACGTCTCGGCGACCTCCCCGGCCGTCACCGCGCTCGTCGGCGAGGTCGCTCCGATCCGCCACGTGGCCGAGGAGCAGCCCACCCAGCAGCGTCAGCCCAAGCAGCGCTCGGCCGAGTCCGCCGGTGACGGCGGCGGTCGTCGCCGTGGTCGCGGCGGTCGGTCAGGAGGCGCGGCGCAGCCCGCGCGTTCCGGCTCGGCTGGCGAGTCCGCCGGTTCGGCCGGGGGCCGTCAGGGCCGTCCGGCTCGTGGCGCACGGGCCGATGGTGCCGGGCGCTCCGGTGCCGCGGCCGCCGGTTCGACCGGTGGTCGCCGCAGCGGCGGCAACCGTCGCTCGGGCAGCAGCGACGTCGTGCGCGGCGGCTCGTCGGCCGTCTGGTCGTCCGAGGGCGGCTACGCCGCGGGTCGGTCCGGCAACGAGTCGGGCGGCAACCGCCGTGGTGGCTCGCGCCGCGCCTCCCGTCCGGCCGGCGCTGCCGACCGCCACTGACCTGCGCGCTTGACCCGCGCGGTCTGACCCGCTCGGCCTGACCCCGTCGGCCTGAGCGCGTCGATGCCCGCAAGACACCGGTGTCCACGTTTCGAACCCCCGCATCCCGGGGTGTGATCCGTGAACACCGGTGTTCTGCGTCCGGGCTCGGGCGAACCTTGGCGGCGGCTGGGGGTGGGGTACTCCACCGGGCGTACGGTCTGCTTCACCGGATGCCGCGCAAGCGGCTGACGGGGAACACGTCCGCTTCTGGAAGGAGTGCCTATGGCTGGCATCGATGACATCAAGAACGCCGCTGAGAAGGCGGCAGGCAAGGTCAAGGAAGCCGTCGGGAACGCGACCGACAACGACCGCCTGAAGGCCGAAGGCCAGACCGACCAGGGCAAGGCCTCGGCGAAGCAGGGCGTCACCGACGTCAAGGACGCCGCGCACGGCGTCGCCGACAGCTTCAAGGACGACAAGCACTGAAGCCGGTTCGCAACCGCGCTGCGAAGCCCCCGGATCCGATCGGATCCGGGGGCTTCGTCGTGCGCGGGCTAGTGCAGGGCGCCGACCGATGCGAGGCCGGCGCGGAGCAGTGCGCCACGGCCGCCTTCCATCTCGTCGGCGACGGCGTCGGACGCGGCTTCCATCGGGGTCATCCACGTGAGCTCGAGGGCGTCCTGCCGGGGCTCGCACGTCCCCGTGACGGGGACGACGTACGCCAGCGAGATCGCGTGCTGCCGCTCGTCGGTGTACACCGAGGCGCCGGGCAGCGGGAAGTACTCGGCCACGGTGAACGGCGTCGGACTCGAGGGCAGCTGCGGGAACGCCATCGGCCCGAGGTCCTTCTCGAGGTGGCGGAACAGCGCGGTGCGGATCGACTCGCCGAACATCACACGGCCGGACACCAGGGTGCGGGCGATCGAACCGCTCGGGGAGACACGCAGCAGCACGCCGACCTCGGTCACGACGCCGAGGCCGTCGGTGCGGACGGGGACCGCCTCGACGTAGCAGATCGGCAGACGACGGCGGACGTTCGCGAGCTCCTCGTCGGACAGCCAGCCGGAGTCGGGATCGGGGGTGCGCAGCGAGGACATGCACCGTGTCTACCAGGGACGGCGGCGAGTTCGGCGGAAGGCGCGGGAGTTGGGGATGGTTAGCGTTGTCCACATGATCGATGCGGACCTGGTGCAGTGGACCCGAAGTACCTCGGACCGGCGGGGCACACCCCTGCTCGTGGCGATGCACGGGGTCGGGTCGAACGAGCACGACCTGCTCGGCCTCGCCCCCGCACTGCCGCCCGCGTGGACGGTCGCGTCGCTCCGGGCGCCGATGCCGTGGGGGCCCGGCTTCAGCTGGTACCCGCTCGGCACGCCCGGCTCCCCTGCGCCCGAGGCGGTGGACGCCGCGACCGCCGAGGTGCTCGACTGGATCGACTCCGTCGCCGCCGATCACCCGCGGATCGGGCTGCTCGGGTTCTCGCAGGGCGGCTCGATGGCGCTCCAGCTCCTGCGCGCCCGGCCCGCGGCGTTCGCGTTCGCGGTGTCGCTGTCGGGCTTCGTCGTGCCGGGCGTCACGGACTCCCGCGACGAGGCCGTGTCGGCCGTGCGGCCGCGGGTGTTCCTGGGGCACGGTGACCTCGACCCGGTGATCCCGCCCGAGGCCACCGCCCGGACGCAGGCGTGGGCCGCAGCGCACACCGACGTGACTGACCGCACCTACGAGGGGCTGCCGCACGCGGTGTCCGCAGCCGAGCTGTCGGACGTCGCGGCGTTCATCGACGCGTCGTAGGCGCGCTTGGTGAGCACGAATGGTCGGGTCCGAGGTGCGGACCCGACCATTCGTGCTCACGATGTGCGGACGGACTGGAGGCCCGGTGCCAGCTGGCACCGGGCCTCCTGTCCGTCAGTCGGCGAGGATCTGGAGCAGGTCCTTGCGGAGCTGGTCCACCTTGGCCGTGGCGGCCTTGGCCTGTTCCTCGGTCGCGGTGCTGCGGTACATCTGCAGGACGCCCATGGTCTTCCGCAGCGCCTCGAAGAACTCGCGCTGGGCGTCCGGGATGCCCGGGGCCCCGTCGAGTGCCGCAGCAATCTCGTCGGCCTTGGCCTCGGTCTCGGCCTTGCCGGCGTCGGTGAGCTCGAAGAGCGTCTTGCGGCCGTCGCCCGACGAGACCACGAGGTCTTCGTCGACGAGCTGCTGGAGCGTCGGGTAGACCGAGCCGGGGCTCGGCTTCCAGGCGCCGCCGGTGCGCTCGGCGATGGTCTTGATCACGGCGTACCCGTTCTGCGGGCCCTCGGCCAGCAGACCGAGGATCGCGAGGCGGACGTCACCGCGGCGACGGCGTTCGCGGCCGAAGCCGGGCCCGCCGAAACCGGGGCCGAAGCCCATGCCCGGGCCGAAGCCGGGGCCGAACCCGCGGCCACCGAAGCCGCGGCCGCCGTGGTCGTGGTCACCGCGGTCACGGCCGGGGAAGCCGGCGCCGTGGTGCTGCCGCGCGCCGCCGAAGCGGGGGCCGCGCGGGCCGAACCCGCGCTGGTCGCGGGGGGACGTGTTGCTGTTGTCGTCATACGAGGGGCGCATGAGGAGTCCTTTCGTCGTGCTGAGTCGGCTCGCGATCGGTCTGACCTGATCGTCTTCGTCGTATCGCGATGCGTTTACGATAGATCGGTAACTATCGCTCTGTCAAGGGGTACGTGCGCTCGGCCTGCTGTCGGTGGTGGCGGGCAGGATGGGACGGACCATGACGGACGTCTTCGAGCGCTTCTCCCCCGCGACCACCGAGTGGTTCCGCGGCGCCTTCGATGCACCGACACCGGCGCAGGCCGGGGCGTGGGACGCCATCTCGACCGGGCAGCACGCACTCGTGATCGCCCCGACCGGCTCCGGCAAGACCCTGGCGTCGTTCCTGTGGTCGATCGACCGGCTCATCAGCGCGACGGACCGTCCACCGGCGAAGCAGCGCACGCGCGTGCTCTACGTCTCGCCGCTCAAGGCCCTGGGCGTCGACGTCGAGCGCAACCTGCGGAGCCCGCTCGTCGGCATCACCCAGACCGCACGCCGCCTCGGCACCGAACCGCCCGACGTCACGGTCGGGGTGCGCAGCGGTGACACCCCGTCGTCCGACCGGCAGAAGCTCCTGCGCCAGCCGCCGGACATCCTCATCACCACGCCCGAGTCGCTCTACCTGATGCTCACCTCGCAGGCGCGCGAGACCCTGGTGAACGTCGACACCGTCATCGTGGACGAGGTCCACGCGGTCGCCTCGACCAAGCGCGGCGCACACCTGGCCGTGTCGCTCGAGCGCCTCGACGACCTGCTCGACAAGCCCGTGCAGCGCATCGGGCTGTCCGCGACCGTCCGCCCGCCGGAAGAGGTCGCGCGGTTCCTCGGCGGCCGTGCACCGGTGACGATCATCGCGCCGCCCGCGCAGAAGACCTTCGACCTGCGGGTCGTCGTGCCCGTCGACGACATGACCGAGCTCGGGGCGCCGCCGGTGGGTGCGGACGCGTCCGAGTCGCCGACGAACGGGTCGATCTGGCCGCACGTCGAAGAACGTGTCGTCGACCTGATCGAGGAACACCGCTCGACCATCGTGTTCGCGAACTCGCGGCGGCTGGCCGAACGACTCACGGCTCGGCTCAACGAGATCCACGAGGAACGCGTGCTCGCCGCCGCCGGTGACGGCGTGCTGGTGCCGGCGGGGGCGTCCCCGGACGACGACGGGCTCCCCGTGGCGCGGGGTCGACCACAGTCTCCGGCCCGCACCTCGGCGCACGCCGTCGCACCCCAGGGGGCCAAGCGCCCGCCGGCGCAGCTGATCGGCGGGTCCGGGCAGACGGGCGGCGGGGGCTCGGACGCCTCCGTCCCGGTGCTCGCCCGCGCACACCACGGCTCGGTGTCGAAGGACCAGCGCGCGATCATCGAGGACGACCTGAAGTCCGGTCGGCTGCGGTGCGTCGTCGCGACGAGTTCACTCGAGCTCGGCATCGACATGGGCGAGGTCGACCTGGTCGTCCAGGTCGAGGCGCCGCCCTCGGTCGCGAGCGGCCTGCAACGCGTCGGTCGTGCCGGACACCAGGTGGGCGAGATCTCCCGAGGCGTGCTGTTCCCGAAGCACCGGGCCGACCTGGTCAACAGCGCGGTCACGGTCGAGCGGATGGTCACGGGTCAGATCGAGTCGATCTCGGTGCCGGCGAACCCGCTCGACGTCCTGGCGCAGCACACCGTGGCGGCCGGGGCGATCGACACCCTCGACGTCGAGCACTGGTTCGAGCTCGTGCGGCGGAGCGCCCCGTTCAGCGGTCTGCCCCGATCGGCGTTCGAGGCGACGCTCGACCTGGTCACGGGCCGGTACCCGAGCGACGAGTTCGCCGAGCTCCGGCCACGGCTGGTCTGGGACCGCGTGCACGGCACCCTGACCGGGCGCCCCGGTGCGCAGCGACTCGCGGTGACGAGCGGCGGGACGATCCCCGACCGCGGCATGTTCGGCGTCTTCATGGTCGGCGAGAAGGCGTCCCGCGTCGGCGAGCTCGACGAGGAGATGGTCTACGAGTCGCGCGTGGGCGACGTCTTCGCCCTCGGTGCGACGAGCTGGCGGATCGAGGAGATCACCCACGACCGCGTCGTCGTGAGCCCGGCGTTCGGGCAGCCCGGACGCGTGCCGTTCTGGAAGGGCGACGGCATCGGCCGGCCCGCCGAACTCGGCCGTGCCACCGGTGCGTTCGTCCGCGAGGTCGAGGGCGCGTCGGACGACGACGCCCGCGCCCGCGTCGCCGCCGGTGGACTGGACGAGCGCGCGATCACCAACCTGCTGACCTTCCTGCGCGACCAGCGCGCGGCCACCGGTCACGTGCCGAACGACACCACGCTCGTCATCGAGCGGTTCCGCGACGAGCTCGGAGACTGGCGGCTCATCCTGCACTCGCCCTACGGCATGCAGGTGCACGCGCCGTGGGCCCTGGCCGTCGCCGCACGGCTGCGCGAACGGCACGGTATCGACGGTGACGCGATGGCGGCCGACGACGGCATCGTCGTCCGCATCCCGGAGACCGACGCCGAGCCGCCGGGTGCCGACCTGTTCGTGTTCGAGCGCGACGACCTCGAGGCCCTGGTCACCGACGAGGTCGGCGGCTCGGCACTGTTCGCCGCGCGGTTCCGTGAGTGTGCGGCGCGCGCCCTGCTGCTGCCCCGACGGAACCCCGGGCAGCGATCGCCGCTCTGGCAGCAGCGGCAGCGGGCCTCGCAGCTGCTCGAGGTCGCGCAGAAGTACCCGACGTTCCCGATCGTGCTCGAGACCGTGCGCGAGGTGCTGCAGGACGTCTACGACGTGCCCGCGCTGCTCGGGATCGCCGACGACATCGCCGGACGCCGGATCCGCCTGGTCGAGACGGAGACCGAGCAGCCGTCGCCGTTCGCCCGCTCGATCCTGTTCGGGTACGTCGCGGCCTTCATGTACGAGGGCGACACCCCGCTCGCCGAACGCCGGGCAGCGGCCCTGTCGCTCGACTCGACCCTGCTCGGCGAGCTGCTCGGACGTGCGGAGCTACGCGAGCTGCTCGACCCGGCGGTCATCACCTCGGTGGAGCGCGACCTGCAGCGGCTGTCGCCGGACCGCCGTGCCCGTGACGCCGAGGGACTCGTGGACGTGCTGCGGCTCGTCGGCGCGCTCGACCTCGACGAAGCGGTCGACCGGAGCTGGCTCGCCGACGCCGCCGACCGTCCAGCGGCCACCGCCGAACTGCGCAGCACACTCCAGGTGTTGGAGCGCGACCGCCGGGTGCTCTCGTTCTCGCACGCCGGGGCGACGCGCTGGGCCGTGATCGAGGACGCCGCCCGCCTGCGCGACGCCCTCGGGGTCCCCCTGCCGATCGGTGTGCCGACGGCGTTCGTCGAGCCCGTGGCCGACCCCCTCGGCGACCTGATCGGCCGCTACGCCCGGTCGCACGGGCCGTTCTCCGCGCAGGAGGCCGCCGGTCGCCTCGGGCTGGGCATCGCCGTCGTGCAGGACACCCTGCGCCGACTCGTCGCCGACCGCCGGGTGGTGGAGGGCGAGTTCCGACCCGACCGCCAGGGTGCCGAGTGGTGCGACGCCGAGGTCCTGCGACGGATCCGCACGAAGTCACTCGCAGCGCTGCGGCACGAGGTCGAACCGGTCTCGCCGGACACCCTCGCCCGCTTCCTGCCCGCGTGGCAGCACGTGCAGACACCGGGGACCCGCGGCGGGCTCCGTGGCGTCGACGGCGTCCTGCAGGTGATCGACCAGCTCGCCGGGGTCGCCCTGCCCGCCAGCGCCTGGGAGACCCTGGTGCTGCCGTCGCGCGTCACCGACTACTCGACGAGCATGCTCGACGAACTCACCGCCACCGGCGAGGTCCTGTGGTCCGGCGGGGGCACCCTGCCGGGCAACGACGGCTGGGTGCGCCTGCACCTGGCCGACACCGCGGCGACGACGCTCGCCGAGCCCTCCGGTGACGAGACGACCGAACTGCAGCGGGACGTGCTCGGCGCCCTGGCCGGCGGCGGCGCGTACTTCTTCCGGCAGCTCGGCCAGGCCGTGGGCAGCAGCGACGACCAGGCGCTCACCACCGCGCTGTGGGACCTGGTCTGGGCCGGGCAGATCACGAACGACACGTTCGCCCCGCTGCGCTCGATGCTCGGTGGCAAGGCGAAGAGCTCGAGTACTCCGCGTGCTCGGGCCTACCGCGGCCGACGGCGTCCGACCATGCCGACGCAGTCCGGGCCGCCGTCCGTCGGGGGTCGTTGGTCGCTCCTGCCGCTGGCCGAGTCCGACTCGACCGTGCGGGCCGCCGCGACCGCCGAACAGCTGCTCGAACGCTACGGCGTCGTCACCCGCGGTGCCGTGCAGGTCGAAGGTGTCCGCGGCGGCTTCGCCGGGGTGTACCGGGTGCTCTCGCGGTTCGAGGAGTCCGGCCGGGCTCGTCGCGGGTACTTCGTCGAGGGGCTCGGCGCGGCGCAGTTCGCCACCGGCCCGACCGTCGACCGGCTGCGGACCTACGCCCGCGAACTCGGCGACGACGAGCGCGACGATCCGGACCGGAAGCGCGAGGCGCTCACGCTCGCCGCGACCGACCCGGCGAACCCGTTCGGGGCCTCGTTGCCGTGGCCAACGGGCGACGCCGACCCCGGTCTCGTGGCCGATGACGGCGGAGCCGCCCCGCCTGAGACCGCGGTCGGCAGCGGTGCGAAGACCGCTCGGGGCCACCGGCCCGGGCGCAAGGCGGGTGCCCTCGTCACGACCGTCGACGGCAAGCTCACCGTGTACGTGGAGCGCGGTGGCAAGTCGGTGCTGACCTTCACCGACGACGCCGCCGACCTCGCTGCCGCGGCCGACTCGATCGCCGGCATCGTCCGGACCGGGCTGCGAAAGCTCTCGGTCGAGCGGGTCGACGGGGACTTCGTGCTGGAGACGCCGCTCGGCGGCGCGCTCCGGGCCGCGGGGTTCACGGCGACCCCGCAGGGGCTGCGGCTCCGTGTGTGAGGCAAGCCGCGCCTCCCGGCAGTGCGGCGACCACGTGCCGGAGGTGACCCGTGCCATCGGGACTGCGCGCGCGCACCCGTCGGAGGTGACCCGTGCCTGAAGGCGACACCGTCTACCGGGCTGCCCGCCGCCTGCACACCGCGTTGGCGGGCAAGGTCCTGACGAAGAGTGACTTCCGCGTCCCCGCGTTCGCGACCCTCGACCTGGTCGGCCGCACCGTCGACGAGGTCGTCCCCCGCGGCAAGCACCTGCTGCACCGCATCGGCGACCTGACCGTGCACTCGCACCTGAAGATGGAGGGCCGGTGGGACGTCTACGCGCCCGGTGACCGCTGGCGACGCCCTGCGCACCAGGCCCGGGCGATCCTGGACGCCGAGGGGGTCTCCACCGTCGGCTTCGCCCTCGGGGTGCTCGAGGTCGTGCCGCGCGACCAGGAGTCCGAGGTCGTCGGACACCTGGGGCCGGACCTGCTCGGCCCGGACTGGGACGCCGACCTCGCGCTCGCCAACCTGACCGAGGACCCCGAGCGCCCGGTCGGGCTGGCACTGCTCGACCAGCGGGTGCTCGCCGGGCTCGGCAACGTGTACCGGAACGAACTCTGCTTCCTGCGCGGGGTGCTGCCCACACGTCCGGTCGGGCAGGTGCCGGACCCGGCGCGGACGATCACGCTCGCCAGCCGACTGATCCTGGCCAACCGCGACCGCAGCGCCCGCGTCACGACCGGCGTCGACCGCCCCGGGCGACGGTTCTGGGTCTACGGCCGTGCCGGCAAGCCGTGTCTGCGGTGCGGGACACCGATCCGGCACGGCGAACTCGGTGACTCGGAGCTCACCCTGCGCGACACGTACTGGTGTCCGCGCTGTCAGTCTTGACGCTGACGCGCGGGGTGCAGTCGCGACGACGCGGTCGCACGGACGGCGTCGGTGACCCGCTCGAGCAGGGGTGACGCCAGGTTCCAGCGCTGCCACCACAGCGCCACGTCCGCGTGCCGGCCCGGGGCCAGCTCGACCAGGACACCGCGGTCGATCGCCTCGAGGCACTGCGCCTCGGGCAGCAGCCCCCACCCGAACCCGAGCGTGACCGCACGGGCGAAGTCGGCGGAGGTCGGGACGAAGTGGCGCGGGCCTCCGGGAGCGTGGCCGAGGACCTGACGCAGGTACCCCTGCTGCAGGTCGTCGTCGCGGTCGTAGTCGACGAGCGGGACCTCGTCGAGCCGCCGGAGCATCCGCCGCTCGGTGTCGGTGTCGCCGAGGTAGCGGGCGACGAACGCCGGGGACGCCACGGCCCGGTACCGATCGATGCCGAGCGGCACCGACGAGCAGCCCTGCACCGGATCCGCCTCGGCCGTCACGGCACCCATCACCGTGCCGGCGCGGAGCAGTTCGGCGGTGCGGTCCTGGTCCTCGCGGTGCAGGTCGAAGACCACCTCGGTGTCGGCCCGCACGAGGGCGAGGGCGTCGAGGAACCAGGTGCCGAGCGAGTCGGCGTTCACGGCCAGCGGGATCGACGGCACCACCGACGATCCACCGCCGAGGGCTCGGGAGGTCTCCTCGTCGAGCAGCCGGACCTGCCGTGCGTGCCGGAGCACGACTGCGCCGTCCGCGGTCGGGCGCACCGGGGTGGTGCGCTGGAGCAGGACCCGGCCGACCTGCTGCTCCATCGACTTGATCCGCTGCGAGACCGCCGACGGGGTGATCGCCAGCGCACGGGCCGCCGCGTCGAGCGTGCCGTGGTCGACGGCGGCGAGCAGCGTCTCGAGGTGCTCGCGCTGGAACCGGGTCATGCAGCTGAGCTTACGGCGCTGCACGAACGTGAGCTGTACTACACCGACGCCCGGCCCTAGCGTCGGATCGTGACCTCGCTCCTGCCTCTGCTCTCCGGCCTCGGCACCGGCCTCGCACTGATCGTCGCGATCGGTGTGCAGAACACGTACCTGCTCCGGCTCGCGGTCAGCGCAGGACTCCGGGTGGTGGCCGCGGCGGTCGTGGTGTGCGCGGTCTCGGATGCGCTGCTCATCGTCGCCGGGGTGCTCGGGGTCGGCGCCGTGGTCGAGCGGTTCCCCGTGGCGCTCCTGGTGATCCGGTTCGTCGGTGCCGCGTTCCTGCTCACGTACGGGGTGCTCGCGGCGCGGCGTGCGCTGCGGCCCTCGGGGGACGCGATGCGGGTCGCCGACGAGGCGGCCGACGACGGGGTCGTGGGCGACGCTGCGAGCGCGGGCGCGGGGGCGACGCGACCGGGCGCACGACGGTGGCGGCGGGGCGGACGCGCACCGCGCCTCCCGGCCAGGTGGTGACCATGCGGACGGCCGTGCTGACCATGCTCGTCTTCACGTGGGCGAACCCGCACGTCTACCTGGACACGCTGGTGTTCCTCGGGTCGGTGGCGAACCAGCAGGGTGCGGACGACCGGTGGCTCTGGACGATCGGTGCCGTCGCGGCGAGCTGCCTGTGGTTCGGGGCCCTCGGGTTCGGCGGACGCCTGCTGCGGCCGCTGTTCGAGAAGCCGCTGACCTGGCGGGTGTTCGACGGCCTGGTCGCCGTCGTGATGCTCGCGTTCGGCGCGCTCCTGCTCGTCGGCGCGTAGCGGCGGCGGCGGCGCGGCGGGCGGGCGGGCGGTGGATGC
Organism: Curtobacterium flaccumfaciens; assembly: GCF_013359815.1. GTDB lineage: Bacteria > Actinomycetota > Actinomycetes > Actinomycetales > Microbacteriaceae > Curtobacterium > Curtobacterium flaccumfaciens. The sequence continues at coordinate 51,101 of NZ_JABMCF010000035.1, read as the reverse complement.
AAAACACCGGTGTCCACGCGTCGCGCCGCGGTCTGCGGGTGTGCAACGTGCGAACACCGGTGTTCAGCGGGCCAGGCCGACCCGAGGAGCCGCCCTACTGCATGCGCTGGCCGACGCGGCTGTGCCGACGGCTGTAGCCGAAGTAGATGACGAAGCCGATGGCCAGCCAGACGACGAACCGGAGCCAGGTCTCGACCTCGAGGTTCAGCATCAGCCAGAAGCACAGCACCGCCGAGATGATCGGGAGCACCGGCGACCACGGCACCCGGAAGGCCCGCGGGGCGTCGGGCCGCGACCGACGCAGCACGACGATGCCGATCGACACCAGGACGAACGCGGACAGCGTGCCGATGTTGATCATGCCCTCGAGCTTGTCGACCGCCGTGAACCCGGCCAGCAGCGCCACGACGACACCGGCGACGACCTGCACGCGCACCGGCGTCTGCGTCTTCGGGTTGGTCTTCGAGAACCAGCGGGGCAGCAGGCCGTCGCGGCTCATCGAGAAGACGATGCGGGACAGGCCGAGCAGCAGCACCATGACGACGGTGGTCAGCCCGATCAGGGAGCCGATGGCGATGATGCCGGCGGCCCACGGCAGCCCGACGATGTTGAACGCCGACGCCAGGGACGGTGTGTCCTCCTCGGCCAGGCGCTGGTACGAGACCATGCCGGTGATGACGATGCTGACGCCGACGTAGAGCAGGGTCACGATGCCGAGGCCGATGAAGATGCCGCGGGGCAGCGTCTTCTGCGGGTTCTCGGTCTCCTCGGCACTGGTGGCGACGACGTCGAACCCGATGAAGGCGAAGAACACCAGGGACGCCGCGGCGAGCAGGCCGAAGACGCCGTACTGGGCGGGCTCCGCACCGGTGAACCACGACACGAGGGACTGCGTCCAGACGCTGCCCTCGGCACCCTTGGCGGGCTCGGCCGGCGGGATGAACGGGGTGAAGTTCGCGGCCTTGACGAAGAACGCACCGGCGACGATGACGAACACGACGATCGCGACCTTGATGACCGTGATGACCGCCGACACCCGCGACGACAGGCGGGTGCCGAAGGCGAGGAGCACCGTGAAGATCCCGACGATGAGCACCGGCCCCCAGGTGAACGGGATCGGACCGAGCTGGATCGTGCTGGGCAGGTCGACGCCGAACACCTTGAACGCTTCGCTGAGGTAGATGCCCCAGTACTTCGCGATCACGGCGCTGGCCGTGAGGGTCTCGAGGATGAGGTCCCAGCCCACGATCCAGGCGAGCAGCTCACCCATCGTGGCGTAGGTGAACGTGTACGCGGAGCCGGCGACGGGGATCGTCGACGCGAACTCGGCGTAGCACATGATCGCCAGGCCGCAGGTGACGGCGGCGAGCAGGAAGGAGATGATGACGCCGGGCCCGGCGAAGTTCGCGGCGGCGTTCGCGCCGACCGAGAAGATGCCGGCGCCGACGGCGACCGCGATCCCCATCGCGGCGATGTCGAACGTCTTCAGGGAGCGTTTCAGGGACCTGCCCTGCTCCTCGGAGTCGGCCAGGGAGGCCTCGATCGACTTGATGCGGAGCTTCGTTGCCATGGGGTGGATCCCGTCATCGGCTGGCGGCGGACCTCGGAAGGGTACTGGTGTACCACTGTGTCACGCAAAGCGTCCGGCCGGACGGTGGGCCGGTCCGGTGACGGCCGGGAGGCGCGGTGGCGGTCCGGCACGCACCGCTCGGCCGGCTGACGGGCGCGTCCAGGGCCGCGGTCGCGTCAGCGGCCCGCGCGCCAGTCCGCCAGGAACCGGGCTCCGGCCTCGTCGTGGATCACGTCGACGGGCGCGGTGAGCACCGGGTACGGCGTGGCCGGCACCCCGTCGGCGGGACGGACGTCGACGTGCGCGACCTCGTGACCGTGGGCGTGCAGCCAGTCCGCCATGGCGTAGTCGCTGCGGGAGTCCCCCACGGTGCGCCAGGTGACCGGGAGCTCGCCGTCCTGCCCGAGGAGCTCGAGCGAGCGTTCGGCGCCCAGGTCCTTGCCGCTGCGGTCGGACTCGACGTCGGTCGAGATGATCGTCGGGTCGATGCGCCACTGCACGGCGCCGTCGGCATCGGGCCGGACGTCGTCGAGTCGGCGGACACCGAGCCCGCGACGCTCGAGTGCGGCCATGGCCTTCGCGTCGAACTCCGGCTGGCGGGCCAGGTAGGTGGCGTTCGGCACCTCGACGCGCTGCTCGATCGACACCATGGCGCGCTTCGTCTCGTCGAAGAACACCAGGTCGGCGTACTCGTCGCGGACCAGCTCGCGCATCTCGTCGGCGTAGTCCCGCGGCAGCGCGAGGTCCTCGGCGACGGTCAGTTCGCCCATGCCGCCGTCGTACTGCGGGCCGATCGAGCACCACACGGCGCCCTTCTCGCAGACGGCGTGGACCCGTCCACCCTCGGCGAGACCCCCAGCGAGCAGCGGACCGACGACCTCGGAGCGGATGAAGGCGTCGCTGCGGCCGGTGTTGAAGACGATCGGGATGCCCTCGGCGGCGAGCGCGACGAGGTCCGCGACGATGCTCGGGATCGCGATGGTGCGGGAGACCGGGCTGGCGATGGGCCCGTCGACGTCGAGCAGGAGACCGAGGCGGGGTGCGTTCACCCGCCCATCCTCTCGCAGTCAGCTGCTGGGCGAGGCGATCCGGCTCCGGACGCGGTCGATCAGGGCTCCGAGGGCCGCGGGAGCGGGGACGTGTCCCTGCCCGGGCACCTCGGCGTACTCCGAGCCCGGGACGGCGTCGACCACGGCGCGGGCCGCACGGCGCATCCACTCGAGTCCGTCGCCACCGGCGCCGACGAGTACCGGCACACCCACGGCGGCAGCGACCCGCTCGGGCACGGCGAGGCCGTTCAGCAGGCGGACCTCGCGGCTGAGCACGTGGGCGTCGACGACCAGGGAGCGCCAGAGCGACCCCTTGAGCCGCAGGGCCGTGATCTGGCCCATCGGGACCCCGAGCACCTGGGTCAGGAACCCGCGGACGGCCTGGGCCCGGCGGCCAGCGCCGACGTGTTCGTCGAGCAGGTCAGCGAACACGACGTCGTCGGCGTGCGGGTCGACCGAGGCGCGGTACGGCGGTTCCCACAGGACTGCGCCGTCGACGGGCAGTCCGGTGGCGAGCCCGTGCAGGACGACACCGGCGCCGACGCAGATGCCCACGGCGGTGGTCGGTGCGCCGATGCTCTCGACGACGGCGCGCAGGTCGTCGACCTCGCGCTCGATCGCCCACGACGGGGAGTCACCGCTGGCACCACGGCCACGGCGGTCGTAGGTCACCACGCGGTGGGTCGAGCCGAGCTCGGCGACCACGCGGTCGAGGTACGGGGTCCCGCGGTGGTCGAAGGCACCGCCCACGACGACGACCGCCGGCCCGTCCCCTGCCTCGGAGACGGCGATGGTGGTGCCGTCGGAGGAGACGACCGTTCGGTCGACTGGAGGGAGCATGGGGTCCTTTGCGAGCTGTCGACGGCGATGCGTCGGGCCTCGGAGGGGACCGTGCGGATTACCGGTCCTCCGAGTGTCGCAGGCATGGGAGTCCGTGTCTCCCCCCGCTTCCAGGGGCAGAACCCCGTCGCTCGACACCGTGGTGGTCGCCGTGCCATCCTGTTTGAGTACACCTGTACTCAAACGAACACCGCCACCGCCACCGCCACCGCCTCGGGGAACCATGACACTCATCGCCATCATCGCCTGCGAGATCGCCTTCTGGGTCGCGATCCTCGGCGGCCTGACCACCCGGTACCTGCTGCGACGGCCGCGCACGGGTGCGGCGATGCTCGTCGCGGCACCCGTGATCGACCTCGTGCTGCTCGCGGTCGTCACGGTCGACCTGCTCGGTGGCGGAACCGCGTCGTGGCACCACGGACTCGCGGCGATCTACATCGGCTTCTCGGTCGCGTACGGGCACCGGATGATCGCGTGGGCGGACGTCCGGTTCACGCACCGGTTCGCCGGGGGTCCCGCGCCGGAGCGTCTGAGTGGACGGCGGTACACGGCCCGGTGCTGGGGCGACGTGCTGCGGACCGGGCTCGCCGTGCTGATCGCCGGCGGGATCATCGGTGCGCTCGTGCTCGTCGTCGGCGACCCGGAGCGCACGGACGAGCTGCAGGGCACGGTCGCACTGCTCGGGGTGGTCCTGGGCATCGAACTGCTGTGGGCGATCAGTTACACGATCTGGCCGCGCCGAGTCACCACCGCAGCCGCGGACCCGGCCGGAGCGTCGAGCCAGCCGTAGGCTGACCCGGTGCCCCGCCGTGTCGACCTCGAGGAACGGGGATCCCTGGTGGCTGCGGCCTGCCTGCGGATCCTGGAGCGGGACGGCCTCAGTGCGCTGTCCGTGCGGAACGTCGCGGACGAGGCCGGCATCGCCCCGGCGTCACTCCGCCGCGTGTTCCCGACACAGCACGCCCTGCGCGAGCACTGCCTGACGATCATCGAGGAACGGGTCACCGTTCGGCTCGCCGCCCTGCGTTCGACGGGTCGTGCGCTCGCACTGGACGTCCTCGCCCAGGTGCTGCCGCTCGACGCCGAGCGCACGACCGAGATCCTGGCGCAGGTGCAGCTCGGCGTGCTCGCGCGCACCGACGACCACCTGGCCGCGAGTGCCCGACGCCTGAACGACGGGGTCAGCCAGGTGTGCACCCGGGCGCTGGAGATCCTGCGTGAGGACGGCGGCTTCGGCGACGGTCGCGACCTGACCGACGAGGTCGACCGGCTGCACGCGCTGATCGACGGGCTGGCGGTCGAGCACACGTGGGATCCGGCGGCACGTGCGCCCGAGCGGGTCCTGGCGCTCGTCGAACTGCACGTGGACAGCCTGCGCAGCGCGATCGCCTGACGCCTCAACGACCCCGGTAGACCTCGCGCCGGTGCCCGGCGCGCACGACGACGACCACGAGCCGCCCATCGTCGATCAGGTAGATCACGCGGTAGTCACCGACCCGGACACGCCATTCCGGGCTGTTGACGAGTCGACGAGCCGCGGGTGGACGTGGCTCGTCAGCCAGGATCGCGAGAACCCCTTCGACGAGTCGTCGGGCATGTGGCGGCAGTTTGCGGATGGCACGCCCCGCACTCGGCTCGAACTCGATGTCGTAGGTCATCCCAGACCGAGTTCGCGCCTGAGGTCCTCCCACTTGACGTTCTCGCCGCCGATGCGCTCGTTCTCGAGTCGGGCCTCTTCCACCGCCTTCAGGTCGTCCAGGTCCTCCGCCGCCTCGAGCAACCGGTCGAGGACGGCCGCGTCGACCACGGCCGCGACGCGCTTGTTGCGCCGGGTCAGGTAGACGGGTTCGTGCCGGGCATCATCGATGATCGACGCCAGGCGGCCACGGGCTTCGGAGATCGACACTTCGCTCACCTGTACATTCTAGAGCGTTTTGTACAACTCAGACGAGTGCCGTGGTGCCCACAGACTCCCGTTCGAGCAGGGACCGCTTGACGTCGAGCCCCCACGCGAAGCCGCCGAGCGTGCCGTCCGAGCGCAACACCCGGTGGCATGGGACGAAGAGCGCCGGGGCGTTCCGGGCGCACACGCTCGCCGCCGCCCGCACGGCGTCGGGCCGGCCCATCGCCGCCGCGAAACCGGTGTAGGTCAGGGTGCCGCCGGCGGGGATCCGGCGGAGCTGGCGCCACCCCTCGGTGAAGAGCTCCGTGCCGAACTGGCGCACGGGCACCTGCATGGCGTGCTCGACCTCGCCCGAGTAGAAGGCGTCGACCGCGTCGGCCGAGGCGACCACGCCGTCGAGCACCCGGTCGGGGCGGTGGCGGTCGGCCAGGCGGGCGAGGATCCGCTCGACGGAGTCGGTCCACCCGGACGCGAGGACCCTGCCCTCGGCGTCTTCGAGCACGGTGAACGCCCCGTCGGGGGTGTCCAGGGTCTGGATGGTTGCGTCGGTCATCGGTCGTCCTTCCGGGGGTCCTCGGGGGCACGGGCTGCACGGGCGCCGGCGGTCGCGGTCATCGCGCGGTCGATGATCGGTCGCCAGCAGTGCATCGCGAGGTAGCTCCGCCAGGGGGCCACCTGCTCCGACCATAGGGAGAGCTCGCGCGCCGTTCCGGGCAGCCCGAGTTCCTGTGCACCGTTCCGCACGGCGAGGTCGCTGTGGAGGAAGATGTCGGGGTGGTGCCGGACCCGCAGCGCGACGTAGTCGGCGGTCCACGGCCCGATGCCCTTCACCGCGAGGAGTCCGTCGCGCAGATCACCGAGGGACTGCCCACCGTCCACCACCAGGGACCCGTCGGCGAGCGCGGCGGCCACCCGCAGGATCGTGTCGACGCGGGCGGCCGGGCCGCGCAGCACCTCGTGCCCGCTTTCGGCGATCACCGCCGCCGACGGGAAGAGCAGTCCGCCGGGCCGGATGGCGTCCGGCACCGTCGCGCCGAGTGCGGCCACGAGCCGGGTCTGCGCCGTGCGCGCTGCGGCCACCGAGACCTGCTGCCCGATCAGGGTGCGGAACACGATCTCGTGCGCGTCCACCGCGCCGGGGAGCCGGAGGCCGGGCACCCGTGCGACGGGGCCGGCGAGCTCGGGCACGGCTCCGAGGACGGCGTCGACGGCGACCGGGTCGGCGTCGAGGTCGAACAGCGCACGCACCCGCGCCACGAGCGCGGGCAGGTCGGAGAGGTCGGTGACCCGCACGCGCAGGTCGATCCCGGTGCCCCGCCCGGCCACGTCGGGGACGGCGGCCGACGCGCTGAACCAGCCCGGGCCTCCAGGCAGGGCGACCAGCCGCCCGTACGACGTGACCCGACCGGTGGGGTCGGTGTCCACCTGCTCCGTGCCCGGCAGGGCGTGCAGCGCGTGCCAGTCGAGGAGGCCCTGCGCGTCGAAGGGTGCCCGGGCCGGCAGGTGCACGTGCAGTGCCCCGTCGCCGCCGCCCGTGGCACCGTCGCCTCGCCCGGACCGACGTGCGCGGAGCTCCGTCGGGGTGACGGCGAAGACCTCGCGCACGGTGTCGTTGAACTGCCGGACGCTGGCGAAGCCCGCGGCGAACGCGACGTCGGCGACGGGCAGGTCGGACGAGGTGAGCAGGGTCCGCGCGGTCTGCGCCCGGTGCGCCCGGCTGAGCGCCTTCGGCCCGGCGCCCAGCTCGGCCGTCATGATGCGGTTGAGCTGCCGCTCCGAGTACCCCACACGCGCGGCGAGCCCGGGGACGCCGTCGCGCTCGACGACACCGTCGAGGACGAGTCGCATCGCCCGGCCGGCGACGTCCTCGCGCAGGTCCCACTCGGGGCTGCCGGGAGTCGCCTCGGGCAGGCAGCGCTTGCACGCGCGGAAGCCGGCCAGGTGCGCTGCGGCGCTCGTGCGGTAGAAGGTGACGCCCGAGACCTTCGGCGTGCGGGCCGGGCAGCTGGGCCGGCAGTAGATGCCGGTGGAGTGCACGGCGGTGACGAACTGGCCGTCGAAACGCGCGTCGCGCGAGGCGACGGCGCGGTGCCGTTCGGCGTGCAGTGCGTCCGGCTGCACGTCGGTGTCCGGGGTGGTCATGGGCTCAGCCTGACATGCGCCGCCGACGTCGACTGGCGGGAATCGGACGGAGCAGCGCACGGCCGGGAGGCCCGGCTAGCGTTGGCCGGGTGACTTCCGCAGACGACGTGGCCGGTCTCGACGACCTGCCGTTCCGGACCGAGGTCGAGGTCGCGCTGCTGCTCGTCTCGCCGCGGCACCGGTACGAGGGACGCCCGGCCGACGGCGCGCTGCCGGTGGGCGCGGACGATCCGGACGAGTCACGCGACCGGATCGAACTGCGGGCCGGGCTGGGCATCGTCGGTGACCGGTACTTCGCGGCACGGGCGCACGTGCACGCCTCGGTCACGGTGATCGGCCTGGAGGGGCTCGAGGCCGTCGGCACGGCGATCGGGGCGACCGTCGACCCCGCTGCGACCCGGCGGAACGTGTTCCTGCGGGGCGCCGACGTCGAGGCGCTGCGGGGCGAGCCGTTCTCGCTCGAGAGCGTGCTTCCCGGTGGCGACGGCAGCGACGCCCTCGGTCGTGCCGTCCGGTTCCGTGGCTACCGGGCGGCGAACCCTTGCGCCTGGATGGACCACGAGGTGGCACCCGGGGCGTTCCGGGCGATGCGCGGCCGGGGCGGCGTGCGGTGCGACCCGGAGTCCGACGGTGTGCTCACCCTCGGACCCGCGGTGCTCCGCACGGCCCGCCCCGTCGCGCTCGGCTGACGCGGTCGCCGGGCGGGGCGACCGTCCTGCGCCGGCCGAGACTCGGCTCAGGCGGCGCAGTGCTCAGGCGGTGAGAGCGCTCTCGATCGCGTCGACGAACGCTGGCAGGTCGTCCGGGGTGCGGGACGTGATGAAGCCGCCGTCGACCTGGACCTCCTGGTCGACCCACTCGGCACCGGCGTTGCGCAGGTCCGTCTGCAGCGACGGGAACGAGGTGACGGTCTTGCCCGACAGCACGCCCGCCTCGACGAGGGTCCACGGGCCGTGGCAGATCGCCGCGACCGGCTTGCTCGCCTCGGCGAAGGCCTGTACGAGCGTCGCCGCGCGGGACTCCTGGCGCAGCGTGTCGGCGTTGATCGTGCCGCCGGGGATCACGAGGGCGTCGAAGTCCTTCGCGTCGACACCGGCGATGGTGGTGTCCGGCTCGAGCGTCTGCCCGGGGTCCTTGTCGCCGACCAGGGTCTGGATCGTGCCGGTCTCCTTCGCCGCCACGGTCACCGAGGCACCGCGCTCACGCAGCTGCTCGGTGGGGACGACGATCTCGTCCTGCTCCACGCCGTAGTTCGTCGTGATGACGAGGACCTTCTTGCCGTCGAGGGTTGCCATGATCCGCTCCTTCCGCGGCCCGGTCGCTCCGGCCGCACACCCGAGGGTCGTCGGGGTCGGCTGGGGAGGCCTCCAGGGGCGGCTCGGGGGTCCGGTCGGTCGGGCGGTCGGGCGGTCGCGACACCCCGCTCACGTCCGCCGGGTGGTCGCGAAGCGTCGGCTGGCGGCGGCGCAGCCGACGGTTCCTGACCACTCGGCGCAGGCCGGGCGGGGTGTCCTGACCGGCCGCCGTGGACGCGCCCACAGTCGGCCTGGAGGCACGGTGCCGGCCCGCCACGGGCCTCCAGGCCGCCACTCGGGCGGTCGCAACCCCCCGCTCACGTCCGCCGAGCGGTCCCGAAGTGTCGCCTGGCGGCGGCGCAGCCGACGGTTCCTGACCACTCGGCGCAGGCCGGGCGGGGTGTCCTGACCGACGGCAGACCGTCAGCCGGGCAGGACGGGCGCCGCGCTCAGCCGCGGATACGGAAGGCCCCGCCGTCGCGCTCGACGGTCAGGCCGTCGTACCCGTGCACTCGGTGCAGGCCGGCCGTCACCGGGTGCTCGAGGGGCCCGACGACGACCGTGGTCGCGCCGGAGGCGATGGCGGACTCCAGCCCGGCCGGGGCGTCCTCGAACGCCACGCAGTCGGTCGCGTCGACGCCGAGCAGGGCAGCTCCGCGCAGGTAGCCGTCGGGGTGGGGCTTGCCGTGCTCGACGTCCTCCGAGGGCACGAAGGCCTCGGGCACGGCGAACCCTGCGGCGGCCATCCGGCCCGCGGCGAGGTCACGCGGGGCACTCGTCACGAGGGCCACCGGGACGCCGAGTTCGACGAGCCGCTGCACGAAGGCGACGGCGCCGGGGATCTCGAGGATGCCCTCGGTGCTCGCGGTCTCCTCGGCGACGAGTTCCGCCGCGATCCGCTGCTGCTCGGCCAGGGGCAGGTCGGGGAGGAAGCGCCGCAGGGTGTCGATCGCCTGCCGTCCGTGCGAGAACGCGAGGATCTCGTCAGGGTCGATGCCGTTCGCGTGGCCGAACCGGGTCCAGGTCGCCTCGACCACCGCGGTCGAGTCGACGAGGGTCCCGTCCATGTCGAAGAGGACCCCGGACGCCACGATGTCGATCACGCGCCCGACCCTAGCCCACGGGCCCGACCGTCCCGCGGTCCGCGCGCGAGCGGTGTCAGCGCGCCCGCGGTCCGCGGTCGAGCGGTGTCAGCGCGCCCGGACGTACCGGGTGAGCAGCACGCCGCCCGCGCCGAGCAGCACGTGCGCCGGTCGCATCCGCCGGAGCTCCGGCGACGACCCGCGGGCGATGCGCGGCCCTTCCCCGCCCTCGAGCGACGGGTCGATCGTCAGGGTGAGCTCGTCGACGGCCTCCGCGGCGATGAGCGCCCCGAGGAACGACGGCCCTCCCTCGCAGTGGATCATCCCGAGGCCACGGTCGGCCAGCACGCCTCGGATCCGCCCGGCGTCGACCGAGTCCGGCTCGTCGTCCGCGCTGCAGGGCACGACGTCGGCGACCTCGGCGAGCGCCTGGGCCTTCGACGACGCGGCCGCCGTCGCCGACGTCAGGACGATCGGGCGCACCGGCGCCTCGGTGAACACCCGAGACCCCGGGTCGAGCGACAGCGAGCCGGTGACGATCGCGAACACGGGGTGGTCCGGCTTGCCGTGCGCCCGACGCCAGGCGGCGGCGGCGTCGTGCAGGACCATCGGCCCGTAGCCCTCGTCACGGACGGTGCCGGCGGCGACGAGCACGACGTCGGCCACCCGCCGGAGCAGGTCGAAGACGCGCAGGTCGTCGTCGCCGCCGAGCGACCCGGACACCCCGGCGGCCGAGGCCGAACCGTCCAGCGTCGCGACGAAGTTCACCCGGAGCCAGGGGGCCCCGGCGTCGGCGGTGTAGAGGTCGAGCAGGTCGTCGTCGGACAGGTCCGCGATCGACGGGGGCAGGACGTTCACGTGTTGTGCCTCGATTCCACGGGGGTGCGCCATCCGAGCGTGGCCTCGACCATGCGCATCGCGTCGACGCTCTCGGCGACGTCGTGCATCCGGACGATCCGGGCGCCGAGCATCGCGCTCACGGTCGCGACGGCGAGCGATCCGGAGAGTCGTTCCCCGCGGGGGCGTCCGAGCGACTCCCCGACGAAGTCCTTGTTCGACACCGCGGCGAGGACCGGGTAGCCGAGCGCGACGACCTCGGGCAGCCGACGGGTGAGCTCGAGGGTGTGCACGGTGTTCTTGTGCAGGTCGTGGCCCGGGTCGACGATGATCCGCGATTCGGGGATGCCCGCGGCGAGCGCCCGGTCGACCCGTTCGCGCAGGAACGCGACGACCTCGCTCGCGATGTCGCCGTACTGCGGCGGCGCGGGCAGCGGACGACGGGGTTCCGCGAGCGAGTGCGTGATGACGACGGTGGCCTCGGAGTCGGCGACCACGGCGGCCATCCGCGGGTCGGACAGGCCGGTGGTGTCGTTGACGACGGTCGCCCCGGCTGCGATCGCCGCTGCGGCGACCTCCGGGCGGAAGGTGTCGACGCTGATGACGACGTCGGACTGCTGGGCAAGCTGCTCGACGACGGGCACGACGCGGTCGATCTCGTCGGAGGCGGGCAGTTCCGGACCGGGGGCGAACTTCACGCCGCCGATGTCGACCCAGTCGGCGCCCTGCTCGGCGGCACGGATCGAGGCAGCGACGGCCTGGTCGAGCTCGAAGGTGGCGCCGCGGTCGTGGAACGAGTCGGGGGTGCGGTTCACGATCGCCATCACGGCGATGCGGTGGTCGAAGTCGATGGCGCGGCGGCCGAACGTCCGGACCGGGTGGCGCAGGTCCGGCACGACCCAGCCGGGGCCGGCCGTGCCGTCGGGGAGGCCCGTCATGCGTCCGACCCGGCACGCTCGTCGTGCCCGGCCTCGGTCCCACGCCCCGCACCGATGAGCGCAATCGCCTCGGCCCGTCCCGCGGCGTCGGCCAGCGAACCGGTCGCCGCCACCGTCACCGTCGTCGAACCGGTCTGGCGCTCCCCACGCGTCGTGACGCACTGGTGCTGCGCGTCGAGGACCACCAGGACGCCCTCGGCACCGAGCCCCTCGGCGATGGTCGCGGCGACCTGTTCGCCGAGCCGCTCCTGCAGCTGCGGACGGGAGGCCACCGCGTCGAGCACCCGTGCCAGCGTGCCGAGCCCGATGAGCCGGTCACCGGGCGCGTACGCCAGGTGCGCGACCCCGAGGAACGGCAGCAGGTGGTGTTCGCAGACGGAACGGAACTTGACGTCCCGGACGATCACGAGCCGACCGCGTTCGCCGTCCTCGGCGTGCACGGTGCCGTCGCGGGCGATGGCGACCGCGTCGGTGCCGATCCCGGAGAAGAACTCGGCGTACGAGTCGGCGACCCGGGCGGGGGTGCGGGTGAGTTCCGGGCGGTCGGGATCCTCGCCGATGGCGAGCAGCAGCTCGCGGACGGCGGCCTCCACACGGGCGCGGTCCATGGGTGACGTCACCAGCTCATCCAACACCAGCCCTGGCCGGAGAACGCGGGCAGACGCCCAGCGCGAGGTGCGCGAACCGCGTGGAACGGGCCTCCCGGCCGTCACAACCTGTGAGACCGGTGTGACACGCCCGAAACCCAGCGTCCTTTAAACTCTCGTGGTGAGCGCCCCGCAGACCGACACCACGCCCCGGAACCGCTTCGCGACCGGCCTCGATCGATTCTTCTCCATCACGCAACGCGGATCGTCGATCCCCCGCGAGGTCCGCGGTGGCCTCGTCTCGTTCGTGACGATGGCGTACATCGTCATCCTGAACCCCCTCATCCTCGGCGGGTTCAGCGCCGACCAGGCCGCCAAGGACGTCAGCGGCGGATGGCTCGAGAACGCTCAGGTGGCCGCGGCGACCGGCCTCGTCGCCGGCGTCATGACCATCGCGATGGGCATCATCGCGAACCTGCCGTTCGGCATCGCCGCGGGGCTCGGGATCAACTCGTTCCTCGCCGTCAGCGTCGTGCACCAGGTCACCTGGGCCGAGGCGATGGGCCTGGTCGTCATCAACGGTGTGATCATCGTGATCCTCGCGTTGACCGGCATCCGGACGATGATCTTCACCGCCGTCCCGGCCCAGCTCAAGGCCGCGATCACGGTCGGCATCGGCCTGTTCATCGCCTTCATCGGGCTCGTCGACTCCGGCTTCGTGCGGTCCTCCGGGCTCGCCTCGCCGCCGCTGCAGCTCGGCGAGGACGGCTCCGTCGGGGCCCTGCCGACCATCGTGTTCCTGATCGGCCTGATCATCATCGGCACGCTCATGGCCCGCCGGGTCAAGGGTGCGCTGCTCATCGGCATCGTCGCGACCACCATCATCGCGATCATCCTGCAGGCGATCTTCCAGGTGCCGACCTCGGTCGACTCGAAGACCGGCTGGAACCTCAACGCCCCCGGCCTGCCGAGCGCACTGTTCGCCGTGCCGGACCTGTCGCTCGTCGGCCACGCCGACGTCTTCGGTGCCTTCACCCGCATCGGCCCGCTCGCCGCGTCGATGCTCGTCTTCACCCTCGTCTTCACCAACTTCTTCGACGCCATGGGCACCATGACCGGTCTGGCCAAGGCCGCCGGTGTCGCGAAGCCCGACGGCACGTTCCCCCGCCTGAAGTCGGCGCTCGTCGTCGAGGGCGTCGGTGCGATCGCCGGCGGTGGCGCGTCGGTGTCGTCGAACACGGTCTTCATCGACTCGGCCTCCGGCATCGGCGAGGGCGCCCGCACGGGCATGGCCTCGGTCGTCACCGGCCTGCTGTTCCTGGCGTCGATGTTCCTCACGCCGCTCACCCAGGTCGTCCCGCTCGAGGTCGCCGCCGCCGGGCTCGTCGTCGTCGGTGCGCTCATGGTCGCGCAGGTCGCGGACATCTCGTGGTCGGACTTCGGCTCGGCCCTGCCGGCGTTCCTGACGATCGTCGTCATGCCGCTGACCTACTCGATCGCGAACGGCATCGGCGCCGGCTTCATCAGCTGGGTGCTCATCAAGCTGCTGTCCGGCCGTGGCCGCGAGGTCTCGTGGCTGCTCTACGTCGTGGCCGCGGGCTTCCTGCTGTACTTCGCGCGCGGGCCGCTGGAGGCGCTGCTCGGCGTCGGCTGAAGCTTTCTGCTGGGCCCGGCTGATCCGGGCCTGGCGCACGACGCCGTCGTGTCATCGAGACGCCGCCGAATCCGGCGGCGTCTCGACGTTTCCAGGGCGTCTTCCGCAGGACGCCGGCGTCTTCCGCAGGCTCGCGTCGGCGGCGTCGGCGGCGTCGGCCTGGAGGCCCGTGCTCAGTCCGGCAGGTCGCTCGGCGTCGCCTCGTGGTGGCGCTGGTCCTGGGTGCGACGGTCTTCCTTCATGCCCGCCTCGAACAGGTGGCGGCGGCCCTGCACGAGCTCGTCGCGCGCGGTGCGCTCGAGCTCCTTGGCGAGGGCGTAGTAGCCGTCGTCGTAGTCCTCGACGACCTGGAACGTCCAGCGGCCCGCGATGACGTTGCGGCCCACGAGTTCGGTGCCGATGCGCTCGGCGAGTTCGGTGTGCCCGGCCTTCCGCAGCTGCTCGACCGCCTCACCGAGGTTCAGGTCAGCGGTGCCGGTCAGGCGGTGGAACCCGTAGAGCAGGCCACGGGCGTGCTCGATGACCTCGACCGCGGCGGACAGGCTGCCGAGTGCCTCGACCGTGGCCTCGGACACCCCCTCGGGAACCTGGTGCTGCGCGTCGGGGCCCTGTGCGTCGTTCGTCATGGGTCCCGTCTACACGAGGGCTGCCGAGGCCGAGCGCAGTCACTTCGTCTGGTTGGGGTGGTGCGACTGCGTTCCGCTGCACCGCCACCACGTCGCGCCACCCCTGTTCCGCGCCACGTGTCCCGAAGACGATCGTGTACTCCGTCGAACGGATCGGCCGGGGGACCCCGCCGCGCCGGCCCGCCACCGCGTCAGGGCTTCTCGACGCGGATCGGTTCGGCGAGGATCTCCGGCTCTCCGGTGTCCCAGCCCGCGGCGATCGCCTCGGCACTGTTGCGCCACGCCTGCATCTCGAGCAGGAGCCTGCGCGGCTGCCGGAGCGAGAACGAGCCACGGGCGACGTCGACGATCTCCCGGGCGAAGCGCTGCTGGTCTGCGGCGCTGAGGAGCTTGATCCACGGGTACGGGATCGCCAGCCGATCGTGGAGCGGCAGTTGCTCGTTGAGCGTCACCGCGGCGATGAGCTGCGCCGCGATGTCCAGGACCGCGTCGTCGTCGTCGGACCGTTCCTTCGTGGTGAGGACGAGGGGCTTCCCGTCTCGACGGGTGACCTCGAGTGGGGCTTCCTCGGCGGCAGCGAACACCTGCTTGGCGTGGCGGGAGAGGTCAGAGGACTGCACCGACCGTCGGGATCGGGGCGGAGCGACAAGCGTCATGGATCGAGCCTATTCAGAACGTGTTCTGAACGCAATGGCCGGTTGCTCCGTCAGTGGTTGCCGCCTACCATTCGAACACACGTTCGAACGAGGAGACCCGATGATGATCACCGACACGGCCGCCACGGTGTGGTGGGTCGAGGGCACGCCGACCCGGCTGGTGTGGGCCGGACGGCGCTGGCGGGTGAGCGACACCCCCACCCGGCTGACCGTGACGCGCGCCGAGCTGCCCACCGCGATCACCCATGCGCCCGAGCGCACCGTGGGCTGGCGCTTCCAGGCGACCAGCGACGACGACGGTGAGGCCCTGGTGGTCGACATCGTTCCCCAGGGTGCCGGCTGGGGCGTGGCCCGGACGTGGACGTGAGCGGCCCGGACCGCTACCGTCCGGACATGGACAGGTGGGTGGCGCTGCTGCGCGGCGTCAACGTGAACGGCATCACGATCCGGAGCGCCGAGCTCGCGGAGCTCTTCCGAGGGCTCGGGTTCGACGACGTCCGCACCGTGCTCGCCTCGGGCAACGTCGTGTTCTCCGCCGACGTGCCCGCCGAGCAGCTGAAGACGTCGATCGAGCGGGGGTTGCGCGACCGGTTCGGCTACGACGCCTGGATCGTGCTCGTCCGGCACGACGCCCTCGCGGCCGTGGTCGACGGGTTCCCCTTCGCGCGTGCCGACGAACGGCACGACTACGTCGTGTTCGGGTCCGACGACGGTGCGCTCGACGCGTTGGTCGCGGACCTCGAACTCGACGAGTCGGTCGAGCAGGTCACCCGCGGGGACGGCGTCGTCTACTGGTCGTGTCCGAAGGGGTCGAGTACCGACACGATGTTCGCCAAGCGGGCCGCCGCCGCCCGCTTCAAGCGCACGACGACGACCCGCAACACGAACACCCTGCGGAAGCTCCTGTGACGCTCGGCACGCTGCACCACGTCGAGCTCCGCACCGCCGACCTCGACACCGCCGCCGGGGCGTGGGGCTGGCTGCTCGGCGAACTCGGCTACGAGCCGTTCCAGCGCTGGGAGCACGGCCGGAGCTGGCGGCTCGGCCCGTTGTACGTCGTCCTCGAATCGGCACCGCTGGACGGCGATCACGACCGCCGCCGACCGGGGCTCAGCCACCTGGCGTTCCACGCCGGTACTGCCGAGACGGTGGAGCGGCTCTGGGCCGAGGCTCCCGATCACGGCTGGACCCACCTGTACGAGGACCGGCACCCGTTCGCCGGTGGCCCGGAGCACCACGCGGCCTTCCTCGAGGACGCCGAGCGGTTCAAGGTCGAGCTCGTCGCCAGCTGACGGTGCCGCCGGGGCCGGGACGGCTCAGGCTTGCGGCGGCTGCCCGTTGCTCGCCATGGTGCCGCCGTCCACCGGCAGGACCGCACCCGTGATGAACGAGGCCGCGTCGCTGGCCAGGAACAGGATCGCCTCGGCGACCTCGGCAGAGCGACCCCCGCGGCCGAGGGCGATGCGCTCGGTGAACTTCGACTGCAGGGCCTCGTCCTCCGCCTGCTCCTGGGTCAGGTCGGTCCAGATGAGCCCCGGAGCGACGGCGTTGACGCGGACGCCGAACTGCCCGTTGTCGAGCGCGGCGGCCTTGGTGAAGTTCGTCACGCCACCCTTCGCCGCGTTGTAGGGGCTCATCCGCCAGTCGGCGTCCTCACCGGAGACCGACGAGGTGTTGACGATCGACCCCTTCGTCTCGCGCAGGAACGGCAGGGCCGCCCGGGTGCCGTAGAACACACCGGACAGGTCGGTCTCGATGACCCGGCGCCACTCGGCCGTGCTGATGTCGGTGATGTCGCCGGAGCTGAAGGTCCCGGCGTTGTTCACCAGGACGTCGAGCCGGTCGAAGCGGTCGATCGCCGCCGAAACGACGGTCTCCCAGTCCTCCGGGCTCGCCACGTCGGCGTGCAGGGCGACGACCCGGTGCGTCGGCAGGGAGTCGCCCACCGCGCGGACCTTCTCCTCGACGCTGTCGGTCAGCACGACCGAAGCGCCCTCGTCGATGAACGCCCGCACCGTCGCCTCACCGATGCCGGACCCCGCGCCCGTGACGATCGCGACCTTGCCCTCGAACCGGTTGCCCATGATGTCTCCTCTCGTTGCACGAACCGTGCCCGGGGAGACGCCATCGACCCGAGGGGCACGGCAGACCACGGTGCCCCGGACCGACTGGACGCGTTCGGAGGCGCCGGGAACGCCCGGGAACACACGTCGCCCCGGCCCCGCGAGGCGGAACCGGGGCGACGTGCGACTGCAGCGCAGCGCAGGAACTGGCGTCAGCCGGTCGAGTCGTCGAGGTCGAAGTCGCGCTCCAGGGAGATCGTCGGGATCGACGCGGTGATGACCGAGCCGTCCGCCCGCAGCGTGCCCTGGATGTCGCTCGTGGTCGGGGCATGCCCGGACATGCGCGGCCCGTGGTGCGGCAGCGGCACCACGGTGGGCTCCCCCGCCTCGATGTCCCACTGCTGGTTGTGCACCCACACCGTGAAGCCCGAACCGGTCTCGACCGTGAGCGTCATGGCTTCCTGCTCGAGGTCGACCCGGACCCGCGATCCGCGCACCGTCAGACGGTAGGACAGACGGTCCCAGTGCTTCGGCAGCCGCGGGTTGAAGCTCATCCGCCCGCCGTGGTCGCGCATGCCACCGAAGCCGTTGACGAGCGCACCCCAGATGCCACCGGTCGACGCGATGTGCACGCCGTCCGAGGTGTTGCCGTGCAGGTCCGCCAGGTCGACGTAGAGCGCGGTCTGGAAGTACTGGTCGGCGAGGTCGTGGTACCCGACCTC
Organism: Curtobacterium flaccumfaciens; assembly: GCF_013359815.1. Classification (GTDB taxonomy): domain Bacteria; phylum Actinomycetota; class Actinomycetes; order Actinomycetales; family Microbacteriaceae; genus Curtobacterium; species Curtobacterium flaccumfaciens. Next base: position 33,137 of record NZ_JABMCF010000035.1, on the reverse strand, counting down.
GGCCGCCATGATCGACTGCACGACCGCGGACAGCGTCGAGTCGCCGGTGGTGAGTGCGTCGTAGTAGTCGAAGTCGCGACGCTTCTCGGCCGCGGTGAACTCGTGCCCCTGCAGGAACAGCGCGAGCACGACGTCGGCCTGCTTGAGCACCTGGAACCGGTAGATCACCAGCGGGTGGTAGTGGAGCAGCAGCGGGCGCTTGGACTCAGGGGTGTTCTCGAGGTCCCAGAGTTCCTTGTCGAGGAACTGGGCGTCCTGCGGGTGGATGCCGCGGTGCGGGTCGAAGGGGATCTCCATCGACTCCGCGGCGTGCTCCCACTCGACGAGCTCGTCCGGCTGCAGACCGGTCCGGCGCACCATGCGGTCGTACTCTTCGGCGTCGTCGGCGGCGAGCTCGCGGCAGGCGTTGACGGCGAACCACAGGTTCGCCCGCGCCATGACGTTCGTGTAGAGGTTGTCGTCGACGACGGTCGTGTACTCGTCCGGTCCGGTGACGCCGTCGATGTGGAACTTCTTGTCACCGTTCGACCGCCAGAACCCGAGGTCGGCCCAGAGCCGCGCGGTCTCGACGAGCACGTCGATGGCGCCGCGCTTCAGGAACTCGCGGTCGCCCGAGGCCCGCACGTACTGCATGAGCGCATGCGAGATGTCGGCGTCGATGTGGTACTGCGCGGTGCCGGCGGCGTAGTACGCGCTGGACTCTTCACCGTTGATCGTCCGCCACGGGAACAGGGCGCCGCGCTGGTTCAGCTCGCGCGCCCGCGCCCGTGCCGCGTCGAGCATGTTGTAGCGGAAGCGCAGGGCGTTCCGCGCGACGATCGGCGCCGTGTACGACAGGAACGGCAGGACGTAGATCTCCATGTCCCAGAAGTAGTGGCCGCCGTAGCCGGAGCCGGTGACGCCCTTCGCGGCGATGCCGTGGCCGTCGGTGCGGGCGGTGGCCTGCGCGAGCTGGAAGAGGTTCCAGCGGACGGCCTGCTGGATCGCGGGCTGACCGGCGATCTCGACGTCGCTGCGGGCCCAGTAGTCGTCGAGCCAGTCGCGCTGCTTCGCGAAGGTCTCGTCGACGTTCTCGGCGTGCGCGCGGTCGAGCGTGCGGTCGCACCGGTCGGCGAGCTCGCGCACGGGCACCCCGCGGGAGGTGTGGTAGACCACGTGCTTCACGAGCCGGATGGGCTGCCCCGCGCGGGCCTGCACCCGGTAGACGTGCTTCGCCAGGTCGTCCTCGATCGACGACGACTCGTCCCAGCTGTTCTCGGTCTCGATGTGGTGCTCGACGCCGACGCAGATCGTCATGCCGGAGCTGGACGCCTGGTACCCGAGGACCGAACGGCCGCCGGTGCTGCGCTTGAGCTTCGGCACGAGCACCCGCTCGGTGAACGACTCGGCCTTGCGGGGGTCGAAGGCGTTCGCCGCGGCCCGCATGCCGGCGTGGTACTCGTCCTGCACGTCCTGGCGGTTGAGGATCTGGCTCGACAGCAGGATCGAGGCGTCCGCGTCGAGCACCGTGACCTCGTAGTCGATGACGGCGAGGTGCCGGTCGGTGAACGACACGAGTCGACGTGCCCGGATGAGCACCCGCTTACCGGATGGCGTCGACCACTCGGTCTCGCGGAACAGGTACCCGCCGCGGAACTCCAGCCGACGGGTGTGCCGGAGGATGTCGGCCTCGGCCAGCACGAGCGGCTCGTCGTCGACGTAGAGGCGGATGACCTTGGCGTCCGGCGCGTTGATGATCGTCTGCCCGGTCTTCGCGAAGCCGAAGGCGTCTTCCGCGTGCCGGATCGGCCAGGTCTCGTGGAACCCGTTGATGTACGTGCCGTACTGCACGCCGCCACGGCCTTCGTCGAGGTTGCCGCGCAGGCCGAGGTACCCGTTGCCGACGGCGAAGTTCGTCTCAGCGACGCCCTGCTCGTCGGGGGTGTACTCGGTCTCGACGAGGGCCCACTCGTCGATCGGGTAGCGGACGCGGTCGAGGGGGTCCGAGGTGATGGGGTTCATGCTGCTCCGTGGGAAGGGAGGGAGATGGGTACGTCGGTGCGGCCGGCAGCCAGGGAGCGTCCGGCCGGGTGGCCTACGTCGTGCTGGTGGCCGGTGCGGGCAGCTGGTCGATGAGTTCGTCGAGGTCGGACACGACGACGTCGGCACCGTGCTCGCGCAGGGCATCCGCCCCGGCGCCGCGGTCGACACCGACGACGAGACCGAACGATCCGTTGCGGCCGGCTTCGACCCCGCTGGTGGCGTCCTCGACCACGACGCACTCGGCGGCAGTGAGTCCGAACCGGGTCGCTGCGTCGAGGTAGGTGTCGGGAGCGGGCTTGCCGGTCAGGCCGTCCTGGCGCGCGACGAGCCCGTCGACGACGACGGGGAACCGGTCGAGGATGCCCGCCGTCCGGAGCACCGACGTGGCGTTCGCCGAGCTGGAGACGACCGCGACGGACATGCCTGCGGCGATCGCGGCGGTCAGGAACCGGAGCGAGCCCGGGTAGGGCTCGACGCCGTGCTCGTCGAGCTCGGCGGTGAACTCCGCGTTCTTCCGGTTGCCGAGCCCGCACACCGTGTCGGTGTCGGGCGCGTCGTCGGGGGTGCCCTGCGGCAGGTCGATGCCGCGCGACTCGAGCAACGAGCGCACGCCGTCGTAGCGGGGCTTGCCGTCGATGGAGGTGAAGTAGTCCTGCTCGGTGTACGGCGCGACCCCGTGTGCTTCGAGGTACGGCGTGAACAGTCGGCTCCACGCACGCATGTGGACGTCGGCGGTCGGGGTGAGCACGCCGTCGAGGTCGAACAGGAGCGCTCGCTGGTCACTGAGTCGCGCGGGCGTGCGCTGGTCCTGCGTCGTCATCTGCGGTCCTCCGGGGACTGGTGGTGGACGAATGGCTCGCGACGAGTCTAGGACCGCTCCAGTCCGGACGTTCGGACGCGCCGCACCATGTGGAGAGAGTTCACCGGGCGCTCCGCTGTGCAGGGAGGACCCCCGCCACGGTGCACCTGTGAGGCCTCTGAGACATGCCCCGGCACGCTGACCCGGACGAAAGGCACCACCATGACCAGCGACACCACGGCCGCACCCCACGACGGCACGCAGTCGAAGCTCCGCCAGGCGATCACCGGCCCGCTGCTGTTCCTCTTCATCCTCGGCGACGTGCTCGGCGCCGGCATCTACGCCCTGATGGGGACGCTGGCCAAGGACGTCGGCGGTGCACTCTGGGCGCCGCTGGTGCTCGCGCTCCTGCTGGCCCTGCTCACCGCGGGCTCCTACGCCGAACTCGTGACGAAGTACCCGAAGGCCGGCGGTGCCGCGGTCTTCGCCGAACGGGCCTACAAGGCGCCGATCGTCTCGTTCCTGGTCGGGTTCAGCATGCTCGCCGCCGGCGTCACGAGCGCCGCCGGCCTGTCGCTCGCCTTCGCCGGCGACTACCTCGGCACGTTCGTCGACCTGCCGCCCGTGCCCACCGCGATCGTCTTCCTCGCCCTGATCGCCTGCCTGAACGCCCGCGGCATCTCCGACTCGCTCAAGAGCAACGTCGTGATGACGATCATCGAGGTCTCCGGCCTCGTCATCGTGATCGTCGTCGTGGCCGTGATGCTCGGCGGTGGCGGCGGTGACGTCTCCCGGATCGGCGCGTTCCCGTCCGAGGCGAACCCGGCCCTGGCGACCCTGAGCGCCGCGATCGTCGCCTACTACTCGTTCGTCGGTTTCGAGACGTCCGCCAACATCGCGGAGGAGGTCCGCGACCCCCGCCGCGTCTACCCGAAGGCCCTGTTCGGCGCCCTCGCCACGGCCGGCGTCGTCTACGTCCTCGTCGCCCTCGCCAGTGCGATCGCGCTGCCCGCTTCGGAGCTGTCCGAGTCCAGCGGCCCGCTGCTCGCGGTCGTCTCCGCCACCGGCGTCCCGATCCCCGACTGGGTCTTCAGCCTCATCGCCCTGGTCGCCGTCGCGAACGGCGCACTGCTCACGATGATCATGTCGAGCCGCGTGACCTACGGCATGGCCGAGCAGCGGCTCCTGCCCGCCCTGCTCGCGAAGGTCCTGCCGAACCGGAAGACCCCGTGGACCGCCATCGTCGCCACCACGGTCGTCGCGATGCTCCTGACCCTGGTGGGCGACGTGGGCGTGCTGGCCGAGACCGTCGTGCTCCTGCTGCTCTTCGTGTTCATCAGCACGAACGTCGCCGTCCTGGTGCTCCGCCGCGACCACGTCGAGCACGACCACTTCAAGGTCTGGACGTTCGTCCCGGTGCTCGGGGTGCTGTCGTGCATCCTGCTGCTGACGCAGCAGAGCGGTCAGGTCTGGCTCTACGCCGCGATCCTGCTCGCCGTCGGCGTGGTCCTGTACTTCGTCGCCCGGTTCACCGGGCGCCGTTCCGGACGCGACCACGAGGCGGGCGTGATCCACTGACGTCACGCACCACGGGCCTCCAGGCAGACCGTCTGGAGACCCGTGGTGCGTCCGCCGGTCCGCCCGAGTGGTCAGCGCAGGTCGCGCACCCAGGCCTCGATCGCGTCCGAGATCTGCTGGCGGGCATCAGCACGGCTGATGGTCGCCGTGCGGTCGCCCGGCTGGTCGCCGTAGGCACCGAAGTCGGCGTGGTTCGAGCCCTGGATCTCGGTCATGGTGGCGGTCGACGGCAGCTTGTCCCGCGCGGCGTCGACCTTGGCCGGTGTGGACAGGCCGTCACGCGAACCGGAGACGCTCAGCACGTCGATGTACGACCGGCTGATGTCGTTCGCGCAGTAGCTGCCGAGCAGCAGCAGGCCGTCGGCGTCCTGGGCGAGCTGGCACGCGCGGACCCCACCCAGGGAGTGCCCACCGACCCCCCAGCGTGTGACCGAGGGGGCGTGAGCCTCGAACGTCGCGAGCGGCCGGGTGTCGAAGAACGCGAGGTTCAGCGTCGGCTTCGTGATGACCACCGTCGTGCCGTTGGCGACCACCTGCCGGAACGTGGCCATGTAGGCGTACGGATCGACCTTCGCGCCGGGGATGAAGACGATCCCGACCCCGTCGGCCTGGCCGGTCGGGGTCATCACCACCGAGTCACCGGCGTCCCGGACCGCGATCCGGTCGTCGCGCCAGACCTGCAGGGCGGCGCTACGGGTGCCCTGCATCACGATGTGCGCCCAGACGAGGAACACCACCGCGATCAGCACGACGACGGCGACGATCCAGGTGGTCCAGCGCAGCGCTCGGTTCATGTGGCCACCGTACGGCGCATCCGAGCCGGCGGCGTTCGCTTCGTGAGCAGGAATGGTCGGGTGCGACGTGCACACCCGACCATTCCTGCTCACGATGTCGCCCGCAACGGGCGACCGAGACGCGCTACTTGATGGCGGCGCGGATCTCGGCTGCTGCTGCGCCGACGTCCGAGGCGCTGTAGATCGCGCTGCCGGCGACGGCGATGCGGGCACCGGCCTCCTGCACCGAGGCGACCGAGGACGCGTTCACGCCGCCCGCGATCGAGAACGGGACGCCCGAGTCCTTGCCGGCGTCGAGCAGGGTCGAGAACGTGAAGCCCTCTTCCGCCTGCTCGTCGAGCCCGGCGTGGACCTCGACGAACTCGGCGCCGAGCGCGACGACCTCGCGGGCACGGGCGGCCTTGTCGGAGACGCCGATCAGGTCGACGACGATGCCCTTGCCGTGCTTCTTGGCGGCCTTGACGGCACCGACGATCGTCGAGTCGCCGGCGACACCGAGGACGGTGACCAGGTCGGCACCGGCCGAGAAGGCGATGTCGGCCTCGAGCTCACCGGCGTCCATGGTCTTGAGGTCGGCGAACACGATCTTGTCGGGGTGTGCTTCCTTGATCGCGGTGACGGCGGACAGGCCGGCGCTCTTGATCAGGGGCGTGCCGAGCTCGAGGACGTCGACGTGCGGCGCGGCCGCGGCGGCGAGCTCGAGGGCGGCTTCGGTGGTCAGGGTGTCCATGGCGAACTGGAGCTGCATGGGTGTGCCTTTCATTCGAGGTTGGCGTGACGGGGCCAGAGGTCGTCGGCGGACTGCCCGCCTCGGGTCCACAGGGCGTGGAACACGGCGTCGCCCACCAGGGCGACCGCCTGTTCGAAGAGGCCACCGGCGTACTGGGCCGAGGCGGTGCCGGAGCGGTCGGTCTTCGTCGCGGCGGGCAGCACGATCGTGACGTCCGCCAGCTCGGAGAGCGGGGAGTCGTCGGTGGTCGAGAGTGCCACGACGGATGCGCCGACCTCGTGCGCGGTGCGCGCGGCCTGCACGATGCCGGTGGTCGTACCGGAGCCGCTCGCGACGAGGAGCAGGTCACCCTGACGGATCGCCGGGGTGGTGACCTCGCCGACGACGTGGGCGTCGAGCCCCAGGTGCATGAGGCGCATCGCGGTCATGCGGAGGGCGAGGCCGGAGCGCCCGGCGCCGTGGACGAACACCCGGTCGGCGCCCTCGATCAGGTCGAGTGCGCGCTGAGCCGGGGCGTCGTCGAGGCGGGCTGCCAGGTCGCCGACCTCGCGGACGACCAGGTCGAGCGCTGCGGAGACGGTGGTTGCTGCCATGCCCTCGATCCTTCCGTCGCGCGCCTCGGCACGCCGCTACCCGCCCCGGCAGGGACCCCATCCCATCGGGTGGGCCCGTCCGCTCGGGTGGGACGGGTATGGTCGCGTCCATGGACGCATCGGTCGACACCCTGGAGGCCCGGGGCGGCTCCGCCATCCGGCTCGCGGCCGCCGAGCACGCCCGGACCGTCGCCGAGCAGGCGGACCGGCACGCGCTCACCCTGGAGTCCGTCCTCGCCGTGCTCCGGTCGTCGCGGGTCACCGACGCGGCCGCCAGGGCCGAGGCCGTCGAGATCGCCTCGGCCGCCCTCGTCGACCTGCGCACCGTGACCGATCAGCAGCGGAGCACCCTGCTCGAACCCGTCACCGGCGCGTTCTCGCGGTTGCGCGCCGACCTGCGACCGCTCGTGCGCTTCGGGGACCTCGACGTGCAGTTCGTCGAACCGCCGGCCACCGGCCGTGCGCTCCCCGGTGACGTCGCCCACGCGGCCCGGGCGATCGTGCGGACCGCGGTGCTCGCTCTGGTCGACGACGGTGCGGCGAAGCGGGTGCGCATCCAGTGGGACTGTGACGGCCGGAACCTGCTCATGCAGCTCCGCGACGACGGCTCCGGCACGCTCGACGTGCAGGACGACGCCATGCGACCGATCGCGGAGCGGGTCGTCACGCTCGACGGGCGGGTGCAGGTCGCGAGCACGCCGGGGTGGGGATCGGTGCTCGACATCTCACTGCCGCTCGACCCGCGGCCGACCGAGGTGGACGCGGTCGACGACGGCGACCTGACCCCGCGGGAGCGCGACGTCCTGCGGCTCGTGGCGACCGGTGTCGGCAACCGGGAGATCGCCGAGGGACTCGGCATCAGCGTCAACACCGTGAAGTACCACGTGGCGAACCTGCTCCGGAAGCACGGTGCCCGGACCCGGGCGGAGCTCGCGGCGTTCAGCTCCCGGGCGTGAAGCGACGGGACCGCGACGAGGCATCCCGACGAGACCGCGACAACGGGTACCGACGGTCGAGCGCGGGCTCGACGACGGTCGCCATCAGGAACTGCGAGAGCATCCGCCCACCCGCCCAGTAGATGGGGATGACGAAGATCGCGGCGCCCGGCCAGATGCGCGAGCCGATCAGTGCCAGGGAGCCGAGCGTCACGACGATGCCGACGCCGGAGTACAGGTACTGCCAACCGCGCGAAGCAGCGTCGCGCTGCGCCTGCTCCCGCTCGGCGCGCTCGTCGAGCCCGCGCACCCCGGGGTCGAGCGACGCCGGCTCCTCGGTGGCGAACAGGTCGCGCACGGGGACCTCGAGGGCCGTGGCCACCGCGGACAGCGACTCGAGGCTCGCGTCGTTGCCGCTCTCCATCCGTTGCACCGTCCGCACGGCGATGCCGCTCGTCTCGGCCAGTCGTTCCTGGGTCCAGCCCCGCAGTCGTCGGAGTTCACCGATCCGCATCTCGTTCATGTCCTGAACAGTAGGGAACCGCGGAACGGCGCACCACGACAGGGACCCGCCACCGACACGACAGCTTCCCGCCAGTCCCCCGACAGCGGCGCTCGCCTACGCTCCGGGGGCGAAGCGGTAGCCCATTCCGGACTCCGTCACCAGGTAGCGCGGGTGCGCGGGGTCGGGCTCGAGCTTCCGCCGCAGCTGGGCCATGTAGAGGCGCAGGTACCCGGAGTCGTTGCCGTGCGTCGGCCCCCAGACCTCGGTCAACAGCATCTCGCGGGTCATCAGGCGGTCGGGGTTCGTGACCAGGACCTCGAGCAGGCGCCACTCGGTGGGCGTCAGGCGGATCGCGGGACCCTCGGCCGGGGTGACCTGCTTCGCGACGAGGTCCACGAGCAGCGGTCCGATCGCGATCGTCGGGGTCTCCTCGGACGCCACCACCCGGCGCCGTCCGAGTGCCCGCAGCCGGGCGAGGAGCTCGTCCATCTGGAACGGCTTCGTCACGTAGTCGTCGGCACCGGCGTCGAGCGCGTCGACCTTGTCGGACGAGTCGGTCCGGCCGGAGAGCACGAGGACCGGCACCTGCGACCAGGCCCGGACGCCCTCGAGCACCCCGATCCCGTCGAGCCGGGGCATGCCGAGGTCGAGCAGCACCAGGTCGGGGCGCTCGGTGATGACGGCGTCGATCGCCTCGCGCCCGTCCCGAGCCGTGACGACGTCGTACCCGCGCGCCGAGAGCGTCACCGAGAGCGCGCGGACGAGCTGCGCGTCGTCGTCAGCGATCAGGACCTTCATCGGATCTCCACTCCCACGTGCCCGGCGATCGGCAGCCGCACCACGACGGTGAGCCCACCGCCCGGGGTGTCGTCGACCTCGATCGTGCCGCCCATGCCCTCGGTGAACCCGCGCGCCAGGGCCAGCCCGAGCCCGAGGCCGGTCTCGTTGTCGGTGTCACCGAGTCGCTGGAACGGCTGGAACACCTCGTCGCGGCGGTCCGCGGGGATGCCGGGGCCGTGGTCGGCCACACGGAGTTCCACCCCGCCGGCGAAGGCACTGGCGGCGACCCGGACGTGGGTGCCGTCCGGGGCGTACCGGGCGGCGTTGGCGAGCAGGTTCACGACGACGCGCTGCAGCAGGACCGGGTCGGCGAGCACCGGCGGCAGGTCCGCGGGCAGGTCGAGGTCGACGTCGTCCGGGCCGAGCTCCAGCTCGTCGAGGGCGGGGGCGACCACCGTCTCGAGCGCGATCGCCGCCGGGGTGACCGCGAGGACACCGGCCTGGACCCGGCTGACGTCCAACAGGTCTGCCAACAGCACCGCCAGCTGACCGAGGCTCTCGTCGGCGGTCGCGAGCAGCGCCTCCCGGTCGGCCCCGGACAGGTCGATGTCGGACGCACGCAGCGTCTGCACGGCGGCGGAGGCCGCTGCGATGGGGCGGCGCACGTCGTGGCCGACGGCCGCGAGCAGCGCGCTCCGGACCCGGTCGGCGGCGGCGATGCGCTCGGCGCCGACGGCGGTGCGGGTGAGCTCGCGGTGCTCGACGGCGGCGTCGAGCTGCTGCTCGACGACCCGCAGCAGTCGGCGCTGGGTCGGGTCGTCGGGCGCACCGGCGAACTCGAGCACGGCACCGGACGCCAGCGTCGTCGACGCGTCCGGCGTCGCACCGAACTCGCCGGAGGTCGCGGGCACCTCGTCACCCTGGCGGATCCGGACGCCGGCGAAGCCGAAGGCCTCACGGGTGCGGTCGAGCAGTGCCTGCAGGGCGTCGTCGCCGCGGAGCACGCTGCCGGCGATGCCCATCAGGAGCCCGGACTCGGCCGAGGCCCGACGGGCAGCGCGCGACCGCCGCGCGGACCGGTCGACCACGAAGCTGACCAGCACCGCACTGATCACGTACATGACCAGGGCGAACAGATGCCACGGCTGCTGGACGGTGACCATGTAGAGGGGTTGCACGAAGAAGTAGTCGAGGCTCAGTCCGGACAGCACGGCCGTGAACACCGCCGGCCACATCCCGCCCACGAGCGCCACGACGAGGACGAGCAGCTGGTACGCCAGCACGTCCACCGTGATGGCGTCCGGATCGCTGCCGATCGACAGCACCCACGTGAGCAGCGGCCCGACCAGGACCGACAGGACGAACGCGGCGACCACCCGGCCGCGCGACAGGCTGCCGCCGAGCTTCGGCAGGGTGATCCCGCCGCCGGCGCGCTCGTGCGTGACGACGTGCACGTCGATGTCGCCGGACTCGCGGATCACGGTGTTGCCGATCCCCGGACCGGTCATGGCGGCCGCGAGCCGGCTGCGGCGGCTGACCCCGATCACGATCTGGGTGGCGTCGATCGACCGCGCGAACCGCACCAGCGTGCTCGGCACGTCGTCACCGACGACCTGGTGGTACGTCCCACCGAGCTGCTCGAGCAGGGTCCGCTGCTTGCCGAGCGCACCGGGGTGCCGGACGCGCAGGCCGTCGTTCGTCGTCACGTGCACGGCGGCGAGTTCCCCACCGGCGCTGCGGGCGGCGATGCGGGCGCCGCGGCGCAGCAGGGTCTCGCCCTCGGGGCCGCCGGTCAGGGCGACGAGCACGCGCTCCCGGGTCTCCCACCGGTGCTCGATGCCGTGCTCGGCGCGGTAGGCCTTGAGCGCGTCGTCGACCTCGTCGGCCAGCCAGAGCAGGGCGATCTCGCGCAGTGCGGTGAGGTTGCCGAGGCGGAAGTAGTTCGACAGCGCGGCGTCGATCCGTGCCGCCGGGTACACGAGCCCGTCGGAGAGCCGTTCGCGCAGCGCTGCCGGGGCCAGGTCGACGACCTCGATCTGGTCGGCCGCGCGCACCACGGCGTCGGGAACGGTCTCGCGCTGCACGGTGCCGGTGATCTCGCGGACCACGTCGCCGAGGGACTGCATGTGCTGCACGTTGACGGTCGAGATGACGTCGATGCCGGCGTCCCGCAGTGCCTCCACGTCCTGCCAGCGCTTCTCGTTCGGGCTCCCCGGGGCGTTCGTGTGCGCGAGTTCGTCGACCAGCGCGACCTCGGGCGCCCGGGCGATGACGGCGTCGAGGTCGAGGTCGTCCAGGTCGACACCGCGGTGCGAGACGGTGCGCCGTGGCACGACCTCGAGCCCGTTCACCAGTGCCGCGGTGGCGGCGCGCTCGTGCGTCTCGACGACGGCGACGACCACGTCGCGACCCTCGTCGAGCAGCCGACGCCCCTCTTCGAGCATCGTGTAGGTCTTGCCGACACCGGGCGCCGCACCGAGCAGGACCCGCAGCTTCCCGCGCTTCACGTGCTCATCCTCTCGCGTGCGGGGGTCGGTCTCCGCAAAACACCGGTGTTCACCTGTCGCACCGCGGTCTGCGGGTGTTCGACGCGCGAGCACCGGTGTCTTGCGGAGGGGCCACCCACGGTCAGGAGGACTTCGCCAGCGCCAGGTTCAGCGACAACACGTTCACGACGGGCTCGCCGAGGAACCCGAGCTGCCGCGACTCGGTGTGCTCGGCCACGAGCGCCCGCACGTCAGCAACCGACAGGCCTCGCGCCGAGGCCACCCGCGCGACCTGCTGCGACGCGTACTCCGGGCTGATGTCCGGGTCGAGCCCCGAACCCGACGCCGTGACCGCGTCCACCGGCACCTGCGCGGCGGAGACCCCGTCGGCCTTCGCCAGCGCCGCACGACGCTCCTCGACGGCCTTGAGCAGGTCGGCGTTGTTCGGCCCGAGGTTCGAGCCGGAGGACGCCCCCGCGTCGTAGCCCTCCCCGGCGGCGGACGGCCGCGACTGGAACCAGCGGTCGGCCTGCTTGCCGGTGAACGACTGCCCGATCAACGAGGAACCGACGACCTTGCCGGACGAGTCCGTGACCATCGAACCGTTGGCCTGGTCGTGGAACGCCGCCTGGCCGACTCCCCAGACGGCGAGCGGGTAGCCGACGCCCAGGACGACGGTGGCGACGAGGGTGAGGCGGATGGCCACACCGGCGGAACGGAAGGTGGAACGTGCAGATGCCATGACTAGAACCCCGGGATGAGACCGACCACGAGGTCGATCAGTTTGATGCCGATGAAGGGGACGACCACGCCGCCCAGCCCGTAGACGAGCAGGTTGCGGCCGAGGATCGACGACGCTGCGGCCGCGCGGTACTTGACGCCACGCAGGGACAGCGGGATGAGCGCCACGATGACGAGCGCGTTGAAGATGACAGCCGACAGGATCGCGGACGACGGGCTGTGCAGCCCCATGATGTTGAGCGCCGCGAGCCCGGGGAACGCCGCCTGGAACATCGCCGGGATGATCGCGAAGTACTTCGCGACGTCGTTGGCGATGGAGAAGGTGGTCAGCGCGCCGCGGGTGATGAGCAGCTGCTTGCCGATGCGGACGACGTCGATGAGCTTGGTCGGGTCGGAGTCGAGGTCGACCATGTTGCCCGCCTCCTTCGCCGCCGTCGTGCCGGTGTTCATCGCGACGCCGACGTCCGCCTGGGCCAGGGCCGGGGCGTCGTTGGTGCCGTCACCGGTCATGGCGACGAGGTTGCCGCCCTCCTGCTCGCGCTTGATGTAGGCGAGCTTGTCCTCCGGGGTGGCCTCGGCGAGGAAGTCGTCGACGCCGGCCTCGTGGGCGATGGCGGCCGCGGTGCGGGGGTTGTCCCCGGTGATCATCACCGTGCGGATGCCCATCGACCGGAGCTCGGCGAACCGCGACGCCATGCCGTCCTTGACGACGTCCTTCAGGTGCACGACACCGAGCAGCGTGACCGCGCCCGTTGACGAGCGGCGACCGACGACGAGCGGGGTGCCGCCCTGGTCGGAGATCTCCGCGACGGTCGCGTCGATGGCCGAAACCACACCGGCTTCGGTGGTGTCCGCCCAGGCGAGCACTGCCGCAGCGGCGCCCTTCCGGATCTGTGAGCCGTCGGGCAGGTCGAGACCGGACATGCGCGTCTGCGCCGTGAACGGCACCTCGACAGCGCCGTCTGGCAGGCCCACGGCGGCGCCGTCCTCGCGCGCCAGGTCGACGATCGAGCGCCCCTCAGGGGTCGAGTCCGCAGCGCTCGACAGGGCTGCCGCTTCCATCAGCGAAGCCTCGCTCACGCCCGGCACCGGCACCACACGGGATGCCCGACGGTTGCCGTAGGTGATCGTCCCGGTCTTGTCGAGCAGCAGCGTCGTGATGTCACCGGCGGCCTCGACCGCGCGGCCCGACATCGCCAGCACGTTGTGCTGCACGAGCCGGTCCATGCCGGCGATGCCGATCGCGGAGAGCAGGGCCCCGATGGTGGTCGGGATGAGGCAGACGAGCAGGGCGATGAGCACCGGCACGCTGACCGTCGCGCCGACGAGTCCCGCGATGGGCTGCATCGTCAGGCAGACGATCACGAAAACGATCGACAACGAGGCGAGCAGGATGTTCAGCGCGATCTCGTTCGGCGTCTTCTGCCGTGCCGCGCCCTCGACCAGGCGGATCATCCGGTCGATGAAGGTCTCGCCCGGCGTCGAGGTGATGCGCACGACGATCCGGTCCGACAGCACCCGGGTGCCGCCGGTGACGGCACTGCGGTCACCGCCGGACTCGCGGATGACCGGTGCGGACTCACCCGTGACGGCCGACTCGTCGACCGACGCGATGCCGTCGATGACGTCGCCGTCGCCCGGGATGACCTCGCCGGCGACGACCACGACCACGTCGCCCTTGGCCAGGTCGACGGACGCGACCTCCTCGGTCTCGTTGCCGGTCGCGGCCGCGTCGGTCGTCGCGTACCCGAGCACCCGACGGGCGCTCGTGGTCGAGCGGGTCTTCCGCAGGGTGTCGGCCTGCGCCTTGCCACGGCCCTCCGCCACCGACTCCGCCAGGTTGGCGAAGACGACGGTGAGCCAGAGCCACACGGCGATCGCGATGGTGAACGCGGACGGCTCGACGACGGCGGCCACCGTCGTCAGCGCCGCGCCGACCTCGACGATGAACATGACGGGGTTCCGCCACATGAGTCGCGGATCGAGTTTCCGCAGGGCGCCCGGGAGGCCCGCCACCAGTTGGCGGGGTCCGAATGCGGACGAGCGGGTGGCCGGTTCCACGGCGGTGCGCGGTTCCGACTCCGTGGTCACGGGGGTGGTCATGACAGTCCTTCTGCGAGCGGACCCAGTGCGAGCACCGGGAAGTAGGTGAGTGCGGTGACGATGACGGCGACGCCGCCGAGCAGCCCGATGAACAGCGGGCGGTGGGTGGGCAGCGTGCCGGCGGTCTCCGGCACCCGGTCCTGCGCGGCGAGGGACCCGGCGAGCGCCAGGACGAACACCATCGGCACGAAGCGGCCGAGCAGCATCACGACGCCGAGCGAGGAGTTCATCCACGTGGTGTTCGCGGTGAGCCCGCCGAAGGCCGAGCCGTTGTTGTTCGCACCCGAGGTGAAGGCGTAGAGCAGCTCGGACAACCCGTGGTTGCCGGGGTTGAAGATCGACGTCCCGAGCACCTGTTCGCGGACCCCGGGGATCACGAGCGAGAGCCCGGTGGCCAGGAGCACGAGCGTCGGCGTGACGAGGATGTACAGCGCCGCGAAGGTCATCTCCTTGGCGCGGATCTTCTTGCCGAGGTACTCCGGGGTGCGACCGACGAGCAGGCCGCCGATGAACACCGTGATGACGGCGAGCACGAGCATCCCGTACAGGCCGGATCCGACGCCGCCGGGGGTGACCTCGCCGAGCATCATGTTGACGAGCGCCATCATCCCGCCGATCGGGGTGTAGCTGTCGTGCATCGCGTTGACGGCACCGGTGGACGTCGAGGTGGTCGCGGTCGAGAAGAGCGTCGAACCGAGGATGCCGAAGCGGCTCTCCTTGCCCTCCATCGCGGCCCCGGCAGCGTGTGTGGCGACACCGCCGCCGCCGAGTTCGGCGATCGACATGACCGACAGCGACACGAGGAAGATCGCGCCCATCACGGCGAGGATCGCGTACCCCTGGCGGTCGTCGCCGACCAGCCGCCCGAACGTGCGCGGGAGCGAGAACGGGATGACGAGCATCAGGAAGATCTCGACGAGGTTCGTCCACGCCTGCGGGTTCTCGAACGGGTGCGCCGAGTTGGCGTTGAAGTAGCCGCCGCCGTTCGTGCCGAGTTCCTTGATCGCCTCCTGCGAGGCGACGAACCCGTCCGGGATGTGCTGCGTGCCGCCGATGAGCGTGGTGACGTCGGTGCCGCTCCCCCACGACTGGACGACCCCGCCGGCGACGAGGACGATCGCGAAGACGAACGCCCCGGGCAGCAGCAGTCGGCCGAGACCGCGGACGATGTCCACCCACACGTTGCCGAGCGTGCCCGACTTGCGACGGGCGAACCCGCGCACCAGGGCCACGGCGACCGAGAGACCGACGGCCGCGGACAGGAAGTTCTGCACCGCCAGGCCGGCCATCTGCACCGTGTAGCCGAGGGTGGCCTCGGGCGAGTAGGACTGCCAGTTCGTGTTCGCGACGAACGACGCCGCGGTGTTGAACGCGAGCGAGGGTCCGACGGCGGGCAGCCCGAGGTCGCCGGGCAGGACGACCTGGATGCGCTGCAGCAGGTAGACGAGCAGGAGCCCGGCGACGCTGAAGAGCAGCACGCCGCGCAGGTACACGGGCCACGACTGCTCGGCGTCCGGGTCGACCCCGATCAGCCGGTAGACCCCGCGCTCGACCCGGTTGTGGCGGACGGGCGTGAAGACCTTCGCCATCCAGTCACCGAGCGGGCGGTACGCGACGACGAGCAGCAGGACGAGCGTGGCGACCTGGGCGATGCCCGCCCAGACGTCCGCGGCGCCCACTAGAAACGCTCCGGACGCACGAGCGCCCAGACGAGGTACACGACTGCGGCGATGCCGAGGACGGCGGCCGCGATGGTGATGCCGATCACAGCCGTTCCACCCCCTTGGCGATCAGTGCCACCACGCCGAACACGGCGAGGACACCGGCGACGACGAACACGTCGAACACGAGGGACTCCAGAAGCTCTGCGGTGTCCGCGCCGGGTGACGCGGACCGGCACCACTTGTGGTGCCGAACCGATGCTGGATCCTGCGCCGCGCCTCCAGGCCGCTCCTAACGGATCCCTGACGCCGCCCTGGCGGACGCATGCACGCTCCTAACGCGCGTGACCGAGGCGGCTCAGTCGGCCGCGGTCGCGAGTCGGGTCGACAGGTCGCGGACTGCGCCACGCAGCGCCTCCGGCCCCTCGACCCGGATCGGCACGGCCAGCCCGGCGATGACTCCGGCGAGGCCGTCCCACGACCACGATCCGAGGGTGACGCGGGCCCGGTCGTCCTCGGCCTGCTCGACCACGGCGTCCTCGGGCAGGTACGGCGCGATCCGCCGCGCATCGTCCGCCGTCGTGGTCACCGAACCGGTGCACGGCCACACGTCGTCGACCGCCGACCCCTTGAACCGCGCGGACACGAACGCGGCCGCATCGCCACCGGGGATCGGTCGCGGCGTGAAGGGGACGCGGGTGCGCATCCGGGGCGTGATCCGGTCGATGCGGTGCGTGCGCCAGTCGTCACGGTCGGCATCCCAGTCGAGCAGGTACCAACGACCGTTCCGGGCGACGACGGCGTGCGGTTCCACCCGGTGCGGGGTCTCGTCCTCGCCGTACCGGAAGCGGAAGACCTCCTGCAGGTGGACGGCCTCGCTCACCGCCACCAGGACCTCCGGGTCGGTGGTGGTCCGGCTCGTCGCGGTCACGGCCTGCACCGCGTCGACCCGGGACCGCAGCCGCGCGGGCATCACCTGCCGGACGGTCGCCAAGGCACGGGCCGCCGACTCGGCGACGTCCGCCCCCGATGCCGGTGCCACGGCGAGCGCCAGGGCGATCGCCACCGCCTGGTCGTCGTCGAAGAGCAGCGGGGGCAGGTCGGAGCCGGCCTCGAGCCGGTAGCCGCCGGCCGGTCCGCGGAGCGCCTCCACCCGGTACCCGAGCCCGCGGAGCCGGTCAACGTCGCGGCGGACGGTGCGCGGACTGACGTCGAGCCGACCGGCGAGCTCGTCGCCCGGCCAGTCGCGGTGCACCTGGAGCAGGGAGAGCAGCGCGAGCATCCGTGCGGAGGGTCCGGCCATGGCGTCCATCTTCGTCCGAGAAGCGGACATGATCTGACCGCATTGCCCGACATCCTCGTCCCATGAGCATCGAAACGACAACCCACCTCAACTTCGACGGCGACGCCCGCGCGGCGCTCGACTTCTACGCATCGGTCTTCGGCGGCGATGTCACCGCCGCCACCTACGGCCAGATGGGCGCCCTGGACGACCCGGGCTGGGCGGACCGCATCGTCTTCGGGCAGGTCTCCACGCCCGCCGGCTTCCGTGTCATGGCCTTCGACGTCTGGCCCGGGCAGCCCTACGACCAGGGATCGAACGCCTTCTACGTGTTCGTGCACGGCGACGACACGGCCGAGATCGAGCGGTACTGGACGGCACTGTCCGAGGGCGCCGAGGTCCGGCAGCCCCTGGAACCCTCGGCCTGGGCACCGTTGGCCGGGCAGCTGCGTGACCGCTTCGGGGTGGTCTGGCAGCTCGACGTCGCCCCCGCTGGCGACTAGTCCGTCCTGAGGGCCGCGGTCAGCGCGTCGGCGTCCACGTCGACACGGTGACCGCGGCCGTCACCGTTGCCGGCTCGAACTCCGTGTCCGCCGCGACGTGGTGGTGGCTCGGCCCCATGTGCACGACGTCGTGGACGTGCTCCGCCGACAGCTCCATGGACCACGTCAGGTCTTCGGAGGACCGCAGCGCGAACGACGGTGTCAGGGAGTCGTGCAGCCGGCGCTCCTTCTCCGGGTCCACGCTGATCGTCGCCTCGGCGAGCTCCGCCAGGTGGCCGGTCCGCGGGGTCACCACCGCGAGCACGCCGTCGACATGCAGGACGCGGGCGTACTCGGTCTGGTTGCGGGGCGCGAAGACGTCGAGCAGGACGGCGGCAGCGCCGTCGACGACCGGGAGGCGCTCGGTCACGTCCCCGACGACGGCCCCCGCGCGCTCGTGGGCGCGTGCCGCACGCCGGATCGCGACGGCCGACAGGTCGAGCGCGACCCCGAGCCTCCCGTCCGCCGCGCGCAGCGCATGCGCCAGGTAGGTCCCCGGGCCGGAACCGACGTCGAGCACGATGCCGGGCGCGGTGGCGTCCGCGACGATCGCGGCGAGCGCCCGCTCGACCGGCGCGTAGTGGCCGCGCCCCAGGAACCGCAGCCGCGCGTCCACCATCTCCGGGGTGTCCGCGGTGAGTGCGCGCCGCTTCGCGGGCAGGAGCGTCAGGTGGCTCTGCTTCGCCTCGTCGAACCGGTGACCGTTCGGGCAGCCGACCTGGCCACCGTCGACGCGGCCGAGGGGCTCGGCGCACACGGGGCAGGCGAGCATCGGCAGCAGGTCGTCACGCACCGGCCCAGCGTACGGGCCTCGGTACCCTGACCGGATGTCGCTGCAGCAGCTCTTCGGCCTCGACGGCCGCACCGCACTCGTGACGGGAGGCAGCTCCGGCATCGGCCGAGCGATCGCCACCGCACTCGCCGACGCGGGTGCCCACGTCCTCATCGCCGCCCGGACGTCCGCGACCATCGACACCACCGTCGCCGGCATCCGCCAGGCGGGCCGCTCGGCTGACGGCATCGTCGCGGACCTCTCCTCCCGCGCTGGCGCACACGCACTCGCGGACGCCGCCGGGGACGTCGACGTGCTGGTGAACTCCGCCGGGATCAACCTGCGGCCGCCGATGCCCGAACTCGACGAGGCCACCTGGGACGCCACGATGGCCGTCAACCTCGACGCGCCGTTCGTGCTCGGGCAGCGGCTCGCACCCGGCATGGCGGCCCGTGGGTACGGGCGGATCGTGTCGATCAGTTCGCAGCAGGCCCACCGCCCCTTCGCCGCCAGCGGCGCGTACGGGGTCTCCAAGGCGGGCCTGGAGGCGTTGGCCCGGTCCCAGGCAGAGGCCTGGTCCGCGCAGGGGGTCACCTCCAACGTCCTCGTCCCCGGTTTCGTGCGCACCCCGCTCAACGAGCGACTCGGGTCCGACCCGGCGACGGTGGCGGCCCTCGCCGCGCGGACGCTGGTCGGCCGGAACGGGCTGGCGTCGGACTTCGCCGCGGCGGCGGTGTTCCTCGCTGGACCCGGGTCGGCCTACGTCACCGGGCAGTCCATCGCGGTGGACGGCGGGTTCTCCGTCCACTGAGCTCCAGGGACGCCAACGACTGGCGCGGCGCCCTAGGCGAATGCGCGCCGAAGGGCGTCAGTCAAACGGCTCTCCCAGGCAGCGTCCCCTACCGAGAGCGCTGAAATACCTGAAAGGTTCGCCGGGAGATTTTTCACCTGCCCTTCGGATTGCACTATCGGCAGTATGGGCTGGACATCTCGCCCGAGTGGCCTGATCCTTTGCGTGATTTCGAACAGTTCTCGCTGCAGATAGGAAGACTGAGCAAGCGGCCCGGAGGGAACAATGAAGATCGCCGCTCCGCTACTCCGGATTGCTCGCTCCAATGAGGCTTCGATGTTTTCACCTGGCAACACTTGTTCGACGTCCAGCCATGGGCTATACCCGGCCGACCGCACGGTCGCCGCGATTGATTCCGCAACTTGTCGATCTTCGTGTGCATACGCAATGAATACCTGCTTCCGCAACTTCCGATCCGAAACGCTTTCGCGGAGTATGCCGATGACAACGCCGGTAACTGCGGCGAATACAGAGACAAGAGCGGGGATGTACTCACTAGTCGCCCCGTCAGGGCCGAGTCGAAAAACCGCTGTGAGCACGACGAGGACAACCAGCGCGCTGAACAGAGCGAGCGCGATCAGCAACAACCATCTCCGCGCACTTGATCGTTCCGACCAGAACTTCATGACACCTCCTGCACGAACAAAACAAAAGCAGCGAAGAGACTTACTCCCAATGCGTTGCCCACAACGCCGAGTGCAACTATTTGTTTGATCCGTTGCACGGAGGACTCCCAGGATTGATGCAGCGCAAGAACGAGCATCATAACAAGGAGGGTTACGATAGCGAGCGTGGTATTCGCTTGAATGCGTTGCGCAAAGCCAAGCCCGACGGTGCTGCCCGTCAGATCTTTAGCCAAGGAATAGTACTCAAGGAGACAGGCCCCTAGCGTCGTCCAGCACAGCTCAAGCCCTAAGTAAAAATCGGCTCGCCTCCAGCCGCCTTGTCCTCTTACGATCTTCCGAGGAATTACGATTCCCGCCATCAGCACGATGGGCAGGCCTATCGCGACAACCCAAACGTCGACGACCAATTTCACCCTCATTTCTGGCATGAATCGAGGCAGCCGAACCATGCGGGACTTGGTCCGTAATTTAGCAGAGAGGTGGCCAACATAGTCCGCTCTGGGGTTTGGCCTTGAGGTACTGGCAGGGCCTGCCTGTGCCGGGGACCGGCTGGCAGGATCGACGGCGTGAAGACACTGGAGTTGCCACAGACAGACCTCACCGCCTCTGACGTCGTCGTCGGACTGATGCGGATCAACGACATGAGCGACGAGGACATCCGTTCGCTCTACAGCGCCTCGCGCGATGCGGGCGTGAACATGTTCGACCACGCAGCGGTCTACGGCGAGTGGCACGGCTGCGAGGAGCGGTTCGGCGCCGCCGTCACGCTGACGCCCGCGGAACGCGCCGAGATCGTGCTGCAGACCAAGGTCGGCATCCGGCCGACGCCGAAGGGCGCGTACTTCGACTTCTCGTACGAGCACATCCTCGAGTCCGTGCACGAGTCGCTCGAGGCACTGCAGACCGAGTACGTCGACGTCCTGCTGCTGCACCGCCCCGACGCCCTGGTCGAGCCGGAAGAGGTCGCGAAGGCATTCGACGAGCTGCACGCCGCCGGCAAGGTGCACCACTTCGGCGTCTCGAACCACACCCCCGGCCAGGTCGACCTGCTCAAGAAGCACGTCCGCCAGCCGCTCGCGTTCAACCAAGTGCAGCTGAGCATCACCCACGCCAACGTCATCTCGCAGGGCCTGACCGCGAACATGGGCGGCCTCGAGCAGTCGGCGGACCGCGACAACGACATCCTCAACTACTCGCGCATCAACGACATCACGCTGCAGGCCTGGTCGCCGTTCCAGAAGGGCTTCTTCGACGGCGTCTTCCTGGGCGACCGTGAGCAGTACGCCGAGCTGAACGACGTGCTCGAGGAGGTCGCCGCCGCACACGGTGTCACCCCGACCGGCATCGCGGTCGCGTGGATCACCCGCCACCCCGCGCACTTCCAGGTCGTCCTCGGCACCACGAACCCGCAGCGCGTGCGGGACTCGGCAGCCGGCTCGGACGTCGAGCTGTCGCGCGAGGAGTGGTACCGGATCTTCACCGCGGCCGGACACACCGTTCCCTGAACCGGGACCGCCCCGCCGGGTCGGGCAGGGTGGGGTCGTGCTCCACGACCTCGCCCTGCCCGTCCGCCTGACCACCCGCTCCGGCGAACTGACGCTGCGGAACGCGGTGGACGAGGACCTCGATGCGCTCATGGCGCTGTTGTCCGACGACCCGATCAGCGCCGCACGGGGTGACGTCGCCGCGCCGGAGGACCGTCCGCAGTACGCCGAGGCACTCCGGTCGATCGTGGACGACCCGGCGAACGCGCTGCTCGTCGCCGAGGACGCCGACGGGCGGCTCGTCGGGACGCTGCAACTCACCCGGATCCCCGGGATGGCTCGTCGTGGTGCCACCCGGCTGCTCGTCGAGGCGGTGCGGGTCAGCAGTGCGCTGCGCTCCGGCGGCATCGGGAGTGCGCTGATGCGCTGGGTGACCGACGCCGCGGCGCCGGCCCTCGGGACCCCGCTCGTGCAGCTCACCTCGGACGCTGCACGGACCGATGCGCACCGGTTCTACGAGCGCCTCGGCTTCACCGGCTCGCACGTCGGGTTCAAGTACCGGGTCCCCGACCCTTCCGCCATCCCGCCTGATATGTCACACTGAGACCAGTCGCCCCATCGAGGTGGGTGCGGAAGTGATCCCCGGGAGATCCTGCGGTATAGCGGGGCCCGGGGATTCGCGCATTCACCGGCGGTGTTCATGGACGCTCAGCACATCGTCCAGCTGCTCGAGGTACGTCGTTTCGCCTCGCCGAGCCAGCGCGACCACGCCGCACACCGCGTCCGCCGCCCAGAGAAGTGGCTCGCGGCCACCCGGCAGGTGCTTGAACGCCAACCCGTGAACCAACTTGCGTGATCGCAAGGCGTCGAGGTGCGCACGATCGTTCCGGTCCGAGGGCCCGCGAGATTCGAGGACGACTCGATCGACACCGCCCGCGCGGAGTTCCAAGATCAGGTGCTCACGCCGTCGGTACCATTCCGGAATACTACCGGTCGGATGGGACCGCGCTGCCGCTGCAGCCGGGCGCGCGCTAGTCGTCGGAGTCGGCGCCAGCAGACCTCGGCATCGGGACGTTCACGTCGACCGGGGACACCCCGGCGGGGTCGGCGGAGGCACCACCCACGACGTCGAACGAGATCCCCAGCATCGCCGGGTCCTCGTCGAGTTCGAGCCCGTCCTGACGGACCTGGTCCTCGGGGATTGCACGGCCACCGGACGGATCCCACGAGTTCGCGATCGACATGCGGACGAGCATGCCCGAGCCGCTTGGCAATCACCCAAGAAACCCCGGAGGACCCCCGGAACGGTCAGAGGTCGTCCGGGTGCAGCCGATCGCCGGCGTGCGGACGCCGGAACACCGGGCCGCCGCCGGCTTCGTCCTCGTCGTGATGGCTGACGGGCGAGACGCTCGGGTCGGCGGAGTCGTCGCCGACGTCGGCGCCGCGGTCCTCCTCCATCTCGAGCTCGGACTCGTCACTGCCGTCCACGGGGATGGACCGGCCCTGCTGTTCGGGATCGAACGGTGCGCTCATCGACATGGGGCGAGCATGCTCCCGCTCGGTGAACGCAGGGTCAACGCTGTCCGTCGGCCGCGATGAGCTCGAGCTGCGTCAGCGTCAGGTCGGTGCCGGCGGTGAACGTGAACGACGAACCACCGCCGAGGATGCGGAACACCCGGGTCTGGCCGGCCCACGAGAACTCGGCGCCGTCGACCGCGGTGACGGCGTCGTCGAGGCCGACCTGCCACGAGTAGGACCCCGGCGATGCCACCGTCACGGTGTACAACGAGGCGGCGGGGCACGACACGTCGAAGGACACGGACTCCCCCGCGGCGAGCGCCGTGACGGAGCGGCCGGTGTCGTCGGTGAGCGCCGAGGCTCCGACGGGCAGGACGTCCACCGGGGCGTCCCGGTACCCGTGCACGTCGGAGGCCGAGACGGGGCGGGTGTCCGACGCCCAGCCCTGCGGCTCGTCGGACAGGGTGAACTCGATCCGCGACGCGGCCACGACCACGCTGTGCGGGATGGTGACCGAGGTCCAGGGCGCGCCGTCGACCGTCACCGACGCGACGTACGCGCCTGCGGAGCTGGCGGCGATCTCGATGACGGTGGGCGATCCTCCCGGCTGTCGCAGCACCGTCCTGCGGACCGACGGCGGCACGAGCACGTAGGTACCGGTCGACGGGGCCAGCGGGTACAGGCCGATGGTCGCGAAGACGTACCAGGCGCTCATCTCGCCGTTGTCCTCGTCGCCGGGGTAGCCCTGACCGAGGTCGGACCCGACGAACAGGCGCTCGAGCGATTCGCGGACGATGCGGTGCGCGTCGTCGTGGCGTCCGGTGAACATCGGGAAGAAGGGGATGTGGTGCGCGGGCTGGTTCGACAGCCCGAGCATGCCCATCCGGACGTCGCGGGCCTCGGTCATCTCGTGGATCGGGAAGCCGTACGAGCCGGACCGCGCCAGCGCACCGGTCTCGGGGGTGGCGAAGAACGCGTCGAGAGCGGCATCGAACCGCTCCGGCCCGCCGTGCAGGTCGACGATGCCGGCGCCGTCGTGCGGCGCCGTGAACGCGGTGCCCCACGCGTTCGTCTCCGTGTAGTCGTCGCCCCAGTCGCGCGGGTCGAACTCGGTGCCGACCCGCCACGAGCCGTCCGGGTCGCGGCCGATGAAGAACCCGCGCTCGGAGTCGAAGACGTGCCGGTACTGCAGCGACCGGCGGGCGAACCACTCGGCCTCGGCTTCGTAGCGGGACAGGTCGGCGGGCGTCCGCGCCCGTGACGCGAGCAGGCCCGCCATGACGGCCAGACCCCAGTCGTTGATGGCCGCGTCCAGGGTCCACGACATCCCCTCGTGGGTCGCCGTGTCGACGTGGCCGCGGAAGGCGCCCGGGAGGCTCCCCTTGCGTCCGACGCGCTCGTCACGCGGCGGGACGGTCGCGTTCCGCACCGCGCTCCGGTACGCCTCGGCCAGGTCGAAGCCACGCACGCCCTTCAGCGCGAGGTCGGCGAAGACGGTGTCGCTCGTGGTTCCGGTCATGCAGTCCTCGGCGCCGGGGGCACTCCAGCGGGGCGTCCACCCGCCGTCGTGGTGGTGCTCGACGAAGCCCTGCGCGAGCTCGCCCGCGGTCTCGGGGGTCAGGAGTCCGAGGAGCGGCCAGGCCGTGCGGTAGGTGTCCCAGAAGCCGTTCGTGGTGGTGAACGGACCCTCGACGACCTCCGGCCCGGGCTCGTCGCGGATCGGGTCCGCCAGCACGGCGCCGTACGGGGAGCGGTGCCGCGGGGTGCCGGTCAGGGCGGTCTCCCCGGCGCGGTTCGGGTAGAGGAACAGCCGGTACAGGCCGGAGTACAGGCTCGTCAGCTGGTCGGGGGTCGCGCCGTCGAAGGACAGCGTCGCGAGCTTCTCGGTCCACAGTGCCTCGGCACGGGAGCACATGGCGTCGAACGAGCCGGCGTCGTCGAGGTTCGCGCGGGCGTCCTCGATCGAGACGGTCGAGATGCCGAGCAGGACGTCGACCGGGCCGTCCGTGCCGCTGGCCTCTCCCACGGACAGCCAGCCGCGCAGCTCGTGCTCGCCGATCGTCGTGTGGTCGGCGGTGACCCCCGCGACCCGCAGGTGCACGTGGTGCGGCGGGGTGCCCGGTCGGTCGTCCAGGAGCGCCTCGACCACGGCGGTGCCGTCGGTGATCGTCACGGAGACGTCGGACACCCGGCCGTGGTGGTCGAGCACGACGCTGCGGGTGCCGGTGAACCGGAACCCGAGGGCGAACTCCCCCGCGGTCAGCTCGGCCGTCACACCGTGCTCGAGGGCGACCCGGTAGCGGTGCGGGCCGTCCTGCTCGTCCTCGTGGTCGAACCCGAGCGCGCGGGCGGACCGGTCGACATCGGGGGTGTCGAGTGGCGAGGGCATCACCTGGAACACCCCGCGGTCGCCCATCCACGGCGACGGGATGTGACTCGTCGCGAAGGCCTGGATCGCCGGGCGGAGTCGCCCCTGGTCGTCGAGCCGGTCGTGCTCCTGGTACGCGTACGGCCAGCGGTTGCTCGAGGCGTCCGTCATCGGCAGGCCGAACACCCCACCGTGCGGGACGCCGACGAGCGGGGCGTTGTTGCCGCGGGAGAACCGGGAGGACGCCTGGGTGCCACGGGTCGTCCGGACGTGGCCGAGCGGAGTCGTCGGGGCCGGACGCGCGGGACCGATCCGGACGGCGTCGAGCCAGCCGCGCAGTGCGGGACGCTCGCCGTCGGTGGCCGCAGCCGACGTGTCGGAGCCGAGTCGGGCCTCCAGGCGGTCGACGACCAGCCCCGCGAACGGCGTGAGGTCGACCGCGCGACGGTTCCACTGGTCCACCCACTGCTTGCGGGCCGCGTCCTGCGCGTCCGGGGTGACCGCGTCGCCGTACTGGTCGCGGACCGCGGCGTGGTCACGCAGCCGCGAGCCGTCGGTGAAGACGACGTCGACGGCGAAGGCCGTGGCGTCCCAGAAGTGCGGCAGGTCTGCTTCCGTCGGTTCCGACGCCCCCTCGGGCAGTGTCCGTTCGGGGAACCAGACCCAGGAGAGCTCGTCGCCGGTGGTGATGGTGCGTCCGGTGAAACCGGGGACGATCCCCTCGGCCACGGACGCTCCCGCTGGTCGTTCGACGAGCCAGGCCTCTGCCGAACCGAAGCCGACACCGTTCCGAGCGGCCACGGCCGTCGTCGGGCCACCGCTCCGTTGCAGTTCTCGCACGGGGCGAGCCTATTGCTCCAGGGACTGGACGAAAACCCGGCGTGTCAGTCCTTGTTCTGTCCCGGGGCGCTGCCGGACTTGCCGGGGGCGGTGTCCGACGTGGTGTCGACCGCGCCCGTGTCAGCCGCGCCCGTGTCGGCCGCGCCCGTACCGTCCTGCGGCTCCTGCACCGGGTTCGAGGCCGGAGTGCTCGGCTCCGGACCGACGGGCGGGTCCTGCGTGGGCTGCTCCGGCTCGGTCGGTTCGCTCGGCTGCTCGCTCGGTTCCTCGGCGGGCTGCGACGGCTGCTGCTGCTCCTGCGAGGGCTGCTGCTCGGCGGGTTCGCTCGGCTGCTGTTCCTCGCCCGGGTCCTCGGACGGCTGCTGCTCGGTCGGCGCGGTCGACGTGGTGTCCGTCGGGGCCGGAGTGCCGTCGTCGTCGCCGTTCAGGGCGAACACCGCGACCCCGATGCCGATCAGCACCAGGACGATCACGATGATCGCGGCCATGAGCGGTCCGCGCTTCTTCTTCTCCGGCTGGTCGTCCGGCCGGTCCCGGACCGGGCGGGGCGGGACCGGCGGCGGGGTCGGCCCGCTCGGGCCCGATGCGCCGCGGCCGTTCGCCTGGGCGCCGAGGACGGTCGTCGAGACGTCGTCGGCGGCGTTCGGACGCTGGGTGTCGAGGACTCGGGTGGCGTCGTCGCCCGGACCCGCGCCGCCGTTCGGCAGTTCGCTCGCCGGCATCGCCTGCGTCCGGTCGTCGGCGTTCGCCGCAGCGGCGGCACCGGCGCCAGCCGCACCGGCGGCCGCGGACGTCACCGCACCGGGTGTGCCGGGCAGCAGCTGCGTGGCGTTCGTCGGCTCGTCGCGGCCCAGCGCTCGCAGGCGCTCGGCGGCCTCGGCTGCCGTCGGTCGCTCCACCGGGTCCTGCGCGGTCATCACGTGCAGCAGGGTGCGCCAGGCCGTGGGCAGCTGCCGGTCGATCTCGGGCGAACGGGTCAGCCGGGCCGTGGCCGACTCGACCGCGCTGCCCGGGAACGGCTGGCGGCCGGTCATGCACTCGAGCAGAACGAGCCCGAGCGAGTAGACGTCGGCCTTGCCGGTGATCTCCTTCGCCAGGACCTGCTCCGGGGCCAGGTACGCGGCCGTCCCCATGACGGTCCCCGTCCCCGTCACCCGGGAGGCGTCACGGAGCAGGGCGATCCCGAAGTCGGCGAGCTTGACGTGCCGGCCGTCGCTCTCGAGCAGGACGTTCGCGGGCTTCACGTCACGGTGGACGATCCCCTGCGCGTGCACGGCGGCCAGGCCGTCGGCGACCTGGGCACCCAGGCGGGCAGCGGTCGCGGGGTCGAGCGGGCCCTCGCGCAGACGGGTCGCCAGGTCACTGCCCGGCACGAGTTCCATGACGAGGTACGAATCGCCGTCGACGTCGTCGAGCGCGGCGTCGTAGAGCGTGACGAGCTCGGGGGCGCGCAGCGTCGCGAGGGTCTGGATCTCCGCCTCGGCGCGGGCGCGCTCACCGCGGTCGACGGGGCCGATGCGGAACACCTTGACCGCGACCTCGCGACCGAGTTGCTCGTCGACCGCCCGGTACACGGACGCCATGCCACCGTGTCCGAGCGTGCCCGTGACGCGGTACCTGCCGCCGAAGACCCGTTCTTCCATGCCCGGCAACCTACCGGTCGCGGCTGACGGCGCTCTGCCGTTCGCGGGCGGCGCGGCGGCGCCCGGCGACTTCGTGAGCAGAAGATGTCGGGTGCGGGCGAGCGACCCGACGTCTTCTGCTCACGAAGTGATGCGGTCGACGTCCGGCGCAGGCTCGGCACCGTGGTGGAGCGCCGTCAGGTACAACCGGTGCGCCGTGATCACGAGGGCGAGCCAGGCGAGGCCGAGCGCCCACGCCGCCAGCACGTCGGTCAGCCAGTGGTGCCCGAGGAACACCCGCGACGCCCCGACCGACAGCACGAACAGGGTGCCCACGACGATCGTCCACACCCGGGTGACGACGCGCGACTGCCGCAGGAGCAGGAGGTACACGATCGTGCCCACGATCACCGTGGAGTTGAGCGTGTGCCCCGACGGGAACGACGGCGACGTCTCGTACGGCGGTACCGCGTCGGACAGCGGCGGACGGGCGCGACCGATCAGGTCCTTGCCCGCGATCGTCATGAGCAGCGAGCCGCCACTCGCCGCGACGAGCAGCACCAGTGGCGTCCACGCACGGCGCTGGATCGTGAAGCCGACCAGGAACCCGAGCGCGACGATCGGCATCCCGATCGTGCCCGCGACGTCGGTCCACCAGGTGACGAGCGTGTCCGCCGTGGGTGATCGGAGTGTGAGCGCCCAGTCCAGGACGGGGCGGTCGAGCACCGCGACGTCGTCGGCTTCCCGCACGGCGTCGTAGACCTCGGAGGCGATCCACGTGGCGAGGACGGCGACACCGAGACCCACGGCGAGGGTCAGCAGCAGGACGGGCATGGCGCCGAAGCGCTTGCCGAGCGCGGTCCACACGCTGGCGACACCGCGGCCGGCACGGGAGCGCCAACGGGTCAGGTCGACTTCGCCGACGGTGCGGTCGGCGGCGTCCCCGTGTTCGGTGTGCATCCGTCCACCCTGCCCGAAGCCGCCGGGAGCCGTCCCGGCCGCCTCAGTCCTTCGCCTCCGAGTACGCCCCCACCACCCCGACCGACAGCGGGAACGTCACCGGGAAGTCCTGGAACAACAGCCGTCCGGCATCGACCGCGGCCTCCCGGATCTGCTGCGCCACCCACTCGGCGTGCTCCGCCGGGGCGTGCACCACGATCTCGTCGTGCACGAAGAACACCAGGTGCGGCCCGTCCGTCACGGCTCCGGGGAAGCGCGCGATCAGCCGCGAGCGCAGGGAACCCATCCACGCGAGCGCCCACTCCGCCGCGGTCCCCTGCACCACGAAGTTCCGGGTGAACCGCCCCCAGCTCCGGGCGCGGGACTCGACCGCACGCTGCATCGCCGGGGTCCCCTCGACCGTGTACGCCTGGTTCCGGGCCTCGAACCACGAGTCCTCGGGCACCGGTGACGTCCGCCCGAGCAGCGTCGTGACGGGTTCGCCGCGCTCCCCCGCACGGGCCGCCCGTTCCACCATGTCGAGCGCCTGTGGGAACGCCCGGACCAGGCGCGGCACGAGCCGACCGCCCTCGCCCTGGGTCGCCCCGTACATCGCACCGAGCATCGCCACCTTGGCCTGCTGCCGGGTCTCCACAGCACCCGAGGCCACCACGCCGTCGTACAGGTCGCGCCCGTCACCGGCCGCGGCCATCGCCCGGTCGCCGGACATCGCGGCGAGCACCCGGGGCTCCAGCTGTGCGGCGTCCGCGACGACGAGCTTCCACCCGGGATCGGCGATGACGGCCCCGCGGATGCCCTTCGGCAACTGCATCGCTCCCCCGCCGTCGGCCGCCCAGCGACCGGTGACGACACCGCCGACGACGTACTTCGGGTGGAACCGTCCGTCGCGGATCCAGTCGTCGAGCCAGGTCCAGCCGTTGGCGGTGAGCAGTCGCGCCAGGCGCTTGTACTCGAGCAGCGGCTCGATGACGGGGTGCTCGATCTCCTGCAGCTCCCACTTCCGCGTGCTCGTGACCATCAGGCCTGCCCGGCGCAACGACTTCAGGACGTCGGCGGGCGAGTCCGGGTTGAGACCGGGGTCGTCGAGGCGCTCGCGCACGACGGCGGCGATCTCCTCGAGGCGTCGCGGCCGCACCCCGTAGGGCACGCGCGGCCCGAGGGCGTCCTCGAGCAGCCGCTCGTGCACGTCGGCACGCCACGGCAGCCCGGCGTGCAGCATCTCGGCCGCCACGAGCGCACCGGCCGACTCCGCGGTGAGCAGCAGGCGGAGCGCGCCGGGAGCGCTCGCCCCCGCCACCGCGGCGAGCTGGGAGCGGAACTCCGCCACCGGATCGACCTCGTCGTCGGGCGCCGCGGCGGTGAACAGGGCGTCGTCGAAGAGCTGGGCCTGCGTCGGCCGGACCACGCGGGCTTCCGCGACCGGGGCGTCCAGGGCATCTGCCGGGGCGGCGGCGAGCACGGATCCCCGTGCCGCCAGCGCGGCCCGCAGGACACGACGACCGAGGCGCAGGTCGACGCAGCGACCGACCCGACCGCCCGCAGCGAGCACGGCCGGGTACCAGCGCGCGGTGTCGTCCCACACCCAGCGCACGCCCGGTGCGTCGTGGGCCGCGACGAAGGCCGGGAGGCCCGGCTCGTCCAGGCGGATCGGCTCGCCCCCGGCGGTCCCCGCGTCGGTCAGGGGCGTCGCGAGGACGCCGCCGTCGACGCGGCGGAGGACGAGGTGCACGACACGATCATGCCGTGCCCCACCGACCCCGGTGGACCAGGGCCGGAGCGGGTGTCACTCGCCGGGTCGGACCGCCGCGGTGTCGGCGACGTCGATGCGGACGTCGCCGTCCTCGGCACGGGAGACCTCGACCCGCGGATCGGCGTCGTGCTCGTCGGATCCGGACATGCGGCGGAACGTGTCCTGTCGGCGTTCCTCGAACGTCATGTCGACGCCGTCGTCGAGGTGGTCGTGGTCGGGCTTCGTCATGCCGTGCACGGTACGCGGCCGCAGCTGCGGGCGGTCACGCGACCGGCGCCGTGCCGGTCCGCTCGGTCCAGTGCCCACCGCTCGCCCACCGGTCGAGCACGGCCGCGCGCAACCGACCGGACGGCGCCGCGGACCGTGCGGTCGCCAGCGGCACCCCGAAGACGAACTTCGCGACGCTGGCGTCCCCCTCGGTCGCGTCGTGCTCCCCCGGCGGGACGAGACGGAAGCGCCGGGCGAAGCGCACGAGGTTGGCATCGGGGCCGAGCGCGGCCGGCAGGCCCGGATCGAGCATCCAGGAGCGGCACTGCCACCGGTCCGCAGCGAGCTGCGGCGCGAGGCCGCGCAGGACCTCGGGTGCGCGGGCGAACGAGCGGTCGCAGGCCACCGGGTCGAGCGGCCCGGTCTCCGGCACGTGCACGCCCCAGGCCGGCGTGCCGTCCGCCAGGTGGTCGCCGAGTTCGAACTGGAGGCGCCCCACGGCCACCACGCGCCCGGTCACCACGGCGACGAGCCACTCCACCCCGGTGCCGTGCAGTCCGTAGCGCGCGAGCTTGCGGTCGACGTCGGCGACGGATGCCTCGGCGAGCGCGCGCGGGAGCCCACGCTCCGCGAGCGCGTCGGCGCTGTCCGGCACCGCGGCGCGGAGCGCCGCGACCAGCAGCGCGTCCCGCTCCGCGGGCCGGGCGTCGGCGACGGTGGCGACCAGTGCGGCCGCCACCGTCGCGGAGTCGTCCGGTGACCCCACGGCGGCGGCGAGGACCGCGACGGACGCGGGGCGGGCCTCCAGGCCGGGGGTCGCGGTGGTCACTTCAGACCGGACGACGCGAGCCCGTCCATCACCCGACGCTGCAGCACGACGAACATGATGAGCACCGGCGCCATCGCCATCAGGCTGGCGGCCATCAGCACCGGGTAGTCGATCGTGCGGTCACTCGACAGCGTCGCGAGGCCGGCGGCGAGCGGCATGTCCTCGGCGCGGGTGGAGACCACGAGCGGCCAGAGCAGCTCGTTCCACGACCACAGCACGGTCGTGATCGCGAGCACGCTGATCGAGGGACGGGCCAGGGGCAGCATGATCCGCCAGAACGTCTGGAACGGGTTCGCGCCGTCCATCCGCGCTGCCTCTTCGAGCTCGGGCGGCATGTTCAGGAACGCGGTCCGCATCAGGAACGTGCCGAAGGCGCTGAACAGCCCGGGTGCGACGATCCCCATCAGGGTGTCGAGCCAGCCGAGCCCCTGCACGATCTGGTACTGCGAGATCAGGTAGACCTGCGAGGGCACGAGCAGGATCGACAGCACGATCGCGAGCAGTGCCGCCCGGCCGCGGAACCGCATCCGGGCGAAGGCGTACCCGGCGAGCGTGCACAGGACGATCTGCGCGATCGTGCGGATGATCGTGACGTACACCGACGTGCCGAGCTGGCTGAGGAACGGCAGGCGTTCGAAGACCTGCGCGTAGTTCTGCCACTGCAGCTCCCCCGGCCAGAAGACCGGCGTGACGGACTGCACCTGCGCGTTCGTGGAGAGCGACATGATGATCTGCCACAGGAACGGGAAGGCCATCGCGAACCCGCCGATGCCGAGCACGACGTGGATCCACCAGTGGCTGCCGCCGCGACGGCCGGGCCGGCGTGCGGTCCGTGGCGGTGTGACGGTGGCGGTCATCCCTGGACCCACTTCCGTTGGACGCGGAACTGCACGAGCGTGACGATGCCGATGAGCAGGAAGATCACCATCGCGATCGCGGCCGCGAAGCCCTTGTCGTTGTCGATGAACCCGGCGCTGTAGAAGTAGAAGACGAGCGACATCGTCTTCGGGATCACCGGGTTGGTGCTGCCGAGGATCGCGTACAGCAGGTCGAACAGCTGGAAGCTCGAGATCGTCGTGACGATCACCACGAAGAAGATGCTCGGGCTGAGCAACGGCACGGTCACCGACCGGAACTGCCGCCACCGGCTCGCGCCGTCGAGCTCCGCGGCCTCGTAGAGCTCCGGCGGGATGTCCTTGAGCCCGGCGCCGAGGATGATCATCGAGAACCCGAGGGACGACCAGAGGCCGACCAGGCTCACCGCGATCAGCGCGAAGCCGGGGGTCGAGATCCAGTACGGTCCGTCGATCCCGAAGTTCCCGAGGAACCAGTTCACGATGCCGTAGTCGCCGTTGTACATGATGCGCCAGACCAGGGCGATCGCCGCGGGCATGGCGACGTACGGCAGGAAGAAGAGCACCCGGTAGAACTGCGCGAACCGCAGCCCCGGGGTGTTCAGCAGGCTGGCGAGCCACACCGCGATCGGGATCCCGGCGAGGACGATCACGGTGTAGATCACCGTGTTGAGCAGCGACTGGTACAGCTGCGGGTCACCGACGAGCCGGACGTAGTTGGCGACGCCGGTGAACGTGGCGCCCCCGAAGACGCCCCAGCTGGTGAACGAGTACCAGAACGTCTGGATGATCGGCCAGATGTAGAAGGTGCCGACGCCGACGAGCAACGGGAGCACGAAGAGCCACGGCCACCAGCCGTCGGTCCGTCGTGGCGCTCGGCCGCCGTTGGCTCGCGGAGCGGGGGCG
>NZ_JABMCF010000001.1 GCF_013359815.1 Curtobacterium flaccumfaciens | reverse complement strand
GCGATGGCGAAGCTGCGCTACACGATCCCCTCGAAGACCGACGTCGCCCAGCAGTTCGGCAAGGACGTCCCCGAGGAGCAGGTGTTCGTCGACCTCGTCGCCGACGCCCGCGCCCGCACCGGCGAGCTCGGTGCCGACTGTCTCAAGGCCGCGACGAAGATCTACACGGCCGTGCAGTCGGCGCTGACCGGGCAGGACTCCCCGG
>NZ_JABMCF010000034.1 GCF_013359815.1 Curtobacterium flaccumfaciens | reverse complement strand
CGGGCCGCTCGCTGCGCTTCGAACGGATCGCGCAGCTCCTGTTCCTGCTGCCGGCCGTCCTGTTCCTGCTGCTGTTCTTCGGCTACCCGGTGGTCAAGAACATCGTCATGAGCTTCCAGGCGTACACGACGTCGACGTTCTACACGGGCGAGGCGCCGTGGGTCGGCCTGGCGAACTACGCCTCGGTCGTGTCGTCCCAGCTGTTCGGCACGGCGATGCTCAACACGGCGCTGTTCACGATCGGGTCGATCGTCGGCCAGTTCGTCCTCGGCCTGCTGCTCGCCCTGTTCTTCCGCCGGAACTTCCCGCTGTCCGGTCTCCTGCGCTCGCTGCTCCTGCTGCCCTGGCTGCTGCCGCTCATCGTCTCGAGTGCGGTCTGGAAGTGGATGCTCGACCAGGACTCGGGCGTCGTCAACCAGTTCCTCGGCACCTTCGGCATCCCGTCGGTCCCGTGGCTGACGAGTCCCGCCGTGGCGCTCATCACCGTCATCGCGGTGAACATCTGGATCGGGATCCCGTTCAACACCACGATCCTGTACGGCGGTCTGCAGGACATCCCCACCGAGCTGTACGAGGCAGCGGCGCTCGACGGCGCGACCGGGTGGAAGGCCTTCTGGGCGATCACCTGGCCGATGCTGCGACCGGTCGTGAGCGTCACGCTCGTGCTCGGCGTCGTCTACACGATCAAGGTGCTCGACATCATCCTCGGGTTGACGAACGGCGGGCCGGCGAACGCCACCCAGACCATCGCGACCCAGTCCTACGACCTGTCGTTCAAGCAGTTCGACTTCGGGCAGGGCGCCGCGCTGAGCAACATCCTCATCGTGATCTCCGCCCTGTTCGCGATCGTCTACCTCCGCCTCAACAGGAAGGCCGTCGATGACTGACGCAGCGTCCACCACCGACGCCCTCCGGACCCGCGCGGTGGTCACCCGCGGTGCCCGGCGACCCGTCCGTCCCACGAGCGCGAAGCAGTGGGTGCTGTCCGGCGTGGGGATCCTGATCCTCGCCGTGATGCTGTTCCCCGTCTACTGGATGATCAACATCTCCCTGCAGCCGGCCGGTTCCGCGATCGAAGCCGCCTGGTTCCCGATCAACGCACAGCTCGGCGGCTACGCCCAGGCCATCGCCGACCAGGGCGGCGCCCTGGTCACGAGCCTGGTGATCGCCCTGGGCAGCGTCGTCGTCAGTCTGCTCATCGCGACTCCGGCGTCGTACGCGCTCGCCCAGTTCAAGGTTAAGGGCATCAACGCGGTGCTGTTCGGCATCCTCATCTCGCAGATGATCCCGGGCATCGTCGTCGCGAACGCCCTGTACGCGGCGTACAACGACCTCGGCCTGCTCAACACCGTGCCCGGGCTGATCCTGGCCGACAGCACCGCCGGCGTGCCCTTCGCGATCCTCATCATGCGGGCGTTCATGCAGAACATCCCGCCGTCGATCATCGAGGCCGCCAAGGTCGACGGTGCCGGCAACTTCCGGGCCTTCCGCTCGGTCGTCGTGCCGATCAGCGCCAACGCCCTGATCACAGCCGGGCTGTTCACGTTCCTGTTCACCTGGAGCGACTTCCTGTTCGCCCTGACGCTCACCACCACCGAGGACGTCCGGCCGATCACGCTCGGCATCTACAACTACATCGGCACCTTCACCGCCGACTGGTCGACCGTCATGGCCGCCGCGGTGATGGCCTCGATCCCCGCCATCGTGCTGCTGCTCGTGGCGCAGAAGTTCATCGCTGCCGGGGCCACCGGCGGCGCAGTCAAGTGACCGGGTCCCACCACCCCCGAAAGGCACACACCATGACCACCACCCCGCTCCGCATCACCGTCTGGGGCGAGAACGTCCACGAA
Source organism: Curtobacterium flaccumfaciens (assembly GCF_013359815.1). GTDB lineage: Bacteria > Actinomycetota > Actinomycetes > Actinomycetales > Microbacteriaceae > Curtobacterium > Curtobacterium flaccumfaciens. The sequence goes on along the minus strand of NZ_JABMCF010000034.1, from coordinate 23,191 downwards.
CAGGTCGAGCAGCACGTCGCCGAGCGGTACCCCGACGGCATGCACGGCGCGATCGCGGACGGCATCCGCGAGCACCTGCCCGAGGCCGTCGTCCGGACCGCCACCATGCAGGAGCCCGAGCACGGCCTCACCGACGAGGTCCTCGCGAACACCGACGTCCTCACCTGGTGGGGGCACGCCGCACACCAGGACGTCGACGACGCCGTGGTCGACCGGGTGCACAAGCACGTGCTCTCCGGCATGGGGCTGCTCGTCCTGCACTCCGGCCACTGGTCGAAGATCTTCGGCAAGCTGATGGGCACCACCTGCACCCTCCGCTGGCGCAGCGAGCACGACCAGGAGCTCGTCTGGACCGTCAACCCGCAGCACCCGATCACCCGCGGGGTGCCGAACCCGATCGTCATCCCCGAGCAGGAGATGTACGGCGAGTACTTCGACGTCCCGACGCCCGACGAGCTCGTGTTCATCTCGGGCTTCACCGGCGGCGAGGTGTTCCGGAGCGGCATGACCTACCGCCGCGGCCTCGGGAAGATCTTCTACTTCTCCCCCGGTGACCAGGACTTCCCCGTCTACCACCACCCGGACGTCCGCCGCGTGATCGCGAACGGCGCCGAGTGGGCCCGGCCCGAGCGGGAACGGGAGATCCCGACGCTCCGCCGCTACGACCTGGGCGAGTACTTCGACGGGCAGCACTACCGCGGCCCGTTCGACGACGCCGAGCCCGAGACCGCCGAGCCGGCAGCCAGCGACCCGGCGGCCAGCGAGCAGGCAGCCGAGCGCGACGGGGCGCAGGCGTGAGCCCGCTCCGCGTCCTGCAGGTCGGCGCCGGCGGGATGGGGCGGGCCTGGCTCGCCACCGTCGCCGCCGACCCCGAGGTCGAGCTGGTCGGCATCGTCGACCTCGACCTCGACGCCGCCCGCGCCGGGGCCGAGCACGCCGGCGACCCGTCGATCCCGGTCGGCACGGACCTGACCGCGCTGGCCGCCGAGACCGGTGCCGAGGCCGTCCTCGACATCACCGTGCCGGTCGCGCACCACCCGGTCACGCTGCAGGCGCTCCGGGCCGGGCTCCCCGTGCTCGGCGAGAAGCCAGCAGCGCAGACCGTCGCCGAGGCGCTGTCGCTCGCCGCCGCCGCCGAGGCCACGGGCAAGCTGTTCATGGTGTCGCAGTCCCGCCGCTACAACGACCAGCTCGTCGCGTTCCGGCAGCACGTCCGCGACCTCGGTGCCGTGGGCGGGCTGAGCACCCGGTTCGCGAAGGCGCCGCACTTCGGTGGGTTCCGCGAGGAGATGGACGACGTCCTGCTGCTCGACATGGCCATCCACGCCTTCGACTCCGCCCGGTACGTGCTCGAACGCGACCCGGTGTCGGTGTACTGCGAGTCGTGGAACCCGTCGTGGTCCTGGTACCGGGGCGACGCGGCCGCCGCAGCCGTCTTCACGTTCGAGGACGACGTCCGCTACGTCTACGACGGCTCGTGGTGCGCGCCGGGTGCCGAGACCTCGTGGAACGGCGACTGGCGTGCTTCCGGAGCGGCCGGCACGGCACTCTGGGACGGCGACCACGACCCGTCGAGCGACCTCGACGGCACCCCCGGTTCCCCTGCCGCTGCGCCGTCGGTCGGGCACGAGATCGCCGGATCGCTGGCGTCCTTCGTCCGGGCGGTCCGCTCCGGCGAGGTGCCGGACGGCGAGGTGCACGGCAACGTGATGAGCCTCACGATGGTCGACGCGGCCATCACCTCGGCGCGCAGCGGGCGCCGGGTCGTCATCGACGAGGTGCTCGAACAGGCGCACCGGGACGCCCTGGCCGCCGAGCAGGACGACGCGATCCGCGACCGCCTGGCCGGGTGGGAGTCGGTCCGCGGCGCCCTGCGCGAGCGCCTGCCCGCGTCCTGAGACGCGACCGCGGGACGGACGGGAGGCCCGTGGCGACACCGCCACGGGCCTCCCGTCCGTCCGCCCTCGCTTCGTGAGCAGGAATGGTCGGGTCCGCACGTCGGACCCGACCATTCCTGCTCACCATCCGTGCGCGCGAGGTCAGCGCGGGATGACGGAGAACAGGAACTTCTTGCGGACCATGTACCAGGCCAGCAGGATCAGCGCCGTGTGCACCACGAACCCGATCCAGAAGTCGCCCCACGGCACACCGGGGATCGACGCGATCGCCAGGGCGAAGAACACCTGCCAGACGAACACGTACAGGCTCGCCTGCCCGAGCGGGATCCAGAGCCAGCCGATGGCCGCGGCGATGGGCTTCCAGAACACCGTGAGGATCGCGTAGGACACGACCGCGAAGAACGCGATGTCCACCAGGCGGCCCCACTGCAGGTCCACCCGCTGGTACGCCGTGTTGTACAGGGACTCGTACATCGTCGCCGGGAACGGCACCGGGGTGAACCCGAAGTGGTCGCCGGCCCACACGTAGACCAGGAAGGCCGCGTACCCACCGACGGCGACGCCGGCCAGGACCTTGCCGAGACGCCCGGTGAGCGCGCCGACGATCTGCCGCCGGTAGTACCCGAGCACGAGCCCGTGGGTGAACACCACCTGCCAGGTGAACAGGGGGAACACCGCCTCGAACTGCGAGTTCAGCGGACGGAAGTCGGGGTTGAGCGCCTGGAACACGTACAGCGCCCAGCTGGCGGCGAGGACCACCCACCAGAACCCGCGGCGGATCACCCAGATCAACGCCGGGATGAACAGGCTCAGCACCACGAACAGGCCCATGATGTTGAACGGCCACGGCCCCATCTCGAGCAGCAGGAACTGCCGGATCGCGTACCAGGGCGGCGGGTAGGCGAGCAGCTGCATCGCGTTCGGGTACAGGTCGTAGACCCGGCCCTCGGCCTCGACGCCGCCGGTGCCCGTGCCGCGGTCGGTGAACGTGGTGATGGCGTCGGTGTTCAGGAACGGGACGAAGCTCAGCGCGAAGACCACCAGGATCACCACGAGCGTGACGACGTACTGCTTGCGCGCGCGCTTCCACGCCCCGATGGCCGCCGCCCACTCGCCGAACTTCTTCACGGCGAACGGGTACGTCATGCCGAGGACCATGCCGGACAGGAACACGAACATCTCGGCGCCGGTGATCGCCCCGACGGCGTGCAGCGTGAGGTACGAGTACGGCCCGCCGATCTCGATGTGGGTGATCACCACGGCGAGGATGATGAACCCGCGGAACAGGTCGAGGCGCAGGTCACGGCCGGGCTTGCCGTCGTCGGGGTAGCGCCAGCTCGGCAGGAGCCGTCCGAACACCCCGCTCAGCAGGAACACGATCGCCAGGCCGGCGGCCAGCCAGACGATCCACGCCATCTGGTCGCCGCCGGTCTCATACTCCTGCGAGATCGCGGCGTTGCCCTGCTGCACGGTCACGCGGTCGGTGACCGGGCCGAAGGCGAAGTCACCGGACCGCTCGAGGTCGGCGCGGAAGGCCTCCGCGACGTCCGGGTCCGCGGTGAGCCGCCAGTCGGCCACGCGGTTGCCGGCCTCGGGCTCGCGTCGCTCCGCCTCGAGCACGGTCATGCCCCGGATCAGCGGACGCTCCTGCACGGCGGCGAGCACCTGCCGCCACCAGCTCCGCTTGACCTGGAGCTCGGTGTCGCCCTGCAGCTCGCGGTTGTACAGGGCACCGGTGTCGAGCAGCATCGGACGGTCGTCGGCCGCCGCGAACCGGTCGTAGAACGTGCCCGACTGCGGCTGGTCGTAACCCCAGTCCTCGTCGAACCGCGACTCGACCTCACCGCTGCGGGTGAGCGGCACGGCGCGACCTGCGGCCTCGGTCGGGTCGCCCTTGCCGTACGAGAACATCGAGAGCCCGACCCAGTCGACGGCCTCGGCGCCCGGCCAGTACGGCCCGTACGGGTCGTCGGCACCGGTGAGCTGTCCGTCGCCGTTCGTGTCCGCCTTCGCGACGTCGACCGGGGACAGGTTCCGCAGCCGCCCGGCGGACTCGCCGAACGGGTAGCCGGCACCGTACCCCGGCGACCAGACCATGAGCGCGTCCGATGTGCCCGCGTGCACGGTCGTCCCGAGCGCCCGGAACGCCCGGATGAACTCCGTCGGCTGCTGGCCCCAGCGGACCCACGTGCCGTTCATCTGCGGTGCGAACCGGACGAGCACCTGGGTGTCGTACTGGTCGTGCAGGTCCTCGAACACGGTGTTGACGGCACGGGTGTCCGCGGTGTCGAGCGACCGCAGTTCGCGGTCGGGTTCGAGGCTCACGACGAGCACCGCGCCCTGGGTCGCGGCCGCACGCGCCGAGCGGAGGAGCTCCTGCTCCGCCGTGCCGTCGAGCGGGTAGTCGACGGAGACCCCGTACATCGACGGCGTCGCACCGAGCCGGCCCTCGTACCCTTCGGGCGAATCGCTGGCCCAGTCGAGGTCGGGGCCGAACCACGTCGACCCCTCGGACGGCTGCACGGCGGCGGCTCTCGGCATGGACGCCGCGGACGCCGGCAGCGCACCACCGAGCAGGAGCGTGGCGACCGTGACGAGGAGGGCGACCGCGCGGACCACCGGCTGCTTCACCGGTCGCACGCAAGCGTCCAGACGTTGTGGCCGGGCTCGTGCCGGTGCTCGAGGCGGTCGAGCGCGGCGATGGCGAGGGCCAGACCGCGGCCGCTCTCCTGCTCCACGTCCGCCATCGTCACGGCACTCAGGTCGATGTCGGCCGGCATCCCGTTGTCGGTCAGCACCGCGGTCAGGGCCCGGTCGGTGGCCTCGAGGTGCACGGAGTACCGGCGCCCGGTCCCCCGGTCGGCACGGACGGTGTGCTCGACGATGTTCGCGGCGATCTCGGCCAACGCGGTCTCGAGCGCGAACCGGAGCCGCACGTCGTCGATGCCCAGGCCGTCCCACCACGCGGCGAAGCGGTCCTGCACCTCGTCGAGGGAGTCGGGCGTCGCGGCGACCTCGAACGTGGTCTCGGTGCTCACAGGGGTCCTCCGGCGGTGCTCGACTCGTGTTCGGACTGGGCTGGGGTGGCCGGGCCCCGGTACCGGACGGCCCGGATCACGATGCTGAAGATGAACAGGTCGAAGACGACCCACGCGGTGTTCACGAGCGGCGCGATCCCCTCGGCCTGGCCGGTCAGGTAGCGGATGCCGATCATGACCAGGGCGGCGACCAGGGCACCCATCGCGTACAGCTGCGGCTTGACCAGGTCCCACCGCGGCTTCTGCTCGGTCTCGTCGCGCACCTTCGGGGTGACGCGGAACCCGAGCGGCCTGCCCCGGTAGACGTTCTGGAACGCACTGGTCACCGACTCGATCCAGACCGGGAAGAGCGCGAGCGAGTACTGCTGCCCGCGCCAGGTCGGTCTGCCGGCGGCCACCACCCAGAACAGCAGCTGGTTGAAGACCAGGAACGGGATGAGCCGGGCGAAGAAGTCGACGCTGTAGGCCTGCACGGGGATGACCCCGAACGACAGGCAGAGCACCGGGGCGGCGATGTAGACGATCGCGGCGAACCCGGACAGGTAGCTCCACATCGTCGAGAAGTACATGAGCCGCTGCCCCCACGACAGCCCCTTCTGCACCAGGGGGTTCTCGCGGAAGAACACCTGCATGGTGCCCTGCGCCCAGCGGAGTCGCTGCACGAGCATCGTCGGCAGGTCCTCGGGGGCCAGGCCCTTCGCCAGGATCTCGTCGTGGTAGGCCGACTTCCAGCCGAGGCCGTGCAGGCGCATCGCGGTGGCCATGTCCTCGGTCACCGAGATCGTCGCCAGCGGCATGATCGGCTGCGCCTCGTCGTCGCGGTTCACGTCGAGGGCACGGGCGAGCACGGCGATCGACTCGATGGCGGCGACCGGCGAGGCCTCACGCCGACCGAGCACGTCGAGCGCGGCGTCGTCGAGACCGGCGAAGGTGTTGGCGTCGGTGGACATCGCCGCGAGCTCCTGCAGGTCGTTCCGCACGGACTCGAGGTCGGCGGCGGCGAACCGGAACGCGATGGCGTCGATCCCCCGCTGGAACGCGTACGTCACGTCACCGAGGGGCTCACCGGCGCGGACCTGTTCGCGCGCCTGGTCCACCACCGCCTCGGCGTCGTCGAGGGCGGCGAGCACGCGCGGGTCGGTCTCGGTCTCGCGGGAGCGGGCGAGGAGCTTGCGTGAGGTGGCGAGGGTGCGCTGCACGGACGCCTCGACCTCGGCCACGTAGCGCGAGATGCCGAGCTGCATGAGCGCTTCGCGTCGCAGGATGGCGTTCGACCCGCAGAAGAACGCGGCGTTCCAGCCGTCCTTCGACTGCTGGATCGGACCGTAGAACAGCGGCGCCTGGCTGCCGAGGGGGTCGTCGTCCGGCACGTTCTCGAACCACTGCGGCGTCTGCACGAGCGCCATCCGCGGGTCCTTGAAGTAGCCGAGGGTGCGGTCGAGGATCGCCGGATCGGGCACCTGGTCGGCGTCGAGGATGAGCAGGAACTCGCCCTGGGTCGCGAGCAGGGCGTTGTTGAGGTTGCCGGCCTTGGCGTGCCGGGGTCGGTCCACCCAGTCGGCACCGCGGGTGATGACGCCGATGCCGAGCGCGTCGGCCGCCGCACGCATCTCGGGGCGGTTGCCGTCGTCGAGGATCCAGGTGGTGTGCGGGTGCGTGATCGCCTTCGCGGCCCGGGCGGTGCGCTCGACCAGGTCGATCGGCTCGTTGTAGGTCGTGATGAAGACGTCGACGGTGACGTCGGTGGACGGCTTCGCCGGTGGTTCGCCGCGCTCCCGGAGCCGCCAGGCCCCGAGGGCGAAGAGCAGGGAGTCGATGACGCTGTAGGTCTCGGCGAGGATCAGCGGCACCGCGATCCACCACGAGTGCCAGTTCACCGAGGCCGCCCAGCGCCACACGATGTAGTTGACCCCGGCGAGGGACGCCAGGAGCGCCACCGTCCGCACGGCCACCAGGCGTCGGCGGGCGGTGCCGGTGCTCAGGCGGCGGTGGTCCTGTCGGCTGACGTCGAGCGCGGTCACCGGGTCGCCCCATCCGTCGTGCCGCCGCACGTGCTGCGTCGCAAGCATGCCTCCTGATCAGCGCGGGCCCCGGCCGCGTCGCACACGCCCGAGTGTGGTTCCGGCCGGCAGCTGACCCAGGGGTCGGATGTCGGTCGTCCGCTCCGGTCATCGGGCACGACCTCGGCGTGACGACCTGTCTACCGCACGGGCGGGGCCTGTGTCAGGCTGCGCACCCGATCTGGGGACAGCACGCGCGTCAGAACGTGGCGGTGAACCCCAGGTCATCCGCCAGGCGCACGATGACCTGGTCGAAGTAGGCGGCCGGGTCGGACACGGAACCGACGAAGTGCCCGAAGAGCTCGAACGAGATCGTCCCGAACACCGTCGTCCAGGCCATCAGGGTGCGGACCAGGACCTCGTCGGGCAGGGTGATGCCGAACGAGCGCAGGGTGGCGACCCCGTCCGCGACGGCGGGACCGGCCACCCCGGGAGCCGCCGGAGGCGCGGTGGGTGATCCGGGCCTCCCGGCCGCCCCCGGCGTCGACGTGACGCACGAGCCCGCCGCACCGGACGCACCAGGAGCACCGGACGTACCGGGCGCGCCGGACGCGACGGCGTCCGCGACCACGCGCACCAGCGCCAGCGCCGTCCGCGACGCGGGCACGACGGTCTCGCGCGGCGCCGCGTAGCCGGGCACAGACGAACCGAACAGCAGCGCGAAGTCCCCCGGGTGCGCGATCGACCAGTCGCGGATCGCCCGGCACATCGCGACCCAGCGTGCACCGGGAGCCGGTCCGGCCGCGGCACCGGCGGCCTCGACCGCGGCGCCGAGTTCGTCGTAGTCGGTGATGAGCAGGGCCGTCAGTAGGTCGTCGCGGCTCGGGAAGTACCGGTACACGGCCGACGAGACCATCCCGACGTCACGGGCGACGGCACGCAGGCTGAGGGCGGCCGGACCTTCGTCGGTCAGGCGGGTGCGTGCCGCGGCCAGGATGTCCGCGGTGACCGTCTGCCGTGCGAGTGCTCGGGCGGTGGGTGCCATCCGACGATCCTGGCACGAGAGAGCAGCGCACACAAAGGAGAGCACTGCTCTTGCTTTCGCGTCGACGAACCGTCATGCTCATTTCCGAGAGCGGTGCTCTCGCGACCAGGAAGCAGGAGACCATGCCCCACCACCTCATCGTCGGTGCCGGCCCCGTCGGCCGGCACGTCGCGGAGCTGTTGACCGTCCGGGGCGACCGCGTCACCGTCGTCTCCCGCTCCGGTCGCAGCACGGGCATCGCCGGTGTCGAGCACCTCGCGCTCGACGCCTCCGATGCCGACGCCCTCTCCCGCGCCACCGAGGGAGCAGCCACCCTCTACAACTGCGCGAACCCCGGCGACTACACGCAGTGGGAGCGCACCTGGCCCCCGCTCGCCGCAGCCCTGCTCACCGCGGCCGAACGCACCGGGGCGACCTACGCCATCACCGGGAACCTGTACCCGTACGGCCCGGTCGACGGGCCGATGCACGAGGGACTGCCGGACGCCGCCACAGACCACAAGGGGGTGCTCCGGGCGACGCTGTGGGCGGATGCCCTCGCCGCGCACGACGCCGGCCGTGTCCGGGCCGTCGAGGTCCGCGCCTCGGACTACCTCGGCCCCGGGATCGGCGCGAACGGGCACGTCACGCGCGTGCTGCCGGCGGCGCTGCGCGGACGGGCGGTGTCGATGGTCGGTCGCACGGACCTGCCGCACACCTTCACGGACGTGCTCGACGTCGCTCGGACCCTCGTCGCCGCTGCCGAGGACCAGGGCGCGCACGGCCGCACGTGGATGGTGCCGAGCAACGCACCGCGGACGCAGCGGCAGGCCCTCACCGACGTCCTCGCGGCGGCGGGGAAGCCTGCGGTGCCGGTGCGCCGGATGCCCGCGGCGCTGTTCCGCGTCGGAGGGCTCGTGTCGCCGATGATGCGCGAGCTGGCCGACCTGACGTACCAGTGGACCGCGCCGTACGTGGTCGACGACCGCGAGAGCCGGGCGCGCTTCGGCATCGAACCGACCCCGTGGGACGAGGTGTGCCACCGGACGGCCGCCGGCGCGGCCTGAACCACCGCCACTGCCACCGCCACCAGCCGCTGCCACCCGACGCAGCCCGAACAACCGCCGCCCGCCGCCGCCACACACGGAAGGGGGTGGGACGCGCCGTTGCGTCCCACCCCCTTCCGCCTCGCACCGCCAGTCAGATCACCAGCAGCCTCGAGTACTGCGCCGCGTCGAGCTGCTGGGCAGCTCCACCCGCGGCGGGGACCTTCCACAGCCCGACCGAGGGGCCGCTCTCGATGGAGACGAACACGTCCCCGTCGGCGGAGGCGGCACCCAGGTGCTCGCCACGCGACCCGGCGGTCAGCCCGGTCACCGGCACGGTCGACGTCCCGCCGCTGCCCACCACGAGCTTGTCCGGGATGCCGCGGTCGATCGTGCACCCGCCCGGCCGGTACTCCGACGGGGCGGGGCAGAACTGCGCCGACTGCAGGAGCGAGAAGCCGTCCGCGTTCGCGGCGGCGTACTCGAACGCGTACCGCGGTTCGATCTTCGTCAGTTGAGTCGCCCCGGGCTTGAGCTGGTACCAGACCCACGACCCGGCGCCACCGGTCGATCGGATGTCGACGTAGACGTTGCCGTGCGAGTCCGCGAGCACGCCGGCGGGGTAGCCGACGATCGTGCCGGTCGGCCCGATGAACGTGCGGGGCGCGATGCCGGTGCCCTTGACGTACGGCTGGCTGACGGTTCCGCCGAGCACGACGACCTTGCCGTCCGGGGTGACGGTCCAGAAACGCTGATCGCTCCCGACGGCCTTGCCACCCAGGTCCAGCACGACCTTCGGGGTCGAGGTGCCGACGGACAGCTGCTGCACCGCACCGGTCACCGAGTCCACCCAGTACAGGTTGCCCTCGGCGTCGGAGCGAAGGTCCGGGGTCAGGTGCAGGCCGGACGCGATGACCGAGACCCCGCTGCCGTCGGCCGGGTCCCGCAGGATCTCGGTGCCGTCCGCCGACGGGGTGAACACGTCACCGTCGGCGTTCGCGGCGAAGCCCTCGCCGTCCGTCGCGACGACGGTCTTCGCACCGCTGCCGGAGTCCGCGAACCGCACGACGTCACCGTTGTCGTCGAGCGCGAACAGCGACTGCGTCGTCTCCGGCTCGGGCACCGACGGTGACGTCCAGCGCAGCGTGATCGTGCGGCCGGTCCCCCGGTGGCCGAGGGCACGCACCGAGAAGCGGTACGTGGTCGCGGGCGAGAGCTCGTCGAAGCGGTCGGAGCGGGCGCGCGGGTGGAGTCGGTCGACCTGGCGGTCGTGGCGGTTCGCGACGGCGGCGACGGCGACCTTCCAGCCCGTCACCTTCGCGCCGTGCTTCGGGCCGCGCCACGTCAGCGTGGCACTGTCCGCGTCGCCGGTGACGCGGACGGCGGTCGGTGCTCCCGGCACCGACGGAGAGGTGTGCGCCGTCGCCGGCACCGCACCTCCGAAGACGAGCGCCGCGGCGGCGACCGCGGTGATGAGTGCTCGGTACACGATGGTTCCCCTGCCTTCTCCGCGGCTCCCTGCGTCACGGCTCCACGTATCACAGCACCGCGCTGACCCCAGGGGAACGCTTGCGGGTCGGATCTGCGGTTCCCCGCACCGCAAGATGCCGCAGGCCCGAGACCCGCACCGACGACGGACGGGAGGCCCGGTGCCAGCTGGCACCGGGCCTCCCGTCAGAAGGGGGTCGCGTCTCGGACGCGGCGCGTCTCAGTAGCGCGGCTTGCGCTCCGGACGCTCGTCGCGGTCGTCGCGGCGGCCACCACCACGGCGGTCCGCACGGATCTCGATGAGCTTGCCGCTGATCCGGGTGTCGGTCAGGCGGTCGAGCACACCGGGGTCCATGTCGGCCGGCAGTTCGACGATCGAGAAGTCCGGACGGATCTGGATCGCACCGAAGTCGTCGCGACGCAGGCCACCCTCGTTCGCGAGTGCACCGACGATCTGGCGCGGCTCGACGCGGTGACGACGGCCGACCTCGATGCGGTACGGGGACATCGGCTGCGAACGGCGCGGGCCACGGTCGCCGCGGTCACCACGGTCGCGGTCGCCACCACGGTCGCCGCGGTCGTTGCGGCCCCCACGGTCGTCGCGGGCACCACGCTCGTCGCGCTCGCTGCGGCGGGCGTCGCGCTCCATCTGGCTGCGGAGGGCGTCGTCGGCTGCGGTGAGGAGCAGCGGCGAGTCGCCCTGCGCCACGACGGCCAGGGCCGCGGCGACGTCGTCCGAGGGGACGTCGTGGTGCTCGACGTAGTGCGCGATGACGTCGCGGAAGGCCGCGATCCGGCCCTGGTCCTCGAGCGCCGCGGTGATCGCGTCGTCGAAGCGGGTCAGGCGCGTCTCGTTGACGTCGTCGATGGTCGGCAGCTGCATCTGCGTGAGCGGCTGCTTGGTGTGGCGCTCGATCGCGGACAGCAGACGACGCTCACGCGGGGTGACGAAGCTGATCGAGTCACCCGAGCGACCGGCGCGGCCGGTACGACCGATGCGGTGCACGTAGGACTCGATGTCGACCGGGATGTCGAAGTTCACGACGTGCGTGATGCGGTCGACGTCGAGGCCACGGGCGGCGACGTCGGTGGCGACCAGGATGTCGAGCTTGCCCGACTTCAGCTGGTTGACCGTGCGCTCACGCTGGGCCTGGGCGACGTCACCGCTGATCGCGGCGGCGGCGTACCCGCGGGCACGGAGCTTCTCGGCCAGGGTCTCGGTCTCGCTCTTGGTGCGGACGAAGATGATCATGCCCTCGAAGTCCTCGACCTCGAGGATGCGGGTGAGCGCGTCGACCTTCTGCGGGTACGAGACCATCAGGTAGCGCTGCGTGATGTTCGCGGCGGTCTTCGTCTTGGTCTTGACGGTGATCTCGGCCGGGTCGGTCAGGTACTGCTGCGAGATGCGGCGGATCTGCGCGGGCATCGTCGCCGAGAAGAGCGCGACCTGCTTGTCGTCCGGGGTGTCGGCGAGGATCGTCTCGACGTCCTCGGCGAAGCCCATCTTGAGCATCTCGTCGGCCTCGTCGAGGACCAGGTACTTCAGCTCGGACAGGTCGAGCGTGCCCTTCGCCAGGTGGTCCATGATGCGACCGGGGGTGCCGACGATGACGTCGACGCCGCGGCGCAGGGCGGAGAGCTGCACGCCGTACGCCTGGCCGCCGTAGACCGGCAGGACGTGGACGTTCTTCATGTGGGACGCGAACTGCTCGAACGCCTCGCACACCTGCAGGGCGAGCTCGCGCGTCGGGGACAGCACGAGCGCCTGGGGCTTCTTGCTGCCGGACTCCATGCGGGACAGGATCGGCAGCGCGAAGGCCGCGGTCTTGCCGGTACCGGTCTGTGCCAGGCCGACGACGTCGCGCCCGGCGAGGAGGGTGGGGATGGTGGCTTCCTGGATGGCGGAAGGGGTCTCGTAACCGATGTCCTTGACGGCCTTGAGCACAGCGTCGCTCAGGCCGAGATCGGCGAACGTCACCACGGGCCCGTCGTCGAGGGTCTCAGTGGTGGGGGTGGTGTCCGTGCTCATACCACCAACGGTATCTCGAATGCGCGCTCCGCAGGGACGGGAGGCCCGTGGCGGCGCCGCCACGGGCCTCCCGTCCGCCGTGTTGGTCACGTCAGGAGCGCGTGGTGCCGATCCCCAGGACCGCGTCCGCCCGGTCGTTCAGTCGCGTCAGCATCTCGGCGAGCGAGCGCAGCTCGTCCGAGGCGAACTCCTCCGTCAGGTCGTCGAACACCTCGGCGCCGGCGGCGTCCAGCTCGTCGAGCAGCCGTCGTCCGGCGGGGGCGAGCGTGACGAGCGTGGCGCGGCCGTCCGCTGGGTCCGGCGATCCGATCAGGTGTTCGGCCTCGATCAGCGAGGCGACCCGGCGGCTGATCACCGGGCGCGACAGCCCGGTCGCGTCGGCGATCGCGGTCGCCCGCACCGGGCCGTGTCCGGCGACGGCGCGCAGGATCACGCGGGCCGTCGGGTCGAGGCCACCGCGCGACTCGATGAGCGAGGAGCGCAGGGTCTGCCGGACCCACAGCCGGTCGAGCTGGGATCGCAGGAGTCGCTCGGCGGCACGCCGGTCGTCGGTCACGCGCTCAGCGTAGCGGGCACATTTAGTTGCTTGCCGGAAGCAACAGATGTATCGTTGCGCGGTCTGCAAAGTTTCACAGCCAGAAAAAGGAGTTCGATGACCGCCACCGCACCCGTCTCGGTGCAGCACGGTCGGCACACCGCCGAGGCCCCCGCGGCCTCCGGAGGCGCCGGCCAGCAGCCGCTGATGACCCACCGTCAGATCCTCCTGGTGATCTACGGCCTGATGGCGGGCATGTTCCTGTCCTCGCTCGGCCAGACGGTGTTCGGCACGGCGATCCGCACGATCGGCGACGACCTGCACGGGCTCGACCAGCAGGCCTGGGTGACGACCGCGTACCTCATCACCTCGACGATCGCGACGCCGATCTACGGCAAGCTCTCCGACATCTTCGGCCGCCGCCCGCTGTACATCTTCGGCATCGTCGTCTTCATCCTCGGCGCCGTCCTGTCGTCGATGTCCACCTCGATGCTCATGCTCGCCGCCTTCCGCGCGGTGCAGGGCATCGGTGCCGGTGCGCTGATGTCGCTGCCGCTCGCGATCATGGGCGACATCCTCGCCCCGCGTGAGCGCGCCAAGTACCAGGGGTACTTCCTCGCCGTGTTCGGCATCTCGTCCGTCATCGGCCCGCTCATCGGCGGTCTGCTCGCCGGTTCCTCCGAGATCCTGTGGATCACGGGCTGGCGCTGGGTGCTCCTGATCAACGTGCCGATCGGTGTCGCGGCGCTCCTCATGGTCATCGTGTTCCTGCACCTGCCGAAGGTGCACGGCGCCGGCGACGCGAAGCAGAAGGTCGACTGGTGGGGCGCGACCGCCGTCATCGTCACCCTCGTGCCGCTCCTGCTCGTCGCCGAACAGGGCCGCATCTGGGGCTGGGGCTCCCCCGCCGCCATCGCCTGCTACGTCGTCGGTGTCGTCGGCCTGATCGGGCTGCTGCTCATCGAGTCGAAGATGGGCGACGCGGCGATCATCCCGCTCAAGCTGTTCCGCTCGGGCACGTTCTCGATGGCGACCGTCATCGGGTTCCTGGTCGGCTTCGCGATGTTCGGCGCGATGCTCACCATCCCGCTCTACCTGCAGATCGTCGTCGGGCTCACCCCGACCGAGTCCGGATTCGCCACGCTGCCCCTGGTCGGCGGTCTCATGATCGCCTCGATCACGAGCGGTCAGATCGTCGCCCGCGTCGGCCGCTACCGGATCTTCCCGGTCATCGGCACCGCGCTCGTCTCCGCCGGCTACGTCGTCCTGACCTTCATGTCGATCGACAAGCCGCTCTGGTTCCTGATGATCGGCATGTTCCTCATCGGTCTCGGCCTCGGCTCGGTCATGCAGTCGCTGACCCTGGCGTCGCAGGGCTCCGTCGAGGCTCGTGACATGGGCGTCGCCACGTCGTCCGCCACGTTCTTCCGCCAGATCGGTGGCACGCTCGGCACCGCCGTCCTGCTGTCCATCCTGTTCTCGGTGATGCCGGCGAACATCCTGACCGCGACCGCGAACCAGAAGGACCTCGGTCCGGCACTCGACGCCGCGCTCAACCCGACCGTCGCCAGCGCGAAGGCGAACCAGGGCGCCATGGACAAGATCTGGACGCCCGTCGTCACCCCGCTGACGAAGACCGTGCAGTCGCAGCTCGACGCCGCCTCGGCGAAGGCGAAGCAGGCCGCCGACGCCGCGGTCACCGAGCAGGTCACCGCAGCCGTGCAGCAGCAGGTCGCCGCCGGTGCCGTGCCCGCCGCAGCCGCGCAGACCGTCATCGACCAGCAGGTCGCCGCGGCCACGCCCGCCGCCGAGCAGTCCGCACTCGAGCAGGTCGCCGACCAGGCGCACGCCAGCGTGCAGGACGGCACCGTGTCCGTCGACTGGGCGGACGCCTCGCAGCGCTCGTACTGGGTCGACGAGCTCACCCCAGAGCTGGCGAAGAAGATCGACGACGGCAACACCACGAGCGACAGCGCCACCAGCACGAACGACACCTCGTTCCTGACCGGTGCCGACAGCCGCCTGACCCGGCCGTTCATGGCGGGCTTCAACGCCTCGTCCGTGACGATCTACTGGGTCGGTCTCGGCGTCATCCTGCTCGCGTTCGTGCTGACCTGGTTCTTCCGGGTGCCGCCGCTGCGCCAGCGTTCCGCGCTGCAGGAGCAGGCCGACATGTCCGCCGAGGCGCAGCTCGAGGCCGAAGCGGGCGCCGCCGCAGCCGAGGCCGGCTCGTTCACCGGACCCATGACCGGGTCCGTACCGACCGGGTCCGTGCCGACCGGCTCGGGTTCGACCGGTTCGGGTTCGACCGGATCCACGCCGACGCACCGTCGGTGACCGACCGGGGCGTCCATCCGTGCCCCCTTTCCGGGCGGGCGCCCCTCCCACACACACCAACCCACCAGGAGTCCACGTGATCACCACCCCGGCAGCGGCTGCGGCAACGGAGCCGTGCACGCTGCGAGAACGGAAGAAGCAGCAGACCCGGCAGGCACTGCACGACGCAGCGCTCACGCTGGTGTCCGCGCACGGACTCGACGGCGTCACGGTCGAGCAGATCTGCGCCGACGCCGACGTCTCCCCCCGCACCTTCTTCAACTACTTCTCGTCGAAGGCGCACGCGGCGCTCGGGCTCGACTCCGTCGAGGTCCCGGAGCGCTCAGCGGCCTGGTTCGCCGAGGCCGACGGCGCCCTGGTGGACGACCTGTGCGCCCTGGTCGCGGCGACCGTCCCGCTCTCGCAGGACCGCCGCCGCATGAAGGAGCTGCTCGTGCTCCGGCCGGAGATGTCCTCGATGGTGATGCAGTGGATGGCCGAGTCGCGCCAGTCCCTGCTCAGCGTCGTCGGCACCCGCACGGACGCACAGACCGCCCGCACCGCGGTGACCCTGGTGATGTCGGCGCTCAGCGAGGTGGCACACCGCGAGACCGTGCGGAGCAACGACGAGCTCGCGGACCGGCTCCGTGCCGTCGTGCGCGAGATGGCCGCGCTCGCGTCCTGACGCGGGGCCCGTCGGCTCGAAGGGTCGAATCGGGCGTACCGGGCAGGAACTTCCCGCCAGGTACGCCCGATTCCACTTTCCAGTGCGCGCGCAATGGGAAGGAACCGCGCGTCGTTGACGTGCGCGAAGGCGGACGGGAGGCCCGTGGCGGCGTCGCCACGGGCCTCCCGTCCGTCAGGTGGTGACGCCCTGACGCCGCCGCGCCGGCCGGTGCCACACGAGTGCGTCACGCGAGCGGTCGCGGGCGAACCGGAGCACCCGCAGCACGACGATGTCGTGGTCGCTCGCTCGACCAGCGCGTCAGACCGACCGCGCGGCCGCTTCGAGTGCCTCAGCGGCTTCGCCGGCGCGCACGATGTCACCGTCACTGACCGACTTCGCGTTGTACTCGGCCTTGGTCTTCACCGCCAACAGCACCTCGAGGTGCTTCGCGACCGCTGGCCCGGCAGCTGCGCGGAGCACGGGCACCGCCTCGTGGTGCGCTCCCGATCGCGAGTAGTTGCCGGTCCGAGCCACGCAGATCGCGTCAGCCGCGGCGATGCCGCTGAGGACGCACTGTGTGACGAACGCGTTCGCGAACTGTGAACCGGCGCTGAACACCCCTCCGTCACCACCGAACGCGCGGAGGACGTCAGCAGCGTCGAGGAACTCCGTCGCCTTGGCGAGCCGGCCCCGCCGGAACGACTCGTCACCCGGTGCGGTGGTGCCGGTTCGCGGGGTCATCCATTCAGCGTACGGAGCTTCCGGGACAGCCATCGACCATCACCTGCGATGGGAATCCCGTCCCGAGCAACCGACGCGAGGAGCGTATCCGTGTCCTCGATCTCGTCCTCGTCGAAGACGACCGGCCGCACGGCGTTGCCGGTCCAACGACCGGCTGCGCGGCACAACGCGTGGATCTGGTCCTCGGCGTCCGCGCGTCGGCCGCGAGTGACGACGAAGCAGAGATCGAGATCGCTGTCCGGGCGCATCGCACCGCGGGCTCCGGATCCGAAGAGTGCGGCGTACCGGAGGGGGATCGACCGACAGCCGGATCTGAGTCGTTCGAGCAGGGCACGCCGGAGGTCGGCCAGGGCGGTGACCGCATCGGCGGCGAGGTGCTCTCGGTTCAGGGTGAAGGATTTCGTCCGTCCGGTCCGGTGCCCGTCGACGAGGCCCTGCTCGACCAACCGATCCGCACTGTTCCGGACCCCGGCGTACGACCGGTCGGGCACCAGGCTGCAGATTCCCGCGATCGTCAGGGGTCCGGGGGCGCGTGCCAACACCGCGAGGACATCGCCGTCCACGGAGGTGGTGACCGTCGCGAGGGGAGATTGCAACTGCATGGAGAGGTCCGATCAGATCGAGTAGAAATCTACCACTCCAGGTAGATTTCTACTCGTATCCGAGCAAATCCGTCAGACCACGGACCAGCCACCGTCGCTCGGCAGCACCGCACCGTTGACGTTCGCCGAGTCGTCACTCAGCAGCCAGGTGATGGCGGCGGCGAGCTGCTCGGGCTGGGCCACCGGCGGGATGGTGGTCTGCATGATCGGACCGACCCGGCGGGCCGCGTACTCGCTGCGCATCGGCGCCTCGATGTTCGTGGCGACCGCCCCCGGCGCCACGGCGTTCGCCCGGATGCCCTGCGGCCCGTGGAAGAACGCGACGCTCTTGGTGTACCCGGCGATGGCGTGCTTCGACGAGGTGTAGGCAGCACCGGCGGCCGAGGCCTTCAACGCAGCCTCGGACGCGACGTTCACGACCGAGCCCTTGCCGGCGGCGATCATCAGCGGCAGCACCGCGCGGGTCAGGCGCATCGGGCCGGTGACGTTGACGCTGAAGACACGCTCCCAGGTGGCGTCGTCGACCTCGTCCGGCGGCAGGAACGCGTCCATGATGCCGGCGACGTTGGCGAGTCCGTCCACCCGGTCGCCGGCGGCGTCGATGAGTGCGTCGATGGTCTCGCTCGCGGCGACGTCGCCGACGACGGTCTCCACGGCGAAGCCCTCGAGCTCCGTGCGGAGTGCGTCGAGCCGCTCGGCCACGACGTCGGTCGCGATGACGCGGCCACCCTCGTTCGCGATGCGTGTCGCCGTGGCGCGTCCGATGCCGGAACCCGCTCCGGTGACGATGATGGTCCTGCCGGTGAACCGTCCGGCGGTGGTGTCGGTCATGTGGTCTCCTCGATGCGGGGCGCTCACTGCGCCACACCGGTTATAGCACTCAGTGCCGAAAGGTCTCCATGAGCTCGACGAACGACCGTCCGACGGGGCGCCCGCGCACCATCGACCCCGACGCCGTGTCCCTCGTCGCACTCCGGCTGTTCGACGACCAGGGCTTCGACGCGGTGTCGATGGACGACGTCGCGGCGGCGGCCGGGGTGAGCCGTCGGTCGCTCTTCCGGCTGTTCCCGAACAAGGCGGCGCTGGTCTGGGGCGGTCTCGACGAGTTCGCCGCACGGTTCCGCGAGGCCCTGCGGTCACGGCCGGCCGACGAGCCCTCGGCGGTGGCGCTCCGGGCGGCCTACCGGATCGGTGCGACGTTCCCGGACGACGCGGTCGAGGTCACCCGACACCGGCTCCGGGTCATCCGCGCGAACCCGTCGCTCGAGCACGTCGGCGCCGCGACGGTCACGGCCCTGACCGACGAGATCCTGCGGTACGTGGCCGAGCGGGACGGGGTCACCGCAGACGACCTCGCCGTCGCCGTGCGCGCCCACACGCTGGCCGCCGCCGCGAGCGCCGCACTCACCTGGTGGGCACTGCACGGCGACGGCCGTCCGGAGGACGTCCTGGAGCGCGCACTCGCACTGCTCGACTGACGAGCCCCGGGGTTCCCCCACGCCGCACCCCGGAGTACCTTGCCGGGCATGCACACGACCGGACCCGCGCCGTACTTCCAGTTCGCCGGCACCGCCAGGCAGGCCCTCGAGCACTGGCAGCGGGTGTTCGGCGGCGAGGTGCAGGTCGCGACCTACGCGGACTTCTCCCGCACGGACGGCCCGGCCGACGCCGTCGCGCACGGCCAGCTCACCGGCGAGCTGCAGCTGTTCGCCGCGGACGCGAGCGAGGGCGACACCCCGTTCTCGGCGACCGGGCTGCTCTTCTCACTGCTCGGCGCTGCGGAACCGGACGTCCTGCGTCGGTGGTTCGACCAGCTCGCCGAGGGCGGAACGGTGATCGACCCGCTGCAGCAGCGCCCGTGGGGCGACTGGGACGGCACCGTCCGCGACGCGCACGGGGTCACCTGGCTGATCGGGTTCGAGGACTCGGCGCGCTGACTCCCGCGCGCTGCAGCGCCTACTGCTGGTCGGACGGCAGCAGCGGCGCCCAGAAGGCGTCGGGACCGTCGGCCTGCACCGCGTCGCGCTCGAACCGGAACCCGTAGTCGCGCACGAAGTCGAGGGCCGCGGCCTGCTCGTCCTCGGCGTCGTCGTGCTCCGCGTCGAACAGGTACACGCCGTGCCCCATCGCGACACCGGCGTCGCTGATGACGGAGAGGTCCCAGCGCCCCTGCTCGGAACGCTCGATCCGGACGACGGCGGCCTGGGATGCGGTGAAGTCAGCCATGCCGCGAGCCTACGGACGCCCCGCGGCTGGCGTTCAGGATGCCCCGCGGCCACTACGCTGTGCACGGTCACAGGTCAGACGAGTGGAGAACGCATTGTCAGTCGGATTGCTCGCCGTGGTGGACGACATCCTCTCCGCAGCCGTCAAGGCCAGCGCGAAGACCGCCGGGCTCGTCATCGACGACGCCGCCGTCACGCCCCAGTACGTGCAGGGCCTCGAGCCCGCTCGTGAACTCCCCGTCGTCGGGCGCATCGCCCTCGGCAGCCTGTTCAACAAGTTCATCATCATCATCCCGCTGGCGTTGCTGCTCACGGCCTTCGCGCCCGGCGTGCTGCCGTGGCTGCTCCTGCTCGGCGGCACGTACCTGTGCTTCGAGGGCGCCGAGAAGGTCACCGAGTGGTTCGGCGTGCACCACGAGGGCGGGTCCGACGAGGCCGTCACCGAACCGAAGCTCGTCTTCGGCGCCATCCGCACCGACCTCATCCTGAGCACCGAGATCATGCTCATCGCACTGGCGGGTCTCGACCCCGACCTGGGGCTCTGGCCGACGCTCGGCGCCCTGATCGTGATCGGTCTGGTCATGACGGCCGTCGTCTACGGCGCCGTGGCACTGCTCGTGAAGGTCGACGACATCGGCCTGCAGATGATGAAGAACTCGGTCCGCCGCACCCGTCGGATCGGAGCCCGCATCGTCCGTGCGATGCCGATGGTCTTCCGGGTCATCAGCGTCATCGGCACGGTCGCGATGCTCTGGGTGGGTGGACACCTGGTCATCGCGAACCTCGCCGAGACCATCTGGCACGGGCCGTACGACCTGCTGCACGTGATCGAGCACGCGCTCGAGGCCGCAGGCCCCGTCGTCATCTGGATCGCCGACACCGCCGTCTCGGCCGTGGCCGGCCTCGCGCTCGGCATGGTCGTCGTCGGCATCGTGCTGGGCATCGGCCGCCTGCGCGGCAAGCAGCACTGACGCGACTGCGCGACGGACAGGAGGCCCGTGGCGGCCAGGCACCGTGCCTCCCGTCCGGCGCACCGTGCGCCCACCGCTGACAGGGCGGACGCTGAGCGGACGCCGGTCGTGCATCGTCGTATCCTCGGCGCCATGGCAACGGTGCGACAGGTCCAGGTGACGTTCGACTGCGCCGAGCCGGACGTCCGGGTCGGCACCGGGATGGTCGGCGCCGAACGGCTCGCGGCCCTCGACGCCGAGAGCGCCCGACTGGTCGGACTCGGCGCCACCCAGGTCCGTCGGATGACGGCGGACCAGGTGAACGAGTCGTGCATCGTCATGCAGGACGTCGAGGGCAACGAGTTCTGCCTGGACTGACCGGCGTATCGTCGACGGACCCGAACCGCACCGCCGCGCCCCGGAAGGACCCCCACCCCGCATGACCGTCACCGCCGCATCCGCCACCGCAGCCGACGCCACCGCCCTCGAACACCTGCTGGGGTCCGACCAGGTCCTCCGCGACCCGGAGTCGCTCGAGCGCTACCGCCACGACGACGCCGAGTGGGCCGACTCCACGGCACCGCTCGCCGTGGTCCTGGCACGCAGCACCGACGACGTCGTCACCGCCGTCCGCTGGGCAGCCGCCGCCGGCCTCCGGGTCGTCCCTCGCGGTGCCGGCACCGGCCTGTCCGGCGGCGCCAACGCGATGGCCGACTCGATCGTCGTGTCGCTCGAGCGGATGAACCGGGTGCTCGAGGTGAACACCGACGAGCGCTACGCGGTCACCGAACCCGGCGTCATCAACGACGCACTCCGCGCCGCGGTCGCCGAGCACGGCCTCTGGTACCCGCCGGACCCCGCGAGCTCGGCGATCTCGACGATCGGCGGCAACGTCGCGACGAACGCCGGCGGCATCTGCTGCGTCAAGTACGGGGTCACCCGCGACTACGTGCTCGGCATGACCGTCGTGCTGGCCGACGGGTCGGTCGTGGAGCTCGGCCGCCGGACCGCGAAGGGCGTCGCCGGGTACGACCTCACGGGGCTGCTGGTCGGTTCCGAGGGCACGCTCGGCATCGTCGTGTCGGTCACCGTGCAGCTGCTCCCCCTGGCCGGCCGCGACGAGCGGGCCGTGATCGGGTACTTCCCCTCGCTGACCGCCGCGGGCGACGCCGTGGCCGCGATCTCGCGCGCGGGCATCATCCCCGCGGCCCTCGAGATCGTCGACCGCACCTGCCTGCGCGCCGTCGACGACTGGATGCACCTCGGGCTGCCGGCGGACGTCGACACCCTGCTGCTCGCACGGGTCGACGAGCGCGGTGCCGCCGGGGACGCGATCGCTGACCACGTCGCGGACGTGTTCGCCGAGGCCGGTGGCACGGACGTCGAGCGAGCCACCGATCCCCAGGACATCGACCGGCTCTTCCAGGCCCGCCGGCTCGCCTACCCGGCGCTCGAACGGCTCGGGCCGGTGCTGACCGAGGACATCTGCGTGCCGCGGAGCGCGGTGCCCGAGATGCTCCGGCGGATCCAGGTGACCGCGGATGCACAGGACGTCACGATCGCCAACATCGCGCACGCCGGCGACGGCAACCTGCACCCGCTGATCATCGCGCCCGAGGGTGACGACGCCGCGAAGGCCCGCGCGAAGACCGCGTTCGACCAGATCGTGGCGGACTGCCTGGCGCTCGGTGGGACCGTGACCGGTGAGCACGGCGTCGGGCTGCTGAAGCTCCCGGGCCTGCGCGTCGAGCTCGGCGACCGTGTGCTCGCGATGCACCGCTCCGTGAAGGACGCGCTCGACCCGGCGGGGACCCTGAACCCGGGCAAGGCGTTCTGACCCGAGCGGACGACGGACGGGAGGCCCGGTGCCAGCTGGCACCGGGCCTCCCGTCCGTCAGGTGGTCGCGTTCAGCGACCGGTGTGCGTCACGCAGGAGCGCATCCGCACGCTCGCCCGCTCAGTGGCGACGGAAGTACCCGTTCGCGCCGCCGACGTACATCAGGATCGTCGCGATGAGCACCGCGACGCCACCGATCCAGCCGAAGGCGTTGCCACCCGAGGCCGCGCCGACGCCGACACCGATGAGCTGCAGGACCGCGAGGACCGTCAGCACGATGCGGGCCCAGTTGCGGCCGTCGCGCATCTTGAAGACGATGATGAGCTCGATCACGGCGAGGATGAACGCGAAGATCGCGCCGCCGACGAGCGGGGCGGTGCCGACACTGTCAGCGACGTCGGCGGAGGAGCCCGACGTGAGGTTGATGATGCCCTGCAGGATGTTCGCCAGGACCACCACCAGCCAGATGACGAACGCGACGGTGACGGACGTGGGACGACTGGACGTCGATGCCATGGGGAGTGCCTTTCTCGATGGACCACGTTCAGCGGCCTCTCAGAGAACGTACTTGCGGGCGTGAGCGCTGTCCGGATGAGCCCGAAGGTCACAGAGCGGTAACGACAGCAGATCCGTCCAAACCCTTCGCCGCAGGGTGCCGAATCACCTGCAACGACCGGGAAACACCCGGAGCGCTCACCAGCCGCACATCGCTGGTTCTCCACCCCACCAAGGGTGTGTTCGGCGCGCACACAGCAGCCGCGCCGAGCGCGACAACAGCAAAGGACTGATCACGAT
>NZ_JABMCF010000033.1 GCF_013359815.1 Curtobacterium flaccumfaciens | reverse complement strand
CGCGACCTCGCGAGCCCCGAGCCCGAGCGCCGAGCGCCGACCGCGCCCTACGCGCCGACGGTGCTCTCGCGGATGACGAGCGACGGGGTGACAGCCGCCGACGACGCCGTCCCGCCGTCGATCAGAGCGAGGAGCGCCTGCCCCGCGACGCGTCCGAGCTCCTCGAGCCGCAGGTCCACGGTGGTCAGCGGCGGCCTCGAGGCGAGCGCCATCACGTCCCAGTCGTCGAACCCCGTGACCGCGACGTCTCCGGGCACCGAACGCCCGAGCTCCCGCAGCCGGTCGCACACGCCCCGGGCGATCTGGTCGCTGCCGCAGACGATCGCGTCGACGTCGGGCGACTCCCGAGCCAACACGTCCACGGCCTGCCGTCCCCAGCGCTCCGACCACTCGCCGTACAGCGGGTCGGTGACCAAGTGCGACCCGAGAACCGACGAGGCACCTGCCACCCGTCGCGCCGCGGACCGGTGTCGTGCCGGCCCCGTCACGATCGCGACCCGCTGCCGCCCGAGCGAGCGCACGTGCGAGGCGACCAGTGCCGACCCGGCGGCGTCGTCGAGGGTGATCGACACGTCGGCGTCGTCGGTCGAGGGCGTGAATGCGTAGACGACGGGGATCGACACGTCGATCGGGGGCCGGGCGTCGGCGGAACGGCCGGTCACGATGATGCCGTCGACGCCGCGGGCCGCCAGGGAGCGCAGGTAGTGGGCCTCGCGCACGTGGTCGTCGCGGGTGTCGCACAGCAGGACGGCCATGCGCCCGGCGGACAGGGCGTCCTCGGCGCCGAGCAGCACCGGGATCGAGAACCGGCCGAACGAGTCGGTGGTGATCATGCCGACGGTGTAGGTCCGCCCCGACGACAGCGCACGGGCCCGGGCATCGCCGACGAACCCGAGCTTCTCGGCGGCTTCCTTCACCCGCAGCCGGGTGGCGTCCCGCAGCTGCCCGGTGCCGTTCAGCGCCTTCGACGCGGTGCCGATCGACACCCCGGCGAGCGCCGCCACGTCGGTGATCCGGATCGGCTGTCCGGTGCGTTCGAGCGTCACGGCAACCACCTTTCCGACGACCAGGACGTGCCGATGACCTTACACAAAACCGCCGGAATGGTCTTGCGCGACGTGCGCCCCGTGTCGTAGCGTCCACCGCAGAAACCGTTTTCCGGATGGCCAGCTCCATCCGGACGGTGCCAGTCACATCGCAAGGAGGCGACATGACCACCACGCTCGCGACCGATCGCGGCGCGCACACCGCGACCCCGGTCCTCCCGACCGCCGACGCACGCCTGACGCTCCGGCCGCTGCCGACCGGCGACGCCCGGATCACCGGCGGCTTCTGGGCGCTCCGCCAGGAGCGCAACGGCCGTGACGCCGTCCGCAGCGGCTACCAGCAGCTCGAGACGGCCGGCAACTTCCGCAACCTCCGCATCGCCGCGGGACTCGAGGAGGGCGAGGCCGTCGGCCCGATCTTCATGGACTCCGACGTGACGAAGTGGCTCGAGGCCGTTGCGTGGGAGTACGGCCGCGCCCCTGCCGAGGACCTGCTCGACCTGCAGCGCGAGGTCACCGCCCTGTACGCCCGGGCCCAGGCAGACGACGGGTACCTGGACTCCGTGCAACAGGTGCGCGGGAAGGGTGAGCGGTACACGGACCTCAAGTGGAGCCACGAGATGTACTGCGCCGGGCACCTGTACCAGGCGGCCGTGGCCCAGCACCGTGCGACGGGCGACACCGGACTGCTCGACGTCGCGATCAAGAACGCCGACCACCTGGTCCGCACGTTCGGCGACGGCGCCGCACCGGACGGCACGCCGAAGACGCGCGACGTCGACGGCCACCCCGTCGTCGAGATGGGCCTGGTCGAGCTGTACCGCGAGACCGGCAACCGTGACTACCTCGACCTGGCGCACTGGTTCGTCGACGCCCGCGGGCACGGGATCATCGAGCGCGCCGGCGGCGAGCCGACGTACTTCTCCGACCGGGTGCCGAGCCGGCAGGCCACGACGGTCGAAGGCCACGCCGTGCGCGCCGTGTACCTGGCGGCGGGCGCCGTGGACGTCGCGATCGAGACCGGGGACACCGAGCTCCTCACCGCGAGCGAGACGCAGTTCGCGGACATGATGGCGACGAAGGCCTTCATCACCGGCGGACTCGGGGCGCGCTGGGACTGGGAGGCGTTCGGCGACCCGTACGAGCTGCCGACCGACCGCGGCTACGCCGAGACCTGCGCGGCCATCGGCGGGGTGCAGTGGGCCTGGCGGCTGCTGCTCGCCACCGGCAAGCCCGTCTACGCCGACGCGATCGAGCGTCTGCTGTACAACGCGTTCCTCGCCGGGGTGAGCCTGGCCGGCACCGAGTACTTCTACGTGAACCCGCTGCAGCAGCGCGACCACGCCCACCAGGACGAGAACCGCTCCCCCGCCCACGGGCGCCGTGGATGGTTCGACTGCGCCTGCTGCCCGCCGAACATCATGCGCACCTTCGCGAGCCTCGACGGCTACCTGGCGACCGCGACCGACGGCGGGCTGCAGGTCCACCAGTACGCCACCGCCGACCTCGGTCCGGTGCGGGTCGAGACCGACTACCCGCACGAGGGCCGCGTCCGTGTCACGGTCACCGAGGACGGCCCGCTCGCCCTGGGTCTGCGGATCCCGGCCTGGTCGGACACCACGACGGTCACGGGTCCGGACGGGTCCGCGAACCCCACGGCGGGGACGCTGCACGTCGTCGACCGCGAGTGGTCGGCGGGCGACACCGTCGAGCTCGTCTTCGACACGACGCCGCACCGCTACGTCGCCGACGCCCGCATCGACGCCGCCCGCGGGCAGGTCGCGGTCGAGCGCGGCCCGCTCGTGTACGCGGTCGAGCAGGCGGACCAGCAGGGCTTCACGGTCGACGACCTGACGGTCGACGCGGACGCGCCGATCACCGAGGAGCGCCGCGACGACCTGCTCGACGGCGTCGTCACGCTGCGGATCCCGGGGCACGCCCCGGCCGAGCACGTGCAGCCGGCCTGGCCGTACCAGCGGCTGGACGCGACCCGGTCTGGAGGATCGGATAACGCCGGAAACGCGGCCAACGTCGACGACGTGGCCGGTCCGCAGGGCGCCACCACGGGCCTCCAGGCCGGTCGCGACGTCACCGCGATCGCCGTCCCGTACTACGCGTGGGCCAACCGGGGAGCCGCGCCGATGCGCGTCTGGCTCCCGTTGGCTCGGTGACCGGCGTGGACCGCCGAGCGTTCCTCGTCGGCGGCGTCGCCGGCGGGGCAGCCCTCGCCCTGGCCGGGTGCTCCGGCACCCTGCCGAAGGTCGTCGCGAAGCCCGCGAGCTTCGGGAAGAACGCGACCGGCACCGTGCAGGTGTGGTGCCGGTCAGCGACCCAGGCCGGCCTGACGTCGGCCGTCGCCGGGTTCAACAAGGCGAACCCGGCGCTGCAGGTCCAGCTGACGCCCGTGCCGGACGCGCAGTACGTGACCAAGCTCGCGACCGCGATCCGCGGGGGTGAGCCGCCGGACGTCGTCGACATCGACGACATCAACTCGCAGCTGTTCATCTTCCGCGAGGCGTTCGCCGACCTGACCGATGTGGTCAAGGACCTGGACTACTTCGACGCGATCTCGCCGGGGCACCTGCGCCTGCTCGAGTACCGCGACCGGTACTACGGCCTGCCCTACCTGGCCGACAACTCGCAGCTGTTCGTGAACACCGAGCTGTTCGAACGTGCCGGGCTCGACGTCGAGGAGTCGACGAAGGACCTGTCCACGCTGCTCGACGCGGCGAAGGCCATCCGGAAGCTCGACGACGACGTGTACGGCTGGTCGATCTCCGGCAACGCCGCCGGCATCATCGGCTTCGTCACGCAGCCGCACGTCTGGGCGACCGGGGTCGACATGATGACCGGCGAGGTGGGCTCCCAGCGGGCGAACATCACCGGCAACGAGGCCCTCGAACGCATGCTCGAGTTCTACCGGCAGCTGTGGAAGGACGGCGTGCTGTCGAAGGCGACCTACTCCGACGCCGGCACCACGTGGGGTGCCGACTTCCGGGCCGGCAAGGTGGGGATCTTCCCGACCTCGTACGGGGCGACCGTGCCCGCGGCCACCAAGGCGATGCGGGCGAAGATGCAGACGGTGCTCATCCCGTCGTGGGACGGCCAGCGGTCGTTCTTCGACGGCGGCGACAACATGTGCATCCCGAACGGGGCGGCGAACCCGTCCGGTGGGTGGGCGTTCATGCAGTACGCGAACGGCCTCCAGCAGCAGCAGGCGCTGCCGGACGGCGGGTACTTCCCGACGCGGTCCGACGCCGCCACCCCGGAGTACCGCAAGCGGTTCCCGCTGGCGTACGGGCCGCTCGACGCCATCGAGAAGGGCTACGCACCGCAGACGCTGGCGTACAACCTGCTCAACAACCAGCCGTCGTCGCCGTACTTCGCGATGTTCCGCGAGGCCGTGTTCGGGTCGGGGAGCGCTGCCGCCATGCGGACGGCGCAGTCCGACTACCAGCGGATCCTCGACCAGGTGCAGGCCTGAGCCTGCCTGCCTGTCTTCTCCGCTCGTCCCGCTCGTCTCGCTCTTGTTGATGCACAGAGAGGTGCACGCATGTCGACCATCTCCACCCGGCGCCCCGCCGGCCGGACCGGCCCGGGCCGTCCCACCGTGGGCCGCGGCCCGGGGCGTGGCGGCTCCGTCCGGACCCGCAACTCGCTCACCCACCCGCCGCGCACCGGCGCCGTCCTCGTCGCCCCGGCGATCCTGTTCGTCGCCGTCTTCGTGCTCGTCCCGCTCGTGTTCGCGCTCTACATCTCGTTCACGAACTGGCCCCTGATCGGCCCGTACCGGTTCATCGGGCTGCAGAACTACCTGACGCTGTTCCAGGACCCGACGTTCGTGCACGCGATCGGCTACACGCTGCTGTACACGGCCATCGTGACCCTGCCGATCCTGGCGCTCGGGTACTTCCTGGCCGTGCTCGTCCGCGCACGACGCCGTGGCAGCACGATCCTGCGGACGGTGTTCTTCCTGCCGTACGTGGTCGGGCTGACGACGCTCTCGTTCATGCTCGTGCTCGAGGCGCAGCCGAACTCCGGGGCCGTCAACATGGTGCTCCGCTGGCTCGGGATCACCGACGGCAGCACCGCGTGGCTCGTGAACGGCCCGCTGGCGACGCTGCTCATCTGCGTGCTCGTGGTCTGGGCGGTGTCCGGGCTGACCATGGTGCTGCTCATGTCGGCGATGCAGGGCGTCCCCGACGAGGTCTACGAGTCGGCGCAGCTCGAGGGAGCCTCGTGGTGGCAGACCGAACGCCTGATCACGTTCCCGATGATCCGCTCGACCGTCGCGCTGAGCGTCATCATCTCGGTGATCGGCTCGCTGCTGGCCTTCAACCAGTTCTACATCCTGACCCAGGGCGGGCCGGGCACCGAGACCACGACGATCGTGAACGCGATCTACAACCGCGGGTTCGTGAACCTGCAGCTCGGGGCCGCGACGGCCCAGTCGATCGCCCTCGTCGTGGTGATCGCCGCCGTGACGGTGTTCCAGTTCTGGGCACTGCGAGAGAAGGACTGACGCCATGAGCACCACGACCTCCCGTGCGGCCCTCGCGGCGCCGGACCTGTCCACCAGGACCCTGACCACCACGGGCGACGGCCGACGTCGGCGCCACCAGCAGGGCAGCGTCCAGCACCCCCGCGACACCACCGTCAAGCGCACCCTGTACGCCATCGCCGGCATCGGTTCCGCGCTCGTGTTCGGCGTCCCGCTCATCTGGTCGATCCTGCGGGCGTTCCAGTCCGAGGCCGTCATCACGCAGGCCCCCGACCCGGCGACGTTCTTCCAGCTCGGGTGGCAGAACTTCGCCGCCGTGTTCGCCTCGTCGTCGCACCTGCTCACCGGCGTCGTGAACTCGCTCATCGTGTCGATCGCCACGGCGGTGCTGACCGCGGTGATCGCGACGATGGCCGGCTACGGCTTCGCCCGCTTCCGGTTCCGGGGATCCGGGCTCGTGTTCGGCCTGGTGCTGCTGACGATGATGGTGCCGTTCCAGGCCATCCTCACGCCGCTGTACCTCGAGATGAACGCCATGGGGCTGACGAACTCGCTGCTCGGACTCGTGCTGTTCTACACGACGGTGAACCTGCCGTTCGGGGTGTTCGTGATGCGGAACGCGTTCGAGTCGATCCCCACCGAGCTCGAGGACTCGGCCTTCGTCGACGGCGCCTCGCGCTTCCGGGTCGTCGTGTCGGTGCTCCGCCCGCTGCTCCTGCCCGGGGCGGCGACCGCGGCGCTCTACGCCTTCCTGGCGTCGTGGACGGAGTTCCTCGGAGCCCTGACGTTCCTGACGAAGGACTCGCTCTACACGCTGCCGGTCGCGCTGCTCAACCTGCAGACCGGGGCGTACGGGCAGGTGTCGTACGGCAACCTCGTCGCCGGGTCGGTGGTGGCGATGATCCCGTGCATCGCGCTGTACGTCGGGTTGCAACGGTTCTACGTCGCCGGGCTGTCGTCCGGGGCGTTGAAGGGCTGACGGTCGGGTCAGCTCGGGGTCGTGCACGGTCTCGCACCGTGCGCGGCCGCTCGGCCGGTGCGGGGTTGTGCGCGGCCTCGCACCGTGCGCGGCCCCTCAACCGGTGCGGGGTCGATCGCTCGGTGCGGGGTTGTAGCGCCGCACCGAGCGATCAACCTCGCACCGGCCGCACAACGCTGCACCGTGCGCCGCGGCCCCGCGCACGGGAGAACCTCGCACCACCTGCACACCGCCGCACGGTGCGAGGGGGCGCTACGTGCTGCGCCGCACCACCAGCTCGGGCGCGAGCAGCGTCTCGTCGCGGGGCTCCCCCTCGACCAGGGCCCGCACGGTGTCGAGCACCCGCTCCCCCATCGCCCGGAAGTCCTGCCGCACGGTGGTCAGCGGCGGCGTGAAGTGCGCGGCCTCGGGGACGTCGTCGAACCCCACGACCGCGATGTCGTCGGGCACACGCAGCCCCTCGTCGGCGAAGGCGTGCAGCACCCCGAGCGCCATCTGGTCGTTGCCCGCGAAGACGGCGTCGACCGTCCCCACGTCGATGTGCCGGGCGGCCGCGAAGCCGCTCGCCGGGGTCCAGTCGCCCTCGAGCACGACCGGTTCCAGCCCGGCGTCCTGCATGATCCGCACGTATGTCGCGCGGCGCACCTCGGACTCCTGCGACACGTGCGGCCCGGCGATGTGCACGATCCGGCGGTGTCCGCGGTCGAACAGGTGCTGCATGACGAGCGAGGTGCCGGCCGCCTGGTCGATGGCGACGGCGGCGACGCTCGGCGCGACCGGGGTCCGGACGGCGTCGCGCTGCACGGCGTTCGACACCACGACGGGCACCGTGACCGGCACGGTGAGCGAGGCGAGGGCGTCGAGCACCCGGTTGTCGGCGGCGACGAGCACGATCGCGGCGACGTCCTGCGCCAGCAGCGTGGTGAGCGCCCCGGACAGGTCGGACGGCCGCGGTTCCTCGGGCAGGGTCGACAGCAGCACGTGGTACCCGGCGGAGCGGGCGGCCCGTTCGAAGCCGATCGAGGTGCTCGACGGGCCGTACAGCGCGTCGCCGGCGGTGATGATGCCGAGCGCCTTGCTCCGCCCACCGGCGAGCGCCCGGGCGGCGGCGCGGGGCCGGTACCCGAGCTCGGTGACGGCGTCGGTGACCTGCGTCCGGAACTGCTCGCGGACGGTCGGGTCGCCGTTGATCACGCGGGAGACGGTCTGGTGGGACACGCCGGCGCGTTCGGCGACGTCGAAGATCGTCGGGGCCTTCCGGCGCTTGCCGCCCCTGCCCTCGGGGGCGGTCGTGGTGCTCACGCGCCAACCGTACCGCTCGGTCCGGTCGCCGCGGCAAGATCACGAAACGGCGGTGTTGAGTTGACACCCCGTCACGGAACCCACAAGATGTGAGCGCTCACACGAGCGCATCCCACGGGGCACAGCAGCCCCGGCACCCGACCGCGTCGAGGACGACGCGAAGGAACAGAGGTACTTCGATGATGAAGCGCAGGATCATCGCGGGCGTCGCAGCCGTCGGCATCGCGATCTCGCTGGCCGCTTGCTCGGCCGGCGGCCGTGCGTCCACCGATGGTGGCGGCAGCGGCGACAACAAGGGCGCCCTCGTCGGCGTCGCCATGCCCACCAAGGTCTCCGAGCGGTGGATCAAGGACGGCAACGCCGTCAAGAGCGACCTCGAGAAGGCCGGCTACAAGGTCGACCTCGAGTACGGCGACAACAAGGTCCAGCAGCAGGCCCAGCAGGTCAGCAACATGATCACCAAGGGCGCGAAGGTCCTGATCATCGCGTCGATCGACGGTGGCGCGCTCTCCGACCAGCTCGACGCCGCCGCCAAGGCCGGCATCAAGGTGATCTCGTACGACCGCCTGCTCACGGGCAACAAGAACGTCGACTACTACGTGTCCTTCGACAACGAGAAGGTCGGTGTCGACCAGGCGAACAGCCTGCTCACCGGCCTGGGCGTGCTCGACGCGGACGGCAAGAAGACCGGCGAGAAGGGCCCCTTCAACATCGAGGTCTTCGCCGGCTCGCTCGACGACAACAACGCCGGGTTCTTCTTCAACGGCGCCATGAAGACGCTCAAGCCGTACCTCGAGGACGGCACGCTGAAGATCCAGTCCGGCCAGGACGAGCTGTCCCAGGCCGCGACGCAGCAGTGGGACCCGGCCACGGCCAAGGCCCGCATGCAGAACCTGATCGCGAAGTCCTACTCCGGCGGCACCACGCTCGACGGCGTGCTCTCGCCGTACGACGGCATCTCGATCGGCATCATCTCGGCGCTCCAGGGCGCCGGGTACGGCACGAGCGACCGTCCGCTCCCGACGGTCACGGGCCAGGACGCCGAGGCAGCCTCGGTCAAGTCGATCATCGCCGGCCAGCAGTACTCGACGATCTACAAGGACACGCGCAAGCTCGCCAAGCAGTCCGTCACCATGGCCGAGGACCTGCTCACCGGCAAGGACCCCGAGGTCAACGACACGAAAAGCTACGACAACAAGGTCAAGGTCGTCCCGACCTTCCTGTTCCAGCCGACGGTCGTCACGAAGGACAACTACAAGGAAGTCCTCGTGGACTCCGGGTACTACACCGAAGCCGACCTGAAGTAGTCAGGCCCATCTCACGGACCGGAGGCGCGGTGCCAGCCCGCACCGCGCCTCCAGTCCGTCTCCACCAGCGCGCGCACGCGCGCACGACGGAAAGGCGTCCACATGGCGGACACCATCCTCGAGATGCGGGACATCACCAAGACGTTCCCCGGCGTCAAGGCCCTGCAGGGTGTCTCGATCGAGGTCGAGCGCGGCCAGGTCCACGCGATCTGCGGCGAGAACGGCGCGGGCAAGTCGACGCTCATGAAGGTGCTGTCGGGTGTCTACCCGGCCGGCTCCTTCGACGGCGAGATCCTGCTCGACGGCGAACCCGTGCGGTTCGCGAACATCAACGACTCCGAGGCTGCGGGCGTCGTCATCATCCACCAGGAGCTGGCGCTCAGCCCCTTCCTGTCGATCGCCGAGAACATCTTCCTCGGCAACGAGCAGTCCAAGGGCGGCTTCATCGACTGGAACAAGACGAACCTGACGGCCGCCGAGCTGCTCAAGCGCGTCGGGCTGAAGGACAACCCCGTCACCAAGGTCGTCGACCTCGGTGTCGGCAAGCAGCAGCTCGTCGAGATCGCGAAGGCGCTCTCGAAGGAGGTGAAGCTCCTCATCCTCGACGAGCCCACCGCCGCGCTGAACGACGACGACTCCGCGCACCTGCTCGAGCTCATCCGCTCGCTGCAGGCCGAGGGCATGACGGCGATCATCATCAGCCACAAGCTCAACGAGATCAAGGCGATCGCGGACAAGGTCACGATCATCCGCGACGGCAAGACCATCGAGACACTCGACATGCGGGCCGATGACGTGTCCGAGGACCGGATCATCCGCGGGATGGTCGGCCGTGACCTGTCGAACCGGTACCCCGAGCGCGAGAACCCCGTCATCGGCGAGGAACTGCTGCGGATCGAGGACTGGACCGTCCACCACCAGCTCGACTCGTCGCGCGAGATCATCCACCAGGCCAACCTCAACGTCCGCGCCGGCGAGGTCGTCGGCATCGCCGGGCTCATGGGCGCCGGCCGCACGGAACTCGCGATGAGCGTCTTCGGTCAGTCCTACGGCACCGGCATCAGCGGCACCGTCTACAAGCGCGGCACCCCGATCAAGACGCACACCGTCTCGCAGGCGATCGACAACGGCATCGCCTACGTCACCGAGGACCGCAAGCGCTACGGCCTGAACCTGATCGACGACATCAAGCGGAACATCTCCGGGTCGGCCCTCGGCAAGCTCGCCAACTGGGGCTTCGTGAACTCCTCGGAGGAGACCACCGTCGCGACCCAGTTCCTCAAGAGCCTGAACATCAAGGCGCCGAACGTCGACGTCGTGACGGGGAAGCTCTCCGGCGGGAACCAGCAGAAGGTCGTCCTGTCGAAGTGGATGTACGCCGACCCCGACGTGCTCATCCTCGACGAGCCGACCCGCGGCATCGACGTCGGCGCGAAGTACGAGATCTACACGATCATCAACCAGCTCGCCGACCAGGGGAAGGCGGTCATCGTGATCTCCTCCGAGCTCCCCGAACTGCTCGGCATCTGCGACCGCATCTACACCCTCTCCGAGGGCACCATCACGGCCGACGTCCCGCGCGCCGAGGCGACGCCCGAGGTCCTCATGCAGTACATGACCCAGGAACGGGAGACCCCTGTCAATGAACGCGCTTAAGTCCGCCGTCGGCTACCTCACCGGGCAGCTCCGACAGATCGGCCTGTTCATCGCGCTGATCGTCATCGTCATCTTCTTCCAGGTGACCACGAACGGCATCACGCTGGCCCCGATCAACGTCTCGAACCTGATCGTCCAGAACAGCTACATCCTCATCCTGGCCATCGGCATGGTCATGGTCATCATCGCCGGCCACATCGACCTGTCGGTCGGGTCGGTGGTCGCCTTCACCGGTGCCATGGCCGGCGTGATGATCACGCAGTGGAACATCCCGTGGCCGATCGCGGTCGTGCTCTGCCTGGTGGTCGGTGCACTCGTCGGCGCCTGGCAGGGCTTCTGGATCGCGTACTTCGGGATCCCGGCGTTCATCGTGACGCTGGCGGGCATGCTCGCCTTCCGCGGCGCGGCCCAGATCGTCCTGCAGAACCAGCAGATCTCGCCGTTCCCCGCCGGCTTCCGCTCGCTCGGCTCCGGCTTCCTGCCGTCCTTCGGCACCACCGGGTACGAGCCGCTCACGATGATCCTCGGCTTCGCCGCCGCGGCCGTCATGGTGATCGCGGCGTTCCGCGGTCGCATCACGCGTCGCAAGTACCAGCTCGAGAGCGAGCCGTTCGCCTGGTTCATCGTGAAGACGGCCTTCGGCGCCGTGCTCGTGATCTACGTGGCGCTCCTGCTCGCCAGCTACAACGGCACCCCGATCGTGCTCGTCGTGCTCGGCGCCCTCGTGGTGATCTACTCGGTCGTCATGCGGAGCGCGGTGTTCGGCCGTCACATCTACGCGATCGGTGGCAACGCCCTGGCCGCGCAGCTGTCGGGTGTGAAGACGAAGCGCGTGACGTTCCTGCTCTTCGTCAACATGGGTGTCATCTCGGCCCTGGCGGGCGTGGTCTTCACCGGCCAGCTCAACCTGGCGGCACCGGGCGCGGGCAACGGCTTCGAGCTCGACGCCATCGCCGCCGTCTTCATCGGTGGCGCGGCCGTCACCGGTGGCATCGGCACCGTGCCGGGAGCCATCGTCGGCGGTCTGATCATCGGTCTGCTGAACAACGGCATGTCGATCCTCGGTGTCGGCACCGAGTTCCAGTCCCTGATCAAGGGCCTGGTGCTGCTCGCCGCCGTCGCGTTCGACGTGTTCAACAAGCGCCGGGCGGCGTCCGCGCGCAAGTAGCGGGGCGCGCGTGCGCGTGCGCGTGTTCGCTTGGTGAGCAGAAACGGTCGGGTCCTCGATGGGGACCCGACCGTTTCTGCTCACGAACGCGACAGGACGGCCCAACCCCCGGCCGGGAGGCGCAGGGTCCCGTCCCCGAGATCGGCCCCGCCCGCCTCGACCTGCGTCGCGTCGGCCACGGGCACCTCGACGGGGTCGTCCGACAGGTTCAGGGCGGTCACCACGGCGGCGTCCGCCGTCGCGGTCCGCAGCACCACGGCGGTGTTGGTCAGGTGCACGACGTCGGTGTGCGCGCGGTGCAGCCACGGGTTCCGACGGCGCAGGGCGATGAGCGCCTCGTGCGCGTGGGTCAGGTCCGTCGGCGCCGGCACCTCGGCTGGGAACTCCGGGCGGACCGCGTCGTCGCCGCCCTCGCGTTCCTCCTTCACCCCGGTCCAGCCGTACTCGTCGCCGGCGTAGACCACCGGGGTCCCCGCCACCGTGAACAGCACCGCGGCGGCGTGCCCGGCGAACCGCTCCCCCACCGCGCTCGCGATCCGGGTGACGTCGTGGTTGCCGACGAACGTGGTCGGGGCGAAGGTCGACAGCAGCGCGTCGTGCCGCTCGACCGCGTGTGCGAGCTCGTGGCCGTTGCGGTCCGCGATGCCGTGCCAGATCCCCTGCCACAGCTCGTACTGGGTCAGCGAGTCCATCGTCGAGTCGCGTGCGATCGCGGCCGCGTCGCCGTGGATCACCTCGCCGCTGAACCAGGCGTCCGGGAAACGCTCCCGCACCCGCGGCAGGACCCGCGCCCAGAACGCCGGCGGCACCGCGTACGCCGCGTCGAGCCGCCAACCGTCGACGCCGCGGGCCAGCCAGTGCGTCATCACCTCCACCACGAGGTCCTCGGTGGCACGGCTGCCGTGGTCGAGCGCGACGAGGATGTCGTGGCCCTCGAACAGTCCGACGGGCACGGGCTGCCCCGACTGCCACCCGGACCAGTCGATGGCGAACAGGTCGGCGGTGGGCGCCTCCGGGCCCTGGTCCGACAACGCACGGAACGCCGGGTGCTCACGGCCGACGTGGTTGAACACCCCGTCCAGCAGCACCCGCACGCCCCGCTCGTGCGCCGCGGTGACCAGGGCGTCGAAGTCGGCGTCGTCGCCCAGGCGCGGGTCGATGCGGAAGTGGTCGACCGTGTCGTACCCGTGGGTCGAGCTCGCGAACACGGGGCCGAGCAGCAGGCCGTTCAGACCGAGGTCGACGACGTGGTCGAGCCAGCCGGTCAGGCGGTCGAGGCGGTGTTCGAGCGGACGCTCCCCCACCGGTGACGCGGGGCGGACCTCGGCGCCGACGAAGCCGAGCGGGTAGACGTGCCACCACATGACGTGCTGGACCCAGGCCGGCTCGGACGGACGGGCGGGGGCGGTGTCGGGATTCACTGCTCCGATGCTGCCAGGCGCACCTGGACCGTGCGCGTGGTGGCTGTGGACCGCCCTGCCGAGCAGGACGAGGATGGGGCCATGGGACGGGCGATCAGGACGGAAGCCGATGCGTCGGCATCGGAGTCGGCACACGCCGAACGGACCTGCGCCTCGTGCGGGCGACGGATGCCGTCCTCGGCGGCACCGGAGGCGAAGCGGTGTTCGGCAGCCTGCCGCCGACACGGTCTCGACGACACCGACCGGGCCCTCGAGCAGCGCATCGACGAACTGCTCGCGGCACGGGCGCGGACCTCGAGCATCTGCCCGTCCGAGGTCGCACGCTCACTCGCCCCGGACGACTGGCGACCGCTGATGGAGCCGGCACGTCGAGCCGCCCGGCGCATGGTCGCGCGCGGCGAGGTCGAGATCACCCAGGGCGGGTCCGTCGTCGACCCGTCGACCGCCAAGGGCCCGATCCGCATCCGCCGTCCGCGGTGATCCGGGTCGCGGCGCGCCTGTTTCAGGTGCGCTCGTGAACCGTGCGGATGAGCCGCTCGAGCGCGGTCACCAGCGCCCGTGTCTTCTCCTGGGTCACGCGCGACGTCGAGTACTGGAAGTTCGTCTTCTCATCGGTCAGACGCTTGAAGTGCAGGCCGGGTCGCGTGTCCGGTGCGCAGGCCTGGTCGAGCAGCCGACGAGCGGCGGCGTGGTCGTCACCGAGGTGGTGGTAGCCGAGGATCGCACCGCAAAGAGCGTCCGACGCCGCGATCCCGCCGAGCACAGCGTTCGCACCGGCGGCCTTCCAGTCCGCGTGACTCGTCGACTCGACGGAGAGGAGCGCGACCTCGAGGTAGGACTGCGCTTCGTCTCGGCGCATCGCGACTGCGGCCCTGTCGACGGCGCGCACGCGGGCGCCCATCAGAGGTACGTCCTGATCTCCTCGCCGAAGACTGTTCGGGCTTCTTCTCGCCACGACCCGACGAGCGGGTCTCCCTCGGCCACGAACCGACGGAGATCAGCGCGGGTCACGTCGAACACCTGGCACTCGTTGCCGGTCCACCGCCGGACGAGGTCACCGAGGCGGACGACGACGTCGGTGTCGACGGTCTGCTCGAAGACGACGAGGAGGTCCAGGTCGGACGCCGGCGTCGCGGTGCCCCGGGCGACTGACCCGAAGATCGAGACCGAGAGGACCCCGGCCTCCGCCGACTCGACGTAGGCGCCGATCCGACGTTCGAGTTCGTCGCCTGCTTCGAGGCCGAGTTCCACCGCTGGCCAGAGCAGGTGTTCCCGGTTGACCCGGTAGGCCGAGTGCTGCAGACCGCGCTCGACCTGCACGAGCCCTGCTGCCTCGAGCTTGTCGAGCGCGCGTTTGATGCCGGTGTGCTGCGCAGCGCCCGCGACCCGCGCCACCTGGCGTCCGGTCATGCCGGAATCGGTCCGGGCGAGGACGCGGAGCGCGTCAGCTTGCGTGGCCCCCAGCAGTGTGGCGAGTGGTTTCACGAGTTGCATGTCGATGCCTCCGCAAGAAGTGTACCGATCAGCGGTACACATGGGGCGTTTTTGTGCACACTCAGCGCGCGACGGTACGTGAGGAGGGAACACGTGTCGTCCAACGTCGGTTGCATCGAAGGATGACTGCAACCGGATCGACCGCACAGACCTCTGCCCGCCGCGAAGCCCTGGTCGTCGGAGCCAGTGGCATCACCGGTTCCGCCCTGGTGCGCCACCTGCTCGACCTCGGCTGGGCAGTGACGGCACTCTCCCGCCGACCGCTCGCTGAACAGGGCGTCCGGACCGTCGCAGCCGACCTGCGCGACCCGGAGAGCCTGGCGGCCGCACTCGCCGACGAGCACCCGACCCACGTCTTCTTCACCGCCTGGCAGCGGCAGGACACCGAGGCGGAGAACATCCGCGTCAACGGCGGCATGGTCCGCGACCTGCTCGCGGCGCTGTCGCACGCTCCGCTCGAGCACGTCGCCCTGGTCACCGGCCTGAAGCACTACCTCGGCCCGTTCGAGGCGTACGCCGCGGGCGAGATGCCCGACACCCCCTTCCACGAGGAGGAACCGCGCCTCGACACCCCGAACTTCTACTACGCGCAGGAGGACGAGCTCTTCGCCGCTGCCAAACGCCAGGGGTTCACCTGGTCCGTGCACCGCTCGCACACCGTGATCGGGCACGCGGTCGGCAACGCCATGAACATGGGCCTCACACTCGCCGTGCAGGCCACGCTGGCGAAGGAACTCGACCTGGACTTCGTGTTCCCGGGCAGCGAGGCACAGTGGAACGGGCTGACCGACATGACCGACGCCGGCATCCTCGCCGAGCACATGGTGTGGGCCTCGACGTCACCCGAGGGTGCGGACGAGCCGTTCAACATCGTCAACGGTGACGTCTTCCGGTGGCGCTGGATGTGGCCGCGCCTGGCCGCGCACCTCGGCGTCGACCCCGCGCGCGTGGTGGGCTACGAGGACGCTCCGCGACCGCTCGAGGAGCAGATGGCGCCGTATGAGTCCGAGTGGGCCGGCATCGCCGAGCGCCACGGTCTCGCCGAAGCCGACATCACCCGGCTCGCCTCGTGGTGGCACACCGATGCCGACCTCGGTCGTGCGATGGAGGTCGTCACCGACATGGGGAAGAGCCGCGACGCCGGGTTCACGGCGTTCCGGCGGACCGAGCAGGCCTTCGCGGACCTGTTCGCCCGGTACCGGGCCGACCGCCTCATCCCCTGATCGGTCGGGGGGCCGGTCAGAAGGCGTACCGGATCCGGCAGGACGGCAGGTGCTCGGCCACGAGTTCGCGGAAGCGCTCGACGAGCTGCCCCTTCATGCCGGACCGGTAGCGCACGTTCACGGCACCGTTCTGGGACACCTTCTGCTCCTGCAGGTCCGGACGCCAGAGCAGCTCCTCGGCCTTGGGGTGCCACCCGAGGTTGACCTCGTGCAGGGGCTGGTTGTGGGTCAGGAAGATCACCTCGGCCGCGATCTGCGCCTTGGCGGCCGGGGACAGCACGTCGTCGACCTGCCGGAGCAGCTCGGCCCAGTCCGACTCCCACGTCGGCGTGAGGATGACCGGCGAGAAGTTCAGGTGGACCTCGTAGCCGGCGTCGACGAAGTCGTTCACCGCGGCGATGCGCTCGGCGATCGGGCTCGTGCGGATGTCGGTGACCTTCGCGGTCTCGTGTGGCATCAGCGAGAAGCGGATCCGGGTCCGGCCCATCGGGTCCCAGTCGAGCAGGTCGCGGTTGACGTACTTCGTGGCGAACGAGGCCTTGGCCGTCGGCGTCATCCGGAACAGGTCACAGAGGTCGCGGACGTTGTCGCTGATCATCGCGTCGACCGAGCAGTCGCTGTTCTCGCCGATGTCGTAGACCCAGGCTTCCGGGTCGCACTGGTTCGGTTCGGTCTTCGGCCCCTGCTTGGCGATGTTCCGCGCCACG
Source organism: Curtobacterium flaccumfaciens (assembly GCF_013359815.1). Lineage (GTDB taxonomy): Bacteria > Actinomycetota > Actinomycetes > Actinomycetales > Microbacteriaceae > Curtobacterium > Curtobacterium flaccumfaciens. The sequence goes on along the minus strand of NZ_JABMCF010000033.1, from coordinate 304,629 downwards.
TGCTTGGTGATCTGGTCGATGTTCGCGAACACCGTCACGGGGTTGCTGTAGCCCTTGCGCCGCGGCACGTAGCAGTAGGCGCACGCCATCGCGCAGCCGTTCGCGGTGGACGGTGCGATGAAGTCGGCGGAGCGACCGTTCGGCCGGGTCACCAACGACTTCTTCACGCCGAGCACGAGCGCCTCGGTCTTGATCCGCACCCAGCGCTGGACGTTCCGTTCGTCGCCGTGCACCTCGGGGATGTTCCAGTGCGACTCGACCGGGACGATCTCAGCGTCCGGCCAGCGCCCGACGATCTCCTGCCCGCGCTGGAGTTCGAGGGCGGCCGGCTCGGCGTAGATGCGTCGGACGTCGAGCATCGGGCGGACGCGTTCGTGGCTCATCGGCTCCTGTCTACCCGGCACCACCGACGGTGCAGACTCGGACCATGACCGCCGAACCCGACGACCACTTCTTCGTCGTGGACGGCCGACGCTGGCGCCGCACCGACCCCGCCCTGCCCGAAGAACTCGCCGCCGCACTCCGCTCCCACCTGGGACGCGGGCGCAACGCCGTGAAGACCGCGAAGCGCGCGGGCGACGAGGAGGCCCTGGCGGCGGTCCGGCACCGGAACGGCCTGGCCAAGCACGGCCTGGGCGAACGCGGCCCCGAGTGGTGGACCCGCCCCGAGGCCGACCGGATCGCCGATGCCGAGCAGGCCCTCGCCGACCTGGACGCCCTCGACCACGACTGATCCTTCCCATGACGCCCGCGATGGAAAGCAGAATCGGGCGTACCTGGTCGAAACTTCCGACCGGGTACGCCCGATTCGACCAGGGACGCCCGATTCGACCAGGTACGCCCGATTCGACCAGGCCGCGCGCCCGACTAGGCCTCGGTGTGACCCAGGTCGGGCTCGACGAGCAGGCACGCGGTGCGGGACGCGGCGGCGTGCAGCTCGAGCACGACGAGCTCGTTGCGACCGTGGCGGAGCACCGGCCCCGGGATCGCCAGGGTCTGCTGCGGGCCTCGCGACCAGTACCGACCGAGGCAGAACCCGTTGACCCAGGCGACACCCTTCCGGAACCCGTCGAGCGACAGGTACCGGTCGTCCACGGTGTCGAGGTCGAACGAGCCAGCTGCGAACGTCGGCCCGGCGAGCACGTCGCCGCCGGTCGGAGCGACCTCGGACAGCGCGGTCACGGCGGCCGGTGCGATGGGGTCGAGGGCGAGCGGCGACGCCGTCCACCGGGCAACCGGGACGCCGTCGATCGAGACGCCCCCGATCAGGCCCTTCGGCTCACCGATGCGGACGCCGTAGTCGACGCGCCCCTGGTCCTCGACGAGGAGCTCGAGCGTGCCGGTCACCGGCGGCAGGGTGATGGCGCGGTCGTGGTGCTCACGCTCCAGGACCCCGACGACGACACCGTCGGCCGACACGATCGCTCGGTCGCGCACCTCGGTGCCGACGGTCAGCACCCCTCCGGTGGGCAGGTCGACCTCGGCACGGTAGGCGACGAAGCCGCTCGCGGCTCCGAGGGCGTCGAAGGTCGGCGGCTCGTCGTGCGCGGACCACGTCGTGAGCGTGGGCAGCAGGGAACGGAGCGACGCGACGCGGTCCAGCCGGACGGCGAGGTCCGTGGCGGGGGTGATCCGGGCCTCCAGGCCGTCGCCGGACGCGGCCACGGGACCGAGGCGACCCGATCCACCCGGCTCCATCGTCGCGGGCAGCGGCGGGACGGGCGCGTAGCGCGCGATCACCGCGCGGAAGGCGTGGAACTTCTCGGTCGGCCGACCGGCCTCGTCGAGCGGGGCGTCGTAGTCGTACGACGTCGCGATCGGACGGTAGACACCCTTGTCGTTCGCGCCGTTGGTGAAGCCGAAGTTCGTGCCGCCGTGGAACATGTAGATGTTCACCGAGCCGCCGGCGGCGAGCAGGACGTCCAGGTCCTCGGCGCTGGCGGACGCCGGCGTGGTGTGGTGGTGCTCGCCCCAGCTGTCGAACCAGCCGTCCCAGAACTCCGAGCACATCAGGGGCCCGGTGGGCTGTGCCTGCCGCAGGCGCTCGAGGCGGGCGGCGGAGCGTGAGCCGAACGAACCGGTCTTGTGCAGCGAGGGCAGGGAGCCGTCCTCGAGCATCGTGCCCATCGGCTGGTCGACGCTCGTGAAGGGGACGGTCAGCCCGATGTCGCGGTGCATCTGCTCGAGTGCGCGCAGGTATTCGGGGTCGGACCCGTAGGCGCCGTACTCGTTCTCGACCTGCACCAGGACGATGGGCCCGCCCTGGTCGATCTGCCGCGGGACCAGCACGGGGGCCAGGTGCTGCAGGTACGTCTCGACCGCTGCGAGGAACCCGGGCTCGTTGCGCCGGACACCCACGGAACCGTCGGCGAACAACCAGTACGGCAGGCCGCCGTTCGTCCACTCGGCACAGATGTAGGGGCCGGGGCGGACGATGGCGTGCATGCCCTCGGCGGCGACGAGGTCGAGGAAGCGGCCGAGGTCCAGGCCACCCGACAGGTCGAACACCCCGGGCGACGGCGCGTGCGCATTCCAGGCGACGTAGGTCTCGATGGTGTTGAGGCCCATCAGCTTCGCCTTGCGGATCCGGTCGGCCCACAGGTCGGGGTGGACGCGGAAGTAGTGGATCGCGCCGGACAGGACCCGGTGCGGCTCGCCGTCGAGCAGGAAGTCGGTGTCGCCGATGGCGAAGCGCATGGTGTCATTCTCTCGTTGCCGGCCGGGCCGGGCGTGGAGCCGGGCCGGGCGTGGAGCGGGGCCGTGCGGACGTGTCCGCACGGCCCCGCGGGGATGCTGTCGAACTACTTCGACGAGACCGTGAAGCCCTGGTCCTTGCCGTACTTGGCGAGGGCCTTCTGCCATGCCTGCAGGCCGGCGTCGAGCGAGGTGCCGTTCTCGTACGCCTGACCGACGGTGTCGGCGTAGACGCTGTTCGCGTACACCTGGTACGGCAGGTAGGTGAAGTCGTTGTCCGAGGACTTCGACGCGTCGACGAGCACCTTGTTGATCTGCTGGCCGCCGAAGTACTCCGGCTTCTCGTCGAGGAACGCCGATGAGTCGAGGTCAGCGGTGGTCGACGGGAAGCCGCCGGACTCCATGAAGACCTTCGTGGACTCCTTCGAGGAGTTCAGCCACTTGAGGAAGCCCGCGGCGAGGGCCGGGTTCTTCGACTGCTTCATGACGACCTGGGCGCTGCCGCCGTTGTTCGCGGTCTGGGCGGTGCCACCGTCGTAGGTCGGCATCGGGGCGACGCGCCAGTCACCCGAGGCCTGGGCGACGCCGGACTCCAGGTTGCCGGGCATCCAGGCGCCGGTGATCATCGTGGCGATCTCACCGTTGCCGAGCTGCTTGTACCAGTCGTCGGTCCAGCCGACCGTCTTCGACAGCAGGCCCTGCTCGACGAGCTCGTTCCAGGTGCTCGTCCACTTCTTGGTGCCCTCGTCCTGCAGGTTGATGGTCACCTTGTCACCGTCGGTGGTGAAGGGGGTGCCACCGGCCTGGGCGATCATGCTCGTGGTGAAGCCGGCGTCGCCGGAGTCCGCCGCGATGTAGGCCTTCGGGTCCGCCTCGTGCAGCTTCTTGGCCGCGGTGACGTACTCGTCCCACGTCTTCGGCACGGCGATGTCGTGCTTGTCGAAGACCTTCTTGTTGTAGAACAGCGCCATGGGGCCGGAGTCCTGCGGCAGGCCGTAGACCTTGCCGTCGATCGACACCGAGCTCCAGGTGCTCTTCGCGAAGTCCTTCTCGAGCGAGTCGAAGCCGTAGCTCGACAGGTCCAGCAGCGACTCCGACAGCGCGAACTGCGGCAGGGCGTAGTACTCCACCTGGGCGACGTCGGGGGCACCCGAGCCGGCCTTGATCGTGTTCTGCAGCTTCGTGTACTGGTCGGCACCGGTGCCGGCGTTGACGAGCTTGACCTTCACCTTGGGGTACTGCTTCTCGAACGCGGCGACCTGGGCCTTCGCCGACGGGGTCCACGACCAGTAGGTCAGGGTGCCACCGTCCTGCAGGGCCTTGTCGATGTCGTCGGCCGATCCGCCGGAGCCGGAGCCGCCGGAGGCGCACGCGGCGAGGGCGATCGCGGCGGTGACGCCGATGGCGAGGGCGCTGAGCCCACGCCGGAGACGCTTGTTCATGGGAGTGCCTTTCACTTCTTCGTGGAGGGGGTGGTGCTGCTGTGTGCCGGACCAGGCGGCGCGTGGCGGGGTCGCCGTGCGCCTGGTGTCCGAGGGGTCAGGCCTTGACCGACCCGGCCGCGAGGCCGGACTGCCAGAAGCGCTGGAGGAAGAGGAACGCGACCACGATCGGGATGATCGTGAGGAGCGATCCCGTGACGACGAGGTTGTAGATCGGCTGCGCGCCGGACCCGGTGGCCTGCGCGTTCCACTGGTTCAGGCCGACCGTCAGCGGGTACCACTTCGGGTCGCTCAGCATGATGAGCGGCAGGAAGTAGTTGTTCCAGGTGGCGACGACCGCGAACAGCAGGACGGTGACGACACCGGGCGCGAGCAGGCGGAGCGCGATCGTGAAGAAGATCCGGAACTCACCGGCGCCGTCCATGCGGGCGGCCTCGAGCAGTTCGGCCGGGATCGCGTCGACCGCGTAGGTCCAGATCAGGTACATGCCGAACGGGCTGATCAGCGAGGGCAGGATGATCGCCCACGGGGTGTTGGTCAGGCCGACCTGCGAGAACAGCAGGAAGGTCGGGACCGCCAGGGCCGTGCCGGGGACCGCGATGGCACCGAGGACGACGGCGAAGACCGCGCGGCGACCGGGGAACTGGAACTTCGCCATGCCGTAGCCCGCGACGGTGGCGAGCAGGGTGGCCCCGCCGGCACCGACGACGACGTAGAGCAGCGTGTTGCCGAACCACTGCAGGAAGATGCCGTCGTTGTACGTCAGCGTGTCGACGATGTTCTGCCAGAGGTTGAAGTCCCCGCCGAACCACAGACCGAACGTCGAGAGCAGCGACGCCTGCGTCTTCGTGCTGTTCACGAGCAGGTAGAACAGCGGCGCGAACGAGTACACGACGAAGACCACCATGACCGCGGTGAGCAGGCCGGAACGCTTCGGCTTGCGTCCGCCTTCCGTGGTGCGGAGCTGCCTGGAGGCGCGGATCGAGCGGGTGCGCGGCGCACGTTGCGTCGTGGTCGCCTCGGTCACCGTGGCCGCTGCGGGCCCGGCAGGGTGCTGGATGGTGCTCATCGGTTCTCCTCGCGGGTGCCGCGGACCTGGACGACGTAGGCGATCACCGCGGTGATCACGCCCATCACGATCGCGACCGTGGCGGAGTAGTTGAACTGCTGACCGCTGAAGGACAGCGAGTAGGCGTACATGTTCGGGGTGAAGGCGCTGCCGATGACGTTCGGTGCGAGCGTCTTGAGCAGGTTCGGCTCGTTGAAGAGCTGGAAGCTGCCGATGATCGAGAAGATCGTGGCGATGACCATCGGGCCGCGGAGCGCCGGGAGCTTGATCGAGAAGACCGTGCGCATCGGGCCGGCACCGTCGAGCTCGGCCGCCTCGTACAGCTCACCGGGGACGGTGCGGAGTGCGGCGTAGAAGATCAGCATGTTGTAGCCGAGGAACTCCCACGTGACCACGTTGCCGATCGACGTCAGGACCCAGCTCGGGCTGAACGGCTGCAGCAGGTCGATGCCGAGCGCGTCGTTGGCGGCGCCCGTCAGCCCGAACTGGTTGCCGTAGATGAAGCCCCAGATCAGGGCTGCGACGACCCCGGGGACGGCGTAGGGCAGGAACACCGCGATGCGGAAGAAGCTCGTCCCCCACAGTCGGGCGCTGTCCAGGGCGAGGGCGGCGACGAGCGCGAGGCCGAGCATGATCGGCACCTGGACGACCAGGAAGATCGCGACCCGACCGAACCCGGACCAGAACTTGGCGTCCTGGAAGAGCTGCACGTAGTTGGCGAACCAGACGAACTGGTTGCCGCCGATGAGCTGGTCGCGGAACAGGCTGAGCCAGAGCGCGTAGCCGATCGGCACGATGAGCATCAGGACCAGGACGACGACGAACGGGCCGACGAACAGCCATCCGGTGAACCGTCCCCGCGGCTTGGGGCGGCGACCGGCCGGGCGCTCGGCGGTGGGGCGCGGTGCTGCCTCACCGGGGCGCGCTGCGAGCGTGCTCATGTGACTCCTTCGTCTGCTGCGTTCGGGTGGTCGATGTCGGCGGCTCGGCCCGGGCCGGATCAGGGTGTCCGGGCGGTCACCGATGTTGACGTCAACATCGAACGACGCGACGATAGCATGGCAACGTCAACATGCGCTAGCGTCCGGGGAGGCCGACCGCTCGGCCCCTCGATCCGGAAGGAGCGCCAGCGTGACGATGGAGTCCCCCGCCGGCACCCGCCGCGCCCCCTCGATGGCCGCAGTGGCCGACGCCGCCGGGGTGTCGATGCAGACGGTCTCGCGCGTCGCCCGGGGCTTCGACAACGTCAGCCCGGAGACCCGCGACCGCGTCCAGCGCGCGATGGAGTCCCTGGGCTACCGACCCAACCGTGCCGCCCGTGCCCTGCGCTCGGGCCGCTTCCGCACCATCGGCGTGATCATGTTCACGCTCGCGTCCTTCGGCAACATGCGCACGCTCGAGGCGATCGCCGACGCAGCCGGGGTCGCCGACTTCACGATCACCCTGCTGCCGATGGCATCGCGCACCGAAGCAGGCGTCCGCTCCGCGTTCTCGCGCCTGCACGAACAGGCCGTCGACGGCGTCGTGATCATCATCGAGTCGCACATCATCGACACCGCCGAGGTCGTGCTGCCCGACGGCGTGCCGATGGTCATCGTCGACTCCACGGGCAGCACCGACCACCCCGCGATCGACACCGACCAGGCCGACGGCGCCCGGCAGGCCACGCAGCACCTGCTCGACCTGGGGCACGAGACCGTCTGGCACGTCGCCGGTCCGGAGTCCTCGTACTCGGCAGCCCGTCGCCTCGCCGCGTGGCAGGACACCCTGACGCGCGCCGGTCGACCGGTCCCCCCGGTGTTCCGCGGCGGCTGGACGACCGAGCACGGCTACGAGGCCGGGCTCGAGATCGCTGCACGCCCGGAGATCACCGCGGTGTTCGCCGCGAACGACCAGACCGCCCTCGGTGTCCTGCGCGCCGCACACGAGTCCGGACGCCCGGTGCCGTCGTCGCTCAGCGTGGTGGGGTTCGACGACTCCCCCGAGTCCGACTCGTTCTGGCCGCCGCTGACCACCGTGCACCAGTCCTTCGACGAGGTCGGCCGCCGAGCGGTCGCGAACCTGCTCGCCCAGATCGACGGCGAGCGGGTCAGCGTCGCGGCCGACCTCGTGCCGGTGCGGCTCGTCGAGCGGGCGAGCACGGCGGCGCCGCCGGCGCGCTGACGCGGCGCGCGTTTCGCGCTCACCGACACCTCACGCTCGCACGGCCCCGTGAACTGTCGTCCAGCCCGTGAACTCGCGCCCGGGCCGGACAGGAGGCCCGGTGCCAGGCCGCCACGCGCCTCCCGGCCGCCGCGCCGGCCGCGTCACGGGCCCAGCGACAGTCCACGCGCCCGTCGCCCCGCGAACTGTCGCCCAGCACGTGAACTCGCGCCCGGCCGCCGCGCCCCCACAACGAGCAGAGGACGTCGGGCGCGAGCGCCCGACGTCCTCTGTGCTCACTCGACGCCCGCCGTGGCGTGCGCCGAGGCGCCTTGTCAGCCGATCGAGACGGCGGTCCAGGAGACCGGCGGGAGCTCGATCGTGACGGTGTCGCCCTCGCGGCGGACCGACTCGTTCGTGCGGAGCCCCACGCGCGAGGTGTTCTCCAGGTCGTTCACGGCGTGCAGGTCGTCGTCCCAGACGCCCTCGGCGTGGACGTCACCCGTCGCACCGATGCCGGCCAGGTCGATCGTCACCGTGGTCGGCTCGGACGGGTGGCGGTTGATCAGGAAGACCGCGGCCTTGCCGTCCTCGGACACGGTGGCGGCGGAGTCCACGACCGGGACCTCGCCGTGCTTGCCGCCGTCGACCGTGTCACCAGAGGCCTTGACCTGCAGCGAGGTGCCCTGCGCCAGGCGCGAGGTGACCGAGAACGGGAAGAAGGTCGTCTGGCGCCAGGCCGGGCCGCCGGGCTCGGTCATGATCGGGCCGATCACGTTGACGAGCTGGGCGAGCGAGGCCGAGGCGACGCGGTCGGCGTGCCGGAGCAGCGAGATGAGCAGGCCACCCACGACGACGGCGTCGGCGACGGTGTAGACGTCCTCGAGCAGACGCGGGGCGACGGGCCACTCGTCGAGCGTGAAGGTCTTGGCCTTCGCTTCCCACTTCTTGATCGACCAGACGTTCCACTCGTCGAACGAGATGTCGATGCGCTTGTCGGACTTCTTCTGCGCCTGGACGTGGTCGGCGGCCGTGGTGACCGTCTTGATGAAGTGGTCCATGTTGGCGCCCGAGGCGAGGAACGACGGCAGGTCGTCGTCCTCCTCGTAGTAGGCGTGCGCGGAGATGTAGTCGACGTCGTCGTAGGTGTGCTCGAGGACGGTGCGCTCCCACTCGCCGAACGTCGGCATCGACGCCCCGGAGGAACCGCAAGCGACGAGCTCGAGGTCGGGCTGGATCTGCCGCATGGCCTTGGCGGTCATGGCGGCGAGCTTGCCGTAGTCGTCGGCGTTCTTGTGGCCGAGCTGCCACGGGCCGTCCATCTCGTTGCCGAGGCACCACATCTTGATGGCGAAGGGTTCCTGGCGACCGTTCGAACGACGGTATTCGGACAGTGCGGTCCCGGCGTCGATGTTCGCGTACTCGAGGAGCTCGATCGCCTCCTGCGTGCCGCGGGTGCCGAGGTTCACGGCGAGCATGAGCTCCGAGCCGACCTGGTCGAGCCAGTGCTGGAACTCGTGCAGGCCGACCTCGTTGGTCTCGGTCGAGTGCCAGGCCAGGTCGAGGCGGCGGGGGCGCTGCTCGACGGGGCCGACGCCGTCCTCCCACTTGTAGCCGGAGACGAAGTTGCCACCGGGGTAGCGGATGGCGGAGACGCCGAGTTCCTTGACGAGTTCGACGACGTCCTTGCGGAAGCCGTGCTCGTCGGCGCTCTCGTGGGTGGGCTCGTGGATGCCGTCGTAGACGTGGCGGCCGAGGTGCTCGACGAACCCGCCGAACAGGCGACGTCGCACCGGCCCCACGGTGAACGCGGCGTCGAGGACGAGGTGTGTGCGGGGCATGGATCTCCTTCGATCGTGGCAGTGCGGTTCGTGCGGGGAGCGGGTGGGGCCACGGACGGGAACCGAAGCGGGCCGTCACGAAAGTGAGCGCTCACCTGACGGAAACGCTACCGGGTTCCACGCCGTCGCGAAAGGGGTGGCGGATGCCGGGAGCGAGCGCTAATGTGAGCGCTCACGGAGCACCGGAAGGTCGTTCCGTGTCCGGAGCAGCAGTGCTCCGGGTCCGGAGCAGCGATGCTCCGGCGGGAGCACCGACCCTGTTCCCGAGCCCGGCCCATCCCGATGGAGTGATGCCATGCCGATCCCACCCGCAACACCCGCGTCGCGCCTCTCGCGCCGGGGCTTCCTCGCCGCCGGTGCAGCGGCCGCGACGGTCCTGCCGCTCGCCGCCTGCTCGAGCCCCCTCGCCGCCGGCCTCGCCGGCAGCGCACTCAACCCCGAGACCCTCGTCTTCTGGAACCTGTTCGGCGGCGGCGACGGCGTCCGCATGCAGGCCATGGAGGACGGCTACGCGAAGCAGCACGGCGGCTCGAGCGCGCTGCAGGGCACCACGTTCGCGTGGGGCAACCCGTACTACTCGAAGCTGACACTGGCGACCGTCGGGAACAAGCCGCCGGACGTCGCGGTCGCGCACCTGACCCGCGCGAAGCCGCTCTGGGACGGTGACCTGCTCGACCCGATCACGTCGGACGACCTGGCGAGCGTCGGCCTGAGCGCCGCCGACTTCAACCAGAAGGCCTGGGCGGCGCAGAAGACCGACGGCAACAACATCGCGGTCCCGCTCGACACACACCCCTTCGTCCTCTTCTACAACGTCGACGTCTGCAAGAAGGCCGGCCTGATCGACGGCGACGGCAACCTCGTCGACCTCAACGGCATGGACAACTTCGAGAAGGCCCTCGCCGCGGTCGCCAAGGTCACCGGTGGCACGGCGCTCAACGTCGCGAACGTGGTGCCGGAGACGGCCACCCCGTGGCGCTTCTTCTGGACGATGTACAACCAGCTGAAGGACGCCACCCCCTTCATCAGCGACGGCGGGTCGAAGCTCACCGTCAACGAGGACGCCTACAACGAGGTCACGAGCCGCACCCAGAAGTGGGTGAAGGAGGGCTGGCTGAACAAGGCCCTCGACTACGCCACCGCGCAGTCGCTCATGTTCGACGGCAAGGCCGGCTTCTTCATGCAGGGCGAGTGGGAGATCAGCACCGCGCAGTCGATCAAGGGCCTGAACTTCGGCATGGCGCCGATCCCCCAGCTCTACGACAAGCCGGCGACCCAGGCGGACTCGCACACGTTCGTCCTGCCGAAGAAGGCCCGCACGCCGGAGCAGCGCAAGCAGCACATGCTCTTCATCAAGCAGATGCTCGAGCAGAGCCTGACGTGGGCCGAGGGCGGGCACGTGCCGGCCTACATCCCGACGTTCGACAGCGCGGCGTACAAGAAGCTCACGCCCCAGTCGAACTACGCGGCCGCAGCCGAGACCGCCGTGTTCGACGACGCCGCCTGGTACGGCGGGTCGGGTTCGACGTTCGAGGGCACGGTGGGCGCCCAGCTCGCCCTCGTGCAGCAGGGCAGCTCGTCCCCAGCGCAGGCCCTCAGCGCCATCAAGTCGCAGCTCGCGACGTACCTCAACACCCCGAGCCCCCTGTGACCCGGCACGCAACCGCCCGGCCGGACCACGCCGGGCAGACGACCCCCGCGATCGCCGTGAACACCGCGCGAAAGGCACGATGACGTGACCACAGCACCTGTCCTCGACCGGCCGACCGACGCGGCCACCGCGCCGCGTCTCCGCCGGAACCGCTCCTACGGCTCCAGCGTGAACCGCGGCCAGGGCCGCAGCGGCTGGCTGTTCCTCGCCCCGTTCGGCCTGTTCTACGTGGCCTTCCTGCTCGGCCCGACGGTCTGGATGATCGTCACGAGCTTCTTCAACACCTCGACCGTCCGCACCGGGCTCGGCAGCTTCGCCGGGTTCGCGAACTACGCCGAGATGCTCGGGCGCAGCGACTTCTGGTCGTCGCTCTGGCACACGCTGCAGTTCACGCTGTACACGACCCCGCCGCTCGTCATCCTGGCGTTCGTGTTCGCCGTGCTGACGAACCGGATGAACCGCGGGCAGTGGTTCTTCCGTCTGGCGTTCTTCCTGCCGTTCATCCTGCCGTCGGCGACGATCTCGCTGATCTGGGTGTTCATCTTCACGCCGAGCACCGGTCTGTGGGCGAGCCTGCAGTCGGCGATCGGCATGACGCCCGGCTCCGGCATGCTGTCGAGCCCGAACACGGCCATGATCGGTGTCGCGATCGCCACCGTGTGGTGGACCCTCGGCTTCAACTTCGTGCTCTACCTGGCCGGTCTGCAGGAGATCCCGCGCGAACTGTACGAAGCAGCCGCCGTCGACGGTGCGTCGAACTGGCAGCAGATCAAGTCGATCACGCTCCCCCTGCTCGGCCGCACGACGACGCTGGTCGTCCTGCTGCAGATCATCGCGAGCCTGAAGATCTTCGACCAGGTCTACCTGATGACGAACGGCGGGCCGGGCATCTCGACCCAGGTCTCGCTGCAGCTCATCACCGGGGTCGGCTTCACCGACAACCGGCTCGGTGCCGCATCGGCCGCGTCGGTCCTCCTGTTCATCGTGATCGTGGCGATCGCGGTCATCCGGCAGCTCGTCGAGCGCGCTGCCGCCAAGCGAGAGATCGGGGCCTGACATGACCGCCACCGAGAGCATCACCACCGGCCGCAAGCTCCGCACCGGCGTCTCGTCCGCCGCTCCGACGAGCGCCGCGAAGATCGGCGTCAGCGGTCGCGGCTTCACGATCGCGTCGGGGATCGTCCTGACGATCTTCGCGATCATCTGGCTCATCCCGAGCGTGTTCGCCCTGAAGACGTCGCTGTCCGACAACGGCGTCGCCGCACTCGGCGCGAACGCGATCCTGTCGAACTGGAACCCGACGCTGCACTCGTACTCGTCGCTGTTCCAGGCCGGCGACATCTGGAACTGGTACCTCGCCAGCGCCATCACGAGCGTCGTCACGGCGGCACTCACCGTGCTGTTCGCGTCGATGGCGGCGTTCGCGCTGTCGCGGCTGGTGTTCCGCGGCCGCAACATCGCGTTCCTGCTCATCATCCTCGGGATCATGATCCCCACCCAGGTGCTGATCATCCCGATCTTCCAGGAGCTCAACGCGGTCGGCCTGCTCAACACCTACTGGTCGGTGATCTTCCCGCAGGTGCCCGCCGTGATCGCGGTGTTCATCTTCAAGCAGTTCTTCGACGGCATCCCGAAGGAGCTGGAAGAGGCGGCGCGCATCGACGGCGCCGGCATCTGGAAGGTCTACTGGTCGGTCATCCTGCCGCTGTCGCGTCCGGTGATCGCGGCCGTGACGATCCTGACCTTCGTCGGGGTGTGGAACAACCTGCTGCTGCCGCTGTTCGTGCTGTCCAATCCGGACCTCATGACGATCCCGGTCGGGCTCGCCACGGTCCAGGGCAGCTTCGGGCAGCGCTACGCCGACATCCAGGCCGGTGCGATCCTCGCGGCGCTGCCGCTGATCATCCTCTACCTGATCTTCCAGCGGCAGATCGTGGAGGGCGTGACGGGCTCGGGCCTCAAGGGCTGACGCGACCCCACCACGGACGGGAGGCCCGGTGCCAGCTGGCACCGGGCCTCCCGCCCGTCCGTCCGTCCGTCGCGGGCGCGGCGCGGCTGGCGCTTTCGGGCGTCCCTGGCGGAACCGGGCGTACCCGGTCGGAAGTTCTGTGGCGGTACGCCCGAAAGCACCAGGCACCGCGCCCGCCAGTGGAAGGACCGGGCGTAGCGGGCGGAACCGGGCGTGCCTACCGGAACCGGGCGCACCGGGCGGAACCGGGCGCACCTGGCCGGAACGGGCGTAGCTAGGGGGAACCGGGCGTACCTGCCGGAACCGGGCGTACCTGGCGGAACCGGGCGTACTCGGTCGGAAGTTCTGTGGCGGTATGCCCGAAAGCACCAGGCATCGCGCACGCCAGGGGAAGAACCGGGCGTACCTGGCGGGAACGGGCGTACCTAGGGGGAACGGGCGCGCCTGGCGGAACCGGGCATACCCGGTCGGAAGTTCCGTGGTGGTACGCCCGAAAGCACCAGGCATCGCGCACGCCAAAGGAAGGACCGGGCGCACCTGGCCGAACCGGGCATACCTGGCGGAACCGGGCATACCCGGTCGGAAGTTCTGTGGCGGTACCCCCGAAAGGACCAGGCATCGCGCGCGCAAGGGGAAGGATCGGGCGTACCTGGCGAGAACGGGCATACCTGCCAGGCAGCGCGGGTCAGGCGGGGATGGAGACCTTCGTCTCGTGCTTCCAGAAGCCGGAGAACGTGATGCGCGACTTCGGCAGGCCCGCACGGTGCAGGTGGCGGCGGCCCTCCGTTGCGAGTCGTGACTCCCCCACGACGAACGCGTACCCCTGGTCGTCGGACGGCACGTGCCGCTGCAGTTCGGCGAGGGCGCCACTGCCGGGGACGGCGCCGGGCTGCCGGACGATCCACGTCACCTGCACGCCGGTGGGGGCGTCGAGGTCACGGATGTCGGCGGGGGTCGGGACCTCTTGGATGATGCGGCCGACGGTGTCGCGCGGCAACGACGCGGCGATGCCGACGACGCCGGGCAGGCCGGTCTCCTCTGCGGCGACGACGACCTCGCTGGTGCCGGCGGGGACGTCGAAGATGCAGCCCTGGTCGAGCATCGCGAGCTCCTCGCCGGGGCGTGCGGCGCAGGCCCAGATCGCGGCGCGGCCCTCGAGCTCGCCGCGGTGGTCCAGGTGCACGACGAAGTCGATGTCGAGCTCGGCGGTGCCGTCGGCGAGCAGGCGGTAGGCGGCGACGGTGTAGTTCGCGCAGTGGGGGCGGATGTCCTCGGGGATGCCGAGGAACGTCGGCCACCACTTCTTGCCGTCCAGGTCGGGCATCCGGAAGGTGTCCTGGTCGGGGCGTCGGACGAACAGGCGGAACCAGTGGTCGAAACCGAGGTAGCCGAACTCGTGCAGGTCGTCGCCTGTGACGGTGACGCGCTGCATCGAGGGGGTCACCCGCTGGGTCCGGAGGACACGGGCGCGGAAGAGCCGGGGGTTCGTCGGCAGGAGCCGCGGGGTCTTCGCCATGAGGCAAGGCTAACCTAAGATGACTTCCGTGCCAGCCCCCAATCCCGTTCTGGCTTCCGGTCCGGAGGCCCCCGAACCCGTCGCGTCCAGCGCCCGAGACGGCGACGCGTCCCGCGCCCTCGGTGTGCACCGGACCGCGATGCGGCGACGGACCGCGGTCATCATCGGCCTCGTCGTCGCCCTGGTGCTCGTCGCCGTGGCGAGCATGCTGCTCGGCAGCAACCGCATCGGTGTCGCCGAGGTGTGGGCTGGGCTCACCCGCTCCGGGTCGAGCACCGACGAGGCGATCGTGTGGGGGTCCCGCATCCCGCGCACGCTCATCGGTGCTGCGGTCGGGGCGGCCCTCGGCATCGCCGGGCTGCTCATGCAGGGACACACCCGAAACCCACTCGCCGACCCCGGCCTGTTCGGGGTCTCCTCGGGTGCGGGACTCGCGGTGGTGCTCGGCGTCTACGTGTTCGGGGTGACGAGCACGAGCGCGACCGTGTGGTTCGCGCTGGTCGGGGCCCTGGTCGCCAGCGTCGTCGTCTTCTCGGTGACCATCGCCGGCAGTGGCACCGCCAGTCCGGTGCCGCTCGCCCTCGCCGGGGCCGCGGTCTCGGCGCTGCTCGCCGCCCTGACCTCCTTCGTCGTGCTGACCGACCAGGCCTCGCTCGACGCGTACCGGCTCTGGGTCGTCGGGTCCCTCGCGGCACGGCAGCTCGACATCCTCGGGGCGGTGTGGCCGTTCCTGGCCGCCGGGCTCGTGCTCGCGGTGCTGAACGTCCGCGCCCTCGACGCCCTCGGGCTCGGGTCCGAACTGGCGAAGGGGCTCGGCGAGAACGTGCTCGTCGCCCGGCTCGTCGGCCTGGGCGGGATCACGCTGCTCGCCGCCGGGGCGACCGCTGCTGCCGGCCCGATCGGCTTCGTCGGCCTGACGGTGCCGCACGTCGCCCGCGCGCTCGTGGGCACCGGACACCGCTGGACCCTGCCCGTGTCCGGTCTGGTCGGCGCAGCCCTCGTGCTGCTCGCCGACGTCATCGGTCGCCTGATCGGCGGGTTCTCCGAGGTCGAGGTCGGCATCGTGCTCGCCGTCATCGGTGGCCCCGTGTTCGTCGCCGTGGCCCGTCGCCGATCGCTGGTGTCGCTGTGAGCGGGGCAGCGGTGCGCAGCACCGGCAGCACGCCCGGCAGCGCGCCCAGCAGCACGCCCAGCAGCACGCCCGAGACCACCACGCCGAGCACGCCCGCCCCGGCTGCACGAACCCCCGGCCGCGCCGGCATCCGCATCGGCCCCGTCGGCCTCGCCTGGCGCCCCCGGGTGTTCTGGTACACGGTCGGGTCGCTCGCCACAGTCCTGGTGCTCATCGTCCTCGGCACGGCGGTCGGATCGACGTGGATCGCACCCGGGGTCGTCATCCGGTCCCTGCTCGGCCTGGAGTCCGGGCCGGACGCCTTCATCATCACCACCCTGCGCCTGCCCCGCGTGCTCACCGGCGCACTCGTCGGCCTGACGCTCGGGGTGGCCGGCGCGCTCACCCAGACCTTCACCCGCAACCCCCTCGGCACCCCGGACATCATCGGTGTCACGGCGGGCGCCAGCGTCGGTGCCGTCGCGGCGATCGTGCTCGGCGGCGGGACGTACTCGGTGTCGTCCCTGGTGCTCGGCGGCGGGATCCCGGTGGCCGCGACGATCGGCGCCCTGGTCGCCGCGGTCCTGGTGTACGGCCTGGGCTGGCGCGGCGGCGTGCAGAGCTACCGGCTCGTGCTGGTCGGCATCGGCGTGAGCGCGACGCTCGACGCGGTGACGAGCTACCTGCTCGTCCGCGCGAAGATCACCGTCGCCACCGCGGCGTCGCAGTGGCTCGTCGGCAGCCTGTCGAGCACCTCGTGGGAGAGCGTCTGGCCGCTGCTCGTGGTGGCCGTCGTCGCGGTGCCGATCGCGCTCGCGACGAGTGCCGCGCTCGGCATCGGGCAACTCGGCGACGAGGTCGCGACGGGCGTCGGACTCGGCGTCCAGCGGCACCGGCTGCTCGTCATCGCGCTCGCAGTCGTGCTGACCGCCGCCGCCGTGGCCGCCGCGGGACCGGTCGGCTTCGTCGCGTTCGTCGTGCCGCAGGTCGGGCTCCGGCTCGCCGGCACGAACCGGCCGCCGCTGCTGCTCGCCGGTGCCCTCGGCGCCGTGCTCGTGCTCGCCGCCGACCTGCTGTCGCGTTCCGCGTTCCCGTGGCAGGTGCCGGTCGGCATCATCACCACCGTGATCGGGGCACCGTACCTGATCTGGCTCCTCGTCCGTCACCGCAAGGAGATGTCCCGATGACAACAACGCACCCGCAAGACAGCGTGCTCGAAGCCACGGGCCTGTCCGTCGGCTACGACCGCCAGCCCGTGCTGCGCGACCTCGACCTGCGCATCGAACGCGGCACCGTCACGACGTTCCTCGGGGCGAACGGCTGCGGCAAGTCGACCCTACTCAAGGCGTTCGGCCGCGTGCTCAAGCCGCAGGCCGGCGAGGTCATGCTCGACGGCACCCCGATCCGCAGGGAGCCGAACCGCCAGGTCGCCCGCAAGCTCGCGATCCTGCCGCAGTCCCCCGTCGCGCCCGCGGGCACCAGCGTGCTCGACCTGGTGATGCGCGGCCGGAACCCGCACCAGTCGTGGGCGAAGCCGTGGACCGCCGAGGACGCCGCCGTCGCCGAAGATGCCATCGCCGCCACCGGCCTGACCGAGGTCGCGCACCGCGACGTCACGAGCCTGTCCGGCGGGCAGCGCCAGCGCGCCTGGATCGCCATGGTCGTCGCGCAGCAGGCCCAGACGCTCCTGCTCGACGAACCGACCACCTACCTCGACCTCGCGCACCAGCTCGAGGTCCTGCGGCTCGTCCGGCGGCTGAACCGCGAGCAGGGGTCGACGATCGTGATGGTGTTGCACGACCTGTCGCTCGCGGCGCGGTACTCCGACCGGCTCGTGGTGCTGCACGACGGCGGGGTCGTCGCCGACGGCACACCGCACGAGGTCCTCACCCCGGCACTGCTCGAGCACGCGTTCGGCCTGCACGCCCGGGTGTTCCCCGACCCGGTGACCGGTGCACCGATGATCGTGCCCGAAGCAGACGAGCACGACCCCGTCCCGAGTGCCCCGCCGGAGCACCCGAGTGCCCCGACGGAACACACGGCTCCCAGCGCCCCGACCGAGCACACGGTCCCGACGAAAACCGAAGACGTGCTGGCGAGTACCGCGAACTTAGGTTAGCCTCTCCTAACGTGAAGACCTCCCGACGTGGCCACCTGCGCGCCGCCCTCCTGACCTCCGTGACCGTCTCGGCACTCCTCCTGACCGGCTGCTCGAGCACCGGCAACTCGAACGACTCCGACTCCGACGGCGGCACCGCCGCGTCGAAGGCATGGTCGTACGAGGACGCCACGGGCGCCACCGTGAAGGTCGACCACACGCCGAAGCGCGTCGTCGTGCTGAACGACATCGCCCTGTCGTTCATCGAGTACGGCCTGAAGCCCGTCGGCACCTTCGGGCAGCTGACGATGGCGAAGGACGCCCGGTTCAAGGGCCTCGACACCGACGGCATCACGCAGCTCGGCACGGCCTACGGCGACATCGACCTCGAGCAGCTCGCCGCGCTCAAGCCCGACCTCGTCGTCACCTCGGTCTACCCGACCGACGCCAAGGGCACGCTCGACACGAAGCAGCCCGGCTACGGCTTCAAGGACAAGGCGCAGGAGAAGCAGATCGAGGCCATCGCGCCGGTCGTCCAGGTGAAGTGGGGCGGCAAGGGCGAGGACGTCATCGAGAAGATCGCCGAACTGTCCGAGTCCCTCGGCGCGAAGGAGTCGACGGTCGACGCCGCCGAGGAGCGCTTCGACACCGCGGCCGACGAGCTCGAGAAGGTCTCGAAGGAGAAGGACCTGTCGGTCGTCTCGATGTACGCCGACGGTGACGGCGCGTACGTCACCCGCCCGACCGACGAGCCGTCGCTGCAGATGTACGCGTCGTACGGGGTCGACTTCGTCAACCCGAAGCCGGAGGGCTTCTACTGGGGCATCTACTCGTGGGAGAACGCCGGCCAGATCACCGGTGACGTGCTGCTGCTGTCGCAGCAGGGCTACCAGGTCGCCGACCTCGAGAAGCAGCCGACCTTCGCCGACAACGCCGCGCTCGAGGCGGGCCAGGTCCACAGCTGGACGTTCCCGGCCCTCGACTACGCGTCGCAGGCCGACTACATGACCAAGCTCGCGGGCTGGCTCGAGGACAGCAAGAAGCTGTCGTAGGACGCAACCGAGAACCGGCCTGGAGGCGCGGTGCCAGCTGGCACCGCGCCTCCAGGCCGTTGGTGGTTGCGTTCCGGGCCGTCAGCCGACCGGCAGCGCCGCGTTCACCGCGGTCTGCGCGTAGCGCCAGACGGCCGCGCGCGACCCCGCGTAGGTGCCGCCCTGACCGTTGGAGAACGACCGCAGGTTGTGCTTCGCGCCGTCCGTGTTGCCCTGCCAGTAGGCGGTGACGGCACGCGAGGTCCCGCCCACCAGCCACACCTGGTCGGCAGCGTCCGTGGTGCCGGTCTTGCCGAACAGGGTCGCGCCGTCGGGGGTCTGCCCGCCGCTCGCCGTGCCGCCGCGGAACGCGCCCTGCATGACGTCGAACGCGGTGGCCGCGGTCTGCGGCGACACCGCCTGCGTGCACGTGCGGGGTTGTCCGCCGAGTTCCTCGCCGTCGGGTGCGACGACCTGGTCGATCACGACGGGTGCACAGAACCGCCCGCCGTTCGCGATGCCGGCGTAGGCCGACGCCATCGTCAGCGGGGCGATGCTCTCGGTGCCGAGCAGGGACCCCGGGTTCCAGGGCAGCTCGCCACCGGTCGCCAGGTGCACCCCCAGCCGCTCGGCCACGTCGCGGATGTCGCACAGGTCGAGCTGTTCGGCCATCGACTGGTACGCCGCGTTCACGGACTGCGCCGTCGCCGACCGGACCGAGTACGGACCACGCTGCCCGGGTGAGTCGTTCTTCGGCTGCCAGAACGCCGAGGCGGGTCCGCCGCAGGCGGTCCACTCGCTGTGCGGGTGCGGGGTGCCGTTGACGACGGTGTCCGGGCTGCGGCCGGCCTCGATCCACGCCAGCAGGGTGAACATCTTGTAGGTCGACCCGGTCTGGAACCCCGTCGAGCTGCCGTCCGCCTGGTCGGTGGCGTAGTTCAGCGAGGTCGCGGTGCGGGGCGCGTCGGACGACCGGTCGTGGTCGGTGTTCTGCGCCATCGTCAGCACGCGGCCCGTCCCGGCCTCGACCGTGTTGAACGTGGCCCCCAGCGCCAGCCGGGTCTCGGTCTTCGGGTCGTACTGGTCGAGCAGCCGCTTCTGTTCCGCGTTCAGGTCGAGGTCGAGCGTGGTCTGGATCCGGTACCCGCCGGTGCGCCAGGCGTCCGCCCGCTGCTGCTTCGTCGCGCCGAGCTGCGGGAGCCGCTGGGCGATGGTCTCCGCGTGGTCACAGAAGAACTCCGCGCCCACCTCGACCGCCTCGCACCCCTGCTGCGGGGCCGTCAGGTGGACGGAGTCGGCGACACGGGACAGCCGAGCCGTGCGGTACTCCTCGGTCGACAGGTGCCCCTGCTCGTGCATCGACCGCAGGATCACGTTCCGCCGGGCGGCGTTGTCGCGGTGGTGGTCCGGCGTCGACAGGTCCCGTCGCTCCGGCCACTGCACGATCGCGATGAGGGACGCCGCCTCGGCCGGGGTCAGGTCGGTCGCCGACTTGCCGTAGTAGTGCTGCGCCGCCGACTGCACCCCGTAGGTCTGGTCGCCGAAGTAGGCAATGTTCAGGTACGCCGCCAGGATCTGCTGCTTCGTGTACTGCTTCGCCAGGCTGATGGCGAGCTTCATCTCGGCGAGCTTGCGCTGCGGTGTCCGCCGGGTCGCATCCTTGTACGCGGCCTCGCGCTCCTCGGCGGTGGGCAGTTCGCTCGCCTGCTGGATCTTGATGTTCCGCACGAGCTGCATCGTCAGGGTCGAACCACCCGACCCGCCCTCGGTCCCGGACGTGGCGACGCTCACGAGCGACCGGACGACGGACGTCGCGTCGACACCGCCGGTCTCGTAGAACCGCTTGTCCTCGCCGTCCACCGCGGCGTGCTCCAGGTGGTCGCTGATCTGGTCGAGCGTGAGCTCCTGCCGGTCCTGGTCCCACACGTTCGCCAGGTGCACCGGCTCGCCGCCGCGGTACGCCCAGATCTGGTTCCGCTGCGGCAGCTGCCCGATCTCGATGTCCTCCGGCAACGTCTCGAACACCCCGATCGCCGAGGTCGTGCCGACGCCGGCGACCGCGATCACCGGTGTCACCCCGACGCTCACCAGTAACCCGGCGAGCACACTGCCACCCACGAAGCCGAGCGCGGCTCCCCCTGCACGTCGCATCGTCATGTCGTCCGTTCCCCCTCGGTCGCACCGCCATCGGCGCGGTCCGGAGAGGCTCCCAGTCCTGCTCGGGCGGTCGCCGTGACTTCCCCGCGGAACACCGTCGTGTCCGCTGGGAAAGTGCCGGTGCGATCCGCTCCCCGCCGCCGCGCTACGATCCGGGCATGACCCCGATCGCGCCGCGTGTGCTGCACATCCTCTGCACGGCGTTCCTCGTCGTGGCGTTCCTGGCCTCGTTCGTCGGTGGGTACGCGAACGCGAACGACTCCGGCGAAGGCGGCGCGAACATCGGTGCCGGGGCGCTGATGTTCTTCGGTGCACTCGCCGGCGTGGTCGGCATCGGGCTCGGCGTCGCGGCGCTCGTCTCCGGCCTCGTCGCCGCCCGGCGCAGCGCGGCCTGACACCGGTCCCGCGCCGATACGAGCACCACGGTCGCGGTGGTGGCGGGATCGCCAGGACCGGAGGATCATCGGCCCATGGAGTACTCGACGGCGATGCTCACCGAGGAGACGTGGCCCGACTTCGCCGCGCTCGTGACCCGCAGCAACGGTGTGTGGGGCGGGTGCTGGTGCATCGGGTTCCACCCGGACGGCCCACGCGGGACGCCCGACCCGACGGTGTCCCACCAGGAGGCGAAGCACCGCCACGTGCGGAACGGCACGAACCACCAGGTGCTCGTCTATGCCGACGGCACGGCGGTCGGCTGGTGCCAGTTCGGGCGGCCGGTCGAGCTGCCGACGATCCTGAACCCCGGCGCGTACGCCCGCGACGCCTCGACGCCGCCCGACTGGCGGATCGGCTGCGTGTTCGTGGAGTCCCGGCACCGCGGCCAGGGGGTCGCACGCGCCGCGGTCACGACCGCACTCGACCAGATCCGGCGGGCCGGCGGCGGGACCGTCGAGGCCTACCCGGAGCAGACGGTCGAGCGGAAGCCGCAGCGCGGGGCCTACCTGCACACCGGGCCGGAAGCACTGTTCACGCAGTTCGGGTTCGTGCGCGACCGCCGCATCGCCAAGTGGCGGTGGGTGATGCGCACGACGGTGTGACCGGCGCACCCGCTCGACGCCGCACTGCCAGCCCGTCGCGCGTACCGTGGGAACCGTGACACGCACCGCTCCGGTACGACCGCACCGCCTCGCCCTCATCGGCGCCGCCGTGGCCCTGGTGATCGGGGTCGGACTGCTCTTCACCCCCTGGGACGGGCCGGTCATCGTGCTCGCCTGGGCGCTCATCGTCGCCGCGGTCGTCCTCGGCGCCATCACGCTGTTCCTGGTGCGGGCGCCCCGCAGCTAGGCCGCGCTCACCCGCCGGCGCGACCGCCGGTCAGCCGCGCCGCCGCGCGCCCGCGGAGCGTGGCGGGTTCGCGCGCAGGTGCTCCGCCGCTCCCCCGAGGATCCGCGCCAGGTCGTCGACGTCCGCGCCCGACATCGACGCGAACAGCAGGGTGTGCAGCGCCTCGATGTGTCCGGGGAAGACCGCGGCGAGGACGTCACGACCAGCCCGGGTGATCTTCACGACCGTGCTGCGTTCGTCGTCGGGCGAGGGCCCACGGGTGACCAGCCCACGCTGCTCGAGCAGTTGCGCCTGGTACGTGAGCCCGCTGCGGCTGTAGACGACCCCGTCGGCGAGGTCGGTCATGCGCTGCTGCCCGCCCGGAGCGTCACCGAGCCGGGCGAGCAGCTGGAACTGCACGTAGCTCAGGCCGCCCACGTCGCGCAGCTGCCGCTCGACCGCGTGGCGCAGCAGGCTGCTCACCTCGGTGAAGGCGAAGTACGCCCCGAGCTGCGTCGGGGTCAGGGAGTTCGGCGCATCGGTCACGAGATCCATCCTACCTGTTGCTTCGAGTTCGAAGCAGTGCTAGCGTCACCGTCGGTTGCTTCGAACTCGAAGCACACGAGCAACACCGACGAAGGGCACGATCATGCAGGCAGTACGGTTCCACGAGGTCGGCGGTCCCGAGGTGCTCCGCACCGAGGACGTCGAGCAGCCCACCCCGGGCGCCGGGCAGGTGCGACTCCGCGTCGCCGCCTCGGCGTTCAACGCGGCGGACAACGGGATGCGGGGCGGGTTCCTGCCGATCCCGGTCCAGCTGCCGCACGTCCCCGGCTACGACGTGTCCGGCACCGTCGACGCGCTCGGCGACGGTGTCGAGGGGATCGCGGTCGGGGACGCCGTCGTCGCGTTCCTGCCGATGGAACTCGACGGCGGGGCGGCCGAGTACGTCATCGCCCCGGCGGACGCGGTGGTCGCGGCACCGACGAGCATCCCATTGGCCGACGCGGCGGCGCTGCCCTCCGTGGCACTCACCGCGTGGCAGGCACTGTTCGACGACGGGCGGCTCGAGGCAGGCCAACGCCTGCTGGTCGTGGGAGCCGGCGGCGTGGTGGGCAAGTACGCGATCCAGCTCGCCGTCCGCACCGGGGTCCACGTGATCGCGACGGCGAGCCCGCGCAGCATCGAGGCCGTCCGGGCAGCCGGCGCGCACGAGGTCATCGACCACACCACGACCGACGTCCGTGCCGCCGTGACGGAGCCGGTCGACGTGCTGCTCAACCTCGCCCCGATCGACCCGCAGGACTTCGCGGCACTCGTCGACGTCGTGCGTGACGGCGGCGCGGTCGTCAGCACCACGGCGTTCATGGCCACGCCGGACGACGAGTCCCGCGGGGTCCGGGCGGCGACGGTGTTCGTCCTGCGCAACCGCGAACGCCTGGCGGAGCTGGTGTCCCTGGTCGACGCCGGGGCGCTCACGGTCGAGGTCACCCGGCGCATCCCGCTGACCGAACTGCCGTCCCTGCACGCCGAGGCGGCCGCGGGACGGATCAGCGGCAAGGTCGTGGTCCTGGTCGGGTGACGGCCGCACACCCCACACCAGCACCGCCCGCACCAGCGCCGGATACGCTCGGCGCATGACGGACCAGGGGTGGCACGAGGACGTGCTCGGAGCACCGTACGAGCGGCTCGAACTGCCGCTCGGCACCGACTCCGAGGGGCCCGTCGTCGCCACCCTGGTCCGCCGCCGGCACACCCCGACGGACCTGCTGCTGCACGGTCGCGGGCCACTGCACGGGGTCGACGTGCTCTACGTGCACGGCTGGTCGGACTACTTCTTCCAGGTGGAGCTCGCCGAACGCCTCGAGCGGCTCGGTGCCCGGTTCCACGCGCTGGACCTGCGGAAGTACGGTCGGAGCCTGCGTCCGTACCAGACCCCGGGCATGGTCGACGACCTGGCGGTGTACGACGAGGACATCGCCGCAGCGCTCGACGCGATCTCGGCCGAGCACCCCGGCTCGGACCGCCGCCGACTCGTCCCGATGGGCCACTCCACCGGCGGCCTGACCCTGTCGCTCTGGGCAGCTCGGCACCCGGAGCTCGTGCACGGCCTCGTGCTGAACAGCCCGTGGCTCGAGTTCCAGGCCACCGCGGTCGGCCGGGCCATCGTCGCACCGGTCATCAAGCTCGGTGCCCGCCGGAACCCCCTCGCACCGATGCCCGCCGTCGACCCCGGCTTCTACACCCGCACCGTCTCGGCTGAGGGCGAGGGGTCGTGGACCTACGAGCAGCAGTGGCGGCCGGAGCGTGGCTTCCCCCTGCACCCCGGATGGCTCGCAGCGGTCTTCGACGGCCAGGCACAGGTCGAGAAGGGCCTCGGGATCGGGGTCCCGACCCTGGTGATGCTGAGCGACAAGAGCATGCTCCAGCCGCGGTGGGACCCGGGCATGGCGCGGGCCGACGTCGCCCTGAACGTCGACACGGTGGCGCACCGCTCGCTCTCCCTCGGCGAGGAGGTCACGGTCCGCCGACTCGCCGGCGCCCTGCACGACGTGGTGCTGTCCGCGCCGGACGTGCGGGAACGGGCGTACGACGCCATCGGGCGCTGGGCGACTACCCTCCGGTAGTCCCGCGACGACAGTCCCGCGACGCTGGCGACTCAGTCGGACAGCCCGGCCACCGCGGTGCGGGTCGCCGCGGCGACGAGCGCGTCCGACGGCTCCGCACCGGGATCGGCGCGGCTCGTCATCACCACGAGCACGACGGGGTCGCGCCCCGGCGGCGTCACGACCGCGATGTCGTTCCGCACCCCGTAGGACGCCGTGCCGGTCTTGTCGGCGACCCGCCACGACGGGTCCACCCCGGCACGGATCGTCGCGTCCCCGGTCGTGTTGCCGAGCATCGCCTCACGGAGCACCCGCCGGTCGGCGGCGTCGAGGGCGTCCCCGAGCAGCACGGTCCGGAGGTCCGCCGCGAACCGCTCCGGCGTCGTCGTGTCCCGTGGGTCGCCCGGGGTCGCCTCGTTCAGGTCGGGTTCGACCCGGTCGACACGCGTCGTCCGGTCCCCGATGCCGCGCAGCCACCGCTCGACGGCGTCCGGCCCGCCGAGCTGCTCCACCAGCAGGTTCGCCGCGGTGTTGTCGCTGGAGCGGAGCGCCGCGTCGACGAGCTCGCGCACCGTCATCCCGGTGTCGACGTGCTCGCTCGTCACGGGCGCGTACTCGAGCAGGTCGCCGCGGTCGTAGTGCACCACGGTCGCCAGGTCGGCGTCGGAGGAGGCGTCGAGGACCGCGGCCGCGATGAACACCTTGACGGTCGACGCGAACGCGAACCGCTCCCCCGCACGGTGTGCGATCGTCCGACCGCTCCCGGTGTCGATCGCGGCGACCCCGAGCCGTGCGTCGTACCGCCGCTCCAGCGCAGCGAAGGCCCGCGCGGTGGCGGGGTCGGTCGCCGGATCGGTCGACGGCGCCACCGAAGCCGACCCAGACGCAGAAGCCGACACTGACGTGGACGACGTCGGCCCGGTCGTGTCACCACCCGGCGCACCGGAGCACGCCACCAGCCCGACCAGCACCAACGCCGTCAGAGCAGCGGCCGTCATCCCCGTCACACCTCGCACGCCCCGAGCCTGCCCGACGACCGTGCAACTACCCTGAGCGGCATGCCAGCCCCCGCCGTCCGCCTCACCCGCCTGGACCCCACCGGCACCGACCGCCAGGAGCTGCTCGCGTTCCTGACGTCCGAGGAGTTCCCGTTCCACGTCCGACGGCGCATCAGCGCGGCCGACGCGGCGAGCGCCGTCGACTCCGGCGCCTACCGCGACGACGAGCACGACACCTCCTGGCTCGACCACGACGAGCACGGGCGGATCGGACTGGTCCGCCTCGAGGACCTGGCCGACCCCGTCCCCCTGTTCGACCTGCGCCTGGCCGGTCGCTTCCGGGGCCGCGGCCTCGGGGTCCCCGCCCTGCGCGCGGTGACCGACCACGTGTTCACGACGATGCCGGCGATCACGCGCTTCGAGGGCCAGACCCGCGAGGACAACACCGCCATGCGCCGGGTCTTCATCCGTGCAGGCTGGGTGCAGGAGGCCCACTACCGCGAGGCGTGGCCCGTCGACGGCGGCCCGGCCGTCGGGTCGGTCGGCTACGGCGTGCTGCGCCGCGACTGGGAAACGGGCGAGACCACTCCGGTGCCGTGGGACGACGTTGCGCGGTGAGCGGCTGACGGTTCTGGTTCACGATCCTCGGGGTTCGCGAACCGGAACCGTCATCGCGCGGACACGAACCGCCGTCCCGCGCCCGTCCCGTGGGCAGCAGGCGGACGGGAGGCCCGTGGCGGCGCCGCCACGGGCCTCCCGTCCGTCGGTCGGTCGCGTCTCAGGACCGTGACAGGCGCTCCACGGTGGCGTTCGCGCCGTCCGCGATGAGCCCGTCCAGGGCGTCGCGGTACGCGGCGACGAACCGTTCGTCGTCGACCAGGTCGCCGAAGACCTGGCGGTTCGCGATGAAGGCGAGGCGGTCGTCGCGCTGGGTGAGGGCGATGCGCTGCAGGGGCTCGGCGAGCCGGTCGACGATCTCGATGCGCTCGCCGGACTCGTCGGTGCCCTCGTCGTAGCGGGCCCACGACGCGACGATGCCGGCGGACAGCGTGACGGGTCGGCCGGCGGCCAGGTTCTCGCGCACGACGGGGAGCAGCCACTTCGGGATCCGGTCGCTCGACTCGGCGCAGAGCCGGGCGAGGGTGTCGCGCACCTCGGGGTTCTGGAAGCGCTCGATCAGGGTCGACTTGTAGTCCTCCAGGTCGATGCCGGGCACCGGGTGCAGCGTCGGTGTGCCCTCTTCGTCCATGTAGCGGCGCAGGAAGGTCGCGATCGCCGGGTCCTGCGTGGCCTCGTGCGCGTAGCGGTACCCCGACAGGTACCCGAAGTAGCAGAGCCCCTGGTGGCTGGCGTTGAGGAGCCGGAGCTTCATGAGTTCGTACGGCTCGACGTCGTCGACGAGCTGGACGTCGGCGTCCTCGTAGGGCGGGCGGCCGGCGGGGTGGGCGTCCTCGAGCACCCACTGGAAGAACGGTTCGGCGACGACGGGCCAGGCGTCGTCGATGCCGAGCTCGTCGCGGACCCAGGCGCGGTCCTCGTCGGCGGTGACCGGGGTGATGCGGTCGACCATCGAGTTCGGGAACGCCACGTGCTCGTCCATCCAGTCCGCGAAGGCCGGGTCCTGCAGCCGGGCGTAGGCGGTGAACATCGACCGTGCGACGTGCCCGTTGCCCTGGATGTTGTCGCAGGACATCACGGTGAACGGGTCGAGGCCGCGGTCCCGTCGGCGGCGCAGTGCCTCGACCACCAGGCCGAAGACCGTGCGGCGCGGGCCGTCGCCGCGCAGGTCGGCCGCGACGCCGGGCTCGTCGGCGACGAACTCGCCGGTGACGTGGTCGAAGTTGTAGCCGCCCTCGGTGATGGTCAGGCTGACGATCCTGGTGTCCGGGTGCGCCATCTTCTCGACGACGGCGTCGGGGTCGTCGACCGCGAGCAGGTACTCGACGATGCTGCCGACGACGCGTGACTCACGGGTGCCGTCCGGGTGCTTGAGGACGAGCGTGTACAGGCCGCCCTGCTCGGCCATCGCGGTCGCCATCCGACGGTCCTGCTCGAGCACGCCCACGCCGCAGATGCCGTACTCGCGGGCCTCGCCTCGCTGCAGGAGCCGGTCGATCACCATCGCCTGGTGCGCGCGGTGGAACCCGCCGACGCCGAAGTGGACGATGCCGGCGGTGATGCCGTCGCGGTCGTAGGTGGGCACGGCGACGCCGCTCGCGGCGATCTCGTCGAGGGTCTCCGGGGACAGGCGGACGGGCATCGGTACTCCTTCGTACGGTGGCGGTTCGTCCGGCCAGTCTGGCACCCGGTACCTCCGACTGAACAGCGGTGCAGCACAGACGTTCTGCACCGGGGGACGAACCTGGGGATGCACTCAACCTCGTTGCACCGAGTGCATCGATGCACCTAGTGTTCCATCTCGTGACCATCGCGACCGACCGCCGTGCTGCCCTCAAGGCGAAGCACCGTGCGGCGATCCTGCAGGCCGCTCGCGACTTGATCGACGAGCGCGGCGGCCGCGACTTCAGCGTGGACGACCTCGCCGCCCGGGCCGACATCGCCCGGCGCACCGTGTTCAACCACTTCGCCTCGCTCGACGAGGTCCTGCTGGCCGTGTGCGAGCAGGAGCTGTCCGTCATCATCGACCGGTTCCTCGCCGACATGGCCCGGACCCCGGTGGGCGACGGCAGCCGGGCCTCGATGTTCGACGAGCTCGAGTCCGCCGCCCGCGGTGCCGACCTGGCTCCGGCGATCGCCAGCATGTACCGGATCCTCGGCGACCCGGGCAAGGACGACCCGAAGGCCGCGGTGCTGACCCAGACGGCGTTCTCGCGGGTGACCGAACGGCTCCGGCACGAGGTCGCCCGGCGATACCCGGCCGCCGACCCCCTCGATGCCGCACTGCTCGTCGAGTCGCTCATGAGCGGCATCGTCGTCATCGCGGAGCACTGGCTGGCGACGTCCGGCCCCGAGCTCGACCAGCCGGCGCTCGACGCCTGGGACGACCTGCTCGCACGACTCGTGCACAGCGTCCGCAGCGGCTACATGGCCGACGACTGACACCGCCCCACCTCCTCATCCCCCAGGGGTCCACCGGCGCACCCCGCACCACCAGCACCTGACACGAAAGGACCGCAGGCAACCGCATGGCCGGTCTCCTCTACCGTCTCGGACGGTTCTCCGCACGACGCCACTGGCTCGTGATCATCACCTGGGTCGTGATCATGGCCGTCGCGGGCGTCACGTACACGCTCTTCGCCGGCACCATCTCGTCGTCGATCACGATTCCGAACACCAAGACCAGTCAGGTGCAGGACCAGCTCGCCGACAAGTTCCCGTCGGCGAACGGCGGCAACGGCACGATCGTCTTCGAGACGAAGGACGGCAAGGCGTTCTCGTCGTCGCAGCAGTCCGAGATCGACGACTTCCTGACCAGCCTCGAGAAGCTCGACGGCGTCAAGGGCACGACGAGCGGCTTCGCCACCCAGGACCAGCTCGACGACCAGCGGCAGAAGATCGTCGACGGCCGTGACCAGATCGAGTCCGGTCGCGCGAAGATCGAGACCGGCCAGGACCAGCTCGACGCCCAGAAGGCGCAGCTCGAGTCCGGCAAGCAGAAGATCGAGGACGCCCAGGCGCAGCTCGACGCGCAGGAGGCCCAGGCGCAGGCAGCCGGTGGCGCAGCCGTCCCCGCCGCACAGGCGCAGGCAGCGGCCGCCCAGCTCCAGCAGGCGCAGGCGCAGATCGACGCCCAGCAGGCCCAGATCGACGCCGGTGAGCAGCAGATCGCCGACGCCCAGAAGACGATCGACACGAACAAGCAGAAGCTCGACGACAACGAGCAGGAGCTCGAACAGGGCTCGGACCTGCTCGACCTGTCGAAGGACATCCGCTTCGTGTCGGACAACGGCAGCGCCGCGATCGGCACCGTGCAGTTCACGAAGTCGACCTACGAGGTCCCCGCGGACACGAAGACCGCCATCGCGGACGACGCCGAGTCGGCCGACATCCAGGGCGTCAACGTGTACGTCTCGAACGACATCGCACAGGGTGTGCCGTCGATCCTCGGCCCGGGTGAGATCGGTGGTGTCATCATCGCCGCGATCGTGCTGCTCCTGATGCTCCGCACGGTCATCGGCGCCGCGGTCCCGCTCGTCAGCGCCGTGCTCGGCGTCGGCGTCGCCTCGCTCACCGCCCTGTCGTTCTCGAGCGTCGTCGAGTTCATCTCGGTCACGCCGGTCCTGGGGGTGATGCTGGGCCTGGCGGTCGGCATCGACTACTCGCTGTTCATCCTGAACCGGCACCGGACCCAGCTGAAGCAGGGCATGCAGGTGCACGAGTCGATCGGGCTCGCGAACGGCACCTCGGGCAACGCCGTGGTGTTCGCCGGTGCGACGGTCATCGTCGCGCTGCTCGCGCTGAACATCACCGGCATCCCGTTCCTCGGCCTGATGGGCACGGTCGGCGCGGTCGCGGTGCTCTTCGCGATCCTCATCGCGACGTCCTTCACCCCGGCCCTGCTGTCGCTCATCGGCATGCGGATCCTGCGGAAGAAGGAGCGCACGAAGATCGGCAACACCGACTCCACGCGGATCCCGAACAAGCCGATGTCGAGCTGGCGCGCGGTCATCACGCTCGTCCTCGGCGTCGCGGTGCTCGGCACCATCGCCCTGCCCGCGACCCAGATGCGCCTCGGCCTGCCGAGCGGTTCGTCCGAAGCCGTCGAGTCGAGCCAGTACAAGGCCTACAAGACGCTCGAGAAGGAGTTCGGCGCCGGGCAGAACGGCCCGCTGCTCGTCGTGGCGACCCTGCCGGAGTCGATCAGCAAGAGCGACGTCACCGCGACCGAGGTCACCATCGGCCAGGCCATCGCGAAGAACGACGACGTGGAGGCCGTGCTGCCCATCGGCGCCTCGAAGGACCGTGACATCGTCGCGTTCCAGGTGAAGCCCGCCGGCGGCCCGGACAGCGTCTCCACCGAGAACGTCGTGAAGGACCTGCGCGAGCAGACCGTCTCCACCGACGACGGCAAGGTCACCCTCGGCGTCGCCGGCAACGCGTCGGCGAACATCGACGTGTCCGAGAAGCTCTCGAACGTGCTGCCGCTCTACCTCGTGGTGGTCGTCGGGCTGTCGCTGATCATCCTGATCATCGTGTTCCGGTCGTTCCTCGTGCCGATCACCGCCACCGCCGGGTTCATCCTGTCCGTGCTGGCGTCGTTCGGTGGGCTGACCGCGATCTACCAGTTCGGCTGGCTCGGCTCGGTCTTCGGTGTGCACGACCCGGCACCGATCCTGAGCTTCCTGCCCATCATCGAGATCGGCATCCTGTTCGGTCTGGCGATGGACTACCAGCTGTTCCTGGTGTCCGGCATGCGTGAGGCCTACGCCCACGGCGCGAGCGCGAAGGTGGCCGTCCAGCGCGGTCTGCACGCGGGTCGCGCGGTGGTCACGGCGGCGGCGATCATCATGATCTCCGTGTTCGCGGGCTTCATCTTCTCGGACTCGTCCACCATCAAGCCGATCGGCTTCGGGCTGGCGTTCGGCGTGCTGATCGACGCCTTCGTCGTCCGCATGCTGCTCATCCCGTCGGCGATGCACCTGCTCGGCAAGAGCGCCTGGTGGTTCCCGAAGTGGCTCGACCGCATCGTGCCGGACGTCGACGTGGAGGGCGCGAAGCTCGAGCGCACCCACCCGGTCGCCGGCCACGAGGACACGCACACCGGCACCCACGCGCTCCCCGTGGAGCCGGACGCGAACGCGCACGACTCGGGCCACCCGCCCGCGCACCGCGCGTAGTCGACGCAGCAGCGCAACCACCCTGGAGGCCCGGTGCCGGTCCACGAGACCGGCACCGGGCCTCCAGGCCGTTGCGCCCACCGCCCCGGGTCGCGACCACACCACTTCGTGCACGAACGAAGTACCCTGAGGGCATGACCCAGACCGCACCGGAACCGCTCGCGCTCGACCGGCAGCTCTGCTTCGCACTCGCGGCGACGAGCCGCAGCGTCATCGGGCTGTACCGCGACCTGCTCGAACCGATGGGCCTGACTCACCCGCAGTACCTCGTGATGCTCGCCCTGTGGGAGCGTGACCCGCGGTCGGTGCGGGAGATCGCCGGCGAGCTGCGACTCGACTCCGCAACACTGAGCCCGCTGCTCAAGCGGCTGGAGGCCTCCGGCTACGTCCGCCGCACCCGCAGCGCCGCCGACGAACGCCAGCTCGAGGTGTCCCTGACG
This sequence comes from Curtobacterium flaccumfaciens, assembly GCF_013359815.1. Taxonomy (GTDB): domain Bacteria; phylum Actinomycetota; class Actinomycetes; order Actinomycetales; family Microbacteriaceae; genus Curtobacterium; species Curtobacterium flaccumfaciens. The sequence goes on along the minus strand of NZ_JABMCF010000033.1, from coordinate 272,800 downwards.
ACCGCCGGGCACGCCCTGCGCGACCGGGCGCAGGCGGTGCCGCTCGCCGTCGCCGACCGGCTCGGGTGGCCACTCGCCCGACTCGAGTCCCTGAAGGACGAACTGACGGAGCTGCTGGAGCGCGTCGACCAGGTGTGATCCGCGGCCATCAGTGCCATAATGGTTCGTGCACGAACGAAAGGATGCACCGTGGGACGCTTCGGCCAGTGGTACGAACGGTGGAACACGACGCTCATCAACAAGATGGGCCCCTCGCAGATCGGCGCCGGTCGCCCCGAGGGCATCGACGACCGGACGATCGACCGGGGCTGCCCCCTGTGCGGCAAGCCCCTCTCCCAGCACCAGGTGATCCGGCCCGAGGGCCAGGTGCGTTCGTCGACGCTGGTGTGCCCGCGCGACTGACCGCGCTGCCTGAAGAAGTGCTCCGAGGCGGAATTGCATGGGACAACTCGTCGTTCGCCTTGACGTGAAGCTCTTCGAACCCGCCTCCATCGGCGCCCTGTCCCTGTCGAACCGCGTCGTCATGGCCCCGCTCACGCGCACCCGCGCCGGCGAGCACGGCGTCCCGAACGACCTGCTCGTCGAGCACTACCGGCAGCGCGCCGGACTCGGCATGATCATCACCGAGGGCACCTGGCCCGTGCAGGAGGGCCGCTCGTACCCCGGGCAGCCCGGCATCGAGACCGACGACCAGATCGCCGGCTGGCGCCGCGTGACCGACGCCGTGCACGCCGCCGGCGGCACGATCGTCATGCAGCTCATGCACGGTGGCCGTGTCTCGCACACCGACATCTCGCAGACCCCGCGCATCGTCGCCCCGTCCGCCATCGCCGCCCCCGGGCAGACGCACCTGGCCGACGGCTCGAAGGCCGACATGCCCGTCCCGCACGAGCTGACCACCGCAGAGGTGCAGGAGGCCGTGCAGGGCTTCGTGCAGGCCGCCCGCAACGCGATCGCCGCCGGACTCGACGGGGTCGAGGTCCACGGCGCCAACGGCTACCTGGTGCACGAGTTCATGTCGCCGGTGTCGAACACCCGCACCGACCAGTACGGCGGCTCCCCCGAGAACCGCGCACGCTTCGCGATCGAGGTCACCACCGCCATCGCCGAGGCCATCGGCGCCGACCGCACCGGCATCCGCCTGTCGCCCGAGCACGGGATCCAGGGCGTCATCGAGGACGACGCCGACGACGTGCGCGCCACCTACACCGCCGTCGCCGAGGGCCTCGCGCCGCTGGGCCTCGCCTTCGTCGACGTCCTGCACGCCGAGCCGACCGGTGACCTGGTGCAGCACGTCCGCCGTACCGCGGGCGCGCCGTTCATCGTGAACTCGGGCTTCTCGTCGCTCACCACGCGCGACGAGGCCATCGCGATCGTCGACGGCGACCACGCCGACGCCGTCGCCGTGGGCCGCGCCGCGATCGCCAACCCGGACCTCGCGCACCGCTGGGAGCACGACGCCGAGCTCAACGAGCCGCGTCCGGAGCTCTTCTACGGCGCGACCGCCGAGGGCTACACCGACTACCCGTCGCTGGCCGAGGCGCGCGCGACCGTCGCGTAGTCGACGCACCACCTGACGGACGGGAGGCCCGTGGCGACACCGCCACGGGCCTCCCGTCCGTGCCGGGGCCACGTCGCAGGCGTGCGCCGACGGTCAGTGGTCGAGGACCGACATCGAACCGACCACCGCGACGGCCAACGGTCCGCTGTAGGAGACGCAGACGACGCCCATCCACACGGCCCCCGCCCACGTCGCTCGCAGACGGCTCTTCCGCCGGTCGCGGAGCACGAGGCGACGCCCCGCGGCGGCGATCGCGTCGGCGTGCCCGTCCTCGAGCAGCGAGCGGTCGTCCTGGTACCGGGAGGCGGCGCGCACGATGCGCGGCACGACCTCGCCCAGGACTGCCTCGACCTGCATCCACGGCGCAGGGCGCGACCAGTCCGCGGTCCCCGGCGCCGAGAAGACCAGCCGGTCGTCGACCATCTCGACGTTCCAGCCGGCCGCGTGGTCGACGAGCGCTGCCATCACGTCAGGGGTGAGGACGTACAGCGCGTCCTGGCCGTAGTCCTCCGGCGCCCAGACCCGGAAGTGCCGGTCGAAGTCGCCCTCCAGCGACATCCGTTGCCGGTGACGGAGCACCACCGGCAGGTCGCTGCGACGACCGTCGTTCGCCGTGGCGTCGAGGAGCAGGTGCGGCAACGTGCCGGGCAGCCGGACGGTCAGGTACGTCCAGTCCCGCGAGACCATCCAGCGCCGCAGGACGCAGCCGAACTCGACGTCCGGGACGCCGTCGACGTGCACGGGGGCGGCGCCGAACCGGGGGTGGACGCGGATGCCGGAGTAGCGCGGGGTGATCATCGAGTCGAGCGGCTTCGGACGGACCGGACGCGCCGGGTACCCACTGGCCTCCCCCGTCAGCACCGCCCGAACCTCGTCCGGACGCAGGGTCCGAGGTCGTTCGCCCCGGACCAGGAGCACGACGAGCCCGACCACACCGGCGACGAGCACCACGAACCAGGCCACCCAGTGGACGACGTCGCCGACGCCCGCACCGTTGTGGACGAGCCCGGTGCCCCAGACCACGAGCGCGGACGCGAGCCACGCGAGCGGGACCTCGATCGCCAGGAGCAGCGCGTTCCACCACCGCGGAGCCTGTCGCGGGCGGCGCATCCGCGGTCGTCGCGCCGTCTCCGCCGCGAACTCGTCGTCGGACGCGGTCAACCAGCGCAGGTCCATCGGCCCCCCTCTGGAGAAGGATCGTAGCGTCCGCGTCGAGAACGCCCGGCGGAGCCGTCCACGTCTCCTAGGATCGACGCAGTGAGTACAGCAACGCCGGGCGAGCGGGGCCCCGCGCACCGAGCGCGCGACACCACGCGGTGGGACATCCAGGGCCTCCGCGCGTTCGCCGTCCTCGCGGTCGTCGTTTACCACCTGTGGCCGGGCGCCCTGCACGGCGGGTTCGTCGGCGTCGACGTCTTCTTCGTGATCTCCGGCTTCCTGATCACCGGGCTCCTGCTGCGGGAACAGCTCGCGACCGGCACGATCCGGCTCGGACGGTTCTGGTCGCGCCGGGCCAAACGCCTGCTGCCGGCCGCGTTCCTCACCATCGTGGTCACGGGCGTCGCGGTGCTCGTCGCCGTGCCGAGCGCGCTGTGGGGGCAGTACGGGCGCGAGCTGATCGCCTCGACGGTGTACCTGCAGAACTGGGAGCTCGCGGCGAACGCCGTCGACTACCTGGCGTCGGCCGACGCCCCCTCACCGTTCCAGCACTTCTGGTCGCTGTCGGTCGAGGAGCAGTTCTACATCCTCCTGCCGCTCCTGCTGCTCGGCGTCGGGGCGCTCGCGCGCCGGCGGTTCACGCCGCTGGTGACCGCGCGGCTGCTGCTCGGCAGTGTCGTCGTGCTGTCCCTCGTGTGGAGCATCGTGCAGACGGCCACCGACCCCGGCGTCGCCTACTTCTCCACCGGCACCCGCGCGTGGGAGTTCGCACTCGGCGGTCTCGTCGCCACCGTGCACCTGCCCGAGGTCCGCACCGAGGTCGCCCGACGGGTCCGCCTGGTCGCCACCGGCATCGGCGTCGTGGCCCTCGCACTGTCCCTCGTCGTGATCACCCCGGAGACGGCGTTCCCCGGGATCGCGGCGCTGCTGCCGGTCGCCGGTGCGGCACTCGTGCTGCTGTTCGGCGCGGGGACCGAGTTCGAGGACGTCGGGGCACTGCGGCCCGTCGCCTTCTTCGGTCGGATCTCGTACGCGCTCTACCTCTGGCACTGGCCGCTCGTCGTCATCCTGCCGATCATGCTGGGCCGTCCGCTCGACTGGGCGACGAGTTCGGCGGTGCTGCTCGTCGCGATCGGTCTGGCCACCGCGACGACGATCTGGTTCGAGGAACCCGTCCGGTTCTCGACGTGGCTGCGGGACCTGCATCCCCGGGGCGTCGTCTCGCTCGCCGTCATCTGCAGCTTCACCGTCGTGACGCTCGGGGCAGCCACCCTGACCGCCGTCTACGTGCAGGAGGTCAACGCGACCACGGTCACGAAGCAGGTCACCGCGGAGCAGGAGGACGACGACGAGTCCTGCTTCGGTGCGGCCGCGCGCATCGGGTTCGCGGACCCCTGCGTCGACCCCGAGCTCGCCGACGTCCGTGTGCCCGCTCCGGCCGTGGCCAAGGACGACGACGACAACCGCGCCGAGTGCTGGAGCGGCACGTTCCGGCCCTGCGTCCTCGGCAAGACCACCGGCTGGTCGAAGCACCTCATTGTCATCGGCGACTCCCACAGCAACGCACTGCTCGGTGCGTACGAGAAGATCGCCGACGACAACGGCTGGCGGATCGACCTGGCCGGCGCCGGCGGGTGTTACCTCACCACCGCGCAGCAGGACTCACTGAGCCCCTCGTCGATGCGGGGCTGCAACTCGTGGAAGCACGCCGCCATCGACTACGTCCGCGAGCACCGCGACGCCGACGCCCTGGTCGTCACCCACTCCACCACGCAGATGCCGGTCAGCCTGCCGCCCGGAACGGCCCGCGACAAGGCCACCCGCAACGGCCTGGTCGACGCGTGGGAGCAGGCGGCCGGTGACGAGCTGCCCGTCATCGCCGTCCGTGACAACCCCGTGCCCCGCCCCGACGTCGTCGCCTGCCTGAGCACGATGTCCGGGCCGACGACGGACGCCTGCGACCGGTCGCGCGCCGAAGCACTCGGCCTGACGGACTCGTCGGTCGAGGCCGTCGCCGCGTTCCGGGCGGCCGGGGGCAGGGCAGCGTCGATCGACCTGAGCCGCTACTACTGCACCGACACCACGTGCCCGGCGGTCGTCGGGGGCGTCCTGGTCTACCGGGACAGCACGCACATCACGGCGACGTGGGCGTCATCGCTCGAGCCGTACCTGGAACGTGCGCTGCAGGACCGGTTGGCGGCCTTCGCGCGCTGAGCCGGACGCCCCGGAAGGGGCGGACTGAGCGCTTCATCAGACGATCGTCTGCCGAATTGCAGGACCGTCCCAAGTTGAGGGACGAAGTTGCTCGGACCATGCCGCGGCCATCAGCATCGCACAACGCGATCGACGGCCAGCGGACGCTCGAGGCAACTGAAGGGGCACCCCCGTGCACATCTCGCGCCGAACTGCGCTCATCGGCATCACCGCCACCGTCCCGCTCGTCACGACCGCGCTCGCGGCCCCGGCCGACGCCGCCACCCCGTCCGGCGAGGCCGGCTCCACCGGGCCGACCGGCTCGACCGCTTCGTCCGGCTCCGCCGACTCGGGCGTGCTCGCCGTGCAGCGCTGGCTCAACACGACCTTCGGGCACCTGCACGGGTGGGTGCACGTGGACGAGGACGGGCTGACCGGCAGCGGCACCGTGCTCGGGATCGTGCAGGCCACCCAGTCGCTGCTCGGCATCTCCCCCGTGGTCGCGACGTTCGGGCCGACGACCCGTCGGAAGCTCGAGCAGCACGGCGACGTCGGGGCCGAGACGGGCGACGACGCCGCGACCTGGCGCCGGCTGGTCCAGGCCGGACTGGTCTGCAAGGGCGCCTCGACCGTCACGCTCACCGGCGAGTACGACGCGGCCACCGTCGCGGCCGTGCAGGCGCTCCGGTCCGACCTGGGTGCCGAGCCCGGCGCACTCCCGCTGTCGGCCCACCTGTTCGGAGCGCTCCTGACCGTCGACCCCGTGCGACTCGCCTCCGGCGGGTCCCGAGCGGTGCGCGCGGTGCAGCAGTACCTCAACCGCACCTACGCCGAGGCGACCGGCGGCGCGTACGGCAGCACGAGCGGACTCGCCGACACGAGCACGTACTCGGCGGCGATCCGCGCGGTGCAGGTCGCGGTGGGCGTCACGGTCGACGGTGCCTGGGGCCCGGGGACGGCCGCCGCGCTCCGTGCCGCGGGGCCGAGCGTCGTCGGGGTCGGGGCCACCGGCGCCTGGGTGCTGCTCGTCAAGGCGCTCCTGGTGCTGAACGGCGAGCGCGTCGTGTTCAGCAGTGCCTACTCGGCGGCGGACGCCGCGGTGGTCCGTGCGTTCCAGCAGTTCCAGGCGTTCCCGCCCGCCGAGCAGACCGGGACGTGCGACGCCGGCACCTGGGCAGCCCTGGCCGCGAGCACGGGTGACCCGGACCGCGCCACGACCGGTGCCGACACCGCGGTGCGCCTCGACGACGCCCGCGCGGCGGCCGTCCGGGCGTCCGGTGCCACCAGCGTCGGCCGGTACCTCACGAACCACCAGCGTTCCGGGGCACTCGACAAGGCCCTGACCCCCGAGGAACTCCGTGTGATGGCGAGCGCCGGGCTCGGGCTGTGGCCGATCTTCGAGGAGGGCGGGTTCGCTGCCTCGTGGTTCACGGAGGAACAGGGTGTCCGCGACGCCCACCGTGCCCACGACGCCGCCCGGAAGCTCGGGATCCCGAAGCAGACCACCGTCTACTTCGCCGCCGACTTCGACGCGACCTCGGCGCAGGACGAGGCGCTCGTGGTCCCGTACTTCCGTGGCGTCGCCGCCGGCCTGCGGGACCGCGGGAACCTGTACAAGGCGGGCGTCTACGGCTCCCGCGCCACGTGCACCGCCGTGAGCAGCGCCGGACTGGCGCACTTCTCCTTCGTCGCCGGGATGTCGCCGGCCTGGTCGGGCAACCAGCTCGAGCCGCTGCCGGGCAACTGGTCGCTCAACCAGATCCAGAACCGCACGGTCGGGTCGGGCAACGGGTCCACCGAGATCGACGCCGTGGTGGACTCCGGGCGCGACCCGGGCGTCCCCGCGGCGCTGCTGGCCGACTGACCGGCCGCCGACCGGGATCGAGCACCGCCGTGACCACCACGACCCCGCGTGACGACGAGCCGCACGCCGTGTTCCCGCACCGCGCCACCTACGTCTTCTCGAACTTCGAGGAGGCGATCTCGATGGACTGCTACTGCGACGAAGGCGCCGACCACTTCGGCGTCTACCCGTTCTACGACGAGGTCATCAAACCGATCATCGACGATCTGACCCGACGCGTCCGGCGCCGGTTCGGGAAGGAAACCCCGTGAACACCGCACACCCCACCACCCCGACCACCGCCCGGCACCGCACCCGCCGGACCGCCGCGACGGCCCTGGCCTTCGGGCTGCTCGCGGCGGGCATCGCCCTGCCGACCTCGGCGGCGAACGCCGATCCCCTGCCCACGTCCGCCGAACCGACGGGTTCCACGATGACCATCTCCCACGACGGTTCCCGTCCCACGGCGTCGACGGCGGAGCTCGACACCATCGGCACGCTGATCCTCCGACGGCTCGAGCTCGCCGACCCGGTGGCGGAGTCGAAGTGGCTCAGCGGCAAGCCGGTCGCCGACCCCGTCCGCGAACAGGCCGTCGTCGACGAAGCGGTGACCCTGGCAGAGCAGCAGGGCGTCGACCCCGTCCTGGTGACCCGGGTGATCCGCGCACAGATCGCCGCGAGCAAGGTCGTCCAGCGCGGCCTCATCAACCACTGGACGCACAACCCGTGGACCGCACCCACGACGGCACCGGACCTGACGACCATCCGGCCCCAGCTCGACGCCATCGACACCGACCTGGTGACGGCGCTCGGCCAGGCCCAGACCGTCGCCCAGGACCACCGGTGCGCACACCTGGTGGACGCGGAGCGGAAGCACCTCGACGTCGGACTCGACTCGCTGCACCGGAAGGGGATCGACGTGGCCTGGCACACGTTCTGCGCCGCCTGACGCGGGCAGGGGACGGGCCGTCATCATGAGCGGCCCTAGGATGTGGTGTTCACTGATCGCTCAGCTCCGGGCGAGGAAGGACACCGCGCCAGATGAACCAGCGGCAGCTCGCCATGGAGGCCTCTCGTCGAGCAATCATCGACGCCGCAGGGCAGCAGTTCGCGGCCTTCGGCTACGAGGCGACCACGTTCTCCCGTGTCGCCGAGGCGATGGGGAAGCCGAAGTCGGCGATCGGGTACCACCTGTTCCCGTCGAAGAAGGACCTGGCGACGGCGGTCATCGAACTGCAGCAGCAGCGCTGGCGTGCACTCTTCGACGCACTCCCCGCGCAGCCGGGCATCGAGCGACTGACGGTGTTCCTCCTGACCACCGGGATGGACGTCCGCCGGGGCTCGGTCGCGGGCGGCGCGGTCCGGCTCCTGCACGAACTCGGCAAGGCCGGCGTGCCGGTGCCGCGCGGCTTCGACTGGTTCGAGATGACGCGGGGCGAACTCGTCAGCGCCGGTGTCGCGGCGACGGACGTCGACGCGGCCGCGGTCCAGCCGTCCGTCCTGCTGCTCCTCAACACGACGCTGGGCATGGTGGACGGTTCGACGCAGCTGACCGACGACGAACTCGTGGCGCAGCTCAAGGCCCTGTGGGCACCGCTCTTCACGTCGTTCGGCATCGCCGGTGCATCCGAGGTCATCGAGGCGGCCCAGCCGTACACGCCCGCCACTTCGTGAGCAGGAACGGTCGAGTCCGTCTCGGGGACTCGACCGTTCCTGCTCACGAAGTCGCACGGAGCTGACGCGCGACGGACGGACCCGTGCGCGCACGCTGGCTGGAACGACGAAGGGCCCCGGTGGAATCCACCGGGGCCCTTCGTCGTTCTGCTTGCCTGTGCGCTCGAAGGGACTCGAACCCCCAACCTTCTGATCCGTAGTCAGATGCTCTATCCATTGAGCTACGAGCGCGTGGCCTTGCGGCCGTGGAAGACTCTACAACAGGTGCGGCCCGGGCGCCAATCGAGGCGCTCCGGCCCCCGTGCTCGGCGTGTCGCGAGTGGTCTCCGACGGCCGCACCGTCACAGCGCCGCGGGCTCCTCGTCGAACACCTCGGCCAGGAACACCCGGAGTGCCTGCCACGACCGGCGGTCGGCACGTTCCTGGTACTGCGCGCCGTGGCCCGGGGCGTCGGTGCCCGGCACCGCGAACGCGTGCATCGCGCCCGAGTACGTCACGACCTGCCAGTCGACGTCCGGCGCCGCCCGCATCTCGTCCTGCCACGCGTGCACGGCCTCGTCCGGCACGACGGGGTCGGCGCCCCCGGTGAGGACGAGCAGCTTCGCCCGGATGTCCGCGGCGTCCGAGGGGTCGTGCGCGATGAGGCCGCCGTGGAACGCCACGGCACCGACCAGGTCGGCCCCGGTCCGTGCGAGTTCGAGTGCGGTGGAGCCGCCGAAGCAGTACCCCATGACGACGACGCGGGCGGGGTCGACGTCCGGGTCGGCGAGCAGTCGCTCGAGCCCGGCGGTGGCGCGGGCGCGCAGCAGGGGCAGGTCCTGGTAGAAACCGCCGGCGACCTGGGCCGCGGTGTCGTCACCGGGGCGGACGCCGGCTCCGTAGATGTCCGCGCCGAACGCGACGTAGCCGAGCCGGGCGAGCATCGTCACCCGGGCCTCGACGTGCTCGTTCACGCCGTGCCAGTCGTGCACGACGAGGACGGCCGGACGACGGCCCGCGATCGCGGCGTCCTTCGCGAGCACACCGAGCAGTTCGGTCCCCTCGTGGTCGTAGGGGACGTCGTCGACACGGATGTCGGCGCCGGCGGGTTCGGGAACGGTCTGCAGGACGTCGTCGGTGGTGTTCACGTCGCCCGACGCTACGCCGCCGCTCGGGCTCAGGCCTCGATGTTGTCCCAGCCGTCCGGGCCGACGGACCCGGCGGCGTACTCGTCGAGGGGAGCCCTGCCGGCCTTCCACGCGTCGAGGAACGGCCCGACGACCTTCCAGCCCTGCACGGCGCTGTCGCCGCGGACCGACAGCGTCGCGTCGCCCTCGAGCACGCCGGCCAGCACCTCGCCGTAGGCACTCAGGCGCCCGGGGTTGAACGTCACCTCGAGGCTCGTGTGGTCGATCGTGTACGGGTCACCCGCGCCGTTGACGTTGAGCTCGAGCTGCATCTCGTCCGGGGCGATCCAGATGCGCAGCCGGTCGGGCAACTCGGTGCCGGTGAGTCCCTCGGGCACGTGCGGGGAGTCCTTGAACGTGATGACGATCTCGCGGCGCTGCGCGGCGAGCGCCTTGCCGGACCGCAGGGTGAAGGGGACGCCGGCCCAGCGCCAGTTCGCGATCTCCAGGGTGAGCTGGGCGAGGGTCTCGGTGCCGAGCGACGGGTCCACGCCGTCCTCGTCGACGTACGACGGCAGCTGGCGGTCCCCGACGGTGCCGGCGGTGTACCGGGCGCGCTTGCCCGCGGTGACGACGTCGCCGCCCCACGGTCGGACCGCCCGCAGCACGAGCTCCTTCTGGGTGCGCAGGTCGTCGGCCTTGATCGAGGCGGGGGCCTCCATCGCGACGACGGCCATCACCTGCAGCAGGTGGCTCTGGATCATGTCGGTGAGCGCCCCGGCCTTGTCGTAGTAGCGCGCCCGGCCCTCGAGCCCGAGGGTCTCGTCGTAGACGATGTCGACGCGCTCGACGTGCTGCGACGAGAGCAGCGGTTCGATGATGCGGTTGGCGAAGCGCATCCCGAGCAGGTTCAGCACGGTGGAGCGGCCGAGGAAGTGGTCGACGCGGTGGATGCGCTCCTCGGGGATGAACGAGTGCAGCAGGTCGTTCAGGTGCGAGGCGCTGTCGGCGTCGGTGCCGAACGGCTTCTCGAGCGCCAGGCGGGTGCCGGCGGGCAGGTCGAGGTGGGCGAGCTGCTCGCAGCTCTTCTCGGTGACCGCGGGCGGCAGCGCGAAGTAGATCGCGGGGTCGTGCTCGCACACGGCGAGCAGTGCCCGCAGGTCGTCGGGGTCGGTGACGTCGGCCTTCCGGTAGGTCGAGGCGTCGACCACGGCCTGCAGTCGCTCCGGCAGCGCTGTGTCACCCGAGGCGCCCTCGTCCTCCTCGTTCTTCGACGCCTGCGCGTTCTCGAAGGACTCGCGCACCTGCGCCTTCCAGTCGGCGTCGGACAGGTCCTCGACACCGGCCCCGACGAGCTGGACGTCCCAGTCGTCCTTCACCTGGAGCAGGGTGGCGAGGCCGGGCAGGAGCAGGCGCTTGGACAGGTCGCCGCTGGCTCCGAGGATGAGCAGGCTGGTCTGGAGGCTCGACATGCAGCAGACGGTACTCATCGGCCCCGGTGGATGACCGGGCCGCTACGGTGGTGTCATTCCGGCGCGAGGGAGCACCATGAGCAGTGGGTACGAAGGGCGACGCCTCCGTGTCGCCGTGGTCGGGACGGGCATGATCGCCGGCGTCCACGCCCGGGCGGCCCGGGCCTCCGGTGCCGAGGTCCTCGGTGTGCTCGGCCGGAACGCCGCCCGCTCCGAGCAGGTGGCGGCGCAGCTCGACCTGCCCCGTGGCTACGCCTCCCTCGACGAGGTCATCGCCGACGCCCCCGACGTCGTGCACATCTGCACCCCGAACGACCAGCACCACCCGCAGGCGCTCGCGGTGATCGCGGCCGGCATCAACGTGGTGTGCGAGAAGCCCCTGGCGATCGACCCCGCCCAGGCCGCCGAGCTCGTCGCCGCCGCAGCCGAGGCCGGCGTCGTGGCCACCGTGCCGTTCGTGTACCGGTACCACCCGATGGTCCGCGAGATCCGGGCGCGCATCGCCGACGGTGAGCTCGGCCGGCTGCTCGCGGTGCACGGTCACTACCTGCAGGACTGGATGCTCGACGAGGACGCCTCGAGCTGGCGGGTCGACCCGACCTCGAGCGGCCTGTCCCGCGCGTTCGCCGACATCGGCTCGCACTGGTGCGACCTGGTCGAGTTCGTCACGGGTGAGCGCTTCGCCTCGGTGTCCGCGGCGACCGACATCGTCTACCCGACGCGGCCGGCGGCGTCCGGCCCGTCGTTCTCCGGTTCCCCCGACCCGGACCCGGTGGCCGACGCGGCCGAGCGTGCCGAGGTCACCACCGAGGACACCGCCGTCGCCACCTTCCGCACCGCCACGGGCCGCATCGGGAACGTCGTGATCTCGCAGGTCGCGTCGGGCCGGAAGAACCGCCTGTGGTTCGAGGTCGACGGCACCCGCGGCAGCGCGGCGTTCGACCAAGAGCAGCCCGAGTCCGCGTGGTTCGGCAACGAGCGCGGCGCCCAGATCGTGGTCCGCGACCCGTCGCAGGGGTACCCGGACCAGCGCCGGCTGGCGATCGTGCCGGCCGGGCACCCGCAGGGGTACCTCGACGCCTTCGCGGCCTTCGTCGCCGACACCTACACCGCGGTCCGCACCGGGGTGGCCCCCGACGGACTGCCGACGTTCGCGGACGGCGCCCGCTCCGCCGACATCATCGAGGCCGTGATCGGCAGCGCGGCCGAGACGACCTGGCGGGAGATCCGGTGAAGCTCGGCATGCTGACCGCCTGCCTGCCCGGTTGGTCGCTCGACCGGATCGCCGGGTTCGCCCAGCAGCAGGGCTACGAGCGGCTCGAGGTCGCCGTCTGGCCGGGCACCGGCGGCCGCGACTTCGAGGCGGCGCACCTGCCGGTCGCCACGTTCACGGACGAGGACGCCCTGGCCACCCGCGCCCTGCTCGACCGCACCGGCCTCGAGATCTCCGCGCTCGCGTACTACGAGAACAACCTGCACCGGGACCCGGAGCACCGGGCGGCGGTGCGGACCCACCTCAAGCACGCGATCGACACCGCGCAGACGCTCGGCATCCCGTACGTCGGCACGTTCATCGGCCGCGACACCACGAAGTCCGTCCGCGAGAACATGGCCGAGGGGAACCGGGTCCTGCCCGAGCTCGTCGACTACGCCGGCGAGCGGGGCGTGCGGCTCGTCATCGAGAACTGCGTGATGGAGGGCTGGCACCCCGACGGGTACCCCGGCAACATCGCGTACTCCCCCGAGCTCTGGGGCTGGGTCACCGGCCTGGGCTTCGGCCTGAACTGGGACCCGTCGCACCTGACGTGGATCGGCATCGACCCGGTCGAGACGATCCTGCCGTTCGCCGAGCACATCGTGCACGCCCAGGCGAAGGACCTGGAGCTGTTCCCCGAGCGGCGCAACGAGTACGGGTTCTTCGGCAAGGTCGACAAGGGCGACGACCCGTGGGACATGGGCTGGTGGCGGTTCCGGGTGCCGGGCCGCGGTGTCGTGGACTGGCCGCGCGTCGTCGACCGCCTCTACGAGGCGGGCTTCGACGGCACGCTGAGCGTCGAGCACGAGGACCCGCTCTGGGGCGGCACCGACGACCGGGTGCTCGAGGGGCTGCGCATCGCGCACCGCACGCTGCGACCGTTGATCGCGCAGGAGCAGTAGCGAGCACCCACCGGCAACGAGCACAGGGCCCTGGTCTGGAGGCCCGGATCACGTGACCGACGTCGGTCACGTGATCCGGGCCTCCAGTCCGGTGCCTGTGAACGGACCCGTGCGCGCCCGCGCACGCTGGTGCCATGAGCACGACCGTGAGCGACTTCGTCATCGACCGCATCAAGGCGTGGGGGGTCTCCCGCGTGTTCGGGTACCCCGGCGACGGGATCGGCGCCTTCGACGGCGCGCTCGGCAAGGCGGCGTCGAAGGGCGACGGCCTGGAGTACGTCCGCCCCACGCACGAGGAGATCGCGGCGCTGATGGCGACCGCGCACGCGAAGTTCACCGGCGAGGTCGGGGTCTGCGTCGCGACGTCGAGTCCCGGTGCCTTCCACCTGCTGAACGGTCTGTACGACGCGCAGATGGACAACCAGCCGGTGGTGGCGATCGTCGGCCAGCAGGGGCTCGCGGCGATGGGGTCGTTCACGCAGCAGGAGTCGAACCTGGAGCGCGTGTTCGCCGACGTCGCCTGCTACGTGCAGACGGTGGCCACGCCCGAGGCCGTCGGTGTGGTGCTCGACACCGCGTTCCGCACGGCGTCGCTGCGCAAGCAGCCGGCCGTCGTCGTGCTGCCCCACGACGTGCAGGCGATGGCGTACGACGCACCGCCGCTGGAGCACTGGGCCTCGCGGTCGAGCGACGTCCCCGCGTCGACCAGGATCACGCCGCCCGCCGACGAGGTCCGGAAGATGGCGGAGATCATCAACGCCGGGTCGAAGGTGACGTTCCTGGTCGGTGCGGGTGCGCGCGGTGCGACGGCCCAGGTGCTCGCCGCCGCCGAGAAGGCGGGTGCGGGGATCATCACGGCACTCCGCGGCAAGGACGTGATCCCGTCCGACGTGCCGTACCACTCGCAGCAGCTCGGGCTGCTCGGGTCGCTGCCGTCGCTGCACCAGATCCGCGACTGCGACACCCTCGTGCTGCTCGGCACGAACTACCCGTACGGCGAGTACATGCCGAAGACGGGGCAGGCCCGGGGCATCCAGGTCGACATCAAGCCGGAGCAGCTCGGCCTGCGGTACCCGACCGAGCTGAACCTGTGGGGCGACGTCGGCTCGACGCTCGACGCGGTGCTCCCGCTGCTCGAGCAGAAGACCGACAAGTCCTTCCAGCAGACCGTCGCCGACGAGATGCGCGAGTGGGAGTCGGAGATGCGTGCGCAGTCCGAGGTCGCCTACGACGACGGCGTGAACCCGCGCCGGGTGATCCAGGCCGTGAACGACCGGCTGCCCGACGGCGTCACGGTCACCGCGGACGCCGGCACGACGGCCGACTGGTACGGCCACCACATCCGGCTGCGCGAGGGCATGCGCGGCGACATGTCCGGCCGCCTCGCGACGATGCTCGCGGCGATGCCGTACGCGGTGACGGCGAAGTTCGCGTTCCCGGACCGTCCGGCGGTGTGCACGATCGGCGACGGGGCCTTCCAGATGCTCGGCATGAACGAGCTGATCACCGTGAAGAAGTACCTGGCGGCCTGGCCGAACCAGCAGCTCGTCATCGTGGTCATGCACAACGACGACCTCGGCCAGGTGTCGTGGGAGATGCGCACCGAGGACGGCAACCCGATGTGGCGCGGCTCGCAGGACGTCGAGTCGATCGACTACGCCGGGTACGCGACGCTGCTCGGGTTCCAGGGCATCGCGGTGCACGAGGACTCCGAGGTCGAGGCGGCGGTCGAGCGGGCCTTCGCCCACCAGGGGGTGACCCTCATCGACGCGTACGTCAGCCGGAGCGTCCCGCCGCTGCCCCCGCACATCACGAAGGAGTACGCGATCAACACGGCGAAGAGCCTGCTGAAGGGTGACCCGGTCGAGTTCGACGTCGTGAAGGACTCCGCCAAGGCGATGGCGACGGAGGTCACCGAGCGGGTGAAGGGCGCCCTCGGCCGCGACTGAACCAGGTCGGGCGGGCCCAGGGGGACGGCCGTGTGAACGTCGTGTGACGACTTGCGACGGGGTCTGGCGGGTCGCCTGTGCGTCTTCGTAGGTTCGACGGCGATGAACACTTCCCACACCACCGGAACCGCCGGTGCGACGACCCGACGACGCCTCGGCGCCGGCGCGGCCCTCGCCACCGCCGGGGTCCTGGTCGCACTGTCCGTCCCGTCCGCAGCCGTCGCCGCCGAGGGCGACACGACGATCGACATCATCGACGTCAACGACTTCCACGGTCGCATCGAGTCCGAGGGCACCGCCGCCGACAAGGCCGCCGGCGCCGCGAAGCTCGCCGGCGTCGTGCAGTCGTACCGCGAGGCCAACCCGAACACGATCTTCGCCAGCGTCGGCGACAACGTGGGCGCCTCGACCTTCACCTCGCTCATCCAGCAGGACTCCCCCACGATCGACGCCCTGAACGCCATGGACCTCGACGTCAGCGCGATCGGCAACCACGAGCTCGACAAGGGCCAGGACGACCTGACCGGCCGCATCGAGGACCGCGCCGACTGGCCGTACGTCTCGGCGAACATCGTCAAGGCCGGCACCACCGACCCCGCGTTCACGCCGTACTCCATCGTGGAGAAGGGTGGCGTCAAGGTCGGCTTCATCGGTGCCACCACCGAGGACCTCATCCCCGGGCTCGTCAGCCCCGGCGGCGTGAAGGGCCTCGCGATGGCCCCGATCGTCAGCCAGGTCAACCGGTACGCCGAGCAGCTCACCGACGGCAAGGACGACAACGGCGAGGCCGACGTGCTCGTCCTGCTCGTGCACGAGGGCGCCACCACGAGCGCGCTCTCCGACGCCACCGGCACCGGCGCGTTCGGCAAGATCACCTCGGGCGTCTCGTCGAAGGTCTCGGCCATCGTGTCGGCGCACACCCACGCGACGTACAACCACTCCATCGCCGGCCCCGACGGCACGAAGCGTCCGGTGATCCAGGCCGGGTCCTACGGGGTGAACCTCGGACACCTGCAGCTCACCGTGGACGCCGACAAGCAGCTCACCGGCATCACGTCCTCGGTCACCTCCGTCAACGAGGACAAGCGTGTCCCCGCCGACACCACCTCGGTCAACGCCGTGAGCGACATCGTGACCGCCGCGAAGGCCGTCGCCGACGTCAAGGGCGGCGAGAAGCTCGGCGAGATCACGGGTGACCTGCGTCGCGCCGTGCAGTCCGACCGCAAGGCCGAGAACCGCGGCGGCGAGTCCGTCCTGGGCAACTACATCGCCGAGGTCCAGCGCAGCGCCACCGAGCGGAACGGCTCGCAGGTCGCCTTCATGAACCCGGGCGGTCTCCGCACCGACATGGTCTACGCGTCCAGCGGCGCCGGCGACCCGGACGGCACCGTCACCTACAAGGAGGCCGCGCTCGTCCAGCCGTTCGCCAACACCCTGGTGACGAAGGACATGACCGGCCAGCAGATCAAGAACGCCCTCGAGCAGCAGTGGCAGCCGGACGGCCTCGAGCGTCCGTTCCTGAAGCTCGGCGTCTCGGACGGCTTCGCGTACACCTACGACCCGTCGAAGGGTCGCGGCGAGCGCATCACCGGCATGACCCTCGACGGCAAGGCGATCGCGCTGACCGACACCCTCAAGGTGACCGTCAACTCGTTCCTGTCGACCGGTGGCGACAACTTCGCCGCCTTCGCGACCGGCACGAACGTCGCCGACTCCGGCCAGGTCGACCTGCAGGCCCAGGTGGACTACTTCCTCGCCAACCCGAAGGTCACGCCCCCGGTCGACCAGCGCGCCGTCGGCGTCACGGTCACACCGACCCCGGCCGGTGGCTTCCAGCCCGGTGACGCAATCGAGCTCGACCTGTCGTCGCTCGTGTTCAGCAGCGAGGACCCGGCGAAGGCCGGCTCCGTCTCGGTCACCGCGGACGGCAAGGAGCTCGCATCGTCGGCGATCGACCCGACGATCACCGACAAGAACGACGAGCAGGGTCGCGCGACCCTGACCGTCACGGTCCCCGAGATCGAGGCGCCGGCCGCACGCGCTTCCGCCCGCACCGCAGGTTCCGTCTCGCTCGCCGCGGTGGCCGAGCCGGTCGCCACGACGGACGCGCCACTCGTCGTCACCCTGCCGGGTGGCCAGACCGTCACCCTCGCCGTGACGATCCCGGTCGCCGCAGCGGTCGACCCGACCGACCCGACGGACCCGACCGACCCCACGGACCCGGTCGACCCGACCCCGGCTCCGACCCCGAACCCGGGTGGCGGGGTCATCCCCGGCGCGGGTGACGGTGACGACGCGGGCATCGGTGGCGTCGGCGGGACCGACGACGACCCGCGCGCCGGTGGCGACCTCGCCTACACGGGTGCGGACCTGACCGCTCCGGCGATCGCGGCGGGCCTGCTCCTGCTCGCCGGGATCGCGGCACTCGTGGTCCTCCGCCGCAACCGCGCACGACGTGCCGCGACGGTCCTGACGGACTGACCCAGAGCCTCCGGGCACACACGCGAACGGGCCGTCTCACCCTGGTGAGGCGGCCCGTTCGCGTCGGCCAGGAGGCCCGGAGCACGTCCGGCGCACACCTCGCGCGACCCGGCGGTCACGGTTGCTGTCCCATCCCGGTCGATCACTGCGGAACCGCGGATCCGCGGGGTACTCTCGGGGTTGTCGCACCGCGACGCGTCGTGCCGGGTCGCTTTCAGCAAGTCGACGGTGGTTCCGTTCGGCGAGACTCCGCGACGCGGGCGTCCTCCGCCTCCAGGGAAACGGCGGAGGGCGCCCACCCCTTCGGGTCAGCGACTCAGGTCAGCGGAAGAGCTGCTCGCCGATGTACGACCCCTTGCGCGGTGCCGGCGGCACGGCGAACACCGCGGAGCCGATGTGCGAGACGTACTCGTTCAGCCGGTCCGAGGCGCCGAGCTTCCGCTGCAGGCGCGTGAAGTGGTCCGGGTCGTTCACGTAGGCGATGAACAGCAGCCCGGCGTCGAGCTGGCCGTACTCGTTGAGCCCGTCGGTGTAGTTGTACGGCCGGCGCAGGATCTTCACGCCGCCGTTCGCCTCGTGCGCGGCGAGGGCGATGTGCGACGTCGCGTCGATCTTCGTCGCACCGTCGTCGTCCTTGGCGTGGAAGTCCGGGGTGGTGTGCTCTTGCCCGCCGGAGAGCGGTGCGCCCTGGATCTTCGTCCGCCCGAACACCCGCTGCTGGTCGCTGACGACGTCGGCGTCCCAGGTCTCGATGTTCATGCGGATCTTCCGCACCACCTGGTAGCTGCCGCCGGCCATCCACCCGGCGTCGCGGTCGAGCCAGACGAAGCGGTCGTGGTCGGCGTCGGTCGTGATGTTGCGGGTGCCGTCCTTGAACCCCATCAGGTTGCGGGGCGTGCTCTGGTGCGGCCCGGCCGATGCCCGGCCGAAGCCGAGCACGGTCCAGCGGACGGTCGCGGTGCCGCGGGCCATCCGTGCCAGGTCGCGCACCGCGTGGTACGCCACCTGGGGGTCGTCGGCGCAGGCCTGCAGGGACAGGTCCCCACCGGTCAGGCCCTCCTGCAGGTTGTCGCTCGGCAGCGTCGGGATGTCGGCGAGCGAGGCCGGACGGCGGTCGGACAGCCCGAAGCGCTCGTCGAAGACACCGGGGCCCAGGCCCACCGTGACGGTCAGGGACGCCGGCCCGAGGTCGAGCGCCTCGCCGGTGTCGGCGCCGACCCCGTTGCCGTGCGCGGGTTCGACGCTGCCGACGGTCTTGCCGGCCTGCAGCTGGGCGATCGCGGCCGACCATCGGGCGAGGAGCACCTGCAGCTCGGTCGTGACGGTCGTCGACAGGTCGAACGTCATGTAGACGCAGTACCGCTGCGGGGTGGTGCGGATCCCGCCCTGCGGCTGCCGTGCCGCGGTGGCGTAGAACGGCTGGCTCTGCGACAGGTCGATCGACTCGTCGCCGTTCGTCGCCGCCGTGAACGGGTTCACGCCGGTCGCCGCGGTGGCGCCGCCGATGCCCGCAGCCGCGCCGACCCCGGCGCCGGCCACGGCCAGGCCGGCGCCGAACAGACCACGGCGGGAGACGTTCGCCCGGGGTGCCTCGTCCGCGCGGGGTGCCTCGTCCGGCTCGGTCACGCGGTCGCGACCTTCTCGGCCAGACGGGACAGCGGGTCCTGCAGCGCCTGGATCTGCTGCGAGATCGTGTTCGCGTCGGACTTCTTGGTGGCGGCGTCCCACGTGGCGAAGCCGCCCAGGTCGTCGGCGTCGCGGTAGCCGTCCATCATCGTGTTCGTGGCGTCGAACTGCTTCGCGATCTGCTTCGTCAGGGTCGGGTCGAGCTTGGTCAGCCCCGGCTTGAGGTACGCGAAGGCCTGACGGGCACCCTCGACGTTGGCGGCGAGGTCGACGAGGTCGATGTGGCTGTACGCCTCTTCCTCGCCGGTGATCTTGTTCGACTGCACCTCTTCGAGCAGGCCGGCGGCACCGTTCGCCAGGTCCTCCGGCTTGTAGTCGAGCGTCGGCACGAGCTTCGCGAGCAGCTGCACGTCCTCGGTCAGGTCCGCGGCGGTCCGCTTGGTCGACGCGGTGATCTTCCCGGCCTGGAACAGGTCCTTCTCGACGGCGTGGAACCCGCTCCAGCCGACGGCGGGGTCGAGGTTCGAGGCACGCATGTCGATCAGGTAGTCGAGGTTGCCGGCGTTGTCGGTGGCCTTGAACCCCTTCTTGACGAAGCCGTCGACGTCGCTCTCGACGTGCTCGTAGAACGGACGGGCGTTCGCGTAGTCGGTCTTCGCCGCGTCGAGGTCGCCGGCGTCGATGTGCTTCTGCATCTGCTCGACCGCGGCGACCATGTCGGTGACCTGGCCGTCGACGTAGGTCGCGTAGCCCTTCGTCCCGTCGCGGAGCAGGGTCGAGGCGCTGCTGTTCGCGGTCGACGCGGCCTTGCCGGTGACGGTGAAGTCCGTCAGCTCGGTCTCGGCACCGGGGCAGTACACCTGGTACTCCCCGCCGGTCAGCGTGGCGGTGAAACGGACGGCGTCGAGGCCGGGCGCCAGGTTCTCCTTCTCGCCGAGGATCCGCTGGTCCTGCAGCAGCTCGACCTCGGTGATCGCGGTCGACGACTCGTTCTTCACCGTGAAGGTGACGGGGCCCGCGGGGACCTTCGTCGAGGACACCGCGCAGGCGTCCTGCCCGTCGTTGGTGAGCGTGATGGTGACGCGGGAGACCTTCGCGTCGCCGGAGCCGGAGCCGTCGGCTCCGGTGGACCCGCCGGCGCACCCGGTGAGTGCGAGGGCGGTGACGGCGCCGAGGGCGCCCAGGGTGATCAGGGGTCGGACGGGCTTACCGAAGGACATGGTCGGTGCTCCTTGCAGGGTCCGCGGCCGGAGGGCCACGAGCGGGGACGGGTTCGGGGGTGGGGGTGGTGGGGAGTCGCCGGCGACGGCGGTCACGGAGGGCCAGCAGCGCCTGCGCGGCGGCCGCGATGCCGAGGGCGATCGGCAGCCAGGCCTTCCAGAGCAGCAGGTCGGCGGACCGCGAGTCCGCTGCGGCCACCGAGGCGGCCGACCGCTCGACGCGGGCGTCGGGGACGGACCAGACGGTGCGGTCCAGGGTCGTGGTGCGCGCGGACGGGAGGCCCCCACCGCTCAGCGTCAGCACCTCGCGTTCGTCGCGGGTCGCGTCCAGGACCCCACCGCGGACGGTCCACAGGGTCACCGTGTCGCGCACGGCCCAGCGCGCCGCGAAGGGGCCGGGGTTCGTCGACGGGGAGACCCCGACGGGCAGGCGGCCGAACAGGGTGACGAGGTCGTCGAGCGTCAGCGTCGACGGACGGTCGGCACCGCTCCCCTGCTCACTGGTTCCGTCCTGCACGACGCGCCACCGGTCGGCGGCCACGCCCGCGCGGGTGACGCGGCGGTGGGCCGACGTCGGCAGGGTGATCCGGGCCTCCTGGCCGGTTCCGGTGCCGGCCACGCGGAGGACGCCGGACGCACCGTCGACGCTGGCCGAGACGGAGCTGGCGTCGCCGCTGACCGCGGTGGTGTGGGGCAGGTCGACCCCGCCCGTCGGCACGGCGATCGCGAGTGCCGCTGCGGCCACGGCGAGTGCGCCGGCGACGACGGCGCGCACCCGGGGCACGCGGTCCGGCGACGGACGCCAGGCGCGCGGCCAGAGCGTCAGGGCCAGCACCGGGACGACGTAGAGGACCCAGCCGAGCACCTCGATGACCCGCGGGTCCGGCGGGATGCCGAGCACGCCGGTGACCAGGGCGCCCTGCACCGAACCGTTCGGGGCGAGCCACGACAGGTCGACGGTGCGCTG
Organism: Curtobacterium flaccumfaciens; assembly: GCF_013359815.1. Taxonomy (GTDB): domain Bacteria; phylum Actinomycetota; class Actinomycetes; order Actinomycetales; family Microbacteriaceae; genus Curtobacterium; species Curtobacterium flaccumfaciens. The sequence goes on along the minus strand of NZ_JABMCF010000033.1, from coordinate 251,393 downwards.
CTGGCCGATGACGATCCAGCCGGCCTCGTGCGCGCGGCGGAGGACGGTCAGCACCAGGCCGCCCGCGACGAAGACCAGGAAGACCCCGGTGCCGGTGAAGAACCGCGACAGGTTGAGGCGGACGCCACCGGTGTAGATGCCGAAGCCGACGACGACCGCGGCCGCGATGCCGATCACGGCACCGAGTGCGGCGAGGCCGGTGTCCGACGATGCCTGGAACGTGGCGAGGAGGAACACCGAGGTCTCGAAGCCCTCCTTCAGGACGGCGAGGAACGCCATGCCGGCGAGGGCCCAGGCGGTGCCACGGCCGAGCGCTGCAGTCGCACTGGCCTCGAGGTCGGCGGTCAGGGTGCGCGCGTGCGTGCGCATCCAGACGATCATGCCCGTGACGAAGACGACGGCGATGATGCCGATGACCGTCTCCATGCCCTCCTGCTGGGCCTGCGGCAGCGCCTGCTCGACGGCCTGCAGCCCGAAGCCGACGGCGATGCTGAGCAGCACCGCGAGCCCGACGCCCGACCACATCGGGGCGAGCGGGACGCGGTTGCGACGCAGGAACGCGGCGATGATGCCGACGATGAGCGTGGCTTCGAGGCCTTCACGGAGACCGATGACGAGAGTGGCGAGCATGACGAAGGTGAGGCTAACCTAACCGCCGAACGGCCCGCCAGTCGTGCGACGTGATGTTTGATGGTTCTCATGAACCTGCTGTCCGTCGACGGCCTGGCGTCGGTCACGAACGTGCTCGACCTCGCCGGGGTCTTCGCGTCCGCCCTGCTCGGCGGCTCCATCGCCCGCGCGATGGACTTCGACCTGTTCGGGTTCCTGGTCGTCGGGTTCGTCTCCGGACTCGGCGGCGGGATGCTCCGCGACACCCTGCTGCAGAACGGACCACCCGTCGCGCTCGTCGACCCGCTGTACGTGCCGGTCGCCGTCGCCGGGGCGCTCATCGCGTTCCTCGTGTCGTTCTCCGAGCTCACCTGGGACCGGCTGTTCACCGTGCTCGACGCCGCCGTGATCGGGTTCTGGGCCGTGGTCGGCGTGCAGCGCACCTACGACGCCGGGCTCGACTGGCCCGCCGCGATCATCATGGGGACCATCACCGCGGTCGGCGGCGGGGCCATGCGCGACCTGCTCCTGCGGCGGGTGCCGGCGGTGTTCGGCGGGAACGCGCTGTACGCCACCGTGGCCGTCGCGGCGTCGGCCGTGATGGTGATCGCCTCGGCGCTCGGGTCGCCGTCCCTCGGCATCCTGCTCGCGATCACGCTGTCGCTCGGGCTCCGCTGGGGAGCGGTCCGCCGGGGTTGGGGGCTGCCGAACGGCCGTGACTGGCAGCCGAAGTCGACCCTCGGTTCGCTGCTGCGGCGGGGTAGGAGCCTGCGACCGGACGCGCTCCGGTTGCTCCGGCGTCCGGGCCGTCGGACCGGTGCCGGCAGTGTCCGAGAAGAGCACGAGGACTGAGGGGCTGTCCTCCGCGGCTCCGCGACGGTACGATCAGTACCGCCGGGTATCGACCTGGCTGTTCTGCCGGGCACGTCCCGGTGAACGCTGTCCGCACAGCACCGACGCGACCCGAACGCGGCGGTTCCGAGCAGACGTGGGGATGGGGGCTTCGCTGATGCCGCGCGGGATCAGACGCGCGGCGCGGCAGGTCTCCACCACGATGCTCTCCCCGACGACCACCGGCACAGGTCGGAGCAGCAACCGATGAGCGACGACGCTTCCCCCACCCAGCGCATCCCGCGGGCCGAGGTCCGGGAACGCCTGCTCGCCGCCGGAGCCGCGGTCTTCGCCGAACAGGGTGTGTACGGAGCGCGGCTCGACGACGTCGCCGCGCGCGCGGGGTTCAGCAAGGGTGCGGTCTACTCGAACTTCTCGTCGAAGGAAGACCTGCTCGCCCAGGTCATGCAGCGGTCCACGAACGTCGTGCTCAGCTCACTGCAGGAACTCGTGCACGCGGACATCGCCGCCGTCGACGTCGGGGACGTCCTGCGCGCCGCGTTCGGGCAGAACGACCAGAGCGAGCAGTTCGCGCTGCTCTCGGCGTTCCGCGGGTACGCCGTCCGGCACCCCGAGTTCCTGCCCGAGTTCATCCGGCAACGCCGGATCCTGCAGGACGGGGTACTGGAGCTGGTGCGGTTGTGGCTCGGGGCGCACCCCGAGGTCGAGGTCGGCATGACCCCGGAGGAGTTCGCGACCGTGCTCATCGGGGCGAACGTCGGCCTGGTGTTCGACGCGCCGGCGCTGCCCGGAGTCGACCCCGGCGAGCGCATCGCGACCCTGGTCGAGGCGGTCATCCGCCGGCGCTGACGCTGGCGGCGCCGCGCCCGAACGGTGCGAGGTTCCGTAGTCCGTGCGAGGCCGCGCCGGTCGCACGGAGTACGGAACCTCGCACCACTCGGCGCACCCTCGCGCCCGCGTCAGGCCGTGCGACGATCCCGACGGCGGGGCTTCGGCCCGTCGTGGGACCAGGCGGACGACGGCAGCAGGCTCGGCGGCAACAGGCGCGACCGGACGACGCGCACCGTGGGGACCGAGGCGTCGAGAGCCCCGCGAGCGTCGCGGACGTGACGTTCCAACGCCGCCGTGTCCACCGATGCAGCCCCGCCGGCGGCGAAGCGCTCGCGATCGACCGCGTCGACCGCGGCCTCCAGGTGCGGCACGACCGACTCCGGCAACCCGGGCCGCAGGCGTCCGAGCACGGCTCGGGCGGTCCGGGCCACGGCGGCGGCGTCACCCGGCGGCGCGAGGCCCGGGGCGTACCCGTGGTCGGCGACGTCATCGAGCAACTCGCGCCACGCCTGCACGGCGGGTGACCGACCGGCAGCGATCGCCGACAGCCTCGACCGGCGGCGGACAGCACGCACGAGGCCCGGGGCGACGAGGACCGCGAGCACGAGCAGCAGGCCCACGAGCAGCCCGACCGGTCCTCCGCCGCCGCCGGTGCCGGACGCACCCGTGGCACCCGGAACCGGGGACGCCGACGGGGTCGGTGACGCTGACTCGTCCGCCGGGGTGGTCTGCTCGGGTGCCGGCAGCGGGGTCTCCGGTGCCGCCGCGGTCGGCGAGGCCGAGGGCTCCTCGGACGGAGCGGCCTCGTCGGAGTCGGGCGTCGGCTCGAAGGCGACCCACCCGGCGCCCTGGATGTACAGCTCCGGCCAGGAGTGCAGCTGCCGGTTCGACACCGCGTACTCGCCGTCGGGCTGCGGCGACCCGGCACGGTACCCGACCGCGATGCGCGAGGGGATGCCGAGCGTGCGGGCCATCACGGCCATCGCGGACGAGAAGTGCACGCAGTACCCGTCGCGGACCTTCAGGAACGTCGAGACGACGTCCATGCTGTCGCCGTCGTAGCCCTGCTCGACGGGGGCGGTCTCGGAGTAGGTGAACAGGTCGCTGCGGAACCACTGCTCGAGGGCCCGCGCCCGCCCGTAGTCGTCGGTCGCGGCGGCGGCGACCCGGGTCGCGGTGGTCGAGATGTTGGCGGGCAGGTCGTCGGGCAGGGCGAGGTCGGTGCGCAGCTGCTCGCGGCTGGGCTCCCGGAAGCCGCGGCCGTCGGAGCGGGCGAGCACCCCCGAAGCGGCGACCGCGTCGAGGTAGTCGTTGGCGAACGTCGAGGCCCCGTAGACCTCGTACATCGCGCCGCGGGCGGTGGCGGCACCCGTCGACCGGACGGTGCTCGAGTTCCCCATCCACCGCCACTGCGACAGGTCGAGGTTGGTGGACTGCGACTCGATCGACACCGCACCCGACGGCACCGGCAGGTAGGTGCTGGACAGCCCGGTGATCCGGACCGTCACGTCGCCACGGCTCGCCAGGCGCGGGTTGACGCCCTCGGCCCACTGCTGCTCGTCGGCGGTGTCGGCCTCGGCCGCGTTCGTCACGGTCGGCACCCAGTCCCCCGTGCCGAACTCGTCCAGGTCGGCGAGCTTGAGGTACTCGGGCTGCCCGTCCGACGAGCGGTACCGGAACACCTCGAGCTCGCTCGGACGGCGCAGGTCGTTGCCGAGTTCGAGCAGGGTGCCGGGCCGTCCGGGCTGGATCGGCGACTGGATCGCACCGGTCACGCCGGACAACCAGCTGGCATTCAGCGGCACGATCGTCGGCAGCCCGATGGCCACGACGAGCCCGATCGCCCCGACGACCGCGGCCGGCAGTGCACGCTGCACCGGGCGCACCGACAGCCAGAGCAGCGCGAGGAACGCCACCGCCGTGGCGATGACGAGCGGGGTGCCGGCGGGCTGCCCGGTGATGACGCCCGGCACGATCAGGATGACGAGGGCCGGGGCCGCGGCGAGCGACGGGATCCGCGCGATGGCGGCGAGGAACAGCGAGACCGCAGCGACCCAGCCGATCGACGCGGTGACGACGAGCCGGATCGCGTCGGTCTGCGGCAGTGGTGCGGGGTTCAGGCGGATCGCGGCGAGCGTCTCTCCGAGGGCCCCGTCGGCGTCGAGCCACCCGAGCGGTTGGATGTCGTTGACCAGTGCGGCGGCGCACGAGCAGGCCATGACCGTGCCGACCAGGACGACGAAGCGGATGCCGGGCGTCTGGCGGCGCACCGCGAGCATCACGGCGACGAGCACGGCGACGACGACGACGCCCGATGCCCACCAGGCGATGCCCTGCACGAGCGGCCGGATGGCGAGGGCGGCGAGGAGCACGGGCACCGGCGCGAGGGCAACGACCCAGGCGCTCGGGACGTCACGCAGGTCGTCGTCGCGGTCGAGGATCTCGCGCACGTCGGCACGGCCACGCGCCGGCGCGCTCACCCCGGTCACCGTGCGGCTCCGGACGGCGTCGCGCCGACGACCGGCACCACGAGGGTCCGCCAGCCGCCGCGGTCGAGGATGCCCCGCACGGCCGGGTCCGGCGGCACGATCGTCGCCAGGATGCCGCGGCTCGACCCGCTGGTCGCGCTGACGAGTTCGGCGGCTTCCTCCGCGGTGCAGGTGCCCGTCACGACGGCGGTCATGCCGTGCACGTCGCGGCCACGGACCTCGGGCAGGACGTCGGTGACTTCGCGGGCATCGGAGCGGAGCCGGACGTCGGCGAGCCCGACCAGCACGTCGGTCAGCCCGCCGACGTCGCCCGCGTGCCGGGTCGCGCCTTCGGGACCGTCGAACACGAGCACGACACGGGAGGTCCGGGCGGCGAGCGCACGGGCGACACTGGCGGCCACCACGACGGCGTGCTCGAAGGCCTGGTCGCCGCCCAGGTCGGAGAGCTCGGCGAGGTCCTCTCGCCCGAGCCGCTGGTAGGACTCGCGCCGGACATCGAGGGCGATCACGGCCTCGGGCGGCTGGGCCTGGGTGGTCTGGCGGACGTGGAGTTCACCGCGCCGAGCACTCTGGGCCCAGTGCACCCGGCGGATCGGGTCGCCCGGTCGGTACGGGCGGAGTTCGCTGTCGTCGGCCGAGCCACCCTGTCCGACCCGGCCCTCGTCGGCCGAGACCGCACCGGCGAGTGCCCCGGCGTCGATCGCCCCGAGGGGTGCCGAGGCCGGGACGACGACGACCTCTTCCGCCGGGACGACGGGACGGTCGATGCGGAGCAGGCCGAACGGGTCCTCGACCCGGATCGTCACGGGGCCGACCAGCGAGCGGCCACGGTGCATCGCAAGTGCCTCGACGTCGAGCACGGCCGGCGGCAGGTTCGGCCCGACCTCGGCGTAGGTCTCCGCCTCGGCCAGGCTGGCGAAGGCGTCCTCCAGTTGTTCACGCACGAGCAGCGTCGCCCGCGGGCCGATCGGCAGGCTGGTGCTGCCGAGGGTGATGCGTTCCCGGTAGACCTCGCCCACCTGCACGATCGCCCGTGCGGTGCTGCGGCTGCCGCGGAGCGGGGTGGCGACGACGAACGCCATCACGATGCCGAGCACGACCAGCACGAGCAGCAGCAGGCCTGCCGTGACGGCGACGCTCGTGGTGCCGACCAGACCGCCGCCGACCAGGCCGATGCCGACGGCGATGACCGTCCAGCCCCGGATCGTCGGGCGCGGGAACGGGGTGCGTCGGGCCAACGACAGCCCCCGGCGGCCGAACCGGGCCGCCGTGGACCGCGCGGCACCGACGCGTCGCAGCAGCGACGGCGGTGCCGATGGACCGGCCATCAGGAGCGGACGGGGGTGGCCGTGAACGGGATGGCGGTGTCGGAGACGATGCGGACGACGATCTCGCGCACGGTGTCCTCGCCGGTGCCGCCGAGCCCGCGGGCGACCGGCACGAGCCGGTGCGCGAGCACGATCGGGGCGAGCGTCGCGACGTCGTCGGGGGTGACGAACGGGCGGCCGAGCAGGGCTGCGTGCGCACGGGCTGCCTGCGCCAGGTGCAGCGTCGCGCGGGGGCTCGCACCGAGCACGAGGTCGGGGTGGGTGCGCGTCGACCGGACGATCGCGATGATGTACGCCTCGACGTCGGGGGCGATGTGCACCCCGGCGACGGTCTCGATGATCGCCCGCAGCGTGGTGACGTCGACGATCGGCCGCAGGCGCGACAGCGGGTCGCTGCCGCCGCGGTTCGCGAGCATCTGCCGTTCGGCGTCGACGCTCGGGTAGCCCATCGCGATGCGCGCCATGAAGCGGTCCCGCTGCGCCTCGGGCAGCGGGTACGTGCCCTCCATGTCGATCGGGTTCTGCGTCGCGACGATCATGAACGGCCGGTCGAGCGGACGCGTCACACCGTCGACGGTGACCTGCGACTCCGCCATCGCCTCGAGCAGGGCGGACTGGGTCTTCGGGCTGGTGCGGTTGATCTCGTCGCCGATGACCACGTTCGCGAACACCGGGCCGGGCGAGAACCGGAAGGTGCCCGACGACTGGTCGAAGATGTTCACGCCCGTGACGTCGGACGGCAGCATGTCCGAGGTGAACTGGATGCGGTTCACGGACCCGCCGACCGAGGCGCCGAGCGCCTTGGCGAGCACGGTCTTGCCGACGCCGGGGACGTCCTCGACGAGCAGGTGCCCCTCGGCGAGCATCACCGTCAGGGCCGTGCGGATGGCTTCCGCCTTGCCGTCGATCACCGTGGCGACGGAGGCCACGATGTCGTCGCCCACCGCCCGCACGTGTTCGAGCGGGAAGGCGGGGTGGGTCGGCTCCGGCACGCAGGGCTCCATCGTCGGGGACAGGTGTCGTGCATGCTACATCGGGCCGGTGACAGCACCCGGTACGGGTGCACGGACTGGTCGTTCCGCGCACCGGTGGCCGATCCGCGTGTGGTGGGGCCGGGAGGCACGGCCCACCACACGCCGATCCGTCACCCGGTGCGCGGAACGGTTCACGGGCCTCCAGGCAGTGTCCGGGTCGGCTGACGGACCGTCAGGACCGTAGGCGCCAGCGCCGCATCCGCGGCGCGCAGCACGCGTGCGGCGACCGCGACTCCTTCCTCGCGCCCGAGCTCGGTGTCCTCGTGCTCGATGTTCACCCACATGTCCGGGTCGATCGCACGCAGGGCCTCGAGGAACGTCGTCCAGTACGCCTCGTCGTGGCCCTTGCCGAGCGCGACGAAGTCCCACGCCGACGGTTTCGGCCACTCGTTCGCCCACTCGTCGCCGCCGAGGTTCGTCCGTGATTCGTCCGGCGACAACCGGCGGAACGAGTTGTCGAGCACCCCGTTGATCGCGGCGTGCGGGTTGATCCGGACGTCCTTCGCGGCGGCGTGGAACACGAGCGGGCCGAGGTCGTGGGCGACCGCGACCGGGTCCATGTGCTGCCAGAACAGGTGCGAGGCGTCGAGCTCCACCCCCACGTTGGTCAGCCCGCCGCGCTCGACGAGCTCCCGGATCGACGCAGGGTTGAACACGAGGTTCTGCGGGTGCAGCTCGAGCGCGACCTGCACACCGTGCTCCCGGGCCAGGGCGTCGATCTCCTGCCAGAACGGCACCGCGACGCTCCACTGGTGCTCGAGGACGTCGAGCGCGGCCGAGTTCCAGGCGTTCACGATCCAGTTCGGCCGCGTCCCGCCCGGCTCCCCCGCCGGCAGTCCGGACATCGTGACGACGCGGTCCTGCCCGAGGCGGGCCGCGAGGCGGATGCTGCGCCGGACGTCCTCGGCGTGCGCGGGACCGATCGCCGGGTCGGGGTGCAGCGGGTTGCCGTTGCAGTTGAGCCCGGCGATCTCGACGCCGGTCCCCGCGAACTGCGCGAGGAACGCGTCACGCGCCGCATCGTCCTGCAGGATCGCGTCGATGTCGGGCACGTGCACCGGGGGCAGGAACCCGCCGGTGTTCAGCTCGATGCCGGTGAGGCCGTTGGCCGCGATGACCCGGAGTGCGTCCTCGAGGGGCCGGTCGTGCAGGATCGCGTTGTAGAGACCGAGTTTCATGCGCGGACACCACCCTCCGTGGTCGGGACGACGGCGTCGGCAACGTCGACGGACGTGCCCCCTGCCGCGGCGGACCGTGCCACCGCGTCGAGGACCTCCATGTTGTGCACGCCGTCGTCGAACGTGGCGTTCGCGGGCAGGGCATCGGGCACGGCGCCGGTCAGCCCGGCGATCTCGTCGAGGAACGCCCGCGCCTGGTACTCGAACATCTGGTTCTGCCCCCAGCCGACGCCCGGGGCGTCCATCGCCATGCCACCGGCGACGTAGGGGTGGTCCGGGCCGAGCACGACCTGGCGGTACCCGCCCAGACGCGAGCCGTCGGACTGCAGCGCGAGGCCGATCTCGGAGGCGCGCTCCTGGTCCCAGCGGGCGGCGCCGCGCTCGCAGAACACCTCGATGACGAGGCCGTTCGGGTGCCCGGCCGCGACGCGGGAGGCCTCGAGCGACCCGACCACCGTGCCGTCGCCGAACCGTGCGCTGAACGTGGCGTAGTCGTCGTTGCCGACGGCCGCGGTCTCTCCGGTGAGCGGGACTGCCTGCCCCCGCAGCGCGTGACCGGCCGCCACGGGTCGCTCGGTGATCGACGTGGTGAACGTCCCACCGCTGACGCTCCGGACCGGGCCGGCCAGGAACTCGGCGACGTAGGACAGGTGCGAGCCGACGTCGGCGAGCGCGCCGGATCCCGGCTCCCCCGCGAACCGCCACGAGAACGGGACGTCGGGCGAGGCGCCGTAGTCGGTCCAGTACCGGCCGGAGACGTGCAGGACCCGGCCGAGCGTGCCGTCCTCGACGAGCTCCTTGATGGCCGCGAGGCCGGGAGCCCGGCGGTAGGTGAACCCGATGCGGCCGAGCACTCCGCGCTGCTCGGCCTCGGCAGCGGCGGACGCCATCGCGCGTGCGTCGTCGAGCGAGTCGGACAGCGGCTTCTCGCACAGCACGTGCTTGCCGGCGGCGAGCAGCCCCTCGACGATCTCGCGGTGCAGGGTGTTCGCGACGACGACGCTCACCACGTCGATGTCGTCCGCGGCCGCGATGGCCCGCCAGTCGGTGTCGTGCCGCTCGTAGCCGAAGCGCCGTGCGGCCTCGGCGGCGAGGGGCTCGTAGACGTCGCCGACCGAGACGAGCCGGACCGGCGGCAGCGTCGAGGTGAAGAGGGAGGGTGCGTTCCGCCACGCAGCCATGTGGGCCTTGCCCGCCATGCCCGCGCCGATGACGGCGACGCCGATGCTGTCGCTTATGTTCTCTCCTTCGAGAAGGTCGCTGGATCCGGATTCTGGAACGTTCCAGAACGTGTCGGTAGACTGTAGCCGCACCAGCCCATGTCCTGTCAAGCACCGTGCCGGAAAGGCTCAGCGTGACCCCTCGCCCGCCGACGATCATCGACGTCGCCGCACGCGCAGGCGTCTCGAAGTCCCTGGTGTCGATGGTGCTGCGCGACGATCCCGGGGTCTCCCCCGCCCGCCGCGCCGCGGTGCTCGCCGCCGTCGCGGACCTCGGCTACCGCCCGAACCGCGCCGCCGCCATCCTCGCCGGCACCCGGACCCGCACCATCGGCGTCATCGTCGACGACTTCCGGAACCCCTGGTACGTCCCGATGCTCGACGGCATCCGCGAGGCCCTCGCCCCGCACGGCCTCCGCCTCACCCTGGCCGACACCCGCGCCAACGCTCACCTGGGCTCCTCGCCCTTCGACGACCTGGTCTCCCTGCGGGTCGACGGCGTGGTGCTCGCCGCCGAGGGCTTCCCCGACGTCGTCGTCCCCGCCGACACCCCGATCGTGGTCGCCGGCGCACGCGAGGACGTCCCCGGCGGACTCGACGTGGTCGCCTCCGACGAAGCCGCCGGCGGACGGTTGGCAGCGGATCACCTGATCGGCCTGGGTCACCGCCGCATCGCCCACGTCACCGGCTCGGGAGGCCCGGCTGCCGTCCGCCGTCAGGCCACCGTCGCGCAGCTGGTCGCGTCCGGCATCGAGCCGCTGGTCTACGGCTCCGGCCCGACCTCGGAGACGACCGGCTACGAGGGCATGCGACTCGCCCTGCGGGAGCACCCCGATCTGACCGCGGTGTTCGCCGCGAACGACGTGATGGCGATGGGCGCGATCGCCGCCGTGCAGGAAGCCGGACTCCGCGTGCCGCAGGACGTCTCGGTGATCGGCAACGACGAGACCCCGCTCGCCGCCTCCCCCTTGCTGCGCCTGACGACGGTCGACCCGCACAACGACGAGGTCGGGCGCCTGGCGGCCGCGCGGTTGGTCGAGCGGATCGGTGCCGCAGCGGGAACGCCGGCCGCTCCCCTCCGGACGCTCGTGCCGCCGACGCTCGTCGTGCGCTCGACGACGGGGCCGCCGCGCCTCTGAACTCCGCTACTCGGTCGAGCGTCTGCGCCTCCGTCGGGTCAGGACCGAGCGACCTCAGCGAACCCGGCGGAGAGCGCACCGACCCGAGCCTCGCGCTCGGCGAGTGCCATGTTCCGAACCGAGGAGAACACGAACTGCTTCGCTGCGATCGGGCGCCGTTCGAGGAGTGCGTCGAGCTCGCGTGCGCGGGGTCGCGACACGATCACGGCGGCTTCGCGCCCGAGTACACGAGCGGCGACGTGGTCCGTGTTGGAGCCGTACTCCTCCATGAGCTCGATCCGATCGTCGTTCCAGGATGCCTCCCGGACCCGTTCGTCTTCGCAGTACCAGTCCACCGCCAGCGCAAGGTCCTGTGCGTCACGGTCGTTGGCGTGTCCACGGTCCACCCAGGCTCGCAGCTTGAGCAGCGTGTACCCAGCCGCGGTGGGGAAGCGGACACGGTGCCCGCTCGGCAGGTCGACCCACGTCCCTGCGCTGAAGACATCGGCCATCCCGAACACGCTCATCTGCTCGCGGCGGCGGGCCGGTGTCACCACGCCGTCGGGGTCCTCGACCCGGCCGAACGGCATGAAGTCCACTTCCATGTCGGCGACCACGAAACGCACGCCGTTCGAACCGGTCCGCGTGTACGTCGCAACGACGTCCTCGTACGTCTGCCAGTCGTCTGTGGCGATAGCGATGTCCACGTCGGAGGTCGCACGCACGGTGTCAGTCCGGCCGAACTGGACGTGATGGAGTCGGTCGCGAGCCTCCGCGCCGATGATCATGAGGCGCGCGGGGTCGACCTGTCGACCCACGAGGTCTCGGACGACGTGATCGACGACGTCGAGACGTTCATCCGAGTGCATCGACGAGTCCCGTCTCCGCGCGGACTCTGGCCGCTGCTTCCTGCGAGCGAGAATCACCAGCAGCCATGAGCTCCGCGTACACGAGCAGTGGCGGCGCCGTCCTCACTCCGGACGGATAGGGCCGCGGGTCGGTCCAGAAGGCTTCCCGCACCCAGATGTTCGGCGTGGCCCCGGCACGCCAACGGTTCTCGAGCGCGAGCGCCGACGACCATGGCCGAACCCACAGTGACAGTGTCTCGGGCCGCAACCACGCGGTTGCCGCTTCACCGCTCCGGAACACCTCCACCCCGTCCACCGCCTGGACCTCGAGGGTCTGGCCGGCGAAGGCCCGCGCTCGTTTCTCAGCTCCGAGACCCGAGGCGAACGCAGCGGACCACTGGTCGATGAGCTGCTCGCGGGCTGCACCTCCGGGTCGGAGGTCCGCCTCGTCCGTCCCGGATGCCCTCAGCGAGTCGACGACCTCGCTGGCGAGCCCGACGGACACACCTGCGACCCTTGCGATGGTCCGACGCGGCGCTGACATCATCCCCGGCCAGGTCAGCAGGACGAACAGGACCTGCGCTCGTCGGTTGCTGAAGAGGTTCACGTTTCGACTGCTCACACCGCGCTCCTCGGGCGCGCCCGGTCTCGTCCGGCCCCGCACGTCCACGAGTACCCCGTCGTGCCGGATGAACGCGTTGCCAGCGACGTCGACGAAGCAAGTCCCGAGCGATCGGAACTGCTCTGCAGTCCGGGCTGAGATCTTCGCTCCGACCAGCAACGTCGGTGTCGACTTCACGTTCCAAGGTGCCCGTCGCAGGGACTCCATCGTGAGCGGCTCGAGGAGTGCGATGTCCACCGGCCACCGCCAGCTCGGGTCGCCCTCACGGGTGAGTACAGCGTCCCAGAGAGCAGAGCCATCGAACCCCTCAGGCTCCCTCGAGGCTGCTAGGTCGAAGCCGTACTCGCGGAGCCGCGCGGTGGTCTCGTACACGATCCGGTCGTCCATGCCGCTCCTCGTTCAATTTTTCCTGATGTTCAATCTAATTGAACGAGTCGGAAAAATGAACACCAGAAGCGGATCAGGCCGGAACACCTTCGAGCCGCTCGACGGACTCGGCCAGGTCGGCGAGTTCGGGGACGTCGTGCGCCTCGGCGAGGGCGCCCTCGAGCGCCTCGGCGTGGATCGGTGTCGCACGCTCGAGCAGGACCTGCCCGGCGTGCGTGAGCTCCGTGTAGAGCCCGCGACGGTCGTCGGCGCACAGGACGCGGGTCAGCAGGGCACGCTCCTCGAGCCGGTTCACCAGTCGGGTGGTCGCACTCGGGCTGAGGGCGGCCGCGCGGGCGAGCTGCTGCATGCGCATGTGGAAGCCGTCCTGGCGGCGCAGGGCATCGAGCACCGTGAACTCCACGACGGACAGGTCGACCTGCCGGAGGGCCCGCTCCAGGCGCGTCTCGATCAGGCCGTGCAGCGCTGCCAGGGTGCGCCAGCCGTGGGCGCGGACGGCGGTGGAGGTGTCGTCGACGGACATCGGGGCTCCTTCGGTCGGTGCAGACGACGACAGTTGCTTGCGCGGATACCCCGCGTGTGCAACTATCGATATCCCGCGTCTGCAACAACCAGCGTACGCGGCACAGCTGCACAACGGAAGGACATCCATGCCCGCGGGACTCATCGCCCTCGCACTCGGCGGATTCGGCATCGGCCTGACCGAGTTCGTCATCACCGGCCTGCTGCCCGAGGTGGCGGCCGACTACGGCGTCACCGAGACCACCGCCGGCTGGCTCGTCACCGGGTACGCCCTGGCGGTCATCGTCGGAGCCCTCGGGCTCACCGCCGCGACCACGCGACTCCCCCGCAAGCCCGTCCTGCTCGGGCTGCTCGTGCTGTTCATCGTCGGCAACACCCTGTCCGCGATCGCCCCGACCTACGGCGTGATGATGACCGGCCGCGTCATCGCCGCCCTGTGCCACGGAGCGTTCTTCGGCATCGGCTCGGTCGTCGCCGCGAACATGGTCGAGCGGTCCAAGCGCGCCTCGGCCGTCGCGCTGATGTTCACCGGGCTCACCGCGTCGAACGTACTCGGCGTGCCGTTCGGCACGTTCCTCGGCCAGGCCGCCGGTTGGCGTGCGACGTTCTGGGCGATCGCGGCCATCGGCATCGTCGCCCTGATCGGCGTGCTCGTCCTCGTCCCGGCGGTCCGCTCCACCGAGGTTTCGTCCCTCGCCCGCGAGCTCGGCGCCTTCCGGTCCGGGCAGGTCTGGCTGTCGCTCGGCATGACCGTGCTCGGCTACGGCGGGATGTTCGGCGCCTTCACCTACATCGCGTACACGCTGACCTCGGTGTCCGGATTCCCGTCGTCGGCGGTGCCGTGGCTGCTCATCGTGTTCGGCATCGGGCTGTTCGTCGGCAACTTCGCCGGCGGCAAGCTCGCGGCCCGCTCGATCGACCGCACGCTGCTCGTGGTGCTCGTCGTGCTGACCGTGGTGCTCGCGGTGTTCGCCCTCGTCGCGACCTCGCCGGTGCTCACCGTGATCGCCCTCGTGCTGATGGGGGCATTCGGGTTCGCGACCGTCCCGGCCCTGCAGACGCGGGTGATGCAGTACGCCGACCACGCGCCGACCCTGGCGAGCGGGGCGAACATCGCCGCGTTCAACCTCGGCAACGCGCTCGGGGCCTGGATCGGCGGCCTGACCATCGCCGCCGGGCTCGGGTACACGTCGCCGATCTGGGCGGGGTCGGGGATCACCCTGGCGGCCGTGGTGCTGACGCTCGTGGCGATGGGCGCCGTCCGTCGTGGTCGCTCGGGCGTGGGGACCACGACGACGGGGAGCATCGCGACCGTCTGACGCGGGCGCTTCGGGCCCGAGAACGACGAAACCCCGGTCCGATCGGACCGGGGTTCATCGTCGCGCGGAGACGGAGGGATTTGAACCCTCGGTCCCCTCAAAGGGGACTCCACCTTAGCAGGGTGGTGCACTCGGCCGGACTATGCGACGTCTCCAAGCACTCTCGCGAGCGCTGCGACCACCATACAGGAGGACCGCGCCACTCTCGACCCGACGCACACCCGCGCGTGGCACGACGCATCGCACTCGGTCCCCCGAAGTGGGGACACGTTGGGGTTGTCGGGGCGTACCCCACTGCATAGCATCATCGGGACGCGGCAATCACGTTCCGGGGCTCGTCCCCGTCGTCGCGACACAGCACCCGACGTCGTTCCCCGTGCGGGCCCGGCGCGCCCGATCGCGTGGCGCCCGGCGGGGAGCGGCTTCCCCTGGGGGCGCGGCCCACCACCGCGCCCCCGTTTCTGCGTTCGGGGCGGGGCGGGTGCACTGCTGACGTCCGGGCGCACGCACGCACGGCATCGGTCGGGCCCACGAAAGCGACACTGTGCCGCCGAGCTCAGCCGTCACTGGCGCCAGGGCGACAGAGTGCCGCGGATGTTCGGCGGCAGACTGTCGCTTTCGCGAAGGCGGGCGAGCGACCAGTCGCAGCCGTCCGCCCGCGCCTCAGTACCCGAACGCCTTGGAGCAGGTCTGCTGGTCGGCGGACTGGCCCTCGAGTCCGTCGATGGTCTCGGGCGTCGCCGAGGGGGTGCGCGGTGCGGCGGACGACGGCGCCGCCGGTGTCGCGGGGGTCGCGGGCTCCGGCGCAGCGGCCGGCGACGACGGTGCAGCGGTCGGCTGCGTCGGGTTCGGCTGCGTCGGACTCGTCTGCGTCGGGTTCGTCTCCGACCCGATGCCCGTGCTGTCCGCCCCGAGGGAGAACGACTGGTCGGCCTTGATCTTCGCGAACAGCCGGTCGGCCAGGTACGTGGTCGGCTCGACCTTGCCCTCGTAGACACCGGTGCCGCCCGTGGTGCCCGGGTACTGCACGAAGTTCACCTGCGCCAGCGGCAGGTCGCGCAGCGCAAGGCCCATCTGCACCATCGTCCCGATGTCGTTCAGGCTCTGGGACAGCTGCATGTTCGACGCCGCCGCCCGGGCCAGCTTGTACAGGCGGGCCGGCGAACCGAGGGTGTCGTTCGACTTCACGGTGCGGAGCAGCGACGACAGGAACACCTGCTGGCTCGAGATCCGGCCGAGGTCGGATCCGTCACCGACCCCGTGCCGGGTGCGCAGGAACGCCAGGGCCTCGTCGCCCTGCAGGGTCGAGGTGCCGGCGGGCAGGTTCAGCCCGGTGTACGAGTCGGTGATCGGCTGGGCGACGCAGACGGGCACGCCGCCGATCGCGTTCGACATCTCGATGACGCCCTTGAACGACACCGCGGCCGAGTACTGAATGTCGAGCCCGGTCAGCCCGGCGACGGTCTGGGTGACGCAGTTCAGGCCGCCCTCGCCGAACGAGGTGTTGATCGGCTGCGCCGCCATCGCCGGGGCCGTGCCCGTGCCGTCGGTCTTCTTGCAGGCCGGGATCGGGGTGACGAGGTCGCGCGGGATGCTCACCGCGGTCGCGTTGGTGTGGTCGGCCGAGACGTGCAGCAGGATGTTGACGTCGTTGAGGGTCGCATCGCGCTCCCCGAAGGCCGCACTCTGCTCGGGGTCGTTGTCGGTGCCGACGACGAGCATGTTGAACCCGCCCTTGAAGGCACTGATCGGCTTTGCGCCGCCCTTCGCCTGCGGTGCGGGCTGGCCCTGGATCTCAACGCCGTCACCGAGGTCGTCCGTGACCTGCTTCGCCGCGATCGCCGTGACGGAGACCGAACTGACCAGGGCCACTGCGACGACGGCGGAGACCGTCTTGGCAGCGGTCGCGAAGGGGCTCGAGCGCCGCAGACGTCCGTGCCGTGCGATCCCGGACGCTCGGTTCAAGCGGTGGGATCGATCGCGGACGTCGTTCACGGGCACTCCTGTCGTCGGTGGACACGCCGGGGACGGCAACCGGTCAAGGCTGCCACGACGTTGCCTGACGATCCAGTGCGAGGGACATCGGTGGCGCCCACTGCTCGGTGCCGCGACCTGCGGATCCACGGCGGTCGGCGCGGACCTGAGCGAATCCGCAGCCGAGGTCGGTTCAGGCCGACACGACCACCCGGAAGCGGTCGGGCAGGGCGATCAGGGCGGACGACAGGTCGAGGAGCGCCGCGGCACAGTCGTCGAGGGCGTCTCGCTCAGCAGCAGCCACGGCCCGCTCGACGATCTCGACCCGTCGTCGCCGGTCGACCACGGCATCGATCCCGTTCGCCAGGGCGACGTCGTCGGTGAAGAACATGTCGAGCACGATGCGCTGCGACAGCAACCAGTCGCCGCTGACCGACGACCCGCGGCGCCGCAGGTACCAGGCGCCGAGTTCGACGAAGGCACCGGCTTCGGTCCAGCACTCCCGCAGCCACACCTTGTCGAACCGGTCGTGGTACCCGACGGAGTTCGACGGCGGATCGACGAGCAGAGCCTGGGCGATCCGCAGTCGCTCGATCATCTGGTCGACCGACCACTGCGAGATCACGACACCGACGTAGCGCTGCACGCTGGCCAGCTGCAGCGACTCGAGGGTCACGAGGGCTTCGCGCACCGGTGTGCGCGACACCCGCATGTCCGATGCCAGGGTGTCGAGCCGCAGCCGCTGTCCGCGGCGGTACTCCCCCCGCAGGACGTTGTCGAGCAGTCGCAGGAACACCGCGTCGCGCAGCAGGCTGCGACGCAGGCCGTGGGGATCGAGGCCGCCGGCGCCTGCTCGGATGGGGGTGTGCTCCATCAGCCCAGGCTCACGCACGGACGGCACCCCCGAGGCGAGGGCGGTCGCTGCCGTGGATCGTGGTCGCCGGTGTCGCGCTGTGGAGGAGTGCCATGCAGGCACAGTGACAGCGCTGCGACGGCGGCGCTAAACACTCTGAATACAGAATGTCAGGCCGCCGCCGCAGGGCTCACCTCCGGTCGGACTTCGCGTCCCCGGTGAGCACCGAGAGCGGTTGGGTGACGTCCTCCAGCCCCTTCCGCGCGGCGTCGACCCCGAATACCAAGGCCACCACGCCGCCGCCGATCATCACCGCGGATCCGAGCAGGTACCCCCAGAACAGCGGCTCCCGCGACGAGCCGTCACCGATGAAGGCACCGTAGATCGCCGGCGCGACCGCACCGAAGATCTGCGCCAGGGCGAAGAAGTACGAGATCGCCTGCGACCGCAGCTCGAGCGGGAAGATCTCGCTGACGGTCAGGTAGGCGCTCGACGCACCGGCCGAGGCGAAGAAGAACGACACGCACCAGAACGCGACCTGCACCGTCGCCGAGATCGCGTCCGCCCGGAACAGGAACGCGGACGTGGCGAGCACGAGGCCGGACACCAGGTACGTCAGGAAGATCATCTGGCGACGACCCCAGGTGTCGAAGAAGCGTCCGAGGATGATCGGGCCGAGCAGGTTGCCGATCGCGAACGGGAAGAAGTAGACCGCCGTCTCCGCCGTCTTCAGGCCGAAGAAGTTCGTGAGCACCAGGGCGTAGGTGAAGAAGATCGCGTTGTACAGGAACGCCTGCGTGATCATCATCGTCGCGCCGACGAGCGTGCGGGTCGGGTACTGCTTCAGCAGGACGCGCGCAATGGCCAGGAACCCGACACGGTCGGTCGGCGTGACGGTCATCGCCTTCGACTGGTCGACCTCCGGCAGGGGCTTGCCGGTCGCCTTCTCCACCGACGCCTCGATGCGGGAGACGGTGGCCTCGGCCTCTTCCTCGCGCCCGTGCGTCATCAGCCACCGCGGACTCTCCGGGATGTGGCGTCGCAGGAAGATGATGGCGATGCCGAGCACCGGGCCGAGGAAGAACCCGATGCGCCAGCCGATGTTCTCGGCGAAGTAGGACGTGTCGAGCAGGTAGATGTTCGCGAACGCGCCGAGTGCGGCACCGCCCCAGTACGTGCCGTTGATGGCGATGTCGACGTGCCCGCGGTACTTCGCCGGGATGAGCTCGTCGATCGCCGAGTTGATCGCCGCGTACTCGCCGCCGATGCCCAACCCCGCGACGAACCGGAAGGCCGCCAGGAACCAGAAGTCCTGCGCGAGGCCCGCGATGCCCGAACCGATCAGGTAGATCGCGAGCGTCAGGATGAACAGCTTGCGCCGCCCCAACCGGTCGGACATGCGCCCGAACACCAGGGCACCGACGACCTGGCCGACCAGGTAGATCGTGCCGAGGGACGTCACCTGCTGCGTCGACAGGTTCAGGTCCGCCTGGAAACCCGCGTTCGAGACGATCTGGATCTCGAGACCGTCGAGGATCCAGGACACGCCGAGTCCGACGACGACGCTCCAGTGGAACCGGGTCCACGGCAAGCGGTCCATCCTGGCGGGCACCAGGCTCTTGATGGTTGCGTTCGCGCTGCTCACGGAATGGGACCGTACGCCGAGATCGCCGATGTGGTTCAGATGCGGAACGAGCAACCGGGGGCGGAGCCGGATCCCCCTACTTCGAATCCGGCTCCGTCGCCGGGATCTCAATGATCGCAAGTGCGATGGAAACCCACAAGCGGACGGGAGGCCCGGTGCGGGCCCGCCACGCGCCTCCAGTCCGACCCTGGTCGCCGTCGCGAACGCGGCGTAGCGTCGGAGAGGTGACCCGACCTGACATCCGCACGGTCGGCGAGCTCCGCACCTCTGGTCACGTCCAGAAGACGGTCCGCGCCGAGATCCGCGACAACCTGCTCACCGCCCTGCGCCAGGGCACCGATCCGTGGCCCGGCCTGCACGGCTTCGAGACCACCGTCATCCCCCAGCTCGAACGCGCCCTGATCGCCGGGCACGACGTCGTCCTGCTCGGCGAGCGCGGCCAGGGCAAGACCCGCCTGCTCCGCACCCTGCAGGGCCTGCTCGACGAGTGGACGCCGGTCATCACCGGCTCCGAGCTGGGCGAGCACCCGTACGAACCGATCACCACCGCCAGCATGCGGCGCGCCGACGACCTCGGCGACGCCCTGCCGATCAGCTGGCGGCACCGCGACGACCGCTACGTCGAGAAGCTCGCGACGCCGGACACGAGCGTCGCCGACCTGATCGGCGACGTCGACCCGATGAAGGTCGCCGAGGGCCGCAGCCTGGGCGACCCGGAGACCATCCACTTCGGACTCGTCCCCCGCGGGCACCGTGGCATCGTCGCGATCAACGAGCTGCCCGACCTGGCCGAACGCATCCAGGTCGCGATGCTCAACGTGATGGAGGAGCGCGACGTCCAGATCCGCGGCTACGTGCTGCGGCTGCCGCTCGACGTGCTCGTCGTGGCGAGCGCGAACCCCGAGGACTACACGAACCGCGGCCGGATCATCACGCCGCTGAAGGACCGCTTCGGCGCCGAGATCCGCACGCACTACCCGATCGAGCTCGACGACGAGATCGCCGTCATCCGGCAGGAGGCCCAGCTGACGGCCGAGGTCCCCGACGCCCTGATCGAGATCCTCGCCCGGTTCACGCGGGCACTGCGTGGTTCGAGCGCCGTCGACCAGCGCAGCGGTGTGAGCGCCCGGTTCGCGATCGCCGGTGCCGAGACGGTGTCCGCGGCCGCGGTGCACCGCGCAGCGCGCCAGGGCGAGGACGAGGCGGTCGCCCGGCCGATCGACCTCGAGACCGCGGTGGACGTCCTCGGCGGCAAGATCGAGTTCGAGAACGGCGAAGAGGACCGGGTCGACGAGGTCCTCGAGCACCTGCTCCGCACCGCGACCGCCGAGACCGTGCGCTCCCGCTTCAAGGGTCTCGACTTCGCGGTGCTCGTGGACGCGCTCGACGGCGGCACGATGGTGACCACGGGCGAGCAGGTCAGCGCCCGGGCGTTCCTCGAAGGCCTGCCGTCGATCGGCGAGTCCGACCTGTACGACCAGGTGTGCGACCGGACGGGTGCCACGAACGACGGCGAACGGGCCGGCGCGATCGAGCTCGCCCTCGAGGGCCTGTTCCTCGCCCGGCGCATCAGCAAGGAGTCCGGCGGGGGCGAAGCCGTCTATGGCTAGGCAGAACCGGCGCCTGACGCGCGACACCCGGTACGGCCGGTACACCGACGGACCCGACCCGCTCGCCGCCCCGGTCGACCTGGCCGAGGCGCTCGACGCCATCGGGCAGGACGTGATGGGCGGCACGTCGCCCGAGCGCGCGATGCGGGAGTTCCTGCGGCGCGGCGGCCGGACGCAGCGCGGTCTCGACGACCTGGCCCGCCGGGTGGCCGAGCGACGCCGCGAGCTGACGAGCAAGAACAACCTCGACGGCACCCTGCAGCAGGTGCGCGAGCTCCTCGACCAAGCGCTGCTCGCCGAGCGGGGGGAGCTCGCCCGCAACGTCGACCTCGACGACGGCGACCGTGCCCTGGCCGAACTGCAGCTCGACAGCCTGTCGCCCTCCCCCGCCGCCGCCGTGCAGGAACTCGGCGACTACGACTGGACGAGCCCGACCGCGCGGCAGAAGTACGACGAGATCAAGGACCTGCTCGGCCGCGAGGTGCTCGACCAGCGCTTCGCCGGCATGAAACAGGCGCTCGAGGGTGCCACCGACCAGGACCGGGCCGCCGTCAGCGCGATGATGCAGGACCTCAACGCCCTGCTCGAGGCGCACGCCCGCGGCGAGGACACCCAGCAGCAGTTCGACGACTTCATGGACCAGCACGGCGAGTACTTCCCGTCGAACCCGGCGAACGTCGACGAGCTGCTCGACGACCTGGCAGCCCGCGCGGCCGCGGCGCAGCGCATGCGCAACTCGATGACCCAGGAGCAGCGGGACGAACTCGACGCCCTCGCCCAGCAGGCCTTCGGTTCCCCCGACCTGATGGGGCAGCTGTCCCACCTCGACCGCACCCTGCGCGCACTGCGTCCCGGCGAGGACTGGGGCGGATCCGAGCGCATGGAGGGCGAACAGGGGCTCGGGCTGGGCGACGGCACCGGGGTGTTCCAGGACATCGCGGACCTCGACGCCCTCGCCGACCAGCTCGCCCAGTCCGGACCGGGCTCGGAGCTCGACGACCTGGACCTCGACGCGCTGTCCCGGCAGCTCGGCGACGAGGCTGCGGTCGACGCGAAGACCCTGCAGCGCCTCGAGCAGGCGCTCCGGAACTCCGGGGCGATGCGCCGCGGTGCCGACGGGCAGCTCCGGCTCACCCCGAAGGCGATGCGGCAGCTCGGCAAGAGCCTGCTCAAGGACGTCGCCCAGCGGATGTCCGGTCGCCAGGGCGCGCGGGACCTCCGTCGCTCGGGTGCCGCGGGCGAGCCGTCGGGGGCGTCACGGCAGTGGGCGTTCGGTGACACCGAGCCCTGGGACATCCCCCGGACGATCACGAACGCCGTGGTGCGGACGGCGGCGAGCGGACGACAGGGTGCGGGCGTGCACCTGAGCATCGAGGACGTCGAGGTGCAGGAGACCGAGGCGCGCACCCAGGCCTGCGTCGCGCTGCTCGTCGACACGTCGTTCTCGATGGCGATGGAGGACCGCTGGGTCCCGATGAAGCGCACCGCCCTGGCGCTGCACACCCTGGTGTCGACCCGGTTCCGCGGCGACGACCTGCAGCTCATCGCCTTCGGTCGCGAGGCCGAGGTGATGGACGTCGAACAGCTCGTCGGTCTCGACGCGATGTGGGACAAGGGCACGAACCTGCACCACGCCCTGCTGCTCGCCAACCGGCACTTCCGGAAGCACCCCACGGCCCAACCGGTGCTCCTCATCGTCACCGACGGCGAGCCGACGTCGCACCTCGAGCCGAACGGGCAGGTCTGGTTCGACTACCCGCCCGACCCGGTGACGATCGCGCTGACCGTGCGGGAGCTCGAGAACGCCGGACGCCTCGGCGCCCAGACGACGTTCTTCCGGCTCGGCGAGGACCCGGGGCTCGCCCGGTTCATCGACGCGATGGCGAAGCGGGTGGACGGCAGCGTCGTGGCGCCGGAGAACGACGACCTCGGGGTCGCCGTGGTCGGTTCGTACCTCGGCTCGCGTCGCGGGGCCGGCGGCGCGCTCTTCCGCGACGACTGGGGGCTCTGAAGCCCACACGAGACGGACGGGAGGCCCGTGGCGACACCGCCACGGGCCTCCAGTCCGTCCCTGGGTGCGTCTAGAACAGCGGCCAGGGCACGGCGGGGCCGTGACCGGGCGGCGGCGGGAAGATCCCGACGGCGCGCAGGGCCGCGCAGCGCGCCCGGAGCGTGTCGATCTCCTCGTCCGTCAGGTGCTCGGCGAGCTCGTCGCCGAGACCGCCGCGCAGGGCTTCGGACACCCGGTCGAGGCCCTCGAGCTCGTCCGGCCCGAGCGGCTCCCCGATCCAGCCCCACAAGACAGTCCGGAGCTTGTGCTCGACGTGGAAGGTGAGCCCGTGGTCCACGCCGAAGCGGTGGCCGTCGGGCATCGCGAGCACGTGCCCGCCCTTGCGGTCGGCGTTGTTCACGACGACGTCGAAGACGGCCATCCGGCGCAGGGCCTCGGAGTCCTCGTGCACGAGCGTCACGGGCTGGTCGTGTTCGTCGATGGCCTCGAGCACGGGCAGCCAGGGCGAACCGTCCGCCTCGGCGAGCTCCGGCGTCACCAGGTCGACGGCGTCCTGCTCGGGGTCGACGTCCTGCCAGCGCTGCACCATGCCGGGCCCGAACGGACCGTCACCCATCCACGTGGGTGGGACGACACCCCAGCCGAACGCCTCGGAGACCAGGTGCGCGGCGATCTCGCGGCCGGCGAGCGTGCCGTCCGGGAAGTCCCACAGCGGGCGCTCGCCCTCGACGGGCTTGTAGACGACGGCCGCGCCGTCGAGTTCGGCGAGGAAGGTGGCGTTGGACGCCTCACGGATGCGCGCCCGGACGGACAGCGAGCCGTCGCTCATGCGTCGCCGGGCGGACGACCGGCGGCGACGACCTCGCGCGTGCGCTCGACGAAGGCCCGGGCGGTGCCGACCGGGATCTTCACCTGGAACAGCTCGGCGGGCTCGGGGATCTCGACGACGGCCTCGATCTCGATGCCGTCCTCGCTCTCCTCGGACACGATCTCGACCTCGTCGTCGATCGGGTACGCCTCGATGACGACCTGCGCGGTGGACGGGTCGAAGCCCAGGCTCAGGGCCCCGGCGCGGAACTCGGCCTCGACGGGCTGGTCGAGCGGCTCCGGGTCGCGGAGTTCGACGGGCACCGACGGCGGCACGCTGAAGCGGTTGTCGTCGACGGTCGCCACCTCGTCGAGGAGCTCGTCGATCTTGTCGGCGAGCACGGCGGTCTGCTCCTTCTCGAGCGCGACGCTGGTGACGCGCCGACCGGAGCGGGCCTGGATGTAGAAGGCGCGCTCACCCGGACGGCCGATGGTGCCGACGACGAGGCGGTCCGGCCAGTCGAAGCCGTGGACGATGGTGGGCATACCCGCATTGTAGGAGCGCTCGGCTCCGGCCGTTCAGGGTCCGGCAGGTCCCACGGGCGCGTCGGGTGCCGGACGCCCGGTGCCGGTGTGCGCATCGGGTTCCGGATGGCCCGCGCCGCCGCCGACCGCGGCGTCCCCGCTGGGTGCCGGGGCGGTGCGCAGCCAGGACAGATCGCCCGACTCGGTGTTCGTCGCGACGACCTCGGGGCGGTGCTCGCCGTAACGCACGACGGACACCGAGGCCGGGCCGACGCCGATGCGCTGGAACAGGTCCAGGTGCATGCCGAAGGCGTCGGCGAGGACGCTCTTGATGATGTCGCCGTGGCTCACCGCGACCCAGACGGCGCCGGGTCCGTGCTCCGCCTCGATCTCGGCGTCGATGCGCCGGACGGCCGCGACGGCCCGGGACTGCATCGTCTGCATGGACTCACCACCGGGGAACACGACGGCGCTCGGGTTCGCCTGCACCGTGCGCCAGAGGGGCTCCTTCGCCAGGTCGGCGAGCTTCCGGCCCTGCCACTGCCCGTAGTCGGCCTCGGTGATGGCCCGCTCGATCAGCGAGGCGGGTGCACCGGTCTGCCGGTCCGTCTGCCGGTCCGTCTGCCGGTCCAGGATCGCGCGGGCGGTCTGCCGGCAACGCTCGAGCGGACTCGACACCACGGCGACGACGGGCACCGCGGCGATGCGCTCCGCGGTCCGCTCGGCCTGGGTGCGGCCGACGGCGTCGAGTCGCACGCCGGCGGTGCGTCCGGCCAGGACGCCGGTGGCGTTCGCGGTGGTGCGTCCGTGACGGACGAGGAGGACGGTCGCCATGCGCCCGATCCTAAGCGCGGGACGCGGTCGCCCTTGACGGGCCGCCCGGGGACCGATCAGATGGGGCCATGGCCGGGCGGCATCGACTCGCACTCTTCGCCACGTCGACGGTGACCGGGTTCGGGATCGCGACGTGGATCACCCGGACGCCTGCGATCCGCGATGAGCTCGGAGCCTCGATCGAGGCGATGGGCCTCGTCCTGCTCGGGCTGTCGATCGGGTCGATGATCGGCATCCTCGGCGCCGGAGCGCTGGTGCGACGGACCGGCAACCGCCCGCTCATCCTGCTCGGGGGCGCGCTGCCCGTCGTCGGCATGGTGCTCGTCGCGCTGCTCGCCCCGGCGCAGGTCGCCGCCGGGGTCTGGGCCGGGCTGTTCCTGATCGGCTTCGGGGCGGGCGTCGCCGAGATCGGGCTGAACGTCGAGGCCGCCGCGGTCGAGCGGCAGATCGGACGACCGGTCGTGCCGGTACTGCACGCGTGCTTCAGCCTCGGCAGCGTGGTGGGTGGGGTCGTCGGCATCGCCATGACGGCGGCGGGGACCCCGGTCCGGGTGCACCTGCTCGTCGGCGCCGCGGTGATGGCCGCGCTGGCGGTGTTCGCGGCGCTGAACCTGCGGCCGGTGCCTCGTGAGACACCGACCGATGCGCCTGCCGTTGCCCGCGGCACCCGTCGGGGAGCCCGCCGCTCCGTCCTCACCGTGCAGCTCGCCATGATCGCTGTCATCACGCTGGCGATGGCCTTCGCCGAGGGTGCCGCGAGCGACTGGCTCCCGCTGCTGATGACCACCGACCACGACGCCCCCGAGTCCGTCGGGTCCCTCGTGTTCACCGGGTTCGCCCTCGCCATGCTCATCGGTCGTGCGGCCGGCACCCCGCTCGTCGCCCGGTTCGGTCGCGCCCCGGTCGTCCGGGTCTGTGCCGCGGTCGGTGGGGTGGGGGTCCTGCTCGTCGTGCTGTCACCGAGTCCGGTCGTCACCGCGGCGGCCGCCGGCGTCTGGGGTCTGGGCATCGCCCTCGGGTTCCCGCTGTCGATCTCCGCCGCGGGCGACCACCCCACCGACGGCGACCGCCGGGTGTCGGTGGTGGCCACCGCCGGGTACATCGCGTTCCTGGTGGGGCCGCCGCTGCTCGGGTTCGTCGGGGAGCACCTCGGCCTGCAGACGGCGATGCTCGTGCCGCTCGTCCTGCTGGTCGCGGCGTTCCTGGTCGCCCCGGCGACGCGGGGACAGGACACCGGTCGGACGATCGAGCCGTCGGAACCGGCGCGGCGGCCGTCCGGTCGGTAGCGTCTCCGGCATGCCGTTCTTCCGCGACGCTCCGCGCCCGACCACCCCAGCCCCGCCGTCCAGGGTCCAGGCCGCGTGGTCCGACTCCGCCGGGCACTTCGCGACCCGGTGCCTGCAGCTCATCATCGTCGTGGTGGTCGTCGCCGGCATCGTCTGGGCGAGCAACATCCTGAGCGTCGTCACGATCCCGGTGCTCCTCGCGCTCATCATCGCGTCCGCCATGCACCCGGTGGTGTCGTGGCTCCGCAAGCACCGGGTGCCGTCGGTGCTGGCCACCCTCGCGGTGCTCATCGGCGTCCTCGCGATCCTGGGGCTGATCGGCTGGCTCATCGTCGTCGCCGTCGAGAACCAGTGGGCACAGCTGCAGAAGTCGGCCGTCGACGGGTTCCAGCAACTGCAGGAGTTCGCGAAGAACCTGCCGTTCTCGATCTCGGACAAGCAGATCGACGACGCGGTCGCGTCGGCGTCCGACTTCGTCACGAGCGCCCAGTTCGGATCCGGTGCACTCGCCGGCGCCTCGGCCACCGCGAACTTCCTGACCGGGCTCGTCCTGATGATCGTCGTGCTGTTCTTCTTCCTGAAGGACGGCCCGAGCATCTGGGAGTTCCTGCTCCGCCCCTTCACCGGTGAGCGCTACGCCCGCGCACGTCGCGTCGGCGACCGGGTCGTCTCCACCCTCGGCGGGTACGTCCGCGGCACCGCCACGGTTGCGGCGGTCGACGCGATCGGCATCGGAGTCGGCATCGCCATCGTCGGCGTCCCGCTCGCCCTGCCGCTGGCCGTCATCGTCTTCATCACGGCGTTCATCCCGATCGTCGGTGCAACCGCCGCCGGCATCCTCGCCGCCCTGGTCGCGCTCGTGGCCCTCGGTCCGGTGCAGGCGCTCATCGTGATCGGCATCGTGGTGCTGGTGAATCAGCTCGAGGGCAACCTGCTGCAGCCGGTCCTGATGGGGCGCACCCTCAAGCTGCACGGCCTCGTCATCCTGATCGGGCTGACCGCCGGCACCGTCCTCGCCGGCATCACCGGCGCGATCATCTCGGTGCCGCTGATCGCCGCGGCCTGGGGCGCGATCCTGGTGTGGGACGGCCCGAACACCCCGGCACGACCGTGGCGGAAGAAGCGCAACGAGGACGTCACCGCGCACGAGCTGCCGCAGGGCTGATCCGCAGCGCCGATCCGTGAGGCGCGTTGCGGACATCCGCTTCGCGCAGCGGCCTTCCACCCAGCAGGATGGAGGAGTGCTCGTCTCCATCGTCTACATGAGCCGTGCCGTCGTCCCCTTCGACGACCAGGCCATGGCGGTGCTGCTCGCGGAGTCCCGGCTGCGCAACGAAGCGCTCGGGGTCTCCGGGCTCCTGCTCGCGAAGGGCGGCCGGTTCATGCAGCTGCTCGAGGGGCCGGCGTGGAGCGTGCAGGACCGGTACGACGTGATCGCGAAGGACCGCCGTCACGGTGAGGTGAAGTCACTCGTGCGCGAGGACATCGAGCGCCGACGGTTCGACGGCTGGTCGATGGCCTACCGCGCGCTCGACGACTCGGACATCCGGTCCGAAGCGGGCTTCAGTCCCTTCCTGTCCGGCACGATGGACTTCCCGCGCTCGTTCGACCGGACGAGTGCTGCCTGGCTGCTGAAGTGGTTCCGCGACCGCGAGCTGCACGACCTCTGAACCGACCCAGGACCCCGTCGCCGGATCAGCGTTCGGTGAACTCGTCCTCGACGACGCCGAGCAGCCGGTCGCGGTGCTTCGGGTCCGCCGTCGCCGCGATCACCACGCGCCACATCGTCGCCACGGCCGGCATCAGGTCGGTGCGCCGCGTCCGGACGTCGGACACGAGCTGCACGCCCGTGAAGTAGGGCACCACCGTCGACCCGAGCTGCTCAGCGGTCAGGTCCGTCCGGAGTTCCCCACTCGCGACCGCCAACCGGAACACGTCGACGATCCCACCGATCCACTGCTCGTAGAAGCTCAGCGTCGCGGTCTGGAACTCGCCGCGCTCCAGCGACAGCCGGATCCCGGCCCGCACGATCGGGTCGGTCCGGAGCAGGTCGGCGATGCCGTGCGACGCCCCGATCAGCGCGGCGACGGGCGAGCTGTCGGTGTGGCTGACGACGTCGAAGGTGCGGGCGTTCTGCTCGCCGATGACGCCGAGCGCCAGGGCGAGCTTCGTCGGGAAGTGGAAGTGCAGGGTGCCCTGCGAGACACCCGCCGCGCGGGCGATGCCCGCGATCGTCGCGCCGGCGAAGCCGACGCGGTCGAACTCCTCCGCCGCGGCCACCAGGATCTGCTCACGTCGTTCCACGGGACCAGTCTCACAGTCTGGAGGGACGGTGCCAGCTGGCACCGCGCCTCCAGTCCGAGGGGTGGTGCGGCTCAGGCTGCGTGCCGGCCGAGCGTGATGCGCTCCTCGGGCAGGTCCTGCAGGTCGCGCCCACGGAACCAGCGGAGCAGCCAGTCGGCGGGCGTGCCCGCCACCCCGGTCGGCAGACCGGTGCGGTCGCTGAGGAAGGTACTGAACCCGGGCTCGTCACGGAGCTCGTCCCCGGTCGGGCTGCCGAACGCCATCGCCCAGCCGTCGAACCGACGCGTGCTGATGGACTCACGCGACAGCGACTTCACGCCGGTGTGCCGCGGGTCGCGCTCGATCGCGGCGAAACGGTCCTCGACGCTCCAGACCGGACCCTCGAGCACCTGCATGAAGCGGCCGCCCTTGGCGAGCAGGAGCCCGGAGACGCCGAGCGCGTGGTTGCGGAGCCGCGCCTCACGCAGCATGGCGACCAGCTGGTCGTCGGTCAGGTCGTCGACGGCGACGGACATGTAGACGAGGGAGGTGAGGGAGGTCATCCCCTGCAGTCTGGGTCGTGGTCGGCGGCACGGTCAACGCGTCGTCCGCACACCGCACCGGACGGTGCGGCATGCGGACGACGGGCGGGGTTTCGATCAGGTGAGGGCGAGCAGGTTGTTGACCTGCTCGTTGACCCCGGTCAGCGTCGAGATCGGCTTGCCGTTCGCGTAGACGTCATCGAAGGCGGGCTGCAGCAGGGCCTGCACGTCGGCGGGGTTCTTCGTGACCGGGAACAGGAACGTGGTGTCCTCCTCGACCTGCCGGGTGAACGCCGAGACATCGAGCCCGCGCTTCCGGAACGACGCCACGGCAGCCTCGGTGCCAGCGGGACGAGCGGGGAACACGATCCCGCTCTCACCGACGATCCGCTGCGCCTCGTCGCTGCCCAGGAACGCCACCCACTTCGCCGCGGCCTCGGGGTCCTTCGCCTGCTTCGTGATCGAGTCGCCGAGCCCGTTGAACATCGACGCACGATGACCCGACGGGCCGATCGGGGTCGGGGCGACCGCGACGTCGAGGTCCTCCATGCCGAGGTACGAACCGATCATCCACGAGCCGTTGAACGACAGCGCGCACTTGCCCGCGCCGAGCTGGACCTCGGGCCCGGTCGTGGTGGAGAACACCCCGTACTTCGCCATGTAGCCCTTCTCGGCCAGCCGGTAGTACCAGGCGAGGGTGTCCTGCACGACGCGCTCGTCGTAGCGGAACCTGTCACCCCAGGGGTTCTCGTTCGTGTAGAACCAGTCGACCGATCCGGTGAACGGTGACCACTGGGTCTGGCCGAAGCCGTCACCGCCCGAACCGTTCGACGAGATGCCGTAGACGGCGACGTCGTCCTTGTCGAAGCCGTCCTCGTCGCCGCGGCGGCCCTTCGAGTCGACGGTCAGCCGCGCGAGCATCCGTTCGAACGTGCCGCCGTCGTCCGGGTTCCACTCGAGCGACCCGAGCTCCTCGGCGGAGACCCCGGCCTTCGCCATCGCCTTCTGGTCGTAGAACATCGCGACGGTGTCCCAGTCCTTCGGCGAGCCGTAGCGGTGGCCGTCCTGGCCCTTCCACAGTTCGGCGAGTCCGGACTGGTAGTCGTCGTCCCGGATCCCCTTCGTGGCGTCGAGTTCGTCGAGCTTGTAGAGCACGTCGAGGTCGGCGTACTGCGGGAACTTCGTCAGGTGGTCGGTGAAGACGTCGGGCGCGGTGCCGGCGATGAAGCCCGCGGTGAGCTTGGTCCAGTAGTCGTTCCACCCGAGCTGGGTGATCTTCACGGTGATGTCCGGGTTTGCGCGGTGGAACGCGTCGGCGACGGCCTGGTACGCGGGCTGCTGGTTGGCGTCCCAGAGCCAGTAGCTCACGGTGCGCGCACCCGACCGGTTCGTCGTGCGGCGACCGGGCGACGAGCAGGCGGCGAGTGCGCCGAGGGCCAGGGCCGAGGCGCCGCCGGCGAAGAGCGTGCGGCGGGTCAGTTGGTTCGTCATGGTGTTCGTCCTGTCCGACAGCCGGGTCACTTGATCCCGGAGAAGCCGATGGAGTTGACGATCCGCTTGGCGAAGACGCCGAACAGCAGGATCATCGGGAGCGCCGCCACCAGGGTCGCGGCCATGAGCCCGGCCCAGTCGGTGCCGGACTGCGGGGTCTGCGACTTGAAGACGCCGAGCGCGACGGTCAGCACCCGCGAGCTGTCGGTGTACGACACCATGAGGGGCCAGAAGTAGTCGTTCCAGCTCGTGATGTACGTCAGCACGGCGAGGGTGGCGATCGGGGCCGCCGCCATCGGGATGACGAGCCGGAAGAACACGCGGACCTTGCCGGCGCCGTCGATGAGCGCCGCCTCTTCGACCTCCTTCGAGATGCCGAGGAAGAACTGCCGCAGGAAGAACACCGCGAACGGGGTCATGAACATCGTCGGCAGGGCGATGCCGAGCAGGTTGTCGACGAGCCCGAGCTGCTTGATGAGGGTGAAGTTCGGCAGCAGCGTGAAGATCGCGGGGACCATCAGCCCGGCCAGGAACACCCCGAACACCTTGTCGCGACCGGGCCAGCGCAGCCGGGCGAAGGCGTAGGCGGCCGCTGCCGAGAAGAACACCTGACCGACGGTGACGAGCGTCGACACCAGGATCGAGTTGAGCAGGTACCGCCAGAAGTTCAGGGCGGCGCCGGAACCGCCCTGCGCCAGTGCCTCTTCGGTGGACTGCAGGCCGAAGACCCGCTCGAACCCGCCCAGGCTGAACCCGACGGGCAGCAGCGAGGTGGGGTCGGAGTTGATCGCGGTGTTCGACGACAGCGCGGTGCGCAGGATCCAGTAGAACGGGAACAGGGTGACGACGATGACGAGGATCATCGCGACCCAGGCCAGAACCCGGCCGAGCGACGGGCGACGACGGTGGCCGGCGCCCATCCGCGGCGGGCGGGACGTGGTGACGGAACGGGTGAGTGTCGTGGTCATGGCGCTTCCGTTCAGTCCAGGTCGGACTCACCCGAGCGGGTGAGGCGGTACTGGATGATCGTGATGATGCTGAGGACGATGAGGAGCGCGACCGAGACCGCGGACGCGTAGCCGAACTGGAACCGGCCGAACGCCAGGTTGTAGATGTAGTTCTGCACGACGTTCGTGGCGTTCGCGGGGCCGCCCTGCGTGGTGACGGCGACGGTGTCGAACACCTGGAACGACCCGATCACGGTGATGATCAGCACCAGCGACAGGATCGGGCGGAGCAGCGGCACCGTGATGCGCCAGAACATCTTCCACTCGCTCGCACCGTCGATGCGTCCGGCCTCGTACACGGTCTCGGGCAGCGACTGCAGGCCGGCGAAGATGAGCAGTGCCGTGTAGCCGACGTGCCGCCAGACGTTGATGAGCGCGATCGAGGGGATGCCCCAGACGTCGCTCTGCAGGAACGGGATGCGGTCGAGCCCGAGTGCGGCGAGCATCTCGTTGCCGATGCCGAGCTGGGTGTCGAGGATCCAGAGCCAGACCAGGGCGGCGACGACGTTCGACACCAGGTACGGCGCGAGCACGATGCCGCGCACGAAGGTCGACTTCGTCAGCCGGTGCATCATCACGGCGATGAACAGCGCGACGACGGTCTGGATGACGATGTTGATGAGCACGTACTCGACGGTCACCACCATCGAGTGCCAGAAGATCGAGTCCTGCACCAGGCGGGCGTAGTTCTGCAGGCCGGTGAACTCGGGCTCGGTGAGCAGGTTGTACGACGTGAAGCTCAGGTAGATGCCCCGCACGGTCGGCCAGGCGAGGAACACCGCGAACCCGACAGCTGCCGGGGCGATGAAGACGAGCGCGAGCCACAGGTCGTTCCTGGGGCGGCGCCGTGGTGCGGTGGTGCGGGCACGGGCGAGGTCGGCGGACCGACTCCTCCGTCTCGTGCTGGCGGTCGTCAAGGGTGACGACACAGGGCTCTCGGTTGCCATCGCGACTCCTTCGTCTGCGGTGGACTGACGTGCAGCAGTCCGTGAGCCGGGAATCTACACGTGGGGACCACTGCTGGCAAGAGGCTCTTTCCGGGCTGTCGGCGGGGGTTGTCACGTGTAGACAGCATGTGTCAGGATGGCGCTCGATCGCATCGGAGCGACCCGCTCGGCGACGCATCCCACACCCCTGGAAAGGTCACTGATGATCTCTGTCGGAATGGTCGGCGCGGGCCAGTTCGCCCCCCAGTTCGCCAAGCTGTTCAAGCTCCACCCCGACGTGGACCGGGTCTACGTCACGGACCTCGTCGACGAGCGCGCGTCCGAACTCGTCGAGACGCAGCACCTCGACGGCACGTTCCCGGACTTCGACGCCGTCCTCGCCTCGGACGTCGACGCCGTCGCGATCTTCACGCAGCGCTGGACCCACGGCCCGCTCGTGGTCAAGGCCCTGCGCGCCGGCAAGCACGTGTACTCCGCCGTGCCGATGGCGATCTCCGTCGACGAGATCCGCGACATCATCCAGGCGGTCCGCGAGACCGGCCTGACCTACATGATGGGCGAGACGAGCTACTACAACCCCGCGACGGTGTTCGCCCGGAAGCAGGTCGCCGCCGGCGCCTTCGGCCGGGTGTTCTACGCCGAGGGCGACTACGTGCACGACATGGACCTCGGCTTCTACGCCGCGTACCAGTACAGCGGCGGCGACGAGTGGAAGCGGACCGCCAGCTACCCGCCCATGCTCTACCCGACGCACTCGGTCGGCGGGGTCCTCGGCGCGATCCCCGGGCACGCGGTCAGCGTCAGCTGCATCGGTGTGAAGGACGACCGCGGCGACGGCGTCTTCGACAAGGACGTCAGCCAGTTCGACAACGACTTCTCGAACGCCACCGCCCTGTTCGAGCTCGACAACGGCGGGGTCATGCGCATCAACGAGATGCGTCGCGTCGGCTACCCGTCGCACATCCGTGAGTCGCGCTTCCGCTACTTCGGCACCGAGGCCAGCTTCGAGCAGCTCGCGAAGACCAGCGTCTGGCAGGACAAGGAGGACTCGTACGACATCAGCGACAAGATCGACACGCAGGCGACGATGTCCCTCGACGACCCGCGCCTGGCCGACGTCGACCCGTCCCTGCGCGACGCGTTCGTCTCCGGCTACGCCGAGGTGCACGACACCGACCGTCTGCCCGCCGAGTACGACGGCGTGCCGACCGGGCACGAGGGCAGCCACCAGTTCCTCGCGGACGACTTCGTCCGTGCCGTCGTCGACCGGACCCTGCCGCCGGTGAACGCCTGGACGGCCGCGCGCTTCACCCTGCCGGGCATCATCGCCCACCAGTCCGCGCTGCAGGGCGGCGCCCGCCTCGACGTGCCGGACTTCGGTGACGCCCCCGAGACGACGAGCGCTGCGACGGCGAGCGCACCGACGTCAGCGGGCAGCACGTCGTCGGCTACGATCGCGTCCGAGTAACACGTGTCGTTCGGGTGCCGGTCCGTCGTGGGCCGGCACCCGAACGACGCTCCTGGACCCGACGAAGGTGGCACCCGTGACCGTCCCGACGAACCCGAGGGCGGTCACCCGTGCGGACGTCGCCCGCTACGCCGGGGTCAGCACCTCCGTCGTGAGCTACGTCGTGCACGACGGACCGCGCCCCGTGGCCGCCGCCACCGCCGCCCGGGTGCGCGAGGCCATCCGCGTCCTCGGCTACCGCCCGAACGCGAGCGCCCAGGCCCTGCGCACCGGCTCGTCGAAGATGCTCGGCCTGATCGTGCCCGAACTCGACAACCCGTTCTGGTCCGAGCTCGCCGTCGCCGTCACCCACGCCGCGGCTGCGCGCGGCTACGACGTGCTGCTCGCCAACAGCGACGGCGATGCCGCCCAGGAGCGCGAGCGGCTCCGCAGCCTGTCCGCGCGCCAGGTCGACGGCATCATCGTGACGAGCATCATGACCCACCCCGACCTGTCGACCGTCACCGACCCCGGCCTGCCGATGGTCCTGCTCAACACGTTCTTCGAGGTCCCCGAGTACGCCAGCATCGGTGTCGACGCCCTGCGTGGTGCCCTCGACGGCACGCAGCACCTGGTCGAGCACGGCTACCGCTCGATCGGCCTCGTGATGGGGCACACCGGCTCGATGGAGCTCCGCGAGCAGGGCTGGATGCGTGCCCTGCGCCAGGCTGGCCTGCCCGACGGGCCCATCGTCCGCACCGACTTCACCCGGCGCGGAGGCTACGAAGCCGGCCTCCGGATGTTCGCCGACGAGACCGGCCCCCGAGCCGTCTTCGTCAGCTCCGACATGCAGGCGATCGGCGTCATGCGCGCACTGTGGGAACTCGGTCTGCGCGTCCCCGAGGACGTCGCGATCGTGTCGTTCGACGGCGCGGCCGAGGCGGACTACACGAACCCGCAGCTCACCACGGTCCGGCAGCCGATCGAGACGATGGCGGTCGCCGCGGTCGACCGCGTGCTCGGCCTCGACGCCGACAACCAGTGGCACCGCGACCTGGTCCCCGCCGAGTTGGTCCTCGGCGCGAGTTGCGGGTGCGACGTGCGTCGCTGACGCACCCACCGACAGCCTGGGGGCCCACGCCGCCGGTTCCGGACCGACGCGCCAGCGGCGGGCCGGCCGTGCCGGTGGGGAGGCGCGGGACGGGGCCGCCACGGGCCTCCAGGCCGTCAGCTGGTCGCGTTCAGGACGCCGGCTCCATGACGGCGCGGAGGCGCGCGGTCGGGATGCGCTCCTGCGCATCCACGGTCACGGCGGCGGCCTCGACCGCCTCGCCGGTCTCCGCGTCGACGAAGCGCAGGTCCGACTTCCGCTCGGACGGCCGGTGCCGGTCTGCCCAGCCCCCGAGGGCGAGCAGCACGAGCGACAGGTCGCGGCCTGCGTCGGTCAGGACGTACTCCTCGCGGGCACGTGCCCCCTCGGGCTTGTAGGTCGTGCGCTCGAGCACTCCCCCGTCGACGAGTGAGGCCAGGCGTGCGGTCAGGACCTCGCGCGGGATGCCGAGGCTCTGCTGGAACTGGCTGAAGCGGGTCGAGCCACCGACGGCGTCGCGGACGATCATGAGCGTCCACTTCTCGCCGAGGACGTCGAGGGAGCGTGCGATGGGGCAGCGCTCGTCGCCGCCGAGGATGCCGAGCATGCGTTCATCCTAGCTGGGTTCGATTTCCGGACACAACGTGCTAGGTTCGGTTTTCGTACTCAACTTCTCTTCTTTGGAGCATTCATGACCGACCTCACCAACGCCGTCGTCCTCGTCACCGGAGCGAACGGCGGCCTCGGCGCCGAGTTCGTCCGCCAGGCCCTGGAGCGTGGCGCCACCAAGGTCTACGCGACCGCCCGCAACCCCCGTACCTGGGACGACGAGCGCATCGTCCCGCTCGCCCTCGACGTCACGAGCCAGGAGAGCGTCGACGCCGCGGCCCGCACCGCAGCCGACGTGACCGTCGTCGTGAACAACGCCGGGATCGCCGGCTCCGACCCGCTCGTCGACGTCTCCGTCGAAGAGGTCGAGCGCATCTTCGCCACCAACGTCTTCGGTGCACTCCGCGTCGCCAAGGCCTTCGCCCCCTCGATCGCCAACGGTGCGCTGATCGACGTGCACTCCGCCCTGAGCTGGGTCGCCCTCGCCGGCGCGTACTCGGCGTCGAAGGCCGCGTTCTGGTCGATCACGAACTCCCTGCGTCTCGAGCTCGCACCCCAGGGCACCCAGGTCGTCGGCGCCCACCTCGGCTACACCGACACCGGCATGATCGCCGACCTCGACGTCGAGAAGTCCGACCCCGCCGACATCGTCCGGTCGATCTGGGACGCGGTCGAGGCCGGCGAGCACGAGGTCCTCGCCGACCAGGTCAGCCGCGACGTCCGTGCCGGCCTGAGCGCCCCGCTCACCGCGCTCTACCCGATGCTCGCCAGCGCCTGAGGCCGGTTCTCGTCGGGACGGTGACGGTTCTGGTTCACGAACACCCGGGTTCCTGAACCAGAACCGTCACCCGCCCCGATCGCGTCAGCCGCCCGCGCCGCGGTCGGTGATCCGACGGTTCGTGGCGGTGATGGCGGACCGCTCGTCGTCGGACAGACCACCGGCGTGGAGGATCCGGCTCAGCACGTCGCTCTTCCGCTCGATGTAGTCGTCGATGTCCTCGGCCTCGGTGGCTGCCCGGCGTTTCACGGCGGCGTACTCGTCGCGCAGCACCGGGTCGGCACGCAGCACGTCGCGGACGGCCAGGTGGTTCCGCAGCGCGAGCGACCCGGCCGCGACGACGTAGGTGTTGGTCGGGGCGAACCGCTCCGGTGCCCGGAACGCCTGCCTGTCCGGGACGCCGAGTTCACCGCGCGGCTCGAAGCCGATCGTCGCCATCGCCGCCACTGCAGCCGGGACGTCGGCAGCGTCCACCACGACGTCGACGTCGAGCACGGGCTTCGCCGCCAAGCCCGGCACGGACGTGCTGCCCACGTGCTCGATGCTCCGGAACGGCACGTCGGCGCCGTCGAGCGCGGCGGCGTACGCGTCGTGGAGCTGCCGGAACCGCTCGGGCCAGGACGACCGGTACTCGACGACCTCGATCACGGGGCCGGCGTCGGCGCGAGGAGCTGGAACATGACGTGGTCGCGCCAGACGCCGTTGATCTTGATGTACTCCGGCGCGAAGCCGTACCGGGTGAAGCCCGCCGACTCGAGCGCGCGCTGCGAGCCGACGTTCTCGGGCAGGGTCTCAGCCTGCACGCGGTGCAGGCGGAGCACGTCGAACGCGTGATCGGCCGCCGCGCGGACAGCGCGGGACGCGTGGCCCTGTCGCGTGCGGTCGGCGCGGATCCAGTACCCCATCGCGCACGACTGCAGGGCGCCGCGGACGACGCCGCTCAGCGTGATCCGGCCGAGGAGTTCCCCGTCGGTCGACTCGATGACGAACGGCACCGCGTTGCCCGCGCGCTGCGTGGCGAGGGCCTGCGTGATGACGTCCCGCTGCCCGGACTCCGTGTAGTACGACGGCGCTCGCGCCGGTTCCCACGGTCGCAGGTGGTCGGCGTTCTCGGTGATGACCGCAGCCAGGACGGCCGCGTCGTCGAGGCGGAGTGGGCGCAACCGTGTGTCCATCGCGGAGGGTGTGGGATTCGAACCCACGAGACATCTCTGCCCACCTGTTTTCAAGACAG
Organism: Curtobacterium flaccumfaciens; assembly: GCF_013359815.1. Lineage (GTDB taxonomy): Bacteria > Actinomycetota > Actinomycetes > Actinomycetales > Microbacteriaceae > Curtobacterium > Curtobacterium flaccumfaciens. The sequence goes on along the minus strand of NZ_JABMCF010000033.1, from coordinate 214,063 downwards.
GCTCCATCGGCCGCTCGGACAACCCTCCAGTGACGCGACCACGTGGCGAGACGTGATCGCGTCCCGGGAAGTCTACCCGGGCCTCCAGGCAGGGGTGCGCGCGAGCGCGGACTAACGGGGCAGGGAGTCGAGCGCCGCTGCCAGGCCGTCGTCGGTGATGCCGCCGGTGAGCTCGTTGCCGGCGTCGACGACGTCGTCGGGGGCCTGGCCCATGACGACGCCGCGACCGGAGGTCGAGGCCCAGCGGAGCATGTCGATGTCGTTGCGGCCGTCGCCCGCGGCGAAGACGCGGGAACGCGGGATGTCGAGCCACTCGCGCACGCGCTCCATCGCGGTGGCCTTCGTCACGCCCTCCGGAGCGATGTCGAGCCACGACGTCCAGCCGACGGAGTACGAGACCTTGTGCAGGCCCATCTGCTCGACGATCTGCAGGAAGTCCTCGGTGTCGTGGCCGGGCGAGATGACGACGACGCGGGTGGCCTCGACGCCGAGCAGCTGCTCGAACGGCACGTGCTCGCCCTCGACGGTCATCGTGTCGTCGGGGAAGTTGCCGGACAGCAGGAAGTGACCGGTCTCGTCCTCGACGCCGAACGCGGCGTTCTCGAGCGCGCCGTGGATGGTCTGCAGCACCTCGGACGGGTCGAACCGCTCGACGTGTTCGCGCACGTAGGAGCCGTCGGCGCGGCGGGCCAGGATGAGCGCACCGTTCGCGCAGACCAGGTACTTCGGCCGGATGCCGAGGGTCTCGAGCAGGGGCACGGTCATGCCCTCGCTGCGGCCGGTCGAGAGCATGACCTCGTGCCCGGCGGCCTCGGCGTCACGGACTGCCGCCACGACGGCCTCGGTGATGACACCGTCCTCGCGCATGGTGGTGCCGTCGATGTCGAGCGCGACCAGCCAGCGCTTGGTGCGGGCGGGCGCGTCGGTGCCCGCGCCCTGCTCGGTGCCGTCCACGAACCGTCCCTGGGTGCTCATCGGGGCTCGATCACCTCGACGCCACCGAGGTAGGGGCGCAGGACCTCCGGCACGACGACGGAACCGTCGGCCTGCTGGTGCGTCTCGAGGATCGCGACGATCCAGCGGGTGGTGGCGAGGGTGCCGTTCAGTGTGGCGACCGGGGCGGTCTTGCCGCTCTCGGTGCGGTAGCGGATGTCGAGGCGGCGGGCCTGGTACGTCGTGCAGTTCGACGTCGAGGTGAGCTCGCGGAACGTGCCCTGCGTCGGGACCCAGGCCTCGATGTCGTACTTCTTCGCGGCGCTCGTGCCGAGGTCACCGCCGGCGACGTCGATCACGCGGTAATGCAGCCCGAGGTCCTGCAGCATCTGCTCCTGGTGGGAGACGAGGCGCTCGTGCTCGGCCTCGGCCTGGTCCGGGTGGACGTAGGCGAACATCTCGAGCTTGTTGAACTGGTGCACGCGGAGGATGCCGCGGTTGTCCTTGCCCGCCGAACCGGCCTCGCGGCGGTAGCAGGTCGACCAGCCGGCGTAGCGGTGGGCCTGTCCTTCCTCGAGCGGAAGGATCTCGTCGGCGTGGAACCCGGCGAGGGCGACCTCGCTCGTGCCGGTCAGGTACAGGTCGTCGGCTTCGAGCCGGTAGACCTCGGCCGCGTGCTCACCGAGGAAGCCGGTGCCGGCCATCGTCTCGGGGCGGACGAGCGTCGGGGTGATGAGCGGCTCGAAGCCGGCGGCGATCGCACGGTCGAGGCCGAGCGACATCAGTGCGATCTCGAGCCGGGCGCCCAGGCCGCGCAGGAAGTAGAAGCGCGAGCCGGAGACCTTCACGCCGCGGGGGATGTCGATGATGCCGAGGTGCTCGCCGAGGTCGGCGTGGTCCTTCGGCTCGAAGTCGAACTCGGGCTTGGTGCCGACGGTGCGGAGCGTGACGAAGTCGTCCTCGCCGCCCTCGGGCACACCGGGGAGCACGACGTTCGGGATGCCGCGGACGACGGTGTTGAAGGTGTCCTCGGCCGCGGTGACGGTGGCCTGCGCCTCCTTCACCTTCGCGGCGAGGGCCTGGGCCTGCTGCACGAGCGCGGCCTTCTCGTCCTTCGGGGCCTTGGCGACGGTCTTGCCGAAGGCGTTCTGCTCGGCGCGGAGCGACTCGAACGAGGTGATCGCGCTGCGGCGGGCGGAATCGGCGGCGACGGCTTCGTCGACGACGGCCACGGAGGCACCACGCGCCCGCTGTGAAGCCTTGATGACGTCCGGGTTGTCGCGAAGCAGCTGTGGATCGATCACCGCCCCATCCTAGACGGGGCAACCGCACGCAGCCTCGATCGGTAGCGTGGACGTATGTCGACCCCTTCGGAGACCGCGCCCGCGGACCAGGACGCCCTCCCCACCGAGCAGCGGACGGCCGCGGTGGTCTACAACCCGGTCAAGGTCCACCTGCCGACCCTCAAGCGCACGGTGCAGGAACACCAGCAGCAGGCCGGCTGGGCCGAGACCCTGTGGTTCGAGACCTCAGAAGAAGACCCGGGCGGCGGCATGGCCCGCGCGGCGATCGAGGCCGGTGCCGACGTCGTCGCGGCGGCCGGTGGTGACGGCACGGTCCGTGCGGTCGCCGAGGTCGTGCACGAGTCCGGTTCGACCCTGGCGCTGCTGCCGAGCGGCACCGGCAACCTGCTCGCGCGCAACATGAAGCTCCCCCTCGACGACCTGGCCGCGAGCGTCCGGACGATCTTCCACGGCGACGACCGCAAGATCGACTTCGGCATGCTCAAGGTCGAGCGCCCCGGGGGCGAGCGCGAACGCTTCGGCTTCCTGGTGATGGCGGGCCTCGGGCTCGACGCCCGGATGCTCGTGAACACCCGCCCCGAGCTGAAGAAGAAGGTCGGTTGGCTCGCCTACGTCGACTCGCTGTTCCGTTCGGTGCGCGACGCCAACGCGTTCGAGTTCCGCTACCAGCTGGACGACGACGGCAACCACTCGCTCCGGGCGCACTCGCTCATCGTCGGCAACTGCGGCATGCTGCAGGCCGGCGCGATCCTGCTGCCCGACGCCGAGATCGACGACGGCGTGTTCGACATCGCCGTGATGCGCCCCCGCGGGTTCTTCGGCTGGGTGCGGATCGGTGCCCGGGTGTTCTGGGAGAACGGGATCCTGCGGGCGTTCCGCCGGTCGAACCTGGGCAAGACCGCCGTCGGCAAGAAGATCGTGTCGCGTTCGCGCGAGGAACGACCCCTGCGCTACCTGCGCGGGCAGGAGTTCACGGCGCGGCTCGAGCGGCCTGACGAGTTCGAGATCGACGGCGACCCGGTGGGCGAGGTCATCGCCTTCCGTTCGCGCATCGACCCGATGGGGCTCTCCGTGCGGGTGCCGGACCCGGCGGACGACCGCCACGGCTCGCGCCAGGTGCCCTGACCCGGCCGGTCGCTCCGTCGCTCCGTCGCTCCGTCGCTCCGTGCGAGGTTCCGTCGTCCGTGCGAGGGCCGCGGGCTCTCACGGACTACGGAACCTCGCACCACACGGTGTCACGGCACCGCGCCGCGCCGGCGCTACCGCGCCCCGGGCTCGCCCGACACGATCGCGCGCAGCCAGTCCCGCGCCTCGACGAACGCGGCGTCCGAGTAGCGCGCGGGCACCTCGGGGCGGGCACCGTCGGCACGCGGGTACGACCCGAGGAACGTCACGCGCGGGCTGAACCGACGCAGGCCGAGCAGCGCGTCCGCGACCCGCTCGTCGCGCACGTGCCCGTCGAGGTCGATGACGAACCGGTAGCGGCCGAGCTCGTCACCGATCGGCCGTGACGACAGCAGCCCCATGTTGATGCCCCGCGTCGCGAACTGCTCGAGCATGTCGACCAGGGCACCGGGGTGGTCGGCGGGCAGCTCGACGATGACGCTGGTCTTGTCGGCGCCGGTCGGTTCGGGCAGCGCGAGGGTCTTCGACACGAGCACGAACCGGGTGACCGCCGAGGCGTTGTCGCCGATGGACGACGCGAGCACGGCGACGTCGTGGTGGTCGGTGATGCCGGGCGGCGCGACGGCAGCGTCGGCGGTGGGGTTCGCCTCGAGCAGGGCGAGGGCCGCTGCGACGTTCGACGACGCCGGGATGTGGCCGTGGCCGGGCAGGTTCGCCTCGAGCCAGTTGTGCGTCTGCGCGTAGGCGACCGGGTGCGCGTTCACGGTGTGGACGTCGGCCAGGGTCGTGCCGGGTCGGGCGACGAGCACGAAGTCGACGGGGACCAGGTACTCCCCCACGATCCGCACGCCGGGGATCCGGGCCAGGGCGTCCTGCGTGGCGCTGACCCCGCCGTCCACGCTGTTCTCGATCGCGATGACGGCCCCGATCGAGCGGCCGGACATGACGTCGTCCAGGGCCTCACCGACGTTGTTGACGCTCCGCCAGGGCTTGCCGGCGGCGGCCTCGACGAGCTTCAGGGCTGCCTCGGTGAAGGTGCCGGCGGGTCCGAGGTAGGAGTACGTGTCGGACGGCGCGGCGGGGTCGGTCATGCGGCGAGCCTATTGCAGGGACGCGGCCGTCAGCCCGCCTCAGTCGGTCGCCGCACCCGTCAGCCGCTGCTCGCAGATCGCGGTGTCGTCGTCCTCGCGCGGGTAGGTCAGCGCCGCGAACCGCCCCTCGGGGTCGAGCCGCGTCAGGAGCGACGCCGCGATGCCGTCGAGCTGCGCGACCTGCTCGTCGGAGAGCGCGTCGATGACCACCCGGCGGGCGGTGCGGACGTGGTCCGGGGCAGCGTCGACGATGGTGGCGTACCCGGCGTCGGTCAGCCGGACGTCGGTGGCCCGGCGGTCGGAGGTCGACGGGCACCGGGTCACGAGCCCGCGCTTCTCGAGCCGGGACACCACGTGCGACAGCCGCGGCAACGAGGCGTTCGTGGCCGAGGCGAGTGCCGACATCCGCAGGGTCCGGGTGTCGGTCTCGGAGAGCATCGCGATGACCATGTAGTCGAAGTGCGTCAGGTCGGCGTCGCGCTGCAGCTGCTGGTCGAGCGCCGCCGGCAGGAGTTCCATGACCGCGACGAGCTTCATCCACGCGCGCAGCTGCTCGCGGGTGAGCCACGGGGTCTCGTCGGTCATGACCTGATCATACCGAAAGGTTGTCTCTTTAACCAGTGGTGCGCACCGCGGACGAACCGGACGAACCGGACGAGCCCGCCGAACCCGACGAACCGCCAGCGCGACGCGACCGCACCACCCCGATGACGAGCACGACCACCACGACGACGAGCAGCGCCCCCTCGACGAGCAGCAGGCGCGTGCCGTAGTCGAACGGCAGCACGGTCGGGTTCTTCTGCCCGTGGTCCTTCGCAGCGATCTCCGGCAGGACCACCAGGGCGAGCACGCTGCCGAGCACGATCGCCGCCTGCACGACGACGAGCACCCAGGCCCGCAGCGAGCGTCCGGCCCGACGCAGCAGCAGCCCGGCACCGACCACGAACGGCGACAGGATCGCGTCGTGCAGCACCACCGCCGCGAGCAGCCACACCCCGAGCCCGCCGATGCGGTTCGGCGTGACGGACGTCACGAGCACGTACGCCCCGAACGCGATGACCAGAACACCGATCACCACGAGCACGATCCGCGCGACCTTCACCGGAGCACCTCGATCTTCTCGATCCACTTGGTCTGCAGCACACCGGGCCGTCCGGGAGCGATGATCCGCGCCGGGAACCCGTGGTCCAGGTCGAGCGTCGCACCGTTCAGCTCGAGGGCGACGAGCGTCGTCGGGTCCTCGGCGTACTCCGGCCCCATGTCCATGATCCGGTAGCCGCCGTGCCGCTCCAGGCTCGTCACGCGCACGTGCGACCCCTGCGGCGCCTGCACGGCGTCGAGCAGGTCGCGCATCCGCACGCCATTCCAGGTCGCCATCTGGCTCCACCCCTCGACGCACGAGATCGGCAGGTCGACCTGCGCGGTGCCGAGCGCGACGAGTTCCGCCCGGACGAACGTCCGGCTCACGTCGTGGCCGACGACGGTGAGCGTCCAGTCGGCGGCGGTCGCGGTGGCGAGCACGCCGGCCGCCCGCGCGGTGCGGTTCACCGGCAGTCCGTTCGCGCCGATGCCGCGACCGCGGGCACCGAACACGTTGAACGGTTCCGCGAGCTTCGAGGACTGCCCCGCCGTGAGCGCGACGACGCCGACCGTCGCCGCCGTCACGCCGGCGAAGAACCCGCGTCGGGCGATGCGCTGGCGTCGTCCGGTGGCTGCTTCCGGCGTCGGCCTGGAGGCCCGGCTCGCCTCCGCCACGTCGGCCGTCGGCTGGGCGGGACTCGGCTCCTCGGACACCTCGCGGGTCTCCGGGGCCGTGTCGGGTCCGGTGGGACGGGACTCGGCGCCGCCGGGGGCGGCGTCGACGCCGTCGATCCAGCGGAACACGCGGCCCAGCAGGCCGGGGGCGGTGGACCCGGTGGTCTCGGAGACCGCAGCGCGCGGGGCGGACGCTGAATGAGCCTCCAGACCGGGTGGGAGCAGTTCACTGCCGGACGCGGGGTCCGCGATGAACCGGCCGTGCACGTCGTAGGAGTCGCGCTTCCGCCAGTAGCGGGCGATGACCGGCAGCTTGGCGGCGATGTGGATGGCCAGCGACCCGATGATCACGTAGGCCAGGGCGTTGTGCACCTGGCGGAACGGGAACGGCCACGGGTACCACTGGTACGTGTTGAGCAGGCCGGTGACGACCTGGATGATCGACGCGGACACGAGCACCGCGATCGAAAGCCGCTCGAGCAGGTGCAGCACGCCGCGCACCGGCGGCACCTGCACCAGGGCGGGCATGACGGTGTTGAGCTTGGCGAGCAGCAGCGGGATGATCGCGATGCCGGTCGTGATGTGCAGGCCCTGCGTGAACTGGTACAGCTGCGTCGGACGGGTCGGGAACCGCATCCAGCCGAGCGGTTCCTGCAGCAGGTGGCTGTAGATCCCGGTGCCGAAGCAGATCAGGAACGCGATGCCGAGCAGGCGCCCGAGCACCACGGCCGAGCGGGCGTTGCGGTTGGGGGACGCCAGAGCTGCTCGTCCGTCGTGCAGCAGGCGCTGGAGGCCGGATAGCCTCGACGGACCATGAGCGACCGACTGCGTGCCCTCCGACCGTCCCTGGCCGACGGCACCGCCGTCCGGATCGGCACGGTGCTGGCCGTCGTTGGGGTACTCGCCCTGTCGGGCGTCATCGCCGTCGGCGTCACGCATCTGGGGTTCCTCCGATCGGGCCATCGTTCTGCATTCGTTGCGTGGACGCTGATCGCTTGGACCGTCTTCGTGATCGCCGTGCTCGCGGTGCGTTTCGTGCCCGTCCGGTGGATGACCACCATGGTCATCGGCGGAGCGGTGGTGATCGGCATCGCCGCGCTGGTCGGCCCGCCCAACACGAGCACCGACTCCGCTCGGTACGCGTGGGACGGCATCGTCCAGCATGCCGGTGTCTCACCGTACGCGCACACCCCCCAGTCCGCGGCACTGTCCGGTCTGCGACCCGACTGGTTGTTCCCCGACAAGGTCGACGGCACGTGCGATCCGCTGAAGCCCCGGTTCCGCGGGCTCGGCGACGGCGCGGACGGGCACTGCACCGCGATCAACAGGCCCGACGTCACGACGATCTACCCGCCGATGGCGCAGCTGTGGTTCGCCGCGGTGCGGTTCTTCGTGCCGGCGACCGCGCAGTACCTGCCGTTCCAGGTCGCCGGGCTGCTCGTGTCGCTCGGTGTGACCGTCGGGCTCGTCCTGGTGCTCCGCCGGATCGGCCGTCCGACCTGGTGGGCGGCGCTCTGGGCCTGGTCGCCGCTCGTCGCGTCCGAGGCGGTCACCAACTCGCACGTCGACGTCGTCGGCGCCGCCCTCGCCACGGCCGGTGTCGTGCTCGTCGCGTTCGGCCGGCCGATCTGGGGCGGGATCGCGCTCGGGGCCGCGACCGCGACCAAGCTCATCCCGGCGATCGTGTACCCGCCGTTGCTCGGCCGCGGTCGGGCGTGGTGGGCGATCCCCATCGGCATCGCCGTGTTCGGGCTGCTCTACGTGCCCTACGTGCTGACGACCGGGCTCGACGTGCTCGGGTACCTGCCCGGCTACCTGAACGAGGAGGGCTACGAGGACGGCTCCCGGTTCGCGCTGGTGTCGCTCGTGGTCAAGGGCGACGCGGCGACCCTGGTGGTGGGGCTCCTGGTGCTGCTGGCGGCGTTCGTGGCGTGGCGGCTGTCCGACCCGGCGCGGCCGTGGTCCGGCGAGGTCCTGATGATCGGGGTGACGTTCCTCGCCGTGACGCCGCGCTACCCCTGGTACGCGCTGCTGCTCATCCCGTTCGTGGTGCTGTCCGGGCGGTGGGAGTGGTTGTCGATCGGCCTCGCCATCGCGCTGCGCGGGGTGTGGCCGTCGGCGGACGCCTACCGGTGGTGGTTGCTCGCGGCCGTGGCGGTCATCGTGGTCGTCACACTGCTGCGCACGGAGCGGTCGGAGTGGCGACGGTGGTGGGAGCGGCTGACGTTCCGGCGCGTGGAACACGTACGCTGACGACCATGGCACCCGCGATCCTGCTCGGCACGACCGGCTCCGTGGACCCGGCTCCGGCCGGGCTCGTCGACCGCTTCGGGCGTCGCGCCGTCGACCTGCGGGTGTCGCTGACCGAACGCTGCAACCTCCGCTGCACGTACTGCATGCCCGCGGCCGGACTGCCCTTCGCCCCCGACGAGGCCCTGATGACGGCGACCGAGATCGAGCGGCTGGTCCGGATCGGCTCGTCGCGGTTCGGCGTCCGCAAGGTCCGGTTCACCGGCGGGGAGCCGATGCTCCGGCACGACCTGGTCGACGTGATCGCCCGGTGCGCCGCGCTGCCCGACGCCCCGGAGCTGTCGCTCACCACGAACGCGATCGGCCTCGCGCACCGCGCCCAGGGCCTGTACGACGCCGGGCTGCGGCGCGTGAACGTCTCGCTCGACACCGTCGACCCCGACGTCTTCACCACCGTGACCCGGAGGCCGTTCCTCGACAAGGTGATCGCCGGGCTGTCAGCCGCGCACGACGCCGGACTCGACATCAAGGTGAACGCGGTGCTGCTGCGCGGGATCAACGACGAGGCCGCCCCGGAGCTCCTCCGCTGGTGCCTGGTGCGAGGCTACGAGCTGCGGTTCATCGAGCAGATGCCCCTGGACCCCGACCACGCGTGGGACCGCACCTCGATGATCACCGCGGCCGAGACCCGCGCGCTGCTGGCGACGTCGTTCGTGCTCACCCCGGACGACGCCCCGCGCGACGGTGCCCCGGCGGAGCGGTACCGCGTGCACGACGCCGTCACCGGGGAGCCGCTCGGCACCGTCGGGATCATCGCGAGCATCACCGAGTCGTTCTGCGCCGACTGCACCCGTACCCGGCTGACCGCCGACGGACACGTGCGCAGCTGCCTGTTCTCGGACGAGGAGACCGACGTGCTCGGGCCGATGCGCTCCGGGGCGGACGACGACCAGGTCGCCGAGCTCTGGCGGCTCGCGATGTGGGCGAAGCCGCGCGACCACGGTGACGACAGCGACGAGCTCGTGCACCCGACGCGCGGCATGAGCGCGATCGGCGGCTGAGGCATGACCACGATCCGGTTCTTCGCCGCTGCCCGGGCTGCCGTGGGTGTCGACTCGCTGACCACGTCGGGGCCCACCATCGAGGCCGCCCTCGGCGCGATCGACGTCGTGGACCCTGCGCGATGGAGTGCGCTGCAGGAGCGCTGCTCGTACCTGGTCGACGGCGTGACCACGCGCGACCGGGCGACCTCGCTCGACGGTGTCGAGGCCGTCGACGTCATGCCGCCCTTCGCCGGGGGCTGAGTTCGGCGGCTGAGCGGTAGTACGCCCGTTCCTTCCCAGAACACCCGCGATACCTGGTGCTTCCGGGCATACCGTGTCGGAACTTCCGACCAGGTACGCCCGATTCGACCAGGTACGCGCGGAACGACCAGGCACGCCCGACTCGACCAGGTACGCCCGGAACGACCAAGTACGCCCGACTCGACCCCGCGCCCGCGCACCCCGCGCCCGTTCCTTCCCAGAACACCCGCGATGCCTGGTGCTTCCGGGCATACCTGGTGCGAACTTCCGACCAGGTACGCCCGATTCGACCCGGTACGCCCGGAACGACCAGGCACGCCCGACCCGACCCCGCGCCCGCGCACCCCGCGCCCGTTCCTTCCCAGAACACCCGCGATACCTGGTGCTTCCGGGAATACCTGGTGCGAACTTCCGACCAGGTACGCCCGGAACGACCAGGTACGCCCGGAACGACCTGGCGCAGCCAGCCCAGCCCGAACCAGCCCAGCCCCGACCCCGCCCCGCCCCCACCCCGCCCTACGGCGAGACGGACAGCACGATGAACGCGGCGAAGATCACCAGGTGCACCCCGCCCTGCAGCCGCGTGGCACGACCGGGCAGCACGGTGAGCACCGCCGCGACGATCGTCAGCGCGAGCAACACGATCTGCGACGGCCCGAGCCCGAGCAGCAGCGTCCCCGGCATGAACAGCGACGCGACCGCGATCGACGGGATCGTCAGGCCGATCGACGCCATCGCGGACCCCATCGCCAGGTTCAGGCTCGTCTGGATCCGGTTCCGTGCGGCGGCCTTCGACGCCGCGATGCCCTCCGGCAGCAGGATGAGCAGCGCGATCACGACACCGACGAACGACGGCGGGAACCCGACCGCGGCGACCCCGGCCTCGATCGCGGGCGACTCCACCTTCGCGAGCCCGACCACGGCGACGAGCGCGACGACGAGCAGCCCGAGCGACACCATCGTGGTGCGTCCCGACGGGCGGGCGGCGTGGGCGTCCTCGGACTCGACGAGCACCCCGCCGGCGCGGTTGACCGGCAGGAAGAAGTCGCGGTGCGCCACGGTCTGCGTGACGACGAACAGCCCGTAGAGCACCAGTGACGCGATCGCGACGAACACGAGCTGCGTCCCCGTGAAGGACGCGTCGTCGGTGCCGGTGGTGAACGTCGGCAGCACCAGGGTCAGCACGGCGAGTGCGGCCACCGTCATGGTCGCGGCGCTCGCGCCCTCCTGGTTGAAGCGCACGGTGTTGTGCCGCAGGGTGCCGATCAGGATCGCGAGGCCGACCAGCCCGTTCATCGTGATCATCACCGCCGAGAACACCGTGTCGCGCGCCAGGGTCTCGGCCTGCGCACCGCCCGAGCTCGACAGCGAGATGATGAGCGCGACCTCGATGATCGTCACGGCGACGGCCAGCACGAGCGAGCCGAAGGGTTCCCCGACCCGGTGCGCGACGACCTCGGCGTGGTGGACGGCCGCCAGGACCGTGACCGCGAGCACGACCGCGACGACGACCACCACGGCGGTACCGAGCCCGTAACGGCCGTACGAGAACGCGAGCACGACGGCCGCCAGGATCGGCGTGGCCACGGGCCACACCTTGGGGAACCAGGAGGTCATCCGACCATTGTCTCAACCGCGGGGCGCGTAGACCGCCACCTCGGCTGCGGGGACGTCGATGCGCACCGCGTCGCCGGGCGCGATCCCGAGCGCGGTCAGCCGGGCGAGGGTCAGGTCCGCCACCAGGTCACCGGCCCGCACCCGCACCAGTCCGTCGCGCGGTTCGAGCGACGTGACGGTGCGCGCGGCTCCGGCACCGTCCCGCGTCAGCACGGCGGCCGTCGGGTGGAAGGCGGCCAGGGCGGGCCGGCCGGGAGGCACGGCGTGCGCCCCCGACGCCAGCTCGCCCCCGCCGTCGATCGCGATCCCACCCCCGGTGGCGGTCCCACGCACCAGCGCGAGCCCGGAGAACGTCGCGGCGAACGCACTCGTCGGACGACCGAGCACGGCAGCGGGGGTGCCCTGCTCGACCACCCGTCCGCCCTCGAGCACGACGACGCGGTCGGCCAGGGCGACGACCTCGACCGGGTCGTGGGTGACGAGGACCGCGGGCCGGCCGGCGACGGAGGTCCGGAGTGCCGCGCGGACCTCGTCCTGCACGCCGACGTCGAGCGCCGAGGTCGGTTCGTCGAGCAGCAGCACCGCCGGGTCGGTGGCGAGCGCGCGGGCGATCGCGACGCGTTGCGCCTGTCCGCCGGAGAGCGTGCGTGGGTCGCGGGTAGCCAGGTCGGCGACCCCGACGGCGTCGAGCGCGTCGCGGGCGAGCTGCCGGGCCGCGGCGCGACCGGCTCCGGCCGCACGGGGCCCGAAGGCGACGTTCCCGACGACGTCGAGGAACGGGAACAGGTCGGACCGCTGCGCGACGAGTCCGATCCGGCGACGGTGTGCGGGCAGGGTGTGCCGCGGGCTCGAGACCTGCACCCCGTCGAGTTCGATCCGGCCGGCGTCGATCGGCAGCAGCCCGGCCAGGGCCTCGAGCACCGTCGACTTGCCCGCACCGTTCGGCCCGATGACGGCCAGGCACTCCCCCACGCGGACCTCGATCGCGACGTCGACGTCCCGCGACCCGACGACGACGTGCGCCCGGACGCCCACCGCACCCTCGGCCGTCACGCCAGGGCTCCGCGGGTGCGGAACGACGAGGCCCCGATGACGACGACGGCCACCACGACGAGCACGACCGCCAGGGCCACCGCGGTGTCCGGGTCGACCTCGCGCTGCAGGTAGACCTCGAGCGGCAGGGTCCGGGTGACCCCCTGCAGGCTGCCGGCGAAGGTCAGGGTGGCCCCGAACTCGCCGAGGGCCCGGGCGAAGCAGAGCACGAGCCCGGACACGATCCCCGGCAGGACCCGCGGCGTCGTGACGGTCAGGAACGTCCGAGTGGGTCCGGCGCCCAGGGTCGCGGCGACCCGTTCGTAGCGGTCGCCCTCGACACGGAGCGCCCCCTCGACCGAGGACACCAGGAACGGCATCGCGACGAAGGTCTGCGCGATGACCACCGCCGTCGTGGTGAACGCGATGTGCAGGCCGTGGTCGTCGAGGAACGCCCCGACCACCCCGAGCCGACCGAAGGCCGCGAGCAGCGCGAGGCCGCCGACCACCGGCGGCAGCACGAGCGGCAGGAGCACGACGGCACGTGCGACGCCGACCCAGCGAGACCGTGACCGCGCGAACAGCACGGCGAGCGGGTAGCCGAGGACGAACGCGACGCCGGTGGCCGCGAGCGCCGTGCCGAGGCTGAGCCCGAGCGCGGTCAGTGACGCGGTGGAGGTCACGAGCCCGACGAACGACGACCAGTCCACCCGGCCGAGCATCGCGAGCACCGGCACGACGACGAACAGCCCGCCGAGCACCGCGGGCAGCGGGAGCCACCATGCGACCGGCGGCCGTCCGTCAGCGCGGGGAGCCACGGGTCAGGGCTTCCCGAAGCCCGCGTCGGCGAGCACGCGCTGCCCGGCGGCGGAGCGGACGTACTCCGAGAACGCCCGCGCGAGCTCCGGGTCCTGGGATTCCCGGAGCACGCCGATCGGGTACGTGTTGACGGCCTTGCCCGACTCGTCGAACGGGACGCCGTCGACCTTGCCGCCGGCCCCTCGGACGTCCGTCACGTAGACGAGTCCGGCGTCGGCCTGCCCGGACTCGACCTTGCCGAGCACGTCGGTGACGGACTGCTCCTCGCTGACCGGCTCGAGATCGACGCCCGATGCGGACTCGACCTTCGCCGTCGCGGCACCGCACGGCACCGGGGCGGCGCACGTGACGAGCTGGACGCCCGGAGCCGTCAGGTCGTCGAGGTCGGCGATGCCCTTCGGGTTGCCCGGCGCGACGGCGATCTCGAGGACGTTCGTCGCGAAGTCCTGCGGCGACCCGCTTGCCAGGTCGGTCGACGACAGCTTCGCCATGTTCGCTTGGTCGGCGGACGCGAACACGTCGGCGGGGGCGCCGTTCTGGATCTGGGTGACGAGGTCGCTCGAGCCGGCGAACGAGAACCGGATCGAGGCACCGGGGTTCGCGGTCTCGAACTGCTTGCCGAGCGTGGTGAACGTCTTCTGGAGGGACGCCGCCGCGAACACGGTGATCGAACCGGTCGGCCCCTCGGTGTCGGAGCCCGCCGGGGCCGATGCCCCCGACCCCGCGTCCGGAGTCGTGCACGCAGCGAGCCCGAGCGCGACGGTGGCGGCGAGGGCCAGCGCCGCGAACGGCCGGAGGCGGCTCATCGTTCGTCCTCGTGCCGGGCAGGGGCCTCGACCGCGACCATCGTGGCCTTGACGGACGCCACCGCGACGGACCCGACCTCGAGCCCGAGGTCGCGGACGGCCTCGGCACTCATCAGGGACACCACGCGGTGCGGGCCGCACTGCAGCTCGACCTGCGCCATCACGGTGTCGACGACCAGGTCGGTGACGATCCCGACGAAGCGGTTGCGCGCCGAGCTCTTCACCGCGGACCCCGGGTCGGTCAGCTCGGAGCTGCGTTCCCGCGCGTACGCGGCGACCTCGCGACCGTCGACCACGGCTCGCCCCGCGTCGTCCGTGGCACGGGTGAAGGTGCCGCCATCGACGAGCCGTCGCACGGTGTCGTCACTGATCCCGAGGAAAGCCGCAGCATCCCGTACCCGCAGTTGCGTCATGATCCACCGATCCTATCCGCGGATGCGGTGGCATAGGCGGTGGAGGTGACCGGGCTGGGTCAGGACCGGTGCTCGATCGCCACGGGCAGCCCCTCGCGACGCCAGGCCTCGAAGCCGCCGTCGAGGACCGTCACGCGCCTCCCGGCCGGTTGCCGCGCCGCCCACGCGTCCGCACGGGGGCCGCGCGCGCAGTAGACGACGACCTCGTCCGAACCGGTGTCGTCGGTGACGGCACCGGCGACCACGCCGGACGCGCGTTCCTCGTCGGTCCGGACGTCGACGACGACCAGCGGGTCCGACGGGTCCGCCACCCTGGCAGCCAGGGCGGACGGCGCGATGCGCGGCGTCGCGGAGGCACCAGCAGGTGCCGGTCGACGCGAAGCGGGTCCGCGACGGACGGGGCTCTCCATCCAGCGCCACCGGCGGGCGTCGACGGTCAGCACGCGTCCGAGCAGCGGGTCGCCGCTGCCGGTGACCAACGCGAAGACCTGTCCCGCCATCACCGCACCGACCGCACCGCACAGTGCGGGGACCACGCCGTCCAGGGCGCACGAGCCCTCGTCGGGCAGCGCGTCGGGGTGCAGGTCGTGGAAGTCGACGCCGTCCGGCCCGGCGTCGCGGAAGACGCTGACCTGCCCGTCGTGGCCGAGCACGGTGCCCCACACGAACGGCACGCCGACAACGGCGCAGGCGTCCGAGACGGCCCGGGTGACCACGACCGAGTCGGCGGCGTCGACCACGACGTCGTGTCCGGCGACCAGGTCCGGCGTGAACGACCCGACCACGGCGACCGCGTCGAGTTCCGGGTCGACGGCGACGGCCCGGGCGACCGCGACCTGCGCCTTCGGCGAGCCGACGTCCGCGGCGGTGAAGAGCGTCTGCCTGGCCAGGTTCGAAGCGTCGACCACGTCGGGGTCGACCACCGTGAGCCGACCGATCCCGGCGAGGTACGCGACCACCGGCGCACCGAGCCCGCCGGCCCCGACGACGAGGATGCGCGATGTGGCCAGGCGTCGCAGCCCGGTGACCCCGACGTCGGCGAGCGCGGCGGTCCGCGAACCGAGCTTCGTCCGCCCCGGGGAGAGCGCGGCGGCGGGGGCGACGAGGGGTTCCATCCCGTCATTCTGGCCCGTCGCACCGAACTCCTGCATGTGAGAGTTCAGCGCCCGGACGCGGCGGATCCCCAGAGCAGATCGGTACGGTCGCGGGCGTGAGTTCCCCGCGCACCGGTACCGTCCCGGTCCGACGCACGACGTCGGACGCGTCGGTGCGCGCGCGCTCGCTGGGCCTCGTCGTGGCGGCTGTCCGAGCCCTCGCACGGACCCCCGAGATCACCGTCGGCGCGCTCGGCGTCGTCGTCGCAGCGGCCTTCAGCTGGGTGCCGTCGGTCTGGTACGACGAGGCCGCGACCATCGCGAGCGCACAGCGCAGCTGGCCGGCGCTCTGGGCCGAACTGCAGAACGTCGACGCCGTCCACGGCCTGTACTACGCCGTGATGCACGTCTGGTTCACGCTCGTCGGGTACTCGCCGTTCACGCTGCGGTTCCCGAGCGCGCTGGCCATCGGGGTCTCCGCCGGCCTGGTCGTCGCGCTCGGCCGTCGTCTCGGCGGGGTGCGGCTCGGCGTCGTCTCCGGGATCGTGTTCCTGGTCCTGCCGCGCGTCGCCTGGGCCGGCACCGAGGGGCGCCCGTACGCCACCGTCACGACGTTCGCCGTCGCGCTGACCCTCGTGGGGATCACCGCGGTCCGGCGCACCCGGACCCGGCACCACGCGACCCGGTGGTGGGTCGTCTACGGCCTGCTCGCCGTGGTGGCCGTGCTGTTCAACGTCTACCTGGCCCTGGCCGTCGTCGCGCACGGGGTCGTGCTCCTCTGGACCGCCGTCGCGGACCGTGCCGCACGTCGCGACGCCGTGCTCTCGCAGCGCAGCGGTCCGGTGGTCGCGCCGATGGTCGACCGCGCCGCGTTCGTGCGCTGGGGCGTCGCCGCCGTCGGGCCCGCGCTCGTGGTGTCGCCGTTCATCGTCCTCGCGGCAGGGCAGGCCAAGCAGGTCGGCTGGATCACCGGCGTCGGGTGGGCCACCGTGCGCCAGGTCGTCGCGACCGCCTGGTTCGGTGCTGTCTGGCCGTACGCGGTGCTCGGGTGGGCGCTGATGATCGTCGGCGTCGTGCTCGCCGTCCGGGCCACCCGACGCCCTGCCCCCGCTGCCCGTGACCTGCTGCGGATGCAGGCCGTGCGCGTCGCCGTCCCCCTGACGATCCTGCCCACCGCACTGCTCGTCGGCGCGACCGCGGCCGGGGAGCACCTGTACTCCCCGAAGTACGCCAGCCTGAGCCTGCCGTTCGTCGCGCTGCTCATCGGCCTGGCGATCACGGCGATCCGACCCCGGCGGTGGCTGGCGCTCGCGGTCGTCGGGATGCTGCTCGTGTCGGCGCCGACGAGCACGATCGTCCGGCTGCCCCACGCCAAGCAGGACTCGCACTGGGCGAACGCGGCGGCGATCATCGAGCGCGAGCGGGACCGGCGCACCGACCAGAACGAGGGCGTCGTCTTCGGCAGCGTCTGGGAGCACCCGGGCACCACCGCGCAGGTCATCGCCGACTCCTACCCCGAGGCCTTCACCGGGATGCGCGACCTCGCCGTCGCCGAGACCGGTGCCGAACGCGGGCAGCTCTGGAACGTCAACGGGGACATCGCGACGACGGTACCCCAGCGGATCTCCGGCATCGACACCGTGTGGTTCGTCGGCGGCAAGTCACGGAACATCCGCCCGCAGGTCACCGACACGCTCGTGGCCGAGGGGTTCCACGTCGTGCGCTACTGGCACACCGGCACGGTCATCCTCTGGAAGTACAGCCGCTGACGGTGGCGGTCCACCCGCTGACAGTGGCGGTCCCGCCGCTGACGGTGGCGGCACATCCGCCGACGGCTGTGCCGGGGCGTCAGGTCAGTGCACCACGCGTGCGCCGTGCACCGGGCCGGTGGCGCGGAGTGCGACGAGGCCGGCGGCGCTGAGCTCGACCTGCAGTTCGAGTGCGGCGTCACGGTCGCCCACCAGGAACGCCACGGTCGGTCCGCTGCCGGACACCAGGCCGGCCAGGGCACCGGACTTCTCACCGAGCTCCAGGGTCGCCGCGAGCCGCGGTTGCAGCCGCATGGCGGGCGCCTGCAGGTCGTTGTGGACGCAGTCGGCGAGCAGGTCGGGGTCGCCCGCGCGCAGGGCCTGCAGCACGTTCGCCTCGACCACGGGGTGCGACGGCGCTGGAGAGATGTCGGCGCGGTACCGCTCCCGGTGCTCGTCGAGCGCACGGTAGACGGCCGGGGTGCTCAGCCCGTCGTCGCTCAGGGCGAGGACCCAGTGGAACTCGCCCTTGGCCAGCGCCGGGCTCAGCTCGTCGCCGCGACCGGTGCCCACGGCGGTGCCGCCGGCGAAGGCGAACGGCACGTCGGCGCCGAGCTGCGCGGCGAGCCGGAGCAGCTCCTCGCGACCGAGCGCGGTGCCCCAGAGCGTGTCGACGGCGAGCAGGGTCGCCGCGGCGTCCGCGGAGCCACCGCCCATGCCGCCGGCGACGGGCACCTGCTTGTCGATGGTCAGCCGCACCCCACCGCGGTGTCCGGCCGCGTCGGCCACGAGCCGGGCCGCACGGATGGCCAGGTTCGACTCGTCGACCGGCACGGTGCTCGTGTCGATCGGGCCGGTGAAGGTGACCGAGAAGTCGTCGGCGGCCTCGGCGGTGACGTCCTCGTACAGGGACACCGCCTGGTACGCCGTGGCGACGTCGTGGTAGCCGTCGTCCTGCAGCGCCCCGACGGACAGGAACACGTTGATCTTGCCGGGGGCGCGCGTCCGCACGCGGGTCGGTGCGGCCAACGTGGTCATGCGCCCAACCTATCCCGCTGCGGCTGCCGTGAACCCCCGCGCCAGGTCCGCGGTGATGTCGTCGATGTGCTCGAGGCCGATCGACAGGCGGATGAGACCGTCCCCCACCCCCGCGGCAGCCCGCTCGGCCGAGGTCATCTGCACGTGGGTGGTCGATGCCGGGTGCACGACGAGCGAGCGGACGTCACCGAGGTTCGAGACGTGGTCGAACAGCTCGAGCGCCGCCACGAACCGTCGGCCCGCGGCGACCCCGCCGGCCAGGTCGAACGACAGCACGGCCGACGGTCCCTTCGGCACGTAGCGCTGCTGCAGGTGGTGCCACGGCGAGTCCGGCAGGCCGGCGTAGTGCACGTGCTCGACCTGGTCGTGCGCGTCGAGCCAGGTCGCCACCGTGGCGGCGTTCGACACGTGCCGGTCCATGCGGAGCGACAGCGTCTGGATGCCCTGCAGCACCAGGAACGCGTTGAACGGCGCGATCGCGGGCCCGAGGTCGGCGGACAGCTTCGAGCGGGTGCGCTGGATGAACGCCCGCCGCCCGAACTTCTCGGCGAAGTTCGTGTTCGCGAACCCGGACTGCTCGGTCGTGGCCAGCTGCGGGTAGGCGTCGGCGTGCGCCGCCCAGTCGAAGTTCCCGCTGTCGACGATGAGCCCGGCGATGGCGCTGCCGTGTCCGGCCAGGTACTTCGTCGCCGAGTGCACGACGATGTCGGCGCCGTGCTCGATCGGGCGCACCAGGTACGGCGTCGCGATGGTGTTGTCGACGATGAGCGGCACCCCGGCCTCGTGCGCGACGCCGGCAACCCCGGCGAAGTCCAGGACGTCGCCGCGGGGGTTCGGGATGGACTCGCCGAAGAACGCCTTCGTCTCCGGACGCACCGCCGCCGCCCACTCGGACAGGTCGGTCGGGTCCTGCACGAACGTGAAGGTGATGCCGAGGTCCCGCAGGGTCGAGGCGAACAGCGTGTAGGTCGCGCCGTACAGCGAGGCGCTCGACACCACGTGGTCACCGGCGCGTGCGACACCGAGCACGGCCAGCGACGTCGCCGCCTGCCCGGACGCCAGCGCCAGCGCACCGATCCCGCCCTCGAGGTCGGCGATCCGGCGTTCGAGTGCTGCCGCGGACGGGTTGTTCACCCGCGTGTAGGTGTGGCCGGGAGCGTCGAGCATGAAGCGCGCGGCGGCGTCCTCCCCCGACGGGTAGACGTACGCGGCGCTCTGCGCGATCGGCGGCACGTTCGCGCCCCACCCCGGGTCGGCCTTGAAGCCGGCGCGGATCTGGCGGGTCTCGAACGCCCAGCCGTCCTCGGCGTTGGTCGGCGTGGCACCCATCAGGACTGCGCCCCGACCGACTGCCGGACGAGCGGGATGACCTGCTCGCCGAACCGGTCCATCTCCTCGAGCTGCGGCGAGAACTGCAGCAGGAGCGTGTCGACCCCGGCGTCCTCGAACTCCCGGATGCGGGCGGCCACCTGCGACGGCGTCCCCACGAACCCGGGGCGCAGGCCGCGGTTCGACACCGAGTAGTCCTCGAGCGAGGGCACGTGCTCGAGCTGCGACTTCGAGATGAAGTCCTGGTACGACTCGTACGCCGTGCCGTGCTGCACGTCGGTGATCCGGGCGAGCTCGGCCTGCGCCTCTTCCTCGGTCTCGCGCACGATGACGTACGCGGCCATGCCGAACGCCTCGAACGGCGGCAGACCGGCGTCGACGCGGCGCTGCTTCATCTCGTCGATCTTCGCGCGGAGCTCCTCGACCGTGCCGCCGTGCGTGACGTAGGCGTCGGCGTACCCGGTGATCGCGGCCTTGCCGGCCTCGCTCTCCCCACCGGCGTAGATGCGCGGCGTCACGCGAGGCTTCGGCTCGAGGTGCGCGTTCTCGATGTCGTAGTACTCGCCCGAGAACGAGTACGGGGTCTCGCGCCACAGGCCCTTCATGACCTCGACGAACTCCGCGGTGCGCTTGTACCGGTCGTCGTGCTCCGAGAAGATCCCGCCGTACTGCTTCGCCTCCTCCGCCCACCAGGCGCTCACGACGTTGAAGGTGAACCGGCCGCACGAGATGTCGTCGATCGTCGCCGCCTGCTTCGCCGTCACCGCGGGCAGGTGGTACCCGGGACGCATCGCCGCCATGATCTCCAGGCGCTCGGTCGTCGCCGCGATGGCCGCCGCGAGCGACCAGGCCTCGAGCGAGGGTGCCGCCGTGCCCTTGATGTCGTTGAGGTTGAGCTCCGGCACGAGCGTCAGGTCGAAGCCGATCCGCTCGGCGCGCTGCGCCAGGCGCTTCACGTAGTCGAAGGTGACCGGCATGTTCTCGTTGTCGACGTTGCGCAGCCAGCCGCCGAAGAGCGGGGTCCAGTATCCGAATCGCACGTGGGTTCCTTGGGGGTGTGGGAAAGGCGGACTGGAGGCCCGTGGCGGGCCCGCCACGGGCCTCCAGTCCGGTGGTTCTTGCGTTCTCAGGCCGTGAGCTGCGCCGCGTACTCCGCTGCCAGCAGGCCACCGAGGTACTTCGCGATGGAGCGCGGGCCGGAGGCCGGCGCGGACTCCTCGACCGCGGGGTTGTAGTTCGTGTTCGTGTTGATGTCGTAGACGACGGTGCGGCCGTCCGTCGTCTCCATGAACTCGACGCCCGCGATGGTGATGCGCTGGTCGGCGAGGAACGTGCGGAGCTGCTGGACCAGCGGGTGCTCGGCGGTGATCTCGGTCCGGACGGCGAACGCCGGGGGCGCACCGAGGGTCTCGGTGCCGGGGACGTCGCAGACGGCACCCGCGATGACCTGCGGCACCTCGCACGCGTCGGCGGGGCAGAGCTCGAAGCTGCCGGCGCTGGTGTCGACGCGGACGGCGTACACGAACTCGCCGCCGACGAACTCGACGCGGGTGATGAAGGGCTCGCGGGCCGTCAGGTACTCCTGCAGCAGGGTGATGCCGTCGACCGGGGCCTCGAACTCGGGGCTGTCGACGTAGGCGTCGAACTCGGCGAGCGAGTCGAACCGCCGCACGCCCAGGCCCTTGCCGCCCTGGTTGTGCTTCGTGATGAAGGGGACGTCCTGCCCGTCGGTGAAGGTGCGGGCGGCGTCCTTGAGCGTCGTCGTGCCGAACACGGCGGTCGTGCGCGGCACGTCGAACCCGGCCTGCTGCAGGAGCCCGTGCTGGGCGACCTTCGACACCTCGAGCTCGAGCACGTGGCTGCCGCCGACGACCTGGCGGCCGGCACGTTCGAGCCAGCCGAGGATCGCCCGGGTGTACTCCTTGCTGTGCTCGTGGCCGCGGGTGTGGGAGCTCGCGGACATGCGGCTCCAGTAGACGCCGGGTGCCGGCTCGGCCGCGAGGTCGATCTGGCCCTCGGTCAGCAGGATCTCCTCGACCGGGACACCCTCGGCCTCGAAGGCAGCGGCGAGCGGGGGGAACCACTCGGGGTTCTCGTGGATGACGTACACGCGCGGAGTGCTCACGCCCCCACCCTAGGCACGGTATACCGCACGCGGCCAAGTGTGTGACGTGGCGTTGCTTCTCGGGGGCGCGGGCGGGGCGGGGGGCGGGTCGGGCGGCGGGGTCGGGCGGGTCGCACGGTGCGCCCCTGTCCGGTCGGTGCGAGGTTGGTCGCTCGGTGGCGGACTGTAGGGCGGCACCGAGCGGTCAACGGCGCACGGGCTCACCAACCTCGCACCGTGCGGGGTCGACCAACCTCGCACGAGCCGAGCGAACCCGCACCGTGCGCCGTGTCAGCCGGCGAAGGTCTGCTGTCCGACGACGCCGAGGAGCTCGAGCTTCTGCGCGTCCTCTGATCCTGGAGGCGCGGTGAAGAGCAGCAGAGCCTGCGCCTGGTCGTCGGTGTGCAGCACCTGGCAGTCGACGGTGATGCGGCCGAGCTCCGGCTGCACGATCGTCTTGTTGTCCGACCAGCGCGTAGCCACCTCGTGCTTGGCCCAGAGGTCGCGGAACTCGGCACTGCGCGTCTGCAACTCGGCGATGAGTTCCGTCGCCCGACGGTCGCCCGGACCCGCGAGCCCGACGGCCGCCCGGAGCGACGCGACCACCACCCGACCCAGCCGCTCGTGCTGCTCAGGTGCGTACTTCGCGAGCTCCTCACCCGTCACGAACCACCGCCACGCCTGGTACCGGCGGTTGCCCGGCAGGCCGACCGAGCTGCTGAGGAGCGCCGCCGCGAGCCGGTTCTCGACCAGGGTCTCGCCCAGGTGACTGACGACGATCGCCGGGGTGTCCTCGAGCCGGTCGAGCACCCGCAGGATCGCCGGGTCGACGTGGTCGGCGCGGTGCATCCGGGTCGGGGCGTTCTGCCCGGACAGGTGGAACAGGTGGTCGCGCTCGTCGAGGCTGCACCGCAGGGCCCGGGCGATCGCGGCGATCATCTGCTCGGACGGCTGCGGTCCGCGTTGCTGCTCGAGTCGCGTGTAGTAGTCGACGGACATGCCGGCGAGGGCAGCGACCTCTTCACGGCGCAGCCCCGGGGTCCGCCGTCGTGGGCCCTGCCCGAGACCGACGTCCTCGGGGCGCAACAGCTCACGGCGACGGCGGAGGAAGTCGGCGAGCGCGGCACGGTCCATGGGTCGATTGTCGTCCGCTTCCGGCCCGGGTGCCAGGGATCGCCGATCCCCCGATGACCGCGCTCTGGTTGCGTCCCTGTCCACGGAGCATCGTGGTGGTCATGGACATCACGAACTCCACCGTCTTCATCCCCGGCGCGACCTCGGGCATCGGTCTCGCGCTCGCCCAGCGCCTGCAGGCCGCCGGCAGCACCGTCGTCATCGGCGGCCGTCGCCAGGCGCTCCTCGACTCCCTCGCCGCCGAGCACGGCTTCGGCACCGTGCAGATCGACGTCGCCGACGCGGCGTCCATCGAGGCCGCCGCCGCATCGGTGGTCGAGGCGTACCCGTCGCTCGATGCCCTGATCACCATGTCCGGGATCATGCGCGACGAGGACCTCCGCGACCCCGAGCACATCCACGACGCCCTCGAGCTCGTCCAGACGAACCTGGTCGGCACGATCCGGCTCATCGACGCGTTCCTGCCGCACCTGCTCGCCCAGCCCTCGGCCACCCTGATGACCGTCACCTCCGGTCTCGCGTTCGTCCCGCTCACCGCATCACCGACGTACAGCGCGACGAAGGCCGGTGTGCACGCCTACACGCAGGCCCTCCGTCAGCAGCTCGTCGGGTCGTCGCTCGAGGTGCTGGAGCTCGCCCCGCCGGCCGTCATGACCGACCTGATGGGCGGCGCCGACTTCGGTGGGATGCCGCTCGACGCCTTCGCCGACGAGGTCATGGCGCTCATCGAGTCCGGCGCTGCCCCGGAGATCCTGGTGCAGAACGTGCACCCGCTGCGCTTCGCCGAGCGGAACGGCAACCACCAGCAGATCCTCGAGATGATGGCGTCCCGCGAGCACTGACCCGGGCGATGGCCCACGTTCGTACGGTGCGAGGTTCCGTGTTCAGTGCGAGGCACTTCGGCTCGCACGGAACACAGAACCTCGCACCATCGCGGTCAGCAGGCACGCAGCACGCAGGCGTCACGGCGGGGCCGTCGCCGGGCGAGGAACGAGCTACTCCGCGGCCGCCAGGACCGTCCGCCCGAGCCGCACGAAGTCGTCGACCCCGATCGCCTCGCCCCGGGCGGTCGGGTCGATGCCCGCCGCCGTCAGGACCTCGGACGCGTGCGCACTGCCGCCGAGCACCCCGGACAGGCTCTGCCGCAGCATCTTGCGCCGCTGCTGGAACGCCGCGTCCACCAGCGTGAACACCCGGGACCGCAGGAGCTCGTCGCCCGGGGGCTCGTGCCGGTCGAACGCCACCAGGACACTGTCGACGTTCGGCACCGGCCAGAAGACCTGACGGCTGACCAACCCGGCGGTGCTCCACGACCCGTACCAGGCGGCCTTGACGCTCGGCGACCCGTAGACCTTGCTGCCGGGGCCGGCGGCGAGCCGGTACCCGACCTCGGCCTGCACCATGACGAGCGACCGCTCGATCGACGGGAAGGTCGCGAGCAGGTGCAGCAGCACGGGCACGGAGATGTTGTAGGGCAGGTTCGCGACGAGGTGCGTCGGCTCAACGTCGAGGTCCGCGGCGGCGACGGTCATGGCGTCCTGCTGCACGACGGTCAGCCTGGCGTCCGGCTGCATCGACGACACCGTCGACGGCAGCTTGGCGGCCAGGCGCTTGTCGATCTCGACCGCGGTGACGGGGGCGCCGGTCTCGGTGAGCCCGAGCGTCAACGACCCGAGCCCCGGGCCGATCTCGAGCACCTGTGCCGACGGGGTCACACCGGCGACGGACACGATGCGCCGCACGGTGTTGGCGTCGTGCACGAAGTTCTGCCCGAGCTTCTTCGTCGGGGTGACGTCGAGTTGGGCCGCGAGCTCCCGGATCTCCGCCGGGCCGAGCAGTGCGCCCACGACTACTCGTCCACCGTCACGGGCTCGGCGTCCCACGCGCCGTAGACGAGCTCGGTGTTCGAGGCGATCTGGGCCGCGAGCATCGATGCGTCCGTGCCGAGCGTCTCCGCCATCGACCGCAGGGTGAGCGGGATGAGGTACGGCGCGTTCGGGCGGCCACGGAACGGTGTGGGCGTCAGGAACGGTGCGTCGGTCTCGATCATGATCAGGTGCCGCGGGGCGACGACCAGGGCTTCACGCAGCAGTGCGGCGTTCTTGAACGTCACGGTGCCGGCGAACGACATGTACCAGCCGCGCTCGGCGCAGAGCCGGGCGAGGTCCGGCCCGCCGGAGAAGCAGTGGAAGACGGTGCGCTCCGGGGCACCCACGCGGTCGAGGACCTCGACCACGGCGTCGTGCGCGTCGCGGTCGTGGATCGTCAGCGCGAGGTCGTGCTCCTTCGCGATGCGGATGTGCTCCTCGAACGAACGGACCTGGGCGTCGCGGCCGTCCTCGCCGGTGCGGAAGAAGTCGAGGCCGGTCTCACCGATCGCCCGGACCCGCGGCAGGGCGGCGAGCCGTTCGATGCCGGCGAGGTGCTCGTCGAGCAGCCCCTGCTCCTGCAGCACGGGCGCTTCGTTCGGGTGCAGCGCGACGGCCGCCAGGACCCGGGGCTCCCGAGCCGCGATCGACGCGGACCACTCCGAGGTGGCGAGGTCGGTGCCAATCTGCACGACACCGCGCACGCCGACGCTCGAGGCACGGTCGAGGTGCTCGCGGTACTCGAGCGGACCGTCACCCCCGTCGCCGACGCCGTCGGCGATCTCCATGTGGGTGTGGTTGTCGTACACCGGCACGACGAGCGCCTGCGGCAGCGGCGGGTACGTCAGGTCGCGCTTCGAGCCACCGGACGCCCCGTCGCCGCGGGACCGGACGTGCGACTCGGCGTCGGTCACGCGGAGACCTGCTCGATCCGGGGGAACAGCCCGCTCTCGAGCGGCACCACGTGCGACGCACCCTGCCACTCGTACGCGCGGTCGACCCGCTGCTCGGCGACGGACCCGCCGGCGCCGATCGAGGCCCAGAGCTTCTCGGTCGCCTTCGGCATGACCGGGGACAGCAGGACGGTGACGGTGCCGAGGCCGCGGAGCGCGGTGGTCAGGACCGTGCCGAGGCGCTCGCGGTTGGCGTCGTCCTTCGCCAGGGCCCAGGGCGCCTGCTCGGTGATGTACCCGTTCAGGGCGTCGACGAGCTCCCACACGCTGGCGATCGCCTCGTGCGGGGCGAAGGCGGCGATGGCGGCGTCGGCACGCTCGGTGACCGACACGGCCAGGGCGTCGATCGCCTGGTCGGACTCGGTCAGTTCGCCGCGATCGGGGACCTCGCCGTCGCAGTACTTCTGCAGCATGGCGACCAGGCGCGACGCCAGGTTGCCGTAGCCGTTCGCGAGTTCGGCCTGGTAGCGCGCCGAGATGTCTTCCCAGCTGAAGTTGCCGTCCTGCCCGAAGGTGATGGCGCGCAGGAAGTAGTAGCGGAACGCGTCGGACCCGAACGTGTCGGTGATCTCCGACGGCGCGATGCCGGTCAGCTTCGACTTGGACATCTTCTCGCCGCCGACGAGCAGCCAGCCGTGGCCGAAGACGCGCTCCGGCACGGGCAGCCCGGCGGCCATGAGCATCGCCGGCCAGATCACGGCGTGGAAGCGGGCGATGTCCTTGCCGACGATGTGCACGCTCGGCCAGAGGCGCTTGAAGGCCTCGTCGTCCTCGGTGCCGTAGCCCAGCGCCGTGACGTAGTTGAGCAGGGCGTCGAACCACACGTACAGCACGTGGTCGCTGTCCCAGGGGATCTTGATGCCCCAGTCGAAGCTGGAGCGCGAGATCGACAGGTCGCGGAGCCCCTGCTTGACGAACGAGATGATCTCGTTGCGGACACTCTCGGGCTGGATGAACAGCGGGTTCGACTCGTACAGGTCGAGCAGGCGCTGCTCGAAGTCGGACATCCGGAAGAAGTAGTTGCGCTCGGCCAGGACCTCGACCGGGATCGAGTGGATCGCGCAGACCTGCTGGCCCTCGTACGCACCGGTCCCGGCGACCAGGTCGCTCGGCTGCTTGTACTCCTCGCAGCCCACGCAGTAGAAGCCCTCGAACTCACCGGCGTAGATGAAGCCGTCGTCGTACAGCTTCTGCAGGAACGCCGTCACGCCGCGCTCGTGCCGTTCGTCGGTGGTGCGGATGAAGTCGTCGTTCGCGACGTCGACCGTGTCGAGCAGTGGCTTCCAGGCGTCGTTGACCAGCCGGTCGGCCCATTCCTTGGGCGAGACGTCGTTCGCCGAGGCGGTGCGCAGGATCTTCTGCCCGTGCTCGTCGGTTCCGGTGAGCAGCCAGGTGTCGTCACCGCGCTGCCGGTGCCAGCGCGCGAGGAAGTCCGCGGCGACCTCGGTGTAGGCGTGCCCGATGTGGGGCACGTCGTTCACGTAGAAGATCGGCGTGGTGATGCTGAACGAGGACCCGGCGGACATGCGGACCATCCTACGGGCGCACCGAACCCTGATGACGCGTGCGGCGGTGGACTGTGGAGAACCGGGTCCGGGAGGCCCGTGACGGGCCCGCCCCGCGCCTCCAGACCGGCGGACGCGAACGTGACGAACCCCGCTCAGCGCGCCGCGAGCGCCCCTTCGTACAGGTCCCGCTTCGACAGCCCGGTCGCGTCCGCGACCGCCGCGGCGGCCTCCTTCATGCGCATGCCTGCGGCCACCCGCTCGAGCACCAGGCGCACCCCGTCGTCGAGCGTGGCTTCTTCGGTGGCCTCCGCGGCGCCGGCGACGACGATGCAGATCTCGCCACGGACGCCCTCGGACGCCCACGTGACGAGTTCGTCCAGCGGCCCGCGACGGACCTCTTCGTACAGCTTCGTGAGTTCGCGGCAGACCGCGGCGCGGCGGTCGCCCCCGAACCCGACGGCCATGTCGGCCAGGGTCTCGGCCAGCCGGTGCGGCGACTCGAAGAACACCATCGTCCGCTGCTCCCCCGCCAGCGCCTGGAACGCCCGACGGCGCTCGCCGGCCTTGCGGGTCGGGAACCCCTCGAACGTGAAGCGGTCGGTGGGCAGCCCGGACACGGCGAGCGCCATGAGCACGGCCGACGGCCCGGGCAGGGCGGTGACGGTGACCCCGGCGGCCGCGGCGGCCTCGACGAGGGGGAAGCCGGGGTCGCTGATCGCGGGCATGCCGGCGTCGGTCAGGACCACGACGTCCTCGTCGCGGGCGAGCTCGACGACCTCGGACGCCTTCGCCCGCTCGTTGTGCTCGTGCAGGGCGATGAGCCGCGGACGGTTCTCGATGCCGAGGGCGCGCATCAGGTGGATGGCGGTCCTGGTGTCCTCCGCCGCGACGACCGTGGCGTTGGAGAGGGTCTCGACGAGACGGCGCGAGGCGTCCCCGAGGTTGCCGATGGGCGTTGCTGCGAGGACGATCACGCACCCATTGTCCCCGCACCGCGACGCCGGCGCGGCCCCGGGGCGGCCGCGGGGCGGCTGCGTCGGCGCGAGCAGCCCCGTCGCAGCGGGGACATGTGGTCGATCCGTAGGATGCTCAGCGATGACCAGCGAGCTGACCGACGACCGCACGGCCGTGCCCGACGGGCCGGTCGGCTCGCGCCTGGACGACTGGTGGGGGCGGGTGCTCTCCACGTCGCAGCGCGTCGCCGTGTGGCGGTGGACGGGTCCGCTCGCGGTGACGCTCCTCGCCGCCGTGCTGCGGCTGGTGAACCTCGGCAACCCGCACTCGCTCGTGTTCGACGAGACGTACTACGTCAAGGACGGCTGGTCGATCGTGCACCTCGGGTACGAGGGCACCTGGCCCGCGAACCCGAGCGGTGACACCGCCCCGACGACCGACGACCGGTTCGTGCGCGGTGAGACGGACGTCTTCACGAGCGCCGCGGAGTTCATCGCGCACCCGCCGCTCGGCAAGTACCTCATCGGCCTCGGGATGCTGCTGTTCGGGGCGGACAACTCGTTCGGCTGGCGCTTCACGGTGGCCGTGCTCGGCATCGCGACGGTGTTCCTCACCGCCGTGATCGCCCGGTCGCTGTTCCGTTCGACGATGATCGGCACGCTCGCCGGCTTCCTGCTCGCGATCGACGGGCAGGCGATCGTGATGTCGCGGGTGACGCTCCTCGACGGCATCCTGACCTTCTTCGTCATCCTCGGCTTCGGGGCGCTGCTGCTCGACCGCCGGCAGAGCCAACGGCGGCTCGACGAGTGGGTCGCCGCCCGCGCCGCCGCGGGCCGGACAACCCTGTGGGGGCCGGTGTTCTGGTGGCGTCCGTGGTTGTTCGCGATGGGCCTGGCACTCGGGCTGGCGGCGGCGACGAAGTGGTCGGGGATGTACTTCCTGGCGTTCTTCGCGGTGTACTCCGTGCTGAGCGACATGATGATGCGCCGCCGTGCCGGGGTCGAGTTCTGGTCGTCGAGCGCGCTGCTGCAGCAGGCACCGGTGTCGTTCCTGCTGACCGTGCCGATCGCCGCGGTGACCTACGTGGCGTCGTGGACCGGCTGGTTCGTGTCGAGGGACGGCTGGGACCGCAACTGGCTGTCCTCGGGCGGCGATCGCTGGACCGGGCTGCTCGCCTGGGTGCCGGACAGCCTGCAGAACTGGTGGCACTACCAGTCGGAGATCTACGCCTTCAACATCGGGCTGCACACCCCGCACTCGTACCAGGCGAACCCGCTGCTCTGGCTCGTGATGCAGCGCCCCACGTCGATGTTCTACGTCGGCACGGACGCCGGGCAGGACGGCTGCTGGGCGGACCGCTGCGGCGAGGCGATCACCGGCATCGCGAACCCGTTCATCTGGTACGCCTCGGTCATCGCGACGGTGGCGCTGCTCGTGCTCTGGGTCCTGCGCCGGAAGTGGGAGTACGGCTTCGTCCTGCTCGGCGTCGCGGCGGGGTACCTGCCCTGGCTGATGTACGTCGACCGGACGGTGTTCCAGTTCTACACGATCGCCTTCGAGCCCTACATGGTGATGGCGCTGGCAGCAGCGATCGGGTTGGTGCTCGGCAGGCGGAGCGACGAACGGTCCCGCCGGTCACGGGCGATCCTGTGGGTCGGCGTGTACCTGGGCGTCGTCGTGCTGGCCTCGGTCTACTGGTACCCGATGTGGACGGCGATGCAGGTGCCGTGGGACTTCGTCCGGTCGCACTACTGGATCCCCAGCTGGCTGTAGCCGGCCTGGCAGGTCCGGCCGTTCCGGTCGCGCTCGTCGCGCTGGGCGCTCTGGTGGCGACCACCGCCGGACTGGAGGCCCGTGGCGGCGCCGCCACGGGCCTCCCCTGCGTCCGTGGTCAGGACTGCGCGTGCAGCGCGCGCTCGATCGACTCGCGGTCCAGCGGGTCGCCGAGCATCGGCGCGGTGTCGTCCGTGCCCGGCAGGACGCCCTGGATCAGGAGCTCCGCGTAGCGGCGCCAGGCATCAGGGTCGTGCTCGCGGGTGGCGTCGGCGACCGCACCGACCATCGCGGTGAGCATCGGCAGGTCCCGGTAGTCGAAGCCGGGCCGGACGACGCCGGCGGTCTCGGCACGGCCGATGATCGCGGCGACCTGCCGTTCGAGCCGGTCGCGCTCCTGCACGATGGACGGTCGGGCCTTGCCGGCACGGACGATGGCGTCGGCGAGGGCGCGGTCGCGTGCACGGAACGCGAAGACGCCCATCAGGTACACCCGGAGCGCCTCGCGCGGGTCGGACACGTCCGCGGCGCGCGCTGCGGCGTCGTTCATGGCCTCGAACTTGGTGGCGAGCAGCGCCTCGATCAGGGAGTCCTTGTCGGCGAACCGTCGGTAGACGGTGCCGACCCCGACGCCGGCCTCGTGCGCGATGTCGTTCAACGTGACGGAGAGCCCGCGCTCCGCGAAGCACTTGCGTGCCGTCTGCAGGATCAGCTCGCGGTTGCGCGCTGCGTCGGCGCGCAGCGGTCGCTCGAGGTCGGACGCGGACTCGGTGGTGCTCACGATCCGACCGTAGTTGCACTTTCTGGGAACAAGTGGATGCCCTCCTTCCGTTTCGGTCTACACTGACCACAAACGGATGCCTCGCATCCGTTTTCGTCACCACCACATCTCGGGAGTGCCCGACGGCGCGCACCTCCACCCCACCCTCCAACCTTCTCGAAGGAGGCTGCCGTGACGGCAGAACACACCGTGCCGACCCCCACCGGGACAGCACCCACGACTCCGGGCACCACCCCCGCCAAGAGCAACCACCGCTGGATCGCCCTGGCGGTCATCGCCCTCGCACAGCTGATGGTCGTGCTCGACGCGACCATCGTGAACATCGCCCTGCCCTCGGCCCAGGCCGACCTGGACTTCGGCACCGACCAGCGACAGTGGATCGTCACCGCGTACTCGCTGGCCTTCGGTTCGCTGCTGCTGCTCGGCGGTCGCCTCGGCGACCTGTTCGGGCGCAAGAACACCTTCATCATCGGGCTCGTCGGGTTCGCCGTCGCCTCGGTGCTCGGTGGCCTCGCCGACTCGTTCGGCCTGCTCGTCGCGGCCCGCGCACTGCAGGGTGTCTTCGGCGCGCTGCTCGCCCCGTCCGCACTCGGCATGCTGACCACCACGTTCCGCGACCCCAAGGAACGCGGTCGCGCGTTCGGCATCTTCGGGTCCATCGCCGGCTCGGGTGCGGCCATCGGCCTGCTGCTCGGCGGCGTGCTGACCGAGTACGCCTCGTGGCGCTGGTGCCTCTACGTCAACGTCGTCTTCGCCGTGCTCGGCGTGATCGGCGCACTCGTCTTCATGGAGAAGCCGCCCAAGGTCGAGCGTCCGCGCATCGACGTGCTCGGCGTCATCACCATCACGCTCGGGCTGGTCGGCGTCGTCTACGGCTTCTCGAACGCCGAGACGAACGGCTGGGACTCCCCCGTCACGATCGCCATGCTCGCCGGCGGTGTCGTGCTGATCGCCGCGTTCGTGTTCATCGAGACCCGCGTCGCCCACCCGCTGCTGCCCCTGCGCGTCGTGCTCGACCGTGACCGCGGCGGCTCGTTCATCGCGATCGGCCTCGTCGCGATCGGCATGTTCGGCATCTTCCTGTTCCTGACCTACTACCTGGAGCAGACCCTCGGGTTCAGCTCGCTGCAGACCGGTCTCGCGTTCCTGCCGATGCCGCTGTCGATCATGATCTCGGCGACGCAGATCGGTGGCCGCCTGCTGCCGCGCGTCGGGCCGAAGGTGCTCATCTTCGCCGGTGGCCTGGTCGCCGCGACCGGGCTCCTGCTGCTGCTCCGCACCGACCTGGACAGCTCCTACGCGGGCACCGTCCTGCCGGCGCTGATCGTCATCGGTCTCGGCATGGGCACGATCTTCTCGTCCGCGATGAACACCGCGACCACCGGAGTTGCTCGGGCCGACGCCGGTGTGGCCTCGGCGACGGTGAACACCATGCAGCAGATCGGTGGCTCGATCGGTACGGCGCTGCTGTCGACGATCTTCGCGGACGTCGTGTCGAACAGCCTGTCCGGGCTGACCGCCGCGCCGACCAAGCTGCAGCAGGCCCAGGCCACGCTCGACGGGTACCACGTGGCGTTCGGCATCTCGGCCGGCGTGCTCGTGCTCGTCGCCCTGGCCAGCGGACTGCTCATCAACCGGCAGTCGGTGCGGGTCGAGCGGCTCGCACGTGCCGGGTCCGCCACGACCGGGAGCATCCCCGCCGCAGCGCACTGACGCTGGCGGTTCGCTCCGCGTCTTCGGCCCGTTCCGGTTCTGCCGGGGCGGGCCGTTGTGCGTGGGGGGGGGGGGGGGGGGGGGGGGGGGGGGGCGCGGCGACACCCGTTCCACGACGATCCACCTGTCGAACGACGCGTGCTTCGTCGAAGGATGCGCACACAATCGGTGCCCGCGCATGTTCCGACAGACCACTCGTCGAACGACTGGTGCATCGTCGATCACTGCCCACGCATGCACCTACCCCCACCCCCGGTTGCGCCGCGTGTCCACGTCCCTGGCCCACGTCAGGGGTGCGGATTATGGTGTGCGACATGGCCCCCGTCCTGACCTCACCACTCGTGTCGACGCAGTGGCTCGCAGACCACCTCGGTGCTGACGAGCTCGTCGTGCTCGACGCCTCGGTGCACACCGTCGGGGCCGGGTTCGACACCACCTGGCTCCCCGGACGGGACGCCCACGAGCAGCGCGGCCACGTGCCCGGCGCCCGCTTCGCCGACCTGATCGACGACTTCTCCGCCGCCGACGCCGACGTCCCGTTCACCCGCCCCGGCGCCGAACGCTTCGAGGTCGCCGCGGCACAGCTCGGCGTGACGAACACCTCGACCGTGGTGGTCTACGACGACAGCGTCGGCGAGTGGTCAGCGCGCCTCTGGTGGATCTTCCGTTCGTTCGGCTTCGACTCGGTCGCGGTGCTCGACGGTGGTTTCACGAAGTGGCGCGACGAGGGCCGCCCCGTCCGCGTGGGCGCACTCCGCACGCCCGCGACGCCGTCCGACCCCGATGCCGGTGCGTTCCTGGCCGGGGAAGAACGTGCGCTCTGGGCCGACCACGACCGCGTCACCCGTGCGGTCTCCGGCGAAGAGCCGGCGTCCCTGGTGTTCGCCGCGCCCTGGGCCGCCCTCGGTGACGACCACCCGCCGATCGTGCCGGGCAGCACCCCGATCACGGCGGACACCCTGGTGGACCCCGAGACGAACGCGTACCTGCGCGGCGCCGAGCTCGAGCGGGCCTTCGCCGCGGTGATCGGTGCCGACGAGATCGTCACGTACTGCGGGGTGGGCAGCGCCGCGTGCGTCGACGCCCTCGCCCTGACGGTGCTCGGGCACGACCGGGTGAAGGTCTACGACGGTTCGCTGGCCGACTGGTGGCGGCACGAGCAGCTCGCCTCCTGACGGAACCGATCGCGGAACCACGGCCGCGCCGGGCCGACGGCCGCGGACCGTCAGCCGAGGACTGACGGCCGCGAGCCGACCGCCGCGCCGCGCCGCGCCGCACCGCACCGCACTACCGTTGCACCATGAGCACCAGACGCGCGGTCATCCTCGGCGGCACCGGCGGCATCGGCTCAGCCGTCGCACGAGAGTTCCTCGACGCCTCGGGCCGCGGCGGCGACGACTGGCAGGTGGACGTCCTCGCACGCCGAGGCGGCCCCGCGGCGGACGCGCTGACCGCTTCCGGAGCCACGTTCACGCCCGGCGACCGCCGCGACCGATCCGTCCTGCGTGACCTGCTCCGCCCCGGAGCCGACCTGCTCGTCGACACCGTCGGCCTGACCCGCGACGACGCCCAGCAGCTCCTGCCGTTCCTCGACGACGTCGGCTCGACCGTCTTCGTCTCGTCCAGGTCGGTGTACGCCGACGAGCAGGGGCGGCACGCGAACTCGCTCGACAAGCCGGTGTTCGGCGTCGCGGTCACCGAGATCCAGCCGACCGTCACCGCCGGCGACGGGGACCCGACGAGCCGTGACGGCTACGGCGCCGCGAAGGTGGCGGCCGAACAGGTCCTGCTCGACCACGGCGCCCCGGTCACGGTGCTCCGCCCGTCGAAGGTGTACGGCGTCGGCATCGGCCGCCCGCGGGAGTGGTTCGTCGTCCGCCGTGTGCTCGACGGCCGGGAGCGGATCCTGCTCGCCGACCACGGCCGCGGTGTGGACCACACGACGGCGGCGAGCGGCATCGGTTCGCTCGTCCGTCTCGTCGCGGACGCACCGGACCGCCGGATCCTCAACGTCGCGGATGCCTCGGCCCCGACCGCGCTCGAGATCGTGCGGACGATCGGCGGACACCTGGACCACCGGTTCGACGAGGTCCTGCTCGACGAGGACGCGCCCGCGTTCGTGGGCGGCACGCCGTGGTCGTCACGGCCGCCGTTCGTCCTCGACACCACGGCGGCACGCGCCCTCGGGTGGGAACCACCGGAGTTCGCGACCGCCGTCGCCGCGGAACTGGCATGGCTGGTCGAGACCGCCCACGCGACGCCCGCCGACGGCGACGTCCCGTGGGCCGACGACCCGTTCTGGGAGCACATGTTCGACTACGGCCCCGAGGACGCCGCACTCGCACTCCTCTCCCTCAACCTGGGCTGACACGGTGCCCCGGTCCGAGGTCCTGTTCATCGGCGGACGTTCCGGCGTGGGCAAGTCCACGGCCGCCGAGGCGCTGCACGACCTGCTCGTCGCGGCGGACGTCCGGCACGCGGTGATCGAGGGCGACCTGCTCGACCTCGCGCACCCGGCACCGCACGTCGAACACCCCGAGGCGCGCCTGGCCGAGCGGAACCTGGCCACGATCTGGGCCGGCTACCGGGCGATCGGGCACCACCGGCTCGTCTACACGAACACCGTGTCCGTGCTCGAGCACGAGCGCCTCGCTGCGGCGATGGGCGACGATCCGCTGGTGCGCGTCGTCCTGCTCCGCGCATCCGACGGCGCGACCGCCGACCGGCTCGCACGACGAGCGGGTGGCGCGGTCCCGCAGGCGCAGCTCGCGCACAGCACGCGGACGGCCGGGAGGCTCGACTCGGCCACCGCGGACACGGTCACCCGGGTGGACACCGACGGCCAGAGCCCCGCCCAGGTGGCCGCACGGCTCGCGTCGATCACGGGGTGGCTCGAGCGCTGATCTCCCCGCACGGCCTGTGCAGAGTGGGCGTTCCGTCCACAGATGTCCCCGGGCGGTGGTCCGCCCAGTCGGGGGCGGGCACGCTGGAGCCATGAACGACAACCGCCTCGGCACCTCGGTCAGCCCCTACCTGCGTCTGCACGCCGACAACCCCGTCGACTGGCGCGAGTGGGGTCCCGAGGCGTTCGCCGAAGCGCGCGAGCGCGGGGTCCCGGTGCTGGTGTCCGTCGGGTACGCCACGTGCCACTGGTGCCACGTCATGGCGCGTGAGAGCTTCGCCGACCCGGAGATCGGCGAACTGCTCCGGCGGGACTTCGTGTCGGTGAAGGTCGACCGCGAAGAACGGCCGGACGTCGACGCGAGCCTGATGGCCTCGGCGAGTGCGTTCACGCAGCAGCTCGGCTGGCCACTGACGACGTTCCTGACGCCCGACGGCCACGTCTTCTTCGCGGGGACGTACTTCCCGCCCACTCCCGTCGGGCAGGTCCCGGCGTTCCGGCAGATCCTGGCCGCGGTGCTCGACGCCTGGACCGAGCGTCGGCACGAGGTCGACGCGAACGCGTCGGCCATCGCGACGGCGATCCGGCAGGGTGCCATGGCGGACGCGACCGCTCGCTCGGGCGAGGGCGGTGCCGGAGCCGACCCGGGCCTCCCGTCCGTCGATGCCATCCGGGCCGTCACGGACCAGCTGTCCCAGGCAGAGGACACCACCTACGGCGGTTTCGGCGGCGCGCCGAAGTTCCCGAGCACACCGTTGCTCGAGTTCCTCGCCGGCGCGGCGGCCGACGGCGACGCCGAGGCCGACGGGCTGCTCGACCGGTCGTTGCACGCGATCCGCGCGTCCGAGCTGACCGACGCCGACGGCGGCGTCTTCCGGTACGCAACCAAGCGCGACTGGAGCGTGCCGCACTACGAACGGATGCTCTACGACAACGCGGGGCTGCTCGCGGTCGCGGGTGCCGAGCAGGCCCGCGGCATCGCCGACTTCCTCCGGGACACCCTGCGCCGTACCGACGGGGCCTTCGTCGCCGCGCAGGACAGCGAGTCGACCATCGACGGCCGTCGGGTCGAGGGCGAGTGGTACCGCCGGCCGATCGCCGAGCGCGCCCAGCTCGACCCGCCACCGCTGGACGACCAGGTGCTCACGGGCTGGAACGGCCTGGCGATCCGGGGGCTCGCGATCGCCGGCGCACGGCACGGCGACCCGGAACTCGTCGCGCTATCGCGGGGCGCGGCCGACGCGGTCCTCGCCGCCCACGTGCGGGACGGCCACGTGACGGTGCGGTCCAGCACACCGCGCGGGGCGTCCTCTGCTCCGGCCACCGTCGAGGACGTCGGGCTGCTCGCCGAAGGGCTGCTCGAACTGGCCCTGGTGACGGGCGAGGTGTCCTACGCGACCGTCGCACGCTCGCTGGTCGACGACGGCCTGGCCGAACGCTTCGACGTCGACCCGGTGCTCGCCGCCGCGGGCACGGCCACGGGCGAACAGCCGCAGACCGCGATGCGGTCCGGCACCGTGGCGCTGGCGTCGGCCGCCGCGACGCTCGGGGCGCTGACGGGTGACGGGGCACTGCGGGTCGCCGCGGCACGACTCGTCGCCGACCGCGCCCGCACCGGGACGGAGCGACCCCTCGGTCACGCGGATGCCCTCGGTGTCGCCCTCGCCCTGCAACGGCCGTCGCGCGAGATCGTCGTCGTCACGAGCGGCACCGACGACCCGATGCGAGCCGTGGCACACCGTGCTCGGCGCCCCGGCACAGTCGTCGCCACCACGACGCCGGAGCAGGCACGCAACTGGGCCGAGGCGGGGTTCTCGTTGTTCGAGGGTCGCGACGTGCTCGACCCTGCCGCGTACGTCTGCCACGACCGGGTGTGCGAACTGCCGTCCCGGTCGGCGAACGCCCTGGCCCAGCAGATCGCCTGACGCACCAGCCGCCCGGCGCGCCTGTATCCTGCAATGCTCATGTCTTCTCCGCTGCCCGTCATCACGTACCCGCCCGAACTGCCGGTCTCGCAGCGGCGGGACGACATCGCGGCTGCCATCCGTGACAACCAGGTGGTCATCGTCGCCGGGGCCACCGGCTCGGGCAAGACCACGCAGCTGCCGAAGATATGCCTCGAGCTCGGTCGTGAGCACATCGGGCACACCCAGCCCCGCCGGATCGCGGCGCGGACCATCGCCGAGCGCGTGGCGGAAGAACTGGGCGGCGGGGAGCTCGGCGGGCTCGTCGGCTACCAGGTCCGGTTCACCGACAAGGTCAGCTCCGAGACCCGCGTGAAGCTGATGACCGACGGCATCCTGCTGAACGAGATCCACTTCGATCGCGATCTCAAGCGGTACGACACGATCATCATCGACGAGGCGCACGAGCGGTCCCTGACGATCGACTTCCTGCTGGGTTACCTGAAGCGGCTGCTCCCCCGTCGCCCCGACCTGAAGCTCATCATCACGAGTGCGACGATCGATCCGGAGTCGTTCTCGAAGCACTTCGACGACGCGCCCATCATCGAGGTGTCCGGCCGCACCTACCCGGTCGAGATCCGGTACCGCCCCCTCGTCGCCGAAGACCAGGACGACGACGCCGACGACGAGTCGGACTCCCGCACCGGTGACAGCGGCAACGCAGCCGACGACCGCGACACCCTGCAGGGCATCACCGACGCGCTCGACGAGCTGGCGCAGGAGGACCCGGGCGACGTGCTCGTGTTCCTGTCCGGCGAGAACGAGATCCGCGACGCGCAGGACGCGATCGAGGGCAAGCGCTATCCGGGCACCGAGGTCCTGCCGCTGTACGGCCGACTGTCCGCGGCCGACCAGCACCGGGTCTTCGAGCGCCGGCACACCCCGGGCATCCGCCGTCGTGTCGTCCTCGCCACGAACGTCGCCGAGACCTCACTGACCGTGCCCGGCATCAAGTACGTGATCGACACCGGGACGGCGCGCATCTCGCGGTACTCCCCGCGGGCCAAGGTGCAGCGCCTGCCGATCGAGGCGATCTCGCAGGCCAGCGCCAGCCAGCGCTCCGGTCGAGCGGGCCGCACCAGTGCCGGCATCGCGATCCGGCTCTACTCCGAGGACGACTTCGGCCGACGCCCCGAGTACACCGACCCCGAGATCCTCCGCACGAACCTCGCCGCGGTGATCCTGCAGATGATCTCGCTCGGCTTCGGGGACATCGAGTCGTTCCCGTTCCTGCAGCCGCCGGACAGCCGGGGCGTGAAGGACGGCCTCGACCTGCTCCGCGAGCTCCGTGCCGTCGACCAGGACGGCCGCATCACGAAGTCCGGGCGACAGCTGACCCGGCTGCCGATCGATCCCCGGCTCGGTCGGATGGTGCTCGAGGCCGGACGGCAGGGCGTCGGACGCGAGGTCATCGCGATCGTCAGCGCCCTGAGCATCCAGGACCCCCGCGAGCGCCCCCTCGAGAAGCGTGCGCACGCCGACCAGCTGCACGCCCGCTTCGCCGACCCGACGAGCGACTTCCTGACCCTGCTGAACCTCTGGAACCACATCGAGGACCAGCAGGAGGAACTCTCGTCGAGCGCGTTCCGCCGACTGTGCAAGGCCGAGTTCCTGAACTACCTGCGCATCCGCGAGTGGCAGGACCTGTACCGGCAGCTCTCCCGTGCCGCGAAGCAGGTCGACGTCCGAGTCGGGCAGTCCCGCTCCGACGACGGTGACGCCGTGCACCGCGCACTGCTCGCCGGACTCCTCAGCCAGATCGGGCTGCGGGACCGCGAGAAGCGCGACTACCTCGGCTCACGGAACACCCGGTTCGTGGTGTTCCCGGGCAGCGTGCTCGCGAAGAAGCAGCCCGACGCCGTGATGGCCGCCGAGCTCGTCGAGACCAGCCGGCTGTTCGCCCGGACCGTCGGCCGGATCGACCCCGCCTGGGTGGAGCCACTCGCCGGTGACCTGCTCAAGCGCACCTACGGCGAGCCGCACTGGGAGAAGAAGCAGGGCGCGGTCGTCGCCTACGAGCGGGTGACCCTGTTCGGTGTCCCGATCGTGCAGCGCCGACGCGTGCAGTACTCGCGGATCGACCCGGAACACTCCCGCGAGCTCTTCATCCGGCACGCCCTGGTCGAGGGCGAGTGGGAATCGCAGCAGGCCTTCGACCGCGCCAACCGGAAGCTCCGCAAGGAACTCGAGCAGCTCGAGGAACGCACCCGCCGCCGGGACATCCTGCTCGACGACGAGAACGTCTACGAGTTCTACGACGCCCGAATCCCGGCCGACGTCGCCACGACCCGCGACTTCGAGGGGTGGTGGCGGACCACTCGCCGCGAGCAGCCGGACCTGCTCACGATGCGCCGGTCCGACCTGCTGGACGAATCAGCGGCCGAGGCCGCCGAGGACGACGTCGAGTACCCGACTCAGTGGCGGAGCGGCGACCAGCGTCTCGCCATCCAGTACCGCTTCGAGCCCGGCGCACAGGACGACGGGGTCAGCGTGCAGGTCCCCCTCGCGCTCCTGCCGCGGATGCGTGAAGAGGGCTTCGACTGGCAGGTGCGCGGCCTCCGCAAGGAACTCGTCACCGCGCTCATCAAGTCGCTGCCGAAGCAGATCCGCAAGAACGTCGTGCCCGCTGCCGACTGGGCCGAGAAGATCGTCGCCGAGCTGCCCGACGACGCCCCGACCGAGCCGACGGAGTCGTTCCGCGCCACCCTCGCCAAGGCGATCCAGCGCATGACCTACGTGCCGGTCTCCGAGTCCGACTTCGACCTGTCCCGCGTCCCCGCGCACCTGCTGCCGACGTGGGCCGTGGTCGACGAGCGTGGTCGCCGGGTCGAGACCGGCAAGGACCTGTCGGCCCTGCAGACCAAACTGAAGGACCGGACCCAGCAGAGCGTCGCCTCCGCCACGGCGAAGGGCGCGGGACGGACAGGAGGCGCGGCTCGCGTCGCGTCCGCCGGTGCCGGTCGTCCGCTGGAACAGTCCGGACTCACGGCCTGGCCCGACCAGGACCTCCCGCAGACCCTCGACACCAAGCAGGCCGGCGGCGTCATCCGCGCGTACCCGTCCCTGGTGGAGGAAGGCACCGGTCCGAAGGCGACCGTCGGCGTGCAGTTGCTCGCCACCCCGTCCGACCGCGGCGTCCGGATGCCTGCCGGGGTCCGCCGTCTGGTGATGCACGCGGTGCCGTCGCCCGTGTCGTACATCCAGTCGCACCTGACCGCGCAGGAGAAGCTCGCGCTCGCCGCCAGCCCCTACCCGTCGACCGCCGCGCTGTTCGACGACGTCCTGGCCGCCGTGGTCGACGCCGGCATCCGTCGGGCCCATCCGGACGGCCTGGTCTTCACGAAGGCCGAGTTCGATTCGGTCCGCGATGCGGTGTCAGCCACCGTCGTCGACACGATGTTCACCGCCGTGTCCGAGGTCGCGGCGGTCCTGGCCGCGCAGCGCTCCGCCGAACGGGCACTCAAGCAGGCGAACTCGATGTCGCTGCTCGCCGCCCTCAGCGACATGCGGCAGCAGATGGAGCGCCTGGTGTTCCCCGGGTTCGTCTCCGTCGCGGGGCTCGACCGGCTGCGACGCATCCGCGTGTACCTGCAGGGCATCGAGGCGCGCGTGCAGAAGCTGCTGCAGAACCCCGGACGCGACGCGACCTGGATGCGCGAGGTCACCGTGGCGACCGACCGCTACACCGATGCGGGCGGCACCTTCCCACCCGCGGTCGGGGCGCACCCGGAGCTCGTGCACGCTCGGTGGATGCTCGAGGAGTTCCGGCTCAGCCTGTTCGCGCAGGAACTCGGGACCGCCGAGACCGTCTCGTTGCAGCGGATCACGAAGGCCCTGACCGCCGCACGCTGATGGGTCTACCGTGTCGGCCATGATCGGCACACTCGACGTCGTCGTCCTGGACTGCCCGGACACCCGCGCCCTCGCCCGCTTCTACGCCGAGCTGCTCGGCGGGGAGATCGTCGGCTTCGACGAGGATTGGGCGGAGCTCGCCCTCCCGTTCACCGACCACCGTCCGATCCTGGCGTTCCAGCAGGTCGACGACTACCGGGCGCCGGACTGGCCGGGGCAGACGGTCCCGCAGCAGAGCCACTTCGACGTGAAGGTCGACGACCTCGACGACGGCGAGGCCGCGGTGCTCGCGATCGGTGCGACGGCCACGGGGTCGGGCACGGAGACGTTCCGCGTCTACCTCGATCCCGCGGGGCACCCGTTCTGCCTCATCCGGCCGTCGGACTGACCGGTTCGGTCGCCAGGCCCTCGACCACGGTGACGTTCGGCAGTGCGGTGAGTGTTGCGCCGGGCAGGAACAGCTTCGCGGCGCGGCGCCCGGCGCCGATGACGACCTCGGGAGCGTCGAGCACGCGCGCGTCGATGTAGAGCGGCCACGACGACGGCAGTCCGATGGGGGTGATGCCGCCGTACTCCATGCCGGTCAGCTCGACCGCTTCGTCCATCGGGGCGAAGCTCGCCTTGCGGACGTCGAGCAGCTGCTTCACGACGCGGTTGACGTCGAGCTTGGTCGATGCGAGAACGACGCAGGC
Source organism: Curtobacterium flaccumfaciens (assembly GCF_013359815.1). Classification (GTDB taxonomy): domain Bacteria; phylum Actinomycetota; class Actinomycetes; order Actinomycetales; family Microbacteriaceae; genus Curtobacterium; species Curtobacterium flaccumfaciens. The sequence continues at coordinate 172,207 of NZ_JABMCF010000033.1, read as the reverse complement.
GGCGTAGCGGACCTCGTCGCCGCGCTTGCCCGCGACGACGATGCAGTTGGCGCCGCCGGCCAACGGGTAGCCGTACGCCTCCGAGAACGCGGCGGTGTCGGCGAGGTCGGCGTCGATCGGGGCGCCCTCGATCTTCATGACGACCTCGGTCGGCAGCGCGACGAGGGCTTCGGCGACGGGGATCGCGAGGAATCCGGTGGCGACCAGGGCGGGAACACGTTCGAGCGTCGGCATGGCTCCACCGTAGGGAAGCGATCCCGCACGAGGGTGGAGCCATGACCGAACTCCGGGCGATCGACGTCGACCAGTGGCCCCGCCGGGAGCACTTCGAGCACTACCGGCACCGGGTGCCGTGCGCGTACGAGGTGACCGTCGAACTCGACGTCACCGCCTTCGTCGAGCGCGTCCGAGCGACCGGCCGTCGGACCTACGCGTCGCAGCTCTGGGCGATCGCGACCGTGGTGAACCGGCACGACGAGTTCCGGATGCAGCGGCTGGACGACGGCTCCCCCGCCGTGTGGGACCGTGTCCACCCGATGTTCACCGTGTTCCACGCGGACACCGAGACGTTCTCCGCCCTCGTCGTGCCGTACGACGACGACTTCGGCACCTTCCACGACGCTGCGGTGTCGACGATGACGGAGTACCGCGACGACACCCGGATGTTCCCGCAGGACGACCGGCCCAGCAACGTGTTCGACGTCTCGACCCTGCCGGGAGCATCGTTCACCGGCTTCTCGTTGCAGGTGCGCGACGGCTGGGACCACCTGCTGCCGATCATCACGCTCGGCGGGTACCGGACCGCCGGTGACCGGACGCTGCTACCGCTGGCGCTGCAGGTCAACCACGCGGCTGCCGACGGCTTCCACACGACCCGGCTGCTGCGCGAGCTCGAGGAGCTCTTCGCCGCCCCTGGCTGGCTCGGCTGACCTTGCCCCGCCGTCCCACCGCATCTCCTACGCTGACCCCATGACGTCGCAGTCGGAGTCCCTCGCCCGCAAACGCATCGGGCTCGTCGGCGCGGGCGGCATCTCCGTCGCCCACCTGCCCGGGCTGCTCCGCCTGGGCGACGTGGTGGTGCACGCTCGCGAGGGCGCCCACGAACTCGTCGCCGCCTTCACCGACACCGCCCGGGCCGAGGGCAGCACGATCACCGTCGCCGACAGCCTCGATGAGCTCCTCGCCGTGGTCGACGTCGTCGACGTGGTGGTCCCGACGCACGCCCACGCCGAGGTGGTCCGTGCGGCGATCGCGGCCGGCAAGGACGTCGTCTCCGAGAAGCCCCTGGCCCGGACCGACGCGGACGCGGCGGACCTGGCGGCCCGCGCTGCGGACGCAGGCGTGCAGCTCTACCCGGCCCAGGTGGTGCGCTGGTTCCCCGCGTACGCGCGCCTGCAGGAGGCCGCGACCACGGGCCTCCTGGGCGACCTGGCGGTGTTGCGGTTCTCGCGGTCCGGCGCCTTCCCCACCCACGTCCCCTGGTTCGGTGACCGAGCCCTGTCGGGCGGGATCGTGATGGACCAGATGATCCACGACCTGGACATCGCACGCTGGGTGGCGGGCGAGGTGACCCGGGTGTCGGCGGTGAGCGTCCGCGCGGGTTCCGAGGCGGAGCCGGTCGAGGCGGCGCACGTCCTGCTCACGCACGAGTCGGGCGCGATCAGCCACGTCGCCGGGCTGTGGGGGCCGCAGCACCTCGCCTTCACGACGGAGTACTCGGTGACGGGGACGCTCGGCAGTTTGTCGCACTCGTCCCGGGCCGAGGAGGACACCCGGACCGACCTGGCGGCACCGGCTTCCGTGGACGGTTTCCTGCCGACGGTCGACCCGGCGGACGATCCGTACGCGCTGGAGCTCGCCGACTTCCTCGCCGCGTTCGACGGTGGTGCACCGCCCCGGGTCAGCGTGGACGACGGCGTCGCCGCGGTGCGGATCGCGAACGCGGCGATCGCCTCGATCGAGTCCGGCCAGCCGGTCGAGGTCGCGCGGTGACGCTCCGGGTCGGGGTGCTCTCCTTCGCCCACACGCACGCCATCAGCTACCTCGGTGCCCTGGCGGCGATGCCGGATGTCGAGGTGCGCGGCACGGATCCGGACGGCACCTCGACGGGGACGGAACTCGGCGATCTGCGCGGAGCCGAACTGGCACGCGCGCTCGGCGCCGGGTACGCGGACTCCGTCGACGAGCTGCTCGCCTGGGGCCCGGACGCCGTGATCGTCACGAGCGAGAACGCGCGGCACCGCGAGTTCGTCGAGCTCGCGGCGGCAGCGGGGGCACACGTGCTCTGCGAGAAGCCGCTCGCGACCTCGTGGCAGGACGGCCTCGCCATCCGCGAGGCGGTGGACCGCGCCGGGGTGCTGCTCCTGATGGCGTTCCCGGTGCGCTTCGCCTCGGCGTTCGACCGGCTGCGCGCGACGCGGGACTCCGGCGCACTCGGCACGGTGTTCTCGGTGCGGGGCGCGAACAACGGCATGCTGCCGCTCGCCCGGGACTGGTTCACCGACGTCCGGCTGAGCGGAGGTGGCGCCCTCGTCGACCACGTCGTGCACGTCGCCGACCTGATCGACGGGCTGACCGGAGCGGCGCCGGTGTCGGTCACCGCCGTCGCCAACCGGGTGCTGCACGCAGACCGCGCGAACGCCGAGACCGCGGGCCTGGTGACCATCACGTACGACGACGGCACGATCGCGGCGATCGACTGCTCGTGGAGCCGACCGGACACGTCGCCGGTGTGGGGCGGGCTGACGCTCGACGTCGCGGGGACCGGTGGCACGGTGTCGGTGGACTTCTTCGGGGCGGCTGCTCGCGGGCTCGAGGCGGTCGGGGGCCGGCCGATCGAGCTCCGGTACGGACCCGACCACGACCTGCCGATGCTCCGGACGTTCCTGGCGGCGGTGCGGTCCGGGGAGCAGCCGCAGCCGGACGTCGGGGTCGGACTCCGGACGCTGTCGATCGTGCTGGCGGCGCAGGAGTCGGTGCGGACGGGCAGGACGGTGCCGGTGCAGGTCGCGGACTGAGCACCGCCCCGCGCTACGCTCGTCCCGATGCGCGCAACCGTGCGGGACGTGGCCGCCCTCGCCGGGGTGTCCCCGAAGACCGTCTCCAACGTCGTCAACGGCGGCGTGGTCGTGCGCCCGGAGACCCGCGAACGCGTCGAGCGGGCGGTCGCCGAGCTCGACTACGTGCCGAACCTGTCCGCCCGCGGGCTCCGCAACGGCCGCTCCGGAGCCATCGCGTTGACGCTGCCGGAGATGGGCAGCGCCTACTCCGCCGAACTCGCGCAGTCCTTCGTGGAACTCGCCCGCGAACGCGGCTGGGTCGTGCAGCTCGAGCAGACCGGCAACGACCCGGCCCGCGAACGCGAACTGGTCTCCCGTGCCCGGGCACACCTGGTGGACGGGCTCATCCTCAACCCGGTGTCGCTCAGCGCGAGCGTCCTGGCCTCGACCGAGGGGCTGCCGCCGACCGTCGTCATCGGCGAGGTCGAGCCCGAGCACGTCGACCAGGTGCACGTGGACAGCCGCGCGGCCGCCGAGCAGGTCACCGAGCACCTCATCGCCCACGGGCACCGGCGCATCGCGATCGTCGGGGCGTCACCCGATGGCGCCGCGACGGCGACGAGCGAGCTCCGCGAACGCGGCTACACCGCCGCGCTCGCCGCCGCCGGCATCACGCCCGACCCGTCGCTCCGAGTCCCGCTGCCGTCGTGGACCACGAGTTCCGCGGCGACGACCTTCGCGGCCTGGCTCGACGAGCACCCGTTGCCCGACGCCGTCTTCGCCTTCACCGACTCGATCGCGTTCGGGGTGCTGCACGTCCTCGCCGCCCGCGGCGTCCGCGTGCCCGAGCAGGTCAGCGTCATCGGGTTCGACGACGTCGACGCGGCCGCGTACGCGATCCCGTCGCTCAGCACGGTGTCGTTCGACCGTCGGGCCTTCGCGACGGCGGCGCTCGACCTGCTGACCCGACGGATCGCGGACCGCGCGGCAGCGCCGGAGACCGTCGTCGTGCCGCACCGGATCGTCGAGCGCGCGAGCGTCGGCGACCGCCCGCGCTGACGCTGCTGCCGCGCCGCTTCGCTGCCGCCGCCGCGCCGTTTCGCGCTGGCCGACACCTCACGCGGCCGCGCGCCCACGAAGTGTCGGTCAGCGCGAAAGACCGCCAGAGCCGCCGCCCCCGCCCGGGTCCGCCGCTGCCAGCACCGCCGACCGCGTCCGCGCATCACCGAGGATCCGGAAGTGCCCACCCACCGGCAGCCGCACGTTCGTCGCCCCCTGGAGCTCGCTCCCCTCGGGGATGAGCGTGTCGAACACCCCGTACACCGAGGTGATCCGCGCGTTCGCGTCGAGTTCCCGCGCCAGCCCCGCCAGCACCGGGTCGGCCGCCCGGAACGCCCGCAGGTGCGGCACCGGCGCGAGCCGCGCGTAGACCGAGCCCGCGAAGGGCGTCGACACCGCGACCATCCGGTCGATCCGCTCGTGCTGGTCGAGCTGCGTCATCGCGTACTTGCCGATGAGCCCGCCCTTGCTGTGCGCGAGCACGAGCACGTTCCGCAGGTCCTGTTCCTCCAGGGTCGCGATCACCTCGCGCGCCGAGTCCGGCACGGGTCGCAGGTTGTGCCGCAGGACCGGCAGCACGTGCACCGGGTGTCCCCGGTCGTGCAGTGCGTCCATCAGCGGCCGCATGAAGTGCCAGGTCTCGTAGACGCCGGGGACCACGACGACGGGCTGCCCGGCGCCGGTCCGGTAGTCGTCCGCGGTGGTCGGCCCGAGGCTCCTGACCTGCCACCTGGCGGCGTACCCCCAGTCGAGTGCGGCCCACCACGCGCGTCGCACCAGCGGGACACGGCCTGGAGGCCCGGATCGCGCCGTCCGCGCCGCCTCCGTCCCCGACGTGGTCGGCCGGGTCATCGCAGCCCCTCCAGGCGCTCGGCGCTGCGGAACGTCTCGAGGAGGCGTGCGAAGGCGTCCGGCTGCCGTTCCTGCACGTGGTGCGGGCCGGCCAGTTCCACGAAGGTGCCGTTCGGCGCAGCGGCCGCGACCCGAGCCGACCAGTCGTGCCGCGCGATCGGGTCCTGGGCGCCGCGGACGACGAGGACGGGCTGCGTCACCTCGGTGATCGTCTGCTCGGTCGGGTAGCGGAGCATCGGCCCGAGCTCACGCGTGTACTGCCGCATGCTCCGCAGGTAGTCGGTGACCAGGACGCCGTTCATCCGGACCCCCTCGACGAACCCGTCGCGGCCCAGGTCGAGTGCCTGCAGCGGGAGCGACCGCCGTTCCGCGTTGATCACCGGACCGACGAGCACGATCGCCGCGACGGTCTCCGGGTGGCGCCGGGCGGACTCGACCACGACCTGGGCACCCATCGACTGCCCGACGAGCACCAGGTCGCCGTCGACCAGGTGGCGGACCGCCCGCACGACCACGTCGCCGAGCTCCTCGATGGGCAGCCGCCGACCGGCCGCGGGCAGCCAGCCGAACCCCGGCAGGTCGACGCTGATCGTGCGGTGCTCGGCGGCGACGGCGCGCTGCGACCGGGCGAAGGACCGGTGGGACATCCCGATGCCGTGGACGAACACGACGGTGGGGTCGGTGTCGTCGCGGACCGGCTCTCGCGCCGCCATGGTGTGCAGGCGCACGGGCAACCCGTCGATCCGGACGGTCTCCACAGCAGCGCGCACGAGCCGAGGCTACGCGGCGGTTCGCAGCACCGGGTCAGCCTCGTCATCGGCCGCACATAGCCGGGCCGTGTGCACTCCTGGCATGAGCGACACCACTCCCACCAACGGCCACGGACCGGACGGCTCCGACCGGGCGAACCGGGCAACGGCTCCGACCGGCTGGGGCGCCGCCCCGACCCCGACGTCGACCTCCACGCTCGACGCCCCCGCGCCGAAACAGCAGCAGCAGCCGTACCGCGCGGACGCCGGCGCCAGGAACCCGGGCGCCTGGGACGCCACCGCCCCGAACGGCGCCACCCCCAGGTACGGAGCCGCAGCCGGCGCCGCGAGCCCGACCGACCGCCGCAGCACCGGCCCGAAGCCCCCGTGGTTCTGGCCGCTCCTCGCCGCGATCGTCGGGCTCGCCGCACTGCTCGTCGGCGGAGGCGTCGGGTTCGCCATCGGCCACGCGATCGGTGCGGACCGGACGCAGTCGACGACGCAGGTCCCCGGCACGAACCGGTTCCCGGGCAACGGCACCGGCCAGGCCCCCGGGTACGGCTCCGGCAGCACCGACGGCACCGGGAGCTGACGGGCGCGTACGATCCGTCCCATGCGGAAGACCACTGCCGGTCTGTTCACGTCGGTCGACGGCGTCGTGCAGGACCCCTACGAGTTCCAGTACGACAGCTTCGACGACGAGCTCGGCGCCGGGATGGGTGCCTTCATGGCCCGCACCGACACGGTGCTGCTCGGCCGGAACAGCTACTTCGAGTGGTCCGAGTGGTGGCCCGCCCACCCGGACGACCCCTTCGGGCAGTGGATCAACCCGATCGAGAAGCACGTGGCCTCCACCACGCTCGGCGACGACCTGACCTGGCAGAACAGCACGCGGATCCCGGGCGACGTCCCCGCGTTCGTGCGCGACCTGCAGCAGCGCGAGGGGGCGGACATCGCCGTGTGCGGCAGTGTCACGCTCGTCCGCAGCCTGCTGTTCGCCGGGGTCCTCGACGAACTGCAGCTCATGATCCACCCGGCGATCGCCGGCCGTGGCCGGCGACTGTTCGAACCGACCGACCCGCCCACGCGCCTGCGTCTGGTCGACAGCACCGTGACGAGCAAGGGGAACATGCTGAACACCTACGGGCGGTTCGACGCCTGACGGACGCACCACGGGCCTCCCGGCCTCTGCCCGTCATGCACCCCGGCAAACCGCGCGTACCCTCGTGGGTGACCATCCGCACCCGAGGAACACCGGAGCAAGCATGACCCAGGACACCCGCCCGCACGTCGTCATCGTCGGCGGTGGATTCGCCGGTGTGGCCGCCATGCGGGAGCTCGCCGACGCGCCGGTCCGGGTGACCCTGGTCGACCGTCACGTCTACAACATGTTCCAGCCCCTGATGTACCAGGTGGCGACGGGCGGCCTGAACGCCGGCGACGTGACGTACTTCCTGCGCTCGCTCCGGGCCCGCCAGTCGAACGCCGAGTTCCGTCACGGCCTGCTCACCGGCATCCGCACCGACGAGCGCATCGCCGAGATGTCCGACGGTGAGCACCTGCACTACGACTACCTGATCCTCGCCAACGGCGTGAACACGAGCTACTTCGGCACCCCCGGGGCGTACGAGTACGCGTACTCGATGTACTCCCGCTCGCAGGCACTCCGCATCCGCGACGAGCTGTTCACCCGGCTCGAAGAAGCGGCGGCCAACCAGGGCCCCGACGAGATCCGCATCGTGATCGTCGGTGGCGGTGCGACCGGTGTCGAGATGGCGGGCGCGCTCGCCGAGCTCCGCGACCAGGCGCTCGTCGGCGCGTACCCGGAGATCGAACGCGGCAACATCTCGATCACCCTCGTGCACCGCAGCGGCGAGCTCCTCAAGCCGTTCGCCCCGCGCCTGCGCCGGTACGCCGCCAAGGTGCTGCGCAAGCGCGGTGTCGTGCTGCGGCTGAACACCGGCGTCTCCGAGGTCAAGCGCGACGGCGTGATGACCGCGGACGGCGAGTTCATCCCCGCGTCGCAGGTGATCTGGGCGACCGGCGTGGCCGCGCACAAGGAGGTCTCCGGCTGGGGCCTGCCGCAGACCCACGGTGGCCGCATCCAGGTGAACGACGACCTGAGCGTGAAGGGCGCCGAGCGGATCTTCTCCGCCGGCGACATCGCCGCGCAGGACGACGCCCTCGCCCAGCTCGCCCAGCCCGCGCTCCAGGGCGGACGGCACTCGGCGCGGCAGATCGTGCGCCTGCTCGAGGGCAAGGCCACCGAGCGCTTCAAGTACTTCGACAAGGGCACCATGGCGACGATCGGCACGAACGCCGCGGTCGCCCAGCTGCGCGGCGGGATCACCATGGTCGGCCCGGTCGCCTGGCTCGCCTGGGTGTTCGTGCACATCACGAGCCTGCTCGGCGCCGGCAACCGGATGTCGACCCTGACCCACTTCTTCGTCCGCTACGTGTGGTTCATGCGGAAGCGCTCGATCCCGATCGTCGGCGACGTCCGCCCGGTGCGCCCGAACGGCGACCGCGAGCCGGACCCCTGGCAGCTGCAGAAGGCCGAGTAGCCGCGCGCGGTCACTCGCACGCTCACTTGGTGAGCAGGAACGGTCGGGTCCGCACGTCGGACCCGACCGTTCCTGCTCACGGTGTGCGTGCGGGGGACGCGGGGCGCGACGGCCTGGAGGCGCGGTGCGGGCCGGCCACGGGCCTCCCGGCCGGCGCGTGGTGCGCGGGGCTGGCGCCGACGCGTGGTGCGGACCCCGGGGCCGGCCGACGCGGAACGACCATGTCGCTGTCGTAGGACAGCGACATCGTCGCTGCGCGCGCTTCGCAACAGCGCGCGCGTGCAACGAACGACGTTGTCGACGTCGCGCGACGTCGACGCTGTCGTTCGGCGTCGGCCCTGACGAGCCTGGCGCCCCCGCTCGTTGAGACTCCTCTTACCCGCGAGGAGGACCCTGGTCGGCGACACGCAACCGAGCAGCGCGGGGAGGGACCATGGCGACGACCACGCTGACCCACGCGCCGACGCCGACGCAGGCGCAGCCACAGCACCGCACGGCCGCCCCGGAGCGCTCCGGGGCGGGGACGCAGCAGGCTCCGCCACCCCCGCTGACGCACCGTGCACCCGCGCTCGACGGACTCCGGACCCTCGCCATCCTGGTCGTCGTCCTGTACCACCTGCACGTGCCGCAGTTCGAGGGCGGCTTCATCGGCGTGACGGTGTTCTTCGTGCTGTCCGGCTTCCTCATCACGACGCTGCTGCTCGGCGAACGGCGTCGTACCGGGCGGGTGCGCCTCGGCTCGTTCTGGGTGAAGCGGTTGCTCCGCCTGTACCCGGCACTGCTCGCGTTCGTCGTCGTCGGGCTCCTGCTCTGGAACTGGGTCGGTGACTACAAGGGCGCCTCGCTGTCGTCCGGCGAAGCGGCGTTCATCGCGTTGACCTACACGGGCAACCTGTTCCGCGCCTTCTGGGACACGTCGCAGGGCGTCTTCGCGCACACGTGGAGCCTGTCGATGGAGGAGCAGTTCTACCTGGTGTGGCCGCCGGTCCTGGTCCTGCTCGCCGCGCTCCGGGTCCGCCGCCGCTGGCTCCTGGCGGGGCTCGGGGTCCTGGTCGTCGCGGCGTCGGCGGCGTCGTGGGCGAGCTACCGCAGCCCGAGCGGCGGTGCCACGCCCGACGTCTACTTCTCGCCCGTGCTCGGGGTCGTGCCGCTCGCGATCGGCTGCGCGCTGGCCCTGGTGCTCGACGACGAACGCGTGCGCGTGCGGGCCGCCGGAGTCCTCGGACACCTGGCGACCTGGCTCGGTCTCGTGCTGCTGGTCGGGGTGCTGCTCTGGATCGACGACGACTGGACGCAGCACGCGTCGACGTTCGGCATCGTGCTCCCGCTGACCGGGCTGATCGCGGCGGTGACGATCGGCGGGCTGGTCTCGGTCCGCTCCCCCGTGTCCGCCGCCCTGGCCTGGACGCCGGTGTCGTGGTTCGGCCGCCGGGTGTCGTACTCGGCGTACCTCTGGCACCCGCTGGTGATCGCGCTGCTCGGCACCTTCGCGATCGGCCCCTGGGGCACGGTCGGCCTGGTCGGCGCGGTGGCGATCGTGTCGATCGGAGCCGCGTACGCCGTCGAGGTGCCCGTCGAGCGCTTCCGCACACGGGTCCGAGCGGGTCGCAGGGCAGCCGCGAACGCCGCGCCGGCGACCCCGCCCTCACAGCGCCCGCGCTCGCGCACGCGCAGCGCATCGGGTGCGCAGAAGACGTCGAGTACGGCCCGCTGACCCGACGTCTTCTGCTCACTGAACGCCGCGGCGATCGGTCACCGTAGGCTCAGCGGCGTGCCCATCGAACGCGTCGACGTCCTCGTCGTCGGCGGCGGCCCCGTCGGACTGTTCCTGGCGGCACTCCTGGCGGCCCGGGGCGTCGACGTCCGGGTGTGGGAACGCCGAGCCGAGCCGCCGACCGGTTCGCGGGCCATCGGCATCCACCCGCCGTCCCTCGACGCGTTCGCCGCGATCGGCCTGGACACCGCGGTGCTCGCCGAGGCGTCACTGGTGCACGCCGGAGTGGCCCGCAGCCGTGGCCGGACCCTCGGCACCCTGCGCTTCGACCGCGCGTCGCCGACCCACCCGTACGTGGCCACCCTCGACCAGCACCGCACCGAGTCCCTGCTCCGAGACCGGCTCCGGGCCAGCGCACCGGGCGCCCTGCGGACCGGGACCACCCTGACCGCACTGTCCCGGCACCCCGGCCACGTCGACGCCACCGGGACCGGACCGGACGGCGACACCGTGACGGTCCGTGCGGCCTTCGTCGTCGGGGCCGACGGTGCCCGGAGCGCCGTCCGCGACCTGCTCGGCATCGGCACCACCGGCCGGGAGTACCCGGACCGCTACGTGATGGGCGACTTCGCCGACCCCGAGGCACCGTCGGCCCGGTCCGCCGCGCTGGTCGACGTCGGCCCGGACGGCGTGGTCGAGTCCTTCCCGCTGCCGGGTGCGCGTCGCCGGTACGTCGCCCTCGTGCCGGACGACGACGCGTTCGCCTCGGCCGAGGGCAGCTGGACGGGCACGCCGGACCCCACGGTCGTCGCACGCCTGGCCGCACTCGTCGCCGAGCGCACCGGTGTCGTCCCCGACCCCGCGACCTGCTCGATGACCAGCGGCTTCCGGGTGCGCCGCCGCACCGCCGACCGCGTGGGCGTCGGCCGAGCCGTGCTCGTCGGGGACGCCGCCCACGAGATCAGTCCGATCGGCGGGCAGGGCATGAACCTGGGGTGGCTCGACGCCGCCGAGCTCGCGCCGCTGCTGGCCGGAGCGGTCCGCACCGGCACGGCCGGGCCGTGGCCGGGCTACGCCGCCCGCCGCCAGGCAGCCGCCCGACGCGCGGCTCGGCAGGCCGAGGCGAACATGGCGCTGGGACGTCCGCTCGGCCCCGTCACGGCGACCGGCCGGGAGGCACTGCTCCGGACCGCCCTGTCCCTGCCGACCGCGCATGGCCTGGCCCGGCTCTACGCGATGCGCTGGGCCTGACGGCTCGCGTCCAGCGCACCGGCGCAGTCGCGCAGTCTGTTCCGCGTCGTCAGGCGACGAGTCGCGCGCCCGCGAAGCCGAGCTCGACGACGAGTACGAGGGACGACGCGATGACCAGCCGGAACAGGGTACGCGACGCCCGTCCCGCGAACACCAGCCGGACGCCGACGACGGCGAGCACCGCCACCACGACGGCACCGAGGACCGCGAGCACGACGCCGAGCCCCTGCACGGGGTCGTCGCCGAGCACCTGTCCACCGAGCACCAGGGCGGCCGCGCCGACGAGCGAGGCGAACGCGACGATCCCCGCGCCGCGGAGCCCGAGCCGGTGCGGGAAGCCCCGCACCCCGGTGGCGGCGTCGTCGACCAGGTCGGGCAGCACGTTGGTGCAGTGGATCGCGATCCCGAAGACGGCCCCCGTGGCGATCGCCCACCACGCCGGCCACTGCCCCTCGGGCCCGGCCGCGACGGACACGACGGGCAGCAGCCCGAAGGCGACGACGAACGGCGCCACCGACCACACCGAACGCTTCAGCCCGGCGTCGTAGGCCCACCCGGCGGCGACGAGCACGAGGTGCGCGACCGCGGCGACCGGCCCCAGGAACAGCGAGAGCACCACCGCGGCCCCGGCGGTGGCGTACGCGGCGGCACGGACGGTGCCGACGGCGATGAGGCCGCGGGCGACGGGCTTGTCGCTCCGCCCGACGGCCCGGTCGCGGTCCGCGTCGATCCAGTCGTTCGCCAGCCCGATGGACAGCTGCCCGGCGACGACCGTCAGCGCCACCAGCACCACGAGCGACACCGGGTGCCCCACGGCGGCGGCGATCACCGCGGCGAGGACGGTCACGGTGACCGTGGGTCCGGGGTGCGACGACGCGAACAGCAGACGCGCGGTCGACGGGGTGCGGCTGGCGGTCACCCGGTCAGCGTACGGATCGCCCCTGCGCGGTCGTGGGGCGGATCACGGAACCGCCGTCACCTCGACGCTGAACCGGTCGACGAGCTCACGCTTGAGCACCTTGCCGCTCGGGCCGAGCGGCAGCGCCTCGAGGACGTGCACCACCCGCGGGTACTTGTACGCGGCGATCTCGGCGGCGACGAAGTCGACCAGGACCTGCGGCTCGACGGTCGCGCCGGCGTGCAGGACCACCGCGGCCTCGACCTCCTGCCCGTGCACCGCGTGCGGCACGCCGAAGACCGCGGCCATCGCGACGTCGGGGTGGGTGGCGAGCACTTCCTCGACCTGCCGCGGGTACACGTTGTAGCCGTTGCGGATGATCATGTCCTTCGTGCGGTCGACGATCGTCAGGTACCCGTCGTCGTCCTTCGTGCCCAGGTCACCGGTGCGGAACCACCCGTCGACGATGGCCTCGGCGGTGTCCTCGGGTCGGTCGAGGTACCCGTTCATCAGGTTGTGGCCACGGATGACGAGCTCACCGATCTCGCCGTGCGGCAGCATGACGATCGCGTCGCGGACCTCGGGGTCGGCGATCTCGACGTCGATGCCCCACACCGCCGTGCCGATGGTGCCGGGCCGCGGCGGCTGTCCGACGTGGTTGAAGGTGGCGACCGGCGAGGTCTCGGTCAGCCCGTACCCCTCGTGGATCGGCGCGTCGAAGACGTGCTGGAACCGCTCGAGCACCGCCAGCGGCAGCGAGGCCCCGCCGGAGATCGCGTACCGGAGCGTCGGACGGGCCTCGGACCGGGTCGCGGCGTCGAGCAGCGCCATGTACATCGTCGGGACGCCCATGAAGATGCCGCAGCCGTGCTCGACCATCGCGGCGAGCGCCGTGTCACCGTCGAACTTCGGCAGCATGACGAGCGTCGCGCCGGTCCGGAACCCGGTGTTCATCGTGCAGGTCTGCCCGAACGTGTGGAACAGCGGCAGGGCGCCGAGCAGGACGTCCCCGCGGTGCATGTCGAACGTCGTCATCAGGTTGGTGTTGACCTGTTCGAGCAGCGCGAAGTGCGAGCCCTCGGCACCCTTGGGCTGGCCGGTGGTGCCGCTCGTGTACAGGATCGTGGCGGTGTCGAACGGGTGCCGCGGCACGTAGGTGTCGAGCGGTTCGCTGTGCGCGGCCAGGGCCTCGAGCCGGTCGGGGCCGGCCGCGGACCCGTCGTCGGTCGTCGCCGGCGCGAGCACGGTCACGACGTCGACCCCGGCGAGCTCGGCACCGGCGGCGCCCTCGCCGAGCAGCGGGGCAGCACAGACGAGCAGCGTCGCGCCGCTGTCGCGCAGGACGTACTCGATCTCGCGGCGCTTCAGCAGCGCGTGCACGGGCACGGCCACCGCGCCGAGGGCCAGCGTGGCGTAGTAGACGCGGGGGAAGTCCGCGACGTTCGGCACGAGCATCGCCACCTTCGACCCCTCGGTCACGCCCCGCGCGCGGAGTGCCCCGGCGTGGGCCAGGGTCTGCGCCCACAGCTCGGCGTAGGTGGTGCGGACGTCGCCCACGATGACGGCGACGTCGTCCGGGTACCGTGCCGCCGACTCGGCGAGGATCGCTGCGACCGACGCGGTCGCGCGGGTGGTGTGGGTGTCGTGCATGCCGGTCTCCGTCTTCGTCGACGACCTCGTCGTCGTCACCGCCGATCCTACGGCTCGACCCGGCGGACCGGTCAGGCAAGCTCGACGCGGCGGACCGGTCAGGCGGCGGACGCCGCAGGTTCCCGCCGGCGCACGAGCACCCCGGACGCCAGGGCGATCCCGAGCAGGACGACGAGTCCGCCGACGGGCTCGTTCCACCGCACCCGCTCCCCCAGCACGAGCACACCGAGCGCCACCCCGACCACCGGCGTCAGGTACGTGACGGTGGAGGCGCGACCGGCGCCCCACGCCTGCACGAGCCGGGTGTTCCAGGCGTAGGCCAGCCCCGTGCCGACGCAACCGAGTGCGATCATCGCGGCCACGATCCTCCCGTCCAGCTGCACCGGACCGGTCGCGATGACGGGCGCGACCAGCAGGAGCATCCCGGAGGCCAGCGTCAGCTGGACCGTCGCCAGCGTGACCGGGTCGTACACGCTCGCCACGGCGACCCGGCGCAGGTAGGCGAGCCCGATGCCGTAGGACGCGGTCATGCCGAGCAGCGCGACCTGTCCCGGCACGCTCGCCAGGACCTCCGGGTCGGTCAGGACGTCCCACGGGCCGACCAGCACGAGCACCCCGACGATGCCGAGCACGATCCCGACCACCTGGCGTCCGCGCAGCCGTTCGGACGGCACGAGCACCGCGAGCGCGGCCAGCGTCATGATCGGTGTCGTCGCGTTGTAGATGCTCGCGAGCCCGGACGGCACCGTCTGCTCGGCCCACGCCATCAGCGACGACGGCACCGCGTTGAGGAAGACCGCGACGACCGCCAGGTGCGCCCAGGTCCGCGGCTCCCGGGGCCACCGGCGACGGGTCGCCAGGAGCACCACGACCAACGTGACCCCACCGAGCACGGTCCGCACGGTGGCGACCTGCTGCGGGGCGAGACCGTCGAGGCCGATCTTCGCGAAGAGGAAGCTCGATCCCCAGGTCAGTGCGACGAGGGCGTAGAGGAGGGCGTTCACGTGGCCTAGTGTCGGACCACCGGGTGGCATGCGGCAAACGCATGGCACTCATGCAGCCATGAGGAGGACGCATGACCGTCTCGGTCCAGCAACTTCGAGCGTTCGTCGCCACGCTCGACGCCGGGTCCTTCACCGCGGCGGCCGCCGTGCTGGGCGTCGGCCAGTCCGCGGTGTCCCACGCCGTCGCCGGGCTCGAACGCGAGGTCGGCGGCCCCGTGGTGCGCCGCGGCACGGTCGCCGCCGCCACGCCGCTGGGTGACCGCCTGCTGGCCCACGCCCGCAGCGTGCTCGCCTCGGTCGAAGCCCTGGAGGCGGTGGTCCGGCCCGCCACGGCGCGCGGCACCGTGCGCCTCGCCGCCGTCCCCACCGTCTGCCAGGGCCTGCTGCCGCGGCTCCGCGAACTGTGGGCGGTGACCCTGCCGGACGTCGACGTGCAGGTCTACGAGGGGGACGACGACGAGATGCCGGAGTGGCTCGAGGCCGGCACCGTCGACGCCGCCGTGCTCGTCGACCCGTCGCCGGTTCCCGAGGGTGGCGTGGTCGTGGCGCGGGACGAGATGGCCGCCGTGATCCGTCGCGACCACCCCCTCGCCGAGCTGCCCGCACTCACCCTCGACGACCTGCACGAGGACGGCCTGGTGGCGGGCGGCGGCGGCTGCGAGTACCAGATCCAGAAGCTGCACGAGCTCGACGGCCGGCCGTTCCGGTACGCCCACCGGGTGCGGGAGATGAGCACGATGTTCGGGATGATCCAGCGGGGCGAGGGCGTGTCGATCGTGCCGACCCTGGGCCGCGGGATGCTGCCGCCGGACCTCGTGATGATCCCGATGGTCCGGCGGCTCGAGCGCACCCTGGTGCTGAGCGGGCCGTCGCCCCGTGCGTGGCACCCGTTGGCGCGGGCCCTGGTGGACGCGGTCTGAGACACGGGGCACCTCCGACCGCCGACCTCCGACCTTCGGCGGATCCGCTCGTCCCGACGGCTCCCTAGGCTCGGGGCATGACCTCGACCACGCTCCCCGCCGTGCCGCTCGGGCAGCGTGTGTGGTCCCAGACCTGGCGTGTCGCCGTCGCGGCCCTGACCGGGCTGCTCACCGCGGGGCTCGTGTGGCCGACGATGGACACCCGTGGGTGGAGCGACCTGCACGTCGGCGCGCTGATCCTCGGCGACGTGGGTGCCGGTCTGGCCGCCCTCGTCCTCCTGCCGTTCCGGCACCGGGCACCGCTGGTGATCACCGTCGTCATCGGTGCCCTCAGCTCGGTGTCGACGTTGGCGGTCGGAGCGGCCGCGATCGCCACGGTGTCGCTCGCCACCCGGCGCCGGGCTGTCGAGCTCGCCGTCGCCGGTGCGGTGCTGCTCGGTGCCACGGTGCTCTACGACGTCGTCCTGGCGCCCCCGGCCGACGACATGCCGCTCTGGCAGATCTTGATCGCGGGCGTCGTCGGCATCGCCTTGCTCGTGGTCATCGGCATCGCGATCGGGCAGCGCCGGGCGCTCCTGCTGTCGCTGCGTGAGCGGGCCGCCCTGCTCGAACGCGACCAGCAGCTGCGCGAGGACCGTGCCCGCGAGCAGGAGCGCGCCCACATCGCCCGCGAGATGCACGACGTCCTGGGCCACCGGCTGTCCCTGGTCGCGCTGCACGCCGGTGCCCTCGAGTACCGCGGCCCGGGGCTCACCCCCGACGAGACCGCCGCGGCGGCCGGGGTCGTGCGGGCCGAGGCGCACTCCGCGCTGACCGACCTGCGCGACGTCCTCGGGGTGCTGCGCGACCCCGCGGCGACCGGCGGCGACGAGGTGACCGGCACCGCGCCTCCGCAGCCGACGCTCGTCGACCTGCCCGACCTGCTCGACCAGGCGCGTGCCGGCGGTGCGACCGTCCGGGCACGCGTCGACGCCGACGGCGCGGCGGTGCCGACGGCAGTCGGCCGGCACGCCTACCGGATCGTGCAGGAATCGCTGACGAACGCCCGTCGGCACGCCCCCGGACAACCCGTCGACGTGGTGGTCGAGACCGTCCCCGGTCCCGGGGTCCGGGTGGTGGTGTCGAACACGCTGACCGACGGACCTGCGCACGCGGACGCGTCCGGGAAGACCGCCGGGCACGGCCTGCGCGGGCTCGCCGAACGCGCCCGGCTCGTCGGCGGGAGCTTCCGCGCCGGCAGCGACGACAGACACGTGCACGTGGTCGAGGCGGTGCTGCCGTGGACTCCGTGACCGCTCCCGTCCGCGTCGTCCTGGTCGACGACGACCAGCTCGTGCGCGTCGGGCTCCGCATGCTGCTCAGCGGCGACGACGGCCTGGTGGTGGTGGGCGAAGCGGGCGACGGGCTCGAGGCCGAGGGCGTCATCGCGTCGACCGCGCCCGACGTCGTGCTCATGGACATCCGGATGCCCCGGTGCGACGGGCTCGTCGCCACCGAACGCGAACTGCGCCGACGACCCGACCTGGCCGTCCTGGTGCTGACGACCTTCGAGGGCGACGACCTCGTGCTCGGGGCACTGCAAGCCGGCGCCCGCGGGTTCCTGCTCAAGGACACCCCGCCGCACGAACTCGTGCAGGCCGTGCGGACCGTCGCGGCCGGGCGCTCGATCCTGTCCCCGTCCGTGCTCGACCGGGTCATCGCGTTCGCGGCCGGATCCCGCTCGGGCCAGGCGGCCGGTGGCCCGGGCGGCGCACCGGCCGGGTCATCGGCCGGTGCCGCTTCGGACGACACCGAGGCGCGCCGGCTGCTCGCCCTGCTGACCGAGCGGGAGCGGGAGGTCGCACTCGCCGTGGCGAACGGGGCGTCCAATGCGCAGATCGCCGCCGACCTGTACGTGGGACTGGCCACCGTGAAGACGCACGTCGGGCACGTGTACGAGAAGTTCGGCGTCGAGAACCGGGTGCAGCTGGCGCTCGTGGTGCACGCGGCCCGGCGGGGAGAGCCGACCGGGTGACCGGGTGACCGGGTCGCCGGGGCGCCGGGTCGCCGGGTGACCGTGGGCTGAACGGTCGACGGTGCCCCCTCGGCAGGATGGACCGATGGCCGAGACGCACGTGAAGACGTTCACCACCGCGGACGAAGCGGCAGCCGAAGCCGCCGGACTCGCCTGGCTCGCCGAGGCCGAGGACACCGGAGGCACCCGCATCGCCCGCGTGCTCGGGCGCCCGACCCCGACCGTGCTCGACCTCGAGCTGATCTCCGACGGCTCCCCGACAGCCGCCCAGGCGGAGCGGTTCGGCCGGTCCCTCGCACACACGCACGCCGCCGGCGCCGACCACTGGGGTGCGCCGCCCGCCGGCTGGACCCGCGGTGCGGCGCTGCGGATGGGCCGCTCGCGCACGCCGTTCGTCACGGCCGAGCAGGCACCGGCGACCTGGGGCGAGTTCTTCGCCGAGTACCGGATCCGCGACTTCGTCCGCCGGATCGTCGACGCCGGTGGGTTCGACCACGCCGAGGCCGCCGTGTTCGAGCGGGTCGCCGCACGGGTGCAGGACGGCACGCTCGGGTCGCCGCAGCCCGCGCTCGTCGGGGACCGACCCGCGCGTCTGCACGGCGACCTGTGGGCCGGCAACGTCCTCTGGCCGACGGACTCGTCCGAACCGACCGGCGCCGTGCTCATCGACCCGATCGCCCACGGCGGGCACGCGGAGACCGACCTGGCACTGCTCGGGCTGTTCGGGCTGCCCCGGCTCGAGACGGTGCTCGCCGCCTACGACCGGGAGTCACGGCTGGCCGACGGCTGGCAGGAGCGCGTCGAGCTCCACCAGCTCGCGCCGCTGCTGCTGCACGTGTTCCTGTTCGGCGGCTCGTACACCGGGGCCGCACTCCGGGCAGCGCGGCGGTACGCCTGACCCCTCGCACTGTGCGGCCCCGCTCACCCCGTGCGAGGTTGCCCGCCCCGGTGCCGGCGCCG
The DNA here is from genome assembly GCF_013359815.1 of Curtobacterium flaccumfaciens. GTDB lineage: Bacteria > Actinomycetota > Actinomycetes > Actinomycetales > Microbacteriaceae > Curtobacterium > Curtobacterium flaccumfaciens. The sequence goes on along the minus strand of NZ_JABMCF010000033.1, from coordinate 153,573 downwards.
CACCGTGCGGCCTCACTCAACCCGTGCGGGGTTGCCCGCACCGTGCAGCGCTACAACCGTGCACCGAGCAGGCGACGCCGCACGGACCGAACGACAGCGCACCGTGCGCCGCGCCGCCCGACGCCCGCAATCCGCCGCCCAACCTCGCACCGTGCGTCCTTAGCGCGCACATAGCCGGCACAGTGCAGCAGTCGGGGAACGCCCCGGATGCTCATCGACATGACCACGTACCCGATACCCGTGACCGACCGACGCGACCCCGCGCGCAGTGCCGCCCGGGATCGGCGCCGCCCGCCCCTCGCCCGGCTGTTCCTCGGCGAGCGCGAGGACGCCCGCTGGCTCCGGCCGGCGTTCTGGGCGCTCCTGGCCGTGACCGCCGTGGTGTACCTGTGGGACCTCAGCGTCTCCGGGTACGCCAACAGCTTCTACGCCGCCGCCGTACAGGCCGGCACGAAGTCGTGGGAGGCGTTCTTCTTCGGCTCCCTCGACTCGTCGAACTTCATCACGGTCGACAAACCGCCGGCCTCGCTGTGGGTGATGGTGCTGTCGGCCCGGCTGTTCGGCTTCTCGAGCACCAGCCTGCTGCTCCCCCAGGCGCTGATGGCCGTCGGTTCCGTCGCCCTGGTCTGGGGCACGGTCCGCCGCACCCTGGCCCGACTCGGAGCCACCACCGCGAACGTCGGCGCCCTGCTCGCGGGCTTCGTCGTCGCAGCGACCCCGGCGGCGGCGCTGATGTTCCGGTTCGACAACCCGGACGCCCTGCTCGTCCTGCTGATGACCGCCGGGGCGTACTGCACGGTGCGGGCGCTGCCGAAGGGCAGCTGGAAGTGGATCGCGCTCGCCGGGGTCGCCCTCGGGTTCGCGTTCCTGACGAAGATGCTGCAGGGCTTGCTCGTCCTGCCCGCCTTCGGCCTCGTCTACCTGTTCGCCGCCCGCACGGGCTGGGGCCGGCGTGTGGTCGGCCTGCTCCTCGCCGCCGGCTCCCTCGTGGTGGCCGCGGGCTGGTGGGTCGTCGCCGTGTGGCTCTGGCCCGCCGAGTCCCGCCCGTACATCGGCGGTTCGACGAACAACACCGTCCTCGACCTGGTGTTCGGCTACAACGGCCTCGGCCGGATCTTCGGCGGCTCGGGCAACGGCGGCGGAGGCGGCGGCATGACCGGCGGCACCGCCGGAGGCTCGTTCGGCGGCTCGACCGGCCTGGACCGCCTGTTCTCGTCCGAGATGGGGCTCGAGATCTCGTGGCTCCTGCCCGCGGCGCTCATCGCCCTGGTCGTCGGGCTGGTCGTCGTCGGCCGTCGGCACCTGGCCGATCCCGCACGCGCCGGGCTGGTCCTGTGGGGTGGCTGGCTCCTGGTCACCGGACTCGTGTTCTCGTACATGTCGGGCACGATCCACCCGTACTACACGGTCGCCCTCGCCCCGGCCATCGCCGGACTCGTCGGCACCGGCGGCGCCCTGCTCTGGCACGCACGAGCCCGCTTCGTCGGCCGCCTCGGCCTCGCTGCGATGATCGGTGTCACCGCGTTCTGGGGCTGGTGCCTGCTCAACGAGAACCCGACCTGGCTGCCGTGGCTGCGCTGGGTGATGCTCGCCGGCGGGCTGCTGTCCGCGGCACTGATCGTCATCGGCAGCGTGCCGTCGCTGCGCCGGCTCGTCACGGTCGGCGTCCTCGCCGGCACCCTGTTCGGCCTGTCCGGCACCACCGCCTACGCCCTCGCCACGACGACCGTCGCGCACTCCGGTTCGATCCCGAGCGTCGGTCCGGCGGGCAGCAGCTCCGATGGGATGGGCGGCGGCACCGGTGGCTTCCCGGGAGGCACGGGCGGACCGGGTGGGTCGACCTCCGGCTCCGACGACGGCGGCTCCGACAGCACGTCGGACTCCCAGCAGGGTCCCGGCGGGACCCCGCCGGAGGGCGCCTCCGGCGAGGCGCCGGAGATGCCGGACGGCACGTCCGGCACGGCACCGGGCAGTGGGCAGGACGGCACGGACGGCGCGACCTCCGAGGGCGGGTCGGGGACGGGCCTCCAGGCCGGGGGTGGTGGCGAGGGCGCGTCGACCTCGTCCGCCCTGCAGGAGCTGCTCGAGGCATCCGACGCGAAGTGGGCGGCCGCGGTCAACGGATCGCAGTCGGCCGCGCAGCTCGAACTCGACACCGACACCGCCGTGATGGCGATCGGCGGCTGGTCGAGCGACCCGGCACCGACGCTCGCGCAGTTCAAGGCGTACGTCGCCGACGGCGACATCGGGTACTACGTGTCGTCCGGCTCCGGCGGCGGCATGGGCGGCGGCTCGTCGACCGCGTCGGCGATCCAGGAGTGGGTCGCAGCGAACTACGAGTCGACGACCGTCGGCGGCCAGACCGTCTACGACCTGAGCAGCACGGAGTGACCGGCGACGAGGGCGCGGTGGATAGGCTCCGGGACATGCCCGGCACCCCGCTGCAGCGCACCGACGGCTCCCCCGTCCGCGCCCTCGTCGTCGACGACGAGCACGCCCTGGCCGAGGCCGTCGCCCTGGCGTTCGCGGGCGACGGCTGGGCCGTGCGGTCGGTGCACCGCGGGCGCGACGTGCTGTTCGCGGCCCGGGAGTTCCAGCCCGACGTGATCGTGCTCGACGTGATGCTGCCGGACATCGACGGGTTCGAGGTGCTCGAACGGCTCCGCGACGCCCGCGACGGCGTGCGGGTGCTGTTCCTCACCGCACGCGACGCCCCCGAGGACCGGCTCGCCGGGCTGACCGGCGGCGGCGACGACTACCTGACCAAGCCCTTCGGCATCGAGGAGCTGCTCGTCCGTGCGCGGATCCTGGCGCGCACCTCGGCCCGGGTCGCTGCGGCCGGGGCGAGTGCCGAGGTCGTGGTCGGGGACCTCCGGCTCGACGAGGACGCCCGCTCGGTCAGCCGTGCCGGGGACCCGATCGAGCTCACCCCGACCGAGTACGAGCTGCTGCGACACCTGGCCCGGAACGCCAACCGGGTCCTGTCCCGCGAGCAGCTGCTGGCGAGCGTCTGGGGCATGGACTTCGGCACGTCGTCGAACCTGGTGGACATGTACGTGTCGTACCTGCGGAAGAAGCTCGATGCCGGACGTGAGCCGATGCTGCAGACCGTCCGTGGGGCGGGGTACGTGCTCCGGCCGGCGACGTGAGCCGCCCCGGGCGCACCGGGCGTGTGCCGTCGTTGCGCTGGCGGATCGTGGCGGCCGTGGCCCTGCTGCTCGTGGCGACGAACGTCGTCGTGGGGGCGGTGACCGTCGTCGCCTTCCGGGGGTACCTGGTCGACCGGCTCGACGCGGAGCTGTCGACGGCGGCGATGCGGACCGTCGGCGGACGGGACGGGGCGGAACCGCCGCCGGGGGCGTCCGGGCCGCCGCCGGGGTCGTCGTCCTCGTCCTCGTCGTCGTCCTCGTCGGACGATCTGCCGGATCCCGACAACGCCTTCATCGGAGCCCCGGGGCAGTCGGCGGGCACGGTCATCGCCATCGTCCGCGACGGCGACGTGGTGCTCGGTGGCTACACCGACGGGGACGGTGACCAGCGCAGTCTGACCGCAGCGCAGCAGCGGACGCTCGCCGCGGTGCAGGCCGGCGGCGCCCCCGTGACGGTCGAACTCGGCGCGCTCGGCGACTACCGGGTGCAGGCGGTGAGCGACGACGGCGACGTGTTCGTCACCGCGCTCCCCCTCGGTGACCTCGACGCCGCGATCGCTCGACTGCTGCTCGTCATCGGGGTCGTCACGGTGCTCGGGCTCGCCGTCGCCGCGTGGGCGCTCACCGTGCTCGTCCGTCGATCGCTCCGTCCGCTCGAACGCGTCGCCGCGGTGGCGTCCGGCGTGACCGCACTCGACCTGGAACGCGGCGACCCGGACATCCCCGTGCGCGTCTCCGACGCCGACCTGCGCGCGAACCGCGAGGTCGCGCAGGTCGGCGGTGCGCTGAACCGGCTGCTGGGCCACGTCGCCCGGGCACTCACCGTCCGTCGCGACGCCGAGGCCGGCATGCGGACGTTCGTCGCCGATGCCTCGCACGAGCTGCGGACCCCGATCGCCACCGTCCGGGCGTACGCCGAGCTGTCGGAGCGGACCTCCGAACTGGACGCCGTGCACCGCAACGTCGAACGGATCGGACGCGAGGCCGTCCGGATGGGCGACCTCGTCGACGAGCTGCTGTTGCTCGCACGGCTCGACGCCTCGGCCCTGGCGTCGGGAGCGCCGGCGTCGCAGGTCGTCCGCGAGCCGGTCGACCTGACGTCGCTCGTCGTCGACGCCACGATGGACGCCCGCGCGACGGCGCCGGACCACCGGTGGACGCTGGAGATCGTGGACGACCAGCCGGTGCTCGTGGCCGGCGACGAGGTGCAGCTCCGACGGGTGGTCACGAACCTGTTGACCAACGCCCGGACGCACACGCCGCCGGGGACTGCCGTCGTGGTGTCGTTGCAGTCGGTCCCCGGGTCGGGCTCTGCGTCTGCGTCTGCGTCTGCGTCTGCGTCTGCGTCGGACGGTGCCGTCGTCCGCTTCGTCGTCGCGAACGACGGGCCGCCGATCCCCGCCGAGTCACTGCCGACCCTGTTCGACCGGTTCACCCGGGGTGAGGCCTCGCGCTCACGGGAGCACGGCACGAGCGGTCTCGGGCTGGCGATCGTGCGGGCCGTCGTCATGGCGCACGGCGGCAGCGTGCGGGTCGCGTCCGAGCCCGGCCGGACCGCGTTCACCGTGGACCTGCCGGCCTCGGGCGCTTCGTGAGCAGAAGACGTCGGGTGCCGCGACCGCACTCGACATCTCCTGCTCACCGAGTGCCGTCCCGGTCGCATACTGGTCGGAGAACGCCGGACGAGGAGGCCCCGTGACGAACGCGTACGACAAGCTCCCGGGCCGCCCCGACCCCGCCGACCTGGTGGTCGAGGTCCCGGCCTTCGAGGACGACCGCCCCCAGCCCGAACCCGCACCGCCCGCCGCGGCGCCGGAGCTCGTGGCCGCGACCGAGTTCGCGCGCTCCTCGCACGCACCGCCCACGATCCGCCGGACACAGATGCGGGCGGGCGCGTGGATCGCGGGCGTCCCGATCGCGGCGCTCGTGGTCGTCGCGATCGTGCAGATCCTGCTGCCCCACTGACCGAGAGCGTCACTGATATGTAGAGTGGTACGCCGTGGGGACGCGGTGGTGACGACAGCGACGAACGGGTACCGAGAGGTCTTCGTCGATGAGTCGAAGGTCAAGGACTACCTCCTCGTCGCCGTCTGCCTCGAACGCTCATCGACACGGGCCGCACGGTCGGCACTCACCGGCCTCGTCCTGCGTGGGCAGTCGCGCCTGCACATGCGGAAGGAGAGCGACGCCCGTCGCCGGCTGATCCTCAGCACGATTGCGTCCTTACCGGTGGAGGTCACGGTCTTCCGTGCCGTCAAGGACGGGCGATCCGACACGGCACGCCGCGCTGCGTGCCTCAGACGACTCGTCGCCGCCACCGCGGTGTCCCCGCGCGTCAGCGTGTGCTTCGAGCGGGACGAGACACTCGTCCGCAAGGACCGACAGTGGATCGTCGAGGCGACGCGGGACTCGGGTGGCGCTCGCCTGGTCCACCGCCACGAGACGGCTGCACACGAGCCGCTCCTGGCCCTGCCGGACGCAGTGGGGTGGGCGTGGGCGAAGGGCGGCGACTGGCGACGTCGTTGCCCGACGGAGCTCACCGTGATCGACGCCTGAAACGCGCAGAACCCGAGCGCCCAACCGTCCGGATGGGTCTCGGGTCCACTTCTCGAAGCTCAACGCAACGAGCACGATCACGCTACCACCGTGCCATGTCACACGCCAGGACCGGCAGACGATGGCACGGCGATCGGGCGTCGTCCGGATCGTCAGACGATCGACCAACGTCGAGCCCCGTCGCGTGCATCCGCGTCGGAGCGCACGCAGGCTGGGTCTTGTCCGAGCAAGACGACCCGAACGGGTCACCACTGCAGAGATGGGAAACACGATCATGAACTCCTTCAAGCGCAAGTCCGTGAAGCTCCTCGCCGGCACCGCCCTCGGTGGCGCCGTCATCGCCGGGGTGTTCGTCGCAGCCCCGGCGCAGGCTGCCGAGCCCGCGCCGCCCAGCACCTCGTCGTCCGTCGGCGGCAGCGTCAACGTCAACCTCGACCCGGTCGCGATCGTCAACGCGATCAAGGACGCGGTCAACGACCAGAGCGACCGCGGCGGCGCCGTCCAGGCGGCGCTCGACGTCGGGTACTGGAACGCCGGCAACCCCGACCGCCTCACCGTCGCGGTGGTCAACAAGAACCAGGACATCACCGTCGAGGGCGACGTCGCGGACGCCCAGTCGATCGACATCAAGGGTGGCAACTACGTCATCTACTGGTTCAAGGGCCCCGGCAAGGTCACCAACAACGGTGACGGCGGCTGGCTGAACTGGGGTGTGTTCGGCAACATCGAGCGCATCGACAACGTCATCCACGTCAACGGCGGCTGACTCCAGGTCCGCACGACAGCGCCCCCTGGGACCTCGGTCTCAGGGGGCGTCGTCGTGCACCCGCGCCGCTTCGATCGCCGACGGTCGGTTGCGAGCGGCCAGCCTCAGGTCCCGCCGAGACCGGATCCAGCCCCGGACGAAGGCGACCGACACCAGCGCCGTGCGGTTCGGTGCGTTCCAGGACTTCATCAGCCGGCCGAGGTGCCAGGCGACGGCCTGCCGGCTGTAGGCGGTCTCCTTGGCGATCGCGTCGTTCGACAGCCCACGGGCGGCGAGCGCCAGCATCCGCTCCTCGGTCTCGTCCAATCCGGGCGCCGATGCCACCAGGTCGATGTCGTCGGTGCCGAGCGCTGTCGTCGCGTCCGCCGACGCCCCTCCCCGGTGCTGCGCCCAGGCCTCCGCCCAGCACGAGCCGAGTTCGTGTGCCACGAGCGATGCCCGGCTCATCGCGAGCATCGTCCGGCCGGCGTGGTCGATCGTCGTCGCGTGCTCGCGGGTGGCCGTGTGCATGACGAGGGCGAAGACACGGATCGCGGGCAGGGCGCCGCGGAGCACGACCGAGACGTCGACCTGCGGGTCGCCGGCACTGGCGGCTGCGACCTCGCGGAGTCGGACCAGGCACTCGGGGTCGAGTGGCTCCCCACGCTCGACCGCGCGCAGTGCCGCGGGGAGCACGAGCGGGACGATCTGCTCGTACCGACGCCGGAGCCAGTCGTGCCCGTCGGGTCGGATGCCGTGCAACGGCGGCGCGAGCAGCAGCTCCGAGAATTCCGAGCACCGCTCGTCGAGCGCCAGCCCCAGCCGCTCCCCGGGGAGCAGCACGGCCGTCCGTCGTGCGTCGTCGCGCTCGGTCGTCATCGTGCGTCGAACGTATCCGGACAACAGGTGTCGTGTCCGCGGCGTTCACGTGGTGTTCGTTCTTACCCGGGCCACAGCGCCCTGCCTCGGCCCCCGTAGCCCCGCTGCCGAGCATGAGCGGCATGACGGAGACGAACCAGCCCCTCGACATCGACATCGTCGTCCCCTGCTACGACGAGCAGGACACGCTCGCCGCCCACGTGCGACGGCTCCACACGTTCTGCCGGACGTCGTTGCACCACTCGTGGCGGATCACGATCGCGGACAACGCCTCGACCGACGACACCGCCCGGATCGCCGACGACCTCGCCGCGATGCTCCCCGGTGTGCACGCGGTGCACCTACCCGAGAAGGGCCGAGGCCGTGCGCTCAAGGAGGTCTGGGCGGCATCGCCGGCCACCGTGCTCGTCTACCTGGACGAGGACCTGTCCACCGACCTCGCCGCGCTCGAACCCCTCGTGGCACCCCTGCTGTCGGGGCACTCGGACCTGGCGATCGGCACCCGGCTGGCCGGTTCGTCGCGCGTGGTGCGCGGCAGCAAGCGCGAGTTCATCTCACGCTCCTACAACCTGCTGCTCCGGACGACGATGGGGGTGTCGTTCTCGGACGCGCAGTGCGGGTTCAAGGCGGTCACGAAGGCCGCCGCCGACCACCTGCTGCCGCTGTGCGAGGACGATGCCTGGTTCTTCGACACCGAGCTGCTCGTGCTGGCCGAGCACGCGGGACTCCGCATCCACGAGGTCCCCGTCGACTGGGTCGACGACGTCAACTCCTCGGTGCACATCGCGTCGACCGCGACCGAGGACCTGAAGGGCATGTGGCGGGTGTCGAGGAACATCGCCACCGGGCGGGTGCCGATCAGCACGGTCTACGCGGCGATCGGTCGGCAGCCGTTCACCCCACCGAGCGTGGGGTTCCTGGGGCAGGTCCTGCGGTTCGGAGCGATCGGGGTGCTCTCGACCCTGGCGTTCGCCGCCCTGTACGCCCTGTTCCGGCCGGCGATCGGCGCCCAGACCGCGGACTTCCTCGCGCTGTTGGTCACGGCGATCGGCAACACCGCACTGAACCGGCGGTTCACGTTCGGGGTGCGGGGCCGTGCGGGAGCCGGTCGGCACCACGTGCAGGGTCTGGTCGTGTTCGGCATCGCCTGGGCCATCACGTCGGGGTCGCTCGTGGTGTTGCACGCGTCGGTGCCGGGAGCCTCGCACGGTGCGGAGATCGCGGTGCTGACGGCAGCCAACCTGGTGGCGACCGGCGTGCGGTTCGTGTTGTTCAAGGCGTGGGTGTTCCGTGGTCGCCGACGCCCGGAGCTCATCCGTGCCGGGACGACCCCCGCCGCCGACGCGAGCACGGCGGTCACGGAGCCGATCGCAGTGAGCGACCGAACCGGCGAGCGAGCAGCCTGACACTGTGCCGGGTTACCCACCCGGTGCAGGGTTGCACGGCGCCCGCGGCACGCCGCACCGTGCGGCGTCGGCCATCCCGTGCGAGGTTGCACGCTCCGTGCAGCGCTACGAACTCGCACCGAGCGTGCAACCTCGCACCAGCCGATCAGACCCGCACGGTGCGACACCATCGCGCCCCACGCCACCCGTGTTGCACGGTCGGTATACCAAGCCGTAGCATCGCCCTACCGCACCACCACCCCACAGGGCCCGACTGCCACCATCGGTCTGCCCGCGGCGAGCGCTCCATCGATGCAGCCCGCGCCGTCCGCTGCCGGCAACGCCCCACTGGACCCGCACGTGAACCCCACCTCTTTCGGTCTCTACGACCCTGCCCGCGAATCGAGCGATTGCGGCGTCGGTTTCATCACCCGTCTCGACGGGACGCCGAGCCACGACGTCATCCGCAAGGGCGACGAAGCGCTGTGCTCCATCCCGCACCGCGGCGGCAAGTCCGCCGAGGGTGTCGGTGACGGGGCGGGCGTCAGCATCGACCTGTCGGTGGAGTTCTTCAGCGCCATCACCGGCCAGCAGCTGCGCGCCGGGCACTTCGGCGTCGCGAACTGCTTCGTGCCGAGCAGCGACGGAGCGGACGGCACCGACGAGCGCGCCCGTGCCGAGCAGACCGTCACGGACGCCATCACGGCCGAGGGCTTCGACCTGCTGCTGGTCCGTGACGTCCCGGTGGACCACTCCGTCGCGCGCCCCGAGGCCGAGCAGTACCAGCTGCCGATCGTGCAGTGGGTCTTCCGTGCACCGTCCGACTGGTCCCGCACCGAGGTCGACGCCGCCGCGAACCGCGCCCTGCTCGCCATCGAGGCGGTCTCCTACGCCCAGGCCGCCGCCGAGCGCGCCGAGCACGCCGCCCTGTACCCGCTGTCGCTCAGCGCCCGGACCCAGATCCTGAAGGGCCGGCTGAACTCCGGCGAGGTGATCGGGTATTTCACCGACCTGCGCGACCCCCGGCACTCGGTCCGGACGCTGTACTTCCACACCCGGTTCTCGACGAACACCGAGCCGCACCCGACGATGGCGCAGCCGTTCCGCCTGATGGCGCACAACGGCGAGCTGAACACCGACCGCAAGAACCGGCTGTCCGACGAGGCGCTCGCGCGGGCCCGCACCCGGAGCATCGTGCGTCCGCCCGGGCAGTCGGACTCGAGCCGACTCGACCAGACCCTGCAGAGCCGTGTGTTCGACGACGGGCTCGAGATCGTCGAGGCCGTGGTCTCGCTCATGCCGCCGGCGTGGGAGAACGACCGCACCCTGACCCCGGACGTCCGGGACATGCTCGAGTACTTCTCGCTGTACGAGGAGAAGAACGACGGTCCTGCCGCCGTGATCTTCAGTGACGGCGACGTCGTCGGCGCCCGCCTGGACCGCCTGGGCCTGCGCCCGCTGCGCACCGTCGAGACGGCCGAGTACCTGATGGTGTCGTCCGAGGCCGGCCAGGTCGAGTTCGACGCCGACGAGGTCGTGCACCGCGGCCGCATCGAGGCCGGCGGCATGCTCGTCGTCGACCACCGCACCGGCACCCGCATGCGCACGGGCGAGGTGCTGCACATGCTCGCGGCCCGCCGTGACTACGGCACCCTGCTCGACGCCGCCCGCGTGAACCTGGACGACGTGCCCGCTCCGGACTACGAGCGCACGACGTCCACCCTGGGCTACGACGGCGACCTGTCGCTCGCGGGCCGGTACGTGGCGTACTCGCTGAACCAGGAGAGCTTCCGGTTCATGCTCGACCCGATGCTGCAGAACGGGTCGGAGCGCATCTCGGCGATGGGCTACGGCAACGCGATCAACGCCCTGAGCGACACCGAGGGCGGCATGGCGAAGTACTTCTCGCAGCGCTTCGCCCAGGTGACGAACCCGCCGCTCGACTCGATCCGCGAGGCCGACGGCATGTCGATGCGCGTGGCACTCGGCGCGAAGCCGGACGGCACGGGCACCACGGGGCGTCAGCTCGTCGTGCAGTCGCCGATCCTCGGGCACCTCGACATGGTGCGGCTGCGCGAGCAGGACATCGTGCCGCTCGAGCGCTTCGACATGCTCTACGTGCCGGTGCCCGCCGACGAGCAGGCCAACGCCGACGCGATGCGCGGCGCGCTGGACGCGCTGTGCGACGCGATCGAGGCGTTCGCGGCGCGCGGTGGCGGGATCGCGGTCGTGACCGACCGCGAGGTGTCGTCGACCCATGCGCCCCTCCCCGTGATCCTGGCCGTGGCCGCCGTCAACCAGCGGCTCATCGAGACCGGTCTGCGTCTGCGGGTCTCCGTCGTCGCCGAGAGCGGTCAGCTGCCATCGTCACACCACGTCGCGACCGCGCTGGGCTTCGGTGCCGCCGCTGTGTACAGCTTGAGCGCTCGGCTGCGTGCGGAGGAGAAGTACCCCGCCGCACCCGCACCCGCCGGTGAGCTGACCGCGACCGACCTGGCACTCAAGCAGTTCCGCAAGGCCGCCGAGAAGGCCCTGGCGAAGACCATGGGCCGCGTCGGCCTGTGCACCGCCGAGAGCTACATCGGTGGCGAGTTCTTCGAGCCGAACTACCTCGACACCGGCGACGACGTGCTCGCGCGGATCTTCCCGCACATGCAGGCCCCGGTCGGCGGCGTCGGCTTCGCGCGCATCGCCCAGGCGGCGACGGACTGGCACGAGCGTGCCCGGTCGGTGGCGTCCGAGGGCCAGGTCCCGCTGCTCGGCCTGTTCAAGGAACGCTCCGACGGCGCCGGCCACTCGTTCGGCGTCGCGAGCGTCCGCGGGTTCGGCGGCATGACCGAGGAGCGCCCGGCCTTCGAACGCTCCGGCGACTCGGACGCGCTGCGCCTGCTCACGCTCGGCCAGCTCGACGACTCGTTCGGCATCACCGACGCCGCGTACCGGAACACCGGGTACGACCGCCTCAGCGACGCCGAGATCGACGCGCACCGCATCACGCCGGGCTACGTCACGTTCCTGCAGACGACCCACGACGAGCGGTCCCGCCGTCCCGCCGCGCTCCGCGACGTGCTCGCGCTGCCCGCGGACGTCACCGGCATCGACGCGGCCGAGGACTTCGCCCGCGAGCTCGGCCGCTTCTCGACGAGCGGCAACGCCAGCGTCACCGTGCGCGGGCTCTCCGGCTCGCGTCCGTCGGACGACCAGGACCTGCCGGGAGGCACGGAGCGGTTCCGCCTGGAACTCACGTCGACGGGGACCACGGGTGCACTGCGCCACGCGGCCCTGGCAGACGGCCTCGCGCTGCTCCACCCGGGGCAGATCGACGTCGACGCCGTCGACGACAGCGCGGTGACGCTCCGCGCCACCGGTGCGGCGGTCGCCCTGCTCGCACTGCTGCAGAGCGCCCCGGCGAGCGTCGAGCTCGACGAGGTGCAGCCGGCCCACGAGATCACCCGGACCCTGGCGTCCGGCGCGATGAGCCACGGCGCGCTCGTCGCCACCGCCCACGAGGCCGTCGCGCACGGGACGAACATGGTCGGCGGCATGTCGAACAGCGGTGAGGGCGGCGAGCACCACTCCCGCTACGGCACCATCCGCGGCTCGCGCATCAAGCAGTTCGCCTCGGGCCGGTTCGGCATCTGGGCCGGCTACCTCGCCGACCCCATGCTCGAGGAGCTCGAGATCAAGATCGGCCAGGGCGCGAAGCCCGGCGAGGGTGGCCAGCTGCCCGCACCCAAGGTCACGGTGGACATCGCCGCGGCCCGTGGCGGCACGCCCGGCGTCGAACTGATCTCGCCGCCGCCGCACCACGACACGTACTCGATCGAGGACCTCGCGCAGCTCATCCACGACTGCAAGGCCGCCCGCGTCCGGGTGATCGTGAAGCTCGTCTCGTCCGAGGGCATCGGCACCATCGCGGTCGGCGTCGCGAAGGCCGGCGCCGACGTGATCAACGTCGCGGGCAACACCGGCGGCACCGGCGCCGCGGCCGTCACCAGCCTGAAGTACGCCGGCCGTTCTGCGGAGATCGGCGTCGCCGAGGTGCACCAGGCCCTGGTCGCGAACGGCCTGCGCCAGAAGGTCACGCTCCGCTGCTCGGGTGCGCACCAGACCGGCAGCGACGTCGTCACGAGCGCCCTGCTCGGCGGCGACAGCTTCGAGTTCGGCACGACCGCGCTCATGATGCTCGGCTGCGTGATGGCGAAGAACTGCAACGTGAAGTGCCCGGCGGGCCTGACCACGAACGCCGAGGCGTTCGAGGGCGACCCCCGCGCGCTCGCGCAGTACCTGCTCAACATCGCCCACGACGTGCGGCAGATCCTGGCCCGTCTCGGCCTGCGCTCCCTGCGCGAGGCCCGCGGCCGGACCGACCTGCTGCAGCTCCTGGACCACCCGGCGAGCGTCGGCCGGCTCGACGCCCGTGCCCTGCTCGCTCAGGTGCCCGAGAAGGTCGTCGCGGACCCGGAGTACCTGGAGAAGGACTTCCACACCGACGACGCCCTGCTCGAGCGCGTCCGCACCGCCCTCGTCGACCACGCGCAGGAGCACGTGCTCGTGCACGGCGTGCTGCTCGGCAACGCCGACAAGTCGGTCGGTGGCCAGCTCGGCATCGACCTCGAGCGCCTGCTCAACCACGAGCTCCGCGCCGAGGACGTGCAGGACCTGCCCGCCGTGACGACGGACGACCGCGGACGCCGCCGGCTGGTGGACGGTGCGGTCACGATCCGCACGCAGGGCTCGGCCGGGCAGTCCTACGGCGTCTTCAACAACGACGGCGTCGTGCTCGAGCACACCGGCACCGCGAACGACGGCGTCGGCAAGAGCCAGAGCGGCGGACGGATCATCGTCCGCGCCCCCGGTGGCGGCAGCGCCGCACAGGGCGGCAACGTGCTGGTCGGCAACTTCGCGCTGTTCGGGGCCACCGGTGGGCGCACCTTCGTCGAGGGCGAGGCCGGCGACCGGTTCGCCGTCCGCAACTCCGGCGCGACCGCCGTGGTCGAGGGCCTCGGCGACTTCGGTTGCGAGTACATGACCGGCGGCGCCGTGTTCAACCTCGGCGCGTTCGGCAAGGGCCTCGGCAACGGCATGTCCGGTGGGTTCCTGTACCAGTACGACCCCTCCGGCCAGGTCGCCGAGCGTGTCAGCACGGACTCGCTGCTGGTGTTCCCGATCACCGACACCGAGCGCGGTGCGTTCCACGAGGCCGCCGCCCGCCTGCTGCTCGAGTGGCACCTCGAGGCGACCGGTTCGGCCCTGGCCGAGCGACTGCTCGCCGAGTGGGACACCGCCCGCGCGCACGTGTACGTCGGCATGCCCCGTGCCCTGCTGCTCACGCAGGACGCCGGCGAGATCCTCGCGGCGGCGACCCGGCCCGAGCTCCTCGACGAGCTCGCGACCTCGATCGCCACCGACAAGCTCCGCGCGTTCAAGCTCGACTACCGCGACCAGCGCACGGTGCTCGACGGCCGTGCCCCGGCGCTCGGCGACCAGGGCGAGGACATGTTCTCGCTGCTGTCGTCGTACACGGTGCTCGGGGTCGCCCAGGACGTCGCCCTCGAGCGCGTCCCGGGTGCGCTCGGCAGCGCCGACCCGCGAGTGGCCGAGGCCGTCAAGAACCTCGTGCTCACCGAGGACTTCTCCGTCAAGCAGCGCGTCGTGAAGTACCTGCGCGGCACGCTCGACCGGTTCGCCGACGACCAGCTCGCCACGCTCATCGCGATCAAGCGGCTCGACGACTACAAGCGCGCGCTCACGCAGCGGAACAACCGCAGCATGGACGCGCCGGGCACCACGGGGTGGATCATGCACCAGAACGCCAAGAACGACGGCCGCGTCCGCGAGGCCCGCTTCGACGAGCTGCTCGCCACCGCGGCGCTCGAGGACATCGCCCGCCGTGCACCGCAGGCGCCGACCGAGGCGGTGACCGCGTGAGTCTGCTCCCCCCGACCGGGTCGCTGATCCCCGTCGACGCACCGTTCTCGGCCGCCCAGGAGTCCTGGCTCGCCGGGTTCATCGCGGGCATCGCCGCCGCCGGCAAGAAGGTCGCGGCCAGCGCGCCCACGACGACGATCGACGTGCTCTTCGGCACCCAGACCGGCAACGCCGAGTTCCTGGCCGACGAGCTCGTCGCCGGCGCGAAGGCCCGCGGACTCGGCGGTCGTGCCAGTGCGCTCGACGCCGTCACCCCCGAGCATCTCGCCGAGATGTCGCACGTGCTCGTCGTCACCTCGACCTACGGCGAGGGCGAGATGCCCGACAATGCCGGGCTGTTCTGGGACGCGATCCAGGCGAGCACCGTGCCGCGGCTCGAGGGGCTGCAGTACGCCGTCCTGGGCCTCGGTGACACGAGCTACGACGAGTTCTGCCAGGCCGGCAAGCTCCTCGACACCCGGTTCGAGCAGCTCGGCGCGACCCGCATCCACGACCGCGTCGACTGCGACGTCGACTTCGAGGACCCGGCCGCACTGTGGACCGCGGCGGTCCTCGACCGCCTCGCCGCCGAGGCCGGCGCGACGGCTGCACCCGGCGCGACCACGGGCGGTGGTGCCGGCGACGGTGCAGCCGCGACGGGCGGGGCGGGCGCGAGCCGTGCCTCCCGGCCGGGGTCGCAGTGGAACAAGCGCAACCCGTACCCGTCGCGCCTGGTCGAGAACCGGCTGCTCTCCTCGCCGCGCAGTGCGAAGGAGATCCGGCACTACGAGTTCGACCTCGGTGACTCGGGCATCGAGTACGCGGCCGGCGACGCCCTGGCGGTCGTGCCCGTGAACGACGAGGTCTTCGTGGCGGACCTGCTCGAGCAGGTCGGCGCGAACGGCGGCGAGGCGTTCGACGGCCGGCCGATCACCGAGGTCCTGCGGACCGACCGTGAGATCCGGACGCCCTCGAAGGACCTCATCGCCGACCTGGTGCAGCGCGCGCCGTCGAGCGAACTCGCGGCCGTCGTGGCGCACGGCGACAAGCACGAGCTGGACCGCTGGTTGTGGGGACGCGACGTCCTCGACCTGCTCCGCGACGCCGGCCCGGCCGCTCCGGGACTCGACGAGCTGCTGCCGAACCTGCGGCCGCTGCAGGCGCGGCAGTACTCGATCTCGTCGAGCCCGCTGGCCCACCCGGACCGCATCCACCTGACCATCGCGTCGGTGCGCTACGGCGACCCGCACCGGATGTACGCCGGTGTCGCGTCGACGTTCCTGGCCGACCGGGTCGACCCGGACGGCACCGTCGACGTCTACCTGCAGCCGAACGCGTCGTTCGGAGTGCCGGCGGACGAGTCGGCCCCGATGATCATGATCGGACCGGGCACCGGTGTCGCGCCGTTCCGCGGGTTCCTGCACGAGCGCGCGGTGTCCGGGGCGACCGGACGCAACTGGCTGTTCTTCGGCGACCAGCACCGGGACACCGACTTCGTGTACCGGGACGAGCTCACCGAGCTGCAGGAACAGGGCGTGCTCGACCGCCTCGACCTGGCGTTCTCGCGCGACCAGGCCGAGAAGGTCTACGTGCAGACGCGGATGCTCGAGCGGTCGGCGGAGCTGTTCGCCTGGCTCGAGGACGGCGGCCACGTGTACGTCTGCGGCGACGCCTCACGCATGGCGAAGGACGTCGAGGCTGCGCTGCTCCAGGTCATCCGGACCGGACGCGCGCGCGGCGAGGACGACGCGCAGGCGTACCTGGCCGACATGCGTCGCGCGAAGCGGTACGTGCGCGACGTCTACTGAGCCGCGTGCAGATCTGATGAGTCCGCCCCGGCCACGGAACCCGAATCCGATGGCCGGGGCGGTCCCGGAGGAGCGCCGGTCAGTGGCGACCGACCAGCGAGCCCTGCAGCGTGGCGCGGCGGACGCGACGCACAGCGTCGGTCGCACGAGCGTCGAGTGCCCTGATCCGGGACTCGCGCCGCTCGTTCGTCTCGGCCACCGATGGTTGGTCGGTGCCGGACTCGCCGGGCGTCACGGGCAATTCGGGTTCCCCTCCTGCCGCGGACGCTGCCAACACCGGTGCCCTAGCGCCGGTGCGGGGGACGACAGCGAACCGCGGTGAAGCCACAGTACGATCCGAGCAACCCGACTGGAACCCGTTGACCCGGATCAGCGCGTTGTGCTACCACTCGGTGTCCCGGATGCGTCGTCCGCGTCCCCGGGTGCCACCGCCCGCGACCACGCCGAGTCGGCCGCCGTGCTGGTGTCCGCCGGCTCCGGCGTCAGCACGAGCCCCGACCCCGAGGTGGCCGAGGCGTAGAGGTCCTCGAGCCAGCTGCGGTTGATGGACGGCACCCGGCTGCCGGTGAACTTGAAGTGCAGGCTCACGTTGGGGTGCAGCCAGATCGTGCTGCGACCGTTGCCGTGGACAACGTCGTCCTTCCACGAGAACGCGAAGCGGTGGTCACGCCGGAGCATGTTGACGATGACGATCTGCAGGTGCGTGAGCGCGCGGTCGTCGATCCGCAGGTCGAGCGGTCGGCCGTCGTAGATGAGCTGCCCCATGGCTCCTTCTACTCTTGCGCTCCGGTGTGCGCGAGGCCGGACGCCCAGGTGGTGATGGTGCGGTCGAACCAGACGGCGTCGACGTTGCGCTCCCAGGCGTGCTCGGCCGGCTCGCTCACCGCCAGTGTGACCGTGCCGGGGTGGGCGTCGGCGAACTCCTGACTGGCCGAGAACGGCACCGTGGTGTCGCCGGTGGAGTGGATGAGCAGGGTCGGTGGCAGCGGCCGGGGTGCGCGCAACCACGACAGCGCGCGCACGTCGACCGGCGAGCGCAGCCCCACCATCCGGCAGAGGACCGGCGTCGCCATCGCCCCGAGGGCAGCACCCACCACGGGGCCGGGAAGCCCCGCGCGACGGGCCTGGGACCGGACGGTGACGGCCCAGTCCAGTGCCGGGGCGACGAGCACGATCCCGGCCAGGCGGTCGCGGTGCGCCGAGCGGGCGAGGAGCTCGTGCGTGATCGTCGCGCCCATCGACCACCCCACGATGACGAGCCGCTCGGCGCCGTTCGCGACGGCGTGGTCGAGCGCCACTTCGACGTCCGCCCACTCGCGGGCTCCGAGGTGTGAGGCCCGGCCCTCCCACGGTGCCTCACCGTCGCCGCGGAACGACGGGACGATCGAGGTCCAGCCGAGTTCGAGCGCCGCGGGGACGGTCCGGAGCGCGGTGACCCGGGTCGTCCGGATCCCGTGCACGTGGACGGCCCAGGTGCGGGCGGCCACGGGGTCGGCGCCCCGGGCAGCCAAGGGGTCGGCACCCCGGGCGGCCGGGCGGCCCGGGCCCGCGGCGCCGTCCGGCCCCGGCCGCACCACCCACGCGGGCGCCGGCCCCACCGGCGTCGGCAGCGACACCTCGGACCAGTCGACCTCCATCGCCGCCGGGTCCGGGTGCACGTGCCCGCTCCACCGCACCCGCGACGACACGGCGCCGGTCGTCCGCACCACGGCCCGGCGCACGAACCCGGCGGCTTCGTCGACCTCGAGCACCGGCCCGACGGTGGTGTGCCCCGGGCCGTCGTGCCACAGCCCGTACTCTCCCGGCCGCATGGTGTCGTCGGTGATCGGCAGCCGGACGGAGTCCGCGTCGGACTCGAGCACGGGCGTCCACCGGTCGCCACCGGGCAGCACGATCCTGCCGACGACCTTTCGCAGGACGACCAGGACGACCAGCCCGATCAGACCCACCGCCGCCAGCACCCCGAGCGCTCCGAGCACCCACCACACGATCGTCACGCCGTCATCCTCCGAGGCTCCGGGTCAGGGTCCGTTCGGCCGACCGCACCTGCGCGAGTTCGGCGTCGTCGAGGGTCCGGCCCTGCACCTCGGCGTCGCGGATCGCGATGACCAGGTCGTAGGTCCGGGCCTGCGGGTCCCCCGGCCGCTCGACCGCTCGCACCGCGTGCCGACGGGCGATGCGGCGCAGGCGTCGGTGGTGCCCGCGGTGTCGCAGGTCACGGCCCCACCGCCGGAACGTCAGCGAGGCCATCGCCACGACGATGAGCACGATGCCGAGGTAGAACGGCGGGTCGAAGGCCAGCCGCAGGCCGTCCCGCGCCCCGGCCGGGAAGAGCCCGAAGTGGTCGGCGGTGAGCGAGACGACCTCGTCGACGCTCGCCACGACGACCAGGGCGAGCCCGACGCGGAACACCACGAGCGCCACCGGGCTCTGCAGCACGCCGCGGCGCAGGGTCGTCGCGGCGATCAGCCCCACGCCCACCATGTACACCGTCCCGTAGAGCCACATCGGGGTCTGCTCGATCTCGCGCACGATGAAGTGGAAGTCGGTCCCGCCGCGCTCCTCGACCAGCAGGAACGGCACCGTGAACGCCACGACCACGACGAGCAGCGCCACCGGCCTGGCGAGCACCGGGCGCTCCGGCAGGTCGTCGGTGCTCGCGCGCAGCATCAGCCAGAACGCGACGGTCGCGCAGACGTTCTGCACCAGGTTGATGAGGTTCGAGCCGCCCAGGGCACCGTCGAGCACCGGCTGCGGCACGACGCTGCCGAGGGTCAGGAGCCCGAGTGCCCCGACGCCGGTGGCACCCCAGGCCGCCCGACCACGAGGGTTCCGCAGCACGTACGGCGTGCGGGCGAGGAAGATCAGCGCCGCGAACCAGAAGGCCGCGGCGTGCAGGACGGCCATCAGCCGTAGGCCCGCTCGTCCGCGCCCGTGGCACCGGCGAGCAGGACCGTCGCGAGCTCGTAGGCGAACCGTTCGGCGAAGTGCTCGTCGTCGTCGGAGATGCTCACGAGCCCGGAGTCGGCGTCGAGCGCGCGACGGCAGACGTGGCCCCCGGCGGCGAACTCGACGACGGACGACGCGGTCGGTGTGCCGACGTCGCCGTGCACCAGGTGCCCGAGCTCGTGCAGCACGCAGTGCATGCGGTAGAGCGGCGGTGCGTCGGCCGGCACGAGCACCAGGTTCTCG
Source organism: Curtobacterium flaccumfaciens (assembly GCF_013359815.1). Taxonomy (GTDB): domain Bacteria; phylum Actinomycetota; class Actinomycetes; order Actinomycetales; family Microbacteriaceae; genus Curtobacterium; species Curtobacterium flaccumfaciens. The sequence continues at coordinate 133,949 of NZ_JABMCF010000033.1, read as the reverse complement.
TGCTCGAACTGCGACACGAGCGCGGTGAGCGGACCCCAGCTCGGCCCGTCGACGTCGACGACGCGCGTGGGCTTGCCGACCATCCGACCGACGCCGGTCACCACGTCGGACAGCTGCGGCGCACGGGGCAGGGTGGCGACGAGGGCACGGACGGCACCGGACGCACCCAGCTGCTCCGCCATCGCCCCTCCGATCTCCGCGGCAAGACTACCGGCAGGTCCCCCTTGTGGACGAGACCGGCCGGACGTAACCTACAACCAAATGGTTGTACGAATCGAACTGTCCGACGCCGAGGTCGACCGGGTGTTCCACGCACTGGCCGACGCGACCCGTCGTGACATCGTCCGGCGCACGCTCGTCGGGTCGTCGTCCGTGAGCGAGCTCGCGGACGCCTACTCGATGTCGTTCGCCGCAGTCCAGAAGCACGTCGCCGTCCTCGAAGGAGCCGGACTCGTGAGCAAGGAGGCCCGCGGCCGCACCCGCATCGTGCGCGCCGAGCCGGAGCAGCTCGAGCGTGTCCGTGCCCTCCTCGACGCCTACGGCCGCCTCTGGCACACCCGGATGGACCGCCTCGGCGACCTGCTCGACGGCGACGCGTCCGGACACCCAGCACCAGACGACCCCCGACGACACCAGGAGCGATGATGCCCACCACGTCCGTCCACACCGATCCCGACACCCTCTCGATGACCCTCGTCGCCGAGTTCCCCGTCCCCGTCGAACGCCTCTGGGCCGCCTTCGCCGACCCGCGCCAGCTCGAGCGGTTCTGGGGACCGCCCGGGTTCCCCGCGACGTTCACGACGTTCGACCTGCGCCCCGGTGGCCGCGCCGACTACCGGATGACGTCTCCGCAGGGCGAGCGGTTCCACGCCGTCTGGCAGGTCACCGAGGTCGACGAGCACCGTCGCATCGTCTTCCGCGACCTGTTCACCGACCCGGAGGGCACGGTCGACGAGTCGCTCCCCACCAGCGAGACCGTGTTGTCGTTCGGGCCGGCGGGCGACGGCTCGCGGGTCACCGTGGTGTCCTCGTTCGCCTCCGCCGCCGACCTCGACGCGATGCTCGAGATGGGCATGCTCGAGGGCTACCAGCAGGCGTTCGGCCAGCTCGACCGGGTGCTCGCCGACCTGCGCGAGTGGGCCCTCGGTGCGGGCACCGAGACCGAGGTCCTCGACGACACCCACGTCCGGATCACCCGGGCGTTCGCGGCGCCGCGGCACCTGCTCTGGCGCGCGCACACCGAGCCCGACCTGGTGCGCCGGTGGCTGCTCGGCCCCGACGGGTGGGAGATGACGGTGTACGAGAACGACCTGACCCCCGGCGGCGCGTTCCGGCAGGCCTGGGCGCCGACGGGTGACACCGAGGGCGAGCCCTTCGGGTTCGAGGGCGAGAACCTCGTCGTCGAACCCGAACGCCGGATGGTGTCGACCGAACGCATGACCGGGGCGCCCTTCCCGCCGAACACGAACGACCTGCAGTTCGACGAGGACGACGGCGTCACGCTCATGACGCTGCTCGTCACCTACCCGGACCGGGAGCAGCGGGACATGATCCTCGCGACCGGCATGACGGAGGGCATGGAGGCCAGCTACCAGCGGCTGGAACGCGAGGTCCTGTCCGCAGCGTGACCGGCAGGCGGACGGGAGGCCCGTGGCGGCGCCGCCACGGGCCTCCCGTCCGTCCCGGTGTCCGGTCCAGGACGCCTCGTGCCGGTCCAGGACGCCTCGTGCCGGTCTAGGACGCCTCGTAGTGCCGCGCGCCGCCGCGCACGCCCGCGAAGCGGAACGGCGCGGTCGTGACGCGCGGACGCTCGACGTCCTCGCTGGTGGCGGCACCCGCGGCGTGCAGCGCGCGGTACGCGTCGACCGTCAGCGGGACCCGCGCCTCGAGCAGCGACCGCACGCGACCCGCACGGCGGTGCTCGCGGTAGTCGGGCCGGACGGTGCCGGTGATGAGCTCACCGACGCTGCCGGAGCCGTAGCTGAACAGGCCGAGTCGCTCCCCCGCCAGGTCGTCGTCCAGGTCGAGCAGTGCTGCGAGCCCGATCCAGAGCGACGCCGTGTAGGTGTTGCCGGTCTGCCGGTTGTAGGTGAACCCGATCGCCAGGTCGGCCTCGTCGAAGGGTGCGCCGACGTGCTGCGTGAGCTTGCGGTGCGCCTTGATCGCCATCTTGGTGAAGGGCTGGTGGTGCACGAAGCGGGCGATGTCGTCGTACGCCGGGCCACCCTGTTCCGCCAGGTCGTCCCAGGCGCCGACGAACGCGTTGACGTACGCGCTCACCGAGAGCCGACCGTCGACCAGCGCGGTGGAGCGGTCGTTCGGCCGCCAGAAGTCGTCGACGTCCGCCGTGTAGACGCCCGCCGCCGGCTCGATCTCGATCAGGTCGGGGTCGGCGGACACCAGGATCGCGGCGGCACCGGCACCCTGGGTCGGCTCGGCCGGGGTGTCGACGTCGTACCGGGCGACGTCGGCGGCGATGACGAGCACCCGCTCGTGCGGGGCGCGCGCGACGATGCCGAGTGCGAGCTGCACCGCGGCCATCCCGCCGTAGCAGGCCTGCTTCAGCTCGACCACGCGGACGGCCTTCGGCAGCCCGAGCAGGCCGTGCACGTACACGCCGGCGGCCTTCGACTGGTCGACGCCGGACTCGGTGGCGAACAGCACCGTGCGGATGCCGTCGACGCCGTGCCGGTCGATGAGCTCCTTGGCGGCGGCGGCGCCCATCGTGACGATGTCCTCGTCGGGCGCCGGCACGCTGAAGGCGTCCTGCCCGATGCCGACGTGGTACTTCGCCGGGTCGACGCCGAGCCGCTCGGCCAGGTCGTCGAGCTCGAGCACGTGGTGCCCGGTCGCGATCGCGATGTCGTGGATGCCGACGCCGCTCATGCTGCACCGCCTGCGGGCTTCGTGCCGCGGCGTTCCATGGCGACGTGGGCGGCCATCAGTTCACCCGGGTTGGTCTGTGCGGCGAGGAGCGAGAGCTCCCCGCACAGGACGGTCGCGGCGCACAGGGCGGCGAGGCGGCGGGCGTTCCCGCCCGGCTCGCGGTCCTCGCGGCAGCCGAGGCGCACCAGGGCGTCCTCGACGACGGGCAGGTCCCCGCCCTTGCCGTTGCCGACCGTGCCGACGATCAGGTGCGGCAGCGAGGTCGCGAAGTACAGGTCGCCGTCGCGGTCCTCGGCGCTCGTGATGCCCTGCGAGCCCTCGACGATGTTGGCGGCGTCCTGCCCGGTGGCCAGGTAGAAGCCGAGCAGCATGTTCGCGTAGTGCGCGTTCGCCGAGCGGATGGCCCCGGCGATCGTCGACCCGATCAGGTTCTTCGCGATGTTCAGTTCGACGATGCGCGCGGTGCTCGACCGCAGGCGCTTCTCGACGACCTCGCCGGGGATCACGATCTCGGCGATGGTGTTGCGGCCGCGGCCACGGATGCCGTTCACCGCGGTGGCCTTCTTGTCGGTGCAGAAGTTGCCCGACACCGAGACGTACCGCAGGCCCGGCTGCCAGTCCAGGATCGCCGGCAGCAGCTTGTCCGCCGCCTGCGTGACCATGTTGTGGCCGGAGGCGTCGCCGGTGGTGAACGCGAAGCGCAGGAACAGCAGGTCTCCGACGATCTCCGGGTGCACCTCGATGAGCTTGGCGAACCGGCTCTGCCCGGACACGATCGCGGCGAGCTCGTCCTGGCGCGCGAGGATCTGGCCTGCGGCGACGTGGGCTGCTGCGGCGCTGTCGGCACGGACCACGACGGAGCGGGTCATGCGCTCGTCGACGACGGTCGCGACGATGCCGTCCTCGACCATCCGCGAGATGCGGGCGCCACGGCCGACGGACGGCCAGAGCGGCGACTCGTAGGTGGCGAGGGGGACCTCGTGCTCCCCCTGCACGGCGTTGCCGCTGACGCGGATCGGGCCGACCCACTTGGTGGGGATCGGTGTGAGCAGGTCACTCATCGAGGGCTCCTTCTGGTGCTCGCACCGCGACGCTGAGGTGTCTGATGTCGTGCGCCTCCCAGGCGCGGTGGATGCCGGCGGGGTCGGTGTCCGCCGGGACGAGCGCGATGCCGCAGTCGCCGCCGCCGGCACCGGACGGCTTCGCCGCCCCGCCCGCCGCCTCGACGACGTCGCACAGGGTCGCGAGACGCTCGGTCTCGATCTTCGACCCGACCGAGTCGCCGAGACGCTGCAGCAGCCCACGGGCGCGTCGGAGGGCACCGAGCGTGCGCTCGGCGTCGCCGGTCTGGAGGCCCGTGGTCAGGTCGTCGACGGCGCTGCGGCTCTCGTCGAGGAACGCCTGGTACCCGCCGTTGCGGTGCCGACGCACCACGTCGACGAGCTTCGTGGTGGACGCGGGCGAGCCGGTCCAGCCGACGAGCAGCTGCAGGTTCTCGGGAGCGGGCAGCCGCTGGACGTCGAAGCCGTCCCACGCGTCGGCGTCGGTCAGGATCGCGGACACGGCGTGGTCGCCGAGCATCGCGGCGAGGCGCTCGCGGTCCGGGGCGCTGTAGCGCAGCCAGCCGCCGAACGTGCTCGCGGCGAGGTCGCCACCGGAGGCCCGGGGGTTCACCCGGATGGTGGCGAGCAGGGCGACCTGGAAGCGCTGGCGCTGCGTCAGGCCGATGCCGTAGAAGCGGTCGAGGGCGCCGACGGTGGCGACGGTGACCGCGGCCGAGGACCCGAGTCCGAACTTCCGGCCGCTGGCGTCGTCGAGCTGGCTCTCGATGCGCAGGTCGTGGAACCGCGGGGCGATGCCGTGCTCGGCGCGGAGCTTCTCGACCAGGTCGATCGTGGCCATCACGTAGTCGTAGGGGTGGTGCTCACGGTCGAGCGCCAGGCCGTCCTCGGCACGGGTCCACGTGAGCGGCAGGTGCCCGTACTCCTCGGAGTGCACGCTGCCAGCGCCGTGGCCCTCGCGCACCTTCGCCGTGATGGCACGGTCGAGGGCGATCAGGACGGACGGCTGGCCCGGCTCGACGACGGCGTACTCGCCGGCGACGAACAGCTTGCCGTGTGCACGGAACTCGATCACTGCGCGGACTCCTTCTGGTCGGGATTGCTCCCGGTCTCTTCGGAGCGGAGCACCCGCGCGGCAGGTCCGGTGCCGGACTCGATGACGTCCCCCAGCGACGCGAGCGCCCCGGCGACCGCCGCCCGGTCCTGCGGCTTCGTGAGCACGACGACGTTCGGGCCCGCGTCGGCCGTGGCGTAGGCCTCGGTGCCGCCGGCACGCAGCTCGGCGACGGCGTCGAACACGGCGACGCTGCGGGCGTTGAGGTAGCGGATCGGCGGGAACGCGCCCTCGATCGTCGCGTGCATCCGGAGCGCGTTGCTCTCGGTGATCTCGCCGATGCGGGTGAAGTCGCCGGCCGCGCAGGCCGTGAGCATGTCGCCGACGGTCTCGGTCGTCGAGGTCACCCAGGCCGGGTAGAAGGGCGACGTCGCGATGGTGCGGCGCATGGCCTCGCGCGACCCGATCGGCTTCGGGCCGGCGTCGATCGTGACCACGACCATCGCCATCGGCGGGGCCGGGATCGGCTCGGCGAAGGAGCCCTGGTCGTCGCCGGCGTGCCAGACGGCGACACCGCCGGGGATCGAGCGCGTGGCCGAGCCGGAACCGCGACGGGCCAGACGGGACAGGTCGCGCGTCGACAGGTCGAGGCCGTAGGCCGCGGCGGCCGCGGTCGCGAGGGCGGCGAAGCCGGACGCGCTCGAGGCCAGCCCGGCGCCGGTCGGGACCGTGTTCTCGGAGACCACCGACGCCCGCTCGGACGACCCGGCGAGCTCGCGCACCAGGTCGAGGAACTGCTGCACGCGCACCAGCGCACCGTCGTCGACGACGTGCCCGTTCAGCGTGAACCGATCACGAGCCTCCCGTCCGCCGTCCACCGTGACGGTGGTCGTCGTCGGGAACACGTCGAGCCCCATCGAGACGCTGCCCGTGGCGGGCAGCGCGAGCTGCGCGTCCGCCTTCCCCCAGTACTTGACGAGGGCGATGTTGGGGTGCGCGACGGCGGTGGCTGTCAGCAAGCGCGGGCTCCGATCGTGGTGGTCCAGGTGGCTGCGGCCCCTGCGCCGCGGAGTGCGGCCGCGATGCGGTCCGCGTGGTCGTCGTCCGCGGCGAGCGCGAGGACGCACCCGCCCCGCCCGCCGCCGGTGAGCTTCGCGCCGAGGGCGTCCGCAGCACGTGCGGCGTCGACGAGCCGGTCCAGGTCGTCACTCGACACGTCGAGTGTGCTGAGCAGGTCGTGCGCGGCGTCCATGGTGGCACCCAGAGCCTGGGCATCGCCGTCCTCGAGTGTCCCCCGTGCCCGACGGGCGAGCGCGCCGATCCGGTCGATCACGGCGCCGACGCCGGCCGGGTCCTGGTCGTGGCGGGCGCGGACGGCCGAGACGGCCTCGCGGGTGTGCCCGGGGACGCCGGTGTCCGCGACGACGAAGGTGAACCGGGTGCCGAGCGTGACGGGTTCGATGTGCCCGCCCTCGAACCACACCGGCGCGGACGCGACGACGCCCCGGGCGTCGAGGCCGGACGGTCGGCCGTGGGCGACGCGCTCGCACTCCTGGATGAGCTCGTGGTGGGTCTCGACGTCGAGGGTCTCGCCCAGGGCGTCGGCGACGGCCGCGGTCACGGCGGCGGCGACCGCGGCGCTCGAGCCCATGCCGCGGGCGGTCGGGACCTCGCTGTCGACCCGGACGTGGAAGTGGCGGTCGGTGACCCCGAAGTGGCGCAGGGTCGCGGTGACGGCGGTGACGGTCGGCATCACGGCCGCGGGTGCGAGGTCGAGGGGGCCGGTGTGCACGGTCGACTGCAGGCTGTGACCGGGCTGCTCGGCGTCGGCGGCGACCGGGGTGACCGTCGCCACGACCCGTGCGTCGAGCACCGGCAGGACGAGAGCGGGTGCGCCGTAGACCACGGCGTGCTCACCGATCAGGATCGTCTTGCCGTGGGACGACGCCGATCCGTTGCCGGGGGTCGTGGTGGTGTCGAGGTCGCTGCTGCTCATCTTGGGTCACGTCAGCCTAACCGTCCGGGTCGTCGGCGTGTTCGTCAGCTGGGCATCCGCTCCATCGAGTTGTGCACAACTGGGTTGCGTGACAGTGTGGATGCATGCCCGTGACCGACGAGATGGTGTGCTTCTCCCTCTACGCGGCGTCCCGCGCCACCACGCAGGCGTACCGCACGATGCTCGAACCCTGGGGTCTGACGTACCCGCAGTACCTGGTGCTCGTGACCCTGTGGGTCGAGGGCGACCAGACCGTCTCGAGCCTCGGCGAACACCTGCAGCTCGACTCCGGCACCCTCTCGCCACTGCTCCGCCGCATGGAGCAGAGCGACCTGGTCCGCCGCGAGCGCCGCAGCACCGACGAGCGCGTCGTCACGGTGACCGTCGGTGACCGAGGCCGCGAACTGCGGTCCGAGCTGAGCGGCATCCCCGCGCGCATCGCCGCCGGGATGGGCCTGGCCGACGAACGTGCCGCCGCCGAGCTCATCGCGACGCTGCACCGGCTGACCGAGACGATGCACGCGGCGGCCGAGCCCGAGCACGACGCCGCGGGCGCTGACGCCGGCGCCGACGCCGTTTCGCGCTGAGCGACACCGCACGGCCACGTGTGCCCGTGAACTGTCGCTGAGCGCGAGAGCACGCCGCACACCCCCGAACTTCACGATCCGCCCCACAAGGAAGGAACCCCATGGAAACCCTCTACACCGCCGAGGCCCTGGCCACCGGCGAAGGCCGCAACGGCCACGTCGCCACGAGCGACGGCACGGTCGAGTTCGACCTCGCCATCCCGAAGGAGATGGGTGGCTCCGGCAACGGCGCCAACCCCGAGCAGCTCTTCGCCGCCGGCTACGCCGCCTGCTTCCACTCCGCACTGCAGGGCGTCGCCCGCAGCCAGAAGGTGAAGATCACCGACTCGTCCGTCGGCGGTCGCGTGTCGATCGGCCCGAACGGCAACGGTGGCTACCAGCTCGCCGTCATGCTCGAGGTCGTCATCCCCGGCCTGGAGCACGACCAGGCCCAGGCCCTCGCCGACGCGGCCCACCAGGTCTGCCCGTACTCGAACGCGACCCGCGGCAACATCGACGTCACCATCGTCGTCTCGGAGGACTGACCCATGAGCACCACCATCCCCACCACCATGCGCGCCGTCATCCACGAGACGTTCGCCGAGCCCGCCGACGTCCTCGAGGTGCATGAGCGCCCCGTCCCGACGCCCGGCGCCGGCGAGGTCCTCGTCCGCACGGTCCTCTCCCCCATCCACAACCACGACCTGTGGACCGTCCGCGGCACCTACGGCTTCAAGCCGGAGCTCCCCGCCGCCTCGGGCACCGAGGCACTCGGTGTCGTCGAGGCCCTCGGCGAGGGCGTCACGAACCTGCAGGTCGGCCAGCGCGTCGCCGGCGGTGCCTTCGGCGTCTGGGCCGAGTACTACACCGCCAGCGCCGCCGGGCTCGTCCCGGTGCCGGACGCGATGACCGACGAGGCCGCCGCCCAGCTCGTCTCGATGCCGTTCAGCGCCATCAGCCTGCTGCACTCGCTCGACCTGCACGAGGGCGACTGGATCATCCAGAACGCCGCCAACGGTGCGGTCGGACGCATGGTCGCCCAGCTCGGCGCCGCCCGCGGCATCAACGTGATCGGACTCGTCCGTCGCGCCGCCGGTGTCGACGAGCTCCGCGAGCAGGGCATCGAGCGCATCGTCGCCACCGACGCCGACGACTGGCAGGACCAGGTCGCCGCGATCACCGGTGGTGCCCCGATCATCGCGGGCGTCGAGTCGGTCGGTGGCAAGGCCGCCGGCGACATCGCGTCCGTGCTGGGCGAGAACGCCACCCTCGTCGTCTTCGGCGCGATGGCGTCGCCGACGCTCGAGATCCCGTCGGGCAAGGTCATCTTCGGCCAGCTCACCGTGAAGGGCTTCTGGGGCTCCGTCGTCAGCAAGACGATGCCGGCCGAGACGAAGGGGCAGCTCTTCGGTGAGCTCATCACCCGCGTGCTCGACGGCTCGCTGACGCTCCCCGTCGCCGAGACCTTCGCCTTCGAGCAGGTCCGCGACGCCGTGCGCGCCAGCGACACCGCCGGCCGCGTCGGCAAGGTGCTCCTGCGCCCGTAGCGCGCCCACAGGACGGACGGGCGCGCCCCGCTCAGCGGCAACGCGAAGCGTTGCGCGGGGCGCGCCGACCGAGCCTGCGAGGGAGGACGGTGCCAGCTGGCACCGGGCCTCCCGTCCGTTCGCTGGTCCGTCACATGGCCTCCTTGATGCCCCGACGCACCAGCCACGCGTTCACGGGGTAGGAGCCGACGAAGCCGGCCACCATCGCCAGCTGCATCGCCACCCAGAACTCCGGCGAGAAGACGCTCGCGCGCCCGCCGACGAGCGCCGGGAACACGACCAGCTGCCACACCGCCATCAGGCCGTACATGCCCACCTGCCACGCGATGATCGACAGTGTGTCGGCCTTGAGCGCGGCGACGAGCCCGGCCCGGACGCCGAGGCCCCGCATCGGCGCGATGGCGAAGTACTGGAACGCGATGCCGAGCACGAACGCGATGACGAAGTCGACGATCCACCCGGCGACCATCCGGTCCTGGTAGAGCGACCCCAGGCCGACCGCCACCCCGAGCGCCGGGAACGCCGCGAGCCCGAACTCGCCGATCAGGTCACCGAGGGCGCAGCCGGCCCCGCAGTGGCTCGTGTCGATCGCGGTGCCCGCCCACCGTCCGTGGCCGGGCGCCGTGGCCCGCCCCCGACGCAGGTAGAAGACGAGCCAGACGACGCTGCCGAACAGCATCGTGAGCGGCCACACGAACGCCATGACGCGCATGTGCGGCGGCCGACGCACCACGTCGACCGCCACGAACGCCGCACACCCGACGGCGACCACGAGCAGCGCGGAGCACACCACGTTGAGGGCGGTCGGGAAGTCCTGCAGCACCAGTTCCGTCACGCCTCCATGCAACCAACCGGGCGGCGACCGTGGATCCAGTGCGCAGAAGACGCCGGGTGCCCTGGGGCGACCCGACGTCTTCTGCGCACTCGGTGCGGCGTGGAGCGGACTAGCGGCGCGACGCCTTCACGGGGACGGTGAAGATGTTGCCGGTGGTGACGCCCTCTTCGACCTCTTCGAGGGTGCGACCACGGCTCTCCGGCACGAACTTCCAGATGAAGAGCAGCGCCAGCAGCCCGACGACCCCGAAGCCGAAGAAGGTCCCGGTGATGCCGGTCGCGGCGACGATCGTCGGGAAGTACAGCCCGAGGAACGCGTTCGCGATCCAGAGGCAGAAGACCGAGATGCCCATGCCGAGCGCACGGATCTGCGTCGGGAAGATCTCGGACAGGACGACCCACACGGCGATGTTGAGGAAGGTCTGCATCGAGCCGACGAACGCGACGACCAGGAACAGGATGACCCACGGGCGAGCCGGGTTGCCCTCGGGCAGCGCCACCGACGCGATGCCGATGAGGAAGTGGCAGATCGTCGTCAGCGTGAACCCGAGGATCAGCGTCGTGCGGCGGTTGATCTTCTCCATGTTGTACAGCGCGATGACGCCACCGACGACGGCGATCACGCCGGGGGCGATGTTCGCGATGAGGGCGGCCGACGCCTGGAACCCGGACTCGATGAGCACGGTCTGGCCGTAGTACATGATCGAGTTGATGCCGGTGAGCTGCTGCGCGACGCCGAGCCCGGCGCCGATGAGCACGATGCGGATGAGCCACTTGTTCCCGCGCAGCGTGTGCCAGCCGCTGACACGCTCGACCTTCGCTTCGAGGTCGTTGCTCCGCTTGATGTCGTCGAGCTCGGCGCGGGCCCGATCGGTGGTCCGGACCTGCTCGAGGACCGAGAGCGCCTCGTCGTAGCGGTCCTTCGACGCGAGCCAGCGCGGCGACTCCGGCACCCGGAGCATGCCGACGAACAGCGCGATCGCGGGGAGCGCGCAGACGGCCAGCATGACGCGCCAGACGCCGTTGCCCTCGCCCCAGATGTTGCCGATGAAGGCGTTGACCACGAACGCGGCGAGCTGACCGATCACGATCATGAGCTCGTTGCGGCCGGACAGCGACCCGCGGATCTCGTACGGTGCGAGTTCGGCGAGGAACACCGGCACCACCGTGGAGGCACCACCCACCGCGAGGCCGAGGAGCACACGACCGATGACGATGACCTCGAACGTCGGCGCGAACACGCAGATCAGCGTGCCGACGAAGAACGTGACGGCGAGCAGGATGATCGTCTTGCGGCGACCCCAGCCGTCGGCGATGCGGCCGCCGAGCATGGCGCCGATCGCGGCGCCGAAGAGCAGCGAGCTGGTGACGACACCCTCGGTGAAGTTCGTGAGGCCGAGCTCCGCCTTCATCGGGTTCAGGGCACCGTTGATGACACCGGTGTCGTACCCGAAGAGCAACCCGCCGAACGTGGCGACGAGGGCCAGCACACCGAGTCGTCGGCGGTGCGGCCCGGTCCCCAACGGGGGCAGTGCGACAGTCGGGGCTGTCGGTTTGATGTCGACCATTCGGTGACTCCTTCGTCGGTGATCGCGCGTCAGTGCGTGGACCGATCGTAACCCGAATCCATGTCCTGTCAATTGGACATTCTGTCGTCAGGTCGTTTGGATCGGTCCACAGAAGGCCTGATGAGGACGGGAGCGGTCCAATCCGCGGATCGGGCTCAGCGCTCGTCGTCGACGGGGCCGTCGCCCAGGACGTCCCCCAACGAAGCCATGTCCGCACCGTGGTCGGTGTAGCGGCGCACGGTCCGTCGGGCGGCGGCACTCGCGGCGCCGGACAGGGCGGGGTTGCGTCGGGCGGCGTCGGCGACGCGTCCGGCATGCCCCGCGGTGGAGAGCAGCACGTTCGCGAGCGCGCGGGCGTCGCCGCGCTCGGGGACCCCGGTCACGGTCCACGCCGTGCGGACCTGGGCGTCGGGGGTGACGCCACGACGGGTGCCCATCCGGTGCCAGTCCGACAGCACGCCCTCGGTGCGCGAGGCGGCGCGGTCCGCCTCTCCCGCGCGACGGCGTGCGGCGTCACGTGCATCGGACTCGGTGTCCGAGCCCTCGACCGTGTCGTACCGGTCGGTGAGCCCGTCGGCCCGGCGCCGGACGCTGTCGGCACGTTCACGCGCTGCGACGTCGTCACCACCCGCCGCTGCGATGCGGGCGGCGTGCGCGGCGGCAGCCGCGGCGAGGATCTCCGAACGCTCCATGCCCTCGACCGTAGCCGCTCCGACCGACACCATCTCGCCCCCTCGGCGGCTGGACTGCGTCCCGGGACACAGTCCGCCGGCGACGACGACCGTGTGATCGGCATCGCGTTACCCTCGACCTGAGGGGGCATCATGAAACGGACCGGCGGAATCGCCATCATGCTGGCGGCCAGCGTGGTGCTGTCCGGCTGCTCGCTGCTGCGGGGACCGGACGATGTCCCGCCCGCTCCCTCCAGTCCGCCGGCGTCCAGCCCGACGGCGAGCGAGACCCCGGCGGCGACCCCGACCGGCGAGTCCGCATCGGACCTGATCGAGGCGTCGGCGAACCCGCGCACACCGACCCCGGTGCCGACGGAGGCCGCCGCACCCGCACCGACGCTGACACCGATCCCCGCCGGGACCGTCCTGGCCCAGGGGGACGTGGCCTCGCCGAAGGGCAGCGTGCACTTCCACTTCCGGGTGGTCGCGGACGGCGACGACACGTTCACCGCGCAGTACTCCGGGATCACCTCGACGCTGCCGGTGCCGATCGGCGTCGCGTTGTTCGACCTGCCCCGTGCGGTGGGCGACGGGCTGACCTACCCCGGTGTCGGTGACCGGACCCTCGGCGGCCCGACCAGCACGGCGGCCGCGGTCGACGTCCCGTTGGACGGATCCGGGGTCGACCCGTCACACCTCGGCAACCTCGTGACCTACTCCGCCGCGGCGCCCGGACAGGACGTCCCCGTCGAGATCTCCGCCGGCAAGGTCCTCGCGGTGTCCACCGTGCGGTGGTCCGTCCCCGCCCGGCAGACGAACGTGCACCCGAAGGACGCCGGACGACGGGCGAACGCGACCGGGACCGTCACCGCGACCACGGCCGCCGGCGCGCCGAGGTCCTACGGCGTCGCACCGGACGACCTGATCGGGGACGTCGCCGCGCGGTTCGGCATCACCGTCCGCGACCTGGTCTGGCTCAACGAGGGTGTCCAGGTGTTCGGCGAGGACCAGCACCTGTACGAGGGCACGTCCCTCAACCTCGACCCGCTCGCCCGCTGAGCGGGCGGTCCGTGCGGCCCGGGCCCCGCGGCGTCGCAGCGGGCCCTCGCGAAAGCGACACTTCTCCGCGGAAGATCGGCGCACATCTGTCGCTTTCGCAGGCCTGACGGCGGCCCGTCGGGCGCAACTGTCGCTTTGGCAGTGCCCGACACGACGGACGGGAGGCCCGTGGCGGATCCGCCACGGGCCTCCCGTCCGTCAGGTGGGGACGTGCGTTACTTCCGCAGCTCCAGGTACTTCGCGATGAGCGCCTTGGTCGACGGGTCCTGCGCGTCGAGCGCGGCCTGGTCGCCCTCGACGGCCGGCGTGACCTGCAGCGCCAGCTGCTTGCCGAGCTCCACACCCCACTGGTCGAACGAGTCGATGCCCCAGATCGTGCCCTCGGTGAACACGATGTGCTCGTACAGGGCGATGAGCTGGCCGAGGACGCTCGGGGTGAGCTCCGGCGCGATGATCGACGTGGTCGGCTTGTTGCCCGGGAACGTGCGCGCCGCGACGATGCCCTCGTCGGTGGTGCCCTCGGCGCGGACCTCGTCGGCGCTCTTGCCGAACGCGAGCGCCTTGGTCTGCGCGAAGAAGTTCGCCAGGAACAGCGTGTGCACGTCGGTGCCGGGCGCGACACCCTTGCCGTCGCCGGTCTCGTCCTTGAGCGGACGGGCCGGGTTGGCGACCGTGATGAAGTCGGCCGGGATCAGGCGGGTGCCCTGGTGGATGAGTTGGTAGAACGCGTGCTGGCCGTTCGTGCCGGGCTCACCCCAGAAGACCTCGCCGGTCTCGGTGGTGACGGGCGAGCCGTCCCAGCGGACGCGCTTGCCGTTCGACTCCATCGTGAGCTGCTGCAGGTACGCGGCGAAGCGGTGCAGGTACTGCGTGTACGGCAGGACCGCGTGGCTCTGCGCACCGAGGAAGTTCGTGTACCAGACGTTGAGCAGGCCCATCAGGACGGGGACGTTCTGCTCGAGCGGCGTGGTGCGGACGTGCTCGTCGATGGCGTGGAAGCCGGCGAGGAACTGCTCCCAGTTCTCCTTGCCGATCGCGATGACGACGCTCGTGCCGATGGCCGAGTCGACCGAGTAGCGGCCGCCCACCCAGTCCCAGAAGCCGAAGGCGTTCTCGGGGTCGATACCGAACGCCTCGACCTTGTCGAGCGCGGTGGAGACGGCGACGAAGTGCTTGGCGACGGCGTTCTTCTTCTCGTCGTCGGCGGCGTCGGTCAGGCCGAGCTTCTCCCACAGCCACTGGCGTGCGAGGCGCGCGTTCGTCAGGGTCTCGAGCGTGCCGAAGGTCTTCGACGCGACGATGAAGAGCGTGGTCTCGGGGTCCAGGTCCGCGGTCTTCTCGTAGATGTCCGCCGGGTCGATGTTCGACACGAAGCGGGCCTCGAGGCCGGCCTGGACGGAGGGCTTGAGTGCCTCGTAGACCATGACGGGGCCGAGGTCGGAGCCACCGATGCCGATGTTGACGACGGTCTCGATGCGCTTGCCGGTGACACCGGTCCAGGCGCCGCTGCGGACCTGCTCGGCGAAGCCGTAGACCTTGTCGAGCGTCGCGTGCACGTCGGCGTCGACGTCCTGGCCGTCGACGGTCAGGGGAGCCGCCGGCACGAGGCCCTCGGTCGCCTTCGGGCGGCGGAGCGCGGTGTGCAGCACGGCGCGGTCCTCGGTGACGTTGATGTGCTCACCGGCGAGCATCGCCTGGAAGCGTTCGGCGACGCCGGTGTCCTTCGCGACCTGCAGCAGCGCGGCGAGGATCTCGTCGGTCACCAGGCCCTTGGACAGGTCGACGGTCAGGTCGGCCGCCTGGAAGGTGTACTGCTCGGCACGACCGGGGTCGCTGTCGAACCACCCTCGCAGGTCCGGGGTGAAGCCGGCAGCGATGCTGTCGAGCTTCTTCCAGCCTTCGGTCGATGTGGGGTCGACGGGAGCGGATTCGGTCACTTCGGTCCTCCTGGGGATCACGTTCAAGACGTACAGCCCGCGGGTCACGCAGCGCTGCGTCGCGGACCGTCTTCGAGCGTAGTGCGCTCCGGCGGGTGGTGCGCACAGTCGGCCGGGAGGCGCGGCTCGCGTTCGCTGCGCGCGTCACGCCTCCCGGCCGGTCGCGTTCAGGGCCGCGGTCGGCTCGCCGGGTTCAGGGCTGCGGTCGGTTCGCCCGGTCCACGGCTGTGGCCGGCTTCACGGCTGCGCCGCGAAGCGACGCAACCGCAGGCTGTTCGTCACGACGAAGACCGACGAGAACGCCATCGCCGCACCCGCGAGCACCGGGTTGAGCAGCCCCGCCATCGCGAGCGGGATCGCCGCGACGTTGTACGCGAACGCCCAGAACAGGTTGCCCTTGATGACGCCGAGCGTCGCGCGCGACAGCCGGATGGCGTCGGCCACCACCGTGAGCCGACCGCTGACGACCGTGATGTCGCTCGCCGCGATGGCCGCATCGGTGCCGGCCCCCATGGCGATGCCGAGGTCGGCCGCGGCCAGTGCGGCGGCGTCGTTCACGCCGTCGCCGACCATCGCGACGCTCCGCCCCTCGGACTGCAGCCGACGGACGGTCTCGAGCTTCGACGCGGGGGTCGCGCGGGCGTGCACCTCGTCGATGCCGACGCTCACGGCGACAGCACGTGCGGCACCGTCGTTGTCGCCGGTGAGCAGGACCGGGTGCAGGCCGAGCGCACGGAAGCGGGCGATCGCGTCGGCGGCCTCGGGCTTCGCGGTGTCGCCGACGACGACCACGCCCAGGGCCGTGCCGTTCCGGGCGACGACGACCGCCGTGCCTCCGTCGGCCTCGGCACGGTCGACGGCGTCGGACAGCACCGGTGGCAGGGTGATCGACCACGAGTCGGCGAGCCAGCGGGTCGTGCCGACCAGGACGACGTCGCCGTCCACGACGGCCTGCACACCGGCGCCGGCGGTGGCGGTGAACTGCTCGGCCTGGGGCAGGTCAGCGCCCCGGGCACGGGCCGCGGTGGTCACAGCGCGGGCGACGGGGTGTTCGGAGCCGTCCTCGACCGCTGCGGCGAGGCGCAGGACGTCCTCGGTCTCGTCCAGGGCGGTGACCGACCGCAGGGTCATCGACCCCGTGGTGACGGTGCCGGTCTTGTCGAGCACGACGGTGTCGACGCCGCGGGTGCGCTCGAGCACCTGCGGACCGCCGATCAGGATGCCGAGCTGCGAGCCTCGGCCGGTGCCGACCAGCAGCGCGGTGGGCGTGGCGAGCCCGAGGGCGCACGGGCAGGCGATGATCAGGGTGGCGACGGCCGCGGTGAAGGCCGCGGTGACCGAGCCGCCGAACACGAGCCAGCCGACGAAGGCCAGCACGGCGAGCACGATGACGATCGGCACGAAGACCCCGGACACGCGGTCGGCCAGACGCTGCACCTCGGCCTTGCCGGTCTGGGCGTCCTCGACCAGGCGACCCATCCGGGCGAGCTCGGTGTCGGCGCCGACACGCGTGATCGCGACGACGAGCCGCCCGCCGACGTTGATCGTGGCACCGGTGACCCGGTCGCCCGGGCCGACCTCGACCGGCACGGACTCGCCGGTGAGCATGCTGAGGTCGACGGCCGAGGAGCCGTCCTGCACCAGGCCGTCGCTCGGGATCCGCTCGCCGGGTCGCACCACGACGACGTCGCCGACGACGAGGGACGAGGCGGGCACGCGGTGTTCGGCACCGTCGCGCAGGACGGTGGCGTCCTTCGCACCGAGTTCGAGCAGCGCCCGGAGTGCGGCACCGGACTGCGTCTTCGCGCGGGCCTCCATGTACCGGCCGGCGAGGATGAACACCGTCACGGCCGCCGCGACCTCGAGGTACAGGTCGGTGGCCTCGGGGTCCGTGGCGAACCACGAGAACGTCATGTGCATGCCGGTCGTGCCGGCGTCGCCGAAGAACAGGGCGTACAGCGACCACCCGAAGGCGGCGAGGACACCGACGCTCACCAGGGTGTCCATGGTGGCGGCACCGTGCCGGGCGTTGACCCACGCGGCACGGTGGAACGGGAGCGCACCCCAGACCGCGACGGGCGCCGCGAGCGTCAGGGCGAGCCACTGCCAGTTCGGGAACTGCAGGGCCGGCACCATCGAGAGCACCACGACGGGCACCGCGAGCACGGCGGACACGGCCAGGCGTCGGCGCAGTGGGCCGGTCGGGTCGGCATCGGCCACGGGTTCGGCGTCGGCGGCTGCGGGCGGTGCCGGCACCGCGGCGCCGTAGCCGGCCGACTCCACCGCGGCGATGAGCGCCTCGGGGTCGGCGGTGCCGTCAGCGGCGACCTGCACCTGCGCCTTCTCGGTGGCGTAGTTGACGGTGGCGGTGATCCCGGGCAGCTTGCCGAGCTTCCGCTCGATGCGGTTCGCGCACGAGGCGCAGGTCATCCCGGTGATGTCGAGTTCGACGGTGCGGTCGGTCACGAGCGCACGACCTCGTACCCCGCCTCGGTGACCGCGGCACGGAGGGCGTCCGCGTCGACGGGTGCCGCCGAGCTGACGGTGACCTCGGACGACCCGCCGGGGACGAGTCGGACGTCGACGCCCGACACCCCGTCGACCTCGGTGAGCTCCTCGGTGACGCTCATCACGCAGTGGTCACAGGTCATGCCCTCGACGAGCAGCGTTTCGGTGGTCATGGTGTCTCCTTCTCGGTGGGTGGTCGTCAGGGTCAGGAGCGGACGAGCCGGGCGATCGCCTGGCTGGCCTCGCGCACCTTCTCGTCGGCGGCGTCCCCGCCCTCGGCGACGGCCTCGGCGACGCAGTGCGCCAGGTGGTCCTCGAGCAGCGACAGCGCGACGCGTTCGAGCGCCCGGTTCGCCGCCGAGATCTGGGTCAGGACGTCGATGCAGTACGTCTCGTCCTCGACCATCCGCGCGATGCCGCGCACCTGCCCCTCGGCGCGACGGAGTCGCTTGAGCAGGTCGTCCTTGTCGCCGATGTACCCGACGTGTTCGTGCATGTCCGCCTCCACCGTTCTCAATACGGTACCCCCCTAGGGTATTCCGATCTCGTTCGGACGCAACCGGTGGCATGATCAGCGCATGGACCCCTCGACGACGAACGGATTCCGCCGGCTGCGGTTCTCCGACGGCGAGGGTTCCGACTACTCCGAGATCTTCGCGGCGGAGTACGGCGGTTCGGACTTCGCCTCCGAGACCTTCGCCACCGACGACACCCGGTACGAGTACACGGTCGTGGGTGACGACGACCTGTCGCTGCGCACCATGCGGGCCGAGGGCGGTCGGCGGGGCGGGGTCATCGGCGTGCGGGACGACCACGTGGTGTTCTGGCTGACCAAGGGCCGGCTCGAGATGCACTTCGCCGACCGCACCCGCGTCGTCGAGCCGGGCAGCCCGTACATCGCGTCGGCGTCCGAGGCCTACCGGTTCGAGTCCGACGGCACCGTCTACAACGGCGTGCACGTGTCCGACCGGTTCCTGCGGAGCGTCGGCCGCGACCTCGGCTACCGCCTGCCCGACGGCCCACTGTTGTTCGACCAGCAGGACGAGGTCGTCGCCCGGCGAGAACCCCTGCGGCACCTGATCCGTGAACTCGGGCCGGCCCTGGTCGACGAGCGCGTGCTCGGGCCGATGCGGACCGCGCTGAACCGTCGGCTGGCCGTCGTCATCCTCGACACGTTCCCCATCCGCAACCGCGGTGACGACGTGCCCGTGGCGAACCGGCTCCGCGACGCGATCCGCTTCATCGAGCTGCACGCCGCCGATCGCCCCTCGGTCCCCACCATCGCCGCCGCGTGCGGACTGAGCCAGCGCGGGCTGCAGGACGTCTTCGCCCGGACGCTCGACACCACCCCGCACCGGTTCCTCCGCGACCACCGCCTGGACCGGGTGCGCGAGGAGCTGCTCCGCGCGGACCGGGGCGGACCGGTCGCCCCGGCGGACTGCCCGCTCGTGTCCTCCGGCATCGCAGCGATCGCCCGCCGCTGGGGCTTCACCAACCCGGGACGGTTCGCCGAGACCTACCGCGACCGGTTCGGTGAGGACCCCGCCGTGACGAAACGCGCGTCGCTGGCTGCGCAGCCGGAGGCCGGCAAGGCGTCGTGGCGTGTCCGTCGTGCGGTGTCGTACATCGAACAGCACCTCGACGACCCGCTCACGCTCGACGGCATCGCGGCCGCCGCAGGGGTGCTCCCCCGACGGCTGCAGCAGCTCTTCCGCGAGGAGCGCGGCGAGTCCCCGATGGCCTGTGTGCGTGCCATGCGGGCCGCTGCCGAGCGCAACGGCGCGGCCGGAAACGGCTGAACGGCCGGACGGAACGCCCCGGGGGTACACGTGGATCCCCGGAATTCCGGGGCTCCCTGGAGATCACCCGAATCCGAGAAGTCGTGTGTGACGAATCTCTTCCACAGCCCGTCTCATCCGTGAACAGCAACCGCTGGGAACGCCCGGCGGGTCAACGGAAGGAACGAACATGGCTGACACCATCACCCCCACCCCGGCCACCACGGCGACCCGTGCCACCTCGCACGCCGGCACCAGCGGCGTCACCGGCAAGACCGTCATCGACGACACCGTCGTGTCGAAGGTCGCCGGCATCGCCGCCCGCGAGGTCAACGGCGTGCACTCCCTCGGCAACGGCGCAGCCCGTGCCATCGGCGCGATCCGCGACGCCATCGGCCAGCGCGACTTCGGTCAGGGCGTCAAGGTCGAGGTCGGCGAGAAGCAGGTCGCCGCGGACATCGTGATCGTCGCCGAGTACCCGGTGTCGCTCCAGCAGGTCGCCGACGGCGTCCGTGCCGGTGTTGCCCGTGCCCTCGAGCAGATCGTCGGCATGGAGGTCGCCGAGGTCAACGTGACCGTCCAGGACGTCTACATCCCGGGCGACGACGACGACAACGAGGACGAGAAGAAGGAAGCGCGAGTCGCATGAGCAACACGCTGATCGGCGCCCTCATCGGCGCAGTCCTCGCCGTCGTGGCACTGCAGTTCGGGTTCTGGGGCTTCGTGCTCGTCATCGTCTTCGGTGCGATCGGGGCCCTCGTGGCCGCACTCGCCACCGGGCGCATCGACCGCGGTGCCCTGACCGACGTGCTGACCGGACGCCGGAGCTCCCGGTGAACGCCGGCCCGGACGTCCCGGGCCGCGTCGAGATCACCGCACGCGCGCTCACCTCGCTGGCGCGGGCCGTCGCAGCCGAAGGGCTCGGCGCCCCCGCCAAGCGGGTGCGCGTCGGACTCGGCGACGCGTCGGGAGCACTGTCGCTCGACATCACCGGGCCGATCGCCGCGAGCGACGACATCGTCTCCGGGTCGATCCGGATCGCGGACCAGGTCAAGGGCCGCGTGAGCGACCTGACCGGGCGCCGCGTCGGCAGTGCCCACATCGAACTCACCGGGATCGTGCGCGAGCACGAGTCCCGTGCCCGCTAGGAGGCCATCATGAGCAACGGTTCCGTCGAACGACGCATCCGTCGTCGGAGCGTGCACCGCTCCCGCTCCACAGCAGTGGCGGTGGCACTCGTGGTGCTCGCCCTGGTGGCCGCCTGGATCGGCACCGAGGCGGTGCTCAGCGCCATCGGACGCCCGCCGCTGGTCGCCGACCCCCAGACCGTGGTCGACACGGCGCTCCGTCCGGACGCCGCGTTCGTCACCATCGTCGAGGTCATCGCGGGTGTGCTCGTCGTCCTCGGCGTCGTGCTGGTCGTCCTGGCGCTCAAGCCCGGCCGGCAGCACCGATCGGTCGTCGAGCACGAGCGTGGTGCGGTCGTCATCGACGCCCGCATCGTCGCCTCCACCGCGGCGAACGCTGCCGGCATGGCGGCCGGTGTCCCCGAGGGGAACGCCTCCGCCACCGCCCGTGGCCGTTCCACCGAGGTCCGCATCGTCCCCGTCACCGGTGTGCCGGTCGACGAGGCGAGCGTCCGCGCCGCCGTCGTGGAGCGTCTGAGCGGTCTCGACGAGCGCTTCGGCCGACGCGTCCGCGTCCGGGTCGAGGAGAAGGGAACCCTCGCATGACCAAGAGCAACCGGACCCTCAACCGGATCATCCTGTTCGTCCTCGGCCTCGTCGCCGTGGTCGTCGGGATCGCGATGGGCGCGGGTGTGCTGCCCGCCGTCCAGGACACCGTCAAGCCGTACGTCGACCTCCCCCGCAGCCTCGACGTCCCCGCGTCCGCGCTGTGGATCGTCGCCGGGGCCGCGGCCCTCGTGATCGTCCTGTCGCTCGTGTGGGTGTTCACCCGAGGTGGTGGCGGCACGTCCGTCGCCGTCCGGGAACACTCGGGCGACGATGCCGTCACCGTCAACGTCGCACTCGTCCGGGACGTCCTCGAGCACGAACTCGCGGGTGTCCGCGACGTGGTCGGCTCCCGGGTCGACACCTACCTCGTCCGCCGGCAGCGCGCCGCCCGGATCCGTGTCGCGGTCCGCCGCGGCGGGGACGCCGTCAGCGTGCTCGACGCCGTCGACCGAGCCGTCGCGGTCCTCGACCGCACCCTCGGCCGTCCGGTCCCGGTGCTCGTGCACCTGACCGGCGGTACCCGCTCCGCGCTCGCGAAGTCGACCCGCGTCCACTGACACCCGTCAGCCGGACGCACCCCGGGCCTCCCGGCCCACCACCACACCACCGGGCGTACGCCCACCCACGAAAGGACCCGTCATGGGACTCGACGACAAGATCAAGAACGCCGCTCAGGACCTCGCCGGCAAGGCGAAGGAAGCCGTCGGCAACCTGACCAACGACGACGCCAAGGTCGCCGAAGGCAAGAAGGACCAGACCGCTGCGAGCGCGAAGCAGACCGGCGAGGACGTCAAGGACGTCTTCAAGAAGTAGGTCGCACGACCGCATCGGGGCACCCGTTGAACGGGTGCCCCGATGCGTCCCCGCGCAGATCCCGAACGAGGAGGAACCATGCAGCACGACCCACATGCGAACACGCAGGTCACCGAGGTGGCGCTGCCCGCAGCACTGACGGAGCCGCTGCCCGACGACGCGAGCACCGCGACGATCGTCGCGCGCACCGCGGCGGAGACCGCGCTCGGCGTGCCCGGCGTGCACCACCTCGGCGGGATCGCCGCCCGTGCCGCCGACCAGCTGCGGAAGCAGCTCGGCCGCTCGGCGGGCACCGCCGGCGTGCAGGTCGACGAAGAAGACGGTGTGCTCGCCGTGCAGGTCGCCGTCGTCGTCAGCTACCCACACCCGGTGCTGGACGTCGCCGCCGAGGTCCGGCAGCAGGTCACCGCAGCCACCCGACAGCTGTCCGACCTCCGCACCTCGGTCGACGTGCGCGTCCTCGACGTGCACGGACCGTTCGACGACGAGCAGTCCCCGCTCGGCCGCGCCGCCGAGCAGGCGACCGATGCCGTGAAGCAGGCGGCGGAGTCGACCGGCGAGGCCGTCAAGCAGGCCGCCGAGACCACCGCGGACGCCACCAAGCGCGCCGCGACGGCCACGGCGGACGCGACGAAGCAGGCAGCGTCGGCCACGGCGGACGCGACGAAGCAGGCTGCCGACGCCACCGCCGACACCACCAAGCGTGCCGTCGACGCCGCCGCAGAGACGGGCGAGCGTCTGCGTGACGCCGCCTCGGAGTCGCTCGCCCGGGCATCCGAGCAGGCCGCCGACGCGGCATCGTCCGCGAAGGACGCCGCCGAGCAGGCCCGCGACGTCGTCGTCGACGCGGCCGGCACGACCCGCGACCGGGCCTCCGACGCTGCCGATGCCGCGGCGGACGCGGCCGACGACGCAGCCGTCGCCGCCGATGCGGCAGCGGATGCCGCCGCGGCTCCCCGTCACCGGGACCAGCCGTGACCACCGCCTGGTCCGGAGGGCGCCGGTCCCGCGACCGGCGTCCCCGACCCCGCGGCGTCTGGATCGCCGGCGGCATCGGGGTCTTCCTCGTGCTCGCGGTCGCGGTCGGCGGCTTCCTGCCGCTGGTCGGGTTCCTCGGCGGGGTCACCGCAACGACCGCCGGCCTCGTACCGTTCCCGTTCGTCCGCGTCACCCTGATCGCCGTCCTCGGCGCGGTCGTGGTGCTCGCCCTGCTCCTGCTCGCCCTGACCCGTCGGCACACCGCGACCGCGACGACCGCCGTCGTGCTCGCCGTCCTGGTGAGCGTGGCCGTCACCCTGGTCCCCGTCGTCCTGGTCGCCGTCGGCTCCGCCGACCGCGCCGGCGACGTCTGGCCGATCGTCACCGAGCTCTGGACCCGCTTCACCGGCTGACGTCGTGCACACGGTCCCGGCCTGGAGGCCCGCCCCACCCGACCCGGTCGGCCCACCCGGGTGGTCCCGGAGTCCACTGCCCGTCCGCTAGCCTCGCGACGTGAAGCGTCTCTCCCCCGGCCAGCGCTGGGTCATCGGTCTCGGCGCGTTCGCGCTCGTCTGTCTCGTCGTCGGCGTCATCGGGCTGGTGGTCGGGGTCACGAACCGGTACGGGTGCCTCTCCGACTCCGAGGTCTGGCCGCAGTCCCGCTGCCTCGGCGACGACTCCGGGATCTACTGGGGCAGCGCCCTCGGCATCATCGGGCTGCTGCACCTCGGCCTGACCGGCCTGGCCGGTGCACTCGTCTGGACGTCGACCCCGACGGTCGCTCCGCGTCCCGTCGAGCGTCCGACGCCGCGCCCCGGCGAGACGCACCGGGTCTTCTCGTACGGCACGCTCCAGCAGCCGCTCGTGCAGGAGTCGCTGTTCGGCGACCACGTCCCCACCACCCCGGACTCCCTGCCCGGCTGGCGGCTCGACTGGGTGACGATCACCGACCCGGACGTCGTCCGGACGAGCGGCTCCGACCGGCACCCGATCCTCCGCCGCGGCTCCGCCGGCGACGTCGTCGAGGGTGTGGCCCTGACGCTCGGGTACGAGTGGCAGCTCCGCGCGGTCGACGGCTACGAGGTCGCCGACTACCAGCGCATCCGGGTCACGCTGGCCTCGGGCTCGACGGCCTGGGTCTACGTGGCGGCCGACGAGGCCTGAGCCGCGGCGCGCAGCCGTTCGAGCCCCTCGTCGATCGACACCGACGGGGTCCACCGCAGGTCGCTCCGGGTCCGCCGCTGGTCGAACCAGTGCGCCGTCGAGAGCTGTTCGGCCAGGAACCGGGTCATCGGCGGTTCGTCCTCGCCCGGTCGGACGCGCCAGACGGCCTCGACCACGGAGCCCGCGGCCCGCGCGACCGCTGCCGGCACGTGCCACTGCGGCGGTCGGACGCCCGACGCCGTGCAGATGCCGGCGAGCAGGTCGGCGACCGGTCGGGGCTCACCGTTCGTGACGACGTAGGCGTTGCCGTGGACGCCGTCGTCCGTGACGTGCTCGAGCGCCGCGACCATGGCCGTCGCGGCGTTGTCGATGTAGAGCGTGTCGATGAGCGCCGCGCCGGAGTCGAGCAGCGGGAGCCGTCCGGCTCGAGCCCGCTCGACGATCCGGCCGACGAGCTGCGTGTCGCCCGGACCCCACACCAGGTGCGGCCGGACCGCTACGACGGCGAAGTCCGGGGCGTCGGCGTCGAGTGCCAGCAGCTCCGCCGCGGCCTTGGTGCGGGCGTAGTCGCCTCGGGCACGGGACGGCTCCGCCGGACCGGCGTCGGCCCCGACGAGCGACGAACCGGTGTGCGCGACCGACGGCGACGACACGAAGACGAAGCGCCCGACGCCGGCTGCACGGGCGGCCGCCAGCAGTGAGCGGGTGCCCTCGATGTTGACCCGGGCGAAGTCGGCCGGGTCCCCGGCGAGTGACACCTTCGCCGCCAGGTGCACGACGGCCTCGACCCCGTCGACCGCGCGGGCGATCGCGGCGTCGTCGGTCATCGTCCCGGCGAGGTCCTGCACCCCGGGCACTCCCGAAGGACGGCGCTGGAACGTCCGGACCTCGTGCCCGGCGTCCCGCACGGCTGCGGCGGTGGCCTGCCCGAGGAACCCGCTGGCCCCGGTGACCAGGACCTTCACGGGCGGACCATCCGTCCGCCGTCTCGAACCGTGGCGGGTCGGCGATTCGTGCTCACCGACACCTCACGCCCCCGACGGCCCGTGAGGTGTCGGTGACCGCGTGAGAACGCGCCGAACGCGCCGGTCACGGGCGGACCATCCGTCCGCCGGACAGCACCGAGCCGGCCCAGCGGGACAGCCGGGTGCGGTCGACCTTGGAGTTGTGGCGGATGTCGGTCGGCAGCACGGGCACGACGAGCACCGCGGCGAGGGGCACCCCGGCGGCGGCACGGACCGCGGCTGCGAGCTGCGGCGACGCAAGCCCCGGCCGGCGCACGGCAGGGTCGGTCTCGACGACGGCCACCACCTGCTGCGTGCCGACCGGACCGATGCCCGCGACCCCGGCACGTCCGACACCGTCGACGGCCTCGATCCGCTGCTCCGGCCCCACCGGCGTGACGACCCCGTCTGGAGTCACCAGCACGTGCTGCAGTCGGCCCTCGACCCAGATCCGTCCCGCGGCGTCCAGGTGCCCGACGTCCCCGGTGCGGTGCCCGCGCGGGTCGTCGATGCCGAGGCGCGAGACCCGGTCGGTGCGCCAGAGCCGGTCGTAGTGGTCGCGCACGTGGGGTGCCGCGACGACGATCTCTCCGGTGATCCCGGGCTCGTCCGTCAGGGCTCCGGTCGAGCGCCCGGAACCGTCGAGCGGCGCGATGCGGACGCGGACGTTCGCTGCCGGCACCCCGACGCAGATCCCCTCGTCGTCGGACCGGCCGGCGGCACGGACCCCGTCGAGGTCGACGTCGGTCATGAGCAGCCCCTCGGTCATGCCGTAGGGGGTGTGGGCGCTGGCGTTCGGCATCAGCTCGGTCGCCGCGGTCAGCAGCGCAGCCGAGACGGGAGCCCCGGCCGACAGGAACAGCCGCACGCCCTTCAGCGCCTGGCGGTCGGCGTCGGTGAGCTCCGACGCGGTCGCGACGACGTTCGCCAGGGCCGCGGGCGACAGGAACACCACGGTGGCGTCGGCCGCGGCGACCGAGGCCGCGACCGCCTTCGCCGTCAGGGTGCGCGGCGCGGTGACGTCCATGTCGGGCGCGACCGACCGGGCGCCGAGGGCCGGGCCGAGCAGCGCGAACGGCGCGAACCCGGCGACGAGGCCGGTGCCGACCCCGACGTCGTACTGGGTGGCCAGGGCGTCCCGGACGGCGCTGAGCTGCCCGTGCGTGTACACGACGCCCTTCGCCGGCCCGGTCGACCCCGAGGTGAAGAGCACGGCGGCGGGAGCGTCCGACGACGGGGCCGCCGGCAGCGCGGTGCCGTGGGCGAGACGGCGGGCACCACGTCGGGCGACGTCGACGAGCGTGTGCTCCACCCGCAGTGCCTTCCGTGCCGGTGCGGGCAGCGAGAGCGTCGCGATGCGTCGCCCCGGCCAGCCGAGGGCACGCGCGGCACCGAGCCCGGGCAGCGCGCCGATGATCCAGTCGGGTCGGGCTCCGCGGACCGCGCGGGTCAGGCCGCCGAGTCCGAGACCGGCGTCCGCGACGACGACGACCGCGCCGATCCGCACGCAGGCGTACAGGACAGCGGTCAGGTCGGCACCGGGGGTCACCAGGAGCGAGACACGGTCGCCGCTGCGGACGCCCAGGTCGTCGAGGCCTGCGGCGATCTCGTCCACCCGTCGGGCGAGCAGCCGCCACGTGATCGTGCGGGGGCCACCGGCTGCGGCCATCTCGACCAGCGCGGGTTCGTCACTGGCACGCAGTTCGTCGAGCCGTGCCCAGAGCGGCGGGGTCGCCGGTGCGGGCTGGCCCGGGTCCACGGCGTCGGACTGGAGGCCCGCGGGGGCCTGCGCAGGACCGCGGCCGTCCGGCAGGCGGTCACCGAGCCAGTCGAACACCGCGCCCGCCACGTCGGCGTCATCAGGCAGCAGATGCCCGGCGCCCTCGAACCGGTGGACGTCGGCGTGCGGCACACGTTCGGTCAGGTCGTCCAGGTAGCGCTCGAGGAACACCGGGTCGCGCGGACCCCAGAGCAGGAGCACCGGCACGTCGAGCGCGGCGACCCCGGCGGCGATGCGGTCGAGTTCGGGTGCGCTCCGGTGCCGGGCGTCGACGGGGATGTCCGCGACGAAGCCGCCGATGCCACCGCGACGGGCGGCACCGCGGTAGGGCGCCCGGTAGCCGTCGGCCGTGGCACGGTCGAGCTTCGGGTGCGCGATGGCCAGGGTGGTCTCGAGGAATGCCGGGGTCACGACCGTGGCGCGGCCGAGCATCCCCGGACCGAGGGCGAGCCGCAGCGGTGCCGGGATCGGGGCGTCGTCGGGCTGGTGCACGGCGGTGTTGCACGTCATCGCGGCGGCCAGGACGTCCGGGTGGTCGACCGCCCAACCGAGCGACACCACCCCACCCCAGTCGTGGCCGAGGGTGACGACCGGTCCGGTCAGCCCGAGTTCGTCGGTCAGGGCACCGAGGTCCGCGACGCGCTGCGCCAGTCCCCGCTCGACGCCGGTGCGCTCCGAGAAGCCCATGTCGAGCTGGTCGACGGCGACCACGCGCCAGGCCGGGCCGCCGGCCCGGGCGACCTCGAGCGAGGTGCGGAGCACCGACCGCCACAGGTACGACCAGGTCGGGTTGCCGTGCACGCAGAGGATCGTGCCGACCGGTTCCACGCCGAGCGCGGCCAGGGACCCGGCCGTGTCGAGGAGGTGCCACGTGCGCGCGGCGCGATCCGTTCCTCCCGGCCGCTCTGCAGACCACGCGGGGACCGTGACCAGACGCGACCACGCCGGGTCGAGGCCGGGCAGGGAGGGCGGCTGCGTCGCCGGAGCCGTGCTCGCGGCGACGCGGGGCAGCCGGGACCTCACCAGTGGAGTTCCATCATCGCCGTGTTGATGCCGGAACCGACGCCCCCCAGGAACACGCGGTCACCGCGACGGATACCACCGGATGCGACCTCGTCGGCCAGGGTGATCGGGATCGACGCGGGGCCGACGTTGCCGAACCGCTGGTACGTGGTGGGGACCTTGTCGCGCGGGATGCCGATCGCCTCGACGAAGGCGTTGGTGTGCACGTCGGAGACCTGGTGCAGCACGTAGCGGTCCATGTCGGCCCAGTCGAAGTGGGCGCGGGCCTCGGTCCAGGCGGCGACGACGAGCTCCATGCCGCCCTTGAGCAGCATCTTCGCGTCCGTGAACATGCCGTCGACGCTGCCCACGCACAGGTCGTACCACTGGGTCGCCGCGCGGGTGACGCCGCCGACGATCCGGTGTCCTTCGGGGTGCAGGTCCGCCGGGCCGAGCACGGCCGCCGCGGCACCGGACCCGAGGGTCAGGCTGGCGAACTCGCTCATGAAGTCCTTGCGGTTCCGGCCGCCCTGGTTCAGACGGTCGATGGTGTTGAGCTGCACCTGGTCGGCGTCCTCGCCGTCGACGACGAGCGCGTACTTGATCTGCCCGGAGTCGATCATGCCCGCGGCGACGCTCATGGCGTTGACGAACCCCAGGCAGGCGTTCGCGATGTCGAAGTTGATGGCGGACGACGGCAGCCCGAGACCGTGGTGCAGGCGGACGGCCACCGACGGCTCGAGGTGCGGGCGCGTCACCGAGGTGTTGATGAGCAGCCCGATCTCGTCCGGACGGACCCCAGCTTCGGCCATGGCACGGCGGCCGGCGTCGATCGCAGCGTCCTGGAAGGTCTGCCCCTCGCCCCAGTTGCGACGCTCGATGACCCCGGCGACGCGCTCGAGCAGCCCCATCGGCAGACGGAGTCGACGGAGGACCCCGCGGAGCTTGGCCTCGATGTCGGCCGAGGTCGTCACACGCTCCGCCGTGGTGGTCGCCACGGAGAGCAGTGAGACGTTCCGGTGCTTCGCCGTGGCGTTGCCGGGCTGCTCCGGTTCACTGCTCGATGCCTGGTCGACCGGCCGTTCCGTCATGATCGTCACCGACACATACTTCCGCATCTGGCCTGTGTGCGCGATCCGGATGCGCTGGACGGCTCCGGATCAGACGTCCTTCGGCAGCTTCCGCACCTTCGCGCGCCGCTTGCGGCGCTCCGGGATCATCGACCGCATTTCCTCGAGCTTGCCGAAGCAGAGCAGTCGGTCGCCCGGTTCGAGGGCGACGCCGCTGCGCGGGTTCGGGATGACGTTCGAGCCGCGGTGCAGGGTGAGGACCGTGATGTCGCGGTCCCAGAGCCCGGACTCCTTGATCGTCTTGCCGACCAGGTCGGCGTTCGTGTGCACGAGGAGCTCGGCGACGCCGTAGCCCGTCGAGACGGACAGCCGCTGGCGGACGTCGATCTCGGGGAACGCGACCTGGTTCGCGATGAAGTCGACGATCGCACCGGCGATGTCGAGGCCGGTGGCGCGCTCGACGCCCTCGAGCCCCGGTGAGGAGTTGACCTCCATGACGAGCGGCCCGTCGTTGCCCTCGAGCATGTCGACGCCGGCCACCTTGAGGCCCATGATCTGCGCCGAGCGCACGGCCACCGCCTCGTACTCGGGCGAGAGCGTGACCTTCTCGACGGTGCCGCCGCGGTGCACGTTGGAACGGAACTCGTCACCCGACGCGGTCCGGCGCATCGCCGCCACGACCCGGTCACCGACGACGAGGGCCCGGATGTCACGGCCGCGGCTCTCGGCGATGAACCGCTGGATCAGGACGTTCTGCTTCGTGGAGTGGAGGGTCTCGACGATCGACTCGGCCACCTTCGCCTCGGGTGCCAGGATCACGCCGATGCCCTGCGTGCCCTCGAGGAGCTTGATGACGACGGGCGCGCCACCGACCCGTTCGATCGCCCCGCGCACGTCGTTGCGGCCGGCCACGAAGGTCGTCGCCGGCATGCCGATGTCGTGCCGCGACAGGATCTGGTTGGCCCGCAGCTTGTCGCGCGAGTTCGTGATGCCGTTCGCCGTGTTCGGCGTGTAGACGTCCATCTGCTCGAACTGCCGCACGACGGCGGTGCCGTAGTACGTGATCGAGTTGCCGATGCGCGGCAGCACGGCGTCGTAGTCGCTCAGCAGCTTGCCGCGGTAGAGCAGGTCAGGATCGTCGCCGGACAGGTCGATCGCGAAGCGCAGGGTGTTGAGCACCTTGACCTCGTGACCGCGGTCGAGTGCCGCTGCGCGGAGGCGCTGGGTCGAGTACGCCTGGGGCGCGCGCGACAGGATGGCGAGTTTCATCGAGGGGTTCTCCGCTGGGTCGGATCGACGGCGACGCTCCATCAAAGCATGCGGACGTGGCCACGGAGCATGCGACAGGATGGGCACATGGCCCGAGCTCCGAAGTCCTCCGACAGCGGGCTCGTCGTCGCCGGGTGGCGGGAGTGGGCGGGACTGCCGGACCTCGGCGTGCCGTGGATCAAGGTGAAGCTCGACACCGGCGCCCGGAGCTCCGCGTTGCACGCCTTCGACCTCGAGGAACTGCCCGGCGAGCGGGTCCGGTTCTCGCTGCACCCCTGGCAGGACACCGATGCCGACGCCTCCACCATCGAGTGCGACGTGCACGACCGGCGCATCGTCCGCAGCTCGACCGGGCACACCCAGGAGCGCATCGTCGTCCGCACGCGGATCGCGTTGGCCGGGCAGGTCGTCGAGTCCGAGGTCACCTTGAGCAACCGTGACCAGATGGGGTTCCGGATGCTCGTCGGTCGCGAGGCACTCCGGCAGGGCTTCCTCGTCGATCCTGCACGGTCCTTCATGGCCGGGCGGGCTCCGAAGGAGATCCGGCGCCGCAACCGCGGTCGCGTCTGAGCGCGCCTGAGCGCTCCTGGTCACGCGGCACGGGCCGTTGCGGTGATCGGTCGACGGCCTGGAGGCGCGGTGCGGGGCCGCCACGGGCCTCCCGTCCGCCTCGACGCGCGTCTCGGGCGCGGGTCGGGTCAGCGGCCCAGGTGGCGGCCGAGGAAGGCGAGCTGCTGGGGCGCCAGGCGGCGCCAGTAGCCGTGCGTGTGGGCGCCGGGTTCGAAGCCCCCGGCCGGAGGCGTGTCGAAGCCGTCGACGTAGGCGTGCACCGCCGGCGCGAACCCGTCGCCGTTGCCGCAGTCGACGCGGACGGCAACCCCGTCGAGGGCGCGCTGCCGCCCGAGGACGGTGTTCGCGCGGAAGTCCGCGTCGTCGTCGAAGGCGCCGCGGGCGGTGTCGGCGGCCGACTTCCAGAGCGCGGGGCTGATGGCCGAGACGGCCCGGACGCGCGAGGCGCCGAGGACTCCACCGAGCCGGAGGGCCCCGAAGCCACCCATCGAGTAGCCGGTCAGGGCGAGGCGGTCCGTGTCGAAGCCGCGGCGGGCGATCAGGGGCAGGAACTCGTCGACGACCATCGCGGCGGGGTCGTCGCCGTCGGCACGCCGGTGCCAGTAGCGGTTGCCGCCGTCGATCGAGGCGATCGCGAACGGGGCTCCGCCGTCGGCGACGTGCGCTGCGAGGAACCGGTCGTAGCCCAGGCTCCGCCCGAAGAACGAGGTGTGGTCGTCGCCGTAGCCGTGCAGGGCGACCGCCACCGGCAAGGGGGTGTCGGACGCCGGTGCCGCGATCGTCCAGCCGACGGTGCGGCCCTTCCGCGCTGCCGACACGAAGGTGCCGGAGACGGTGGGGACGGGCTCGACGTCGGGGACCGTGCCGTCGGCGCCGTCCAGACCGAGGACCCGGTACAGGGTCGAGCGCCCGGGCAGCAGGCCGAGGTTGATCCCCTCGGCCACGGCTCCCGCGGCGACGACGCCCGTGCCACCGATCAGCAGGGAACGGCGGGTGATCGTGGCAGCACGCGATCGGGTCATGTGGTGGGCGCCGTTCCGTCTGGGGTGTGTTCCCGGATGAGGGACGCGGCGACGGACCGTGCCGTCGTCGTGTCGAGCGCGGGGTCGCGCAACCGCATCGCAAGGTAACCGGAGACGATGAGCAGCAGCTGGTCGGCGAGGACCTCGGCACGGGGGCCGACCACCGGCACCGCCTGTGCCACGAGCCGCCGGCGCAAGGTGGTGGTCTCGAGGTCCAGGACCTGCCGGACCTCGGCGGGGGCGTCGGCGTACTCGGCGGCGGTGCCGAGGAAGGCGCACCAACGGGAGCCCGTGGGCGTCGAGCGGTAGTCGTCGAGGGCGTCGAACACCGCCAGGAGTCGGCCCAGGTCGTCCCGTTCGGCGGCGACCGCACGGTCCCAGGTGGCGATCCAGTCCTCGTGGCGACGGGTGAGGGCCGCGGCGACCAGGGACTCCTTGCTCGCGTAGCCGCGGTACAGGGTGGCCGTCGAGACCCCGGCCCGTTCGAGGACGGCGTCGATCGGGGTGGCGGCGATGCCCTGTGAGAAGAAGAGCTCCTCGGCGGCGTCGAGCAGCCGTTGCTCGGTCCCTGGGCGCATCACCATGAGAGCACCCTAGGCTCTGAAAAGTGAAACGATCGTTTTCGTTACGACAGCGACTGCTCCTGGTGAGCGGACTCGGCCTGATCGCCGCCACCTACGGCCTGGTGCGGCTGGCCTACGGGCTGCTCCTGCCCGACGTGCAGCGCAACCTGGGGCTCCGGGCAGACGCCGCCGGGTGGGTCTCGTCGGGTGCCTCAGCGCTGTACTGCGTCGGTGCGGTGGCCGGTTTCCTCCTCGCCGCACGGATGCCCCGCGTGCTCGTCTCGGTCGCGACCCTGGTGGCGGGGGCCGGTGCCATCGCCATGGCGACGGCCGGCGGGTCGCTGGCGTTCGGTGTCAGCGCCGTGCTCGCGTCGGCGGGTGCCGGACTCGCGTCCCCCGCCCTCGTCCGGATCGTCGCCGAGCAGGTGCCGTCAGCGCTGCTGGGCCGCGCGCAGGCGATCGTCAACGCCGGCACCGGCCCCGGGCTCGTGGGCGCCGGGGTGCTCGCACTCGTGCTGCTGCCCGACTGGCGGACGGCCTGGGCGGTGTCCGGGGTGTTCGCCCTGGCGGTCGGAGTGCTGCTGCTCGTGGTGTCCCGCGGCGGGACTGCTGCGTCCCGGGCGCCACTGCCCGGCGCTCCGTGGTTCGCGGCGCACCGAGGGGTCCTCGTGCTGGCGCTGCTGTTCGGGGCCGGGTCCGCCGTCGTCTGGACCTACGGACGTTCGGCGCTGGTGGAGGCCGGTGCGTCGGTCGTCGTCTCGGTGTCGGCCTGGATCGCGCTCGGGATCGGCGGAGCCGCCGTCGTGGTCTCCGCTCGTTGGACGAACGGACTGCGCGCCCGGACGCTCTGGGCGGTCACGGCGGGTTCGGTCGCCGTGGCCGTCGTGGTGCTGGGGGCTTTGCCGCAAGCGACGGTCGCGGCACTGCTGGCGTGCGCCGTGTTCGGCTGGGGCTACACGGCGGCGACCGGGGCGCTGATCGCGTGGACGACCGAGATCGATGCCGAGCGGTCGTCGGCGGGAACGTCGATGCTCTTCGTCGCACTCGTGCTCGGGCAGGCCGTCGGTGCGGCGGGTGCCGGGGCGCTCGTCGGTGCGATCGGGTTCGTCGCGACGTTCGTGGTCGGGGCGGGCGTGACCGCGGCGAGCGCCGTCCCCGCGGTGGTCCGTCGGCCCGGTGGGGTCCGTGCCGTCAGAGCAGCGGGCGGAGCTCGATCTTCCGGTTGCACGCCTGCGACGCCTGGTGCGCCACCCGGGCCGCCGTCTCGGCGTCCGGGAGGTCCATGACCCAGAACCCGGCGACGTACTCGTCGGTGCTCGTCGCGGGCCTGGTCGTGGCGTGCCCGGGCGTTGTGTCGGTCGCGCCCTCGCGGGCGTCGACCACGGTGGCGTCGGCCGGTGCGGAGACCCCGGCGGCGAACACGATCGCGTCGGCCATCCGTTGGTTGAAGGCATCGACCGCCGCGGCTTCGGCGTCGGTCGCGGAGTACGTGTTGCCGACGGCGGCGGCCTGGCCGTCGTCGATGACGTTGACGAGGAACTGCATGGCGTCTCCCCTGCTCGTTGGCGGGAGGCTACTCCTGCCGTGCATCGACGTACGCGTTCGCCGCGAAGCTGCTGTTCCCCTGGGACATCCGCAGAAGCGGTCCTGTGACGTTTACCATCTGTGAACATGAACACTCCCACTCGAGAAGCTGCAGTCGGGACTCGGCTCAGGCAAGGGCGCGGCTGGCAGACACCGGTGTTCCTCTGCAGTGCTGCCGTGGTCGCGTGCTTCGTGTTCGTGGCCGAGGGGCTGGACGGCCCGCGACTCCCCGTCCTCGCGGTCGCCGCGGTCGTCGTCATCGTGCTCTGGCTCGTCGCGAGCACGCGGCGGGTCATCCCCCGCGGAGGCAACCGACTGATGACCGTCGCCTGGATCGCAACAGGTGTCCTCTACGTCCTCGCCGTCGCTCCGCTCGATGCCGCGCTGCTCCGAGGACTCGACGGGTCGACGTCGGTGCTGGGATGGGGAGTGACCTCGCTCGTCGTCGCCGCGCCACTCGTCGTGGCGGCGGTGCAGGCTCGGCCGAGGCGTCGATGACGAGCGGCTCCCACCCTCGGCACGAACTCGACGACCGGATCCACTCGCCGGTGCGGTTCTCACTGCTCGCGCTGCTCAGGACGGTGGACGAAGCGGAGTTCGGTGTCATCCGGGACGCACTCGAGGTCAGCGACTCAACGCTGTCCCAAGCAGCGGCGACTCTGGCAGAGGCGGGTTTCCTCCGCGTCCGCAGACTCCGCGTGGGGCGGAGCACGAGGAGCTGGCTCGCCCTCACCGACGCAGGACGAGATGCGTTCGAGCGGCACTTCGCCGTCATCCGGGCGATCGCCGAGCCCGCCGGGTGACCGCCGCACCGTGAAGCGAGCGAACGCCGAGCAGTCCAGCGTGGTGGCGACATCGCACTGGGATTCCGCTAGCGTTTCGCGAGTGGGGACGACGGCGGAGTGGTCGCGACTGCCGGTGGGGCGGCACGAGTACCGGCAGGACACGGTGCTCGCAGTTGTGCTGGCCGGTGGGCTCGCCGTCACGACGTTCCTGTACGGGTCGGCCGGTACGTACGGTGACGACCAGGCCGAGTGGTGGGTCTCGGCACTGATGATCGTCGCGAACGCGGCCCCGATCGCGTTCCGCCGACGGTTCCCGATGTCGGTGGCCCTGGTGTCGGCGGTGGCGTTCGCCGCGACGCAGCTGCTCCAGGTGCCCGAGGTCTTCCTCGTCAACTTCACGCTCTTCATCGCGCTGTACACGGTGGGCGCGTGGTGCTCCGACCGGGTGCGGGCCGAAGCGGTGCGCTGGGTCGTCATCGGTGGCATGTTCGCGTGGCTGTTCGTCGCGATCTCGTTCGGGTGGGCGTCGCCGAACGCGCTGCCGAACGACACGGACTCCCCCGTGGCGCCCTACGTCGCGATCTCGCTGCTCAACATCGTCATCAACGTGATCTACTTCGGCGCCGCCTGGTACGCCGGCAACCGCGCCTGGGTCTCCGCCGTCGCACGGCACCAGCTCGCCGAACGCACCGCCGAACTCGCCGCCGAGCGGGAGCGGTCCGCGGCCCAGGCCGTCACGATCGAGCGGGTCCGGATCGCCCGCGAGCTGCACGACGTGGTCGCCCACCACGTCTCGCTGATGGGGGTGCAGGCGGGTGCTGCACGGCGCGTGATCGACCGCGACCCCGCGCAGGCCACCGCCTCGCTCGGGGTGGTCGAGGAGAGCGCCCGCACCGCGGTGGAGGAACTCCGGCGGATGCTCGGCACCCTGCGCTCGGACGACGACGCGTCCGGCCTCGGGGCGGCCGGTGGTGACGGCCCGAGCACCGAGGGCATCACGCGGATCGCCGAACTGGCCGAGTCCGCCCGGGTGGCGGGCCACCCCGCCGAGTACGTCGTCGTGGGTGACGAGCGCCCGGTGCCGCCGACGGTGGCCGCGGTGGCGTACCGGATCGTGCAGGAAGCGGTGACGAACATCCTGAAGCACGCCGGACCGACCGCCCGCGCCGACGTCCGGCTGCGGTACCTGGACGACGGCGTCGAGGTCGAGGTCGCGGACGATGGACTCGGTGCCCGTGCAGCCCGGAGCACCTCCGGAAGCGGGCTCGGGCACGTCGGGATGCGGGAGCGCGTCGACGCCGTGGACGGACGGATCGAGATCGGGCCACGCGCCCGAGGAGGCTACCTGGTGCGGGCATGGCTGCCGACGACGTGAACGCGACGACCGACCTGACGATCGTGCTGGCCGACGACCAGGAGCTCGTCCGCGCCGGGTTCCGCGTGATCCTGGAGTCCGAGCCCGGGTTCCGTGTGGTCGGCGAGGCCGCGGACGGCGCCGGGGCGGTCGAGGCCGTGCAGCAGCTCCGTCCGGACGTGGTCTGCCTCGACGTGCAGATGCCGGGCGTCGACGGGCTCGAGGCCGCGCGACGGATCGCGGCGCTGCCGGACCCGCCGGCGGTGCTCATCCTCACGACGTTCGACAGCGACGACGCGCTGTTCCAGGCGCTCGAGGCGGGAGCGAGCGGGTTCCTGCTGAAGAACGCCTCCCCCGAGCGGCTGATCGACGCCGTGCGGACCGTCGCCGCCGGGGACGCACTGCTCGCGCCGGACGTCACGCGGCGGGTGATCAGCCGGGCGACGGCGTCGGCTGCGGTGCATCCCTCGGCGACCACCACGACCGCGACACCTTCGACGACGGGCGACGATGCACTCGCCGTGGCCGGGCTCACCGAGCGGGAGACCGAGGTGCTGCGGCTCCTCGCCCGGGGCCTGAGCAACGCGGAGATCGCCGGCGAGCTCTACGTCGGGGACGCCACCGTGAAGACCC
This sequence comes from Curtobacterium flaccumfaciens, assembly GCF_013359815.1. Classification (GTDB taxonomy): domain Bacteria; phylum Actinomycetota; class Actinomycetes; order Actinomycetales; family Microbacteriaceae; genus Curtobacterium; species Curtobacterium flaccumfaciens. Next base: position 97,157 of record NZ_JABMCF010000033.1, on the reverse strand, counting down.
ACGTGTCGAACGTGCTGCAGAAACTCGGACTGCGCGACCGGATCCAGGCCGTCGTCTGGGCGTTCGAGCACGGCGTCGCCGGCTGACCGAGCCGGGCCGAACCCGCACGAGCCGAACAAGCCCGCACGGTGCCGAGTTCGCAGACATGGCCGCACCGTGCGCCTTCGTTCAACCTGTGCAGCGTTGACCGCACCGTGCCCCGCCACCACAACGCACCGTGCAACCAAACCCGCACCAGCCCAACAAGCGCGCACCGTGCCCACCACCGCACCCCACGCCCGCACCGTGCGCCTTCGTTCAACCCGTGCGGCCCTGACCGCACCGTGCGCCGCCAGAACGACGCACCGAGCAACCGAACCCGCACGAGCCGAACAAGCGCGCACCGACCCGAACAAGCCCGCACCCGGCCCACCGGGCCGACGCGCGCTCCTCCCCCACGCGGTGGAGCCGACCACCCACCCAAGTCCCGCCTGGCGGCGGAGGCGGGGCGTGCCTCCCGGCCAATAGCGTCGGACGCAGCGACGACCAGCGTCGCGACGAAGGGGAACGACATGCTCACCATCGAAGGGGTGACCAAGCACTTCGGCGACCGCCGGGTGCTCGACGACGTGGGGTTCACGGTCGGCAGCGGCCGCCTCACCGGCTTCGTCGGCGGCAACGGTGCCGGCAAGACCACCACCATGCGCATCATGCTCGGCGTGCTCCAGGCCGACGCGGGCACGGTCTCGATCGACGGCACCGCGGTCCGTCCCGCCGACCGCCGCCGCTTCGGCTACATGCCCGAGGAACGCGGCCTGTACCCGAAGATGCCGGTGGCCGAGCAGATCACCTACCTGGCCCGGCTGCACGGCGTCGACAAGCGCGCCGCGACGACCCGCACCGGCGAGCTGCTCGAACGCCTCGAACTCACCGCACACGCCGGCGACCCCGTCGAGAAGCTCTCGCTCGGCAACCAGCAGCGCGTGCAGATCGCGGCGGCGCTGGCACACGACCCCGAGGTGCTCGTGCTCGACGAGCCGTTCTCGGGCCTCGACCCGATGGCCGTCGACACCGTGCTCGGTGTCCTGCGCGAGACCGCGGCCCGGGGCGTCCCGGTGCTGTTCTCGAGCCACCAGCTCGACGTGGTCGAGCGGCTCTGCGACGACGTCGTCGTCATCGCCGGTGGCACGATCCGCGCCGCCGGTCCGCAGGAGGAACTCCGCAAGCAGGCGGGCCCCGCCGCGTGGGAGCTGCTGGTCGACGGGGACGTCGCCTGGCTCCGCGACGAGCCGGGTGTGGCCGTGCGGGAGTTCGACGGCGGGTACGCGGTCTTCGAGGCCGACGCCGCCACCGCCCAGCGCGTCCTGCAGCGTGCCGTCCAGCACGGCGCCGTCGGGTCGTTCTCGCCGCGGGTGCCGCGGCTCAGCGAGGTCTTCCGGGAGGTCGTCCGATGAACAACTCCTTCGTGCAGGCCGTGCGGCTCGTCTCCGCACGTGAGATCCAGGCACGCATCCGCAGCAAGGCCTTCGTGGTCTCGGCGCTCATCCTGATCGGCATGGTCGTCGCGTCGATCGTCGTCGGCGGGATCGTGAGCAAGGCCACCGCCGACGACACCACCCCGGTCGCGGTCGTCGACGGCGTCTCGCTGCCGACCACCAGTGGGCTGGACGTCACGAAGTCGGCATCGGTCGACGACGCCGAACGGCTCGTGACCGAGGGCGACGTCGACGCGGCGATCGTGCCGTCGGACGACCCGCTCGGCTACAAGGTCGTCGGGCTCGACGAGGCCCCGTCCGAGGTCGTCTCGGCGTTGAGCGTCACCCCGCGCATCGAGTTGCTCGACCCGGATGCACTGCCGGGTGGCCTCGTCTACCTCATCGCCATCGCGTTCGGCGTCGTGTACTTCGCGTCGGCGGTGACGTTCGGCCAGTCGATCGCGCAGAGCGTCGTCGAGGAGAAGTCGACGCGGGTGGTCGAGATCCTGATGTCCGCGATCCCGGCCAGGGCGCTGCTCGCCGGCAAGGTCCTCGGCAACAGCATCATGGCCTTCGCGCAGATCGTCGCGGTGGCCGTCGCCGCCATCGTCACGTTGGCGGTGACCGGCCAGGACAACATGTTCGCGATGCTCGGCCCGAGCATCCTGTGGTTCATCGGCTTCTTCGCGATCGGGCTCGTGCTCCTGGCGTCGCTGTTCGCCGCGGCGGCCGTGCTGGTGTCACGCCAGGAGGACGTCGGCAGCGTCACCACCCCGGTGATGATGCTCGTGATGATCCCGTACTTCCTGATCATCGTCGCGTACGACAACCCGACGATCCTCGGCATCATGTCGTACGTGCCGTTCAGCGCTCCGATCGGCATGCCCATGCGGATCTTCCTGGGGACCGCCGAGTGGTGGGAGCCGATCCTGTCGCTCGTCATCGTCGCCGCTTCGGTGGTCGCGGTCGTGGTCATCGGTGCCCGCGTCTACGAGAACGCACTGCTCCGCACCGGCAGTCGCGTGAAGCTGTCCGAGGCGCTGCGCGGCTGACGCCGCCAGCCCTGGCAGACCCGGCAAGCCCGGCAGGCCCGGCGGGCCCGGCGGGTTCGGACTGGAGGCCCGCCCCAGGTGAGCAGATCTGCTCACGTGGGGCGGGCCTCCAGTCCGTTGCCCGGCGCCGGTCAGGCGGTCAGGGTCGCGAAGGCGGACCGGTGCCAGACCAGCGGGTTGTGCGCGAAGTCGGACATGAGTCCGAGCACCCGGAGCACCACGATGTCGTGGTCGCCGGCCGGGTAGGTGTGCTCGACCGAGCACTCCAGCCAGATCGGGGCCCCCTGCAGGAACACCGCACCCGTCTCGGCGACCGTCGTGTCGACACCGACGAAGCGGATCGACTTGTCACGCGAGGCGAGCTGCCGGGTGACCTGCGCGTGCCCCTCACCGAGGATCGAGACACCGATCGTGCCGGCGTCCCGGAGCACCGGCCACGTGGTCGACGTGTGCTGCACCGCGAACATCACGAGCGGCGGGTCCTGCGAGACGCCGACCGTGAACGAGGACGCCACGAGCACGGTCGGTTCGCCGTCCACGACGGCGGAGAGCGCGGCGACGCCGCACGGGAACCCGGAGAACGCCTGCTTGAGCGCGGACAGGTCCGGGGCCTCGGTGGAGTAGGGGCTGATCATGACGCGGTTCCTTCCTGGTGGACGGCGGCCGCGCCGAGGACGACGTCCTGCCAGCGGGCGAGCCACACGTCGGTCGATGCGGGGTCCGAGTACTGCTTGTCGTTGAGGTACAGGGCGGGTGCGACGACGGTCGCGCCGAGTTCGACCAGCACCGGTTTGAGGAAGACCTCGGGGGCGAGGGCATGGGCCGGGCCGGCGCCGAGCATGAGCGGCACCGCGACGACGCCGGCGAGTCCGTCGCCGGTGCCGAACTGGTCGAGGAACAGCTTGAGCACGCCGGTGTAGGTCGCCTTGAACGTCGGCGACGCGACGACGACGAGGTCCGAACCGGCGACGGTCCGGACGGCGTCCGACACGGCGGCGTCACCCCAGCCGAGCAGGCCGGCACCGAGGTCGATGACGTCGACGACGTGGTCGGGGGCGCGGCCGGTGAGCCGTTCGAGCACGACCGTCGCGGCGTCGAGCGTCCGTGAGGCCGGCTTGGGGTTGCCGGCGACGACGGTGGTGATCATCGGGGTGCTCCTGTCGGTGGGCGGGTGGTGGGTGCGGGGGTGTTCGTGGAGCGTGTGGTTCGTGCAGCGGGTCGTTGGTGCAGTCCACCGCTCGTTCGTTTCGCCGCCGTGCCGCGTCCGTATCGGGTGGGTTACGCCAGCTGGCCCTGCCCCGTGGCACCCGAATGTCCCGGTCAGCGGGGCTGCGCGTCCGGGTCTCCCGGCCATTCCGCCAGGCACGGTCCTCGCTGACCGCACCGAATTGTGAGAGCGCCGTTTCCGGAAGTCGCCTCGGATGGGTCCGGCGTGTTTCGCCCCGCCGTCGCCGGCCCGTCACCGCCCGGATCCGCCCCTCCTCGCGGTTCGGTGGCGCAGTCGTCCACCCCGGATCGACGGGGCGGACGCCCCTCGGCGTCGGGCGCCGCAGGTGGCCTAACACCAGCGAAACAAACGCCTAACAGGACCGTTACCGGGCGACCGCCTGCCGGTGCCCCGCGGCCGTTACATTCGCATCAGCCCCACTGCAGCGGCCGGCGTCACCGGCGATCCGACCCCCGCCGCCGCCTGGTCCGGCTCCCTGCACGTCCTGCCCCGCTCCGCGGGGCCTTCGTCGTACCCGCCGCAGCTCCCCCGTCCCCGCTCCGGCTCCCCGTCCCCGCACCTTCCCTGCTCCACCCGTCCAGGAGGTCCCCGACCGATGTCGTCCCCCGCACCGTCCCGAACGCGTCCGTCGCGTCCCGCGCTCCTCGCCGCCGCACTCGCCGGCGTGCTGTTGCTGTCCGCCTGCTCCGCCACCTCGACCGCGTCGACGAGTTCCGGTGACGACACCGCCGGTGTCGAGCACGCCACGAGCCAGATCAAGGCCGCCAGCGTCGACCCCGAGTTCACCTTCGAGGGCGCTCGCTTCGACATGTCGGGCATCGCCGGCAAGACGATCTTCAACATCCCGAACTCGTCCGCCGTCCCCTTCATCACCGCGGTCGACGAGGCCGGCGAGAAGGTCGCCGAGCAGTACGGCGCGAAGTGGATCGAGTACACGAACCAGGGCACGCCCACCGAGCACTCCGCCGGCATCGACCAGGCGATCAGCCGCGGAGCCGACATCATCGTGTTGGCGCAGGGCGTCAACGGCGAACTGATCGTCCCGGCACTGAAGCGTGCGAAGGCAGCGGGGATCCCCGTGCTGATCAGTCACACCTACCAGACCGGGCAGGCGCTGCCGGACCAGCTGCAGGACCTCGTCGCCGCGCAGGTGACCGCCCCGTTCCACGAAGCCGCGAAGCTCAACGCCGACTGGGCCACCAAGGAGACCAAGGGCCAGGGCGACGTCCTCATCATCACGTCGTCCGAGGTGCCGCCGTCCGACGGCATCGTCAAGGCGATGCAGGACGAGTTCGAGGCGCAGTGCGACGGCTGCAAGGTGAAGGTGACGAACGTCCCCGTCGCCGACTGGGCGACGAAGATCTCGTCGACCGTGCAGTCCGCCGTGCAGTCCGACCCGAACCTCGACTACGTCCTGCCGGTCTACGACTCGATGACGCTGTACGTCGAGGCCGGCGTGACCGCCGCCGGCAAGACCGGCCAGGTCTTCACCTCCTCGTACAACGGCACCCCCGCGGTGCTGAAGATCCTGCAGGAGGGCAGCGTCCTCACGATGGACATCGGCGAGAACATGGAGTGGCTCGCCTACGCGACGCTCGACCAGGCCGGCCGTGTCCTGACCGGCACGCCGATCATCGAGGACGGTGACGAGAAGACCCCGCTGAAGGTCTTCACGAAGGACAACGTCGACGAGACCGGCACGCCGCCGGCGCCGAGCAAGGGCTACGGCGACGCGTACAAGACCGGGTACGAAGCGATCTGGGGCGCGGCCGAGTGACCGCCACCCGGGAGGCGCGGCTCGGCTCCGCGACGTCGGCTGCGGTCGTCGGGTCCGGTGCGGACACCGCATCCGGTGCGGACACCGCGTCCGTCGCGGACACCGCGCCGGTCCTGCGGATCAGCGGGCTCACGAAGCGCTTCGGCGGGCTGACCGCGCTCGACGACGTCGACCTCGAGGTCCTGCCGGGTCAGGTGCACGCACTGCTCGGCGAGAACGGCTCCGGCAAGTCGACCCTCATCAAGATCCTGTCCGGCACGTACGCGCCGGAACCGGGCGCGACGATCGAGGTCCGGGGCGCCCGGCTGCCCCTGCCGGTGCCTCCCGGGTACTTCCGTCGCGTCGGGATCAGCTTCGTCCACCAGGACCTCGCACTCGTGCCGTCGCTCGGCGTGACCGAGAACCTGCGGCTCGCGACCGTGGTGGCCGGGCGCGGACCCTTCGTCCGCTGGGGCGCCGAGCACCGTGCCGCGGCCGAGCTGTTCGCGCGGTACGGGGTGGACATCGACCCACGAGCACGGATCGACGAACTCACCGACACCCAGAAGGCCCTCGTCGCGATCCTGCGGGCCGTCGCCGAGCTGGGCGACGACCGGGCGCTCATCGTGCTCGACGAGCCGACGGTCTTCCTGCCGAAGGAGGACGCCGACCTGCTGTTCCGCGTCGTGAAGGACCTCGTCGCGGACGGCCGCACCTCGGCACTGCTGGTGTCGCACGACATGTCCGAGGTCCTCCAGCACGCCGACCGGGTCACCGTCCTGCGGGCCGGCCGGGTCCAGGCGCACCGGGACACCGCCACGACGACGGCGGACGAGCTCGTCTCCCTCATCGTCGGACGCGGACTGGACGGTCCCGCCGCCAGGACTCCGCGCCCGGCGACCACCGGCGACGCCGTCGTGACGGTGCGGGACCTCCGGGTCGGTGTCGTCGACGGTCTGTCCTTCGACGTCGCGGACGGCGAGGTCGTCGGCATCACCGGGCTCGCCGGTTCCGGTGTCGAGGACGTGCTGCCCGGCCTGTACGGCGCACGGCCCGCGACCGGCTCGCTCGCCGTGCGGCGCGACGGGGCGACGCCCGCGCCGGTCGACCTGGCACGGGTGACGCCCGGCTCCTCGATCGCCCGCGGCGTCGTGTACGTCCCCGCGGACCGCAAGCGCGAGGGCGGGGCGCTCACCCTGTCGGTCGAGCAGAACGTCACGCTCCCCGTCCTCGGGAAGCTCCGCGGGCTGCTCGGCCTGTCGCCCGCGCGGGAACGCGCCCACGTCGCGGGACTCGTCCGTGACTACGACGTCCGGCCCGCCGACCCGGCCGCCCTGTTCGGGACACTGTCCGGCGGCAACCAGCAGAAGGCCGTCCTGGCCAAGTGGATGCAGGACGACCCGAGGCTCGTGCTGCTGCAGGAACCGACCCAGGGCATCGACGTCGGGGCCCGCGCCGCGATCTTCTCGATGCTCCGCCGGAGTGCGGAGCAGGGCGTCACGATCGTCTGCGCCTCCACCGACTACGACCAGCTCGCGCAGGTGTGCGACCGCGTCGTCGTCCTCGCCCACGGCCGCGTGCACGACGTGCTGACCGACGACCGCATCGACCGCGACGTCATCGCGGCTGCCGTCGTGGCGAGCCTCGTCGACGACGACGCCCCGGCGTCCCCCGCCGTGCCCTCCTCCCCCGATGCCTCCTCCGCAGTCAAGGAGAACGCCTGATGTCCACCACCGCCGACCCGGTCCTCGAGACCTCGATCGTCCGTCCGACCCGCCCGCGCTTCTCGTGGGGGCACACCGAGCGGTACGCGCTGCTCGGTGCCTGGCTCGTCATCGTCATCGCGTTCAGCATCGCGCTGCCCGACACGTACCCGACCCTCGGCAACCTGCAGAACATCCTCGGATCACAGTCGGTGCTGCTCATCCTGGCGCTCGGGTTCCTGTTCCCGCTCACCGCGGGCGAGTTCGACCTCTCCGGCGCCTCGACGATGTCGCTCTCCGCCATGACCATCGCCGTGCTCAACGCGAAGATGGACATCCCGCTCGTGCCCGCGATCGCCGCCGGCCTGGTCATCGGCGTCGTCGTGGGTCTGGTCAACGGCCTGCTCACCGTCGGGTTCCGCATCGACTCGTTCATCGTCACCCTCGGCACGTCGACGTTCATGATCGGGATCATCCAGTGGATGAGCGCGTCGTCGTCGGTGACGGGCATCGACCCGGCGCTCGTGCAGGCCACCGTCGGGTGGCGCGGCCTGGCCGGGCTGCCGCTCGCGTTCGTCTACGGCCTGATCGCCACCGTCGTCGTCCTGGTCGTGCTGAGCGCCACCCCGGTCGGCCGGCGGCTCCTGTTCGTCGGGACCGGCCGGACCGTCGCCGAACTCTCCGGGCTGAACGTGCGACGGCTGCGGGTCGGCGCGTTCGTCGGCGCCGGGCTCACCGCCGCGGTCGCCGGGGTCGTCTACGCCGGCACCCTCGGCGGCGCCGACCCGTCGAGCGGACAGTCGTTCCTGCTCCCCGCGTTCGCCGCCTGCTACCTCGGCGCGACCGCGATCGTCCCGGGGCGCTTCAACGCGATCGGCACCTTCATCGCCGTGTACTTCCTGTTCTCCGGAGTCGTCGGCCTGCAGATGCTCGGCGCCGACAACTTCGTGCAGCAGCTGTTCTACGGCGGCGCCCTCATCGTCGCCGTCGCCGTGTCGCAGACCATCCGGCGGCACTCCGTCGCGACCGCCGCCAAGGCCGCCGCGAAGCGTTCCTGACCCCGCTCCCCCGTTCGTCCCTCCCTCGACACCCACCACAGAAAGCGAGTCCCCCATGGACATCGGAGTCTTCATCCCGATCGGCAGCAACGGCTGGCTCATCTCCACCACGTCGCCCCAGTACAAGCCGTCGTTCGACCTGAACCTCGAGATCGTGCAGAAGGCCGAGGCGTACGGCTTCGACTTCGCCCTCTCGATGATCAAGCTGCGCGGCTTCGGCGGCCCGAGCGGCTTCTGGGACGAGAACCTCGAGTCCTTCACCCTGATGGCCGGTCTCGCTGCCCGCACCGAGCGGATCCGCCTGTTCGCGACGACCGCCGTCCTGACCATCCCGCCGGCGATCGCGGCACGCATGGCGGCGACCGTCGACTCGATCTCGCACGGCCGCTTCGGGCTGAACCTGGTCGCCGGGTGGCAGAAGGCGGAGTACGACCAGATGGGCCTCTGGCCGGGCGACGAGGTGCACTTCAAGCGCCGCTACGCCTACCAGACCGAGTACATGCAGGTGATGAAGGAGCTGTGGGAGACCGGCCGGAGCGACTTCCACGGCGAGTACTTCCAGATGGACGACTGCCGGATGCTCCCGCGGCCGACGTCGCACATCCCGATCGTCTCGGCCGGCCAGTCGTCGCAGGGCATGGCGTTCGCCGCGGAGTACTCGGACTACAACTTCTCGATGGGCGTCGGCGTGAACACCCCGACCGCCTACGCCGAGCAGAACCAGGCCCTGCTCGAGGCCCGCGAGAAGACCGGCCGCGACGTCGGCTCCTACGTGCTCTTCATGGTCATCGCCGACGAGACCGACGAGGCCGCCCAGGCGAAGTGGGAGCGGTACAGCGACGGGGTCGACGTCGAGGCGATCGCCTGGATGACCGGCCAGGCGCTCACCGACGCCGAGGGCGAGGAGGGCAACACGGCCAAGCGGATCTCGCTGCCCGAGGGCGCCGTGAACATGAACATGGGCACGCTCGTCGGCTCCTACGAGCACGTCGCGGCGATGCTCGACGAAGCCGCGGCGGTCGAGGGCACGAAGGGCATCATGCTGGTGTTCGACGACTTCCTGCAGGGGATGGACGACTTCGGCACCCGCATCCAGCCGCTGATGCGCACCCGCGAGGGCGTCGCTTCCGCTGCTCCGAGCGCGGTCACCGCATGAGCGCCGCAGCGAGCCGTCCGGTCATCGAGGTCGCGGTCGTCCAGGCCGGCGAGGTCCCCGCCGACCACGACGTCGCCCTCGACGAGCTCATCGCCCTGTTCGAGGAAGCCGCCGTCGGCGCCGACCTCGTCGTCTTCCCCGAGCTCTGCACCACGCCCTACTTCTGCGGTGTGGTCAACGACAGCCGGAAGTCCTGGGCACAGCCCGTCCCCGGTCCGGCGACCGCCCGCTTCGCGAGTGCGGCGAAGCGTCTGGGCACCGCCGTCGCCTTCGGTCTCTACGAGGACGCGGGCGATGCGCAGTACAACAGCGCGGTGCTCATCGACGCCGACGGCACGCTCGTGCAGGGCACCGACGTGCACGGCGACCGTGTGGCGTCGTACCGCAAGACCTCGATCCCGACGAACGCGATCTCCGACGTCGACGAGAAGCACTACTTCGACGCCGGGTCCGGACCGGTCGTGTTCGACGCGCTCGGCACCCGATTCGGCATGCTCATCTGCTACGACCGGAGCTTCCCGGAGTACTGGCTCGCGTCACGGGCCGCCGGCGCCGAGGTGATGCTCGTGCTCGTGTCCTCGATGGGCTTCCGCGAGACCCTGTTCACCCAGGAGCTGCAGGTCCGCGCGCTCGAGACCCAGACGTGGGTCCTCGCCCCGAACCGCGGCGGCGAAGAGACCGTCGACGGCAAGACCGTCAGCTACTTCGGTCGGTCCTCGGTCGTCTCACCACGGGGTGACCTGGTCGTCTCGGCCCCCGCCCACCAGGCGGGGCCGATCATCCGGGCCACCATCGACATCGGCGAGGTCGCGGCAGCGCGACGGGACTTCCCGCTCGGACGTGACCGGCAGCCCGGGGTGTTCCGGTACCTCGCCGACGCCCACGCAGCGGCGGCGGTCCCCGCGTGACGGACGTCGCCGCCCTGGTCCGCGGCACCATCGCACCGCAGCTCGACCGCGCGCTGGCCGCGAGCCGCGCGAACCCGTTGCCCGCCGCCCCGTCGGCGCTGCCCGCGGAACCGGCCCACAGCGCGCAGCTGTTCGGCCGGCTCCTCGACGCAGCGGTCGACGGGGCCCCGGCGCCGACCGCTGCCGGTCCGGACGACGACCTGGCGGCGTCCCGGGCAGCCGCCGACCCCGCCGCCGCCTCGGTCGTCGAACTCCTCGCCGCGTACCGGTCCGGCACCACGACCCCGTCCGAGGTCCTGGCCGCACTCGCCCCGCACTGGACGAGCGACGACGTCTGGTCCGACGCCGTCCTGCGCCTGGTGCACGGGGCCGAGGAAGCCGCCGCCGAGTCCACCCGCCGCTGGGCGGACGACGACGCCCGGCCGCTCGAGGGGATCCCGTTCGCCGTGAAGGACATCATCGACGTCGCGGGGACGATCGTCACGAGCGGCTCGCTCCAGACCGGTGACCGTGTGGCCCCGGCCGACGCCACCGTCGTGGCCCGGCTCCGCTCCGCCGGCGCGATCCCGGTGTTCACGGCGGCCACCACCGAGTTCGCCTGCGGCGGGCCGCACAACGCCCGGTACGGCGCCGTGCGGAACCCCTGGGACCCCGAGCGCTGGACGGGTGGCTCCTCGACGGGGTCGGGTTCCGCACTCGCCGCCCGGATCGTCCCGCTCGCGCTCGGGTCGGACACCGGCGGGTCGATCCGCGTGCCGTCCGCCCTCTGCGGGACCACCGGGATCAAGCCGACGTACGGGCTCGTGCCGCGCACCGGGGTCGCGAGCCTGTCGTGGACCCTCGACCACGTCGGACCGATGGCACGCTCCGCGGAGGACCTCGCGCTCGTCCTGCGGGTCATCGCCGGCTCCGACGGCCAGGACCCGACGACGTTCCCCACCGTCCCGCTCATCGAGGCCGCGCCGGAACGGGTCGAGGGGCTCCGGATCGGGGTCCCGCTCGGCTGGTTCACCGAACGCGTCGACCGTGCGGTGCTCGAGGCACACGCCGCGGCGGTCGAGCGGTTCCGCGAGCTCGGTGCGACCCTCGTACCGATCGAGTTCGACGACCTGGAGTCGATCGACTCGGAGTGCTGGACGGTGTTCTACGGTGAGCTCGCCGCGAACCAGGAGGCCAACGCCGGCACGGCCGACCTGTTCGACGCCGGGACCCGCGCCCGGTTCGACGTGTCGTTCCTGCCGACCGCTGCCGACTACCTCCGGGCACTCCGCCGTCGCCCGCTCGTGCAAGCCGCGATGGTCACCCGGATGGACGAGGCCGGCGTCGACGTGGTGCTCACTCCCGGGATCGGTGCCACCGCCCCGCGGCTCGACGACCTGACGATGTCGGTCGACGGCGAGCGCTTCAACCTGCACGACGTCATCCCCCGGAACACCCGGCTGTTCGACTACGTGGGGTTCCCCGCGCTGATGATGCCGGCGGGCACCGCGCCGGACGGTCTGCCCGTCGGCGTGCAGCTCGTCGCGCGGCCGTGGGACGACCGCCTCGTGCTGTCCGCAGCGGCCGCCTTCCAGCGGATCACGACGCACCACCGCGCGGTGCCGTCGTCGTCCGCCGTGCGAGGGCCGAGCGATCGGTAGCCGCCCCGTCGACGACGGCGCCGCCCGACGACGCGCCTGGCAGGTGCTCTGCGCGTCGAGCCTCAGCGTCGTCCTCGTCTTCATCTCCTCGAGCGCACTCCTCATCGCGCTCCCCGACGTCAGCCGTGACCTCGACGCCAGCGCCGTGCAGTCCAGCTGGGTGCTCCTCAGCTACATGCTCACCACGACCACCCTCATCCTGGTCTTCGGGCGCATCGCCGACCTGGTCGGTCGCCGCCGCCTCTACATCGCCGGGATCCTCGTCTTCCTGCTCGCCTCACTCGCGTGCGGCTTCGCCCCGGACGCGGCGGTGCTGCTCGGCGCCCGACTCGTGCAGGGCGTGGGCGCGGCGGCGATCGTCACCAACACGACCGCGCTGCTCACCGATGTCTTCCCGGAGTCGATCCTGTCGCTCGGCCTCGGTCTGAACGCCACCGTCGCCGCGGTGGGGCAGGTCATCGGTCCGGTCGTGGGGGGCCTGGTCGCCGAGTCGTTCGGCTGGCGCTGGATCTTCCTCGCCGGCGTGCCGATCTCACTGGCCGGACTCGTCTGGTCGCTCCGGTTGATCCCGCACAGCACGCGTCCCCGTTCCGGCGAGCGCCTCGACGTGCCGGGGTCGGTCCTGTCCGTCGCCGCCGTCGGACTGCTCGTCGGTGCGGTCTCGACCGGCGGCTCGGTCGGTTGGTCGGCCGTCCCCGTCGTCGCGATGACCGCCGGCGCGGTCGTGCTCGGCGGTGTGTTCGTGTGGACCCAACGCCGGGTCGCGCACCCCCTGGTCGACCCGGCGATCTTCCGCGACCGCACCACCATCACCCTGTTCTCCGCCGCCGGGCTGTGCGCCCTGTCCAGCTACGCACTGGTCCTGCTGGCTTCCCTGTCGTTCCAGGCGGTCGACGGCAAGGACGCCGTCGACGCCGCCCTCTGGGTGCTGCCCACGCCGATCGGCACGACGGTCGCGGCGGTGAGCGCCGGGTTCCTCGCCCGCCGGGTCGCCGCGCGGACGCTGTCGACCATCGGCATGCTCCTCATCGCGCTCGGCGCCGCGGTGCTCGCGGTGTCCCTCGCCGACGGCGACGCCTACGCCGTCACCGCCACCGGCCTCGGCGCGGTCGGGGTCGGCACCGGCGTGTTCATGACGCCGAGCACGTCGGCGCTGATGACCCGCGTCCCGGAGCACCGCCGCGGCATCGCGAACGCGATCCGTTCGGCCCTGCAGAACGCCGGTTTCCTGTTCTCGACGGCGCTCGGCCTCGCGATCGCGACGGGCGGCCTGTCCGCGGCCCAGGCGGCTGCGGCCTACGACGGCAGCCTGCTCAGCCTGCCGTCCGGCGACGTCCAGGTGTTCGTCGACGGCGTCCGCGCCGCGGCGCTGACGTTCGCCGGCTGCGCGGCCCTGGGGGCGCTCATCGTCGCGTTCGGTCCGTTCGGGCCTCCCGACCGGGAGGCGCCACTCCGGCCCGACAGGTCGGGTCCCCTCCCCGAGCCGGGGGCGTCCACGTGACCGTCCCCACCCTGGCAACGACCACCCACGACGGAAGCAGGACGCCATGACCGACGACCACCAGGACTACGCGGCAGCCGGCTTCACCGGCACGCTCCGCCCAGGACGACGCGCTGCGCTCGTCGTGGTCGATCCGGTCCGCGCCTACGTCGACCCCGACTGCGGGCTCTACGCCGGCGTCGAGGAACCCGTCGAGCGGATGCGGGAGCTCACCGCCGCTGCCCGCGCCGCCGGGGTGCACGTGGCGATCACGACGATGGCGCTCTCCGCCGACGGGTCCAACGCCGGCGTGTTCTTCCGCAAGGTGCCGGCACTCGCCGCGTACCTGCCCGGCGCGTCGACCGGAGCGTTCGTCGACGGGCTCGAACCGCTCGACGGCGACACCCTGGTGCCCAAGCAGTACCCGAGCGCGTTCTTCGGCACGTCGCTGGCCGCCGACCTCGTCGCCCGCGGCGTCGACACGCTCTTCATCGCGGGGCTGTCGACGAGCGGGTGCATCCGCGCGACGGCCACGGACGCCATGCAGCACGGGTTCGTGCCGATCGTCGTGCGCGAAGCCGTCGGCGACCGGTTGCCGAGCGTGCACGAGGCCAACCTGTTCGACATCGCCGCCAAGATCGGCGAGGTCTGGCCCATGGACCAGGTCCTCGAGCACTGGGACGCGGCATGAGCACCACGACGCGCATCGAGGCGCCGGTCCGGGGCCGGCCGCGGAGCGCTGCCGTCGGCGAGTCCGTGTACACCGCGTGCGTCGAGATCCTGGCCGAGGGCGACCCCCGCGCGTTCACGATCCGGGCCGTCGCCGACGCGGCCGGCGTGGGTGCGGCGACGATCTACCGGCGGTGGTCGAGCAAGGAGGTCCTGCTCACCGAGACCGTGATCCGGCTGATGGAGGAGCACATCCCGACGGTGCAGGACGCCCCGATCGCCGAGGGCGTCCTGGGGCTCACCCGGGGATGGGTGCACGCCCTCGTCGCAACGCCGGTCGGTCGGGCGCTCCCGCTCATCGTGGAGACCGCGTCGCACGAGCCGCGGGTCGCCGAGGCCGTCGCCGAGTGGCACCTGGACCGGCGGCTGCGGGTGAACGCGATGCTGCAGCGGGCGATGGACGCGGGCGACCTGCGACCGGACGTCGACCTCGGCATCGCCGTGGACCTGCTCGGCGGGCCGACGTTCTACCGACGCGTGTTCGTCTCGCTCGACATCCAGGCGCCCGACTACCCGGTGCGGCTGGCCCGGGAGTTCCTGCGGTGGGCCGGTTGGACCGGCGACCTGTCGACGGTGGGGGTGACCTCGTGACCGGGACCGTGCCGGAGGGGTTCGCCCCGTCCGCTGCCTGGACCGACATGGGGGTCGGGACGACACCGTCGGCACCGGGTCACTGGATCGGGTTCAACCGACGATCCGACGCGGCCCGCCAGGTGTCCGACCTGATCCGGGCCGACATCGTCGCGGGGCGGTTCACCGGGCCGCTGCCGTACGAGTGGGAGTTGCTCGACCTGTACGGCACGACGCGGAACGTCCTGCGGGCTGCCCTCGCGTTGCTCAAGGAACAACGGCTGCTCACCCGTGCGCCGCGATCGGGCACGTTCGGTGTGCGGCCCGTCGCCTCGGTGAGTCTGGCCCGGACGTCCGACGAGGTCACGATCTACGGCGAGACGGCCGGCGGCAGCGTGTTCGAGTCGCCCCGGCTCAGCATCGTGCACCTGTGCGTGCAGCAGGTGACCGCGCCGGAGACGGTCCGGCGCAACCTGCAGATGACCGGCAGCAGCGCCTTCTTCGTCGAGAGCCTCATCTCGTTCGACGGCGAACCGAGCCGGGTCCGGACGAGCTGGGTCCCGCACGAGCGCTTCCCCGACCTGGTCGCCGAACCGCTCACCGAGTACGTGCCGGACGTGCTCGTCAGGAAGGCCGGTGCGCGGCCGGAGGCACGACGGTTGCTCCTGAGCACCGTGAACGCCGACCAGTGGACGGCCGACCTGCTCGACATCGATCCCGGCCAGGCGATCTTCCACATCGAACGGCTGATGTGCCTGGCCGACGGGACACCCGTCGAGTACGGGTTCTCGCGGTACCGCGGCGACCGGGCGGTGATCGACTCCCGGATCACGTGAGGCACGGGCGGTGATCGTCAGTCCGTGCGCACCGAGAAGACGTCGCCCGGCTGGCAGCCGAGCACCTCGCACAGTCGGGTGAGGGTGGAGAACCGGATCGCGCGGGCCCGGTTGTTCTTGAGCACCGAGAGGTTGACGACGGTCACGCCGACGCGGTCGGCGAGCTCGGTCAGGGTCATCCCCCGCTCGGCCAGCAGGTCGTCGAGGTGGCAGACGACCGCGTGGCCGTCCTCCTGTTCCGGGGGCATCAGACCAGCCCGGCCTGGTCCCGCACCATCCGCTGCGAGGCGGTGAGCGCGAACCGGAAGCAGACGACGACGAGCAGGCCGAGGTACACGGGCAGGAACTGGTGGTCGACCACCGGCGTGGGCAGGTACCCGTCCCATCCGAGCCCGGACACGGCCCAGTTCCACCCCATCCGGCGGACGAACGACGGCAGGAACCCGGCGGCCAGCACCGCACCGGCGAGCCAGTCGAGGATCCGGGTGGTCGAGCGGTCGAAGAGCCCGCCGCGTGAGATCTTCCAGGCCACCGCCGCGACCAGGGCGATGAGGGCGCTGACGAGCAGGACCTCCAGCGCGTCGCCGACGCGGATGTACCCGATCGCACCACCCGGCACGTCGGCGATCGGCGCCCGGAGCACGAGCTGGTCGGACGTCACCGTCGCACCGCCCGGAGGCTGCGGGACGGCACTGGTCTCGCGGATCCGGACCGGCACCGCCACCGTGCCCGAGGCGATCGAGTGGACGAGCAGGTCGACGTACCGCCACACCACGATCGCGATGCCGATCGCACACGAGACGACGTAGGCCAGGTAGGAGTTCCGCCCGCGGGGCGGTTCGTAGACGGGCGTGGTCATGGCTGCTTCCCCTGTCGATCATCGATACCATTGAATTTCGATGCAACGATAAACGATAGGTCCGGTGCCGGCAACCCCTACAGCAGCCCGAAGGCCGCCTGCATGCCCAGGCTCGTCCCCGCCACCAGGACCCAGAGCGCGATGCCGAGCAGCATCGGCCGGAACCCGGCTCGGCGGAGCGCGGCGAAGTCCGTCGAGCAGCCGATCGCGGCGAGCGCCACCGTGATGAGGAACGAGGCGGCCGTCGCGAACCCCGGCGCCACGGACGCGGGCAGGACGCCGACCGTCCGGAGCAGCACCACCACGAGGAACCCGATCAGGAACCACGGCACCAACCGGAACACACGGAACCCGCGACCCGGCCCCGAGGCGGGGGTGAGCTGCTCGCGGGAGGCGCGGCGGGCCTCCAGTCCGGCCAGCCCGATGACGATCGGGATGATCATCAGGGTGCGCACCAGCTTCACGACGACCGCGGTGTCGGTCGCCTGGCGGCCGTAGACCGTCGCGGTGGCGACGACGGACGACGTGTCGTTCACGGCGGTGCCCGCGAAGACGCCGAAGGCGTGCTGGCTGAGGCCCAGGGCGTGCCCGAGCAGCGGGAAGGCGAAGACGGCCGCGATGTTGCAGAGGAAGATCGTCGACATCGCGTAGGCGACGTCCGCACTGACCGCACCGATGACGGGTGTCACGGCGGCGATCGCCGAGGCGCCGCAGATGCCGGTCCCGACGCCGATCAGGGTGCGGAGTGCGCCCGAGACCCGGAGCAGCCGGCCGATCCCCCACGCGGCCACCAGGCAGACGACGAGCGTCGCGAGCATCACCGGCAGGGTCTCACCGCCGATGCGCAGGACCTCGCCGATGGACAGCTGCGCGCCGAGCAGGACCACGGCGAACTGCAGGACCCGGCTGGACGAGAACTTCACCCCTGGAGCCAGCGCGGCGAGTGTGCCACCGGTGCGGCGTCGGACGAGCCACCCCACGACGGCACCGATCAGGACGGCGGGGACGGGACCGCCGACCACCGGGACGACCCGGCCGACGAGGGTGGCGACGATGCCGATCGCCACGGCGAGGGCGACACCGGGTGCGGCGGCACGGACGGACTGCATGGGAACAGCATGTCGCGCCCGCGGACGATCGGTGGCCGCGACGGGCAGGATGGCACGGTGGAGTACTCGGGGGAACGGTGGGTGCAGCGGCTGCGCGACGGGGAGATGCCGAAGCGGTGGCCGTTCTTGCTCGGCTTGGCGATCGTGACCGTGGCCGGTGGCGTCGGGGTCGTGTTCTCGATCACGCACCTCGATGCCTTCCTGCACTCGGATGCACGCCGTCCGTTCGCCGTGCCGCTGTTCTCGGTGGTCCTGCTCGTGCTCGGCCCCGTCGCAGCCGTCCTCTCGCGGATGCGCGGCCGGAGTGACCGACGGATCCTCGCGAGCATCCGTCGGCACGGTACGGCGCCGCGCTTCCACCTGCCGGTCGTGCGGAGGGGCGAGTACACCCTCGACGACTTCCCCGAGCCGAAACCCGAGATGTGGACGGTCGACGCCGCTGGGCTGCACGCGTGGTCGCCGGAGCGGGAGACTCCGGTGTTCGACCTGGCGTGGAGTGCGGTCCACTCGCTCGAACTCGCCTCGGCAGAGGTCCGCGGGCAGCGGGTGGACACCGGCATCTGGATCATCACCGAGGACGTCGGGCGCTTCACCCTGCAGCCGCGGCCAGCGATCGGACGGCCCTTCGGTGCCAGCGCGACGAAGATCCACATCGTGATGCAGGTGCTCCGGTCGCTGCGCCGGGAACTCGGGTCCCAGCAGGACGCCGGGCGTCCTGGTCGGACACGGACCGAGCGATGACCCCGGCGGACGAGCCCTGGGTGCAACGGCTGCGCGACGGGGACATGCCGAAGCGGGGGCCGGTGCTGCTCGCGGCGGTCGTCACCACGGCGGTGGGGCTCGCCGCGCTCGTCGCCGAGTTCGCGTTCCCGGACTTCCTGCGCGGCATCGACAGCGCCCGGACACAGGGGTCGTTCGTGCTGTGGCCGATCGTGGTCACGGGGATCGGAGTGCTGCTGGCCGTGTCGACGCTGTCCGCCGGGCGAGGCGACCGCCGAACGCTCGCGCGCATCGGAGCGGGCCGGGCACCCCGGTTCCACCTGCCCGTGCTGACGTCCGGCCTGCGCACCTCCGACGACTTCCCGAAGCCCCGCCCCGAGGTCTGGACCGTCGACGAGTTCGGCCTGCACGCGTGGGCACCGTCACGGGACGCGCCGGTGTTCGACCTGCCGTGGGCGCGCATCCGACGGTTCTCCATCGCGACGAGGGAGTCCCGCGGTCAGCGTGCCGACTTCGGCGTCTGGATCACCACGACCGACGGTGACGACGTGGTCGTGCAGCCCCGGTCTGCCCTCGGACGTGGGTTCGAGGCCGGACCGGACAAGCTCGACACCCTCGTTCGTGTCCTCCGCACACTGCAGCGGGAGCTCGGCCCGGCCTCGGCGCCAACCGACCGTCACTGAGCGGGCGGGGTGTCCCCCGTCATCTCGACGCGGCCGGTCTCGTCGTTCCAGGTGAAGGTGGCCGTGGTGCGGCCGGAGGGCGCTGCGTTCGGCTCGCCGGCCTTGGCGAACCGGTAGGTCACCGTGACGGCCGAGTCGCTCTGTCGTTCGACGGTCGGCTCGAAGGCGTACTGCTGGGCAGTGGCCGTGCCGAGGTACCGGCCTTCGTGGAACAGCAGGATCGCGTACGGGGATCCTGCCGTGCCGTACTCGGGTGCGACCACGGACCAGGACAGCGGCGCGCAGGCGTCGTAGCCGGAGTAGTCGGCGTTCGCGGCGTCCCACTTCGCATCCTCGAGTCCGGCGGGCAGCGGCAGGGCCGCGATGCCATCGGCCGCAGCCGCGGCACCGCTCGACGGGCCACACGTCGGGGTGGGGGTGGGCGTCGGGGTCGGCGTCGGCGTGCTCGCGGGGTCGGAGGGCGGGGCAGTGACGGTCTCGGTCACGGTCGGGGTCGCCGCACCGCCGTCCGCTCCGTCCGCGCTGGAACACCCCGTCAGCAGCGCGGCCAGGGTCGCGGTGGTCAGGATCAGGGCGGCTCTCGTCAGGCGCATGCCTCCACGCTGCCTGCGCGGCCGAGCGGTCGCCCGCATCGTTACCGGGCCGTGTCCCGCCCGCCGCTCCGAAAGCATGCCTGTTCGAGCGCCGCGAGCCCGGCTCCCGCCCGCGGCCTGCGGCCTGCGACACTGCTCCCATGCGGGGGAAGCAGCAGGACACGATCGAGGTCGCCGATGACCGGATCGACGGCCCACACGGACCGGTCCCCGTCCGGCGGTACCGACCGTTGAACCAGAGCGCCAGCGTGGGACCCCCGACCCTGGTCTGGGTGCACGGCGGTGGGTTCTTCCGGGGCGACCTCGACCTGCCGGAGTCCGACGCCGTCGCACGGGCACTCGCCGAGCGCGGGCTGTCGGTCGTGACCGTCGACTACCGCCTCGGACCGCTGCCCGGGCTGCCCTGGCTCGGCCGGGGTGGAGCGCGAGGGCGACGACGGGCACCGCACGCGCGGGACGAGATCGTCGCCGTGCTCCGCCATCTGCACGACGAGGCACCGTCCGCCGGCCTGCTGCTCGGTGGGGCGAGCGCCGGTGCGTGCCTGGCGGCCTCCGCGGTCGCGACCGCCCCGCCGCTGGTCGGCCTCGTGCTGACCTACGGGTTCTTCCACGCCCGACTCCCGCGTGACCCGGCGGTCCGGCGACTCGTCCGAGGCCACCGGCGGCTCACGCACGCGCCGCTGCTGCTCGACCTGAGCAACCGGGCCTACGCGGGCGGCCACCCCACTGCTGTCTACCCGGCGTCCGCCGACCTCGACGGGTTCCCCCGCACCCTGCTCATCGACGCCGAGCGGGACGTGATGCGCGCCTCGGGCGAGCGCTTCGCGGACGAGCTCGCGGCCGCGGACGTCGAGATCGAACGACACGTCCTGCCGGACAGCCGTCACGCGTTCCTCAACCGACCCGGCACGCGGGACTTCGACGACACGATCGAACGCATCGTGGACTGGGCCGGCCGGACCCCCATCCGCTGAACGCTCATCCACCTGCGAACGGCGGACATCCGGGGACGGCACGCCCGCGGCGGACGTACTCTGGAAACGGAAGCAACGGCGGTTCCGAATCCCCTTCGCCACGCTCCCTGCCGTGGCGTCTCACCACCGTGACGAAGAGTTCCATCGTGACCGAACACCTCATCGAGTACGTCGCCCGCGACCGCACGGGCATCACCGCCGTCGTGACACCGACCGGTGTCATCGACGTGGACACCGTGATCCAGCACATCCGCGCCGGCCACGCGGGGTACTACGTTGCTGCCGACTCGTGGAAGCGCACGCCGGTCCGGAGCATGTCCTTCATCGGCGGGACCTACCTGTTCGCGAACTGGGACGGGTCGAAGCGGAACATGCTGCACGACCTGGCGTTCCGCTCACCGACCCGCTCGATCGAGACGCCCCACGAGCCGGAGTCGCGGTTCTCGCGGTTGCTCGACGCCCTGTTCGGCAGGCGCTCACCGCAGCTCTGACCCCCGGCAACCCGCCCGTGACACCATGGCAGGGCCACGAGAGGCGCCAGCAGAAGGGGGAGGACATGCTCGCACGAGAGGTGGCGGACAAGCGGTTCCGGCCGACGAAGTTCCGCGAGGGGTACGACCAGAGCGAGGTCGACGCGTTCCTCGACCGGATCCAGACCACCCTGGCCGGGTACGAGCAGCGACGCCCGGTCGACCCGCTCACACCGGAGCAGGTCGCAGCGGTCCGGTTCCAGCCGACGAAGTTCCGCGAGGGGTACGACCAGGGGCAGGTCGACGACTTCCTCGACGAGGTCGTCGTCGCACTGCGACAGCACGGCGCCCGCTGAAGCGGCCACGTGCGGTGCAGGTGACCGCCTGGAGGCGCGGCGTGCGTCGCGGACGCGGGTCGCGCCTCCAGGCGGTCGCGTCGGTCAGCGGACCGACTTGATGGGCAGGATCGCCAGGGCGCCGAGGATGACGGCGACGCCGGCACCCCAGAGCATGAGCGTGTAGTTCTGGCCGCCACCGATGCCGAGCAGGAACAGACCGACGGCGGGGGCGAGTGACTGCGGCAGGGCGTTCGCGATGTTGATGACGCCGAGGTCCTTGCCGGGGCGCTCCGGGTCGGGCAGCACGTCGACGACCAGGGCGGTGTCGATGGCGGCGTAGATGCCGAAGGCGAAACCGAGGACGATCTCGGCGAAGTAGAACCCGCCGACGCTGTCGACGTGGGCCAGGATCACCAGGCCGACGGCGGTCATGGCCGTCGAACCCCAGACGAAGACCTTGCGACGCTGGATCCGGTCGGACACCCAGCCGGAGACGGCCGCACTGACGAGCAGGGCGATCGTGTACAGGAGCACGCCGAACGCGACGACCCCGACCGCTTCGCCCTGCGGGAGCCCGATGCGGTCCTGCATGTAGAGGAGTCGGTACGTCGTGAACATGAACGTGCCGAAGGTGATGAGGAATCGGCCCCACCAGGCGAGCCCGAAGTCGCGGTGCTTGATCGGGTTCGTCCAGAACGAGCTGATCAGGTTGATCCAGCTGAAGGGCTTGACCGGCGTCGTCGGCAGGTCGTCACGGGCGACGAACGAGTACACGAGGACCGCGACGATCGCCAGGACGCCCGGTGCGATGAACAGGACCGGCAGGTTCCCGACCAGGTACACGGCCAGGTAGAGCCCGGCCAGGATCGCGATGTTCTGCGCCAGGGCGATGACGCTCGAGGCCTTGCCGCGCTGGAACTCCGGCACGTTGTCGGCGAAGCTCGCCGTCAGCGTGGACAGGACGGCGTTGGCGGAGACCTGCGCCAGCACCCAGGCCAGGGTGAGCTGCAGCACGTCGGGCGAGAACGCGAGCCAGGCGAGGGAACCGACGAAGACGACGACACCGCCGACCATCCAGGGGCGGCGACGGCCCCACCGCGTGCGGGTGCGGTCGGAGAGCGCGCCGAACAGGGGGTTGGCGAACAGGGCGCCGAGCGCTCCGAACGGCAGGACCGAACCGACGACGGTCTCGGGGCTCGTCGGGTTCAACTCCGTCGCCTTGATCGACATGCTCACGAAGACCGGCGTGAGCAGGGCGACGAACAGGCCGAACTGGGCGAAGCTGAGGCCCCAGAGGTAGCCGCGGCCCACCCGGACGGTGCTGACGGACTGCGTGATGCCCTCGACCGAGAACGCTCGGGACGCCGCGGCGTCGGTGGCGGTGGCGCCGGCGGCTGCGGTGACCGCTGGGGACGCGGTCCCGGCGATGCCCCGCGTGGGTTCTTCCTTCGACGTCGGTGTCGACATGACTCCTCCTTGAGTCACAGGGGGCTTCGGTGCCCGCTGAATCCCTAGTGCTGCTAGGTGATCGGGACTGTAGCACCGGAAACCTCGTGTCGGAAGGTTTTGCGCTCTTTGTTTCGTCGGGGCGGACGGATGCGTGCGGGGGCGGACGGATGCGTGCGGACGCGTGCCGACGCAGAACGACACCGCCGTTGTCGGGGGACAACGACGGTGTCGTTCTGCATCGACCCGCAGGCCGGAAAGGAGCCGCTAGTGCTCGCCGTCCTCTTCCGGGTTGAAGTGCGAGTCGTCGCCCGTGTGCCCCGCGGCCAGGCCGTCGGGGTTGTTCGGGATGGTGTTGTCGTCGCCGAGGCCGCCCGGCTTCTCGGTGCCCTCCGAGTCGTTCTTCGGGGCGTCGTGCGTGTTGTCACTGTCGGTCATGAGCTGCTCCAGTGCAGAGATCGATCCGGCGGCACTGCCGCCGGTGGTACTGAGGACTCGGACAGTACGTGGCGCACCTCGGAAACCGCCGTCCGACCGGGGGAAGCGGATGACAGGGACCGGGGTGATCGGTAGATTGTTCAACAACCCGCGACGACAGGGAGCACCCGTAACGACGATCGACCTGAACAGCGACCTGGGCGAGGGCTTCGGCGCCTGGGCCATGGGCGACGACGCCGCGATGCTCGACGTCGTCTCGAGCGCCAACGTCGCCTGCGGGTTCCACGCCGGCGACCCGACGATCATGCTCGCCACCGCCCGCGCCGCCGCCGAGCGTGGTGTGGCGATCGGCGCGCACGTGGCCTACCGCGACCTGATCGGCTTCGGCCGCCGACCCGTGCACGTCACCCCCGACGAGCTGTACGCCGACGTCGTGCACCAGCTCGGCGCGATGGCCGCCACCGCGCACGTCGCGGGCACGGCCGTCACCTACGTCAAGCCGCACGGCGCCCTGTACAACACGGCCTGCGCCGACCCGGTGCAGGCCGAGGCCGCCGTCCGCGCCGTGACCGAGGTCGACCCGTCCCTCGCCGTGCTGGCGCTGCCCGGGTCGGAACTGCTGCTGGCAGCCGAGCGGCACGGGCTCCGCGCGGTGAGCGAGTCCTTCGCCGACCGCGCCTACGAACCCGACGGCTCGCTGGTGTCGCGGAAGCAGCCAGGGTCGGTGCTGCACGACCCGGACGAGGTCGCGGCCCGGGTGCTCCGCATGGTCACCGACGGTGTCGCGACCGCCGTCGACGGGTCCGAGATCGCCGTGCGTGCCGACTCGGTCTGCGTGCACGGCGACTCCCCCGACGCGGTGGCGATGGCTCGCGCCATCCGAACACTGCTGACCGAGCACGGCGTGACGATCGCGCCCTTCGCGCCGTGACTGGCCCGGAGGTCCGCTCCGCTGGCGGCACCGCACTCCTCGCCACGTTCGGGTCCCTCGCCGACGTCGTCGCCTTCCGCGCCGGACTCGCACAGGCCACCCTGCCGGGGCTGACCGAGGTCGTCTCCGGTGCCCGGACACTGCTGCTCCGGTTCGACCCGACCGCGACGGACGCCGGGCGGCTCCGCACGGAACTCACGCAGGTCGTCCCGGTCAGTGCTGCGCTCGAAGCGCACGACTCCGAGCCGCTCGTCATCCCCGTCACCTACGACGGCGAGGACCTCGACACCGTCACCGAGCTGACCGGCATGCGGCGGGACGAGCTCGTGGCGTGGCACACCGGGCAGCTCTGGACGAGCGCGTTCTGCGGCTTCGCCCCCGGCTTCAGCTACCTCACCGGCAGCGATCGACCGCTCGACCTGCCCCGCCGCAGCACCGCCCGCACGGCCGTCCCGAGCGGGGCCGTGGCGTTGGCCGGCGAGTTCAGCGCCGTCTACCCGCGGACATCGCCCGGCGGCTGGCAGCTCATCGGCCGCACCGAGGTCCCGATGTGGTCCCTCGAGCGCACGCCTCCGGCGCTCGCGCCCGCCGGCACACTCGTCCGCTTCGTCGTGGCGGGTGCGGCATGACCGCGCTGACCGTCGTGCAGGTCGGCTACGGCGCGACCACGCAGGACCTCGGGCGCCCGGGCTTCAGCGACATGGGCCTCGGCGCGGCCGGAGCCGCCGACCGTGGCTCCGCGGCACTCGCCAACCGGCTG
Source organism: Curtobacterium flaccumfaciens (assembly GCF_013359815.1). GTDB lineage: Bacteria > Actinomycetota > Actinomycetes > Actinomycetales > Microbacteriaceae > Curtobacterium > Curtobacterium flaccumfaciens. Next base: position 72,266 of record NZ_JABMCF010000033.1, on the reverse strand, counting down.
GTCGGCAACCGTCCCGACGCGGCCGTCCTGGAGGCCCTGCTCGGCTCCGTCACGCTCCGCGCCGACGCGTACGTGGTCGCGGCCACCACCGGCGCGGCCTGCCCCGTCGAGGTCGAGCGGGCAGACGGATCGGTCCGCGGTGCCGCCTCGCACGAGGTGCTGCTGCTGGCCCCGGGCGACACGCTCCGGATCGGCACCGCGACCGTGGGCCTGCGCGCCTACGTCGCGGTCCTCGGGGGCTTCGCGGTCGACCCGGTGCTCGGCAGTCGCTCGTGGGACTCCCTCGCGCGCCTCGGACCGCCGCCGCTGTCGGCCGGTGACGTCCTGCCCGTCGGTGACGCCCGGGTGTCGTGGCCGATCGTCGACGCGGTGCCGCAGTCCGAGCCGCGGTGGCCCGACGAGCCGGTCGTGCTTGACGTGGTGCCCGGACCGCGCGACGACTGGTTCACCCCGGAGTGGCGTGCGACCCTGACGGGTCAGGACTTCTCCGTCAGTGCGGACAGCGACCGTGTGGGGGTCCGCACCACGGCCGAGACACCGCTCGCCCGCTCCGTGGCACGCGAGCTGCCGAGCGAGGGCGTCGAGACCGGGTCACTGCAGGTGCCACCCGAGGGCTTCCCCGTGCTGTTCCTCGCCGACCACCCGGTCACCGGCGGCTACCCGGTCGTCGCCGTCCTGACACCGTCGTCGATCGACCTCGCTGCGCAGCTCCGTCCGGGCGATCCGCTCCGGTTCCGCATCCTCGACTGACCGACCCGGAACAAGCGCAGGGGGTCAGGGGTTGGCTTGGACACCGCTGACGAAAGGTTCCCCATGTCGATGACCGTCCTGCTCGAGGTCCAGTTCCAGAGCGACGCCCCCGAAGACGCACTCCAGGGTGCGATCCGCGAGACGCTCGAACAGACCGCGTCGTTCCACGGCCTGGAGTCGCTCGAGGTCCTGGTCGACGACGAGGACCCGGCACGCATGGTCGTCGTCGAGTCGTGGACGACCGCCGAGGACCACGACACCTACGTGGCCTGGCGCGCGACGCCGGAGGGTGCTCCGGCGATGGCACCGTTCCTCGCCGCGACTCCGGTCACCCGCACCTTCGCGCGGACCCTCCCGCTCGACTGAGCGCACGCCGACGCCGAAGCTGACGCCGGCGTCAGCGCCGACACCGGTGCCGCGGCACGACGACGGCGCGATCGCTCAGATCGTGTCGTCGTCGGTGTCGAGCGGCACCGGCCGGTCGTCGTCGGGGAGCAGTTCGTCGTCCGCGTCGTCGACCACCGGCAGGTCGTCGGGGTCGAGCACGGTCGGCTCCGGCTCGTAGTCGGTCTCCTGCGCCTCGCGGAAGTCGTCGAGGGTCTCGTCGTCCTTCGGATCGCTCATGGCCCCGAAGGTACCTCCGGATCCTCGACGTGTCCGCAGACGATCAGCGCTCCCGTCGAACGATCAGCGGGCGGCGTGCTCCCGGGCCTCCATGGCGTCCCAGGCGAAGCTCGCCAGCCAGTGGGTGGAGTAGTACTCCTCGCCCACGCTCGCGGCGAGCCCCGAGGCCAGCAGCCGGTCGGCCGCATCGTCGAGCAGGTCGGCGATGCCGGTGCCGGAGTCGTCCGGGCCGCCGGCGCGGAGTGCGTCCGCGATGCGCCGGGCCGAGCCTGCCCGCGACAGGTCGAGCCCGAACAGGTGCACCTGCTGCGGGTCGTTCTCGTCGCGCACCACCGTCGACCGCAGGATCGCGTCACCCGGCTGCACCGCGGCGAAGAAGCCGCGCGCCCACGTGGCGAACTCAGGGGCGGGCAGCACCGCCCGCATCAGGTCGGCTTCGGCGAGGCCCGCGGACAGGAAGTCGTGTCCGCTCCGCTCCCAGGCGAACGGCCACCCTGCGTCCGCGCCGAACCAGTCCTTCGCAGCCCCCTCCACCGCTGCCGCCAGGGCCGGACGGTCGAGCGACCGGGCTGCCTCGAGCACGAGCAGCAGTCCGAACGCCGAGTTCGAGTGCACGCCGTGCCGAACGGGGTGCACGGCGCCGTCGATCCACCGGACGACCAGGTCTTCGAGGACGTCGACGACGGGTGCGAACCCCGGTGCCAGTGCCCGGACGGCGGGCGCCTCGGATGCCGAGACCTCTGCGGCGAGCCGGGCGAGCCAGGCCCAGCCGTAGGGGCGCTCGTAGTGCGGTGTCTCACGCAGGTAGGCGGCCTCGGTCGCGAGGTGATCCGTCGTGAGGTGCGCCTGCAGGATCGAGGTGAGCCGGGCCTCCAGGTCGGTGGGCAGGCCGTGCGCGACCAGGCGTGCCGCGAGCCAGTGCATGTGCACGGACGAGTGCCAGTCGTACGACGTGGCGAAGGCGGGGTGGAGCTCGACGGGCAGGGCCCGGTCGTCCGGTCCGGACGTCGCGTGGTGCGCGGCGTAGGGGTACTCGCGGGTCGTGTTGTCCGCGGCGACGGCCGCGAAGCGGTCGGCCCAGGCGGCCCGGGTCAGGTCGATCGGGGCGGCATCAGAATGCGACAAGGTACATGACTCCCATGTTGACGACGAGCAGGATGGCGGCGGTCGGGATCTGCGCCTTGATCGGGCCGTACTTGTCCCGCATCTCGAGCAGGGCGGCCGGCACCAGGTTGAAGTTCGCGGCCATCGGGGTGACGAGCGTTCCGCAGAAGCCGGCGAGCATGCCGATCGCGAAGATCGCGGCGGGGTTGCCGTCGAAGCCCTGCACCAGGACGGGCCAGCCGATCGCGGCCGTCATGATCGGGAACGCGGCGAACGCGTTGCCCATGATGATCGTGAACAGGGCCATGCCGAGGCAGTAGATGACCACGGCGGCGAGCAGCGAGCCGTCGGGCAGGACCGACTTGATGATCGTGCCGACGGCGTCACCGACGCCCGCCTGGGTGAAGACGATGCCGAGCGTCGAGAGCATCTGCGGCAGCAGCGCCGCCCAGCCGATCGCCTGCAGCAGGCGACCGCCCTCGCGGATCGGGGTGGCGATCCTCGGCGGGCGCAGGACGAACACCGCCACGACCACGGCGAGCACCGAACCGATGCCCAGGCCGGTCAGGGTCGCACTGCCCTCGGCGAGGAGCGGTTCGCCACCGAACGAGACGAGCGGCCCGAGCGTCGCGACCAGCACGGCGACCACCGGCACCACGAGGGCCGGGATGAAGAGCCGGTTGCCGTACTTCGTCGCGAACGCGGCGCGCTCGTCCGGGCTGGTGGTGGCGAGCACACTCGTGCTGCCGCTGCCGGCGTCCGTGATCTTCTGCGTCACGCCGGTGGGTTCGGCGGGGCCGGTCTCGGCACCCGTGCCCGCGCCGGGGATGCTCGCGACCCGGGTGCGGCTCGTCGTGCCGGTGAAGCCGAGCCCCGCGAGCGCGACCATCACGAGGACGGCGATCCCGAGCGTCCAGGCCGGCACGGTGCCGGCGGCGACGAAGGTGCCGTAGAAGAACGACAGCCCGAGGATGCCCCAGAACGCCGCGTTGCCCAGGCGCTTCGCGTGCGCGCTGTCGGTGACGATCAGGACGGCGACGGCGATGAAGAACGCGCCGATGAGCCAGTAGAGCCACTCGCTGGTGATCACGCTGCTGCCCCCAGGGTCGGGGCGTCGGCACGGGCGTCCGCCGCCATCTTGTCGAGTCGGCGGTCGAACAGCAGCAGGCGTCCGCCGTGCACGATGAGTGCCGCGATGCCCGTCGGGATCGCCCACAGGGCCAGGTCGATCGGTTCGAGCGACAGCCCGTAGGTCGAGTCGACGAACGTCGTGATGAGCAGGATCGAGCCGACGGCGACGAAGACGTCCTCGCCGAAGAACACGCCGACGGTGTCGGACGACGCCGAGTAGCCCTTGATCTTCTCGCGCATGCGGTCGTCGATCCGCCCGTACTTCTTGGTCGCCGCACCCTCGGCCATCGGGTAGACCAGCGGGCGCACGGTCTGCGCCGGGCCACCGATGCTCGTCAGGCCGACCGCCGCGGTGACCTGCCGGATCACCAGGTACCCGGCGAGCAGACGACCGGTCGTGAGCTTGTCGAGCTTCGCGATCAGGCGCTTCGCCTGGTCCTGCAGGCCGTAGCGCTCGATCAGACCGATGACGGGCAGGACGAGCGCGAAGGTCGTGACGGACCGGCTCGAGGCGAACCCGTTGCCGAACGCGTCGAGGATGCCGACGGGACCGATCCCGCCGATGGCCGCGGTCACGATGCCCGCGACCGTGACGACGAGGAGCGCATTGATGCGCAATGCGAAGCCGACGATGACGACGGCGACGCCGATGAGGACGAACATGCGGGACAGTCTGGACCGCATTGTTCAACAATCGCAAGAGCCGGTTCTGCTCTGTAACACGCCCTTCACAAACGCCACCCGTGCCAGGATCGGTGCCATGACCCGAACCGTCGGCGGCGCTGACTCCACGGCCACGCGGTTGCGCACCATGATCGCGTCGGGTGGGTTCTCCCCCGGGGCGCAGCTGTCCGAGGAGCGGTTGAGCGACCAGCTCGGGGTCTCGCGGAACACCCTGCGCGAGGCCTTCCGGCTGCTCGCCCGCGACCGTCTGGTCGAGCACGTGTTCAACCGCGGGGTGTTCGTCCGCCGGCTCTCCGCCGCCGACGTCACCGATCTCTACGCGGCTCGGCGGGTGCTCGAGGAGGCAGCCGTGCGCGCTTGCACCCCCGACGCACCGGCACTCGCCGAGGCCGCCGCAGCGGTCGCCGACGCCCGGGCAGCAGCGTCCGCGGGCGACTGGGGTGCGGTCGGCACGGCCGACATCCGCTTCCACGCCGAGCTCGTGCGCGCGGTGCCGAGCGAGCGGATCCACGCCCTGATGGACGGTTTGCTCGCCGAGATGCGGCTCGCCTTCCTGACCACCGCGGACCCGGCCTCGTTCCACGCCGACTTCGTCGAACGCAACGACGCGATCGTGTCCGCGTTGCGCGGTGGCGACCAGGACGCCGCCTCGGCGCTGCTCGCCGACTACCTCGACGACGCGGAGCGGACGCTGCGGGTCGCCGCCGGCGCAGCCGACTGAGGGACGGCCAGGAGGCCCGGTGCGGCTCCGCCCCGCACGCGCAGTCCGAGCGCGCTCACGCTGGCGCCCGCGGATCGCTCGGTCAGGACTTCCCGCCGAGCAGGGCCGTGACCGCGTCGGCCACGACCTGGCGACGCCGCGGCGGCGTCACGGCCTGCACCAGCGGCTCGTACTCCGGAGTGGTCGCGCTCCAGAACGCCGCGGTGTGCAGGACGAGCCCGAGGAGCACCGCCGGACGGAACGCCCGCGGCAGGACCCCGGCGCGCTGGGCGTGCTCGACCTCGGCCACCGCGTCGGCGTAGCTCGTCGCGACGGACTCGAGCGGGACGTCGGCACGCTCCAGCCGGTGCCAGGTCGCGAGCCGCTGAGCCCAGGGGCGACGGACGTACGAGTCGTGCACCCGGCCGGCCCAGGCGGCCAGGTCGGCGGTGTCGAGCGGGGCGTCGGCGAACGTCTCGGTCACAGTGTCCGCGACGAGGGCGTCGAACAGCCCCTCCTTGCTGCCGAAGTAGTGGAAGACCTGCGCCTTGTTGCTCGACGCTGCGGCACCGATCCGTTCGACCCTGCCGGCGGCCAGTCCGACCGCGGCGAACTCGTCCCGCGCGGCGAGCAGGAGCCGGGCACGCATCGCGTCAGCGGCTGGGGGCGTGAATCGGGCCATGGCGACCACCGTACCGATCACGCAGCCCGCAGCGCTGGAGTGCACCGCAGCAGCTTCAGGCCCGCTGTCTCCGCACAGCGCTCCAGAGGACCAGCGTGAGCGTCAACAGGACGCCGGCGACCACCGCCCCCTGGACGAGGTCGGCGAAGCCGCGCTGCAGACCATCACCCGTGACGAGGATCGCGACGACCAACGCCGCCGTCACCGCGAGCACGATCAACCGGGCTCGCAAGCTTCCGTCGGAGCGACTCACGGCGGCGTGGATCGCCACGAACGGGATCGGGAAGAGCGCGGCGAAGGCAGCCGAGCCGTCGAAGAAGAGGAGGCCGACGAGCAGCCCTGCCCCGAGACCGGTCGACAGCGCCACCCAGTCCGACGTGGAGATCCCGGCCCGCACGGTGCCTCTGGGCCGATGCCGTCCCAGTAAGAGCGGCAGGGCCCAGACGGCGCCACCGACGAGCAGGAACGCCCCCGGATTCCACGACGCCTCGTTCGGAGCGCTCAGCATCGAGGCCCCGAGCGCCATGCTGGCGAACGGGATCGCCCGGGCCCCGCTCTGCCCCACGCGCCCAACCGTCCGCCGCTGATGTTCCACATCTCGACTCTACTGACCCAGCCCTCGTTCCGCCGAAATACAAATTGCTTGTTCTACGTGCTGGAAGATCAGTAGCGTGAGGTCCTCGGCACAGGCCGGGACTGACATGAGGAGATGACGTTGTCCCGCAATTTCATTGGACGATCTTCGGTAGCGCTCGGAGCGTGCTTGCTCTTCGTGGCAGCTCTTGCCTCGCCAGCAACGGCGGCACCGAACGTCGCGGAGTCAGTCGCCGACGTGGACGTGCACGAACAGGCACGGAAACTCGCTGACCTTTCGCACGCCTACGACTCGAATCAGGCCGGCGGGGGCAACACGGTCAACGGAGGGTTCGCGACGTCACCAGTTGCGTCCTTCCGCTGGAGCTACCGAGGCGTGACGATCGTCGTACCAGCGGGATGCTTCCTCAACATGTCCGTTCGAGGTTCGGGGCTGCGGGTCACGGGGTCGACGACCGCGGTCGAGTGCTACGGCCTCGCTGCGGTCATCCCGGGGATGTTCTGCAACTGGAGCGGCGTCTACCGCTTCAAGGACGTCAACGGGCGGCAGTACGCGCAGGAGACGACGTCGGTGCGTTCAGGCTGCGGACAAGCCGTCTTCAACATCCCCAGCGTCAAGAAGCACACGTTGCGTCCGGGGAGCATGTGCGTCGACTTCCGGAACAACGGCGAAGTACGTGGCCGAACGTGTATGGCGATCTACCGTTGACCGTTCCGGAGCGAGCAACGCCGGCTCGTCTCCGCCGCGTGCTCAGCAGGGTGCTCGCAGCGTGCGCGGTCTTGCTCGGCGTCGCTTGTGTCGTGCTCGTCGTCAATGGATGGCCGCTCTCGGTCGCAACGGGAGCAGCTGGCCTGAGTGCCTCGGGCTTTGCTGGCATGGTGCACCCGAAGAGCAGGGCAGCACCGGTTGCGTTCCTGGTCTGCGTCGCAGCGATCGGCGCCGCGCTCGTCCTCAACCAGGTCTTCGCGCAGTCCGACCGCACGACGACAGTTCCGACCGCCCATGCATCCGGAGACCCGTGGGTGCGTGTCCGTCCGACGCCTCCGGCGTATGTCGGACAGTGGACGCAAAGAGGTCGCGACACCGGACCGCGCCATGGCCGCACGAACCGTGCGCGCAGCAGTCGGATCCCCGCGCGAGCACCACGACGACGCACGATTCCACCGCAGATGGGCAACTTTGCGTCCCCCGAACTTCCCTAGGCTCGAGACGATCCGGTAACGCGCACCACTCGTCCGCAGATCCGCGGCCGACCCCGATGACGGGAGGTTCGACATGTCCCAGTTCGCCCAGAATATCTCGCAGGACGCCATCGTCGGAGAGCCCGAGGTCGTCGAGGACCACCTGTCCGTGCGCGAGGTCGCCGCCCACCCCGCCTGGCTCCGGCTCAAGCGTGCAGTCGTCGCCCTGCAGGCCCTGCAGACGCGGGACGGCTCCGTCCCCGAACCGTCCGACCACACCGCTGCCGCCCACCACGTCGCGGTGATCGTGCCGGCCGTCGCCGAGCTGGCGCCGCACTTCCCGCACGACGCCGCGTTCCTGCAGGTGCTGCAGCTCGACTTCGCACGATGGCAGGAGCAGGGCTTCGGGGTCCCCGACTTCCTCGATTCCCTCACCGCGTTCCAGCCGCAGCGGCACCGCGTCGACGGACTCGGCCACCTGGTCGTGTTCCCGATGGTCACCCAGAACGGCAGCACCTCGCGCTTCGTCGAGGCGGTCTTGGTCGAGGTCATCTGGCCGGAGTTCATCGCCGAGCTCGAGGCCGGCGACCACGGCAACGCGTTGTTCGTCGCGCTGCGCTTCGTCGACTTCACCCCGGGCTACGACACGAACTCGGCGGTGCTGTTCCCCGAGACCGTCGCGATGCGCTCGATCCCCGCCTTCACGTGGGGCGCGATCTTCCAGGACCGCGAGGCCGCCCGCTACCGCCGGGTCGTCCGTGCCGCCGCCGACGTCACCAAGCTCGAGCTGCCGGCCGAGGCCGCTGCGATGCTCGACGACCAGCAGCTGACCGAGCGGGTCTTCGTGATGTGGGACATCATCCACGACCGCTCGCACATGCGTGGGGACCTGCCCTTCGACCCGTTCATGATCAAGCAGCGGATGCCGTTCTTCCTCTACTCACTCGAGGAGCTCCGCTGCGACCTGACCGCGTTCCGCGAATCCGTGCGTCTGGAACGCGAGCTGTCCGCCGGACCCGACACGGGCCTCCAGGACGCGCAGCGCGCCATCCGCGACCACGCGCGCCTGGTGCAGTACGCGGTCGTCTTCGACCGCATCTTCCGCTTCGCGATCACCGGCAGCCGCGTCCGCAACTACGACGGACTCGGCGGCCAGCTGCTGTTCGCCTGGATGCACCAGCACGGCGTCCTGCACTGGACGGACACGCAGCTGACGATCGACTGGCGCGAGGTGCCGGACGTGATCATCGCCCTGAGTGACGAGATCAACGAGCTCTACCGGCGCTCGATCGACCGGCCGAAGTCGGCGCACTGGATCGCCGCGTACGAGATGCTGACCCGCACGCTCACGCCGCACCCGGCGTCGAAGTGGGCGCGTGGTCTACCCGACGAGACGCTCGCCGGACCGCCGCGCGGCTACACCGACGCGGTGCTCGACGACGAGTTCCCGCTGTCGATGTTCTACGAGGCCCTCGACAAGAAGATGGCGACCGTCATCGCGTCCACGGCCGGCATCACCGGCACTACCGACGCGGAGCTCGTCGGCGAGGCCGCCGCGTGACCGACCGCTCGGTGGCCGGTCGCCTGGTGCTGATCGCCGGTGCGACCAGTGCCAGCGGCGCAGCCGTCGCCCGCGCACTCACCGCCGCCGGTGCGGCCGTCGTCGCGGTCGGCACCAGACCCGACGCCCTGGAGGCCCTGCGCGCGTCCGTCCCGGGCGTCACGACGCGCACGTGCGACCTGTCGGACCTCGGTGCGGTCACCGCGTTGGCCGACGACGTCCACGCGGACGCCGGCCGCGTCGACGGACTGGTCCACCTGGTCGGCGGGTGGCGCGGCGGTGGCAGCATCGTCGGCCAGTCCGACGCGGACTGGGACTTCTTCGACCGCGCCTTCCGGACCCTGCGGAACACGACCCGGGTCTTCCACGACGACCTGGTGGCGTCCTCTGCCGGACGGCTCGCGTTCGTGTCGTCCACCGCGGTCGACTCCCCCACCGCCGGCGCCGCGAACTACGCGGCGGCGAAGGCCGCGTCCGACGCCTGGGTCCGGGCCGTCGCGCAGGGGTTCCGGAAGGAGGCACCGGAGACCGCCGCGGCCGCCGTGTTCGTCGTCGGTGCGCTGTCCGGCCTCGAGGAACGGCTCGGCACCGAGGTCGTCCGACTCTGGGACACCCCACCGGCCGACCTCAACGGTGCCCGCATCCCGCTCACGGCGCCTGATCCCTCGAACCTAGGATGAACGCGTGACCCTCCGACTGCACGACCTGGACCTGCGGGGCTTCGCCTCGGACAACTACGCCGGCGTCCACCCCGAGATCCTCGCCGCCATCGCCGCGGCCAACGACGGCCACCAGATCGCCTACGGCGAGGACGTCTACACCGCACGTCTCAACGAGGTGATCCGCGAGCACTTCGGGTCGCAGGCAGAGGCGTTCCCGGTGTTCAACGGCACCGGCGCGAACGTCGTCGGGCTGCAGTCGATGCTGCCGCGGTGGGGAGCGGTCGTGTGCACCGCGACCGCGCACATCCACACCGACGAAGCCGGTGCGCCCGAGCGCGTCGCCGGCATCAAGCTCCTGCCGGTCGAGGCACCCGACGGCAAGCTGACGCCCGAGCTCATCGACCGCGAGGCCTGGGGCTGGGGCGACGAGCACCGTGCCCAGCCGCTCGTCGTGTCGATCACCCAGACCACCGAGCTCGGCACCGCCTACACGGTGGACGAGGTCCGGACGATCGCCGACCACGTCCACTCGCTCGGCATGAAGCTGCACATGGACGGCGCCCGCATCTCCAACGCCGCGGCGTCCCTCGGGGTGCCCCTGCGCGACTTCACCACCGACGCCGGTGTCGACGTGCTGAGCTTCGGCGGGACGAAGAACGGCATGCTCTACGGCGAGGCGATCGTCGTGCTGAACCCCTCGGCGTCCGAGGGGTTGCACTACCTGCGCAAGATGAACATGCAGCTCTCGTCGAAGATGCGGTTCGTCTCCGCCCAGCTCATCGCCCTGCTCAGCGACGACCTGTACCTGCGCTCCGCCGGGCACGCGAACGCGATGGCCGCCCGACTGCGCGGTGCGCTGGAGGCCGGCATCGCCGACGGCAGCATCCGGGGTGTCGGCTTCAGCCAGCAGACCCAGGCGAACGGCGTCTTCGCGACCCTGCCCGCCGGGGTGGCCGACCGGCTGCGGAAGCACTTCCGGTTCTACGACTGGGACGCCAGCCGCAACGAGGTGCGGTGGATGTGCGCGTACGACACCTCGGAGCAGGACATCGACGACTTCGTCGCGGCGCTGACGCGGGAGCTCGACGCCGCCTGAGCCGGCACCGTCCGGTCCGGCGCGCACCGGTCGGGCGCGCGCCGAGTCGGCACCGGCGGTCGGTTCACCCGAACGGGATGACCCGCACGACGATCGCCACCACGAGCATCGCCATCGCGACCACGGCGGCCCGCCACAGCACCTTCCGGTGGTGGTCACCGAGGTTCACGTTGGCCAGGGACACCAGCAGCAGGATCGCGGGGACCAGCGGGCTCTGCATGTGCACCGGCTGCCCGACGACCGAGGCCCGCGCCATCTCGGCCGGTGTGATCCCGTACGCCGAAGCGCTCTCGGACAACACCGGCAGGATCCCGAAGTAGAACGCGTCGTTGCTCATGAAGAACGTCAGCGGCATGCTCAGCACACCGGTGATGCCCGCCAGGTACGGGCCCATCGAGTCCGGGATCACCGCGACGAGCCAGTCGGCCATCGCCGCGACCATCCCGGTGCCGTCGAGCACCCCGATCAGCACCCCGGCGGCGAACACCATCGACACGACACCGACGATGCTCGGGGCGTGCGCGACGATCTGCGCGGTCTGCTGCTTGAGCTGCGGGAAGTTCACGAGCAGGGCGATCGCCGTGCCGATCATGAACACGAAGTGCAGCGGCAGGAGCCCCAGCACGAGCGCCACCATCACCGCGACGGTCAGCGCCAGGTTGAACCAGATCCGCTTCGGCCGCAGGGTCGGACGGTTCGGGTCGAGCATCGTCTCGGCCATGGTGCCGGTCCCCGTGCCACCCTCGTCCCCCGAAGCCGCGCCGTCCACGCCATCGCCGTCCGCACGTCGACCGTCGGCCTTCCCGCCGCGCAGTCCGAGCGCGACCGTGGGGCTCGTGAACATCCCGCCGCCGGTCCCGCCCACCGCCGCGAGCACCCGTGAACCGGCCCGGGCGTTCGCCCGCTCCGGCACCCGCGCACCCCGCGAGGCCTCGGTGAACTCGATCAGCCCGAGGCGCTTCCGCTCCCGCAGGCCCATCGTCCACGCGAACGTGAAGCACAGCAGCAGCCCCACCACGAGCGACGGCACGAGGGGCACGAAGATGTCCGTCGGGTCGATCTTCAGCGCGGCGGCGGCACGGGCGGTGGGACCGCCCCACGGCACGATGTTGAGCGTTCCGTTCGTCAGACCCGCCACGCACGTCATCACGACCGGGCTCATGCCGAGCTTCAGGTAGATCGGTAGCATCGCCGCCGTGACCACGATGAACGTCGTCGAGCCGTCCCCGTCGAGCGACACCGCACCGGCCAGCAGAGCCGTGCCGAGCACGATCTTCGCCGGGTCGTTGCCGGTCACCCGCAGGATGAACCGGACGAGTGGGTCGAACAGGCCGACGTCGATCATCAGCCCGAAGTACATGATCGCGAACATCAGGAGCGCGGCCGTCGGTGCCAGCGTGCCGATCGCCTCGGTCACCATGTCGCCGAGCCCCAGACCCGCCCCCGCGAACAATCCGAACACGGTCGGCACGATGATCAGCGCGAGCATGGGCGACATGCGCTTGGTCATGATCAGGACCATGAAGGTCAGGACCATCGCGTACCCGAGGATGACGAGCATCAGGACTCCTTCGTCCGTGTCTGGCAGTCCGGGCACGCTACGACCCGGCCTGGAGGCGCGGCGCGCTTCTGCACATTGGCGCACCATCGCGCGTTGACCGCTTTCTGCGCATTGTGCGCAGGCACGTCGGCTCACCCTCCGTACGCTGGGGTCGTGACCGACGACCGTTCACGGCGCCCCAGGCTCCGCTTCGCCACCGAGGTGCTCGTGCTGCAGCTCGCCGTGGTGGTCGCCGTCGTCGCCCTGACCAGTGCCGTGTTCGTCCGGATCGAGGTCACTCGGCTGGAGCGCGCTGCCGAGGGGACCGCACTCGCGATCGCACAGAGCGTCGCCGCGCAGTCCGACGTCCGGTCCGCGGTCGCCCGGCTCAGCGTCGACGGCACCGACCTCGACCCCGCGGCCCTCGCCGACGGGCCCGTCCAGCGAGCGGCACTCGCTGCCCAGCGCCGGACCGGGGCACTCTTCGTCGTTGTCACCGACGACCGGGGCATCCGGCTGGCCCACCCCGACACCGACAGGATCGGCGAGATGGTGAGCACCTCCCCCGACGCCGCACTCGCGGGCCGCGAGACCGTGTCCTGGGCGCGCGGCACGCTCGGTGAGTCGGCGCGGGCGAAGGTGCCCGTCTCCGCGCCCGCAGCCGGCGGGGCGGAGACGAGCCGGGCCTCCCGGCAGTCCGCCGTCGTCGGCGAGGTGAGCGTCGGGTTCAACCGGGCACGCGTCTACGACACCCTGGTCGAGGACAGCATGCCGGTGATCGGTGCCGGGCTGGCGGCGGTCCTGCTCGCGGTGATCGCCTCGGTGCTGATCCGACGCAGGCTGGTGCGGCTGACGCTCGGGCTGCAGCCGGAGGAGCTCGTGACGCTCGTGCAGAACCAGCAGGCCGTGCTCGGCGGCGTCGGTGAGGGCGTCATCGCGATCGGCCCGTCGGGGGTCGTCACCGTCTGCAACCCCGAAGCCGTCCGACTGCTCGGGATGGCCGATCCGGTCGGCCGTCCGGTGTCCTCCCTCGACCTGCCCGCGCCGCTCGGGTCGATGCTGGACGTGACCACCGCGGCTCCGGCGAGCGCCACGATCGTCGCCGGGCACCGGGTGCTGCTCGTCGACGTCCGCACGGTGTTCCGCGACGGACGCGACCTGGGCCGGGTCGCCGTCCTGCGCGACCGCACCGACGTCGAGGCCCTGACCCGGCGACTCGACGCCGTCGGGGCGATGAGCACGGCGCTCCGCGCGCAGCGCCACGAGTTCGCGAACCGGCTGCACGCGATCTCCGGGCTGCTCGACATCGGCGAGACCGCCCGGGCGCGCGCGTACCTGGCGGACGTGCAGGAGCGCGGGCCGCTGCGCTACCCGGTGCAGCACGCCGACCGGCTGACCGAGCCGTACCTGCAGGCGTTCCTCGGGGCGAAGGGCGTCGAGGCCGCCGAGCGTGGGGTGCTGCTGCGGATCGGAGCGGAGACGCTCGTGCGGGGGACGATCACCGAACCGGGCGACGTGACGACCGTGCTCGGCAACCTGGTCGACAACGCGGTCTCGGCGGCCCTCGACGGGGACGAGCGGTCGCGGGACGGCCGTTCCCCGTGGGTGGAGGTCGAGGTGCTCGACGACGGCACGACGCTGCACCTGTCGGTGATGGACTCCGGGCCGGGGGTGCCGGACGATACCGCGGACTCGCTGTTCGTGCGCGGGCCGGCGGCGGCTCCTGCGTCGGAGGACGTCTCGCAGGTGCACGGGCTCGGGATCGGGCTGCCGTTGTCGCGGGAGATCGCCCGACGGCACGGTGGCGACGTGTGGCTCGCCTCCCCCGGCGGTGACGACCACGGCGCGGTCTTCTGCGCCCGACTGGAAGGAGTGGTGTCGTGAGTTCCGTCTTCACCGTGTTGGTGGTCGACGATGACTTCCACGTCGCCGACCTGCACCGGCGGCAGGTCGACGAGGTACCGGGGTTCCGGGCGCTCGAACCCGTCGGGACCCTCGCGGCCGCCCGCTCCGCGCTGTCGAGCGGGACCGTGGACCTGGTGCTCGTCGACGTGTACCTGCCCGACGGCAGCGGGCTCGACCTGCTGCGGTCGATCGACACCGACGCCTTCGTGCTGAGTGCCGCCTCGGACTCCGGCACCGTTCGCCGGGCGATGCGGAGCGGGGCACTCGCCTACCTGATCAAGCCCTTCGCAGCCGGGGTGCTGGCCGAGCGGCTGCAGGCGTACGCGCGCTCGCGGAACGTGCTCGACGAACGCTCGACCCTCGATCAAGAGGCCGTCGAGCGGGCGTTCCGGATCCTGCACGCCGGCGACAGCGGTGGGGCGTCGCCGTCCCGGGCGGCCACGGCGGCGCTGGTGCTCGAGCAGCTCGTCGCCGGTGAGGAACGATCTGCCGCCGAGGTGGCTGCGGCGATCGGGGTCTCGCGGGCGACGGCGCAGCGGTACCTGGCGCAGCTCACGGCGGACGGGACCGTGGCGATGCAGTTGCGGTACGGGGCTGCGGGGCGGCCGGAGCACCGGTACGTGCGGCGGTGACGGGCCCTGCTGCCCTTGCGTATTTCACCGGATACCGGCAGGTTTGGTCTGACGCGCTCCGATCTCAGCCACACGCGAGCGTGATGACCGCCCCAGAAGGAGATCACGTGATCGCGATCGAGATGGCAGCCGCCGTCCTGACCATCGTCTTCGTCGTCCTGCCGGCGCGGGGCACCATCGGCAGGAACGGGCTCGTGGGCATCCGTACCCGGGCGACCATGCGCAGCGACGAGAGCTGGATCATCGGCCACCGAGCAGCGATCGTCCCGACGAGCATCGCCGGCGGCGCGACGGTGGCAGTGAGCCTGGTCTACATCGCACTCGGACGCGCCGACGACATCCCCGCGTTCGTCGCGTGCGCCGCGATCCTCGTCGGCGGAGCCCTCTGGGGCGTGGTGGCCGCAGGACGCGCGACCAGGTGACGGCGAACGCGGGGGCACGGGCGTGGTTCAGCGCCGACGCCGTCGAGCTGCTCGAGATGGTCGGCCTGTACCTCCAGGTCGTGGCGGTGCCGCACACCCACGCTGAAGATTGGCCCTTCCGGCCACCTCGGGAGCGGCGGACGCCCTAGCCCTGCCCCTGGTCCGTGAGGCGCCATCCGGACGCCGTCTTCGTGAAGCAGAAGCTCCACGTGCGCGTCCCGTTCATCGGCTCCGATTCCTCCGACGCTCGACTCGTCACCGTCGTGTCCACGCAGGACTCCGTCTTGTGGCCAGGGTTGAACGGCACCGATTCCGCCTTGTCCGCGACGGTGTACTTCCGCAGCGTCGGGTTCCGGCACCACGCCCACGTGCTGTCGAGCGTCAACGCCTTCGTCACGTCACACCGCTGCGCCTTCGCCGCAGCCAGGTACACCTTCGTCACCTCGACAGAGGTTGCGGACGACGGCGGCAGGCGGGGCGAACTGCACCCGGTCACCAGCGCGAGCCCCGACGCCAACACAGCGGTCACGAGGAGCGAGCGCTGCACGAGCAGGAGCCGTCCGTGCGGTCTGCTCAAGCGCATCAAGTCCACCCCTCACGGCGCCGCGGACGGTCCGCTGGTCTCGCCCAGCAAAGCGCACCACCGCGATCAGAGCCATGAGCACCCCCACAGCCAGGTCCGCCACTGACGGACTGGAGGCGCGGGGCGGGGCCGCACCGGGCCTCCAGTCCGTCAGGTGGTCACGCGACGATCTGCACCTGCGTGGGCACGTCGGTGACGGCGAACGCGGTGGACGTGCCGCGCACGTCGACGCGGTAGTCGCCACGGAAGCCGCGGACCTGCACCCGACCTCGGTCGTCGGTGCGGAGCACCGTCGGGCCGAGCCACCACTCCTCCTTGACCAAGCGGCGGAGCGCGTCGTAGGACGGCTTCGGGCTGCCGTCGGCGCGGACGAGTCCGATCGGGGCGCCGAGCCAGGCGCCGGCGTCGGTGATGCCCCAGTAGGTGATCGCCTCGACGGAAGGGTGGCCGACCAGGCTCCGGTAGTGCCGTTCGATGTCGTCGGCCTGGCGCGCCTCGCCCTCGGGCGTCGACGGCCACGAAGCGACCTGGTGGTCGTTGAGGTCGACGATGTGCGCGGGCATGAGGTCACCGGAGACGAGCGAGGTCTCGGTCAGGTGCAGCGGCAGGCCGTAGCGGGCGAACCGGTCGACCATCGCGAGCATCGTGTCCTCGCCCCAGTAGCCCTGGTGCATGTGGGTCTGCAGTCCGATGGCGTCGATCTGCACGCCGGCCTCGAGCACGCCCTCGATCAGGCACTCGTACGCACTCGACAGGTCGAAGTCGTTGAGCAGCAGGGTGGCGTGTGGATTGGCGGCGCGGGCCTCCTCGAAGGCCATCCGGATCATCGGGATGCGGCCCTTGGCCCGGGCGAGCGGGGTGATCGCGTTGTCGCCGTTGTCGAACACCGGCATGATGACGACCTCGTTGATGGCGTCCCAGGTGTCGATCGTGCCGGCGAAGGCGGAGACCTCGCGGCGGATGCGCTCGCGCTGGAGCTGTTCGACCTCGTCCAGTGGGAGCCCCAGCAGCCAGTCGGGCTGCACGGTGTGCCAGATGAGCGGGTGCCCCTTGAGGGCGATGCCGCGGTCGCGGAACCACTGCGCCGTCGTCAGGAGTCTGGCGGTGTCCGGGGCTCCGCGCTCGGGCTCGAAGCGGCCCCAGTAGAACGGGAGCGTCGCGGTGTTGAAGACGTCGGTGTAGAGGTCGGCGAGGTGCTCGGTGCCTGCTTCGTCCTGCGCTTCGGCGTTGGCTTCGCCGGTCGCTTCGCCGGTCGCCTCGCCGTTGGCCAGTTCGATGAAGTCGAAGCCGATGTTGCCGAAGGCGAAGGCATGGCCGGTCTGCTCGACGGTGATGTCGGCATCGGGGATGGGATTGCCTTCGGCATCGACGACCGTCAGGGTCGTCTCGCCGAAGCGGTGCTCTGGTGCGTGCGTCATCGCGCGTCCTCCGACGTCGTCGTCCGGGATTTGTTGTGCGCGCAAACATAGCAGCGGGGATCGTCGCCGTCACCCGGAAGACGGCCGGGGGTGAGAGGATGCGTTCGCATCCGCACTGCTGCGGGGCGCACGGCATCAGTGTCGGGCCGGAAATCGATGTCAACCAAGACCGAGTCGGCCTTGCTGTGAGGTGGCCCCCGTGGTCTTGTTGGAAGCAGAACGTGCAGGCGCCCTGCGTCGCGAGCTGGAAGCCGCGCGTGCGGACGGCCACACGCGCACACGGCTGGAACCGTTCCCGAGCCGCGCGGGCGCACGATGGCTGCTCCGGCTCGCGTTCGCCGTCCCGTTCCTCGTTCTCGCAGCCGTCAGCGCCGACCCCACCGTGGCCGACGTCACCGTCAACCGCTCCGTCGTGGACCACGTCGCGACACTGAGCTGGGACCGGGCGGACGTCTCGTGGCTCAGCGAGCTGTACCCGCCGCTGGGCACGATCCTCGTGCGGCTCATCCCCGGTGGCGCCGCCGGACTCGCGGTCGCCGGGGCACTGGTCGCCGGGATCCTGCTGCAGCAGCTGCTCGAGGCCATGGTCCAACGACGCTTCCCGTGGTGGAAGAGCACGGTCTTCCTCGTCGCGATCGGCGCGAACCCGCTCTTCGCGTACACCGCCACGGGCAACTTCGAGGCGCTCCTCGGCATCGCGCTGTTCGGGATCGGCGCGATCAACATGGTCCGCTTCGTCTCCAGCCGGAACACCAAGGCCGGCTTCGAGTCGGGGATCCTCTTCATGCTCGCGGCGTTGGCGGACGCTTCGGGGCTCGTCCTCGTGGTCGCGGCGGCGATCACGGCCCCGCTGCTCTCCGTCGCACGGCGGAGCGAGTCGGGCGCGAGATGGTCGAACGTGCTCATCGTGCTGTTCCCGACCATCGCGGTCTTCGGTGCGGTGATGTTCCTCGAGGCACTGTTCGGACGGAACCCGTTGCTGGTGTTCCAGAACGCCGTCCACTACGACCCTGCGCTCTGGGGGCTGGTCCCGGAGCTCGTCACGACGCTCAACGGGCTGCTCATCCTCGCCCCGGTCGCGAGCGGTTGCGCCCTGGCATTGCTGAGTCGTCGGCCCGGTTCGGTCCTGATCTCGGTGTTCGTCTTCGGGGCGCTGATCATCGGCTACGTGGGTGGTCTCATCCCGGTGAACTCCGCGGGCAACGTGTTCCTCATCATGACGATGATGGGCATCGCCGTGGTCCCCGCCGCCCGGACCACCCGGGTGAGCGGCCTGATCGCCGCCGTGGGCGCCGCGCAGATCGTGATCGCGTGGGCGGCTGCGTTCAACCGGCCGATCACGCTGGAGTGGATGGCCGCCATCGGTGACTCCCTCGGGTGGTGGTGACGAGTGACGACCCCACGCCTCTCCGGGCTCGGCCGGCACACAGCCATGTCCCGACCCGATGAACTCACCGAGCTCGAGGCCTCCGGGATCGACCCGGCGTTGCAGCGCCCCGGATCCGGGCAGCGGTACCTCGCCGAGGACTGGATGCCGGTCCGCGTGCTGCAGGACGGCAGCATCCTCGTCCTCACCTCCAGCCGGGCCGACGACGCCGCACTCGGGGATGCGTTGTCCGAGGAGCTCGGGGCTCCGGTCACGTTCGTCTCCGTCGACAGCTGGACCCTCCGCCGTGCCGTGCTGAGCCAGTTCCACGGGGCCGTGGCCGATGCCGCTGCGAACGAACTCCATGACCGGAACCCGACGCTCTCCGCCCGCGTCGTCTTCTCGCGGTCACAGAAGGCCTCGGGCATCGTCCTCGCCGTGATCGCCTTGGCGTGCGGGATCATCTGGCCGGTCCAGACCGCGATCGCAGCGCTGATCGCAGCCAGCCTCGTGTTCCTCGCCGGGACGGGCTTCAAGTTCGTCGTCGCCACGCAGGGAGCCCGCTACGACGTCGTCGAACGGATCACCGACACCGAGGTCTCTGCCCTGGACGACGCCGACCTCCCCGGCTACACCGTCCTCGTGCCCGTGTTCCGCGAAGCGAACATCGTCGCCCAGCTGATCGACAACCTCGGCGGCCTGGACTACCCCGTGCACAAGCTCGAGGTCATCATCCTGACCGAGGAAGAGGACCAGGAGACACGGGACGCGATCGCCGCGGCGAACCCGCCACCGCACTTCCGCGTCATCACCGTGCCGAAGGGACACCCGCAGACAAAGCCACGTGCGTGCAACGTCGGACTCTACGTCGCGACCGGCGAGTACCTCGTGATCTACGACGCCGAGGACACACCAGACCCCGACCAGCTGAAGAAGGCACTGATCGCGTTCGAGCGCGGTGGCGAGGCCACGGTGTGCGTGCAGGCGGCACTGAACTACTTCAACGCTCGCGAGAACGTCCTCACCCGCATGTTCACGCTGGAGTACTCCTACTGGTTCGACTACATGCTGGCCGGTCTGGACCACGCGTCCCTGCCGATCCCCCTGGGCGGCACGTCGAACCACTTCCGCACGGCATCGCTCATCGAGCTCGGCGGCTGGGACCCCTACAACGTGACCGAGGACGCCGACCTCGGCATCCGGGCGAGCGCCGTCGGGTACCGCGTGGGCGTCATCAACTCCACCACCATGGAGGAGGCCAACACCTCGGTGCCGAACTTCATCCGGCAGCGGTCCCGCTGGATCAAGGGCTACATGCAGACCAGCTTGGTCCACGCCCGTCGGCCGCTCGCACTCGTCCGTGAGATCGGAATCATCCGGTTCGCGGCGTTCGTCCTGCTCATCGCGGGCACCCCGGCGACGTTCCTCTGCGTGTTGCCGTTCTACGCGCTCACCGCCGTCACGTTCTTCCTGCCACGGGAGACCGTCGACGCACTGTTCCCGGTGTGGGTGCTGTGGCTGTGCCTGTTCAACTTCCTGGTCGGCAACGCGATCATGATCTACCTGTCGATGATGGGCCCGTTCAAGCGCGGGACCTTCCACCTGATCCTCTGGTCGCTCCTGAACCCCGTGTACTGGACGCTGCACTCCATCGCCGCCTACAAGGCGCTCTGGCAGCTCCTGACCCGGCCGCACTACTGGGAGAAGACGGAGCACGGGCTGACGACTCAGGGGTCTGCGACGGTGACGTCGCCCGACTCGCCGCGCTGAGCGGGAGGCCCGCCAGGGAAGCGGCTCCGGTTCGCCGGAGGCCCACGAACGGGAGGATGCAGCAGGCCGCCGCCGTAGGGGACACTTGCCACGACATGCGCACTCCGTTCCTCCACGCCCGCCGAGGCCTTCGACGCAACACGGTGATCATCGGCGTCGCCGTCGTGGCCCTCGTGTCACTCACGGCCTGTTCTGATCACCCGACGCCGGAGGAGAACGACAAGGCCCACTCCGACTGGATGCAGCGCGTGCAGGCCCGGTGGGCCGGACAACCTGGCGGACTCGGCAGCGGTGCCGGCACCAACGATTCATCCAGCCGACTCTCCCTCGGCACCGACGGAGCCGGAGACCGTGCGCGGATCCGCGTCTCGATCACCTGCCAGGGTAACGAAACCGTGCAGATGGCCGTGAGGGCCGGACGCATCGGTGCGAACGGGTCGGAGACGGGCAAGCGACTCACGTCACGCTCCGTCCACTGCGGACACGACGAGGACCTGTACGTGGTCACGTCGAGGGCGGCGATCACGATCGGCCCGACCGCGGGAGACGGCAGCGTCGGCTGGTACGCGGCGGCCTACGGCGATCTCGCTGCGCACACGCGCTGAGCAAGCACCGCAACAGCGGAAGCGCTTCCCGCCAAGGGCGCAGGCCGATCCTGCGACCGGGCCGGTTTCCGTCGACACCACACGGCGGCCTGGAGGCGCGTGGCGGCGCCGCCACGCGCCTCCAGGCCGTCTTCCGGTCACGTCGGGAGCGCGCCGGCGCGTCCCTTGAGGATCGCACCTGCAAGGTTGCGCTTCGTATTGATATGCAGCATTCTGAGCGAGTCCACCGTGATCATGGTGACGAATTGGGGAGGAAACACATGAAGAAGACCCTTTCGGTCGCATCCGCAGTCACGACCGTCGCAGTTGCGGCGGGACTCTTGATCGCTGCACCCGCCCATGCTCAGACCACGACGCCGGTCGAGCTGCCGACGAACGTCGTCGTGGACGAGAGCTTCGATCCCACCGGGGAGGTCGTCATCGCCGACGACGGGCGGTCCACCCGTTCGGGGAACTGCAAGGACCGAGCGTTCGCCGTCGTCGCCAAGATGACCCAGTCACTCAACGGCTGCAGCGTCATCGGCTCGAAGGCTTCGACCCAGGTGCAGTACAAGTGGTACAAGCACCAGGGCAACTCGAATCCCTGCATCTGGGGGAAGTCGTTCAACTCGCGGCACGCTCCGACCTGGACGACCCTGAACTGCGGGACCGGGCGCTCGAAGTTCGTCCCCTGGGGCAACGTGGCCGCCACCAAGAAGATGAAGGGCCTCACGGGCACCGGTTGGGCCGGCGTGCAGTGGCAGTGATGCCCCAACGAACGCGGCGACGCAGCATCGAGGCCGTTGCCTCGATCTGCGTCGCCGCGGCCGCTCTGTCCGCGTGCTCGTCAGGCCCCGACGATCGGACGCGACGGGCTGAGTCACCGACGCAGACACCCGCACCCGCACCCGCACTCGGCGTGGCTTCGATGCAGATGATCGCCGATGAGCTCCGCGCAACAGTGCCGTGCGTGCGGGCAGATGCACTACATGACGACCTCGCATTCTGGGACAGAATGCGTGGCTTCGACTGTCTCGACGGGGACTCACCAACCTTCATCCGTGTTTACGCGCATGCGGTGTCGGTGCCGCAGACCCTCGCGGACTGGGACGGCACGTTCGGTGCCGGGCGAGCCGTGACCAGGGGTGAGCACTGGTACGTCATCGGAGCTCCCGCCACCGTCTCTGCCGTGAAGCCTCCGAAGGCAACACCCCGCGTTGCGAACGACGTCGGAGTGCCCGTGCCCCTCACCCCCGAGCAGGACTACATGACGACCTGCGTGCTGTTCGTCTCGAGCGAGGGCCAGCGGTACGTGCAGCATCCGAAGCAGCGCAGCACATCGGCGGATCAGTACAGCGAGCTCTTCCCCGGGGTCACTGCCGAGGTGCACGCGGCGATCGACGACCTCGGCCGGAGCCGCATCCTCGGGATCGCAGATGAGGAACGATGGATTGCGGCACTGTCACCGATGGGCCCACGGCTCAAGCGGCGGTGCGCCACCGCGTACCGCGCGGTCGGCGACACGGTGCGCCCGCTCAGTGGAGACGAGCGGTGAGGGCGTCAGGTACCTGGCCCTCCGTGCGCAGAGCTGCCGCCGCCGCCTTGATGGTCGCCACCACCGGCGCCTCGCTGCTGGCGGTCGACAACCTGCTCGGCTTCATCGGAACGCATCTGATCGCAGCAGGGCCAGTGTTGATGGTCGCTGCGATCTCGGTGTCAGCAGGAGTCGTGGCCGCTGCCGGTGCTGCGCTCGCTCGCGGCGCCGTGCACCTCGTCTTCGCGGCCACCACCGTCGTATTCGTGGCCGCCCTGTCGCCGGCGACCAGCAGCCAGCTGTGGCTCCCCATCGCGGTCGTCCTGCAGGCGCTCGTCCCGTTGGCCTTCGCAGCCGCCGGGCTGCTGGCCCTTCGCGGTTCGCGGAACTCCACCGCGGTGCGGGCCCTCGCGGTGATGCTCGTGGGGTTCGCCGCCGCCTGGATCGTCACCGCGTTCATCCCGGTGGCGCTCGTGGCGTTCCTCCTCGCACAGGCCGGCACGCTGGTCGTCGGGGCTGCCCTCAGCCTGCAGCCGCTTCTTCGCCGCGCCCGGAGTCTTGTGCGTGCGCTGTGGGCGAGTGCGGAGGTCCGCTGAGGAGCCCCGCTGCAGGTCGCTGGGCGATGTGCGTTCGACGCGGTGCGGATACGATCGTGCGCGCATCCTGATCCAACGAGGGCAACGGGGTGTTCGAGGGGGAGAACGTCGTGGTGCGTCAGCAGGGGAACCTGGTCCCCGGATCGCCTGCCAGACGCACGATCGCGGTCGGTCTGGCGATCGCCGTGTCGGCAGCAGCTCTGGTCGGCATCCGTGCAACGGCAGGATCAGCGGACACCGCAGCCTCGGCGGTGACGGTCACGAAGGTCACCGCGTCCACCACCGGCACCGCCGTTCGCACCACGCTCAAGGTCAAGAACACCGCCTCGGTGCGGAAGCCGGCTTCCTCCGCGTGGCTGTACCTGTCCGCCGGCACCAAGAAGTACACGCTCGGCCGGGTCGCGGTGAAGGCACTCGCCGCTGGTTCGAGCACCTCGGTCACCGCAGTCCGCGGGATGCCCTCCCGTGCCCCAGCCGGCAAGTACTCGATCCTCGCCTGCGCCGGTGCGTACTCGGCGAAGCAGTGCCGCACGTCGACCGCGACCGTCACCACCAAGCCGACGAAGCGCGCGCGTCCGGAGACTGGCGTGATGCTCGACGTCGCTCGCGCCTACTACCCCGTGGCGTTGCTCAAGCGGTACATCGACCTCCTCGCCGACGATGGCGGCCGCTTCTTGCACTTGCACCTCACCGATGACCAGAACGTCGGGATCGAGAGCACGGTCCTCGGCCAAACCCTCGCCAACGCTGATCTCGACGACGGCGTGTACACGAGCCGCGTGACCCATCGCCCGTTCCTGAGCGCCGTGCAGGCACGCTCGATCGCCGCCTACGGGGCGAAGCGAGGCGTCGCGATCGTGCCGGAGATCGACACTCCCGGACACATGGCCGCCGCCTTCGCCCTGCTCGAGGCGGAACACGGCACGAAGTGGGTCGACCGCATCCGTTCGGGCGAGAACGAACTCGACACGTCGGCGCCCGAGAGTCTCGCGCTGGCGAAGAAGCTGTACGCCGAGGTGCAGCGGACCTTCCCCTCCAGCCGCACCGTGCACATCGGCGGCGACGAATGGGGCGACGACGTCACCGCCGCCCAACGCGTCGCCTGGATGAACGCGATGGCGGCCACGGTCGGCAACCGCGAGGTCTGGGCCTGGAACGACGGGATCGATCGGGTCGCGGTCGAGCGACTGGATCCGCGCATCCACGTCACGTACTGGAGCTTCGACGGCGACACCGAGGACGCAGCCGAGCGGCGCGAACGCCGAGCACGGCGGGCCAGTGCGGTCGACCTGCAGCAGGCCGGAGTCGACCTGCTCAACTACAACTCGTACTACCTCTACGAGGTGCCGACCGACCTCGACCCGGCCGACAGCGAGTACACCGTCGCCGACCTCCGCGAGAACTGGTCACTCCGGGCGTGGGACGGCGACTCCGGTTCGCTGCTCGCGGCTCCGATGTCGGGCGCCGCCGTCGCGATCTGGGGTGAGGACCTGGAGGATCCACCTGCTGACGCGCTCCTGCGGTGGAGCGCACCGCACGTGACGGCGATGATCGAGACCGCAGCCTCCTGACGGACGCATGTCGTGCCTCCAGGCCGATCGCCGGACCCGCCGGACCCGCCGGACCCGCCGCCTGCCTACCCGAGCGGCTCGACTCCGTAGCTGGTGACCACCGCACGCAACTCGTCCAGGTACGCCTGCGCCTGCACGGTGAGGGGAACCGAGGCGTGCGCGATCCAGCCGATCTCGATGCGTTCGTCGAAGTCGAGTGGGATGGCGACGATCTCGGGGTCGAGGTCGTCGCTGATGAGCCCGGTGGAGATCGTGTACCCGCCGAGGCCGATCATGAGGTTGAAGATCGTCGCCCGGTCCGACACCCGGATCTCCCGCTTGCTCGACATCGTCGACAGGATCTCCTCGGCCAGGTAGAAGGAGTTGTTCGCGCCCTGGTCGAACGTGAGCCGCGGCAGGTCCGCGAGGTCCTCGAGGGTCGCACGCTCCCGCGACGCGAGCGGGTTCCGCTTGGCCACGAAGATGTGGGGCTGTGCGACGAACAGCGGTGTGAACACGACGCCGGCGTCCCGCAGCAGCTTGCCGAGCACCTGCTTGTTGAAGTCGTTGCGGTAGAGGATGCCCACCTCGCTGCGCAGCGTGCGGACGTCCTCGATGATGTCCCAGGTGCGTGTCTCACGCAGCGAGAACTCGTACTCGTCCGCAGCCGCTGCTTCGACCATGCGGACGAAGGCCTCCACCGCGAACGAGTAGTGCTGGGCGGACACCCCGAGCAGCCGACGCGACCGCTGTCCACCGACGTAGCGCTGCTCGAGCAGGGAGACCTGCTCGACGACCTGCCGGGCGTACCCGAGGAACTCGACGCCGTCGACGGTGAGGACGACCCCCCTGGCCGATCGGGTGAAGAGCGGGCGTCCGATCCGCGTCTCGAGGTCCTTCATCGCCGCGGACATCGTCGGCTGCGATACGTAGAGCAGGTCGGCCGCTGCGCTGATCGAGCCCTCCGTCGCGACCTCGATGAAGTACCGGAGCTGCTGCAGGGTGATGTCGTTCGATACCCGGGCCATAGGCCGAGGCTATACCGGTGCATAGCGTCTCGGTATTACCTGATGGCCCATGAATCCCGCGATGATCGAGGCACCCCTTCCCCAGCGCCCGCGGGCGCTCGACGAACAGATTGCCGACCATGGCGAACGACCTCACCTTCAGCATCACCCGGACCCGGTTCGACGAGGACTACTCCCCCGCCGACAGCTCCCGGCTGACCACGAACTTCGCCAACCTGGCGCGCGGCGAGCGCCGTCAGCAGAACCTCCGTGCTGCGCTGGCGATGATCGACGGGCGCGCGAACGAGCTGGCCGCGGCGCACGACCGCTACTGTCTGCAGCTCGACATCGTCTCGGTGGCGCTGGAGTTCTCCGACGGTGGTTCGGACGCGCAGTTCCCGTTGCTCGAGATGCTCGACGTCACGATCGTCGACGAGCACACCGGCGAGCGCCACCGCGGGATCCTCGGCAACAACTTCTCGTCGTACTTGCGCGACTACGACTTCTCGGTGCTGCTGCCGTCGTCGCCGTCACTGCCGTCCGACTTCGGCCAGCTGCACGGGGCGCTCTTCCAGCGCTTCCTGGAGTCCGACGTGTTCGAGTCGCAGTTCGGTGCCGAGCCCGTCGTCTGCATCAGCGTCTCGACGAGCCAGACCTACCGCCGGAACGGGTACGTCCACCCGGCGCTCGGCGCCGAGTACGAGCACGAGCACTCCTCGCTCACCGACGACTACTTCGGCCGGATGGGCATGCGGGTCCGGTACTTCCAGCCCGCCGGGGCGGCTGCCCCGCTCGCGTTCTACACGCGCGGTGACCTGACCGGCGACTACACGGACCTCCAGCTCATCGGCACGATCGCCACCATGGAGACCTTCCAGAAGATCTACCGCCCGGAGGTCTACGCCGCGAACACCCCGGCCGGCAGCACCTACCGCCCCACCCTCGACCACACCGACTTCACGCCCACCCCGGTGACCTACGACCGCGAGGAGCGCAGCCGCCTCGGGATCACGCAGGGCCGCTGGACCGAGGAGCACCTGGTGCGGCCGCACCACGCACTCCTCGCCCGGTGGGCCGCCCCCGCCCTCGCGCGCTGACTTCCTCTGCCCTTCGACTGACTGGACCGTCACCCCCATGCGTTCTCTCCTCCCCACCTCGATCGTCGGCAGCCTGCCGAAACCGTCCTGGCTCGCTGAGCCCGAACGGCTCTGGTCCCCCTGGGAGCTGCAGGGAGCAGCACTGACCGAGGGCAAGCAGGACGCCCTCCGGTCCGCCGTGCACGAGCAGGAGCGCCGTGGCATCGACATCGTCAGCGACGGCGAGCAGACCCGCCAGCACTTCGTGACGACGTTCATCGAGCACCTGGACGGCGTCGACCTCGAGCGCAAGGAGACCGTCCGCATCCGCGACCGCTACGACGCAGCCGTCCCGACCGTCGTCGGTGCCGTCAGCCGTCGGGCGCCGGTCTTCGTTGAGGACGCGAAGTTCCTGCGGGCTCAGACCGATCGCCCCATCAAGTGGGCGCTCCCCGGCCCGATGACGATGATCGACACCCTCTCCGACCAGCACTACAAGAGCCGCGAGAAGCTGGCGTGGGAGTTCGCCACGATCCTCAACCAAGAAGCACGCGAGCTGCAGGACGCCGGCGTCGACATCATCCAGTTCGACGAGCCCGCCTTCACGGTCTTCCACGACGAGGTGCAGGACTGGGGCGTGGCCGCGCTCGAGCGTGCAGCCGAGGGCCTGCGCGCCGAGACCGCCGTGCACATCTGTTACGGCTACGGCATCGAAGCGAACAACAAGTGGAAGGAGACGCTCGGCGCGGAGTGGCGGCAGTACGAGCAGTCCTTCCCGCTCCTGCAGCAGTCCTCGATCGACATCGTGTCGCTCGAGTGCATCCACTCCCACGTTCCCCTCGAGCTCGTCGAGCTGATCCGCGGCAAGAAGGTCATGCTCGGGGCGATCGACGTCGCGACCGAGACCGTGGAGACGCCGGAGGAGGTCGCGGAGGTGCTGCGTCGGGCGCTCGAGTTCGTCGATGCGGACAAGCTCATCCCCAGCTCCAACTGCGGGATGGCGCCCCTGGCGCGGGGTGCGGCGCTGGACAAGCTCGGCGCGCTGTCCGCAGGGGCGGACATCGTGCGGGCCGAGCTCGCCAGCGTCGCCGTACCGGTATCGCGCTAGCGACCTAGCGACCTAGCGACCTAGCGGCCCAGCGGCCCAGCGGCACAGGACGGCTCGCCTCGACAACGGGGCGGGCCGTCCTTCGTGTCGCGTCCGGCAGGCGCGCGGGTCTCGGGCCGGACTGGAGGCGCGGCTCAGTTCCGGTGGTCAGGTCGCGGTCGTCACTCCTGACTGTCGAGGCTCATCTTCTCGAAGTCCCCCGCAACGCACTGCGAGCTGCCGTCGATCGTGTACCCGCGGGGATCCGCGCGGAAGTCGGAGGAGCTCACCGGGCCACCCCTGCCCCGGACACCGAGGATGGGGTCCTCGCCGCCGGTCTGGTAGCGCTCAGTTGTGACCCCGAGCTCCTTCCAGTGCTGTTCCACCGCCTCGACGTCGGCCTTTGGGTCAGCGCTCGCGGAGCGGACCATGGCGTAGACGTACTGGACGCCCCCTTGCCCCAGTCCCCGGCCGCACTTCCCGAGCCCCGGACCGTCGCTGACTTCCCAGCCGTCACCGACCACGTCGGTCGAACCCTCGACGAACGTGACGATGGACTGCTTCGCTTCTTTCGTGTTCATGCCAGACCCTTCGCTGCAACCAGTGAGAACGGCGACAGCGAGCAGCACGGCTCCTATCGCCCGGAGGACGGAGACGGCTTTCGCCCGTCGTGGTTTCATCTGGGAGTTCCTTCCAGATCACTTTGTTTCGGCGAAATCGGCATGATCAGTTCGTCAATCGTTCGGGCTGGCCGGTCGTGGCATACGCCACGTTCTGCAACGACTGCGTGTCTTCATCGAGGTAACCGCCGCCGTACCAGGTGTGCACGCCGTGGTCGCGGACGGGCTTGAGGCCGGGCGCCCCGTCGGCGCCAAAGCTCGTCGCGCCGAACTCCGGAGCAGTCGGATCCTGATGATGGTCCGAGCTGAAGTCACGCCCGACCGCCGCCCATTCGTCGCCACTCCAATGTTCGATGATCGGCTTCACCACTTCTGCTTGTCCGGCGTACACCGCATCGGCGTGGATTTCGTCTGCTTCGCCGATGCTGTCCGGTATTCCAGCCGAAGCGATGGTGGTGAACGAATCCACGTGCACGCCCTCGGTCGTGAGCGCGTAGGACGCGGTCGTGGTGCCGTAGGAGTGTCCGAGGACGTTGACCGTCGGCATGGTACCGGCTCTCGTCGCGTCGAGGCCCTTGATCGAAGCGGCCAGCTTCTCGCCGCCGGCCTTCGCGTAGTCGCTGCCGAACACGGCAGTGCTCGCCGGCGGGACGGGCGGTGCTTCGTACCCCATCCACGCGACGACGGCATTCGTGGTGCCGCGTCCTGCGGGAGCGGCCTTTGCCTGCTCGCTGTAGACGTTCTGAGCGGCATCCGCCCAATCGGTCATGCTGCCCGTGCTCGATCCCATCCCCGGCACCGCCCAGGTCACGTTCGTGGCTTCGTCGAGATCTCCGATGGACACCGCAGCCAGGGGCGGATGGTCTGCGCTGAGTACCGTGAGGCTTCGCTGGCCCTTGCGGCCGTTGGGGTTGAGTGAAGCCTTGATCGATTCGAGTGCGGAAAGGTCTTCGGCGTTCTTGCGCGCTTCCGCGCTGTAGATGCGGTCCGGGCGGCCAAGGTCGTCCAGGAACTTCTTCGCGGAGGCGATCCGGCGGTCGAGTACAGCGACGTTCGCAGCTCCGCGCGCCCAGTACGGCGCCCCTTCGAGATTCCCCAGAGCGGTCAGCACCGAGGTCGGGAGAAGTGCGAGGTCCGCAGCGTCCGCCCTCGTCAGACCGAGATCCGCCCACATCGCCGCGACCTGGGTCGGGGTCAAGTCGTCGGCGAACAGCCGCTGAACATCGCGGACGAGCTCGTCGTCGGTCGCCTTGTCGATCCTGGCGTTCGCCAGCGATCCGCCGCTCCCGGCCTGCTCGAACGCGTCCGCGATGCGGTCGATCCATGCGGCATCGGCTCTGTTCTCCTCGAGGAAGCGATCGAAGCCAGTCACGAAGGTGCACCCCTCGATCGGCACCCAGGAACACGAAGCGGTGAACGCAGTCCATGCACTGGCGAGCGTTGCGGCCTTTGACTCGGCAGCCGCGTCGTTCGCCCGGCTGACGATACTGAAGTCGCGCAGTCGTGCCGGGTCCGCCGAGCTTCGACCGTGTCCCGTGCCACCTCCGGACCGCCTGCGTTCCCGAGGCGCGAACGCCGCATGGATCGACGGTGGTCGGACCGCAACATCCGACGGTTTCGGCGCACGGATCGCGACTGGGGGCAGAGTGGTGGTGGCGAGCAGGGAGGTCGCTGCGGTGTGCTGGCGTTCGCGTTCGGCTTCGTTCCAAGCATCGAGTGCGTTCAGCCGTTCCTCCTCAGCCTGCGCGGAGGACTTGGCGTCGCGCACCTGACTGACGAGGTCATCCAGGACGGACGCCAACTTGCCCCGGTCGGTCGACTCAGTCGAGGCGGACTCGGTGAACCGGTCCGCGTAGGCTCCGGAAAAGTCAGCCGCTGCTTCCTCGACGGCGGACCGACGAGCCCCCGACTGAGCGCGGAGTTCGTC
Source organism: Curtobacterium flaccumfaciens (assembly GCF_013359815.1). GTDB lineage: Bacteria > Actinomycetota > Actinomycetes > Actinomycetales > Microbacteriaceae > Curtobacterium > Curtobacterium flaccumfaciens. The sequence continues at coordinate 41,879 of NZ_JABMCF010000033.1, read as the reverse complement.
CTTCGCCGACGTGGCCGCTCTGACGACGGCGTCTGCCGCCGCTGCGTCGAACTCGATCTTCCCCATGACGTCCCCCTCAGGCCCACCCCGGTCCGAACGCTGACTCTACCCGAAGCAGCGCCGAAGGGCGTATTTCACACAACGGTGGGACTTCGAGGGCATCGTTGCACACCCCGGCGGCTCTCTTCCGAGTGCAGGAGAGCCCCCGGCCAGGTTGCGTCCTCCGCGTGCGCGGACCTCGACCCCCACCATTGACGCCAGGGGACGGATAACGACACCGCGTCTCGCACCACCCCCAGGGGTGACCGAAGCTTGATATTTTGCCTTCCAGGTGGTTGCTTCGGTAAGTTGATCCGGAGGGCGCTCAGGCTCCTCCGCCTAGGCAAGGGAGCCGATTGCCGTGATGCGCGGCGCACTCAAGCGAACGGGGGAGAACATGTCGGGAAGCCCGCGGGGTGTCCGCTGGAGTGCGGTCGGCATGTTCGTCCTGCTGGCGTACGGTGCGGCATGGGCACTGCTCTGGCCAGCGATCCAGGCGAGTGCGGACCTCTCGGACCCCGTCGGGAACCCTGGTGCGTACATCGCGACCGTGGCGATGATGTTCACACCGGGCCTCGCAGCGCTGCTGGTCGCGGTCACGCTCGAACGTCGCCGCGGGAAAGCGATCCTGGTTGCGCTCGGGCTGGCTGGCTTCTTCACGCGTCGAGGCTGGCGCTTCGCTCTCGCAGGCATCGCCGGAGCTGCTGTGCTGATCTCCGGCAGCTGGGGCCTCGGGATGCTGTTCGGGTGGGTGCAGCTCGACCCCGAACACTCCATGGCGAAAGAACTCATCGTTCGAGTCACGGGCGAGCAACCGCCGATGCCGATGGCGCTCCTGGCGCTGCTGCAACTGCTGAACCTCCCGATCGGGATTGCCATCACCGCGATCGCTGCGACCGGCGAAGAAGTCGGTTGGCGCGGCTGGCTCCTCCCGAAACTGCTGCCGCTCGGCACTGAATGGGCGCTGTGCGTGAGCGGCGCGATCTGGGGTCTCTGGCACGCTCCCGCGATCCTGCTCGGCCTGAACTACGAGGAACGCAATCCCCTCGGGATCATCATGATGATGATCGGCTGTGTCGGCGCGGGCGTGCTGATCGGCTGGCTCCGGCTTGCGAGTGGATCGCTTCTGCCCTGCGTGCTCGCCCATGCGGCACTCAACAGCTTCGCCTCGTACCAGTCCGTCCTCTTCCCGCCTTTCGACGAACGCCTTGTCGGGCCGCTCGCCATCACCGGATGGATCGTCATGGCGCTCTTGATCGCGGCGTGCGTGTTGCGGGCAACTCGACTTCGCCAGCGACACGGGTCACAACTGGGCAGCCCCGAGGTCCGCAACACCGAGCTTTCCCAGTAGCCGGCCGAACGCCCAAGGGAACTGACCGGACCACCGCGGCCGCGGCCCCCGAAGGACAGGTCCTCACCCCGGCCTGGAGGACGGCGTCTGCGAAGCGTCAGACTCGAGGGCGTTGACTACGGTCATGATCACCAAGGGCGTCATCCACCAGGTCGAGAGTGCGACTGTCCGGGATCGCAACGGCGTGTCAGTCGGCAAGGTCGTGCAGGTGTTCCCCTCCGACGAGGACGGCAGTGCGGCCTACGTCTGTGTCGCAACCGGACTGCTCGGGCGTCACCAGGCGCTCGTCCCCGCCGACGACGCCACGTTCGACGGCACGGACGTGCACGTCGGGTACACGAAGGACGCGATCAAGGACGCGCCGTCCCTCGGAGCCGGACGTACCCTGTCCCCCGCCGAGGCGAACGCCGTCCGCGGACACTTCGGGCTGTCCCACACCGGCGCTGCGACCGGGGACATGGGTGACCCCCACGAGAACCTCGACCAGGCCGGGACAGGTCTTGCGGGTGCCGACGACACCGAGGGCGCAGGGACGACACCGCCGGCCTGAACCTCACCGGAGTGAACGGCGCCGAGACCACGGCTTTCGCCCACACCAAGCAAGGCAGCGGCCGGTCCTCTGGCGGGTGCGTGCTCCGTCATTGATGCACGCTCTTGTGAACTTGGCACACGCGGGGTTCTCGGAAGAGCATGCCCGTCTTCGTCCGACCGGCTCCGCAGCCATCGCACACGCGCAGCACCGCGAAGGCACTGCTGCGAACGCCCACGGGGCGGCTGCGCGGTCACGTGTCATCGGAAGTCACCCTCCGACACACATCGACACAACCCTTCTCGCGGGCGTTCGGCGATGTCACAGTCTCGCGATGGCGCACATCTGGTCGGGCTGTCCGCCCACACCGGACGAATCGACACCACACGGCGCCACACCACGCGACAGGTAGCAACCCAGAGCACGAAGGAGTCCTCGTGACCATCAGCAACCAGACCGCCGACAGCACGATCGACGAGGGCGCCGACGACGAGCTCCTCGCCCGTTTCCGTCCGATCTTCGATCGCATCGCTGCCGGCGCCTCTGAGCGCGAACGCGACCACCGCCTCCCGTTCGAGGAGATCCGCGAACTCGCCGCCGCAGGATTCGGCGCCGTCCGCGTCCCCGTCGCCCACGGCGGAGCCGGGGCGACCCTGCCCCAGCTGTTCCGCCTGCTGACCGAACTCGCCGCCGCTGACAGCAACATCCCCCAGGCGCTCCGCGGCCACTTCGCACTCGTGGAGGACCGGCTGGTCGCACGGACCGGGGAACGTGAGGTGTGGCTGGACCGCTTCGGCCGCGGTGAGATCGCCGGTAACTCGTGGACCGAAGTCGGGTCGGTGCAGGTCGGCGACGTGATCACGAAGGTGACCCCGCAGCCGGACGGGACGTTCCGGATCACCGGGCAGAAGTACTACTCGACCGGCAGCATCTTCGCCGACTGGATCGACACCTACGCCGAACGCACGGACACCGGCGAGCGGGTCATCGCGATCATCGACGCGCACCAGCCCGGGGTCACCCACACCGATGACTGGGACGGGTTCGGGCAGCGCACCACCGGCTCCGGCACCAGCACCTTCGACGACGCCGTCGTGCAGGCCGACGCGGTGATCCCCTTCGACGAGCGTTTCAAGTACCAGACGGCGTTCTACCAGGGCGTGCTGTTGAGCGTCCTCGCCGGGTCCGTCCTCGCAGCCGAGCGGGAGATCGCGCGCGAGGTCCGCAACCGCACCCGCGTCTTCTCACACGGCAACGCCGACACGTTCGCGGCAGACCCGCAGATCCTGCAGGTCGTCGGCGAGGTGTCGGCGGCCGGGTTCGCCGCCACCGCCATCGTCGACCGGGCCGCCGCGGCCCTGCAGGGTGCGTACGAGGGAGCCGGGCTCGACACAGCCGAGGACGAGCGCCGCAACGACCGCGCCGAACTCGCGACCGCGCAGGCGCAAGTGGCGCTGACCACGCTGGCGACGACGGCGACCTCGCACCTGTTCGACGCGCTCGCGGCGTCCGGGGTGAGCACGACGAAGAACCTCGACCGGCACTGGCGGAACGCTCGCACCGCCGGCAGCCACAACCCGTGGGTGTTCAAGGCACGGATCATCGGTGACCACGCGGTCAACGGTGCCGAACCGCCCCGCGTCTGGGCGATCGGTGCGACCCGCACCTCGTGACGCTTGTCGAAGCCGGGACGGCTTCCGCGTGACCGCTGCTGCGATGTGCCTGCCCCACCGCCCGCCCGCCGTGCGCGTACAGTCCCTGGCAACGCACGGCTGGCCAACGACCGGGGAACGCGATGCGACTGATCACGGGGATGACACTGGCCGTTGCGCTGGCAGCAGGCGCGCTGATCGGCCTCGCGCCACCAGCGACTGCGGCCGGATCCGGAACGATCACCGTGCAGCTCGCAACGCCGGACGGCACCGCGATCCGGCTGGCGGACGTCGAACTCGCAGCGATCGGCACCGACGTCGTCGTCGGGAACGCCACGACCGACGATGACGGCGCCGCGACGTTCACCGGCATCCCCGCACCGGACACCGTCACGGTGACGACGCGGCAACTCCCGCCGCACGGAACGGAGACCTACGCCCCCGGACTCCGCTCGGGCATCGCCGTCCGCGGCGGCTCGACAGTCGCGGTCACCGTGCCGCTCGTGATCGGTGCCACGGTGCAGGGCGATGTGGTCGGCCCCACTGGACCCGCCGCCGGTCGCCTGATGTACGCCTGGAACGAGGACACCTCGCAGGTGTTCCGGACGACCTCGGACAGCGCGGGCCAGTACCGGTTCGTCGGGTTGAGCACGGGGAAGTACCGCATCGAGGCCTACGCCAGCGGAACGGCGTCGCCCGCCGTCTGGAAGACCCGGGTGTACCAGCAGCGAGGAACGCTCCCGGCGTCCCGAGTCACCTTGTCACGGCACTACGCACACAGCGACTACGACCTGATCGTCTACGCGGCCTCGGCGTCCCGCAGCCCGTCGGCGCAACTGAGCGGCGCGACCGTCACGGTGACGAACGCGACGACCGGTGCGTCGTTCTCGACCCGGTTCTCGACGCTGCTCGACAGCGAGCAGACGGCGCAGTTCCAGATCCCCTCCGGGCAGTACGTGGTGGAACTCCGGACCGTGGCGACGACCGCAACGACGGCGCAGGTGCTGTGGCTCGGACGTCCGGGCGGCGTGTACCGGTACGTGGCCGACCGAGCGCAGGCCGTCCCGGTGAAGGTCGTGTTCGGCGGTCACGACTTCTGGGGCGGCGCCCTCGGGTGATCCGGACCCAGCACCATCCCCAGCCCAGGACTGGCCGGACGCGGTTGGCTGCGTGACTGCACGAGGTCGCGTGAGCAGCAACGGACAGGAGGCGCGGTGCCAGCTGGCACCGCGCCTCCTGTCCCGCACACGGTCGCGGACACGCGACGGTGGCGTCGCCACCTTCTACATGTCGTCGATGAGACGGAGCGTGGAGCCGTCGGGCACCGTCTGGTGTTCGACGTAGTGCATGAACACCGGCGCAGCCTGGTCAGCCGTGAACAGCTCGGCAGGATGCCGAGGCTCGTGCGCAGCCTGCACGTCGATGGTCTCGGTGAGCGGTTCGGTGAGGTCGTGGTCACGGCCGACGACGTAGAAGCGGTACTCCCCGTCGTCCTCGCGACGGCGCAGCTCCACGCTCATCTTCTCGGCGGTGCCACCGGCCTGCAGGTAGGAGTTGCCGTACTGCTCCTCAGTCTTGTCGGGGTTGAACATCCAGTCGGCGTCGTCGGGACACCACCAGAGCCTCCACGCGAAGTGCTCGTCGTTGTCAAGGAGGCCCAGCATGCGGCGAACCTGGTCAGGCATCGGCCGGAAGGTGTCCCGCAGGATGCTGCTGATGTGGCTGTTCGATTCTTCGATGATCATGTGTCACTTCACTCGTTGGTAGTTGACCAAGGTGATCTTGATGCGTTCCCAACCGCAAGCCGGCCGCACCGGCGACGGTGCCCGTCAACTGAGAACGCCCCGCCGGCCGAAGCCAGCGGGGCGTCCCCATGAGTCAGACCAGGATCAGAAGTCCCAGTCCTCGTCCTCAGTGTTCACAGCCTTGCCGATGACGTACGACGAGCCGGACCCCGAGAAGAAGTCGTGGTTCTCGTCCGCGTTCGGCGACAGGGCGGAGAGGATGGCCGGGTTCACGTCCGTGATGTTCTTCGGGAACATCGGCTCGTAGCCCAGGTTCATCAGCGCCTTGTTGGCGTTGTAGTGCAGGAACTTCTTGACGTCCTCGGTCAGACCGACCTCGTCGTAGAGGTCCTGCGTGTACTGCACCTCGTTCTCGTACATCTCGAACAGCAGCGAGAACGTGTAGTCCTTGAGCTCGTCGCGCTCGGCCTGCGTGAGGGTCTCGAGGCCCTTCTGGTACTTGTACCCGATGTAGTACCCGTGGACGGCTTCGTCACGGATGATCAGGCGGATCAGGTCGGCGGTGTTCGTGAGTTTCGCGCGCGACGACCAGTGCATCGGCAGGTAGAAGCCCGAGTAGAACAGGAACGACTCGAGCAGCGTCGAGGCGACCTTGCGCTTCAGCGGGTTGTCGCCCTGGTAGTAGTCCATCACGATGGACGCCTTCTTCTGCAGGTTCGGGTTCTCCTCGGACCAGCGGAAGGCCTCGTCGATCTCACGCGTCGACGCGAGGGTCGAGAAGATCGACGAGTAGGACTTGGCGTGCACCGACTCCATGAACGCGATGTTCGTGTAGACGGCTTCCTCGTGCGGGGTGATCGCGTCGGGGATGAGCGACACGGCGCCGACGGTGCCCTGGATGGTGTCGAGCAGCGTCAGACCGGTGAACACACGCATGGTCAGGGTCTGCTCGGCCGGCGTCAGCGTGTTCCACGACTGCACGTCGTTCGACAGCGGCACCTTCTCGGGCAGCCAGAAGTTGTTGACGAGACGGTTCCAGACCTCGACGTCCTTGTCGTCCTGGATGCGGTTCCAGTTGATGGCCTGGACCCGATCAATGAGCTTCAGCTTCTCGACCAACGTGTGTTCCTTACAGAGATGGTGACTAAGTGACGGACTGGAGGCGCGGTGCGGGTTGGCACCGCGCCTCCAGGGAGCAGAGCGGCAGCTCTACAGCATGCAGCTGACGCAGCCCTCGACCTCCGTGCCCTCCAGCGCGAGCTGGCGGAGACGGATGTAATAGATCGTCTTGATGCCCTTGCGCCATGCGTAGATCTGCGCCTTGTTGATGTCACGCGTGGTGGCGGTGTCCTTGAAGAACAGCGTCAGGGACAGGCCCTGGTCCACGTGCTGCGTCGCCGCGGCGTACGTGTCGATGATCTTCTCGGCACCGATCTCGTACGCGTCCTGGTAGTAGTCCAGGTTGTCGTTCGTCATGAACGGCGCCGGGTAGTAGACGCGGCCGAGCTTGCCTTCCTTGCGGATCTCGATCTTCGACGCGATTGGGTGGATCGACGACGTCGAGTGGTTGATGTACGAGATCGAACCGGTCGGCGGGACGGCCTGCAGGTTCTGGTTGTAGATGCCGTGCTCCTGGACGGACGCCTTCAGCGCCTTCCAGTCGTCCTGCGTCGGGATCGTGATGTTCGCGTTGTCGAACAGCGAAGCAACACGAGCAGTCGCGGGCGTCCACGTCTGGTCGGTGTACTTGTCGAAGAACTCACCCGACGCGTACTTCGAGTCGCGGAAGCCGTCGAAGGTCTCGCCAGTCTCGATCGCGATCTTGTTCGACGCACGAAGGGCGTGGAACAGCACCGTGTAGAAGTAGATGTTCGTGAAGTCGATGCCCTCTTCGGAGCCGTAGTAGACGCGCTCACGAGCGAGGTAGCCGTGCAGGTTCATCTGGCCGAGGCCGATGGCGTGCGACTTGTCGTTGCCGTCCTCGACGGAACGCACCGAGGTGATGTGCGACATCTGCGAGACCGAGGTCAGGCCGCGGATGGCGGTCTCGATGGTCTTGCCGAAGTCGGGCGAGTCCATCGTCAGCGCGATGTTCAGGGAGCCGAGGTTGCAGGAGATGTCCTTGCCGATCTCCTTGTAGGACAGGTCCTCGTTGAAGGTCGTCGGGGTGTTGACCTGCAGGATCTCCGAGCACAGGTTGGACATGTTGATCCGACCCTTGATCGGGTTGGCCTTGTTCACCGTGTCCTCGAACACGATGTACGGGTAGCCCGACTCGAACTGGATCTCGGCAATGGTCGTGAAGAAGTCACGCGCCTTGATCTTCGTCTTCTTGATGCGCGAGTCGTCGACCATCGCGCGGTAGTTCTCGGAGATCGGGACGTCGCCGAAGGGGACGCCGTAGACCTTCTCGACGTCGTACGGCGAGAACAGGTACATGTCCTCGTTGTTCTTCGCGAGCTCGAACGTGATGTCCGGCACGACGACGCCGAGCGACAGCGTCTTGATGCGGATCTTCTCGTCGGCGTTCTCGCGCTTGGTGTCGAGGAACTTCATGATGTCCGGGTGGTGGGCGCTGAGGTAGACCGCGCCGGCACCCTGACGCGCACCGAGCTGGTTCGCGTAGGAGAAGGAGTCTTCCAGCAGCTTCATCACGGGGATGATGCCCGAGGACTGGTTCTCGATCTGCTTGATCGGGGCGCCGGCCTCGCGGATGTTGGAGAGGAGCAGGGCCACGCCGCCGCCGCGCTTCGAGAGCTGCAGCGACGAGTTGATGCCGCGCGAGATCGACTCCATGTTGTCCTCGATGCGGAGCAGGAAGCAGGAGACGAGCTCGCCGCGCTGTGCCTTCGCCGTGTTGAGGAACGTGGGGGTCGCGGGCTGGAAGCGGCCAGCGACGATCTCTTCGACCAGGTCGATGGCGAGCTGCTCGTTGCCCTGGGCCAGGCCGAGGGCGGTCATGACGACGCGGTCCTCGAAGCGCTCCAGGTACCGCTTGCCGTCGAACGTCTTGAGCGTGTAGCTCGTGTAGTACTTGAACGCGCCGAGGAACGTCTGGAACCGGAACTTCTTCGAGTACGCCAGGTCGTTGAGTCGCTGGATGAAGTCCAGCGAGTACATGTCGATCGTGGCTTTTTCGTAGTACTCGTTCTCGACCAGGTAGTCGAGCCGCTCCTTCAGGTTGTGGAAGAAGACGGTGTTCTGGTTGACGTGCTGCAGGAAGAACTGCTTGGCGGCCTCACGATCCTTGTCGAACTGGATGTTCCCGTCCGCGTCGTAGAGGTTGAGCATCGCGTTGAGGGAGTGGTAGTCCATCCCCGTCTGCGGCGACGTCAGATCGACGTCTGCAACTGCTGCGTCCAAAATGCATCCAATCCTGAGTTGACCGCCGACACGTCGTCAGGGGTCCCGAAGAGTTCGAATCTGTAGAGAAGGGGGACGTTGCACTTCTGCGCGATGACGTCCCCTGCGAGGCCGTACGCCTCGCCGAAGTTCGTGTTGCCGCCCACCACCACGCCGCGGATCAGCGAGCGGTTGTGGGCGTCGTTGAGGAACTTGATGACCTGCTTGGGGACTGCACCCTCGCCGTTGCCGCCACCGTAGGTGGGCAGGACCAGGACGTAGGGCTCGTCGACGTGCAGGAACGGTTCGCTCGGGTAGAGCGGGATCCGGTCCGCGTCGCGGCCGAGCTTCTCGACGAAGCGCGCGGTGTACCCGGACACGCTCGAGAAGTAGACCAATCGGCTCATGGTGCGCTCCTCTGGAGAAGGTGCGGACAGCAGATCGTGCAGTAGGTGTGTTCCCCGGCCCCGAAGGGGCCGGGGAACACACCTAGAAAGTCACGCCAGTTCGGCGCTGAGCGTCGCGATCTTGTCGGGGCGGAAGCCCGACCAGTGGTCATCGTCCGTGACGACGACGGGGGCCTGCATGTAGCCCAGGCTCTTGACGTGCTCGAGGGCTGCCTCGTCGGTGGAGACGTCGTGCACTTCGTACTCGATGCCCTTGTTGTCGAGGGCCCGGTACGTCGCGGTGCACTGGACGCAGGACGGCTTGGTGTAGACGGTGACGGCCATGTTCTCCCCTGGTTTCTGGGCCTGATTCCAGGTCCGAAGTTCGTGTGCTGTGCTGCGGATGACGTTACTACATCGCCACTACATCTTGTGCTCGCGGAGTCAAGCGACCACAAGAGGAAGTGTTACACGCCTGTAGTTCTCCACAACACCATCCACAGTCCGTGGATTCCCGAGGCCCGGTTTTCCGCCACTCTGTCACCCGCCACCGACACTCCCCACAGGCGAGGCGCGTGGTTGTGCACGTGTGTGCAGAACGATGAAATTGGGAGAGCCGTCGGCGTGTCTTCGAGCGGCGTGCTCCGACACGACGGCCACCTCCCCAGGACGGGGGACACCCCCGTCCGGCCGGTCCGTACACTCGTCTCGTGAGTACGTACGGGCCCCTCCTGAAGACCCCTGGCGTGGGTCGTGTCATCGCCGCACAGCTCACCGCACGGTTCCCGTTCGGCATGCTGTCGCTGGCCTACCTGCTGCACGTCGAGCACGTGTTCGACTCCTACGGCGCCGCCGGTCTGGTGCTCGCGACGACGAGCATCGGGCAGGCGTTGGCCGGACCCCTGACGAGCCGGTGGATGGGCAGCTGGGGCATGCGCCCCGTCCTCATCCTGACGAGCATCGTCGCGCTGATCAGCATGGTGGTCATCGCGTTCGTGGTCATGCCGCTCTGGGGCTACGTGGTGGTCGGGTTCCTCGGCGGCCTGGCGGTCCCGCCCGTGCAGCCGGCGGTGCGCACCATCTACCCGAAGATGGTGACGTCGGCGCAGCTCACACCCCTCTTCTCCCTCGACGCCAGCGCGCAGGAGCTCATCTGGGTCGCCGGCCCGGTCATCACCACCTTCGTCGCCACCCAGGTCGGCACGGTCGAGGCGATCGTCGTCGCGATGGTCTTCCTGGTCGTCGGCGGCGCGTGGTTCATCGCCTCCCCCGAGCTCGGCCGCGTCCGCATCCCCCGTTCCAAGCGCGCCTTCGGTGTCGTGCTGAAGCGCCCCGCCGTCGTCGTCGCCACCCTGACCGGTCTGCTCCTGATCGGGGCATGCGCCGCGGTCGAGGCGAGCGTCACCAGCGTCTTCGGCGAGGGCAGCCCGAACGCCGGCATCGTCCTCGCGGTGTTCGCGGTCGGTTCGCTCGCCGGCGGCCTGGCGTTCGGCCACCGCCCGATCTCCCGCAACACCCTGTGGACGCGCATGGCCGTCGTCTTCGTCGGCCTCACCCTGGCCCTCGGCGGCACGGGCTTCTGGTGGCTCTGCCTGGCCCTGGTCATCGCGGGTGTGGGCATCGCGCCGGCCCTCGCGGTGATGTTCGGTTCGGTCTCCGCCACCGTCAAGTTCTCCGACACCGCCGAGGCCTACGGCTGGATGGGCACCGGCCAGCTGATCGGTGCCGCCGGCGGTTCGGCGATCGCCGGCTTCCTGATCGACGGCAGCGGCCCCGTCGGCGGCTTCACCGTCGGCGCCGTGATGGCCGGCCTGGGCGTGCTGCTCCCCCTGGCGATGCGCAGCTGGCTGCCCGACCTGCGCGGCCGTGACGCCAGCCCCCTCCCCGACACCGAGCCGGTGCACCTGCCGACGTGAGCGGGCGGCGGCGGGTGTCGGTGGGCGCGCGGCGGCGGGCGGTTTCGGGCGTACCTGGTCGAATCGGGCGTACCTGGTCGGAAGTTCTGACCAGGTACGCCCGATTCCACTCGCCATCGCGGCCGCTATGGGAAGGAACGTGCGTCCGGCGTACGGGTCGCGTTCTCCACAGATGGCCTGGAGGCCCGGCGCACGCCCGCCAGGCACCGGCAGGATGGGTGCATGGTCACCTCAGTTCCCCTGCGCGACGGCCGCTCGATCCCCGCGATCGGCTTCGGCGTCTACAAGGTCGACGATGCCGAAGCGGAGACGGCGGTCGGCCTCGCGCTGGACGTCGGCTACCGGCACGTCGACACCGCCGAGATGTACGGCAACGAGACCGGCGTCGGCAAGGCGATCCGGGCCTCCGGGCTGGACCGTGACGACGTCTTCGTGACGACCAAGGTGTGGAACGACCACCAGGGGCGCGACGCGACCCTGCGGGCATTCGACGGCAGCCTCGAGCGGCTGGGGCTCGACGCCGTCGACCTCTACCTGATCCACTGGCCGGCCGCCGCGAACGACCGCTACGTCGAGACCTGGCGCGCTCTGGTGGAACTGCGTGAGTCAGGGCGGGCACGGAGCATCGGTGTCTCGAACTTCCAGGTGCCGCACCTGCAGCGGCTCATCGACGAGACCGGCGAGGTGCCGTCACTGAACCAGGTCGAACGGCACCCGTGGCTGCCGCAGCGCGAACTCATCGCGTTCCACGAGCAGCACGACATCGTGACCGGGGCGTGGTCGCCGCTCGGTCGTGGGCGCCTGATCGACGAGCCGGTGCTGACCGGCATCGCGGATGCGCACGGCGTGAGCGTGGCGCAGGTACTCGTGCGGTGGAACGTGCAGCAGGGCGTGGTCGTGCTGCCGAAGTCGGTCACGCCGTCCCGGATCCGCTCGAACCTCGACGTCGACGGCTTCGTGCTGACCGACGACGAGCTCGCAGCGATCGCGACGCTCGAGTCCGGGCAGCGGACGGGCTCCCACCCGGACTCGGTGTCGTAGCCGGGCGGGGTACGCACTGTTCAGCCACAGCGAGTGATGGGCCGTACTGTCGAGGGGTGATCGATCCTCAACAGACCGCCCGTGAACACCTGCGCCCCGATGAGCACCTGTACTGGGCCGGCACGAGCGATCCGGCCAGGCTCCTCTCGGGCCGCGACGGCTTCCTCATCCCGTTCTCGCTGCTCTGGTGCGGATTCGTGGCGTTCTGGACCGTCTCGGCCGTGACCAGCGGAGCACCGCCCTTCTTCTTGGTCGTCGGGTCGCTGCTCACACTGATGGGCCTGCACCTGCTCGTCGGACGGTTCCTCGTGAAGCGGTACCGCAAGCGGACGACCGTCTACGCCGTGACCGATCGCCGGGCCCTCGTGATCACCCCTCGCGGCACGCGGGAGGTCCCGATCGGCCGCACCGATCGCACTGTGAGCTGGACCGGCGACCGACGGCGCTGCAACGTCGAGTGGGACGCGACGGGAGGCGGACCGGGATCGATGCTCTTCGGGTGGGGAACGAACGCGAAGGTCTACGCGAACACCGGTCTCGACGGCTTCTTCGGGCCACAGCCGATGGCGTTCTGGGACGTCACCGATGGCGAGGCTCTCGTGCGCGAACTCGACCGGACGTCGAGCTAGCCCCGGCGGTCCTCCTCGGACTGCCACGGCAGGTGCAGGTCACCCGGTTCGGGCTCGACATCGCCGGCGTCGTCCGCGCCGCCCGTCCCGGGGGCCGCGATGACCTTGGACGGGTCGATACCGTCCGCACGCAGGTCGGCGTCGTCGCGTTGCTTCGTCTGGGACGCGTCCATCTCGCGCTCGCTCGACGGGCTGTACGACGTGTCCGCTGCTCGCTGCTCGCGTCCGCTGACCCCGTCGACGTCGTCGCTGTGCGCGGCGTCGCTGTGCGCGGCGTCGCGGAGCGCGTCGTTGCGTGCGCGGTCGTCGGACGGTTCGGGGCCGGGGGCATTCGGGATGCTGTCGCTCATGGGGTTTCCTCCTGCAGCGGACGGTAGTCCTCGGCCCCGTGTAACGAGTCTGGCTCGGTCCGCTCCCCGCACTCGATGACGTCCCTGGCCCCCGGTACGCTGCCGACGAGGGGGAACGATGGGACGAACACGGACCGCGACGACCGCGGTGATCGGCTCGGCACTGGTGGGGCTGCTGCTCGCCGGGTGCACGGCGTTCGGCGGCGACGGCGCGATCCCGACGCCGACGCGACGGGCGTCACTCGACCGAACGGACCGAAGCCAGAGAGCGGACCCGACTCCGACCGCACAACAGGTCAGCACGCCGCAGGTCCTGGCGGCCGGCACGGTCGCCGCCGAGACCGATGTCGTCTCGGCGAGCGGTGACACCCGGATCCACGTTCGGGTCGTCGCGAACGAGAGCGGCACCTTCGACGCCGAGTTGTCCGGCTACCACACGACGAACCCGCAGTGGATGAGCTTGGAGTTCCGCGGTGGTGACGCTGACGGTGGCGGCGACGCCAGGGGGTACCGCGCCGGAGTCGTCATCTGGGACCCGGAGACCGGTGCACCGGACTCGGTCGGACTGTCCGAGGCTGGGTCCACTCCGGACTTCCTGCACAGCGTCGCGCTCGTGCCGGCGCCGTCTGATGACGGGGACGATTCCGGACGCACCGGCATCGGCTCCGTGCTTGCAGTTGCTCCGTTGCGCTGGACGATCCCCGACCCGTACCCGCACCTTCAGGTCGACGTGGGCGCAGCGCGGCCCGGGGCAAACGGATGGGTGCACGAGCGTGACAGCGTGCCGGTGTCCTACCAGGTGTCGAGCGACGACGCGCAGGTGACCGTCGCCGAACGCTTGGGCATCACCGTCGCGCAACTCCGCTGGCTGAACCCGTCGCTGCAGACGGGAGCGGGCGACCAGCTCATCACGGACACCGATCTCAACCTGGATTCCGCAGCGCGCTGATCCGGTCGCCGCCCCGCCGCGCAGAGCCCGTCCGTACGGTCGGTTACGGTTGACCAGCACTCGCGAGCACTCGGCACCACCAGGAGGTCCCATCGTGACGATCGTCGCCGCCGCAGACGGCTCAGCCCTCGGCAACCCCGGCCCCGCCGGGTGGGCCTGGTACGTCGACGACGACCGGTGGGCGGCCGGCGGCTGGCCCCGCGCGACGAACAACATCGGCGAGCTCACCGCCGTGCTGCAGCTGCTCCGCGCCACGAAGGACACCGGCGAGCCGCTGCACATCCTGTGCGACAGCCAGTACGCGATCAAGGCGTGCACCGAGTGGCTCGCCGGCTGGAAGCGCAAGGGCTGGCGGAAGGCCGACGGCAAGCCGGTCCTCAACGTCGAGATCATCAAGGAACTCGACGCGGAACTGCAGGGCCGCAAGGTCACGTTCGAGTGGGTCCGCGGCCACGTGGGTCACGAGATGAACGAGGCCGCCGACGTGCGTGCCCGCGGTGCCGCCACCGCGTTCCAGAACGGCACCGACGTGCCGCACGGTCCCGGCTGGCCCAACGTCGAGGTCCCCGAGCCGTCCGCGCTGCCCGACGCCACCCCGCCCGCGACCCTCTTCTGACCCTTCCGCCAGCAGCCCGTCCGGTTATATACTCCTCTGTATAGCGGAGGTGATCGGCATGGCAGTGACGACGATCGATCTCGATCCACGCGTACTCGATGATGCGAAGCAGCTGACCGGTGCCCGGTCCAACCGCGAGGTCGTGCAGAGAGCACTCGAAACCCTCATTGCGGTGCGGCGACAGCCCGCCGCGGTCGAACGCATCATCGCGCGGGACTTCAGCGCCGACCCTTCCGCGGCTGACGAGCTCCATCCCTGATGGCGACGTACATCGTCGACAACTCCGTCTGGTGGAAGGCGCACCGTTCCGCGGGGATCGCACGACGCCTTCGCGAGATCGCGACGCAGGACTTGATCATGACCTGCCCGCCGCAGGTCCTCGAGTACTGCCATTCAGCACGCACCGGGCCCGACCACCAGGGACACCGCGATGACATGGACGCCTTCCTCGAAGCATCAGAACACCCGGACGTCCAGGATGTGACGAGCATCCAGAACGCTCTCTGGAACAACGGCCACGTCCGCGGAGCCGGACCGATCGACGTCCACATCGCTGCCTATGCCGTGCGCAACGGGGCAACCGTCCTCAGCTCGGATCGCGACTACGACCACATCGCCGACGCGGTCGCCGATTTCCGGCACGAGTACCTGCCGGAGCACTGACCGCGGGTCAGTAGGTCCCGTCGCGCCGATCCTGGCGGGTGATCTGCTCCCCCGACGCCGGGTCGACGCCCGAGCGCGTGGTAGTCGTGGTGCGGCGACCGCCGAAGGCCACGGCGAGGCTGATGATGAGCAGCACGACACCGGCTGCCATCAGGATGTAGCCGATCAGGCGGAGGTCGATACCGGCGAGCTGGATGTTCAGCGCGAAGGCGACGATCGCGCCGATGACGATCAGGGCGATGCTGGATCCGATGCGCATGACGCAGTCCTCTCGGGTGGGGGTGGTGCCGGAGACGGTACACGTCCGACAACCCCAGCGCCGGAGCGCCCCGACCCGACGCTCGCGCCGATCAGTCGACGTCCACCTCGGCCCACCCGTCGAACCGCCCGATCTCGGTGACCCGCACGACTGCCTCGCCGACCTCGTCCGAGGCGTCCAGGTCGATCGTCGCTGAGAACCCGAAGTCCTTGTCGCCCTCGGGGTCGGCGAAGATCTGCCGCGCCTTCCAGACCCGGGGTGATGCGGTGGCGCCGCTCTCGTCGAGCACCAGGTACTGCATCGAGCGCGCGTCGGCATCGGTGCCGATGGTGTCGTGCTCCTCGTAGTACTCCTCGAGCACGTTGTCCCACGCGGCCCGGTCGAAGCCCGCGCTCGCGTCGAGTTCCCCGAGCCCGTCGATGTCGTCGGCCGCGGCGAGCAGCACCCGCTGGAACAGGGCGTTGCGCACGAGCACCCGGAACGCCCGCGGGTTGCCGGTGAGCCGTGCGGGCTGCGGCGGCGCGATCTCCTCGTGCTCCTCGGACGCCAGCAGGACGTCACCGTTGAGCAGCGCCTCCCACTCGTCGACGAGCGAGGAGTCGGTCTGCCGCACGACCTCGCCCAGCCACTCGATCAGGTCGTCGAGCTCCTGGGTCCGCTGTTCCTCGGCGATCGTCTGTCGCATGGTCCGGTACGCGTCGGACAGGTAGCGGAGCACGAGCCCCTCGGAGCGGGTGAGCTGGTAGAAGCGCACGAAGTCGCCGAAGGTCATCGCGCGTTCGTACATGTCGCGGACGACGGCCTTCGGGGACAGCTGGAAGTCGAGCACCCAGGGCTGTTCGGCGGCGTACGCCTCGTACGCGGCGGTCAGCAGCTCGTCCAGCGGCTTCGGCCAGGTGACCTCCTCGAGCAGCTCCATCCGCTCCTCGTACTCGATCCCCTCCTGCTTCATCCGGGCGACGGCCTCGCCGCGCTCCTTGAACTGCTGCTGCGACAGGATCGCCCGCGGGTCGTCGAGCGTGGCCTCGACAACCGAGACCATGTCCAGCGCGTACGTGGGAGAAGAAGGGTCGAGCAACTCGAACGCGGCGAGCGCGAACGGTGACAGCGGCTGGTTGAGCGCGAAGTTCGGCGCGATGTCGACGGTCAGGCGGTAGGCGCCGTCGACCTTCTCGATCACCCGCGCGTTGATGAGGGTCCGGGCGATGACGAGTGCCCGCCGGGCCATCGCGAGCTGCCGCGAGCGCGGTTCGTGGTTGTCGTAGACCAGCGACCGGACCTCCGCGAAGGCGTCCCCGCCGCGGGCAACGACGGACAGCACCATCGCGTGCGTGATCCGCATGCGCGAGACCATCGGCTCCGGCTCGGCGGCGATCAGCCGCTCGAACGACGCCTGCCCCCAGGACACGAAGCCCTCGGGCGCCTTCTTCCGCTTGATCTTGTTCTTCTTCTTCGGGTCGTCGCCGGCCTTGGCGACGGCGCGGGCGTTCTCGATGTCGTGCTCGGGTGCCTCGGCGACGACGTCGCCCTCGGTGTCGTACCCGGCACGTCCGGCCCGGCCGGCGATCTGGTGGAACTCCCGCGCGGACAGCTGGCGCATCTTCGTGCCGTCGAACTTCGTCAGCCCGGTGAACAGCACGGACCGGATCGGCACGTTGATCCCGACACCCAGGGTGTCGGTGCCGCAGATGACGGGCAGCAGGCCGCGCTGGGCGAGCTGCTCGACGAGTCGTCGGTACTTCGGGAGCATGCCGGCGTGGTGCACGCCGATGCCCGCCCGGATCAGGCGCGACAGGGTCTGTCCGAACCCGGCGCTGAACCGGAAGCCGGCGATGGCGTCCGCGATCTGGTCCCGGCGTTCGCGCGAGGCGACCTTCGCCGACATCAGCGACTGCGCCCGTTCGAGTGCGGCGGCCTGGGCGAAGTGCACGATGTAGATCGGCGCCTTGCCCTCCTCGAGGAGCCGCTCGACCGTCTCCTGCACGGGCGTCATCACGTACTGGTACTCGAGCGGCACCGGCCGCGAGACACCGGTCACGCGGGCGGTGGGCCGACCGGTCCGGCGGGACAGGTCGTCGGCGATGGTCGTGACGTCGCCGAGGGTCGCCGACATGAGCAGGAACTGCGCCCGCTCGAGCACGAGCAGCGGCACCTGCCATGCCCAGCCTCGGTCGGGGTCGCCGTAGAAGTGGAACTCGTCCATCACGACGACGTCGACGTCGGCGTCCGGTCCCTGTCGCAGCGCCAGGTTCGCCAGGATCTCGGCGGTGCAGCAGACGATCGGGGCGTCCGCGTTGACGCTCGAGTCGCCGGTGACCATGCCGACGTTCTGTGCACCGAACAGCTCGACGAGCTGGAAGAACTTCTCGGACACCAGCGCCTTGATCGGTGCCGTGTAGTAGCTCCGCTTGCCCTCGGCGAGCGCGGCGAAGTGCGCGCCGGCCGCAACGAGCGACTTCCCGGTGCCGGTCGGCGTGCTCAGCACGACGTTCGCGCCGGACACGAGCTCGATGACCGCTTCGTCCTGCGCCGGGTACAGCGGTCGGCCGCCCTCCGCGGCCCAGGCTGCGAAGGCCTCGTAGACCTCGTCGGGGTCGACGACGCCGTCCACCGCCGCCGGGATCGCGGCGACGAGCGGGGGCACGGTGGTGACGTCGGTCATGTGCCCATCCTCCCAGGTGCGCATGTGCCGGACGGGAGGCCCGTGGCGGCGCCGCCACGGGCCTCCCGTCCGCCCCGGCGCCGACTCAGGCCCATTTCGATACGTGCGCATAGACTCGCGACATGCGCGAACTCGGCTTCCTCTCCTTCGTCCCGAACCACGGCGGCACCGACGGCGCCGCCGGCGCCCTGGAGGACGGCCTGCGCCTGTTCGAGACCGCCGAGTCGCTCGGCTACGGGACGGGCTGGGTGCGCGGACGGCACTTCGAGCCGTACCTGACGAGCCCGATGACCTTCTTCGCGGCAGCCGCGCAGCGCACCAGCACCATCGCGTTCGGCACCGCCGTGCTCGGCATGCGCTACGAGGACCCGGTGCGCCTGGCCGAGGACGCCAGCACCGTCGACCTGCTCAGCGGTGGCCGGGTGCAGCTCGGCATCAGCACGGGCATCGCCGGGTACGGCCCGATCCTCGACCCGGTGTTCGGCACGGTCGACCGCAGCTTCCGCGACGAGGCCGAGGCCCGCGCCGCACGGCTGCTCGAGGTGCTGCAGGGCGAGCCCCTCGGCAGCGCCGGCAAGGGCTACGAGAGCATCCCCGCCGGGGCCGACCTGACCCTGCAGCCGCTCAGCCCGGGCCTGCGCGACCGCGTGTGGTGGGGCGGCGGCAGCATGGGCACGGCGGTCCGCACGGCCGAGAAGGGCCTCCTGCTGCACTGCTCGACCCTGAACACCGAGGACACCGGCGCCCCGTTCGCCCAGGCGCAGGCCGATCAGATCGCCGCCTACCGCGAGCGGTTCGTCGAGTTGCACCCGCAGCGCGAGTCCAAGGTCGCCGTGGGCCGGATCGTGGTGCCGCTCCTCGACGACCACGACCGCGAGGTGCACGAGGAGTTCCTGACCGGGTACGCCTCCGGGATGGACGACGAGGGTCGACCGCTCTCGGGCACCCCGCCGTTCCGGTTCAGCAAGGTCGTGTCCGGCGAACCGGCGGCCATCGTCGACGCCCTGCTCGCCGACCCGGCGGTCACCGCCACCGACGAACTGGTCATCACCCTGCCGGCGAACGGCGACCGTGCGGCGCACGAGCGGATCCTGCGCATCGTGGCCGAGGAGATCGCCCCGGCGCTGCGGGCCTGATCGCTGCGGTCCCGCCCCGCACCACCACCGAGAGTCAAGGGCATCCGGCAGGGCTCTGATCGAGTTGGTGAGGCCCGAGAGTCCTGCCGGATGACCATCTCGTCCCTGATCCGCACGAGATGGTGCACCCATCGTTCCACCTACCGAGCGGTTTGTCACACCGTTCCGCGCACCTGGGACGTATGAAGTTGACCAACTGTCACTCGTTTTTCCGGACCGGGACGAAGTGCGGCAACCGGTTCACCGGTGCGCATCGGGGCCGGAACGACGAATGCGTCCCCGCGCGGACGCGGGGACGCATTCTGGGACGCACCGGGGAGGCCAGGGCAACAACGGCCGGATCAGGAGACCGAGTCGCTCACCCAGCGACCCCGTAGTCGGTGCGTGCGCGGACGGTAACCAGCCGACTCGCGCACATAGATGCTACTGAATGGAGTTGCGAGCTGCGCGGAAACCGGACGACTTCGTCACTCCAGTTCGAGGGACGTGGTTCCGGCGTCGTCGACGACCGAGGCGCCGACGTGCAGCGTGAACGTCCCCGACTCGTACTGCCACGAGCCGTCCCAGTGGGCGAAGGCACGCGCCGGGACCTCGATCGAGACCTCCGTCGAGGCGCCTGCCGCGAGCCGGACCGGGGCGAACCCGACCAGCCAGCGCACCGGGCGGTCCACCGCCGACTCCGTACGGGACGCGTAGACCTGCACGACGTGCTTGCCGGCCCGGTCGCCCGTGTTCGCGACGGTCGCCGTGACGATGACGGCGTCGCCCTCGCGCACGGTCGGGGTCGCGGAGACGCCCTCGATCGACCACGTGGTGTAGCCCAGGCCGTGCCCGAACGGGTACGCCGGCTCGGTGCCGGCGCGGAGCCAGGCCCGGTAACCGACGTGGACGCCCTCGTCGTAGGCGACCTTCCCGTCCACCGGGGTGACGTCGAGCACCGGGACGTCGGCCATCGCGACCGGCCACGTGGTGGGCAGGCGGCCGCCGGGCTCCTGCGCCCCGGTCAGTACATCGGCCAGGGCGTTGCCGTACTCCTGCCCGCCGAACCAGGTCAGCAGCACCGCGGCGACGTCGTTCCGCCACGGCATCTCGACCGGCGACCCGGCGTTCACGACGACGACCGTGTTCGGGTTCGCCGCGGCGACCGCGCGCACCAGGTCGTCCTGGTGACCGGGGAGTGCCAGCGAGGATCGGTCGTAGCCCTCGGACTCGACCTTGGAGTTCGTCCCGACCACGACGACGGCGACGTCCGCACCACGGGCGGCGTCCACCGCGGCCTCGATCAGCACGGCGGGGTCGTCGTCCGACGGCTCGGTGCCGAACTGGTACGCCAGCACCCCGCCGAGCGTCTCGTCCTGCACGATGTCGTACTCGATGCGGATCGCGACCTGCTGTCCCGCTGTCACCTCGACCGGCACCGACCGCGCCGGCGGGTTGAGGAACGCGGCACCGAGCTGGTCGCCCTCGAACGGCACGTCCTCGTCGAGCAGCAGTTCGCCGTCGATCCACATGCGTGACCGTCCAGCCGCGCCGATGCCGAACCGCACGGTCCCGGTCGACTCGGCCGTGTAGGTGGTGGTGATGTCGAGCCGGTCAGCCTCACGGGTCGGGGCGTCGCCGCCGAACCAGAACAGTGCCGTCGCGCGGCGGTCCTCGACGAACAGCTCCTCGCCGTCCTTGACGAAGGCGACCCGGGCGCCGGGCTCCCCGGTGCCGGGGTTCGTGATGGTGGACAGCGGGAACTCCGCGATGCCCTCCTGCACGACGGCGCCGATCGCGTAGTCCACGCTCGCGCCAGGGAACGCCGAGCGGATGCCGTCCAGCGGCGACACGACCTGCGACGGCACGACCGTGGCCGAGCCACCGCCCTGCGTGCGGGCCTGGTCAGCGTTGTGCCCGATCACCGCGATGCGCGACACCGCGGGGGCGTCGAGCGGCAGGACACCGGTGTTGCGGACCAGGACGGTGCCCTCGGCCTCGGCCTCGCGCACGAACGCGATGCCGTCCTCGACGTGCACGGGAGACGTGGCGACGGGCTCGAAGCCCTCGAGCGCGCCGACGCGTGCGGCCAGGGTCAGGATCCGGCGGACCTTGCGGTCGATCGCCACCATCGGCACCTCGCCGGACTGCACGGCGGCGAGCAGCGGGCCCTCGCTCCACCACGGGTTCGGCCCGGGCATCGCGACGTCCTGCGACGCCTTCGCCGAGTCCACGGAACGCACCCCGGTCCAGTCGGACACGACGATGCCGTCGAAGCCCCACTCCGAGTTGAGCGGGGTCTCGAGCAGGTCGTTCTCCGACGCCGTCACGCCGTTGATCGCGTTGTACGACGACATGATCGCCCAGGCGTGCGCCTCGGTCACGGCCTTCTCGAACGCCAGCAGGTACAGCTCGCGCAGCGCGCGGTCCGACACCTCGGTCGACGCGGTGAAGCGGTCGGTCTCGTAGTCGTTCGCGATGTAGTGCTTCGGGGTGGCGGCGACACCGTTCTCCTGCACGCCGTCGACGTACGACGCGGCCAGGTCCCCGGTGAGCACCGGATCCTCACTGAACGCCTCGAAGTGCCGGCCGCCGAGCGGGGACCGGTGCAGGTTGATGGTCGGGCCGAGCACGACGTCGACGCCCTTGCGGCGGGCCTCCACCGCGGCGGCGGCGCCGTAGCGCTTCGCGATCGCACGGTCCCACGATGCACTCAGCGCGGTCGCCGACGGCAGGTTCAGGGACGGGTCACGCTCGTCCCACACCTCGCCGCGCACGCCCGATGGTCCGTCGGACATCAGGATCCGGCGCAGCCCGATCTTCTCGATGGGCCAGGTGGTCCAGAAGTCACGTCCGGTGAGCAGCTGCACCTTCTCGTCGGTGGTCAGCTGGCCGAGGAGCGCATCGATGCGCTCGGTCAGCGGCGTCGACGGACTGGAGGCGGTGCTCGCGTCGTTCACGGTGGTCACGGTGGTCGGTCCTCTCGTTCAGGGCCGCGGGGCGCCGCCTGGACGGCCGGGGCCTCGTCGCCCACACCCACCATCCACCGGGTTCGCCGCCCGCGCTGGCAGCTCCTGCACCGTACCACCGAAAACCAACCGTTGCTTGGTTTTCTCGGGTCTCCTGCGGGCGGTACAGTCTGGCCATGGCACGACGGGGTTCGTACGCAAAGGGCATCGCGAAGCGCGAGGAGATCCTCACGGTCGCGCTGGACCTCGTGGCGTCCCAGGGCTTCCGGCGGACGAGCATCAAGGACATCGCCGACGCCGTGGAGCTGACCCAGGCCGGCCTGCTGCACTACTTCGACTCCAAGGACGAGCTCTGGGTCGAGATCCTCCGCCGGCGCGACGAGCTCGACCTCGCGCACGACTGGCAGGCCGCGGACCCGGCGGCCCTGCTCGCGGCGATCGTGCGGCACAACGCCGAGGTCCCGGGTCTGGTGCAGATGTTCGTCAACCTGTCCGCCGCCGCTGCCACCGACGCCGAGCACCCGGCGCACGAGTACTTCCGCGAGCGCTACGAACGCAGCCGCCGCGTGCTGTCCGCCGACTTCCGCACCATGCAGCAGGACGGTCGACTTCGTACCGACATCGACCCCGACGAGCTCACCAGCGTGCTGCTCGCGGTGTCCGACGGCATGCAGATCCAGTGGCTCTTCGACCCCACCCGCGACATGGCCGAGCACGTCGAGCTCGTCGCCCGCCTCGCGATCGCCCAGGTCGCCCCCACCGCCTGACGGGCTCCCCCGCCCCGCCCGAACCAGGTTCCGGACACAGCACCGCGCGATCCCGTGGTGTGGTGTCCGGAACCTGGTTCCGCAGTGGGGTACGGACAGGGCCTGGTCGCGTCAGGTGCGGCGGGGCAGGATGGTCGATGCCCGCCAGGGTGTGTTCCGACGACGATGTGGAGTGACGCGATGACGCGTGTAGTGGTGACCGGTGGCAGCGGCAAGCTCGGACGAGCGGTGGTGCGCGACCTCGATGCGCACGGGTACGACGTGGTCCTGCTCGACCGCGTCCCCTCCCCCGACAAGCCCGAGCGTGTCCCGTTCGTGCGGATCGACCTGACCGACCACGGCCAGGTCCTGAACGCCCTGCTCGGCATCGACGACCGGTACGACCACGTCGACGCCGTCGTGCACCTCGCGGCGGTGCCGGCCCCGGGGCAGGTGCCCGATGTGGCCCTCATCACGAACAACGTGACCTCGTCGATCAACGTCTTCCACGCCGCACGTGCCGCGAAGATCAAGAACGTCGTGTGGGCGTCGAGCGAGACCCTGCTCGGCATCCCGATGGGCGAGCACCACCCGCCCTACCTGCCGGTCGACGAGGAGTTCGCCGTCCGGCCGCAGTCGTCGTACTCCCTCGGCAAGGCGGTGGAAGAGGAGATGGCCCGCCACTTCACGCGCTGGGACCCGGAGCTGAAGATGATCGGTCTGCGCTTCTCGAACGTGATGGACGAGACCGACTACCCGGCGTTCCCGTGGGACGCCACCCCCGAGGCGAAGACGTTCAACCTGTGGTCGTACATCGACTCCCGCGACGGGGCCCAGGCCGTCCGCCGGGCACTCGAGGCCGACCTCACCGGGTTCGAGGCGTTCGTCATCGCCAGCCCCGACACGGTGATGGACACCCCGACCATCGAGCTCGTCGAGCGCTTCGTGCCGGACATCGAGCGCCGTGCGGACATCGACGGCGTCAGCTCGCTGCTGTCGTCGGAGAAGGCCCGCGAACTCCTCGGCTACACGCCCGAGCACAGCTGGCGCGACCACCGCGCCTGATCGTCAGGCGGCGGGGACGAGCAGCCCGTCGAGCACCAGGTCGCGCGCCGCCGGCAGCAGGTCGGCGGCGAGCGCCTGCTCGTCCACGGCGGTGATCTGCGCGAGTGCGCCGATGATCGCCGCGACGGACAGGTCGCCGTCGCAGGCGCCCACGAACGCCGCGAGTGCGGTGTCCGCGTCCACCCGGCGCCCGAGCCCGCCGCCCTGCACCAGGGTCATCACGGTGGGATCGTCGTTGCCCGGCCAGTAGAACCGCTCCTCGGTGACGTCGCCGGCCACCGACAGGTGGGCGGCGGCGAGCGCGGCATCGTCGTGCGCGGCGAGCCAGGCGGCTGCGTCGAGGACGCGTGCGACCGTCGCGCCGAGGCCCGCGGGGTTGGAGCCGAGCGTCTCGGGGACCCGCTCGAACCGGCGGAGGCCGGACGTGCCTCCGGGCAGGGGTCGACGCACCACGACGTAGCCGAAGCCGACGCCGGTGACGCGACGGTCCGCGAAGTCGTCGAGCCAGGCGCCCATCAGGGTGTCGAACTCGGCCGTGCCGGGCTTCGTCCCGCCGTCGCGGATCCAGGTCTCCGCGTAGGACGTCGGGTCCTGCCGCTCGCGCTCGATCACCCACGCGTCGAGGTCGGTTTCGGCGAACCAGGCGCGCACGCGGTCCAGGCCGTCGACACCCCAGTGGTACTCCCAGTTGCCGAGGAGCTGAGCGGTGCCGCCGGGCTCCAGGTGGTCGGACAGGCCGCGGAGCACCGTCTCGACCAGGGCGTCGCCGACCATGCCGCCGTCGCGGTACTCGTACGACGGGACGCCCTCGCGACGGGGCGTGATGACGAAGGGCGGGTTCGAGACGATCCGGTCGAAGCGCTCTCCCGCGACCGGCTCGAACAGTGAGCCGAACCGGAAGTCGATGCCGTCGATGCCGTTCAACTGGGCGTTGAACCGGGCGATGTCGAGGGCACGGCGCGAGATGTCGGTGGCGACAACGTGGTCGGCGAAGCGCCGCGCGTGCATGGCCTGGATGCCGCACCCGGTGCCCAGGTCGAGCACACGCTCGACCGGGACGGGCACCTGCAGGCCGCTCAGCGTGGTGGTGGCGCCGCCGATGCCGAGCACGTGTTCCTCGCTGATCGCGTGCCCGAGGGCGAGCTCGCCGAGGTCGGAGACGATCCACCAGCTGCCGGCGCCGAGGTCGTCGACGAAGGCGTAGGGGCGCAGGTCGACGGTGGAGTGCACGAGCGCGTCGGCGCTGTCGCCTTCGCCTTCGCCTTCGCTGCGCAGCAGGCCCGCGGCGATGACGGCGTCGAGCCCGGCGGTCGGGAACGCCACACCGGCCTCGGACCGCGTCACCGGCAGGCCGAGCACGAACAGCGTCGCCAGGGTGCCGAGCGGCGTGGTCTCGCGGGCGGCGAGCGCACGGAGCGCGGCGACCCGCGAACCCCGGTGCAGCGATGCGGCGGCCTCGGCACCCCACAGGGAGTCGAGCCGGTCGACGGTGAAGCCGGCCGCTGTCAGGTCCGCGGCGAGCGCCGTGGTGACGGCGGGGTCCGCGGAGATCGACGGCAGCGTGCGCACCGTGTCCACGCCGGTGCCCGCGCCGGCGCTCACGAGGCGATCCCCTCGCGCAGCAGCGCCGCGGGGACCTGCCACTCGAGCACCAGGTCGAGGAGCCCGGGGAACCGCTGCTGCACGTCCTCGACGCGGACGCGGCTGACGCGGGTCAGGCCCTCGAGGTGCTGCTCGAGCAGACCGGCCTCGCGCAGGACCCGGAAGTGGTGGGTCAGCGTGGACTTCGGCCGGTCGATGCCGACCCAGCCGCAGCTGCGCTCACCCCCGGCCGCGTCGACCAGGTAGCGGTGCAGGATCGCGAGCCGGATCGGGTCGCTCAGGGCGTCCATCACGACCGGGAGGTCCATCTCGGCCACGGACGGCTGCGGCAGCCGTTCAGGAGCATCGACGTGCGCGGGCATGGACGGGACGCTACCACCGTTCGGCTTGCTGTACGACTTGCGTCGTACTGTTCGAGTGCGGTACGAATGCAGTCGTACTACACGGAGATGGAAAGGGGTGCGCATGCACCAGTCAGCTCGTTCGGTCGCCGGGTTCTGGATCCTGGCGGCGATGCTCCTGGTCTCGGTCGCGTCGTCGGCCGTGCCGTCGCCGATCTACCCGGTCTACGCAGCCGAGTGGCACCTCACCCCACTCATGCTCACCGGGGTCTTCGCCATCTACGTCGCCGGCCTGCTCGCGAGCCTGCTCGTGGCCGGTCGCCTGTCCGACCACGTCGGCCGCAAGCCCGTGCTGGTCGTCGGCGGCCTGGGCGTCGCACTGTCGCTCGGCCTGTTCGCGATGGCGGACGGGGTCGTCGCGCTCATCGTCGACCGGATCGTGCAGGGTGTCTCGGTCGGGCTGCTCATCGGAGCCCTCGGCGCGGCCCTCATCGACAACTCCCTCGAACGCCACCCGACCATGGCCGGCGTGCTGAACGGCGTCATCCCGCCGATCGCCCTGGCCACCGGCGCGATGTCGAGCGGCGCGCTCGTGCAGTGGGGTCCGGCGCCGGAGCAGCTCGTCTACCTGCTGTTCGGCGCGCTCCTCGTGCTCCTGGTGCTCGCGCTGTTCGTCGTCCCCGAGCAGGTGCAGCGTCGCCCCGGCGCGCTCCGCTCCCTGCGCCCGACGATCAGCGTGCCGCGGTCCTCACGCCGGCTGTTCCGCGGCGTCGCCGGGTCGCTCGTCGCCAGCTGGGCCCTCGGCGGTATGTTCCTGTCGATCGTGCCCTCGGCGCTCGGCACGGTGTTCGGCATCACGAACCACTTCGCCGCCGGTGCGCTCATCGCCGTGGTCACCGGCGTCGGCGCGCTGACCGGCCTGGCGATCCAGCGGATGGACACCCGTCGCGCGGTCCTGCTCGGACTCGTGGCCCTCGTACTCGGCTCGATCGTCACCGTGTCGTTCGTGTTCGCGCACTCCCTGCCGGGCATGGTCGTCGGCAGCGCCATCGCCGGTGTCGGCTTCGGCGCCGGATTCCAGGCACCGCTGCGGATGCTGCTCGCCACCGCTGCCCCGACCCACCGCGCCGGGCTGCTCTCCACGATCTACGTCGTCAGCTACCTGGCGTTCGGGGTGCCCTCGGTCATCGGCGGCCTGCTCGAGCCCTCGGTCGGTCTCGTCCCGGTCATCGCCGGGTACGGCGGCTTCATCGTGCTCGCCGCGGTCGTCGCCCTCGTGCTGCAGCTGTCGTCGAAGGACGCCGCCGAGGTCGAGGAGCGCGCGGCCGAGGTCATCGAGCGCACCGCCACCGGCTCGATCCGGGTCGCGGCCGAGTAGGCCCGGGTCGCGGCCGAGTAGGCACGGTGCGGCGATGCTCATTCAGTGCGAGGTTGATTGCTCGGTGCGAGCCTGCGGCGCCGCACGGAGCCATCAACCTCGCACGCGGTGACCAGCACCGCACGGTGCCGACGGCGCCAGCGCCCGTCCGCGGCGCTAGTGGCCCGGTCGCGCCGAGTTCGTCCCGCGAGCGCGCGCACGCACCCCGACGGTCCGCGCCGCCCCGGTGTGCGCAGCATCGACGTCGGCCTTGCCCCGGTCCGCAGCATCGCGCAGACGCTTCGGCCCGTGCCGCTTGGCCCAGTCCCAGAAGCGGTGCAGCTGCGCCTTGAGCCACGTGATGATCTTGTGGAAGAAGTGGAACTCGCTCGCCAGCACCGTGAGGCCGATGAACACCACGAGCCACCCCGGGCCCGGCAGCGGCACCAGGATCAGCCCGACGATGACGACCAGCCCGCCCACCAGACCGACCAGCACCTTGTAGAGCAGGTGCACGTGCGGCCGCGCGTGGATCCAGGTGCGCAGGCGGTGGAACCACTGGAAGCGCTGGCGCGGCGGGCCGTCGGCCCGGGCCTCGCCGGGTCGGTCGTTCGGGTCGCCGTCCATGCCGAAAACGTAGGGCGCGCGGCTGGGAATCAGCGGCGCGCGGGGTGGACGCAGGGTGCGCATGCCGGGAGGCGCGTGGCGGGGCCGCACCGCGCCTCCAGGCCGTCGGGCGGCACCGATCGCCTGCCCCTCACGCGTGCGTGACGCACGTCGCCGCCCACGGGACGGCGGCCAGCCGGGCCTCCGGGATCGGCTCGCCGCCGACCGTGCAGCGCCCGTAGGTGCCGTCGTCGAGTCGTGCGAGCGCTGCGTCCACCTGACGGACCCGCAGCTGCGCGCCGTCGCGGACCGCACCGAGCGAGCCGCGTTCCCAGGCCAGGGTCGCGCCCTCCGGGTCGTGCTCGTCGTCGGAGTTGGCATCCTGCCGGGCGTCGCTGACGTCACGCATGCTCCGCTCGACCTCGAGCAGCAGCCGTTCGTTGCGGGCGCGTTCGGCCTCGAGTGCGGGGCGGGGGTCCTCCATCCCGGCCACGGTAGTCGCGGCGGAATGGCCCCGCCTCCGGATGCGTTCGCATGGACATGACGAAGATCGGGTTCCTGTCGTTCGGACACTGGCGTGACGTGCCGGGGTCGAAGGTGCGCAGCGGGCGGGAGGCCCTGGTGCAGGCGATCGACCTCGCGGTCGCAGCCGAGGAAGCCGGCGTCGACGGCGCCTACTTCCGCGTCCACCACTTCGCGCCGCAGCAGGCCGCACCGTTCCCGCTGCTCTCCGCCATCGCCGCGAAGACCAGCCGGATCGAGATCGGCACAGGCGTCATCGACATGCGCTACGAGAACCCGCTCTACATGGCGGAAGAAGCCGCGGCCACCGACCTGATCTCCGGCGGCCGACTGCAGCTCGGCGTCTCCCGGGGATCACCCGAGACCGCCCTGGCCGGCTACCAGCAGTTCGGCTACGTGCCCGACGCCTCCGACGAGAACGGCGGCGACATGGCCCGAGCGCACACGAACGTGTTCCGCCGTGCGATCGCCGGCGAGCCGATGGCCAACGCCAACCCGCAGATGACCGGTTCGGTCGGGTCCCTGCCGATCTCCCCGCTGTCCGACTCACTCGGCGACCGGATCTGGTGGGGCGCCGGCACACGTGTCACCGCCGAGTGGACCGCTGAGCAGGGCATGAACCTGATGTCCTCGACCCTGCTGACGGAGGACACCGGCGTGCCCTTCGACCAGCTGCAGGCCGAGCAGATCGAGCGCTTCCGCCGGGTGTGGTCCGAGTCGGGCTGGGACCGCGAACCGCGCGTCTCGGTCTCGCGGAGCATCATCCCGATCATCGACGACGAGTCGCGCCACTACTTCGGCGTCCGCGCGCAGGTCGAGGGGCAGGACCAGGTCGGGCACCTCGACGGCGGGCTGGCCCGGTTCGGCCGGTCCTACATCGGTGAGCCCGAGCAGCTCGTCGCGGAGCTCACAGCCGACCAGGCCGTCCGTGCTGCCGACACCGTGCTCGTCACCGTGCCGAACCAGCTGGGCGTGGACTTCAACGCCCGGCTGCTCGCCGCCGTGAAGGACGTGTTCACCGAGGTCGACGCGGAGCCGGTCCCCGCCTGACCGGAAGACCTCAGCTGCTCGGCCAGAGCAGCCGGAACCGCTCGCACACGACCGGCATGTCCGGCGCGAACCCCCGCGGGTTCTCCGAGTGTGCACGCCAGAACGCCTCGTGCACGGTCCGCCAGTGTTCGAGCGTCCGGTCGCCTTCCCCCTCGGCCCAGGCGTGGTCGGCGTCGACCTGGTCGAACGGCACCACCCGGACCGCCGTCGTCTCGATGACGGCACGGGGCGCACCCGAGCCGTCGGTGACGATGCTCACCTCGTCGGCCGCGGGCAGTGGATCGCCGGTCGCCTCGTAGTCCCAGAGCGACGACGCCGTGCCGACCTTGACCCCGTCGAGCACGAGCTGCAGGAGCGCGTCCGCCTGCTCCGGGGTCGCGCCGAAGGACCACGCCTCCGGCACCTCCGTCGGAAGGCTCGGACGCTCGCTGCGTCGCACGGTCCAGAAGTCGTCGAACGTCGAGGGCACGCCCCGACCGTAGTGCACCGGTCCGGTCCCCCCTTGTGCTGACACCCGGCTGGGGACTGGGGCGAGGCCGACCGCGCTCCTAGGCTCGGGATCGTCGATCCACCCCGCACCTCGAGGAGCAACCGTGACGCTGCCGGCCGCAGGCTGGTTCCCGGACCCGCAGGACGCCCGTCGTCTGCGCTGGTGGGACGGTCGCACCTGGGGAGCGGCCACACGGGTCCCCGCGGCCGCTGCTGACCCGGTCACGCCGATCGTCGTCGCGCCGGTGGGGCCGTCGTTCTCGGTGCAGACCGCGGCGATCTGGACGGACGCGTGGGCATCGGGCACCGCCGGCGACCGTCGGCTCTGCGTGTTCACGGTGCTCGCGGTGCTGCTCGCCGTGGTCTCGGTCGTCGCGAACCCCTGGGGCCTGGCGGGACTGCTCGCCGTGGCGTGCGGGGTCATCGGCATCGTCCGTCCCGGGGCCGTCGGTGCCTGGGCGGTCCTGGCGCGGAGCGCTTCGGCGAGCGCCCTCGTCGTCGCGGTGACGACGACGGTCATCGCCGCGTCGGCCCAGTTCCACCTGTTCTGAGCGCGTAGCCCGCCGCCCGTCGCGATCCACGGCACTTCGTGAGCAGAAACGGTCGAGTGGGACGGCGCGACCCGACCATTTCTGCTCACGAAACGCGCCCGTCGCGCACCCGCAGGGCCCGCGCACCCGCACGGCCCGCGTAGACCACCTACCGCCGCGCCCGCGGGTGCGCCGTCTGGTACACGTCCCGCAGCATGTCCGCCGTGACCATCGTGTAGATCTGCGTCGTGGCGACACTCGCGTGTCCGAGCAGCTCCTGCACCACGCGCACATCAGCACCGCCCTCGAGCAGGTGCGTCGCGAACGAGTGCCGGAACGTGTGCGGTGACACGTGCGCCTCCAGGTCGGCGGCAGCAGCGGCGGCCTGGATCACGAGCCAGGCACTCTGCCGCGACAACCGCGCTCCACGGGCACCGAGGAACAGTGCCGGCGTCGACGGCCCTCGTGCCGCGAACACCGGCCGTGCCCGCACCAGGTACGCGTCGATCGCTGCACGGGCGAAGCTGCCGAGCGGCACGATGCGCTGCTTGTTGCCCTTGCCCGTGACCTTCACGACGGAGAGCTCGCCGTCGCCGTCCGACAGCGTCGTCACGTCGTCGACCGACAGCCCCACCGCCTCGGAGATCCGCGCACCGGTGGCGTAGAGCAGCTCGAGCAGGGCCTTGTCCCGCAGCTGGACGGGGTCGTCGGCGTCGACAGACACCGCCCCGAGCAGCCGTTCCATGTCCTCGACGGGGATCGCCTTCGGGAGCCGCATCGGAGCCTTCGGCGGCCGGACGGCGGTGCCGGGGTCGAGCGGCAACCAGCCCTCTCCCGCGGCGAAGGCGGTGAACGAACGGACCGAACTGAGCATCCGCGCGATCGACCGTGGCGCCAACGGTCCCGATGGTCGCGTGGCGAGGTGCTCGACAAACCCCGAGACGTCCGCCCGCGCCAACCGTGCCACGTCCTGCAGCACCGAGGAGCCCCCGGCCCGGTCCGCACCGTCCGACTCGACGACCGGTGCGGCCTCGAGCCACTCCGCGAACACGGCGAGGTCCCGCCGGTACGCCGACAACGTGTGCTGCGAGAGTCCCCGCTCGATCGCGACGTGCCGCAGGTACGTCTCCGCGGCACGGTCGAGGGGCATCACCTCAGCAGGCTAACCGGCGCGGGGCCACCCACACGTCAGTGCAACGCCTCGTCCGGCGCGCCCACGCGGAACCCGGTGAACGTCACGGTCAGCCCGGCCCGCGTCGGCCCGGCGCACAGCAGCCCCGCGGACACGACGGCGTCCGGGTCGAGGTACGCGACTCGGACGAGTCGGGGCTCCTCACCCTCGGCCCACGCCCGGATCGTCACGGCGTCACCATCGCGGCTCGCGCGGACGGTCACCACCCGGTTCACCCACTCCGGCACGGGCGACACCGACCAGTCCGAGAACCCGCGCGTCACCACGGCGCCGAGCTGCGGGGTTCCGTCCGAGAACTCCACGCCGGCCTTGATCCAGGCCTGTTCGTCGACGCGCAGGAACACCCCGGCCTGGTCGAACTGCTCGGTGTAGTCGAGCACGAACGACGCCTCGACCGAGAAGGGCCCGTCCGTCGGCTGCAGCAGCGCGTGCTCGGAGTCGTGCACGAACCCGTACGAGGTGGTCCGCCAGGCGTCACTGCCCTCGACCGCGGTGACGCGGAACACGTCGCCGTCGAACTCGGCGGCCTCCGGCTCGTGCGTCCACGTCCCGGTGCCGACCAGCTCGCGCAGACCGTCGCCCGCGGACCCGGTCACTTGCCGCGCTGTTCGATGGCCTCGACGGCGAGCGTCGCGACGACGAGGGCCGAGTTGTTGAGCCGACCGCCCAGGATCCCCTCGAGCAGCTCCGCCCGCGGGACCCAGCGCGTCACGATGTCGGCCTCTTCCGCCTCGCGCTCGAACGCGGACTCGGTCGACCGGACGCCGCGCGCCCGGTAGATCTGGATGAACTCGTCGCTGCCACCCGACGAGGTGTTGTACCGGACCAGGGGCTCCCACGTGTCGGCCTCGAGGTCGGCCTCCTCGCCCAGCTCGCGCTTCGCAGCCGTCAGGTGGTCCTCGCCCTCCATGTCGAGCAGACCGGCGGGCAGCTCCCAGTCGCGCAGCCGCACCGGGTGCCGGTACTGCTGGATGACCAGGACGCGGCCCTCGTCGTCCTCGGCGTACACGGCGACGGCGCCCGTGTGGTCGATGTACTCGCGGACCATCGAGTCGCCGTTGTACGCGACCGTGTCGCGGCGCACGTCCCAGACGGCGCCCTCGTACACGACGGTGGATTCGGTGACCTCGAAGGAGGCGGACTCGTCAGCGATCGGTGCGTCTGTCACGGCTCCATCCAAGCACGCGCGCGCCGGACGCCCCGTCGGAACCAGGTTCCGGACACAGCACCGCGTCGTTCCGTGGTTCCGTGTCCGGAACCAGGTGCCGTGGACGCGCTCCGGACGGACTGGAGGCGCGGTGCCAGCTGGCACCGCGCCTCCCGTCCGATCGTGGAGACCGGCGCTTACGCGACCTGCTCCTCGGTCTGCGGGTCGAACAGGCTGGACGCCTCGTGGCGCTCGATCGTGGCCGCGACGAGCCCCGCGAACAGCGGGTGCGCATCGGTCGGACGCGAGCGGAGCTCCGGGTGCGCCTGGGTGGCGATGTAGAACGGGTGCACGTCGCGCGGGAGCTCGACGTACTCCACCAGCGTGCCGTCGGGCGACGTGCCCGAGAAGACGAGGCCGGCGTCCGCGATCTGCTCGCGGTACTTGTTGTTCACCTCGTAGCGGTGACGGTGGCGCTCGGAGGCCTCGGGCGCTCCGTACAGCTCCGCCGCCAGCGAGCCCTGCGTGAACGACGCCGGGTACAGGCCCAGGCGCATCGTGCCGCCCAGGTCGCCACCGGCGATGATTTCGACCTGCTCCGCCATCGTCGCGATGACCGGGGTGGAGGTCTCCGGGTCGAACTCGGTGCTCGACGCGTCGGTCAGACCGACCTCGTGGCGGGCGTACTCGATGACCATGCACTGCAGGCCGAGGCACAGGCCGAGCGTCGGGATGCCCTGCTCGCGCGCGAACTTCAGCGCGCCGAGCTTGCCCTCGATGCCGCGCACGCCGAACCCACCGGGGATGCAGATGCCGTCGACGTCACCGAGCTGCTTCGCCGCGCCCTCGGGCGTGGTGCAGTCGTCGGACACGACCCACTTCAGCGTCACCTTGGCGTCGTGCGCGAAGCCGCCGGCACGGAGCGCCTCGGTGACGGACAGGTAGGCGTCCGGCAGGTCGATGTACTTGCCGACCAGCGCGATCGTGACGGCCTTCTTCGGCTCGTGCACGGCCTTCAGCACCGGGGTCCACGCGGTCCAGTCGACGGGACCGGCGTCGAGCTTGAGCGCCTCGACGATGACCTGGTCGAGGCCCTGGTTGTTCAGCAGCGTCGGCAGGTCGTAGATCGAGGGGACGTCCACGGCGTTCACCACGGCGTCCTCGTCGACGTCGCACATCAGCGCGATCTTGCGCTTGTTCGACTCCGACACCGGCCGGTCGCTGCGCAGCACGAGCGCGTCGGGTTGGATGCCGATCGAGCGCAGAGCGGCGACGGAGTGCTGCGTCGGCTTGGTCTTCTGCTCACCCGAGGCGTTCATGAACGGCACCAGGGAGACGTGCACGAAGAACACGTTGTTGCGGCCGAGCTCGTGCCGCACCTGTCGGGCGGACTCGATGAACGGCTGCGACTCGATGTCGCCGACGGTGCCACCGACCTCGGTGATGATGACGTCGGGCTGCGGGTCGTTCTGCGCCTGCTCGCGCATCCGGCGCTTGATCTCGTCGGTGATGTGCGGGATGACCTGCACCGTGTCGCCGAGGTACTCGCCGCGACGTTCCTTGGCGATCACCGTCGAGTACACCTGACCGGTCGTGACGTTCGCGGCCTGCGACAGGTTGATGTCGAGGAAGCGCTCGTAGTGCCCGATGTCGAGGTCCGTCTCCGCACCGTCGTCGGTCACGAAGACCTCGCCGTGCTGGAACGGGTTCATGGTGCCCGGGTCCACGTTGAGGTACGGGTCGAGCTTCTGCATGACGACCTTGAGGCCGCGAGCCGTGAGCAGGTTGCCGAGGCTGGCCGCCGTCAGGCCCTTGCCGAGAGACGAGACGACCCCGCCGGTCACGAAGATCTGCTTCGTCACCTTCGGGGTCGAGTTCGAAGAATTGGTACCGCCGCTGAGAGTGTCCGCCACGGGATTCCATCGTACGTCAGAACTGCCGGGAGGCGCGACCTCGGTTCGCCGTGGGCGTTGCGCGGGTGGGTGGTTGGGTCCTCGGGCCGTGGCCGGATCGGCGGGCGGCACCCGCCTGCTTGGTCGTCAGGCTCGCTGGCCGGCGACGTCGAGTAGCTCGCGGGCGTGCTCGATGCCGCTGGCGCTGTCGCCGAGCCCGGAGAGCAGCCGTGCCATCTCCTGCAGACGGTCCTCCCCCTCGAGCCGGCGCACGCTCGACGAGGTCACGGCACCGCTGGCGTCCTTCACGACGTTGAGGTGGTTGTTCGCGAAGGCCGCGACCTGGGCCAGGTGCGTGACGACGATGACCTGCGTGCGCTCGGCGAGCTTCGCCAGCCGTCGGCCGATCTCGATCGCCGCCGCCCCACCGACACCGGCGTCGACCTCGTCGAAGACGAACGTCGGCACCGTGGTGCTGCCGGCCATGACGACCTCGATCGCGAGCATCACGCGGGACAGCTCACCGCCGGACGCCCCCTTGCCGATCGGCCGGGGGTCGGTGCCCGAGTGCGGCTGGAGCAGGATCGTCACCTGGTCACGGCCGTGGCGGCGGTACTCGCCGGCGTCGGTGACCTCGACCACCAGGGTCGCGCCACCCATCGCGAGGGTCTTCAGCTCAGCGGTCACGCGCTTCGCCAGGTCGGTCGCCGCCTTGGTGCGCGCCGTCGTGAGCGCGGCGGCGGCGGACTCGAGCGCCTGCTCGTCCTGCTCGACCGACTGCTGCAATGCCGCGATCCGGTCGTCGTCGCCGTCGAGCTCGAGCAGCCGGTCGCTCGCGCGCTGTCCGTAGGCGATGACGTCGTCCACCGTCTCGCCGTACTTGCGGGTGAGGCCGGCCAGCAGGGCTCGG
Organism: Curtobacterium flaccumfaciens; assembly: GCF_013359815.1. Classification (GTDB taxonomy): domain Bacteria; phylum Actinomycetota; class Actinomycetes; order Actinomycetales; family Microbacteriaceae; genus Curtobacterium; species Curtobacterium flaccumfaciens. Next base: position 6,217 of record NZ_JABMCF010000033.1, on the reverse strand, counting down.
CGTTCGTTGATGAGTTCGAGGTCGTGCCCGGCCTCGGGTTCCAGGGAACCGAGGTAGCTCGAGATGCTCGCCGAGGCCTCGGCCGCCTGGATCCCGAGCTCCGTGAGCTGCTCGAGCACCGGCTGCAGGGCACTGTCCGAGGACGCGACGCGCTCCACGGCACGGCGTGCGGACTCGACCAGGCCGACGACGTCGGAGACGCCGTCGAGGGACTCGCTGGACAACGCCTCGTGTGCCAGGGCCGCGGACAACCGGAGCTCCTCGAGGTTGCCCAACCGTTCGGCGCGCTCGGCCAGTTCGACGTCCTCGCCGGGCTGCGGGTCGGCGGCCTCGATCTCGTCGGAGGCCGCGCGGATCCGCTCGGCCTCGGCCACCCGGTCGTCCCGGTCGCGGACCAGGACCTCGAGTTCACCGACGTGCTGCTGCCAGGCGTCGTACGCGGCGACGTACCGGGCGAGGGCCTTCTCGAGCGAGGCTCCCCCGAACCCGTCGAGGGCAGCCCGCTGCGCCGTGGCCGAGGTGAGGCGGATCTGGTCCGACTGCCCGTGCACGGTGACGAGCTGGTCGGCGAGCTCGCCGAGCACCGCCACGGGCGCACTCCGACCGCCCACCGTGGCACGGCTGCGCCCCTCGGCGGAGACCGTGCGGGTGAGGATGAGTTCGCCGTCCTCGACGGTGCCGCCGGCGTCCTCGACGCGTTCGGCGACGGCGTCCTGCTCGGGGACGTGCCAGCGGCCTTCGACGACGGCGCTCGACGCACCGCGGCGCACCGAGCCGGCATCGGCCCGCGCACCGAGCAGCAGTCCGAGCGCGGTGACGATCATCGTCTTGCCCGCACCGGTCTCCCCGGTGACGACGGTGAAGCCCGGCCCGAGTTCGAGCGTGGTCTCACCGATGACACCGAGGTCGCGGATCGCGATCTCCTCGATCAACGGTCGTCCTCCGTCGTTCGCTGCGCCACGGCCGACCGGGCGGAAGCGATGCTGCGCCCATCCACGCCGATCATCGGTCGTCCTCCGTGCTCATCGGGTGTTCTCCGGACTCATCGGTCGTCCTCGTCGCTCTGGGGGCCGCGCCACCCGGCGACGGGCAGCTGGAACTTCGCGACCAGGCGGTCGGTGAACGGAGCGTCCTTGAGTCGGGCGACCCGCACCGGGTCGGGCGAACGTCGGACCTCGACTCGGGCGCCCGGGGGCAGGTCGTGGGTCCGTCGGCCGTCGCACCAGAGGACACCGACGCCGCTCGTGCGCCGCAGGACCTCGATCGCGAGCGTGCAGTCCGGCCCGACGACGATCGGACGGGCGAACAGGGCGTGGGCGCTCAGCGGCACCATGAGGAGCGCGTCGACGTCCGGCCACACGATGGGGCCACCGCCGGAGAACGAGTACGCCGTGGAGCCGGTCGGGGTCGACACGACCACGCCGTCGCAGCCGAAGGACGACAGCGGGCGGCCGTCGACCTCGGTGACGACCTCGAGCATCCGCTCCCGCGAGGCCTTCTCGATCGTGGCCTCGTTCAGCGCCCAGCTCGAGTAGACGATCTGGTTGCCGACGACCACGTCGACCTGCAGGGTGACGCGTTCCTCGACGTTGTACTCGCCGGACAGCGCGCGCTCGACCGTCTCGGACAGACCGTCGCGCTCGCTCTCGGCCAGGAACCCGACGTGCCCGAGGTTCACCCCGATCAGTGGAGCGCCGGTGTTCCGCACGAGTTCGGCCGCGCGGAGGATCGTGCCGTCGCCACCGAGCACGATGACGATCTCGAGCTGGTTCGGCTGGACGTCGACGCCGAGGATGTCGACCTTGCCGACCGACGCCTCGGCACGACGGATGTCGGCGTACTCGTCGAAGGGCATGACGGGCGTGAGACCGGCTGCGTGCAGGAGGTCGCAGACCTCGACCGCAGCGTCGATCGAGTCACGGCGACCCGTGTGGGACACGAGCAGGATGTGCCGTTCGTCACTCATGAAGACCCTTCCGTGAGTTCGGTCGCCCGGACTCTCCATTCTGTCGGATTGCCCCCGACACCGCGCTGGAAGCGGGCCAGGTACTCGTGGTTGCCGTGTGTCCCGACGATCGGGGACGCGGCGAGCCCACTGGTGCCGAGGCCCAGGTCCCACGCCGCCCACAGCACGTTCATGAGCGCGTCGTTCCGGAGCCCGGCGTCGTGCACGATGCCCTCGCGGACACCGCCACGACCCACTTCGAACTGGGGCTTCACCAGGAGCACGAACTCGTCCGCGGGGACGGCTTCGGCCAGCGCCGGCAGCACGAGTCGGAGCGAGATGAAGGACAGGTCCCCCACCACCAGGCTCGTCTCGCCGGCGGCGCCGTCGAGCGCCAGGTAGTCGGCGCGCGTGAGGTTCCGCGCGTTCGTCCCCTCGACCACGGCGACGCGTTCGTCGAGCGCGATGGTCGGGTGCAGCTGTCCGTGCCCCACGTCGAGCGCGATGACACGGCGCGCGCCGCGTGCGAGCAGCACCTGGGTGAACCCACCGGTGCTCGCGCCCACGTCGAGCACGACCCGACCGGAAGCGTCGACGTCGAATGCGTCGAGCGCACCGACGAGCTTCCGGGCCGCCCGCGAGACCCACTCGTCCGCGGCGTCGACCTCGATGTCCGCGTCGGATGCGATCGGCGTCGACGGCTTCAGGACGGCACGGCCACCCACGAGCACCCGGCCGTCCTGGATCAGCTTGCGGGCGACGGTGCGCGACCGTGCGAGCCCGCGTGCAGCGAGGAGGGCGTCGAGGCGGACCGGGGTCGCGTCGTGCACGGCTCCGTCCGGCTCAGGCACTCGCGGAGCCGCCGCTCTCGAGCCGCGTCCGCAGCTCGTCGTGCAGGGCGGAGAAGGCGTCGGCGCGTTCGGCGAGCGGCAGGGCCTCGGCCTCGGCGGTGCGCGCGGCGAAGGCGTCCTGCTGCTCGGGTTCGGCGGACGGCTGCTCGGGGTTCGGCACGTCCGACACGCTACTCGCCGCCGTACAGCTGCGGGTCCACGTCGAGGCCGTAGATGGCCAACCCGGACTCCCAGATGAGCGTCGAGCCGGCCCGGAGCCGATCGATGTCCGTCCCGGCGTCGAGCACCCGGACGACGTGCCCGCGCATCGCCACCGTCGCAGTACCGACGGTCACGTACCGGGTGCCGTCCTCGTCCTCGCGCCGCACCGTCTCCGGGTACGGCTGGGACAGCCCCCGGAGGTCTTCGAGCACGTAGGTGGGACGCGAGCGCTGGTCGGCCGCGAGCACCTGCTTCGCCTTGTCGATGCCGGTGAGCACGAGCACGCTCGGGATCCCGACGTCGTTCGCACCCTTGATGTCGGTGTCCAACCGGTCCCCGATGAACAGGGTCCGACCGCCGCCGAAGCGCTCGACCGCCGTGTCGAAGATCGGCCGCTCGGGCTTGCCGGCGACCACGGGCATCCGGCCGACCGCCTGGTGCACGGCGGACACGAGCGTGCCGTTGCCGGGCGCGATGCCCCGCTCGACCGGGATCGACCAGTCCATGTTCGTGGCCACCCACGGCACGTCCGGGTCGGCCAGGGCGAAGGAGGCCTCGGCCAGTTCCTTCCAGCCGAGGTCCGGTGAGAAGCCCTGGATGACCGCTGCCGGGGAGTCCTCGGCACTCGAGGTGACCGTGAACCCGGCTTCCTCGACGATGCTGGACAGGCCGAGCCCGCCGGTGACCAGGACGGTCGCTCCGGCCGGCACCAGGGTCGCGAGCAGCTGGACGCCGGCCTGCGACGAGGTGACGACGTCGCCCTCGGACACCTCGAGCCCGTAGCGCTCGAGGTGTTCAGCGACGTCGACCGGCCGGCGCGATGCGTTGTTCGTGATGTAGCCGACCCGCGCCGTGAGCGACGCCCGGGTCAGCGCCTCGACCGCGTGCGGGATGGCGTTGCGGCCCCGGTAGACGACGCCGTCGAGGTCGGTGAGGACCACGTCGACGCCGTCGGTCAAGGCCGCCGAGTGCTCAGCCGGCTGCGGAGCCGTCGACGTCGCGGGGGTTGTCGTCGTCGATCTCGCCGGGCTCGTCGGCTGCGGAGGTGTCGTCGTCGAGGGCGTCGAGGGCGGGTTCGTCGTCGACGTCGTCGGCAGATTCGTCGTCGCCGTCGAGTTCGTCGGTCGCGACGTCGTCGGCTCCGAGGTCATCGGCGGCGTCGTCCCCGGCGTCTCCGTGTTCTTCGACTTCGAGCGTTTCCTCGACCACATCAACTGTCTCCCAAGCGTTGTCGTCCGCGATTTCGGCGAGGGCCGCTGCCGCGCGGTCCACACGGGCCCACCACTCGTCGGCCTCGTCCTGTCGACCGAGCTCCTCGAGCGTGGCCGCGTAAGCACTGTAGAGCGCCGGGGACCACGTGTAGGCGGTGGACGGGTCGAGCTGTGGAATCTCCAGCTCGCCGAGGGCGGCTGTGGGATTCCCGAGGTCGAGACGAGCGCCGGACATGGCGATCGCGAGCTCGACCTGCACCGGGGTCTCGAGGGCCGAGCGCTCGACCGAACGACCGAGCTCGAGTGCCCGCTCCGGACGGCCCAGGCCACGCTCGCAGTCCACCATCATCGGGAGCTGGTCGTTGCGACCGGAGATCCGACGGTAGGTGCGGAGCTCCCGGAGCGCGGTGGCGAAGTCGCCGAGGCGGTAAGCGGTGATCGCGGCCGTCTCGCGGACGACACCGACACGACCGGCACGACGAGCAGCGCTCAGGGCGTGCTGGTTGGCCGTCTCGGGGTCGTCGTCGACGAAGAGTGCGGCGGCCACGAGGTGACGGGCAACCCAGTCGGCGTTGTCCTTACTGAGGGTCTTCAGCTCCATCCGGGCGGCGGGGTCGAGGTCGCGCGCCTGGATCTCCTCGGGGATCTCCGGGTCGTCGTGGCGCGGACGGATCGACTTCGTGCCGTAGGGGTCGCGGTCCTCCCAGTCGTCGCGCGCGGCCTCACCGAAACGGGCGCCGGCGTGACGGCTGCCGTCACCGAAACGACGACGGTCTTCGCCGCCGTCGCGAGCCGGGCGATCCGACGAACTCCCGCGGAACGGACGGTCGGATGAACCACCACGGGCCGGACGGTCGGACGAACCACCACGGGCCGGACGGTCGGACGAACCACCACGGTACGGACGGTCTCCGTCACGAGCGGGACGATCGGAGCCCCCGCGGTACGGGCGGTCCCCGTCACGAGCGGGACGATCGGAGCCCCCGCGGTACGGGCGGTCGCCATCGCGACGCGGACGGTCTGAACCGCCCTGGAAGGGTCGGTCCCCGTCACGGCGCGGCCGATCCGACGACCCGCCACGGTACGGACGGTCGCCATCACGAGCGGGACGGTCCGAGCCCCCGCGGTACGGGCGATCGCCATCACGACGCGGACGGTCTGAACCACCCTGGAACGGGCGGTCACCGTCACGGCGCGGACGGTCAGAGCTCCCACCACGGAACGGACGAACACCGTCACGAGCCGGGCGGTCCGAGCCTCCACGGTAGGGACGATCGCCGTCGCGTCGCGGCCGATCGGCACCGCGCGGACCATCGCCACGCGGCGGCCGGCCAGAGTCACCACGGTCGCCCTGCCACGACGGACGGTCGTTCCGGTCGCCGGACCGGAACGGACGATCCCCATCGCGACGCGGAGCGCTGTCCCGGCGGGGTGCACCGTCACGGAACGGACGGTCTCCACCCTGCGGACGATCACGACGGTCGCCTTCGCGGCGCTCGAACTCACGAGGACCGGACGACCAACGACCATCGCTCTGGCCGTCCCGACGCGGAGCGCCGCCGCGACGCGGGAACCGGTCGCCGTCCCGCCGGGGTCGATCTCCGCGGTCCCCGTCGTTCCGCCGCTGATCGTCGTCGTTCGCCACCGTTGCTCCTCATCGCGTGCCCGGTGCAGTGCCTCGGGCGTTCGTCCGCTGTGTCGTTGTGTTGGGTGCCGCGTCAGTTTCCCGACGTCGGCTTCCAGTCCATCACGAACCGGAGCCGGCGTCGAGTGAACGGCGGCAGAAACAGAAATGGCCACCGGCCCCGACCCAGAACGAGGGTTTCCCCTGCGAATTCTCGATGGAGGGCCGATGGCCACATCTTTCATACGTTAAGTCCGGCGGCGTCCTACTCTCCCACAAGGTCCCCCTTGCAGTACCATCGGCGCTGAGAGGCTTAGCTTCCGGGTTCGGAATGTGACCGGGCGTTTCCCTCTCGCTATGACCACCGGAACACTCTCGACCAGAT
>NZ_JABMCF010000032.1 GCF_013359815.1 Curtobacterium flaccumfaciens | reverse complement strand
TGACGATGTCGAGCTTGGCGGCGCCCTTGGAGACGACGCGGTCGAACGACCAGGAGCCGTCGGTGGCGACCGTGTGGGTGCCCGGGACGATCTGGGTGCCGCTCGGGTTGAGGACGCGGAAGGTCGCGCCGGGGGTGGCGGCGCCGGTGATGTGGTTCGAGATGCCCGCGGTCACCGTCTTCGTGGTGACCGTGACCGGCTCGACGGTCTGCGCCTCGGCGTCGAACGCGATGTTCCGCATCACCGACGTCCGGCCGTCGGCGGTCTTCTGCGTGAAGGTGAGCTCGTACCCGGCTGCGCTGGTCAGGTCGGCCGAGGCCTTCCATGTCCCGACGCCGGAGCGGGTACCGGTCACCGGTGCCGTGAAGAGCTCGCGGCCGCGCTGGTCGGTCGCGGTGATCGTCGCGCCCGCCTCGGCGGTGCCGGCGAAGGCGCGTGCGCCCGGCGTGTAGGTGTTGTTGTTGGCGAGGCCGTCGACCTGCAGGAGGCGGGGGAGTGCCACACGCTCGGACAGGGACGAGAAGCCCTTGCCGTCGAAGCCGACGTTGGCGATCTCGAGCTGCTTGCCGGTCTCCTGCGCACGGATGACGTAGCTCCAGATCTCGTTGTGCCCGACGCCGGCGACGACGCGGTCGCCGTCGAGGATCCAGAGCGCCGCAGCGCCGTCCGGTTCGCCGACGACCTGCACCCGGCCGTCGGTGTGGACGTACACGGAGCTCACCGTCGGCTTCGGCACCGAAGTGTCGGTGGGGAGCTGCGCCAGCGGGGCTGCGGTTCGGCTCGAAGGCGTGCCGTCGGCGGCCTTCGCGACGACGTAGACGGTCGAGCCGAGGCGGTCCTGGGGGACCCGGGCGATGTAGCCGGTCTCCTCGAGCGTCGCATCGGCGATCGTGGCACCGGCAGCGTCCTGGACGACGACCGAGTCCACCGAGTCGTCGTACTTGCCGGTCAGCACGAACGAGCCGTCGAGCCGTCGTTCGGTCGTCTGGAGCGTGGGGGCGGTCGGCCCGTCGGACGCGGCCGGCGAGAAGCGGACGTCGCGGAGCTCGTTCGTGCGGCCGTCGGTCGTCGTCTGCGTGAGGGTGATCACGTGGTCGGCGTCGGCGAGGTCGGCATCGGCGCTCCAGGTGCCGGTCCCGGTGCGGGCTCCGCTGACCTCGGTCGTGAACAGGGTGGCGCCCGAGGTGGTGTCCTTCGCGACGATGGTGGCACCGGCGGTCGCGCTGCCGGCGAAGTGGGTGGTGCCGGGCGTGAACGTGTTCTGCTGCTGTAGTCCGTCGACACGGATGCTCCGCGGCATCGGGATGCGCTCACCGCGGGTCTGGGTGCCGTCGGCGGCGGTGTGGACCCGGATCACCTCGAGTCCAGCGTCCTGGTGTCGGTCCTGCACGTTCAGGAAGAACAGACCGCCCCCCCGTGGAGCGGTCGTAGGCGGTGTTGCCGATGACGAGCCAGACGTCGTCGCCGCCGGCATCCCCGACGACGATGCGGGAGCCGAACGGCGTGCTCCAGTCCTGGTGGAACTTCGGGGCTGTCAGCGAGGGATCGACGGGGATGGAGTCGAAGTCGGGATTGGCCTCCTGCGCCGTGGAGTCCGACGACGACGCGGCTGCGGGGGTCGTGGTGGCTGCGGTCGCGACGGCCGGCGTCAGCAGGCCGAAACCGAGTGAGGCGGTCAGGACACCGCAGACGACTGCAGCGCTCCGGAACGAGGTGGATGCCATTGGGGGCTCCTTCTGATGGGGGACTCCCAGTGTATTGACATGTGAAATACACAGCCTGTTCACATCGTGAGTGCGATGACGCCGTGCTCCGGCGCCGATCGCCGCCGGGTACGCTGACGCGGTGCCAGACTTCGCCGACCTCTTCCGCCGACGCGACGACGACGCGCCCGACCTCATCGCGATCGACGGCACCGACCGCTTCCTGCTCGACGAGGCCCCGCATGTGCACGGCGACGCACTCCGGCAGCCCGGCGAGGTCGCGGTCGTCGACGACCGCTACGGGGTGCTGACGCTCGGCCTCATCACGCAGTACGGCGCGAGCGACATCCGGGTCATCCAGGACTCCCTGGTCGGGGAGCGGGCGCTCGAGGCCAACGCCGGCACGTTCGGGCTGCGCGGCTTCCACCACCCCGACTCGCTCGAGGACGCCTTCCGCGACGTGCGGCTCGTGGTGCTGCGGCTCTCGAAGTCGCACGACCGGCTCGACGAGATCGCCCGCGCGGTCGCCCGGTTCGCGGCGCCCGACGTGGTGCTGCTCTGCGGCGGCAACGTGAAGTACATGCACGTGACGCAGAACGACGTGCTCCGGCGCTCGTTCGGCGAGGTCACGGCATCACGAGGCCGTGGCAAGTCGCGACTGCTCATCGCGCAGGACCCGCTCCGCGCACAGGCGAACCGCGCCGCGACGACGAACCCCTGGCCCCGGTCGGTGCACGTCGACGACCTGGGCATGACCCTGGTCGCCCACGGGGGTGTGTTCGCCGGGACGTCGCTCGACCAGGGCACGCGGGTGCTGCTCGACGCGATGGACCAGGCGGTCCCCACCGCGCGCACGATCGTCGACCTGGGGAGCGGCAACGGCGTCATCGCGACTGCGGTCGCTCGTCGGCGACCGTCGGTTCGGGTGATCGCCACCGACGTGTCCCGGATCGCGGTCGAGTCGACGCGCGCGACGGCGGAGGCCAACGGCGTTGCCGACCGGGTGACGGTGCTGCGGACCGACGCGGGCGACGAGCTGGCTGAGGGGTCCGCACAGCTCGTCCTCTGCAACCCGCCGTTCCACGCGGACACCACGGTGACCACGGACACGGCCGAGGCGATGTTCCGGAACGCGGCCACGATCCTCCAGGCCGGTGGTGAACTGTGGTGCGTCTGGAACACGCACCTGCGCTACCGGCCGGTGCTCTCGCGCCTGGTCGGTCCGACCCGCGAGGTCGTCCGGACCCCCAAGTTCACGGTCACGGCCTCGGTCGCGACCAACCGCTGACGGCGAGAGCCGCCCGGGCTGACCCGGACGGCTCTCGCGACGTGGTGCGGTGGGGGACCGATCAGGCCGGCACGTAGTCGAACGTGTCGGGGTCGGGGCCCGTGCGGTGACCCTTGTCGAGGGCCGTGATGTCCGTCATGTCCTCGTCCGAGAGCTCGAAGTCGAAGATCGCGAAGTTCTCCTCGACGCGGGCACGGGTGACCGACTTCGGGAACACGATGTCGCCGCGCTGGATGTGCCAGCGGAGGACGACCTGGGCCGGGGACTTGCCGACCGACGCGGCGACGCGGGTGATGGTCTCGTCGTCCAGGACGAGACCCTGCGCGATCGGGGACCACGCCTCGGTCGCGATGCCGTGCTCACGGTTGTAGGCGCGGAGCTCGTCCTGCGCCAGGTACGGGTGCACCTCGATCTGGTTCACCGCCGGGGTGATGGTCGCCTCGGCGGCGAGGCGGTTGAGGTGGTTGGTCTGGAAGTTCGAGACGCCGATCGACCGCGCGGTACCGGCGGCGTAGAGCTCCTCGAGGGCCTTCCACGTCGGGACGAAGTCCGAGACGGTGGGCAGCGGCCAGTGGATGAGGAACAGGTCGGTGTAGCCGCCGAGCAGGTCGGCCGACTTCTTGCCGTTCTCCAGCGCAGCCTCGGGGGCGTGGAAGCCGTTGTTGAGCTTGGAGGTGACGAAGATCTCGGAACGGTCGATGCCGGACTCGGCGATCGCCTCACCGACCTCCTTCTCGTTGCCGTACATCTCGGCGGTGTCGATGTGGCGGTAGCCGACCTCGAGCGCGGCCAGTGTGGCGGCCTTCGTCTCGGAGGGGTCGATCTGGAAGACACCGAAGCCGAGCTGCGGGATGGTCTTGCCGTCGTTCAGGGTGATGTTCGGAACGGTCATGGTGTCATGCAACCAAACGCCCCTCAGCGCCCATTCCGCCAATACCCAGGAACGGCGACCCCGGGCGCGCCGTTCAGGCGAGCGCAGCCGTGATGTAGGCCTGGAGCGCCTGGCCGTACGCGATCGCCGGGACCTCGGACGCGAAGCTGCGGTCGGCCCCGCCGATCGTCGCCGTCACGGTGAAGACCACGCGACCGCCGACCTGCACGCGGGTCAGTCCGATGAACGACGGCCCGAGCAGTTCGCGCAGCTGGTCCTCACGGGGCAGCCAGAGCGACTCGGTGGCGGTGACCGAGTCGAGCGCCCACTCGGTGGTGCCGTTGAAGCCGAGGATCGTGCCGGTGGGGGAGTCGTGCCGTTCGACGGTCATCTCGGACACCGTGTAGACGTCGTCGTCGATGCCGGGCTTGTCGATCACGAACCGGTCCCCGGTCTCGGGGTGCCAGCGGAGGCCGGCGTCACGGAGGGACCTGGCGAGTTCGACGGTGATCACGTTCCCACCTTGCCCGCGCGACCCGCCCCTGTCACCACCTAGGTTGCCGAAAGCATCCCGTACTAGCATCGCCGAGCACCCCTCGCGCGAGCGCAACCCGTTCGTGCGCGCGACGTGACGACGCCCGGGCAACCGGTGCCGTGCCTCCAGGCCGTGGGAACCGGCCGCGGGTCGGACCGCCGGTCGACGTCCCCGACCGAGGCTGACGGACACCCTGCCGCCGAAGAGAAGGACCCGCATGACCCTCGAACGCGAGGAACTCCGCGACGACTGGACCGTGACGATGGCCGGAGGAACCGGTGCGCCGGACGGCGTCGCGGGCCGCACCATCCCGGCGACGGTGCCGGGTCAGGTCCACACCGACCTGGAGCGGGAGGGGCTGCTGCCCGACCCGACGTTCCACCTGAACGAGCAGGCCGCGAAGTGGGTCGGCCGCGCCGACTGGGCCTACCGCCGCACGGTCGACGTCGACCCGCGGGGCCACGAGCGCGTCGACCTGGTCTGCGACGGCCTGGACACGGTCGCGGAGCTCAGCCTGGACGGCGTCGTCGTGGGCACGACCCGCAACATGCACCGCCGGTACCGGTTCGACGCCCGCGTGCAGACGGGGTCCGGCGGCACCACGAAGGACCTCGAGATCCTGTTCGAGTCGCCCTACCGCGAGGCCGGCCGGGTCGCGGCGAAGGCCGGCAGCATGCCCGGTCCGTACGACGAGCCGTTCCCGTACGTCCGCAAGATGGCGTCGAACTTCGGCTGGGACTGGGGTCTGACGGCGGTCACGAGCGGCCCCTGGCGGCCGGTCGCGATCGAGCGCTGGTCGACCGCGCGCCTGCGCGAGGTCCGCCCGCTCGTCGACGTCGAGGCCGGCGAGGGCGTGCTCGATGCGCACATCACCGTCGAGCGCTCGGGCATGAACGACCTGGACCAGGACGGCGAGGACGACGACCTCGTGCTCGTCGTCACCGTGAGCGGCGAGACCGAGGACGGCGGCACCACGCGCCAGCGGTCCCGCGCGCAGCTGACCCCGAAGGACGACGAGACCGTCGTCACCGTGCGCGTCCCCGAGGCGCGGCGCTGGTGGCCGCGCGGCTACGGTGCGCAGCCGCAGTACGACGTCGTGGTCGAGCTGCAGACCGTCGACGGCGAGGTGCTCGACCGCGACACGTTCCGCACCGGGTTCCGGTCCACCCGCATCGAGACCCAGGTCGACGGCATCGGCCGCCCCTTCGCCGTGCACGTCAACGGCACGCTCATCGACGTCCGGGGCGTCAACTGGATCCCCGACGACGTCATCGTCTCGCGCGTCGACCGTGCCCGACTCGAGTCCCGGTTGGGTGCCGCGGCCTCGCTCGGCACGAACCTCGTGCGCGTCTGGGGCGGCGGCGTGTACGAATCGCGCGACTTCTACGAGGTCTGCGACGAACTCGGTCTGCTCGTCTGGCAGGACTTCCCGTTCGCGTGCTCGGCCTACCCGGAGGTCGAGCCGATCCGCAGCGAGGTCATCGCCGAGGCACGCGACAACGTCGCCCGGCTCGCCCGCCACCCCTCGCTGGTGGTCTGGAACGGCAACAACGAGAACATCTGGCTGCACGACGCCGACGGCTGGGGCGCGGAGCTGGGCGATCGGGGCTGGGGACTCGACTACTACCTCGACCTGCTGCCGACCATCGTCGACGCGGTCGACCCGTCGCGCTTCTACACGGTCGCGTCGCCGTGGTCCGGCTCCGAGTCGCTGCCCGCGAACGAGGTCGACCACGAGACGCACCACTCGTGGGACGTCTGGAACCGGCTGCCCGACACCGCCTACCGCGAGTCGGTGCCGCGGTTCGTGTCGGAGTTCGGCTGGCAGGCGCCGCCCGCCTGGCGCACGCTGCGCGACGCGGTCACGGACGCGCCGCTGCGGGTCGACTCGCCCGGTGTGGTCCACCACCAGAAGGCCGCGGACGGGATGGCCAAGCTGGCCCGCGGGCTGGAGCCGCGCTTCGGCGCGGTCGACCCGGCCGCGTTCGACGCGTGGCACTACCTGACGCAGCTGCAGCAGGCGCGGGCGATCGCGACCGGCATCGAGCACTGGCGCACGCACTGGCCGCGCAACACGGGCGTCGTGGTGTGGCAGCTGAACGACCTGTGGCCGGTGTCGTCGTGGTCGGCGATCGACTCGGCGGGGCGGCTGAAGCCGCTGGCGCACGAGCTGCGCCGCCTGTACGACGACGTGCTGCTGACGATCCGTCCGGTGTCGTCGGTGGCGGTGACGCCGGGTGCGGCCGGTACCGCTGGTGCGTCGGGTGCGGAGCGGACTGGAGGCCCGGATCACCCGGGTGCGTCGCCTGCGGTCGGCGAGACGGCCGACCTGGGCGAGCTCGCGGACACGCTCTCGCTGGGCGTCTCGCCCGGTGCGTTCGGGTCCTCGCCCGTCGAGGTGGCCGTCCGGTCGACCCGCACCGGGCACGACAGCGTGGTGCGGGTGCGCCGGATCACCACGGCCGGCACGATCCTGGCCGAGGCGTCGCTGCCGGTCCGGCTGTCGTCCGCCGGCGTCGCGGTCGTCGCCCTGCCCGAGTCGGTCGGTGTCGTCGACGACCCGGCCAACGAGCTCGTCATCGCGGACATGGACTGGCGCCGCGCGGTCTGGACCCCTGGTCCCGACGCCGCGATGCGGTGGGAGCCCGCGCGCTACCGGACCTCGTTCGCGGTGGTCGACGGTGGTCTGGACCTGACCGTCGAGGCCGACTCGCTCGTCCGCGACCTGCTGGTGCAGCCCGACCGGGTCGCGGCCGGTGGAACGGTCGACCGCGGGTTCATGACGCTGCTGCCCGGCGAGCGGGTGGTGTTCCGGCTCGGCGGTGTGACCGAGGCCGACATCCCGGCGCTCCGTGAGGCGCCGGTGCTGTGGAGCGTCGACGGCGTCCTGCGGTGACCGGAGCGCTTCCCTGGGCGAACGGTGTCCGTTCCGGGGACCGGCCTGGGCATCCGGGGGCGGGGGAGTTACCATGGGGGGACACGGACTTCCGCCGCGGTGATCGACGACGATCAGCGGACGGCGACCAGTTCCAGATCAAGGAGTCATGATGATTGGTAACCTGACCGGCCTTCACCTGCTGATCATCCTCGGGATCGTCATCCTGCTGTTCGGCGCGACCAAGCTCCCGGCGCTCGCCAAGGGCCTCGGCCAGTCGATCAACATCTTCAAGAAGGAGATGTCCGACGACGAGAAGAAGGCCCAGGCCAACGGCACGGCTCCGGACGGCACGGTGCAGAACAGCACCGTCCAGAACGTCCCCGCCGAGCCCGCCGCCGGTCCGGTCCTGAACCCGGGGCCGACCGCGCAGCCGAACACCGACTCCCGGCGTTAGGACACCCAGCCCCGTCCTGTCGGCAGCCCCCGCGACCACTTCGGTCGCGGGGGCTTCGTCGTGCGGGATCGACCGCGGGGTACCCGGTGCCGCAGGATGAGCACATGACCGCTCCCGTTCCCGTTCCGGCGCCCGTGCCGCACGGTGTCGCGCCGCTCCGGGACGACCGGCGGATCGTGCTGGTGGTGGCGATCCTGGCGTCGTTCGTCGTCGGGCTCGACTCGAGCGTCGTGAACGTCGCACTCCCCGCGATCCGGCAGGAGCTCGGCGGCGGACTCGTCGTGCAGCAGTGGGTCGTCGACGCGTACCTGGTCACTCTCGGCTCGCTCATCCTGGTCGCCGGCAGCCTGTCCGACCTGTTCGGCCGCGTCCGGATCATCACGTGCGGGCTCGTGGTCTTCGGCATCGCGTCCGTGGTGTGCGCGATCGCCCCGACCGGCGAGGTGCTCATCGTCGCCCGGGCGCTGCAGGGCGTCGGCGGGGCGCTCGTCATGCCGAGCGCGCTCGCCCTCATCGTCGCGGCGTTCCGTGGAGCGGCGCAGGCGAAGGCCATCGGCACGTGGACGGCGTGGTCGAGCGCGGCAACGATCCTCGGCCCCGTGGTCGGCGGGCTCGTCGTGGACGGCATCGGGTGGCGGTGGGTCTTCGTGCTCACCGCGGTGCCGATCGCCGTGACGATCCCGCTGGTCCTGCGCATCACCGGTGACGTGCACCCCGCTGTCCGCCCGCGCATCGACGTCGCCGGGGCCGTGCTCGCCGTGGTGGGTGTCGGTGGTGTCGTGCTCGGGCTCATCGAGCAGGAGCGGTTGGGGTGGGGTGCGCCCGTGGTGGTCGGCGCGCTCGTGCTCGGCGCCGCCGCACTGGTGGCGTTCGTGCCGTGGGAACTGCGGGTGACGCGGACCGCGGGTTCGCCGCTCGTGCCGCTCGAGCTGTTCCGGGCGCGGAACTTCACGGTCGGCAACCTCGCGACGCTGTCCATCTACGGGGCGCTCGGCATGGTGTTCTTCGTCGTCACCCTGTTCCTGCAGGAGGTCTGGCGGTTCCCGGCCTGGCTCGCCGGCCTCGCGACGCTGCCGCCGACGATCATGCTGCTCGCGCTGTCCACCGCCGTCGGGTCCTTCGCCGGTCGGTACGGCCCGCGGTGGTTCATGGCCGCGGGTCCGGCGGTCGGCGCGGTCGGGGCGCTCCTGCTGCTGCTCGCCGGCGACGACCCGACCGGTTACTGGTGGTCGGTGTTCCCCGGACTGGTGCTGATCGGCGTGGGCATCGCCCTGATGGTCACACCCCTGACCAGTGCGGTGCTCGGATCGGTGCCGCAGTCCGAGGCCGGGTCCGGTTCGGCCGTGAACAACGCGGTCGCGCGGATCGCCGGACTCGTCACGGTGGCACTGGCCGGCGTGGTGCTCGGCGGTGAGGTGAGCGTCGACGGGCTGCACCGGGCCATGGTGGTGATGGCGCTCCTGCTGGCGGCCGGTGCCGTCGTCTGCGCCGTCGGGATCCGGAATGTCCCGGAGCGCACGTAAGTTGAGTGGAGTAGACTCAACTCCAGGACCACCGCAACGAAAGGACGGAACGCATGGCGAACCTCCAGGGCGCTCCTGACTCGCAAGAACGACAGAAGACCGCCCTCGAGCAGTACGGCATCGACCTCACGGCGATCGCCCGCAGCGGCAAGCTCGACCCCGTGATCGGCCGCGACTCCGAGATCCGACGCGTCTCCCAGGTGCTGACGCGCCGCACCAAGAACAACCCCGTGCTCATCGGCGAGCCCGGCGTGGGCAAGACCGCCGTCGTCGAGGGGCTCGCGCAGCGCATCGTCGCCGGGGACGTCGCCGACTCCCTCAAGGACAAGCGGCTCATCTCGCTCGACATCTCCGCCCTCATCGCCGGCGCCAAGTACCGCGGCGAGTTCGAGGAGCGGCTCAAGGCCGTGCTCAAGGAGATCAACGACTCCGACGGGCAGGTCATCACGTTCATCGACGAGCTGCACACCCTGATGGGTGCCGGTGGCGGCGAGGGGTCCGTCGCGGCGTCGAACATGCTCAAGCCGATGCTCGCCCGCGGTGAGCTCCGGCTCATCGGCGCGACGACCCTCGACGAGTACCGCGAGTACATCGAGAAGGACGCCGCGCTCGAACGACGCTTCCAGCAGGTCTACGTCGGTGAGCCGAGCGTCGAGGACGCCGTGGCGATCCTCCGTGGGCTCAAGGAACGCTACGAGGCGCACCACAAGGTGACGATCAACGACTCCGCACTGGTCGCGGCCGCGAGCCTGTCGAACCGGTACATCTCCGGCCGTCAACTGCCCGACAAGGCCATCGACCTGATCGACGAGGCCGCGAGCCGACTCCGCATGGAGATCGACTCCAGCCCCGTCGAGATCGACGAGCTGAAGCGGAACGTCGACCGTCTGCGTGTCGAGGAGTTCGCGCTCAAGCAGGAGAAGGACGACGCCTCGAAGGCCCGCCTCGAGACCCTGCGCAACGAGCTGCGCACCCGCGAGGAACGGCTGGCCGAGCTCGAGCAGCGCTGGCAGGCCGAGCGCGCGAGCCTGAACCGGATCGGTGAGCTCAAGCAGCAGCTCGACGACCTGAACATGCGGTCGCAGCGAGCCCAGCGCGAGGCCGACTACGAACTCGTCTCCCGGCTGGAGTACGGCGAGAAGCCCCGCATCGAGGCCGAGCTCGCCGCCGCCGAACAGGCCGAGAGCGCAGACCGGATGGTGAACGACAGCGTCACCGACGAGGACATCGCCGCCGTCATCGCGCAGTGGACGGGCATCCCGCTCGGCCGACTGCTGCAGGGTGAGACCGAGAAGCTCCTGCACCTCGAGAGCGAGCTCGGCCGCCGCATCATCGGGCAGCGCACCGCCGTGACCACCGTGTCCGAGGCGGTCCGTCGCACCCGCGCCGGCATCTCCGACCCCGACCGCCCGACCGGTTCGTTCCTGTTCCTCGGCCCGACGGGCGTCGGCAAGACCGAGCTGGCCAAGGCGCTCGCCGAGTTCCTGTTCGACGACGAGAAGGCCCTCGTCCGCATCGACATGAGCGAGTACGGCGAGAAGCACTCCGTGGCCCGCCTGATCGGTGCCCCGCCCGGGTACGTCGGGTACGAGGCCGGTGGACAGCTCACCGAGGCGGTCCGCCGCCGTCCGTACTCGGTGATCCTGCTCGACGAGATCGAGAAGGCCCACCCCGAGGTGTTCGACGTGCTGCTGCAGGTACTCGACGACGGGCGACTGACCGACGGCCAGGGGCGCACGGTCGACTTCCGGAACACGATCCTCGTGCTCACGTCGAACCTGGGATCGCAGTTCATGACCGACCTGTCCCTGAGCGACGCGCAGCGGGAAGAGGCGGTCCGTGAGCTCGTGCAGCAGGCGTTCCGGCCGGAGTTCATCAACCGCCTCGACGACATCGTTGTGTTCCAGGCCCTGACGGCCGACGACCTCGGGCAGATCGTGTCGCTCTACGTCGACCGGCTGGCCCGTCGGCTGACCGACCGCCGACTCGAGCTCGCCGTCACTCCCGAGGCACGCGGCTGGCTGGCCGAGCGCGGGTACGACCCGCTCTACGGTGCGCGGCCGCTCCGCCGCCTGATGCAGCGGCAGATCGACGACCGGTTGGCGCGCGCCATCCTGTCGGGTGACGTCCGCGACGGTGACACCGTCCGGGTGGACGTCGCGGCGGACGGCGACGGCCTGACGGTCGAGCCCTTCGAGCTGGCCGAGATCGTCGAGGAGTAGCCCACCAAGACAGACAGGAGGCCCGTCACCGGTTCCTGGGACCGGTGACGGGCCGGTCGTCTACCGTCCACGGCATGCCTGAGATCCGCGCGATCCGTCGCCTCACCGACGCCGTCGAGCACGCGAGCGTGCTCGACAAGGCCGTCGACATCGACCGTGCCGTCGTGAACGCCCTCGCCAAGCCGAAGGCCCTGCGCCAGCTGCTGCACGGCGTGCCGTTCGGTCACCCGATCCACCCGCTCATGGTGCAGGTGCCCCTCGGTGCCTGGATCTCCGCCGCGGTGCTCGACCTGGTCGGCGGGAAGGGCAACGCGAAGGCCGCCAAGACCCTGGTCGGCGTCGGGGTCGTCTCGGCGAGCAGTGCCTCGGTCGCCGGCTACGTCGACTGGTCCGAACTGAACCGCGAGCAGCTCCGCACCGGATGGGTGCACCAGGCCGTGAACTGGACCGGTCTGTCGCTGTACGGCCTGTCGTGGCTGCAGCGGAAGCGCGGCAACCACGGTGCCGGCAAGCTGCTCGGCTTCGCGGGTCTCGCCGTCGTCAGTGTCGGCGGGTACCTCGGTGGGCACCTGTCCTACCGCCGGCGCGCCGGCGTGAGTGACCACGGCGAGGTGCCGTTCGACGCCTGATTCGGCTCCCAGGTCCGGCAGAGGTACGTCACGTGTGATGTATCGATGCGCGTACTCGTGGTGGACGACGAACGAGCCCTCGCCGACTTGATCGCGACGGGCCTGACACGGCAGGACATGGCGGTGGACGTCGCCTATCGCGGCGACGACGCCGACGAGCTGCTGGCGGTGCACGACTACGACGTCGTCGTGCTCGACCGTGACGTCCCCGGGCTGCACGGCGACGAGGTCGCACGGCGGCTCACCGCACGCGGAGCCCTCACACGGATCCTCCTGCTCACGGCCGCGACGACGGTGAACGACCGTGTGCACGGGCTCGAGCTCGGTGCCGACGACTACCTGACCAAGCCGTTCGAGTACCCGGAACTCGTCGCCCGGGTCCGCGCACTCGGTCGGCGGAGCGTCGCACCCGTCGCCCCGGTGCTCGAGCGTGCGGGGTTCGTCGTCGACACGAACCGGCGGATGGTCACGCGCGACGGACGGCCGCTCGATCTGACCTCGAAGGAACTCGGGGTGCTCGAGACCCTGCTCCGCGCGGACGGTCGGATCGTCTCCGCCGAACACCTGCTCGAGAAGGTCTGGGACGTGAACACCGACCCGTTCACCGCTGCGGTCCGCGTGACGATGTCGAAGCTCCGCCGGAAGCTCGGGGACCCGGACCCGATCCGGACGGTGCCCGGCCAGGGCTACGCGCTGTGAGCCGGTGGGCCAAGGGCTGGAGCATCCGGACCCGGACGGCCCTGACGTTCGCGCTCGCGGCCATGGCGCTGGCGACCGGGGTCGTCGTCTTCACGAACACCATGTCGCTGGCCGGTGTCGGGGCCGGCCTCGACACCGCGGCCGTGCAGCGCCCGCCGTCCGGATCGCCGGGTGCCACGACCGCTCCGGCCCCGATCGAGGTCGACGGAACCGACGACGACGGTGCGGTGGCGGTGATCCGGTTGGTGGCCGTGCAGCAGTGGCAGTGGTCCGCGATCGGGATCGCGGGCGCCGGGCTCGCGGCCGGGGGCATCGGCTGGCTCGTGAGCCGCCGGGTGCTCCGCCCCATCGACCGGATCACCGCGACCACGAACCGCATCTCGGCGTCGAACCTGCACGAGCGCATCGCGCTGGACGGTCCCGACGACGAGCTCCGGCGGCTCTCGCGCACCGTCGATGACCTGCTGGCCCGCCTGGAGACCGCGTTCGAGAGTCAGCGCCGGTTCGTCGCCCAGGCGTCCCACGAACTCCGGACGCCGCTCGCGGTGCAGCGCGCAGCGGTGCAGATCGGCCTGCACGACGACGCCGACCCCGCGGACGTCCGAGCGGTCCGGGCGGAGCTGCTGGAGCAGAACCGCCGGACCGAGCGGCTGGTCGAGTCGTTGCTCGTGCTCGCCGAGGCCGATCGTGGCCTGGCGGGCGCGACGCGCGCCGTCGACATCGACGAGGTGACCGTCGAGGTCGTCGCGGGGGCGGCCCGGGACGCGGCCGAGGCGGGGGTGACGCTGACCCACGAGTGCCGCACCGGGCCTCCCGGCCTGGTCGTCCCGGGGGAGCCGACGCTGCTGCGGCAGCTGCTCGGCAACCTGGTCGGCAACGCCGTCGAGTACAACGAACCCGGCGGCGCCGTCCTGGTGACCACGGAGCCGGACGGCTTCGTCGTCGAGAACGGTGGGCCGGTGGTCGCGGCGGACGAGGCGGAGTTGCTCGTCGAACCGTTCCGCCGCGGCGGGACGGACGACGCACGCGGGCAGCACAGCGGTCTGGGCCTGTCGATCGTGGCCGCGATCGTGCATGCGCACGGGTGGCGACTGTCGATCGCCGCACGGCCGACCGGCGGGCTGTTCGTGCGGGTCCGTGTTTCGTCGGTGCAACCCGACGTGCACGCGGGGCGAAACAGCCGTTCCGGTGTGCTGGAGGCATGAACCACACCACGAAGACGACCACTCGGCGCACCCGGTCCCTGATGAGCGCGGCCGCGGCCGTCGTCCTGCTGCCCCTGTTCCTGGTCGGCTGCTCGGACGCGTCACCGGACAACGACACGACGACGGCGTCCGGTGGTGCGGCACCCGGCGTCACCCTCGCCGAGTGCATGCGCGATCGCGGCTACGACATGCCCGACCCCGGCACCGGCGGCGGGTCGATGCAGCTCAGCGCACCCGACGGCGTCGACCCCGAGCAGTACCAGGAGGACCTCACGGGCTGCCTCGACGACTCCGCAGCGGCCGGGGACGCGCAGGCCGCGCAGCCGATGCCGGGCAGCGAGGAGATCGCGAGGAAGACGGCGGAGTGCCTGCGGGAGCAGGGGTTCCCGGACTTCCCGGACGACCAGGAGGCGCAGACCCGGTTCCAGCCGGACGACCAGCAGGCGTTCGACGAGGCCGCCCACACCTGCACCGACGCGGCCTTCGAGGCCGTCCAGGGCGGAGCCGGGTCGTGAGCCACCGGCGCGTCCGTCGCCGGGTGATCGTGTCGGTGTGCCTCGTCGCGGCGGTGGCCGCGGGGGTCGGGACGTGGGCCCTCGCCACGGTGCCGAGCGGTCCGGGAGCCTCGGCCAGCAGCGGGTCGCGAGGCGACACCGCGCCGACCGGAGCCACCGCCGCGGTCACGCGCGGCGACCTGACCGACTCGAAGGTGTTCGCCGGGACGCTCGGGTACGGCTCGGCGACGGGGGTCCCCGGTGCCGCCGCCGGCACGATCACCTGGCTGCCCGGGGCCGGTGACGTCATCGAACGCGACGGGGCCCTGTACGCCGTCGACGAGCGGGACGTCCGGTCGATGTACGGCACCGTGCCGCTCTGGCGGGACCTGGAACGGGGGCTGCAGGGCGCCGACGTGCGGCAGCTCAACGAGAACCTGGCCGCGCTCGGGTACGACGTGTCCGTGGACGACCGGTTCGGTCCACGGACCGAGCGAGCCGTCCGGCAGTGGCAGCATGACCGCGGACACGACGTGACCTCGGTGCTGACGGCGGACGACGTCGCCTTCGTGGACGGCGCGGTCCGGGTCGCCTCGGTCGACGGTCGGCTCGGGGAACGGATCGCCGGCGGAGCCGGAGCGGGAGCGGGTGTCGGTGGCGCTGGTGCTGGCGCGGGTGCGGCGGCCGACGTGCTGCAGGTCACGAGCACCCGTCGCGTCGTCACGGCGACCGTTCCCCAGCGCGATGCGGAGCGGCTCGCGGTCGGCACCGACGTCGAGGTCCGGGTGAACGGTGCCGGGGCGGCGATGCCGGGTTCGGTCGTCGGCGTGCAGCCGACGACGAGCGAGGACGGCGGCACGGCCGTCGACGTCTCGGTGTCGTTCGACCCGGGGAAGCGCACGCTGCCGGCGGCAGCGTCCGCGCAGGTGGACGCGGAGGGCACCACCGAGCACGACGTCCTGTCCGTGCCGGTCGCCGCACTCGTCGCGGGTGCCGGTGGCCGGTACGCCGTCGACGTCGTGCAGCGGGACGGCACGACGGAGCGGGTCCGGGTCGAGCCCGGCTTCAGCGCGGACGGACGGATCGCGGTCACTGGCGCCCTGACCGCCGGCGATCGCGTGGTGGTGCCCGGATGAGCGCCGCCGTGCGGCCCACCGCCGCCGTGCTGTCGCCCGACTCCGTCCTGTCGCTCCGGGACGTCACGAAGACCTACGGCGACGTCGGGGCCCTGCGCGGGGTGTCGCTCGAGGTCACCGCCGGCGAACTCGTCGCGGTCGTCGGCCCGTCGGGGTCGGGCAAGTCGACGATGCTCAACGTCGTCGGGACCCTCGACCGTCCGACGTCCGGCACGGTGACGATCGCCGGCAACGACGTCGCGACGATGTCCGACGACGCCCTGTCCGGACTCCGTGCTGACCACATCGGGTTCGTCTTCCAGCACTTCCACCTGCAGGCCGGCGCGACCGCCACCGAGAACGTCGCCGACGGCGTGCTCTACCAGGGCGTGCCCCGGCGCGAGCGGCACCGACTGGCGGTCGAGGCCCTGGGCCGCGTGGGCCTGGCGCACCGGGTGGACCACCGACCGCACCAGCTCTCCGGCGGGGAGCGCCAACGCGTCGCCATCGCGCGGGCCGTCGTCGGCGACCCGACGATCCTGCTCGCCGACGAACCGACGGGTGCACTCGACACGGCGTCCGGTGCCGCGGTGGTCGAGCTCCTGCGCGAGCTCAACGCGGCGGGCACGACGGTCGTGGTCATCACGCACGACCTCGACCTGGCGGCGTCGCTGCCCCGGCAGGTCCGGATGCGCGACGGCATGATCGAGCCCGAGGTCACCCGGTGAGCCGGCGTCGGTCCGTGGGCGCGGTCGACCTGCTCCGCCTCGGCGTCTTCGGGCTGCGGACGCGGCCCGGACGTGTCGTGCTGTCGGCGCTGGGCATCGCGATCGGCATCGCGGCGATGCTCGCGGTCGTCGGGATCTCGTCGTCGAGCAAGGCGAAGGTCGACCAGGTGCTCGACACGCTCGGCACGAACGTGCTCACCCTCACCCGGGCGCAGGGCCTCGGCGAACCGGTCCCGTTGCCGCCCACCGCACTCGAGTCGGTGCTGCGGCAGGACGACGTCGAGTCGGCCGCCGCCGTCGGCACCGTGCCGGACACCGGCGTGTACCGGAACGACCGCGTCCCGGCGCCCGAGACGAAGGGCCTCGGGGTGCTCGCCGCGTGGGGCGACGTGCCACGGGTCCTCGGCGGGCAGCTCGCAGCCGGGCGGTGGATCGACGACGCCGCCGGGGCGCCGCAGGTCGTGCTGGGGGCACGGGCGGCCGCGGTCCTCGGCATGGAGGACCTGCATCCTGACAGCCGGCTCTGGATCGGCGGTCGGTGGGTGCAGGTGGTCGGGGTGCTCGACCCCGTCGCGCTCGCCGAGGACCTCGACTCGCGGGTGTTCGTGCCCCGCGGGTTCGCCGGGCAGCTGGGCTTCGACGGAGCCCCGACCGCGGTCTACACGCGCGTCGACCCGGCGAACGTCGAACGGTCGCGGGACCTGCTCGCCGGTGCGGTCCGACCCAGGGCACCGCAGGACGTCGGCGTGACACGGCCGTCGGACGCGCTGGCCGCGAAGGACGCCACGGACGACTCCTTCACCGGGCTGCTGGTCGGCATCGGCGGGGTGGCCCTGCTCGTCGGGGGTATCGGGGTGGCGAACACGATGGTGATCACCGTCCTGGAACGCCGCGCCGAGGTCGGCGTCCGCCGTGCGCTGGGGGCCCGTCGTCGGAGCATCCGCGACCAGTTCCTGGTCGAGTCGTTGCTGCTGTCGTTCCTGGGCGGCTTGGCCGGCGTCGTGCTCGGCGTCGCGGTGACGGTCGTCTTCGCCGTCACGCAGGGATGGCCAGTGGCACTGCCGGTGTGGGCCGTCGTCGGGGGACTCGGTGCCACGGTCGTGATCGGCGGGGTCTCTGGGCTCTACCCGGCGGCACGCGCGGCGCGGATCCCGCCGACGTCCGCCCTGGCGGCCGTCTGACGCGTGCGGTGGACGCGCGCACTGGAGGCCCGGTGCCGGTCCGGCGGACCGGCACCGGGCCTCCAGGCGGTCGCTTCCCCACACCGGACGCGAGTCGCAGATCATGCCTGGTCATGACCACCTGGTCAAGCATCTGCGTCGATCTGTTCGACATCCGTGATGCCCCGGAAACACGCGGATCGAAAGCGGTCACAGGGACCGATCCAACGGTTGACAAGGGGCCGTGCAGGGTCTTCTATTGCGAATACGCAACGTCCTTTCATAAAGGTCGGACCAAGGGAGTCATCGTGACACGAACGCGTTTCGCCGCACTCGGTGCGCTCGCCCTCGCAGGCGCGCTCGCCCTCACCGGGTGCTCCGCCGGGAGCAACGCCGCTTCCGACGGCGGCACGAAGTCCATCGGCACACCCGATGGCAAGGGCAAGACCATCACCGTCTGGATGATGAACGGCGACCTGAGCGACAAGGTGCTCGACGCCGCCGGCAAGCAGTTCACCGCCGACACCGGGGCGAAGGTGAAGATCCAGACCCAGCAGTGGGACGGGATCACCACCAAGCTCACCACGGCGCTCGCGCAGAGCGACGCCCCCGACGTCGTCGACCTCGGCAACACGCAGGTGCCGGTCTACGCGGCCGCCGGCGGGTTGACCGACCTGACGCCGTACCGCGACGAGCTCAAGGACGGCCAGACCTGGCTCACCGGGCTCGAGGGACCGGCCACCGTCGACGGCAAGCTCTACGGGGCACCGCTGTTCGCCGGCAACCGGGCCGTGGTCTACGACAAGCAGGTCTGGAAGGACGCCGGCGTGACCGACGTGCCGACCACCTACGACGAGCTCACCGCCGACCTCGACAAGGTCAAGGCCGCCAACCCGGCCAGTGACTTCTCCGCCTTCTACATGCCCGGGCAGTACTGGTACGGCGGGCTGCAGTGGGTCTGGGACGCCGGCGGCGAGATCGCCACGGACAAGGGCGGCAAGTGGACCGGCACGCTCGACTCCGCGGATGCGGTCAAGGGGCTGACCGCCTGGAAGGACTTCCAGAACGCGTACTCGGCGAAGTCCACCCAGGACATCAACACCGACAAGCCCTCGCAGAGCGACGTCTTCGCACAGGGCAACACCTCGGCGTTCCTCGGGTCCGCCTGGGAGATCGGCTCGATCACCACGGCGAAGCCGGAGCTCGCGGACCGCATCGGCACGTTCCCGATGCCGTCGTCCACGGCGGGGAAGACGCAGCCGGTGTTCCTCGGCGGCTCCGACCTGGGGATCCCGGCCAAGGCGGAGAACCAGGAGCTCGCGCTGTACTACCTGAAGATCCTGACCTCGAAGGAGTTCCAGCAGGACCAGGTGTTCGGGGTCGACGGCTGGGAGCCGAACTCCACCGAGATGCTCGACGCGGTCGCCGGCGACGTCGACGAGCTGCACAAGCCGTACTTCGAGGCGGCCGGCACGAGCCGACCGACCCCGGCCACCCCGGGTTGGGCCACGATCGAGGGTGACGCCTCGTTCCAGTCGATGTTCGCCGACGTCGCCACCGGTCGGAAGTCGCCGGAGCAGGCCGCCGAGGGCTTCTCGAAGCACCTCACGACCGCGCTGAACGCGCAGCCGTAGGCGATGACGTCCACTGCGGAGCCGGTGACCGACGCGGAGCAGCCCGCGCCGGTCACCGGCGGGCAGGCCGGCGGACCGGTTCAGGGGCCGTCGGGGGATGCCCGTCGAGGCGGGCGGGGCACGGGTCGTCGGTCGCCGGTCGGGTCGCGGGCGCCGCTCGTCCTGCTGGCCCCGGCGGCACTGCTGCTCCTGGCCCTCGTCGTCTACCCGCTCGTCCGGCTCGTCGTCATCTCGTTCCAGGACTACGGGCTGCGGGCGATCTTCACCGGGCAGGCCGGGTTCACCGGGCTGACGAACTACACGGACGTCCTGACCGACGCGTCGTTCTGGCCGGTCATCCTGCGCACCGTGCTCGTGACGGGCGCGATGGTCCTCGGCACGATCGTCATCGGCATGGGGGTGGCGCAGCTGCTCACCCGTCTCGGGGTCGCGATGCGCACGGTCGTCAGCGTCGTGCTCGTGCTGGCCTGGGCGATGCCGAACGTGGCCTCGAGCCTGGTCTGGCAGTGGCTCTTCCAGCCGTTCTACGGCGTGCTCAACTGGCTCATCACGCAGCTGCGGGTGTTCGGCGACCACACGCAGGACAACTGGGCCTCGCATCCGGGGCAGGCGTACACGATCGTGCTGACGCTCGTGATCTGGCAGGCCGTGCCGTTCGTGGCGCTGACGCTGTACGCCGCGCAGTCCCAGATCGCGCCGGAGTACTACGAGGCCGGTGCGCTCGACGGGGCATCGGTGTGGACGATGTACCGCGCGATCACGCTGCCGGCCCTCGCGCCGACGCTGCTGCTCGTGTCGATCCTGTCGGTGATCTGGGACTTCAACGTCTTCAACCAGATCTGGCTGCTCACCCGCGGCGGACCGGAGGAGGCCACGCTGACCCTCGGCATCTGGACCTTCGTGCAGTCGTTCGTGTCCAACGCCTACGGGCAGGGCGCGGCGATCGCCGTGATCTCGACCCTGATCCTCGGGGTGCTCACCAGCTACTACATCCGCCGGCTCGTCCGCAGCGGCGAGGAGGACCTGTGACCGTCTCGAGAACGGCGCCCCGTGCGGGGAGCGCATCCGCGCCGGGCCCCGTGCGGGTGCGCAAACGCAAGCCGCGCATCGTCGCGAACACCATCGCCGTGGTGTTCTGCCTGGTCTGGGTGTTCCCGATCTACTGGATGGTGAACACGGCCTTCAAACCCGCCGACGAGGTCACCACGATGACCCCGATCTGGGCGCCGCTGCACCCGACGCTCGACAACTTCACGCGGGCGCTCACGCAGGAGGGCTTCCTGGTCTACCTGCGGAACTCCACCATCGTCGTGGTGGCGGCCGTGCTGCTGTCGATCGTCGTCGGGTTCCTGGCGTCGGCGGCACTGTCGCGGTTCCGGTTCCGCGGCCGCCGGGCGATCCTGGTCGCGATCCTGTTCGTGCAGATGATCCCGTCGGGCGCACTGCTCATCCCGCTCTTCCTGTCGTTCCAGACCCTCGGGCTGCTGAACAGCTACGTCGGGCTGATCCTGGCGTACGTGGCGAGCGTGCTGCCGTTCTCGATCTGGGTGATGCGCGGCTTCTTCGTGGCCGTCCCCGTCGAGATCGAGGAGGCCGCGAAGGTGGACGGCGCCGGCACGTTCCGGATCCTGTGGAGCGTGCTGTTCCCGCTCGTCATGCCCGGGGTGATCGCCACGAGCGTGTTCGCGTTCATCGCGGCGTGGAACGACTACCTGATCGCGTACGTGATGCTCAAGGACCAGGGGATGTACACGCTGCCGGTCTGGCTCGCCGGGTTCTCGACGAACAAGGGCACGGACTTCGGTGGGCTGATGGCGGCGAGCGTGCTGTTCTCGATCCCGGTCGTGGTGTTCTTCCTCATCGTGCAGCGCCGGCTGGTCAGCGGGATGACGGCGGGTGCCGTGAAGGGGTAGCGCTCGGACGACCGGCACCTGTGAACGTGTTGGTTGCATGACGGAACGGTTGCGTTCTTGTGGGTTTCAGACGTACAGTGCTCGAAACCCAACGGAACGAAGGAGTTCGGGCATGTACGCAACCGAGCGGCACACCGCCATCGCCGCCGAGCTGCAGTCCGCCGGTCGAGTGTCGGTCGCGGGGCTGGCCGAGCACTTCGACGTCACCACCGAGACCGTTCGCCGTGACCTCGACGCCCTCGAATCCGCCGGGGTCCTGCGCCGGGTGCACGGGGGAGCGGTCCCCGTCGGCCGCTCGAGCGTCGTCGAACTGAGCGTCGCCGAGCGCGAGGGGCAGCACGGCACCGCGAAGTCCGCCATCGCCCGCGCCGCGATGCGCCTGGTGCCGCCGACCTTCACCGGCTCGATCGCCCTCGACGCCGGCACCACCTGCGCCGCCGTCGCCTCCGAGCTCGCCCGCTGGGAGCCCGAGGTCGCCGGCTCGACCATCACCGTCATCACGAACTCGGTGCCGATCGCCGCGACCCTGCAGCACAGCGAGCACCTCGAACTGCACCTGCTCGGCGGCCGCGTGCGTGGCGTCACGAGCGCCGCGGTCGGCACGGCCACCGTCGAGCAGATCGGCGCGCTCCGGCCCGACGTGGCGTTCATCGGCACGAACGGCCTGTCCGCCGGCTTCGGTCTGAGCACCCCGGACGAGTACGAGGCCGCCGTGAAGGGCGCCTACGTGCTCGCCGCCCGACGGGCCGTGGTGCTCGCCGACGCCGCCAAGCACGGCGTGGAGGCCCTGATGCGGTTCGCGCGCCTGGACGAGATCGACACGCTCGTCACGGATGAGCAGCCCCCGGCCGACCTCGCGGGCGCACTCGCCGACGCCGACGTCGAGGTGGTCGTCGCATGAACGCCCGCATCGTCACGGTCACCCCCAACCCGTCGCTCGACCGCACGATCGAGCTCGCCGGCGAACTGCAGCGCGGCGCCGTGCAGCGTGCGACCCGGTCCACCGCGGAACCCGGCGGCAAGGGCGTCAACGTCTCCCGCGTGGTCGTCGCGAGCGGCGGGGACACCGTCGCCGTCCTGCCCGGCGACGAGCTCGACCCGGTCCTGCTCGGCCTGGCCACCCGCGGCATCCCGACGGCCGCGCTGCCGATCGGGGCGCCCCTCCGCTCGAACGTCACCGTGACCGAGCCGACCGGCACCACGACGAAGCTCAACGAACCCGGGCCCTCGCTCGCCGGTCGCCTCGACGACCTCGCTGCCCTGGTGGCCGACACCGCCGCTGCGACCGCCACCGGCCCCGCCGCCCGCTGGGTCGTGGTCGCCGGGTCGCTGCCGCCCGGTCTGCCCGACGACGCGCTCGCCGTGCTCGTTCGCGCCGTCCGTGCCCGCCACGGTGCGGACGTCCGGATCGCCGTCGACTCGTCCGGGGTGCCGTTCACCGCGCTGCTGCAGTCGGGCGAACGGATCGACCTGGTGAAGCCGAACGCCGAGGAACTCGCCGAGGTCGTCGGCGGCGACCCCGAGGAGTACGAGCGCGACCTCGACGCCGCGGTGGCCGGAGCCCAGCGGCTGCGGCGGAAGAACGTCGGCACGGTCCTGCTCACCCTGGGCAGCGCCGGCGCCGTGCTGGTCTCCGACGAGGGCGCGTTCGCCGCCGCTGCACCGAAGATCGTCGCCCGGTCGACCGTCGGAGCGGGGGACTCCTCCCTCGCCGGCTACCTGCTCGCCGAGGTCGCCGGAGCCTCACCCGCGCAGCGTCTCGCACAGGCCGTCGCCACCGGTGCCGCGGCCGCAGCCCTGCCCGGCAGCGACGTGCCAGCACTCGACCACACCGACCCGACGGCGGTCTCCGTCCGGGTGCTCGACACGCACCCGGCCCCCGAACCCGCCTGATCCCCTCCCCACCCCGCCCGACCACCCCACGAACACCTGCACCACCGCGCGATCAGCGCAATTGCGAAGGAGCAAGCACATGTCCGCAGACTCGAGTCCGCGCCTCATCAGCGCACAGCTCGTCGGCCTCGACGAGGACCTCGGCGCCACGTCGACCGACGTCATCCGGGTGCTCGCCGATCGCGTCGCCGCGACCGGCCGCGCCGCCGACGGTGCGACGCTGGCCGACGACGCCATCAAGCGCGAGGCGAGCGTCGGAACGGGCGTCCCCGGTGGCATCGCCATCCCGCACGCCCGGTCGGCGTCGGTGTCCGAGCCGACGCTGGCGTTCTCGCGCCTGGCCCGGAAGGTACCGTTCGGCGCGCCGGACGGCGACGCCGACATCGTCTTCATGATCGCCGTGCCCGAGGGGGCGGACAAGGACCACCTGACGGTCCTCTCGACCCTGGCCCGCGCGCTCATCCGCGAGGACTTCACCGCCGCGCTCCGGGCCGCGACCACCCCCGACGAGATCGTCCGGTTGGTCGACAACGAGGTGAGCGGCGAAGTGGCCGAGGCCGGCGTCGGGAAGGCGAGTGGTGCCTCCGAACCGGCCACCGCGCCGGAGGCGGGCCGCAAGGTCTTCGTCGGCGTCACCGCCTGCCCGACCGGCATCGCGCACACCTACATGGCGGCGGACGCCCTCGTCGCCGCAGCCCAGCGTGCCGGTGCCGAGATGCACATCGAGACGCAGGGGTCCTCGCAGGTCGAACCCCTCGACCCGGCTCTCATCGCCCGTGCCGACGCCGTCGTGTTCGCGGTCGACGTCGACGTCCGCGACCGCGGTCGGTTCGCCGGCAAGCCGCTCGTGTCCGGACCCGTCAAGCGCGGTGTCGACGAGCCCGACAAGATGATCGCCGAGGCCATCCGCGCCTCGGAGGACCCGCACGCCGCACGCGTGCAGGGTGGTGCCGCCGTCGAGGGCGAGTCCACCGCCAAGAACGAGCACTTCGGCCAGTCGCTCAAGCGCTGGCTCCTCACCGGCGTCAGCTACATGATCCCGTTCGTGGCCGGCGGCGGACTGCTCATCGCGCTCGGCTTCCTGCTCTCCGGGTACGGCATCGCGCTGAACCACGGCGACTCGGGCATGAGCAACGCCGCCTACACGCTGACGAACTCGACGCTGCTGAACCTGCCGCCGGAGGGCCTCGGCTACTACCTCGGCGCCGCCGCGTTCCAGATCGGACAGGTGTCGCTCGGGTTCCTGGTCGCAGCACTCGCCGGGTACATCGCCTACGCCATCGCCGACCGTCCGGGCATCGCCCCCGGCTTCGTGGCCGGGTCGATCGCCGTGTTCATGAACGCCGGGTTCCTCGGTGGTCTGGTCGGCGGTCTCATCGCCGGTGCCGCCGCGTACTGGATCGGGCGCATCCCGACCTGGCGCTGGCTGCGTGGTCTGATGCCGGTCGTGATCATCCCGCTGTTCGCGTCGATCATCGCCTCGGGCCTCATGCTCCTGGTGCTCGGTGGCCCGATCGCCTGGGTCATGACCGAGCTCACCGCCTGGCTCAACTCCCTGTCGGGTGCCTCGGCCGTCCTGCTCGGGATCATCCTCGGTCTGATGATGGCGTTCGACCTCGGTGGTCCGGTGAACAAGGTGGCGTACGCGTTCGCCGTCGCCGGGCTCGGTGCCGGGACCGCCACGAACGTGGTGCCGTTCGAGATCATGGCCGCCGTCATGGCGGCCGGCATGGTGCCGCCGCTCGCACTCGCGCTCGCCTCGACCGTGCTCTACCGCAAGGGCTTCACGAAGCCGGAGCGCGAGAACGGCAAGGCCGCGTGGCTGCTCGGTGCGTCCTTCATCTCCGAGGGGGCGATCCCGTTCGCCGCAGCCGACCCGCTGCGCGTCATCCCGGCGTCGATGGTCGGTGCCGCGATCACGGGTGCGATCTCGATGGCTGCCGGCGTGACCTCGCGAGCGCCGCACGGCGGGATCTTCGTCTTCTTCGCGATCGGTGACGTCCTGATGTTCGTCGTCGCGATCCTGGCGGGGACCGTGGTGTCCGCGCTGGTGCTCGTCGCCCTGAAGAAGTGGGTCCGTCGTCGCCCCGTCGACGAGGCCGCTGCGGCCGGTGAGGCTGCCGTGGCCGGCGAGACGGTGGGCCAGCGCGCACCGGTCGCCGCGTAGTCGACGCGACCCCGGGAACGACGGGAGGCCCGGTGCCAGCTGGCACCGGGCCTCCCGTCCGTCGTCCGGTCGCGTCGCGGGCCGGACCTGGGCCGGTCAGGCGGCCATCGCGAGTGCCGACGGGTCGACCTGGCCGGGGACGCACTCGTCGACGTCGCACGGAGCAATCGGCGCGACCGAGGTGTGGGTGATCTTGGGGTGTACCGGGCGGCGTTCGGTCTCGCCGCGTCCGATGAGGTCCTCGTGGAGCTTCTCGCCCGCCCGCAGGCCCGTGAACACGATGTCGGACGGGCTCCCCGTCGCCTGGAGCATGCGCCGCGCGATGTCGAGGATCCGGACCGGTGCACCCATGTCGAGCACGAGGACCTCGCCGGGGTGGGCGATCGCAGCCGACTGGATCACGAGGTGGCACGCTTCGGGGATGGACATGAAGTAGCGGGTGGCGTCGGGGTGGGTGACGGTGAGGGGCCGTCCGGCACGGATCAGCTCCGCGAAGAGCGGGAGCATCGAGCCGCGGCTGCCGAGGACGTTGCCGAACCGGACCGACACGTAGTCGTGGCCCGTGTCGGCGGCGGTCCAGGCGGTCAACCGCTCGGCGATGCGCTTGGTCGACCCGAGCACGCTCGTCGGGTTCGCGGCCTTGTCGGTCGAGATGTTCACGAGTGTCCCCACGCCCGCGGCAGCAGCGGCGCGGAGGACGTTCAGGGTGCCGAGGACGTTCGTCTTCCAGCCTTCGTCCGGGTACTGCTCGAGCATCGGCAGGTGCTTCAGCGCCGCGGCGTGGAAGACGACGTCGGGCCGGCGGGTCAGCATGATGTCGCGGATGGCGTCGGCGTCGCGGATGTCGGCGAGGACGACGTTCTTCGTGTCGAGGAGCCCGTGACCGTCCACGGAGACCTGCACCTGCTGCAGGGCGGTCTCGTCGCGGTCGAGCATGATGATCTCCGCCGGCTCGAACCGGACGAGCTGTCGGCAGAGTTCGCTGCCGATCGAGCCGCCGGCGCCCGTGATCAGCACCGACCGGCCCCGGACGAAGTCGACGGTGATCTCGAGCTCGGCCTCGGGCTGTCGATCCCCGATCAGTGCGTCGATGTCGAGCCCGTCGAGGCCGGGGATGCTGCGCTGTGGCATGGGGGTCTCCTCCGTGAAGTCCTCCCCAGTGTGAACCTCTCACATGTGAAATGTCAACAGGTCAGTCGGCGATGTTCGCCGTCACCGCCTCGATGTACGCCGCACGCTCCTCACGCGAGTGCGGGCGCCCCGGGACGCCCGGTCGCTGCTCCCACGGGAACGGCCCGGCCTCGTGCCGGTACTCGATGCCCATGGCCTCGAGGCGGGCGGTGTGCTCGGCCAGGCGTCCGCGGAACTCGGCGAGGTCGCGCGGCCCGGTGACGTCGGCCGACCACAGTGCCTCGGCGAGGGCGGCGACGCGGGGGAAGAGCTGGTAGTCGAGCCGACGGGCGGTGTCGACGTGCTCCGTCCACATGTTGCCCTGGCCGCCGATGACGTGGGCGCGCTCGGCGTCGGTGAGCCCCGACGGCACCGGGTCGAAGGCGAAGACGTCGTCGACGGTGAGCACGATCGACACCGGGATCGGTTCGGTCGACAGGTCGCTCTGGCGGTAGTCGAGGTACACCTGGTCGTCCGGCGAAGAGATGACGTCGTGCCCGCGGCGGGCGGCGGTCCGTGCGCCGGTCAGTCCGCGCCACGAGACCACGGTGGCGGAGGGGTCGAGCGTGCCGCCCTCGAGGATCTCGTCCCACCCGAACGCCCGCCGGCCGTGCGACTCGACGTGTGCGGCGAGCTGCCCGATGATCCAGGCCTGCAGCTGTTCCTCGTCCTGCAGCCCGAGTTCGCGGATGCGCTCCTGGGTGCGGGGGTCGGTCTCCCACTGCACCTTCGGGCACTCGTCGCCACCGATGCCGATGTAGCCGGAGGGGAAGAGCGCGATGACCTCGTCGAGGACGTCCTTGAAGAAGTCGATCGTGGCGTCCTCGGCGTTCAGGACGTCGTCGGCGATGCCCCACTCCGTCCACACCTCGACCGGTTCACCCGTGACGCCGAGCGACGGGTAGGCCGCCAGTGCCGCACGGACGTGCCCGGGGGTCTCGATCTCGGGGACGACGGTGACGAACCGGTCGGCCGCGTACGCCACGATCTCGCGGACGTCGTCCTGCGTGTAGTACCCGCCGTGCGGGCGGCCGTCGAACCCGGCGACGACGAGTGTGCCGTCCGGCCCGGGGACGTGCGCGCCGACCTGGGACTCCCGACGCCAGGAACCGACCTCGGTCAGGCGCGGGTACTTCCGGATCTCGATGCGCCACCCCTGGTCCTCGGTGAGGTGGAAGTGCAGGCGGTTGATCCGGTGCGCGGCGAGCTGGTCGACCACCCGCATGACCTCGTGCTTCGTCCGGAAGTGCCGGGCGACGTCGAGCATCACGCCGCGCCAGGCGAAGGCGGGGGCGTCCTCGACGACCACGGCGGGGACGGACCACGGACCGGTCGCGACCCGGCCGCGGCGGTACACGTCCGGGGGCAGCAGCTGCAGCAGTGCCTGCACGCCGTAGAAGACCCCGGCGGGCGAACCGCCGACGACGTCGACGCCGTCCGGCGTCACCGTGAGGCGGAACGACTCCGCGCGGTCGCCCTCCGGCGTCGTCGGGCCAGCGGGCAGGGACGGCTCGTCGGCGACGCGCAGCGCGATCGTGCCGGCCCCCGGTGCCGTGTCGTCGAGGGCGTCCCGCACCGGCAGCCCGGTCGATGCCCGCAGGGTCTGCTGCAGGTACAGTCGGACGAACTCACTCGCCGGGTCGGCGGCGATCCGGGTCGACGGGGTGATCTCGAAGGCCCCGACACCGGGAGCGGTGCGGCGCGGTCGTGGGACGAGCATGTCGGAGCCACCATTCCTCAATGATCTTTCGTAATGTGGAGGCTATGACCGTGGAGCAGACCGTGTCAACGACCCCCGGTGTCGTGGGGACGACCCCCGGCGTCCTGCGGCAGATGAACTCACGGGCGATCCTCGACGAGCTCCTGCGCGACGACGTCTCCCGCACGGTCACCGAGCTCGGCCGCACGGTCGGACTCTCCCGCCCCACGGTCGAGGCGGCGCTCGCCGACCTGGTCGACGAGGGCTGGGTGACCGAGGCCGAGGCGATCGCGACCCCGAACAAGGCCGGTCGTCGGGCCAAGCGCTTCGCGGCCGACGCGTCGGCCGGCTCCGTGCTCGGCGTGGACCTCGGCCTGCACGGGATCGTCGGCGTGCGCGCGGACCTGCGCGGCGTCACGCTCGCCCGCGTCGAGGAGCGCTACACCGACCTCGCCGACGCCGAACAGGCCTGGTCGAGCGTGCAGGACGTCGTCCGTCGGCTGACGGCGCCCGTCGGTGGCACGGTCGGCGGCTCCGCCGGTGGTGCGCCGGTGCTCGGTGCCACGTTCGGCGTCCCGGCGGTCGTCGACCGCGACGGTGCGATCGACTACACGGTCGCGGTACCGGAGTGGGTCGAGCGACGGGTGCCCGGCCGGATCCAGGACCTCTTCCCCGGGGTCGCCACCTTCTTCGACAACGACGCCAAGCTGGCGGCCACGGCCGAGGCGCGGTGGGGGCGGTTCCACGGCGTCCGGGACGGCCTGTACCTGGTGATGGGTCGGCAGATCGGTGCCGCCCTGGTGGTCGACGGTTCGTTGGCGCGCGGTGCGCGCGGTGCGGCCGGCGAGATGGGCGGCATCGCCTCGACCGGCTGGCCCGCCGCGCCCGCCCGCCTGGAGGCCCGGATCCCGTCCGGCACGGACCTCGAGTCCGTCTTCGCGGCGGCGGCCCAGGGCTCGGTGTCGGCCGTCGAGACCGTCCGTGCGTTCGCGGCCGACGTGGCACCCGGCGTCGTGCAGCTCGTGACGACGATCGACCCCGAGGTCGTCGTCGTCGGTGGCGAGGTCCTGCCGGCTGCCGAGGTGTTCTGCGCCGCGCTCGACGAGATCGTCACGCCGCAGCTCCGGCACCCGGTGGTGTTCGCCCCGTCGACCGTCGGTCGCGACGCCGTCGCCCGGGGTGCGCTCGCCCGGTCGCTCGCGCACGTCCGGTCCGCCCACATGGGACTCGGCTGACACCCAGGGAGCGTGCCGGGTCCTGACAGGGCGTTCAGGGATGCTGGGGGCATGACGACTGCCGTGACCACCCGTGCCATGACCGTCGCCAGTGGCGACTCCACCGCCCCGTCGGACCTCGGTGGACTCTCCGGCCTGGTGCTGCAGCTGATCGACGCGCTGGGGGAGTGGGGCGTCGGGCTGATGCTCTTCGTCGAGACGGTGTTCCCGCCCATCCCGTCCGAGGTCATCCTGCCGCTGGCCGGGTTCCTGGCGGGTGCCGGCCAGATGAACCTCGTGCTGGTCCTGGTGCTGGCGACGATCGGTTCGTACCTCGGGGCGCTCGTGCTCTATTGGCTCGGCGCGAAGATCGGGTTCGAACGCACCACGCGGTGGTTCGGCAAGCTGCCCCTCGTCGACGAGGACGACTTCCGCAAGGCGGCCGGCTGGTTCCACCGGCACGGCAAGAGCGCGGTGTTCTTCGGCCGGTTCGTCCCGATCGTCCGCAGCCTCATCTCGTTGCCGGCCGGCGCCGACCGCATGCACCTCGGCACGTTCTCGGTGTTCACGATCATCGCGAGCGGCATCTGGAACAGCGCACTCGTGCTGCTCGGTGCCGCGTTCGGGTCGCAGTACGACCAGGTCGAGGCGTACACCGAGTGGATCGACCGCGTGCTCTACGTCGCGATCGCCGCGGTCGTGATGACCTTCGTCGTGCGTCGGATCCGCCGTGTCCGCGCCGAGCGGCGTACGGGCGGCCCCGATGACCACGACGACGCCGCCGGCAGCCCGGCCGTGGGCGGTGCCCGGGGTCGTCGTCGCGCCGAGCCCGCCCGCGACTGAGCCTCAGGCCTTCGTCAGCGCCGACTCCTTGTGGGCGGCCTGCTTGCCGCTCTTCTCCGACTCGACGATCCAGTACGGGTCGTCGTCGGTCGGCGTGAAGTGCTGCCCGTCGAACTCGAAGTCGCTCGTCCGCTTGCGCACGAGCGTGCCGGTCGTCCTGCCCTGCGAGGTGTTCCAGTGCACCTCGTCACCCTTCGACAACGCCATGCTGTCCTCCTTGCGCGATTCCTCGTCCTGGTGGAGGTCGGACTGTACCCCGTCGATCCCCGGGAACTCAGGGAAGTACGGCGATCACGATGTCGTAACGGCCATGCGGATCGAGAGTCGGACGCGTACCGTTTCCCATGAGCCCACACGCCGGCAGCGGCCGCGGAACCACGGGCTCCGGACGGGACGACGGACACCATGACCCTGCTGGACAGCGCGCGGGCGGACACCGTCCTCTCTGCGCG
This sequence comes from Curtobacterium flaccumfaciens, assembly GCF_013359815.1. Taxonomy (GTDB): domain Bacteria; phylum Actinomycetota; class Actinomycetes; order Actinomycetales; family Microbacteriaceae; genus Curtobacterium; species Curtobacterium flaccumfaciens. Next base: position 198,573 of record NZ_JABMCF010000032.1, on the reverse strand, counting down.
GTACCGGCTCGTGAAGCTCATCGGCACCGGCGGCATGGGATCCGTCTACGAAGCCCGTGACGAGCACACGTACCGGGCCGTGGCCGTGAAGCTCTTCGCGACCCCGGACAAGATGACCACCGCCGACCGTGTCCGCCAGGAGCGCGAGATCCGGCTGCTCAGCATGCTCTCCCACCCGGGCCTCATCCCGCTGTACGACGCCGGCACCCACGAGTTCGAGGACGGCCCGCACCGGTTCATCGTGATGGAGCTGATCGCCGACACGACGCTGCTCCGCCGCCTGTCCGAGGGCGCCCTGCACAACTACGAGGTGGCCGACCTCGGTGCGCAGCTCGCCGACGCCCTGGCCTACGTGCACTCCCGCGGCATCGTGCACCGCGACGTCAAGCCCGCCAACATCCTGATCAGCGACGAGGGCTCGTCCGGGTTCGCCCGCACGGTCAAGCTCACCGACTTCGGCGTCGCCCACTTCGTCGACGGTTCCCGCCTGACGAACGACGGCACCGTCATCGGCACCGCCGCCTACCTCAGCCCCGAGCAGGTCGCCGGCGAACCGATCAGCTTCGCCACCGACGTGTACTCGCTCGGGCTCGTCCTGCTCGAGGCGCTGACCGGCAAGCAGGAGTACTCGGGCACCCTCATCGAGGCCGCACTCGCCCGGCTCCGCCGCGACCCCGAGGTCCCGGACGACGTCGCCGACGAGTGGCGCGAGCTGCTCAGCCGGATGACGGCCCGCGACCCGGAACGCCGGCCCACTGCGGTCGCCATCGCCAACGCGCTGCGCGGCGGCTCCACCCAGATCACCGGCCCGGTGCCGCTCGGTCCGGAACGCGTGAAGCACCAGCGCGACCACCGCATGCACCGTGCGGCACACCGGCACGCCAGGCGCGGCACGTTCTCGGCGGTGCGTCGCTGGCGTCGGCGGAACGTCCTGGTCGGGTCCTTCGCGGCCTTCGGCGTCACCGCGGCGTGCGTGGCCGCCTACGTCGCGGGCGCCCTGCACTGACCCCTCCGGCGGCTCCGTGCTCCGGGCACCGGAGCACCCTGGCAGGATGGACAGCATGACCGACCAGCGCTGGATCAAGATCTGTGGCCTGTCGACGCCCGACACCGTGGACGCCGCCGTCGACGCGGGTGCCGACGCCGTCGGGTTCGTCTTCGCGGCGGGCAGCCCCCGGACCGTCACCGCCGACCTGGCGAAGGAACTCGTCGAGCGGGTGCCGGACGGCATCGACGCCGTCGGGGTCTTCCGCGACCAGAAGATCGACGAGATCGTCGGCATCGCCTCCGAGGTCGGGCTCACGACGCTGCAGCTGCACGGTGGCGAGTCGGCGTCCGACTTCGCCCGCGCGCGCGACGCCGGCTTCTTCACCATCCGGGCCATCGCGGCCGAGGACTACCTGCGCGAGACGCCCGAACAGCGCGCCGCGTTCGACCACGACCTGCTGCTGCTCGACGCCGCCGTGCCCGGCAGCGGTCGGCTCGTCGACCCGGCCACGATCGAGGGCGTGGACGAGGCCTGGATCCTCGCCGGCGGGCTGACCCCGGCCAACGTGGTCGCCGCGGTCGAGGCGCTCGACCCCGACGGCGTCGACGTGTCGAGCGGTGTCGAGTCCGAGCGCGGCGTCAAGGACCCCGCCAAGATCCGCGCCTTCGTCGAGGCCGTCCGCAGCCTGGGCTGAGCGCCCGGCCGCGTCGGTCGCGTTCGCGGCTCTGGACGCGACCGCGGACGGACAGGAGGCGCGGTGCGGGCCCGCCACGGGCCTCCCGTCCGCCGCGCCGTCAGCGCAGGGTGGGGATGAGCTCCGTCAGGAACGCGTCCGTGTCCTCCCAGCCCTGCACCGCGTGGCAGGGGACCCCGAGTGCCTTCACCGGGTAGTCGTTGCCCTCGGGGTCGAGCCGGTCGCCCACGAAGAGCATGTCGTCGAGCGCGATGCCGGTGATCTCGGCCAGACGCTGCATGCCGTAGGCCTTGTCGATGCCCTTGCGGGTGATGTCGATGCTGGTGGAGCCGCCCGAGCGGACCTCGAGGTCGGGCAGGTCCTGCTGCACCAGGCGGCGCAGGTGGTCCTTCTTCTCGCCGGTCGGGTCCCACTGCTTCTTGACGTCCACCGGGGCGGACTGGCCGAGGGCGGAGAACGTGATCTGCGACCCGCGGTCCTCGAGGATGGCCCCCCAGGTCTCGGACTCCCAGTACCCGGCTTCCTTCGCACGGGCCTCGACCGCGGCGAGGGCACGGTCCTTCTGCTCGTCGGTGAGGTCCTCGGCGTACTGCAGCGCCCAGTCCTGGCCCTCCCAGCGGTAGTACCGGGTGCCGCAGGTGGGCAGGAGGTGCAGGGCGTCGAGCGTCAGGCCGTCGCGCTGCCGGAGCGGGGTGACGAGCTGCTGCTCGAACTGGGTGAAGTTGCCGCCGGAGATGACCGCGACCGGCACGACCTCGAGCAGGGACGCGAAGGTCTCGAGCATGCGGGGGTCGAGGGAGGACTTCGACGGGGCGAGCGTGTCGTCCAGGTCGAAGGCGACGAGGCGGGGCGTGGTCATGCCCCCGATCCTGCCAGAGCCCGCCGACCACGCGCAGGGTGCGACCAACGGGGTGCCCCGGTGCTGCGCGATGTCTGCGGGGTCACGCGCGGTGCGTGGCGGGGACCCGGTCGCGGGCGTAGGTGATGTCCGTGTAGCCGTGCGGGGCGGGGTTGCCGTCCTCGTCGAGGTTCACGAACACGACCTCGTCGATCGTCAGGATGCTGCGGTGCGTGAAGAGGTTGCGCGCCTCGGCCCGCATGGTCAGCGACGTCCGGCCGAACCGGGTGGCGACGAGGCCGATCTCGACGATGTCGCCCTCCTTCGCCGAGGACAGGAAGTTGATCTCCGACATGTACTTCGTGACGACCTTGCCGTTGCCGAGCTGGATGATGGCGTAGACCGCGGCTTCCTCGTCGATCCAGCGGAGCAGGCTGCCGCCGAACAGGGTGCCGTTGGCGTTGAGGTCCTCCGGTCGCACCCACTTCCGGGTGTAGAAGTTCATCTCCGGCGGGGCGTCGTCCTGGTGCTGATCCATGTCACGTCATGGTACGCCGACGGCCGCGCCCCCGCAGGGACGCGGCCGTCGTGGCGATCGCGGGCGGCGGTGCCGCCGGTGCTCACTCCTTGACGAGGACGACCTCGTCGAGGGGGATGCGGGTGCGCGGGGCGACCTCGCGCTCGGCGGCCTTGTCGTCGAGCTGCGACGGGTGCGCGACGGTGCCGACGGCCGTGACCGTGTACGGCAGGAAGCGCTCGGGCAGGTCGAACGCGGCACGGAGCCCGGCGGCGTCGATGCCCGCCATCTGGTGCACGTGCAGGCCCTCGGCGTGCGCCTGCACGGTCAGCGCGGCGAGCGACTGGCCGAGGTCGTACTGCGCGAAGGGGCGCTCCTCGCCGTCAGCGGTCACGGTCTCGAGCACGCCGACGACGAGGGCGCTGGCGCGGAAGGCCCAGGCGGCGTTGAAGCCGAGCAGGTTCTCGTTGATCTTCCGGAACGTCTCGGTGCCGCGGCGGCCGGCGATGAAGCGGCGGGGCTGGAAGTTCATGGCCGAGGGTGCCCAGCGAGCGGCCTCGAGGACGGCGTCGAGCTGGTCGTCCGAGATCGTCGCGGTCTCGTCGTAGGAGCGGGGGCTCCAGCGCTCCTCGAGCAGCGGCACGAGCGGCTGGCTGGAGTCGGTGGACCGGGTGAGGGTGTCGGCGTTCGTCGAGGTCATGGTGCGCTCAACGGTATTCGATGCGTCCGCATTTCCGACCTGAGTGACGTCACATCACCGCCGGCAGGTGCCAGGATGGAGGTGATGGGTGGCGTGTTGACCGGCTTCGCGATCATCGGCGCGATCATCGCCGGTGGGTACGTCGTCGGACGCATCGGCCTGCTGGGCCCGCACGCGCAGTTCGTGATGAGTCGGCTCGCGTTCTTCGTGCTGATGCCGTGCCTGCTGTTCCACACCATCGCGACCGCCGACATCGCGTCGCTGCTGTCCTCGATGCTCTGGGTCTCGCTGCTGAGCGCCGCCGTGGTTGCCCTCGGTGCCGCCGCCGTGTTCCGCTTCGTGCTGCGCCGCCCCGTCACCACGACCACCGTCGGCGCCCTGGCGTCGAGCTACGTGAACGCGAACAACATCGGGTTGCCGGTGGCCGTGTACGTGCTCGGCCAGGCGACCGCGGTCGTCCCGGTGATCCTGCTGCAGCTCGTCGTGATGGCCCCGATCGCGCTGACGATCCTCGACGCTGCGACCGCGGGTGGCGGCGGATGGGGGAGGCGGATCGCGGGGCCGTTCCGGAACCCGATCATCATCGCCTCGCTCGTCGGGCTCGTGTGCTCGGCGACGGGGATCACGCTGCCCGACCCGGTGCTCGAGCCGTTCTCGCTCGTCGGCGCGGCCGCGGTGCCCGTCGTCCTGCTGTCGTTCGGGATGAGCCTGCACGGTGCGACCCCGCTGCGGGACCCGGCCATCCGCACCGACGTCATCGTGGCGTCGTCGATCAAGCTCGTGGTGATGCCGGCGGTGGCGTTCGTGTTCGCCCGGTTCGTGTTCGGGCTCGGCGACCAGGACGTCTTCGTGCTCACCACCCTCGGTGCCCTGCCGGCGGCGCAGAACGTCTTCAACTACGCGCAGCGGTACGGGGCCGCGGTGCCGGTGGCGCGCGACGTCGTGCTCATCTCGACGCTCGGCTCGGTGCCCGTGCTCGTCGCGATCGCCGCCCTGCTGCACCCGTAGCGATCGTCGGGACGCCGGCGTGTGGCCTTCCCGAAGACACCGTCGTGTTGTCGAGACGCCTCGATGTCGCCGAGGCGCCGCCGTATTCGGCGGCGTCTCGCGCACTTGCGGGCGTCGTGCGGACACGCCGGCGTCTTACGCGCCCCGGACGCGCGTCCGGGCGGACGGGAGGCCCGTGGCGGGGCCGCACCGGGCCTCCCGTCCGGCCGTGGTGGCGACCACCGCGGATGGTGAGCAGATCTGGTCGGGTCGCGTCCGCCGACCCGACCGGATCTGCTCACGAAGCGCGGACGGCACGCGCGTACCCTGGCGGGCACGCGGGGCGGACCGCCCCGTGACCGATGACCACGACGAGGAGACCGGCGATGGACACGATGGCGATGATGCAGAACATGTCGATGACGGACATGCCCATGGAGATGGACATGGACATGATGCAGGACACGATGATGGCGATGAACGCCGCGTCGATGGCGGCGACGATGTGCTCCGCGGCCGACATGCGGATGGGCGGCGAGATGGCCACCTGCGCCGCGATGTGCTCGAACACCGCGATGCTCGCCGACACCGGCATGCGGATGATGATGCGTCCGATGGGGATGGACGCCACCGTGATGCAGGCGATGCTCATGGCCGTCGTCGCGATGGGCACCGCGTGTGCCGCCGAGTGCCGCCAGCACCAGGACATGGACGAGTCGTGCCGCTACTGCGCCATGGCCTGCGACGAGATGGTGTCGAAGTGCCAGTCGATGCTCGACTCGATGGCGGCCTGACCCGCTCCGCCTGCGCGCCCCGACGCGTGCGCGCTACGCGACGCGTGCGGTGGTCTGTCGACCGCCGGCGCTGAGGATCTCCGCGACCGGGTGGTGGGCGACCGGCTCGCCGACCGACAGGACGCCGTCGGCGTCCGCCACCCGCAGCTGCGTGATGCTCCCGTCGAGGAACAGCACCACGGCGTCGGCTGCGCGGGTCTCGACGACGATGCCGTCGCGCCACGCACCGGGGGCCGCGGTCGCCATGAGGCGCTGGATGGGAAGGATCGTCGTGCGGGACATGGCTTCACCTGCTCTCGAAGGGGTTCGGTGCAGGAAACCTACGTCGGCGTGACGGACGGCTCAATCACGGCGGACGCCGGGCGTAACAGAGCCGGACGGGCGCTGCCGATCAGGGCTGGCCGGGCTGGGCTGGGCCGGGCCGGTGACCCGGCCCCGATCAGAAGATCATCGGGCGGTCGTCGTCGAGCGACGTGTCCAGGTCGAGGTCGACCACCACGGGCACGTGGTCACTCGGGGCGTCGCCCTTGCGCTCGTTCCGGTGGATCGAGGCGTCGGTGACGACGTCCGCGAAGGCCTGCGAGCCGAGCACGAAGTCGATGCGCATGCCTTCGTTGCGCGGGAACCGCAGCTGCTTGTAGTCCCAGTAGGTGTAGCCGTCGGGCACGATCGGGCGCACGACGTCCTGCAGGCCCCGTGCCTCGAACTCGCGGAACGCTGCCCGCTCGGGTTCGCTGACGTGGGTGGACCCCTCGAAGACCCGCATGTCCCAGACGTCCTGGTCGAGCGGTGCGACGTTCCAGTCGCCCATCAGCGCGAGCGGGGTCTCCGGCGACGCCTCGATCCACTCCGAGGTGCGGTCGGCCAGCTGGGCGAGCCAGTCGAGCTTGTACGTGTAGTGCGGGTCGCCGAGCTCGCGGCCGTTCGGGACGTAGAGGCTCCAGAGCCGCACACCGTCGACCGTGACGCCGATCGCGCGGGCCTCGACCGGCAGGTCCGGCCCCTCGTGGCCCTTCAGGAACCCGGGCTGGCCGGGAAAGTCGCGGGTGACGTCCTCCATCGGCAGCCGGCTGGCGAACGCGACGCCGTTCCACTGGTTCAGGCCGTGCGCCTCGACGTGGTACCCCGCAGCCTCGAACTGCTCGACCGGGAACTGCTCCGGCTTGCACTTGATCTCCTGCATGCCGAGGACGTCGACGTCCTCACGCACCAGCCAGTCGACGATCCGACCCACTCGGGTGCGGACGGAGTTCACGTTCCAGGTCGCGACGCGCATGGAACAAGAACCTACCGGTGCCGACTGACGACGAGGTCGGCACGTGCGCCGCCTGTGCGGCGTACGGCACGATGGTGTTCGCTGGAGGCCAGCAATCGACCGCACGGAGGCAGCAATGGCATCGACGACCAACCGCGTCGACGGGACCCCGACCGGGACCACGACCGGGGCCACGCTCGGCACCGGGACCGGGAACGCCCAGCCCGCCGGCACCACCACGACGCAGGTCACCGCCAAGGGCAGGACCATCATCGACGACACGGTCGTCGCGAAGGTCGCGGGCATCGCCGCCCGAGACGTCCCCGGCGTCTTCGCGCTCGGCGGCAACGCCTCGCGGGCATTCGGCGCCATCCGCGACGCCATCGGCTCGAGCGCGCTCGGTCAGGGCGTCCGCGTCGAGGTCGGCGAGACGCAGGTCGCCGTCGACCTGACCATCGTCGTCGACTACCCGACGCCGATGATGGAGGTCGCCTCCGCTGTGCGCGCCGCCGTCACGAACGCCGTCACCGAACTCGTCGGCCTCGAGGTCACCGAGGTCAACATCGCCATCAACGACGTGAACATCCCGGCGCTCAACGGCGTCGCGGACGAGCTCGACACCCGGGACGGTCGAGTCCGGTGAACGCCACCGTCGTCGGGATGGGCACCGGCGCCCTGCTCGCGATCGTCGCCGTGACGCTCGGGTTCTGGGCGTTCGTCGTCGTCGCCGTCTGCATGGCGGCCGGTGCACTGGTCGCCCGCATCGTCACGGGTGACGTCGACTTCCGCCGCCTGCTCGACGTGCTGCGCGGACGCCGGAGCTCGTCGTGAGCGACGCCGCCGTCGCCACGGCCGGCGACAGCGGCGTCCGGCTCCGCGGCTCCGACCGCATCGGTACGTCCGCGCTGGTGCACACCGCCCAGGCGGTCGCCGCCGAAGCGCTGCGCGTTGCCTTCCGGGAGGTCCGTGCCCGGGTCGCGGACGACGGCCGCGGCGCGCTGGCGGTCGAGATCACCGCCCCGCTCGCCCTGCCGGTGCTGGGCTCGCACGCACTCCCCGACGAACCCGTCGTCGCCACGGCGCACCGGGCTCGCGGCACGATCGCCGAGCGCTTCCGGACCATCACCGGCCGACAGGTCGCCCGCGTGACGGTGACCTTCGCGTCGTCAGTCGTGGACACCCCGCGGAGGGTCCGGTGACCGCCCCACCCCTCGTCGGCGCGCCCACCGGGGACCACGCTGCCACCCACCGCCGCCTGCTGCGCCGTGAGACCCACGTCTCCCGCTCCGGTGCCGTCGTCGTCGCGATGCTCGTCGCCCTGGTGCTCGCCGCCGCCGCGGTCTTCGCCGGTGCGCTCGTCCTGCTCGACCAAAACGTCCTGGGCGTCGACCCCCGTGCCGTGGTCGACGCCGCGCTCGCCGCTCCGAACGGCCTCGACACCACCATCGTGATCGGCATCGGCGCCGTCGTGGCCCTGATCGGCCTCGTCCTCCTGCTGCAGGGGATCCTGCCCCAGCGCCGTCCGCGGCACGTGATGTCGTCCGACCGGCTCGCAGTGGTCGTCGACGACGAGGTCCTGGCCTCTGCTGCGGCCCGCGCCGCCCGATCCGCGACCCGTCTGGGCGCCGACGCCGCCGTGGGCACCGTCGGCCGCCGCACGGTCGACGTCGTGCTCCGTCCCGCAGCCGGGGTGGACGTCCCCGCGGTCGCCGCGACCGAGGCCGTCGAGCGGGAGTTCGCCGCGATCGACGCGCAGCCGACGCTGGCCGCGCGGGTCCGGGTGCAGCCGACCGGGCGGGTGGACGGATGAACGCCACGAACCGCGCGCTTGGCCGCGCGGCGCTCGTCGTGCTCGGGCTCGTCCTGCTCGTCGCCGGGGTCGCCGCGATCCTGGTGCAGACCGCCCAGGGGCTGCCCCTCGTCGCATCGTGGTGGCGCACGGTCGGCGATGCCCTCGCCGGACTCGGCACCGGGGCGTCGCGTGACGACTCGGTGTTCGCGTGGACCTGCGTCCTCGGCGGTGGCGTCGTGCTCGGTGTGCTCGCACTCGTCGTGCTGACGACGCTCGGCGGTGGCCGCGAGAGCACCGTCGTGGACAGCGACGGTTCGGCCGACGGCGTCGCCGGCTCGGTGCGCATCGAGTCCACGGCCGTGCAGCACGCGCTCTCCTCGGCCATCGGCGACATGCCCCAGGTCGGCTCGCTCGCCGTCGACGTCTACCGGGTCCGTGGTGGTCGGGCGATCCGGGTGCGGGTCCGTCCGCGCCGGGGTGCCGCGCCGCGCGAGATCACCGAACGCGTCGAGGCCGTCGTCGCCGACCTGGACGCCCTGCTCGGTGAGCGCCTGCCCGTGCTCCTCGAGATCGCCTGTGGTGGGTCGGGGTCGTCCCGCCCGGACCGCGTGCACTGAGCGTCCCCTGGTGCGCTCGATCGGTGGACTGCCCCGGCCGGGTGAGACCGTCCCGGTGCCGCGCGTGGTCACCGACGTCGCCCGAGGGCGTGAGGTCGCGCTCGTCTGGCACAACCAGATCGGCGGGACGACGTTCCGCATCGGATCTGATGCGCACGCCGAGGAGTTCGTGAAGGTGCTGCCGCGCGCCTACGGTTCGTGGATCAGCGGCGAGGCCGAGCGGCTGACGTGGGCGTCCCGGTACGCCCGGGTCCCCGAGGTGCTCGACCACGGCGCCGACGAGGCCGGCGTCTGGCTGCACACCCGTGCCGTGCCCGGGTGGAGTGCCGTCGACCCGCGCTGGCACGACGAACCCCGGACCGCGGTGGTCGCCGTGGGCGAGGGCCTGCGCGCGCTGCACGACACCCTGCCCGTCGACGACTGCCCGTTCACGTGGGCGACCGCGGACCGGCTCCGTCGCGCGCGCGAGGCGAGCGCCGACGCCGACGCCGTCCGCGGCCCGGGCGGTCTCGGTCCGGAGCCGCCGACGGACCGGATCGTCGTCTGCCACGGTGACCCGTGCACGCCCAACACGCTCATCGGTGCGGACCGGCGGTGGAGCGGGCACGTCGACCTGGACGCGATGGGCGCCGCGGACCGCTGGGCCGACATCGCGGTGGCGACGATGGCGATCGGGTGGAACTACGGACCCGGGTGGGAGCCGTTGTTCCACCGGGCCTACGGGCTGCCGGACGACCCGGAGCGCACCGCGTGGTACCGGGCGCTGTGGAACGCCGGCGACGACGGGATCGACGAGCCGGAACCGGGGTCGATCGGCTAGAAGGCGACCCCGCGAGCGCCCATGAAGGGCACCGGGTCGGTGGTGGCCCCGTTGATGTGCACCTCGACGTGGCTGTGGCAGCCGGTCGACGCCCCGGTGGAGCCGACGAGCGCGATGAGCTGCCCCGCGGAGACCTGCTGCCCGGTGGCGACCCGGAAGCCGCCGTCGACGATGTGGCCGTACGCGGTCTGCACGCCGCCGCCGTGGTTGATGCGGACGTAGTTGCCGTAGCCGCCGTACCAGCCGACGTAGTCGACGGTGCCGGCCGAGGCCGCGACGATGGGCGTGTAGCAGCCGCTCGCCAGGTCGGTGCCCTCGTGCATGGTGACGACGCCGGTGATCGGGTGCACGCGGTACCCGTAGGGGCTGATGACGTAGCCGCTGGCCGGGCGGACCCAGCCGGTCCCGGAGCCCGCGCCGACGGAACCGCCGCCGCCCGAGCCGCTGCTGCCGGTCGAGCCGCCGCCTGACGGCGCGCCCCCGCCGGAGTTCGCGGCGGCCTGTGCGGCAGCTGCTCGCTGCGCGGCGGCGGCGCGCTCTGCGGCTTCGCGTGCCGCCTTCTCCTCCGCCGCCTTGCGGACGCGCTCACCCTTGGCGAACTCGGCTTCGGTCCGGACGCGGCCGGAGGTCAGGGTCGCGAGCTGGGCGTCGAGTCGGGCCTTGTTCGACTGCTGCTCGTCGTAGGCGGCCTGCACGGCGTCGGACGCCGCCTGGGCTTCCTGCATGCGGTCTTCGGCTTCGGCAGCGAGGTCGCCCAGCGCTTCGGCGGCGCGGTCGGCCTGCGCCTCGAGCGAGCTGGCGACGGCGGCGTCGGCGCTCGCGGCGGCCTGCACACGCTCGGCCTGCTCGGAGAGCTTGCTCAGCGCACCGAGGTTGTACAGCAGATCACTGGCGTCTTCGCCCTGGGTGATCACCGAGGTGGTGACGTCGGCGCCACCGGAGCGGGACATCTGCGCGGCGAACTGCCCGGCCTGCGCGGCGCTCTGGTCGGCGACCTTCGCGTGGTCCTTGGCGTCGGCGCGGAGCTGCTGTTCCTTCTCCGCCGCGGTCTGGGCCTTGCGCTGTGCCTTGTAGAACACGTCGCCGAGCTTCTGCGCCTTCGTCTCGGCAGCCTCGACCTTGGCGTCGAGCTCGCTGATGATGCCCCGGATCTCGGTGATCTGCCCCTGCTTGGCGGATTCCTTGCCGCGGGCGGACTTCACTTCGTCCCACGTGGGGTAGGTCACCGCCTGGGCGGCCGGAGCGTCGGCGATGACCGTGCCGACGAGGCCCGCGAGTGCCAGGCCGGTGACGGCGAGGCGCAGGCGCACGGGGACACGGTGGGCGCGGGGGCTGGTGGGACGAGACATCGAGCACGAGCCTATACATCCGTACAGCGAGCATCGGACGGCAACGCGCCGCTGTGGACAACTTCAGCAGTGGATCAGAAGCCGCGGTCGCGCCGGATGATGTCGGCGCTCCCGACGACGTCGCGCCGCAGGATCGCCTGCCCGGCGGTGCCGGCGTAGTCGTAGACGTCGAACCCGGTGCAGTGGGTGATCGTCGCCGGGGGGCCGAGGGAGTCCTCGACCGCGGTGGTCCAGAGGTCGTGCGAGCCGACCACCACGAAGCTCGGGTCGGCGTCGCGGTAGGCGCCGAGGTCGACGAGCCAGGGGTACGTCTCGAAGGTGTCGCGGACCTGCAGCAGCCCGACGTTCGTCGACGCGTAGGTGGCGAGGGGCCGGACCGTCCAGAACTGTCCGACGCCGGTGACCTGGCGCCCGTCGGCCCAGCGGTCCAGGCACGCGGCCGCCGGGTACCGCGCGGTCGACACGGCGTGGGCGGTGCCGGGGGCCACGGCGATCCCGGTCGCGAGGACGGCGGCCATCGCGACCGCCACCCCCGCCCGGACCCCGCGGTGCGGGCGGTGCACGCGGGTGCGACGGACCGCGGTGCGGGTGAGCTCGGCCACGGCGACGAGGGCGAGCAGCGGTGCCGTCACGATCGGCTGCAGGTAGCGCGGGGTCTCGGACCCGGCAGCGACGACCCCGACGGACACGGCGACGACGGTCACCAGCGGCAGCAGCGTCGCGACCAGCACGGTGCGTGCGGTGCGGACCCGCCAGGCCCAGACCGTGCCGCCGACGGTGACGAGCACCCCGGCGAACAGCAGCAGGAGCCCGAGGTCGCCCGGTGCCGTGCCCGCCCGGTCGTCGGTCAGTGCCGCGAAGAACCGCAGGGTCTCGCCGGCCCGCGACGGCTGCACGTACGTCGCCGGGTCGAGGGAGACGAACGGCCGGAGTGGGATCCGCACCAGGTACCCGACGACCGATCCGACCGTCACGGCACCGGCGAGCAACGCAGCGGGGCGCCACGGCACCCGCCGCGCCAGCACCAGGAGCCCGAGGGTGACGACGACGGGAGCGGCGGACCAGGGCACGTACAGCGGGTTCGACGCGGTCGTGCACACGGCGACGAGGCCGAGCACCACGAGCAGCGGCACCGACGCCCGACCGAGGCGCACCGCCCGCAGCACGAGCACCGCGGTGCCGAGAACCGCCAGCACGGCGCCGTAGTAGTAGGTCGTCGTGAGCAGCAGGGACGCCAGCTCCAGCGAGGTCGCGGTCGCCGACGACTCGGTCAGCACCAGCAGCGTGACCAGGCCGAGTGCCCCCGCCGACACCGCGATCCGCGCAGGGCGCCCGGCGGACGGCATCAGCTCGTTCGCGGCGGCCCGCACCAGCGCGTAGACGGCGAGCAGCACGAGCACCCCGTTCAGCGCCAGGGCCTGCTGCGGGGTCCCGGTCACCAGCGAGCAGAACAGGTACACGGGCAGCTCGGGGAAGAAGAACAGCGCGGGCGACATCGCCCACTCGAACGGCTGGCCGGCCTGCAGCGAGCGCTCGACGAGCGGCAGCAGCACCGAGTCGCCGTCGTACCAGAGCAACGCCACCCGTTCCGTCGCGACGACGTGGCGCAGGGCGATGACGGCCAGGGCCAGCGCGACCAGGCCGCCCAGGGCCTCCCGTCCGATCGTGACGGCCACCCCACCGGTCCGGCGGCCGCCGGACGGAGCCGGCTCCACGGCGGGGCGACGCGGTGCTCGGGACATGCCCCGGAGCGTACCGAGGCCGCCTCGGTGCCGGTACGCACAGACCCACAGGCTGGGGGAGCGCGTTGCGGGCCCGACCGACTACCCTTGTGCGCTGTGACCGACGCGCGCGAACAGTTGATCCAGTACATCTCCTCCGAAGCGGTGTTCCACGGCGACTTCACCCTGACCAGCGGGAAGAAGGCGACGTACTACATCGACCTGCGGAAGGTCAGCCTGGACCACCGCGTCGCGCCGCTGATCGGCCAGGTCATGACCGAGCTCGTGCAGCAGGTGCCGGACGTCTCCGCCGTCGGTGGCCTGACCATGGGCGCCGACCCGATCGCCAGCGCCGTCCTGCACCAGGCCGCAGCCCAGGGCCTGACCTACGACGCCTTCGTCGTCCGCAAGGAGCCGAAGGACCACGGCCGCGGCAAGCAGGTCGAGGGACCGGACCTCAAGGGCAAGCGCGTCGTCGTGCTCGAGGACACCTCCACCACCGGCGGCTCGCCGCTCAAGGCGGCCGAGGCGCTCGAGCGCGAGGGCGCGATCATCGCCGCCGTCGCGGTCGTCGTCGACCGGGACACCGGTGCCAAGGAGACGATCGAGGCGGCTGGCTACCCGTACTTCGCGGCCATCGGGTTGGCTGATCTGGGGCTGACCGCGTGACCGAGGAGCGTCCGGACGACGCACGCGAACCCGACGGCACCGCCGGCCCGGCAGACGGGGACGACGGCCTGGAGGCTCGGCGTGCGTCCGGATCGGACGCTCCGTTCCACGGTCTCCGCAGCGCTGCGGACATCTTCGGGGCTCCGCGCGGCGAGGAGGACTGGCCGTCGCGGCGGGAACGCCGCGAGGCCGAGCGCACCGCCCGTGAGACGGGCGCGCCGCTGCCGGAGCCGTTCGTGGCCGAGGGGGAGGCGGAGGCTGCTGCTCCTGGGCCTGCCGCGCCTGCACCTGCTGCTCCGGCGCTCGACGACGGCGCGACCCAGGCCATCTCGATGCCACCCGAGCTGCTCGCGCCCTCCGAGAACCCCGACGCCGTCGTCGAGCACGAGCGCTCCACTCTGCACGACCGGATCCCGGCCGCCGCCGACGTCGCGCCGGACTCCACCGCGCCGCACCCGTCGTCGATCGTGCTGCCGACGGCACAGACCCACCGCGACGAACGAGCTGCCGCGTCGAAGGCGATCGAGGACGAGCGTCGCCGCGTCGACCCGTTCGGCGAGGGCCGCGCCGACGTCGACTGGCTCGGCCGCGCGACCGGGAACCACCCGGAGTCCGTGGCGCCGGTTGCTCCCGCTGCGCCGCAGCCCCTCGGTGTCGAGAACGTGCTGCCCCCGACCGAGGAACCGCCGACCTTCACCGACCTGTTGCGCATCACCAGCACCGGGCCGGTCCCCACGCAGACCGGTGCCCACGACCGGCCGTTCGACTGGGCGATCGGCGACGACGACGAGCCCGGCGAGGTCCCGGCGACGCTGACCACCGACTCGTTCGACACCACCGCGCTGTCCGCCGGGTCCTGGTCGCTCGCCGACGAGTTGGACGACGAGGACGAGGTCGTCGCAGGCGAGGTCGACACCCCGGCCTCCGGGCTGCCGCAGGCACCGCGGACCTACCCGGTGCCGCCGGCGGTCCCCGCGCCGCCGGTGGTTCCCCCGGCGGTCCCGGGTGTCGGGGCCGGTGCAGGTGCTGCTGCTGCTGTCGCTGGTGCCGCTGGCGCCGCTCCGTCGGAGGCGACCGAGGCCGTGGACGTGCCCCGTGCGCCCGCCGGAGGCGACGTGCCGGACGCGACCGAGGGCCTCCAGGCCGATGCCCCGACCACCGCGATGCCGGCGGCCGGGACGCCCTGGTGGTCCGAGCCCGACGCGACCGTGCCGCCGACCACCGCGCCGCCGCTCGTCGAGCCGACCGCCGGCGCCCAGGAGCACCCGGCGCACCTGCCGCCGTCGGTGGGGCAGGACCTCGACGCCGTGCTCGGGCTGCGTGGGAACGACACCGGTCCGCAGCCGGAGTCCCTGCCCGCCGCGGCGCCGGACGACCTGGACCAGTCCGAGTGGGACGGCCGCGAGACCAGTGACACGAGTGCCATCAAGGACCTGTTCGGCACCGAGGCCGTCGGGCAGCTCGGTGGCACCGGCTACGACCCGGAGGACACCGGGACGCGGATGATGCCGGCGGCTGCCGTGCCCGCGGCTGCTGCCGCTCCTGCCGCTGCCCCCGCGCCCGCTGCTGCTGGGCGGCCGGCCGGCGGTCCGGACCGGCAGCCCGGCGATCGCGACAACTTCATCAACGAGGGCTTCGCGCGGCTGCGGAACGAGGGCAAGCGCGGCAAGCAGCTGCTGATCTACGGGTCGATCGCGCTGATCCTCGTGCTCATCGTGCTGGTGTTCTTGCTGTCGAAGTGGATCCTCGGCAACAACATCGCCGACCAGGCCGTGCCGACGAAGTCGCCGGTGGCTGCCTCGTCGGCGCCGGCGACCCCGAGCGCTGCGGCGTCGGCGTCGGCCTCGCAGCCGGGTGGCGCCGCAGCACCGGCCGCCACGCTGCAGTTCGCCACGACCCCGGCCCTGCCCGGCGAGCACCCGTGGACCGACCTGGCTGGCGGGGAGTGCCTGTCGCCGTTCACGAACGCGTGGTCGCAGACCTTCACGGTGGTGGACTGCGCGACGCCGCACATCGGGCAGCTGACCGCACGCCTCGCCGTCGAAGGTGACACCTACCCCGGTGCCGAGGCCCTGGCGACCCAGGCGGCCGACCAGTGCCAGTCCGACACCGCGCTGAACGCCTCGGCCGCCGCTGCCGTGGGGGACGTGCAGGTGCAGGGTTCCTACGCGCCGGACCAGGCGACGTGGGACCAGGGTGACCGGTTCATCGCGTGCTTCGTGACGCGGTCGTCGGGGCAGCCGCTGACCGGGTCGTTGGCGCCGGGGGCGTAGGGGCGGGTCGGGCGGGCGGGCGGCGCGGGTCGGGCGGCCGGCGCGGGTCGGGCGGTCGACGTCCGACGTCCGACGTCGAACGACGATGTCGACGTCGTACGACAACGACACCGTCGTTCCTCGCGCCCCGGGACTGTCCGCGTGTGCAACGAACGACATCCCCGATGTCGTGCGACGTCGGGGATGTCGTTCTGCATCGGCGGCGGTGCGTGCCGCGGTGCGGACAGCGCCGGCGTCAGGCGCTCGCGGGCACCTTCGCCGACACGTCGGACAGCGTCTGCAGCTCGTCGGCGGTGAGCTCGAGCTCCGCCGAGGCCAGCAGCGCCGGCAGCTGCTCGGTGTTCCGGGCGCTCGCGATCGGCGCGACGACGTCGGGCTGCGCCTGCAGCCACGCGAGCGCGACCGTGGCGATCTCGGAGCCGTGCGCATCGGCGATCGAGGACAGGGCGTCCACGACGGCGAGCCCCTCGTCGGTGAAGTAGCCGGACACCTGGCCCTCGCGGTCCTTGCCCGCGAAGTCGTCCTTCGAGCGGTACTTGCCGGTCAGGAACCCCGCGGCGAGCGAGAAGTACGGCACGACGCCGAGTCCGTGCTCGTGCGCGAGCGGTGCGATCTCGGCCTCGTACGGCTGGCGGGTGACCAGGTTGTAGTGCGGCTGGATGGCGACGGGCTGGGCGAGGCCGTTCTCCGTCGCGATGCGGATCCACTCCGCGGCACGGTCCTTCGAGTAGTTCGAGATCGCGGTGTAGCGGACCAGGCCGTCCTGCACGAGCTGGTCGAAGGCGCGAACGGTCTCCTCGAGCGGGGTCGACTGGTCGTCGAAGTGCGCGTAGTACAGGTCGATCCGGTCGGTGCCGAGGCGCTCGAGGCTCGCGCGGGCAGCTGCGGCGACGGTGTCCGCGGCGAGGCCCTGGAACTCCGGGTGCTGCGAGCCCTTCGTGGCGATGACGACGTCGTCCCGCTTGCCCGAGGCGCGCAGCCACGAACCGATGACCCGCTCGGACTCGCCGCCCGAGTTGCCCGGCGCCCAGGCCGAGTAGACGTCCGCGGTGTCGATGAAGTCGCCACCGGCTGCGGTGTAGGCGTCGAGGACCTGGTGCGAGGTCGACTCGTCCGCCGTCCACCCGAAGACGTTGCCGCCGAGGGCGAGGGGGAACACGTGCAGGTCACTGGTACCGATGCGGGGCATACGGAGGTCCTTTCGTGGTCGGGGGTGCGGTGGGAGCGAACCGCACGTCTCCCGACGCTATGCCCCGATGCTTGACACGGCCCCGGCGCGAGGGGCTTCGATGGACGGATGACCACGCTCACCGATGCCCTCGCCGATCCGCGATCCTCCGCCCGGCTGCAGGCCGTGATGGCCGCGGGGACCACCCCGGACCCCGCGGACCTCGAGGTTCTCGTCGCGCAGTGCGCCGTCGAGCCGGACTTCTTCGTCCGCGACATGCTGACGTGGGCGCTCACCCGGCACCCAGCCGACGACGTCGTCGCCCGCGTGCTGCCCGAGCTCGAGCGCCCCGAGCCGCAGGCCCGCAGCCAGGCGCTCCACACCCTGTCGAAGATCGGCGACCCGGAGGCGTGGCCGGCGGTGCGCCCGCTGCTCGAGGACCACGACGACGGGGTGCTCCGCGCCGCCTGGCGGACGGCCGTCGCACTGGTGCCGGACGACGAGCGGGCGTCGCTCGCGCGGACCCTCGCCGTGCAGCTCGGCATCGGCGACCGCGAGCGTCGGCTCAGCCTGTCGCGTGCCCTGGTGGGACTCGGCGAGGACACCGTCGGACCGGTCCTCGCCGCGGCCGCCGACCGGGGGACCGAGGCCGTCCGGGAGCACGTGCGCGAGACCGAACGCCTGCTGCACGACCCCGGCGTCGCGTCCGAGTACGCGCTCGAACGGGCTCGGCGCGAGGTCGCCCTCGGCCGGACGCGGTCCGTCAAGGGCTAGGGCCGGCCGGCGCGCGCGGCCGGGCGGGCTGAGTGGTCGAGAACCGTCGGCGTCGCGGTGGTGGGGTGGGCGCGTCGCGCGGTCACGACGCCTCGTGGCCGGGGTGCCGAGTGGTCGCGGACCGTCGGTTGCGGGGCTGCCGGGCGACAGGTGGTGACCGCTCGGCGGAGGTGAGCGGGGTGTCGTGACCGGTGGGGGCGCCGGACGGGAGGCGCGTGGCGGCCGCGCACCGGGCCTCCCGTCCGACGCCACGCGCGTTCGCGGGCCGTGGTGCGGTCACGACGCCCCGTGCGCTGGGCACCGAGTGGTCGCGGACCGTCGGTTGCGGGGCTGTCGGGCGACAGACCGTGACCAGTCGACGGGCGTGAGCGGGGTGTCCCGGCCAGCCGACCGGCCGGCCCGCACACGCAGCGCGGTCAGTCGCCGTCGGGTGCGAGCCAGATGGAGGACGCGGCGGCGGCCGGCAGGTCGACGAGGGACTCCGAGCCGTCGGTCGCCCGCCGCGACACTGCGATGACGCCGGCGTAGTCCCGCACCCGCTCGACCCGCAGGTGCGTGCCCAGTCCCACCCCGAGCTCGTCGAAGTACCGCAGCAGCGAGGGGTCGTCGTCCGAGACCCGGTCGACGGTGCCGCACGCTCCCGGCTCGATCGCGCCGAGGAGCGTGCCGGGGGAGTCCGGCACGATGCCGTCCGCCCCGGGGATCGGGTCACCGTGGGGGTCGTGCGTCGGGTGGCCGAGGTCGGCGTCGACCCGGTCGAGGAACTGCTCGGACACGGCGTGCTCCAGGGCCTCGGCCTCGGTGTGGACCTCGTCCCACGAGTAGTCGAGCCGCTCCACCAGGAACGTCTCGATCAGCCGGTGTCGCCGGACCATCGCCACCGCGACCTGCTGCCCGAGCGGGGTGAGCACGACGCCGTAGTACGGGGTGTGCTCGATCAGGCCGTCACGGTCGAGCTTCTTGAGGTTGCCCGACACCGTCGACGCCGACACCTTCAGCGACGCCGCGATGTCCCGCGTCGCCAAGCCGGGCCCGCCGCGCTCGCTGGCCTTCCAGATGAGCTTGACGTAGTCCTCTGCCATGGTGGACAGGGATGGCAGGCGCATACCGCCAATCGTACGACCCGCCTGGTACAACCGGGAGGTGACCACCACCGCCCCCGTCCGAGCCCGCCGCCGTCGCTGGCCGGTGCCCCCGTCGCTGCTGCTCGGGCTCGCGCCGATCGTGGTCTTCGCGGCGATCAGCGCCTGGCGGTCTCGGCCGAGCGACGACTACGCGACCCTCGCGCAGACGGTCGACAGCGTCGTGCACGCCCTGGTCATCCCCGAGGGCATCGCCGTCGTGGCACTCGCCCTGTTCGTCACGGCGCTCGGCTGGTGGCGGATCGCCACGGTCGACCCGGTCCGGACGCGGCTGCGGTGGACGATGCTCGCACCGGTCCTCGTGCTCGTGGTGTGCGTCGTCCGGCTGCCCCTGATCGACTGGACGGCGCTGCCCGCGCACTACTTCCTGCTGCTCGCCGTCGGGGTGCTGTTCGTCGGGGTCTTCGAGGAGCTCATGGCCCGCGGGACCCTGCTCGTCGGGCTGCGGCGGCGCCTGCCGGAGATGGGGGTCTGGGCCCTGTCGTGCGCACTGTTCGGGCTGCTGCACCTGCTCAACGCGCTCGCCGGTGCCGGGATCGGGCCGACGCTCATCCAGGTCGTGTTCGCGGCGTCGTTCGGGTCGACGCTGTACGTCGCGCGCCGGCTGACCGGCTCGCTGCTCGCCCCGGTGCTGCTGCACGCCTTCTGGGACTTCGGGTCCATCGGGTTCTCGGCGACCGCGGACACGGGCGACTTCGGCAAGCTGACGCTGCTCGGCCTGATCGGGCTGTTCTCGTTCGGGGTGCTCGCGTTCGGCATCGTGGCCGGCGGGGTCATCGCCTGGTACGACGACCGACCCCGTCGGCTCGTGAAGCGGTGGCGGACGGTACCGCCCATGGGGGCGGTCGTGGTGCCGGGAGGCGAGCCGCGCCTCCCGGCCGACGTGGTCTGAGGGAACGGACGCGACGGCCGCTGCACTGGCGGACGATGTGCCGACCGGCGCGTGGCGACCCCGCGCGGACGCGACGGTGCCCCGGAGCGCAGCACGCTCCGGGGCGCCGTTCGGTCGTGTCGGTCGACGCGACGCGTCGTGTCGGTCGACGCGACGCGTCGTGTCGGTCGACCCGACGCGTTGTGTCAGTCGACGCGACGCGTCGGTCGACCCGCGTCGTGTCAGTCGGCCCGACGCCGGAGCTGTCGACGGCGGACGACGACCAGCGCGATGCCGGCCATCAGGAACACGATCGCGGCGATCGTGACCCCGGTGAGCTGCACGCCGGTGAACGCCAGGCGCGTCGCGGACGGGTCGGTCGCGGACGGATCGGCGGCAACGGTCTGCCCGGCGGCTCCGGCTCCTGCTGCGGCGCTCGAGGCAGTCGCGGCCCCGCTGCCCGTGCCGGCGCCCGTGCCGGCCGTACCCGCCGTGCCGGCCGTGCCCGCCGTTCCTGCCGTTCCACCGGAACCGGGGCCCGCGCCCGTGCCGCCGGTCCCCGTGTGCGGCTTCGTCGTGGGCTTCGGGGTCGGCTTCGGCGTGACGACCGTGGACACGATCCGCGAGACCGCACCGCTCTTCGTGTTCAGGAGCACCTCGCGGTGCTGCGGGTGCGTGAAGTCGAACATGCTCCGGATGGACCCGGCCCGGGCGTCGAACGACTGGTCACCGATCCGCCCGGTCGACCAGTTGTCCTCGATGAACTTTGTGGTCGACGTCTGCTCGATGGCGGTGTGGTCGACGTGGTTCTGCTTGGCGAACGGCGAGATGACGAGGTACGGCAGCCGCTGCGAGGGGCCACAGCGGTCGAGGTACCCACCGGCGACACCGACCTTGGTCGCGGCCGTGGTGCAGACCGTGGTGTCGTTCGAGGAGTCCGTCGAGCCGTTCAGGATCGTGGGCGCGACGTGGTCGTACCAGCCGTCCGAGTCGTCGTAGTTGATGACGATGGCCGTGCTCGACCACTCCGGCGACCGCTCGATCTCGTTGATCTTCGACGTCAGGAACTTCTGCTCGTCGAGCGGGTCGGAGTACGCGGCGTGGCCGTCCTGGGCCTCGGGTGCCTTGAGGAAGGACACGGCGGGCATCCGGTGCTCGGCGAGGGCCGTGTCGAACGCGGACAGGTCGTACTGGTGGTTCGCCCGGTCGGTGGAGCCGATCATGCGGTCGCTCGTCGGTGCCAGGTGGTGCGGGTTCGACGTCGACGCGTAGTACGCGAACGGGTTGTGGTGCGGCGAGTAGTCGTTGCTGACCGAGCCGCCGACGTTCGTCGTGGTGGCGTCGCACTTGGCGAGCGTGCCGGTGCCCGCGTAGGCCGTCGTCGGGGTGAAGCCGCCCTGGAACCAGCCCCAGGTGACGCCCTTCGCGTTGAGCAGGTCGCCGATGTTCTTGCCCGACATCTTCACCAGGTTCGACGTCGACGTGTGGTCCTTGTCGGAGCAGTCGTCGTAGGCGGGGTCCGGGTCGGCGGTGACGGTGCCCTGGCCCGCGGCGTCCTTCGCGACGACGGCGGTCGAGGTCGGCACCGTGGCACCGGTGACGGAGTCGACGCCCGTGCCGCCGTGGGTGTTGCCGCTGATCAGGTTGAGCGCCCCGGGGGTCGAGGGGCCGAAGCCGGTGTCCCAGGCGTTGTCGCTCATCGCGTAGTTCTGGGCGTAGTTCCACAGCCCGGTGGTGGTGTTGCCGTCGTAGTAGTCCATCGTCAGGCCGGGGGACCCGTACAGGCCGGTGCAGGTGTCCACCGAGGTGCTCTCGACGAACTTGTCCATGGCACCCCCGTCGACGGCCTTCTGCTCGGGCAGGTAGTTGTGGTTCTGGTCGCACGTGAGCGCCTGGGCGGGCGTCAGCCGTGACGGGGCGTAGGCGTTCGGGTTCTTCGTCAGGGTGCCGGAGGACGCGAGCGTGTTCACCTTCGGAGTGCTCCGCGCCGCGGTGAAGCGGGTGCCGTCGGTGTTCGCGGCCTTCGGGTAGGTGCCGAAGTAGTGGTCGAACGACACGTTCTCGTCGTACATGACGACGACGTGCTTGATCGGGGTGGTGGTCTTCAGGGAGTTGTCCGCGGCGGACGCCGACTGCGGGATGGCGAGGGCCGTCCCGGCGACGGCCGCCAGGGCCATGATGGCGAGCGCGCCCTGTTGGACGCGTCGTTCGGAAGGTCGGAACACGTGGAACCTCTCACTGGTCGGGACGGTGGGGCGGTGGGGGAGCGGTGGGGCCCTGCGGCGGGCGGGCGTGTGCGAGCGACGGCCCGGCGCCCGGCTAGGTCCGTGCGAGCAGCCGACGGCCCAGCCAGTCGTCCGCGTGGCGGACCCCGGGCAGGGCGAAGTAGTAGCCGCCGCCGACGGGTGACACGTAGTCGACGAGCGGCTCGTCGACCAGGCGCTTCTGCACGGCGACGAACTGCCGTTCCAGATCGGCCTGGAAGCACGCGAACAACAGGCCCATGTCGAGGTCGCCGTTCGTGTCGGTGCCGTTGTCGTAGTTGTACGGACGACGGAGCATCTGCTGCGCACGGGCCTCGGCGGTGCGCGGGTTCGCCAACCGGATGTGCGCGTCCATCTGGATGACGTCGCCGGTCGGGTCGTCCTGGTACCGGGGGTCGTCGAACTCGCCGCTGCGGGTGAGCGGGGCACCGGAGTCGCGATGCCGGCCGATCATGTTCTCCTGCTCGTGCAGTGAGACGCGGTCCCAGAACTCGACGAACATCCGGATGGTCCGCACGACGTGGTAGCTGCCCCCGGTGACCCAGTCGGGTTCGCCGTCCTGTCCGCCGCGGGTCCAGACCAGGTCGTCCATGACGCTGCGGTCCGCGGTGGAGGGGTTGCCGGTGCCGTCCTTGAACCCGAGCAGGTTGCGCGGGGTGCCGGAGGGGCGCGGCGGGGACGCGAAACCGTCCTGCCGCCAGCGCACCTGCATGCCGCCGCGAGTGGCCCGGGCGATGTCGCGGACGGCGTGCAGGACGCTGTCGGTGTTGTGCGCGCACACCTGCAGCAGCAGGTCGCCGTCCGAGATCGACCGGTCGAGGTCGTCGTTCGGGAAGTCCTCCATCGTCCGCAACCGCGCCGGGCGCTGCACCGACAGGCCGTACCGGTGGTCGAAGAGCGAGGCGCCGACGCTCGCCGTCACGGTGAGCCCGTCGGCCGCGACCTCCGGTCCGAGCACGCCGGAGTCGGCCGGCGGGGCGGTGATCCCGACGTCGGCAGGCGTGCCGCCGCGGGTGAGGAACCGGGCCCGCTCGGTGATCGTCCGGAGCAGGTCGGCGAGCTCCCCGCGGCCGGCCGCGGTCACGTCGAACGCCAGGAACGCCGACTGTCGCTGCGCGGGCGTGGTGATCCCGGCCTGGTGCGCCCCGTGGAACGCGTACGACGAACCGGGCGGAGCGTCGGCACCGCCTGTGGTCGCGGCGGCTGCCTGGAGGCCCGTCCCACCCCCGGCGGTCAGGCTCGCCGCCGCCGCGGCGGCTCCGGCACCTGCCCCGACCGCGCTGGTCAGGAACGCGCGGCGGCCGACGCCGCGGGTGGGGCCGGTCGGCGGCTGCTGGTCGTCCGGCGCACCGGCGGGACACGCGCTGCCGTCGGCGGACAGGCCGAGGCGGGCGTGCGCCTCGGTCATCCGTCGGTACGTCGCCGCGTCCATCCCGCGTGGGAGTTGCCGGCTCTGGAAGCCCTGCCGGCCCTGGCGCTGCGGTCGTTCGGTCACGAGGTCCTCCTCGGGTCGCAGATGGCGGCGACGGGGGCGAGTCGTTCGAGCGCAGCGTCGAGGTCGGCGTCGAGGTGCTCGCGGGCGGTGCGGTCGAGACTGTCGAGGGTGTCCCAGCTGCCGTCGGGCCGTCGGTGTGATTCCAGGTCGGCGCGGAGGGTCGCCAGCGCACGATCGGTGGCCCGGAGGCCCGGGTAGCGGGTCCGCAGGATCGACCGGAGCGGCTCGAGCGCGTGTTCTGTCCCGCTCGTGTTCGCGTCGATCGTCGCCAGTGCGGTGTGGCTGCCGGCGTCGGTGGCCCCGGTCGCCTCGAAGCGGAGCGCGTTCTCGAGGATCTCGTGCGAGCGCAGGCCGATGTCGAGCGGGTCGACCCGTTGGGTGGGGAACGTCCGGCGCAGGTGTGCGACGGCGGCGACCAGGGCGTCGGCGGGCGCGACGGCGCGACGGCTGGGCGCACCCGACCACAGCAGCGCCTCGACGCGGTGGAAGCCGGCCAGGTGCGGGTCGTCGAGTGCGGTCCGTCCGGCGGCCGGGAGCCCGTTGATCGCGGTGTCGTCGTCCCCGAACGCACCGTAGGCGGCTCCGAGCTGCTCGTACTCGCGGTGCCCGGTCAGCCAGTCCCGCCGTGCAGCGCGGACGTCACCTGCACGGACGTCGGCGTCCAGCGCACGCACGTCGTCGAGCAGCGCCGGCAGGCGACTCTCGATCCAGGCGCCGTACGACTTCACGGCGGGGATCAGGTCGTCGCGGGTGACCGGGACGATCCCCGGGGTCTCGTCGCTGACGTGGGTGGCGCCGCGCAGGTGGACGACGGGTCCGGTGCTCGGGTTCGCGTCGGCGGGCAGGCAGCGGAACCGGTACTGGCCGCGGGGGAGCCGGACGCCGTAGGCGTGCGTCGCACCCGATCCCAGGCCCTCCGCGTCGAGGTAGACCGCGCCGTTCGTGGGGTCGACCAGCTGCACCTCGATCCCGGCGACGGAGGTGTTGTGGATCCGGAACGTCTGGGGGCCGGCGAGGGCGCGGTCCGGGCTCGCAGGCCACCCCGTCCCGCAGGCGTCGGTGCCGGCCTGCACGGTGACCGCCGACGTCTGCGGCGCCGGCGAGGGGACCAGGTGCGGGGCGACGATCGCGGTTCCCACGAGCGCCCCGAGCGCGCCGACGACCACTGCCGTCGTGGCACGAACCGACATCGGCACCGATGACCCCATCCTGTAGTAACTCACAGAAAACCCTGATCAGAGCCACTTTCGGCTCGACCAGGGCAACCATAGAGTCGCCCCAGGGGCAGTTTTCCCGTCGTTCACCGCAGGGCGGTTCTGTTCACCGGATCGTCATCGAGCGATCTGTGGCGAACGGGCGCACCCGGGTCGGGGGCCGCTCGAGCTCGAGCTAGACCTCAACCTCGAACGGCTCGGTGCGCACGAGCTCGTGCACGCCGGAGATGACCTCGCTCGGGCGGAACGGGTACCGGTCGATCTCGGCCTGGTCGCTGATCCCCGTCATCACGAGCACGGTGTGCAGCCCCGCCTCGATGCCGGCCTGCACGTCGGTGTCCATGCGGTCGCCGATCATGCCGGTGTTCTCGGAGTGCGCGCCGATCCGGTTCATCGCGGAGCGGAACATCATCGGGTTCGGCTTGCCGACCACGTAGGGCTGCTTGCCGGTGGCCTTCTCGATCATCGCCGCGATGGCGCCGGTGGCCGGCAGGACCCCCTCGGCGCTGGGGCCGGTGGCGTCGGGGTTCGTCACGATGAAGCGGGCGCCGGCGCGGATGAGCCGGACGGCCTTGGTGATCGCCTCGAACGAGTAGTTGCGGGTCTCGCCGACGACGACGTAGTCGGGCGCGGTCTCGGTCATGATGAACCCGGCCTCGTGCAGGGCGGTGGTCATGCCGGCCTCACCGATCACGAACGCCGAGCCACCGGGCATCTGCGACTTGCAGAAGTCGGCCGTGGCGAGCGCACTCGTCCAGATCCGCTCCTCGGGCACGTGCAGGCCCGAGCCCCGCAGCCGGGCGCTGAGGTCGCGCGGCGTGAAGATCGAGTTGTTCGTCAGCACGAGGAACTCGGTGCCGTCGTCGAGCCACTGCTGGATGAGTTCCGGCGCGCCCGGGAGCGCCTGGTTCTCGTGGACGAGCACGCCGTCCATGTCGGTCAGCCAGCACTCGACGTCGTCTCGGGTCGCCATGGCCCTCACCCTACTGCGCAGGGGTTCAGGCCCGGCTCGCGGCCGGCTCGGAAAGGGCCGGGAGGCCCGGGGCGGCTCTTGCGCGCTGCTCCGAGACCCGAGAAGGTCGAGACACCGAACCGTGGTCGGCTTTTGCCCTACGCTTTTCGGGACACGTACCGAATCAAGGAGGCCCCTCGTGCTCGTCGAACCCGGAACCCCGTCCGCCGCGCCCCGACCCACCCCGGTGTCGGAGACGGAGCTCGAGGTGACGCCGCGACGACGCCGAGGCCGCCCGAACGTGCTCTCCCGCGAGCAGGTGATCGACGCCGCCACGACCATCGCGAACGAGGACGGCCTCGACCGGCTGTCCTTCCGAGCCCTGGGCGTGCGGCTCGGGGTCGCCCCGATGACCGTGCACCGGACCATCGGCGGGCTGGACGACCTGCACGCCGAACTCGTCCGCCGCACCGTCGACGAGTTCACCGCCACCTTCGTCTGGCCGGACGAGTGGCACGCCGTCGTCCGCACCTTCGCCACGACGTTCCGCGACCTGATGCGCACCCACCCGCTCGTGCTGGAGTCGCACAGCCAGCGCGCCCCGCTCGCCTCGACCGAGTCCGACGCCGTCGTGGCGAAGGTCGTCGGTGCCCTGCAGGACGCCGGGCTGCCGCCGGCCGAGGCGATGTACACCTTCTTCGTCGTCTACGACTTCGTGGTCGGGCACGCCGGGGTGCAGGTCGGACGCGGGGATTCCGAGGCCGGACGCCCCGAGCGGCACCGGCTGGTGGGCGAGATCCTCGGCGAGCACTCCTACGACGACCGGTTCGCGCTCGGCCTCGACATCCTGATCGCCGGCATCGAGTCGCGCATCGCCCACGGGGCCGGCACCGCCTGAGCCCGCGCCGCCGCAGGGCGCTGCCGTCGTCGGGCCGGTGCCGTGTGCGCCGTACGCTGGTCGGGTGACCACTGCGCCCGAACCGTCGCACGAGCTGACGACCAACGGGGTGGGGCCGCACCCGGAACCCTGGCCCGACGACCCGCGGCTCGACCCGGAGCTGCTGGCCGCCGGCGACTCCCGGAACGTGCTCGACCGCTACCGGTACTGGTCGATGGACGCGATCGTCGCCGAGCTCGACACCCGACGGCACGCGTTCGACGTG
This sequence comes from Curtobacterium flaccumfaciens, assembly GCF_013359815.1. Lineage (GTDB taxonomy): Bacteria > Actinomycetota > Actinomycetes > Actinomycetales > Microbacteriaceae > Curtobacterium > Curtobacterium flaccumfaciens. The sequence goes on along the minus strand of NZ_JABMCF010000032.1, from coordinate 171,516 downwards.
GCGATCGAGAACTGGCAGCACGACCTGAACATAGGGTCGATCGTGCGGAGCGCCAACGCGTTCCTGGCCGGCACCGTGCACATCATCGGGCGACGCCGGTGGAACAAGCGCGGAGCGATGGTCACCGACCGGTACCAGCACGTCCGCTACCACCCCGACGTCGAGGCGTTCCTCGCCGCGATGGCGGAGGAACAGCGTCCCGTCGTCGCGATCGACAACACCCCGGGTGCCGAACGCATCGAGACCGCGACGATCCCGGAGCGCTGCGTGTTCCTGTTCGGGCAGGAGGGCCCCGGGCTCACCGAGCAGGCGGTCGCCGGTGCCGACGCACACCTCGAGATCACGCAGTTCGGGTCGACGCGGAGCATCAACGCCTCGGCCGCGGCGGCGATCGTCATGCACTCGTGGATCGTCCAGCACGCGGAGTTGCCGGGCGCGACTTCGTGAGCAGAAATGGTCGGGTACGGGCCCTGGACCCGACCATTTCTGCTCACGAAGCGGGCGGGGCGGAGACAAGGCGGGCCTCCCGGCCAGGGTCCGTGCTGGCGCGTCAGCGCGCGGCGGTGGTGCGGCGCGCGACCAGGCGGGGTTCGACGAGGAGTTCCGTGGCGGCGATCCGCGGATCGGCGATGCGGGCCAGCAGGCGCTCGCCGGCGCCGCGGCCGATCTCGACACTGCGGTCGTCGATGCTCGTCAGGCCGACGTACCGCATCGCCGCCACCGGGGTGTCGTCGTAGCCGATGACGGAGACGTCCTCGGGGACGCGCAACCCGCGTTCGGCGAGCTCGGACAGGGCACCGAGGGCCATCACGTCGTTCGCGGCGAAGACGGCCGTGACGTCCGGGTGCTCGTCGAGGAGCATGCCGAGGGCGCGGGAACCGGCCTCCTCGGTGGGTTCACCCGGCAAGACCGTCGTGACGACAGAGGCGCGTGCTGCTGCGGCCTGCTCGAACCCGGACTGGCGTTCGGCCGAGGCCGCCGAACTCGCACCGACGAACCCGAGTCGGGTGTGGCCGAGGCCGAGCAGGTGCTGCGCCGCGATGCCGCCACCGGCGTGGTCGTCGTTCGCCACGGTGTCCGCGCGGGGGATCGCGACACGGCCACCGGCGATCACGAGCGGCATCGAGGCGGGGATCGCGAGGTCGGTGGTGGGCTCGCCGGCGATCACGATGCCCTCGACGCGCATGGAGAGGAAGCCCTCCACCGGAGAGGCATCGAGCCCCGTGTTGAGGAACCGGTCGGCGACCACGAGCCGGTGCCCCTGGTCCTGCAGGCTCTCGCGCAGGCCGGTGAGCAGGTCCACGAACCACTGGTTGCGGAAGTCGTCGAGGACCACGCCGATGGTGCGGCTGCGCGTGCCGGCGAGGGAGACGGCCGCGGTCGAGGGCCGGTAGTCGAGCTCCTGGATCGCCTTGAGCACGGCGGCCCGGCGCTGGTCGCTGACCCGCGGGGAGCGCTGCAGCACGAGGGAGACGAGGGACTTCGAGACCCCGGCGCGTGCGGCGACGTCGTAGATGGTCGCGGGCTTGCCGTCTCCCATGATGCGCTTCGACCTCCGTTGGCTCGTGCGTCGATCGTAGCGGTTGACGTGACATGGGCCGGGCGGTGGGGTGCGGGGTGGGGGTCGTTCGGTGGGTCGGTTTCGGTTCGTGAGCAGAAAAGGTCGGGTGCGGGGCGGCGACCCGACCTTTTCTGCTCACGATCCGCGCGTGGCTGGTCCTCCACACGGGAGGCCCGGGGCGCGTTGTGCACAGAAGTCGCGTTCGGCGCGCGGGCAGTGGGCGCGGGGCGCGAACGTGGTCGTCATGCGAGCACGACCACTTCCGACACCGCTGCGCGGGCGCGCGTTCGACGTCGGTGCCGCCGACCGCGCGGGCGTCTCCCGACAACGACTCCGACGGCGTGACCTGATCCGGCCGACCCGGTCGATCCGATGGGCCCGTGACCGTCCGCCCGACCCGGTCCACCGGATCCGGGCGTTCCGGCCGGTCCTGGCTCCCGGGCAGTTCATCAGCCACGTCTCGGCGGCGGTCCTCTGGCAGCTGCCGGTCCCTGCCGCCGACGACGGACCGGTGCACGTCACGAGTCCCCTGCCGATCGCACAACCACGACGCCACGGGGTCGTCGGGCACCGCATCACACCGGACCGTGCCCGGGTGACGGAGCGGTGGGGGATGCCGACGAGCACACCCGCGGCGCTGTGGGTGGACTGCGGTGCGATGCTCTCGGTCGACCAGCTCGTCGTGCTCGGGGACGCCATCGTCACGGAACGGCGGTGCGAGACGACGATCGACGACCTCGCTGCCGCCGTGGCCCTGGCCGGAGCGCGATCGGGTGTCCGACGACTGCGCGTCGCACTCGAGCTCGTGCGGGTGGGGGCCGGGTCGCCGCAGGAGACCCGCGCGAGGCTGGCGATCGTCCGCGCGGGGCTGCCCGAGCCCGAACTTCAGGTCGACGTGCTCGACGAAGCCGGCCGGTTCGTCGGCCGCGTCGACCTGGCCTATCCGGAGCACCGCATCGTCATCGAGTACGAGGGCGACCACCACCGGACCGACGCCGAGCAGTGGGGCCGTGACCTCCGCCGCTACCGCGAGATGGAACGACTCGGCTGGGCAGTCGTCCGGTGGACCAAGTCCGACCTCGACACCCCGGCGTTCGGCGCGGTCGCACAGCTGAGGTCGCTGCTCGCGCGCCGGGGGTAGCGTCCGCGGCATGGCGACGCTGCTCATCACCGGAGCCGCGGGCCGGATCGGGAGCGCCCTGCGTCCTCGACTGCGGTCCGCGGGACACGACCTCGTGCTGCTCGACGAACAGCGGCCCCACGATCCGGTCGTCGCCGGGGAACGGTTCGTACCCGGATCGGTGAACGACCCGGCTGCGCTGGACGATGCGCTCGCCGCGGTCGACACCGTGGTCCACCTGGCGGGCATCCCGACGGAGGCCGCCTGGGACGACCTGATCGCGGCGAACCTGACCGGCACGAAGAACGTGCTCGAACGGGCCGCCGCCGCCGGGGTGCTCCGGGTGGTGCAGGCCAGCTCGATCCACGCGGTGGGGCTGGTGCCCGAACCCCTCGACCAGCCGGGGAGCGTGCCCGGCGACCGGCTGCCCCGTCCGGACACGTACTACGGCGTGACGAAGGCCGCGATGGAACTGCTCGGCAGCCTGTTCGCCGACCGGTACGAGATGTCGATCGTGTCCGCGCGGATCGGTGCGTTCGGTGCGCTGCCGCCGACGACCCGGGGGCTACTCATGTGGACCTCGCCCGACGACCTGACGCGCCTGGTCCTCGCGACCGTGGCACTCCGCGACCCCGGGCACCACGTGGTCTGGGCCCTGTCGCGGAACACCGGGTCGCCGGCTGACCTGTCCGCCGGGGAGCGCATCGGGTTCCACCCCCTCGACGACGCGTCCGCCGTGCTCGATGCGGACGCCCGTGCGGCCCTGCCGACCGACGACCTGAGCACCCTCGGCGGCGGGATGGTGCACCAGCCGCTCGGCGAACGCACTTCGCGAGCAGAAGAGGTCGGGTGACCTGATGTCACCCGACCTCTTCTGCTCACGAAGCGTGCGCGCGGGCGCCCGCCCCCCGGCCCCGCTACCCGATCAGGCTCGGGCGCAGGTCGCGCAGCGTGCGGGAGCGGGTCTGCCGCGCCGTGACCACGAAGGACACCAGGAGCGCCCCGAGCAGCCAGCAGAGCAGCACGCCCGCGTCCGACCACGCGGCGCCGAGGTTCCCGCCGTACATCGTCTGCCGGATCGCGTCGACCGAGTACGTCATCGGCAGCGCGAAGTGCAGCGCCGCCAACGGCCCCGGCAACGTCTGCCACGGGAACGTCCCGCCAGCGGTGACGAGCTGCACGAGCATCAGCACCAGGCCGAGGAACTGCCCCACCGATCCGAGCAGCACGTTGAGCGCCATGATGATCGCCGCGAAGGTCGCCGAGGCCAGGACCATGATCCCGATCGTGCCGCCGACGTGCACCACGTTCAGGTCGAGGGCGAAGCGCACGATGAAGAACAGCGCCACCATCTGCACCAGGCCGAGGAGTGCCGGGGTCAGCCAGCCGCCGAACACCACCGCGAGAGGCTTCCGCACCGCCGTGATCGCGCGCTTCGAGATCGGCTTGAGGATGAGGAACAGCGCGTACATGCCGATCCAGGCCGCGAGCGAGATGAAGAACGGCGCGAGGCCGGCACCGTAGTTCGACGCGGCGGCGACGTTGTCGTCCCCGACCTTGACCGGGTCCGAGATGACCGAGGCCTGCGACGCACGCTCCGAGGCGTTCGACGCCGGGATCTTCGTGCGGCCCTCGTCGAGCGACGACGCGAGCTTCGACGAGCCGGTCGTGAGCTTGTCCAACCCTGACGCGAGCGACGAGGCGCCCTGGTCGGCGGTCTTCGCACCGGTCGCGAGCTGCGACGCACCGGACGACAGCGTCGGAGCGGCCGAGGCCAGCTTCGATGTACCGGCGGCCACCTTCGACGCTCCCGACGAGAGCGTCGAGGCGCCCGTGGCCGCGTCCGCGATCCCGGACGACAGCTCCGGGGCCTTCGCGGCGAGCTTGCCGGTGCCGGCGGCGAGCGTGTCCGAACCGTCGGAGAGCTGCTGGATGCCGCTCGTCAGCGCCGGGGCCTGCTCGGCGAGCTGGGAGGCGCCCGCGGACACCTGCGCGCTGCCGGTCTTGAGCTTCTGCAGGTTGCCGGACAGGTCGCCGGCACCGGTACCGAGCTTGGTGCTGCCGGCCTGCAGGTTGTCGAGCCCGGTGAGCAGCCGGGTCTTCTCTTCCGCGGAGAGCACCGTGGAGGCTTGGACGACGGGCTTCAGCGATGCGACGAGTTCGGGCGACTGCGCAGAGAGCTGCTGGACGCCCGCGATGAACGGTGCGGCCTTCTCGACGAGCTCGGCGTTCCCGGTCGCGACCTGCGACGCACCACTGGACAGGCGCGCAGAGTCCGACGGCAGCGAAGCCGTCTGGTCACGGAGCTGGTGCAGCCCGGACTGCAGCTGCTGCGCCCCACTGTCCAACTGCTGCGTCTGCGACGGCAGTGCCGCCGTCTGCTGCTGCGCGCTGGCCAGCCCGGACGCCAGGGTCGACGCCCCCGACGCCACCTGCTGCGCCCCGCTGTTCAGCTGCTGGGTCTGCGACGGCAGGTCGGCCGTGCCGGACGCGAGCTCCGCCGCCCCGGACGACAGCTTGCCGGTACCGTCGGCGAGCTGGTGCGCACCCCTGTCCGCCTTGGCGGTTCCGGACGCGAGTTCATCGGCCCCGTCGACCGCGTCGCCGAGGCTGTCCCGCACGTCGGCGAGCCCGACGAGCAGGGTCTTCGCCGCCTGCTTGCCGACGCGCTCGGCGACGGCGGTGCGCATGGTCTTGCCCGCCTGCTCGGCGATGGTCGAGGCCAGGTACGAGTTCGTGTCGGCGGTCGTCATGACGAGCTTCGCCTGCGTGGGGTCGTCGGACTGCGCGGACACCAGGTGCTCCGAGAAGTCGTGCGGGATGGTGACGACGAAGTCGTAGGTGCCGTTGCGGACACCGGAGCGGGCGTCGGCGGCGCTCGTCTTCGTCCACTTGAAGTCGGCGCCGTCGATGGCCTCCTTCGTGACGTCCTTGCCGTAGTCGACGTGGTCGCCGTCCAGCGTGGCGCCGGCGTCGAGGTTCACGATCGCGGCGGGGATCTGGTCGAGCTTCGCGTACGGGTCGCGGTTCGCCCACAGGTAGGCGCCGCCGTAGAGCAGCGGCACGATCATCAGCGCGATGAACGCCAGGCGTGCGAGCGGGGTCGCGGTGAGCCGCGCGAGTTCTGCGCGGACGAGCGAGGTGGTGGTCACTTCTGTGCCTCCGTCGGGACGGTTGCGGATGCTTCGGTGACGGAAGGAGCGGCCGGGAGGCCCGGCTCGGTTCCGTCGGTTCGGGCCACGTCCTCGGGGTCCTCGGTCTGGGGCGTCGCGAGCGTCGCGACGTCGTCGTGCGTTTCGACGCCGCCGTGCGTCTCGACGCCGTCGTGCGTGTCGATCGTGTCGAGCAGGTGCTCGACGGTGGCGGCGGCGGCCTTCGAGGTCACGAGGACCACGGTCACGCCCCGTCGTGCGACGTCGCGGACCACCTGGAACCAGTCCTCGACGGCGCCGCCGTGCCGCTCGGGCGAGGTGATCACGATGCCGGTCACACCGTCGCGGAGCAGGGCGAGTTCGACCAGTAGCCGGACGCGCACGACGGTCGGCACCCGCTGCACGGCGGTGTCGAAGTAGTCCCGCAGTCCGAGCTCGTCGAGCACGGTGTCGACGTGTTCACGGTTCGGGCGCTGCCCGGCGAACGCGAGCTCCTCGCGCACGATCTGCTTGAGGGTCATGACGGGGAAGGGCTCGGCGACCCCGGGGGTGTCCACGAGGGCGAACGAGCGGCGGACGGCTGCCGGGTCCTCGTGGCCGTCGAGCAGCAGCCGGCCGGTGTCGGGCTGCATGCGGCCGCCGGCGACGAGTGACGCGAGCACGGGCGCCTGCTCGGTCTCGACGGCGAGGACCCCGGGGCGTCCCGGGGCGGCGACGGCGGAGACGACGGGCAGGGGTGCGCCGGGCTCCTCGCCGATGCCGACGTGGTCGAGTTCGAGCGTCATGCGTGGTCCTTCGGGGCAGGAGTGGGAGTGGGAGCAGCGGGTTCGGAGAGCAGTGCCGTGCGCCAGTCGATGCCGGCCATGCCCAGCGCCGACACCACCACCATGCGCCGTCCGTCCTCGTCGCTCGTGCCGGAACGGGTGGCCTCGTCGAGGACGGCGATGCACGCGCCCTCGACCAGACGGCCGAGGGTCTCGGGGTCGACGTCGTCCCGCATGGCGCCGTCGGCGATCCCGAGCGCGCACGCCTGGCGTACCTGCGAGCGCAGAGGCGCGAACACCTCGGCGACGGGTTCGGCGAACGGGCTGCGCACGGCGACCCGGGCCATCGAGCGGACGTGCGACACCTCGGTCCAGAGCGTCACCGCGATGGCGGCGAGGCGTGCGGCCGGCGGGAGCTCCTGCAGGTCCGATGCGGTGGGCATGGCCGCGGCGATCCTGGCCGCGCCGGCGGTCACGACCTCGCGCACCAGGTCGTCGCGCGAGGGGAAGTGTCCGTACACCGCACGGCGCGAGAGTCCCGCAGCCGCGGCGATCGTCTCGATCGAGGCGTCCGGGTCCTGCTGCAGACAGGTCTTCGCCGCGTCGAGGAGGGCTGCCCGGTTCTCCGTGGCGTCGCGGCGGGGCGCGCGGGAGGGCTGCTCGGAGGTGGTCACGCACCCCATCGTAATAACGTGCACACGGGTGTGCAACTTAACAGGTTCCGCCCCTCGGACGAGGGGAGTCCCCCAAAGAGCGGACTGTCTTCCCTGAGAACGAACGCATAGCTTCACAGGAATCTCATGCGAACCACGGACTGAGCCAGGAGTGCCCTCTTTGAACCGTGCAACACCGAACACCGACCCGAACCCAACCCCCCATCGCTTCACCCGCGTCCTGACCGCCGGCATCGCCGTCGCGGCCCTCGCGTGTGGCGGTCTCGCAGTCGGGGGCGCGGCCTCCGCAGCTCCGGCCGGGATCTCGGTGGCCGACCTCAAGCTCTCCGCCCCGCTCCGTGACGCCAAGCCGACGAAGACCGTCGCCGCGTTCGTGCGCACGACCGGCCAGGGTGCCCTCGAAGTGGACGCCAAGGCGAAGGGCGGGGACCTGACGAAGTCGCGGACCCAGTCCTCCGCGGCCAAGAACCGCGTCGAGGCGATCCAGTCGACCGTCGCCGCGGTGCGGTCGGCCGTCAAGCGCGCCGACGCCGACGCGACCGAGCTCTACTCGACCGAGTACACCGTCCCTGGCGTCGCGGTCGTCGCCGACGTCGACGCGTTCCGGCAGATCGCGAAGCGCTCCGACGTCGAGAGCATCATCCCGCTCACGCCGAAGAAGATCGTCGAGCCGACGGTCAACGAGAACGCCGACGCCGCTCCCTCGGGCGTCGACCCCAGCCTGGTCCAACCCGGCGCCGACGGCGTCGCGCCGAAGAACGCCGCGAGCGACGTCTACACGCGCTCGCTCAACGCCTGGCAGCAGACCGGCCACACCGGCAAGGACGTCAACGTCGCCGTCCTCGACACCGGTCTCGACTACACGCAGGCCGACTTCGGTGGACCCGGCACCACCGAGGCGTACCAGCAGGCCCTGGCGAACGCGAGCAGCGGCGCCCCGGACCCGAGCCTGTACGACGCGTCGAAGTTCCTCGGCGGGTACGACTTCGCCGGTGCGACCTACAACGCCGACCCGTCGGACCCGGACGCCTACGACCCGGTGCCGGCTCCCGACGACAACCCGATCGACGGCAAGGGCGGCGACCACGGCACGCACGTGTCCGGCTCGATCGCCGGCTACGGCCTGACCGCCGACAAGCAGCAGTTCGACGGCGACTACACCAAGCTCACCACGCAGCAGGTGCAGGACATGTGGATCGGTCCGGGCACCGCGCCCGAGGCCGGCCTGTACGCCCTGAAGGTCTTCGGTGACAACGGTGGCTCGACCGACGTCACCGGTGCCGCGCTCGACTGGGTGGGCCAGGCGCTCACCGAGGGCAAGGACATCAACGTCCTGAACCTGTCGCTCGGCTCCGACTACGGCGCACCGGACGACCCCGACAACGCAAAGATCGACGCACTGACCGCTCGCGGCGTGCTCCCCGTGATCGCCTCGGGCAACGCCGACGACTTCACCGACATCGGTGGGTCGCCGGGCAACGCCGAGGGCGCGCTCACCGTCGCCGCGAGCGCCACCGGCCAGTCGCTCTACGACGGCGTGCAGGTCACCGCACCGGCCGACGTCGCGAAGACCTACCGCTCGCAGTACTCGTCCAACTTCAAGGGCACCCTGCCGGTCGAGGGCGACGTCGTCGTCCCGACCGCGAACATCGACGGCTGTGCCGCGTTCAGCGCCGCTGACGCCGCGAAGATCAAGGGCAAGGTCGTCTGGCTGAAGTGGACGGACGCCGCGCTCGAGTGCGGTTCCGCCGTGCGCTTCGGCAACGTCGAGGCCGCTGGCGGCGTCGGCGTCCTGCTGGCGGGCACGCTCGACACGTTCGAATCCGGCATCGGTGGCAACGCGACCATCCCGGGTGCCGAGCTGACCGCGAAGAGCGTGGCGAGCCTCCAGGCCACTGCCAAGGCGGGGACCCTGCACGTGCGCTTCGCGGACGAGCTCAAGGGCTTCGAGGTCGCCATCGAGGCGGACGCCGTGAACACGCTCGCGTCGTTCACCAGCCGTGGTGTGCACGGATCGTTCGACGACATCGTCAAGCCGGACATCGCCGGCCCCGGGGTCAACGTGATCTCGGCGGCCAACGGCACCGGTGACGGCCGCATGTCGATGAGCGGTACCTCGATGGCCACGCCGGACGTCGCGGGCATCGCGGCGCTGACGTTCCAGTCGCACCCCACCTGGTCCGCCCCGCAGGTCAAGGCGGCCCTGATGAACACGGCGACGCACGACGTGAAGGACGGCAACCGTTCGGCCACCCTGCTCCGCCAGGGCACCGGTCGCGTGGACGCACTGCAGGCGGTCACCGCCGGCACCACGGTCCGCAGCGCCGAGAACGACCAGCTCGTCACCGCGTCGTTCGGCGTCGTCGAGGTCGCCAGCGGGACGAGCGAGACCCGCACCCTGCAGATCGACAACACCGACAGCACGGCGCACACGTACAACGTGTCGTACCAGCCGCAGGTGTCGCAGCCTGGTGTGACCTTCGCGCTCAGCTCGAAGCAGGTCACGGTGCCCGCCAACGGCACCGCATCGGTCACGCTGACGTTCTCGGTCGCCGACGCGACGAAGCTCCGCCGGGTCATCGACCCGACCCAGGAAGCCGTCCAGCAGGGCTACCAGCGCGAGTTCGTGGCCGCCGCTTCCGGCATCGTGGCGTTCGCGCCGACCGACAGCTCGCTCAACCCGATGCGCCTCGGGGCCTACGTGGCCCCGAAGCCCGTCAGCGCGGTCCGGGCCCGGACCACGGTCTCGTTCACGGGACCGGGCAAGTCGGCCGAGCTCACGCTCAAGGGCCGCACGCTCGACCAGGGCGGACTGACGACCGGCTACCACGCCGCCGTCGCTCCGTTCGTGCTCGGCGGCACCGACCCGGCCGAGGCGTTCCCCGAGGGTTCGGCGACGCGTTCGCTGCAGGCGGCCGACGTCCGTTCCTACGGTGCGTCGTACGACAAGTCCTCGGGAACCCTGGCGTTCGGTGTGCAGACCGCTGGTCCGGACGCGAACCCGGGCGCCGTGACCAACGTCGAGGTCCTCATCGACACGGACCGTGACGGCGAGCCCGACTTCCTGGTGTACAACGCGAAGTCGGCTGCCGTGGACGCCACGTTCGCCACGACGGTCGACCTGGCGAAGGCCGCCCTGGACGACCCGGACGTCGACCCCGTCGTCGACGTCCAGCCGCTCAACGGCGGTGCGCCCGGACAGGACGTGAACACCTTCGACAGCTCGGTGAAGGTGCTGACCGTCGCTGCGAAGGCCATCGGTTCGTCGAAGAAGTTCGACTACACCGTGCTGACGGAGTCGGCCTACGCCCCGGGTGCTGCCACCAGCGGTTCCTCGGTCGTGGACGAGACGAAGACGGCCACGTTCGACCCGTCGAAGCCGAAGCTGTCGTTCTCGCAGGACGGCACCCCCGGCGTGCTGTTCGCCGACGCCGACTCGCTCACGGTGACCCGTGCCTCGGGTGTCACCAAGGCGACGGTGCTGCTGCTCCACCTCGACAACGCGGCGGGCAAGCAGGCCGACACGTCGACGATCAACGTGGTCCCGCCGAAGCTCGCGCTGGCGAGGGGGAGCAAGGTCGCGGTGAGCGGGACGGCGAAGGTCGGCTCGACCCTCACCGCGAAGCACGGCACGTGGAGCACGACGAAGGCGACCTACAAGTACCAGTGGCTGCGTGACGGCAAGGTCGTCAAGTCGGCAACGGGTACCAAGTACAAGCTCGGCTCGTCCGACGTCGGGCACCGCATCAGCGTGCAGGTGACGGCCCACGCCTCCGGGTACAAGGACGGCACGGCCAAGTCCGGGGCGACCGCGAAGGTCACGCGCCGCTAGGACAGGTGCGCGCGCGGTTCACGCGCCACATGGTGAGCAGAAGAGGTCGGGGCCCGAGTGGGGATCCGACCTCTTCTGCTCACCAAGCGCGGGGCAGCCCCCTGAACGCGCGTTCGGGACAGGTAGTTAGACAAACTAGTGAAGTGGTGCCAGTGTGACTCCCATGCAGAGCACGCTGAACCAGCTTCGGTCCAACCCGGTCGAGTGGCGCCGTCGTGGACTCACCCCGCCGGACGTCATCCAGGCCATGATCGAGCAGCGCCTGGCCGAGCCGGGGCACTCCCAGCCCGTCGGTGACCCGTCGTACCAGGACTTCTTCCGGAGCTGATCCGGGGTCGGCCGGGTGGCTCGGGACGCACCGGCAGACAGACGGGAGGCGCGGTGCCAGCTGGCACCGCGCCTCCCGTCCCGTTTCTGGTGACGTCTCGGACGTCACTTGCCGATCTTGCCGTCGGCCGCGTCCTCGGCCTTGCCGATCTGGTCGCCGTGTCCGCCGCCGGTCGCCTTGTCGGCCGCGTCGCCGGCCTTGTCGAGGCCGGCGTCCGTTGCCTGCTCGCCCTTGTCACTGTCGGCGAAGTCCTTCGCCTTGTCTCCGATGCCGCTCATGTCGTGCTCCTTCCGCGTCGTGGATCTGGACGCGTCCGCCCGTGCTCCGACCGATCCGGACGGACATCCAGGTGCGCTGGATGTGGACACGCGGCCCGCCGTCCACAGGACGTCACAGCGGGTGACGCGCAGGTGACCAGCCGATAGACTCGGGTGGACCACCGGCCCGGAGGGCCGTGTGCGGTCCTCCGCCAACGTGAGGAGAACCAGATGCCCGCAGCAGTCATCATCGGAGCCCAGTGGGGCGACGAGGGCAAGGGGAAGGCCACCGACCTCCTCGGCTCCCGCATCGACTACGTCGTGAAGTTCAACGGCGGCAACAACGCCGGTCACACCGTCGTCGTCGGCGGCGAGAAGTACGCCCTGCACCTGCTGCCCTCCGGCATCCTGACGCCCGGCGTGACCCCGATCATCGGCAACGGCGTCGTCGTCGACCTCGAGGTGCTGTTCCAGGAGCTCGACGCCCTGCGCGCCCGCGGCGTCGACGTCTCGAAGCTGCTCGTGTCGGCCAACGCCCACGTCATCACGCACTACCACCGCACCGTCGACAAGGTGACCGAGCGGTTCCTGGGCAAGCGCCAGATCGGCACCACCGGTCGCGGTATCGGCCCGACCTACGCCGACAAGATCAACCGCGTCGGCATCCGGATCCAGGACATCTTCGACGAGAACATCCTGCGCCAGAAGGTCGAGGCGGCGCTCGACCAGAAGAACCACCTGCTGGTCAAGGTCTTCAACCGCCGTGCGATCGACCCGGAAGAAGTCGTCGAGTCGCTGCTCTCGTTCGCTGAGCGCCTGCGCCCGATGGTCGCCGACACCGCCCTCGAGATCCACCGTGCCCTGGAGCGTGGCGAGACCGTCCTGTTCGAAGCCGGCCAGGCCACGATGCTCGACGTCGACCACGGCACCTACCCGTTCGTCACCTCGTCGTCCGCGACCGCTGGTGGCGCCGCGACCGGTTCGGGCATCGGCCCGGGCAAGCTCGAGCGGATCATCGGCATCGTCAAGGCGTACACGACCCGCGTCGGTGCCGGTCCGTTCCCGACCGAGCTGTTCGACGAGTCGGGCGAGTTCCTGCGTGCCAACGGCTTCGAGTTCGGCACCACCACCGGCCGCCCGCGCCGCTGTGGCTGGTACGACGCCCCGATCGCCCGCTACACGGCACGCATCAACGGTGTGACCGACTTCGTGCTCACCAAGCTCGACGTCCTGACCGGGCTCGAGACGATCCCGGTGTGCGTCGCGTACGAGGTCGACGGCGTCCGCGTCGACGAGGTCCCGGTCAACCAGTCCGACTTCCACCACGCGAAGCCGGTGTACCAGGAGTTCCCCGGCTGGACCGAGGACATCACGGGAGCCCGCACCTTCGACGACCTGCCGAAGAACGCGCAGGACTACGTCCTGGCGATCGAGGCGATGTCCGGCGCACGGATCTCCGCGATCGGTGTCGGCCCCGGCCGTGACGCCATCGTCGTGCGGCACGACCTGCTCGGCGACGACGAGCGTGCCGACCAGCGCGCCGGCGAACGCACCGACGCAGCGTGACGATGCGGATCCTGTTCGTCTGCAGCGGCAACATCTGCCGGTCGCCGCTCGGCGCGCAGGTCCTGACGGCACGACTCGGCCCGGACGCCCCCGCGTTCGTGGTCGAGTCGGCCGGCACCATCGCCGACGACGGTGCCGCGATGGACGCCGCCGCGGCGGAACAGTCCGTCCGGCTCGGGGGCGACCCGTCGGCCCACCGGTCGCGGTACCTGACGGCCGAGATCGTCGAGCGCGCCGACCTGGTGCTGACCGCCGAGCGATCGCACCGTGCAGCCGCTGTCTCCCTGGCGCCCCGGGCCTCCAAGCGGACGTTCACGATCAAGCAGTTCGCGCGGGTGCTCGCGGGCCTCGAGCCCGGTGACCTGGCCGACGTGACGACCCCGCAGGAACTCGTGGAGCGTGTCGCGCGGCTGCGCGGGACGGTCCCGCCGCCCGCCGACCCGGCCGACGACGACGTGGACGACCCCTACCGTCGCTCGACGGCGACCCACCAGCGCGTGGCCGACGAGGTCGACGTGGCGCTCGCGCTCATCGCCGACGCACTCCGGGCGACGCTGCGCTGACGCCGCCGCTGACGCTGCCGCTGCCGCTGCCGCTGCCGCTGCGCACGGTGCGTGGTTGTCCGACCGGTGCGAGGTTGGCCGACTGGTGCAGGGCTGTAGCGGCGCACGGAGCGAGCAAGCTCGCACGGGCTGAGGGACGCCGCACGGTGCGAGTCTGGCGGTGCTCGCACGGGCCGACGCACACCGCACGGTGCGAGTTCGGCGGAGCTCGCACGGGCCGGCGCACGCCGCACCGTGCACGTGCGAGGATGACTCATGCCCGTCGTCGAGTCCCGCTGCGTCATCCCGGTCGAGCCCGACGTGGCCTTCGCCGTCTCGCAGACACAGGGAGCGATCCGGAAGCGGTGGGATCCCTTCATCCGCCGCCAGCACCTGATGGACGGCGCGACCGTGCCGGCGAAGGGCGTCCGGACGTACACGGTGCAGCGGTTCGGGCTGGCGATGGAGAGCGAGTACGTCTCGTACCACCCGCCGTCGAACGTGGGGATGAAGATGACGAAGGGGTCGTGGTTCTTCGAGCGCATGGGCGGCGGCTGGCGCTTCACGGCGGCGGAGGGACAGCCCGGACACACGCTGGCCGTCTGGCGCTACAACTTCACGTGCCGGCCGAAGTGGCTCGCACCGATCGCCGAGCGCATCGGCGTGCTCGTGCTGCAGCGGGACATCGACCGGCGCATCCTGGGGTTCGCCCGCGGCTGCGAGGACCCCGTCGTCCTGGCCCACGTGGCCGCCCAGCGCGCTGCCTGACCGGACCCGCGAGACGCCGGCGTCTGCGCACGACGACGGCGTGTTCAGGAGTGCCGAACCCACCCGCAGCGCGCTTGCATCCTTCGATGGAACTCCCGCAGGTGCATCCCGAAGCCGGTCGTCCCCGAGCGCCCTGTTTCCTAGCGTCGTGTGCATGACGAACACCACCGAAGTCCGGCCCACCGCCGGCACCGCAGCCCGCGACCGAGGGGGTGTCCGCGGCCTCATCGCCCGGCACCCGCTCGTGTCCTTCTTCACCATGGCACTCGGCCTGAGCTGGCTCGCGTGGGTGCCGTACATCCTGTCCCCGCACGGCATGGGCGTGTGGGACATCCACTTCCCCGAGGTCCTGGGCAGTGGACAGTTCACGGGCGTCCTGCCCGGGGCGCTCCTCGGCCCGCTGGGCAGCGCGTTCATCGTCACCGCGGTCGCCGACGGTCGCGCGGGGCTCCGCCGCTGGGTGGGACGGCTGTTCCGCTGGCGGGTCGCCTGGTACTGGTACGCGCTGGCGCTCGTCGTCGTGCCGGCCCTGATCGTCGTGTCCGCGCTGCCGTTCGCCGGTGGTGACGTGCGGGCCCCCTCGGCCTTGGCCTTCGCCATGCTCGTCCCCGGACTGATCATCCAGCTGTTCTCGACCGGCCTGAGCGAGGAGCCCGGCTGGCGCGACTTCGCCCTGCCCCGTCTGCAGCACCGCTTCGGGGGCCTCGGCGCCGCCGCGATCCTCGGCCCGATCTGGGCGCTCTGGCACATGCCGCTGTACTTCAGCGACTGGGGCGGCTGGCCGAACGCCCACTGGAGCGAGCCCGTCGTGTTCGCCCTGTTCACCATCACCTTCAACGTCGTGATGATCCAGGTCTTCAACAAGACCCGCGAGAGCCTGCCCCTGGCCCTGCTGCTGCACGTCGGCGTGAACAACACGATCTCGACGCTGTTCCCCGAGATGTACCCGAGCATGACCGCCGGCACGCTGATGATCGGCCTGACGATCATGTCGACGATCGCCGCCGCGGTGCTGCTCGTCGTGACCCGTGGCCGCCTGGGATACGACCCCGCCCGACGCGCCCTGCCCCTCGACGCACCGGTCCCCACCCGCGCCCGCCTCGTAGGATCCAACGATGGCACCCGCTGAGCACGACGCGCTGCGCGCACCGGCCGAGCCGGCAGCGCAGCGCGAGCCGGCAGCGCAGCGCGAGCCGGCAGCGCAGCGCGAGCCGGCAGCGCTGCGCGCCCGCCGCGTCGACGTCTTCGTCGCCCTCGGCACGGCCGTCGTCGCCCTCGGACTGCTGCTCGGCCTGCCGCCCCTGGACAGCCTCGAACCGGACGGCCCCGCCCTGGCACTGGGGGTCCCTGCAGTGTTCTCGGGCGCCTGGACCGTCTTGGCCCTCGGCCTGCTTGCCCAGTCGGCCGCCCTGCTCGCCGCTCGTCGGGCACCGCGCACCGTCCTGATCGTGATCGCCGCCCTGCCGGTGGTGGTCGCGGCGCTCGCCCCGGAGTCGTCCGACCTGTTCGGCCTCACCGCACTGCCCGTGGTCGTCGCGGTCGTCCTCGCCGCACTCCGCGTCCCGCTGGCCCGCCTGTGGCCGACGCTCCTGGTCGCCGGTGCACTGGTCGCCGCGGGCAGCGCGGTGCTGGCCGCCGTCGCCGGTGACACGACGGCCGCCGTGTCCGGCTCGCTCGGGCAGGGCGTGCTGCAGGCGATCGGCGCGGTCGGCCTGCCCCTGCTGGTCACCCTGCTCGTGCAGTCCCGCCGCGAGGTCCGCGTCGCCCGCACCGCCGAGGCCAGCGCCGTGAACCGGGAGCAGGACGCCCTGGTCGACGCCGCGGTGTCCCGCGAACGTGCCGCGATGGCCCGTGAGCTCCACGACATCGCCGCGCACCACCTGTCCGGCATCGCACTGATGGCCGCCGTCATCGACCGGCAGATCGACGCGGACCCGGAGCGTGCCCACGAGGGCGCCCGCCAGGTTCGGGAGCAGAGCACCGCCGTGCTCGAGGACCTCCGCCGCCTGGTCGGCCTGCTCCGCGACGACGCCCCTGCCGAGCGCGCCGTCGAGACGGTCGCCGGGATCGTCGACCTGGCCGAACGCGCCCGGTTCCGCAGCGACGTCCGGCTCGACGTGCTGCCGGGGGACCGCCCGCTGGCCGACGGCGTCGGCCCGCTCGCGCAGCTCGCCGCCTACCGCACCGTCCAGGAGGCACTGGCCAACGCCGCCCTGCACGCCCCGTCCGCCCCGTGCACCGTCACCATCGACGACCGCGACGTGACCCGGGTGGTGATCCGGGTGGAGAACGCACCGGCCACCGTGCCGGCAGCGCGGACCTCTCCCTCGGGCGGCAACGGCCTGCGGGGGATGCGCGAGCGGGCGGACCTGGTCGGGGCGCGCCTCCAGACCGGCCCGACCGCGACCGGCGGATGGCTGGTGGAGCTGGCGCTCGGCCGGGAGGCACCTGCCGCACCCACGCAGGCCGCCGACGGCCCCGGGGTGGTCGCGTGATCCGCGTGCTGGTCGCGGACGACCAGCCCCTGGTCCGCGCCGGGGTGTCCGCGCTCCTCGGGGCGGAGCCGGACATCGAGGTGGTCGGCGTGGCCGCCGACGGCGGCGAGGCGCTCGCGCTGGCGCGCGAGACGCGACCCGACGTCGCCTGCCTGGACATCCGGATGCCGGTGATGAACGGCATCGAACTCGCCCGGATCTTCTGCGCGCCGGACGCCGACCCGGCGATCCCCGCGCTCATGCTGACGACGTTCGACCTGGACGACTACGTGTTCGGGGCACTCGAGGCCGGGGCCTCCGGGTTCCTGCTCAAGGACGCCGAGCCGGACACCATCGTCGACGCCGTCCGGCAGGTCGCCGCCGGCAACGGCACGCTCGACCAGGCCCTGACCCGGCGGGTGCTGCGGGAGTTCGTGTCGCGGCGGAGCCTGCAGCCGGTCTCCGGCGACCGGGCCGACGGCGTGCTGACCGCCCGCGAGCACGAGGTGCTCCTGCTGCTGGCGCAAGGGATGTCGAACGAGGAGATCGCCGCTGCGCTCGTGCTCGAGGTGTCGACCGTCAAGTCGCACCTGGCGCGGATGCTGCCGAAGCTCGGGGTGCGGTCGCGGCTGCAGGCCGTGGTGTGGGCGTACCAGAACCGGATCGTGACGGTGCCGGAGCAGCCGTAGCGGCCCAGGTGTCAGCCGGCGGGCTGCTGCGTCAGCTGTCGGGCTGCGACTCCGCGGCGCCGGGGACGACGAGCTGCCAGACGTCGTCGTCTCCGTCGTGGGACAGGTACAGGCGGAAGGCGCCCTCGTCGGCGAGGGGGTCGCCCGAGAGGTACTCGACCGGTTCGCCGCTCGTCTCGCACTGGTCCGAGGTGCTGATGACCTGGATCGTGTCGCCGGGGGCGACGGCGTCGCCCTTCGTGACGTCCGTGACCGTCGCCTCGTACACCTCGTAGATGCCCTGCGGTTCCACGGTGCGGTCGGTCTTGGTGACGTCGGCGTCGACGACGAGCTCAGCGGCGTCGCGGCGTTCGGCCGGGGTCTTCAGCTGGACGTAGTCGGTGCACCCGGTGCTCTGCACGTTGTCGTCGTTGCTCGAGTTCGTGGGGGCGCCGGTGCCGCTGCCGACTTCGGGGGCGCAGCCCGCGAGGGTGCCGCCGATCACCACGACGAGTGCCACGACCGGTGCGATCCGTCCCCACTGCATGGGGCGAGTATGGCTCACGACGCGACCGGGGGCTAGCCCGCTGCGCCCTTGGCGCCCTCTGCGGCGATGTGGATCGCCTGCTGCATCCGGATCGAGACCTTCTTCGACATCGCGACCGTGGGGTGGACGCCGTCGTACGTGCGCGAGGACGGCCAGCCGCCGTCGAGCCGGCGGTCGGCTGCCCACGGGTCGACGAACATCCAGCCGCGGGTGAGTGCGTGGTTCTGCAGGTCGCGGTTCAGGATCTCGCCCTGCTTGCGGCGGTCGATGTGCTTCTTGCTGTAGTTCGTGATGTTCGACGGCGCGATCGCGGCGATCACGACGTGGCGCGCGCCGACCTTCTTCGTGATCTTGTCGATGTTGTTCAGGATCGACTTCGTGCTGTACCCGTAGCGCAGGTCGTTCGTGCCGGCCATCACGACGAGGACGTCGGCATCGTGCGCCGAGCTCCGTTCGAGGATCCGCGTCGAGGTGGCTCCTCCGATCGAGGTGCCCCCGACGTTGGCCATCGTCGGGTCCTTCAGCTGCCGCATCCACGAGGCGTCCATGGCCGTGAGCGAGTCGCCGGCGTAGGTGAACGTCAGCTTGCTCGGTGTCGGCGCAGGCGTCGGGGTCGGCACCGGTTTCGGCGTGGCCGTCGGGGCGGTGCTCGGCGTCGGGGCGCTGGTCGGAACGGGCGTGGGCTGGCTCGGCTGGCTCGTCGGCTCCGTGGTCGGGGACGGTGCCGGAACGTCGGTCGGCGCGGGGGTGGGGGCGCTCGTCCCGGTTCCCTCCACGGCGGTCGCGGTGTTCGGGACTGCGGCGAGCAGGGTGCCAGCGAAGACGGCGACGGATGCGGCTGCGGCGATGAAGGGCAGGCGGGAGGAGCGCTGGTGGTGAGGCAACGTGAGCTTTCGTTTCGGGTGCGAACTTCACCACCCTAGAAGTTCCGTGACATGTCATCGTCCCCCAGGTCTGGGGGCCTGCACGGCTCGCGCTCCGCGGACAGACAGATCGTTCCCCGTGCTACACGATCCGGTCGCTGTCCGGGGAACGCACGTTCCCGTTCGGGGGACTGTGCACGGGCGCGTCGGGCTGGTGCAGTGTATGCATGCACATCGAAACGCCGCCGGTGACCACCCCCGACGACCCCGCCCTGCGGGGTGAGGTCATCCACGGGATGATCACGGCGCTGCGTTCCCGTCCGCTGCACGAGGTGACCCCCGAGGTCGTCGCGGCTTCGGCCGGAGTGGACACCGACGTCGTCGGCCGCACGTTCCCGAGCTGGGACGGCCTGCTGCTCGCGACGATCGACCGGTGGAACGAGGACCGCACCGTGCCGCTCATGCCCCTGGCCGAGCAGCACGGCACCATCCGGTTCCTGCGCGCGATCGTCACCGCGAACGTGGCCGACCCGTCGCTCATGCGGTTCCTGACGGCGACGCTGAACATCGCCGCATCGCCCGAGCACCCGCTCGCGCCGATGCTGCACGCCCGGTGGCGACGCTTCCACGCCTTCGTGCAGCACGCCCTGGAGCGTGACGTCATGCTCGGGCGGGAGCCCAGCACGATGGAACCGGCCCGCGGCTCGGAGCAGCTGCTCGCAACCTACGAGGGGCTGCAGCTGCAGTCCATGGTGCGACCGGAGATGGACCTGCTCGAGGCCTTCGACCGCGCCGTGACGCGTCTGCGCGAGGGCTGGTCCCGCGCGTACGTGCCGCCCGTCTGGGACCTCGCCCGGGTCGGTTGACCCTCCGGGCGGCTCGTCGGGCCGCCCCCACAGACCGAGGACGCTAGGGCGTCCGAGGGCAGACGCTCACCGTCTGCACGCGTCGCCGCACGATTCGGGTTCGAGCGGCGGCGCGTACCAATCTCTGCGAGACGGACGTGCGTTGCCCACCGGCCGCCGGTCGCTCGTTCCGCGCCGTCAGTCCGCGTGCATCGCGAGCGGTCGCTCGGTGTCCACCTCGACCGGCTGCCGGCGGATCGCGATCACCGTGACGTCGTCGTCGTGCGGCACCTCGTCGGCGCGGGCCGACAGCGCGAGGACGACCGCGTGCGGATCGCGGCCGGCGCGGGCGATCGCGGCGACGGAGTCGATCGTGTCGTCCAGGTCGTCGTACAGGTCGAGCACGCCGTCGCTGAACGAGACGAGCAGGTCGCCCGGTTCGAGAGTGCCGTCGGTCGTCGCCCACTCCTCGCGGATGCCGAGCCCGAGCGGCATGTCGCCGGAGCGCAGCCGGTCGACGTGTCCGTCGGCCCGCAGGACGAAGCTCAGCCCGTGACCGGCGTCGGCCCACTGGAGGGTGCCGTCGTCGGAGATCCGAGCGTGGAACAGCGTGGTGAAGGCGAGATCGGGTCCGACGCCCTCGGCGGTCAGCCCGTCGGATGCCCGCTTCAGCGCCTCGCCGGGGTCCTCGACGGTCCGGGCGCTGCGCAGGGTCGCGCGCACCGCGGCCGCGATCAGCCCGGCGCCCACGCCCTTGCCCATGACGTCACCGAGGCTCACCGCCACGCCGGTCGGCGTCGGGTACCAGTCGAAGAAGTCCCCACCGACGCTCCTGGCCGGCAGGCAGGCGCCGGCGACGACGACGTCCTCGGTGATGCGGCCGGTCGTCGTCGGGAGCAGGGAGCGCTGCACCGCTGCTGCCCGGTCGATCTCGGCGCGGACCTTGCCCTCGCGCGCCTCGGCGGACCGCAGACTCCGTCGGTCCCGGCGGGAGAGCTCGTGCACGACGACGGCGACGGTGCCGAACACGACGACGAGGATGCCCAGACGGACGAGTTCACTCGCGCCGGGCGCGTCGGACGGGGTCAGGACGTACGGGGCGAGGATCACGACCACGATGCCCGCGATCGCGAAGAGCACGGTGCGACGGCCCTCGAGCGACGCCCACCAGACCACCGGGAGCACCACGATCGCCGTGAACAGCGAGGAGCCGGAGCCCGTCCCGGTGCGGAGCAGTGCGATCGTCAGGAAGTCGACGGTGAGCAGGACCGGCACCACCCAGGCCGCGCGGCGCACCAGCGTGGGGATCGCGCTCATCAGTGTCGCGACCACCACGCCCACCACGCTCGCGACGAACAGGTGGTGCTGGGTGATCGGCAGCGTCGGCATCACGACGCTCAGGAACGCCGACAGCGCCAACAGGCCGCTGATCGGAGCCTGACGGACGAGAGGGTTGTCGACGATGCTGGTTGGGCGAGTCATGCTCAGTGCAGGCTAGTGGTCCGCGCGGCCGAGCGACCGCCCCTGACCCGATCTGGGGACGCAGCCCTGGCCGCTCAGCGCGGCCAGGTGGCGACGACCGCGACCGCGTTGAACAGCACGTGCGCCAGGATCGCGCCGCCGATGCGGTCGGTCATCGCGACGAGTGTGCCGGTGAGCAGGCCGAGCAGGAACGTCGTGACGAACACCTGGAACCCGCCGAGCGACGTGCCACCCGCACCGAGCAGCAGGTGGAGCAGCGCGAACAGGAACGCCGTGACCAGCACCGCGAGGAACCGGGTTCGGGGCGTGAGCTCGGCGGCGAGCCGGCGCTGGAACAGCCCGCGGAACACCACTTCCTCGAGCACCGGGCTGACGACGACGATGCCGATCGCCGACACGAGCAGCAGCCCGACGTCGGGCGTGCCGAGGGACGGCGCGGGGACCAGCCCGGTCGTCCCCGTGAACGCGAGCGACATGACGACGTCCACCGCGCGGCACACGATCACGATGCCGATCGCGAAGACGACGATCCCCAGGTCGAGCCGCAGCCGCGACACCATCGCCGCACGCGGGGTCCGACGGAGCACCACGGCGGCCGCGACGACGAGCGGCACCCACACGGCGGCGTCCGCGGCGAGCACCTGCAGGACCGGCGAGGGGATGCCCCCAGTCCGGGTGACCTGTCCGACGATCCGGGTCAGGATCACGGCGACGCCGAGTGCGACGAGGATGACGATGAGGTCCCGCTGTCGCCGCACGCTGGGCTCGGTGGTGGTCGTGGCCGGCTCGGAGCGCATGGGGCCACCGTAGAGGACACCGCGCGCCGGATGGCGACTTCCCCCGAGCAGCGCTCGTTCCTGTGGCACTATTTGTATGCCGTGCGCTGGGAGTACCCCGGCGTGCCTGTGTCGGGACCACGGGGACGGCCATGATCGGGGAAGGCAAAGGCGTGGAACTCCGCGACTACATCACGGTGCTCCGCAAGGGATGGGTGCTGATCGTCGTACTCGCCCTGGTGGGAGTGGCCGCAGCCGCAGGGTTCTCCCTGCTGAAGAAGCCGGTCTACTCGGCATCGGCGCAGGTCTTCGTCTCCACGGAGACGTCCGGCAGCGCCAGTGACCTGGCGCAGGGCAACACGTTCACCCAGCAGCGGGTGCTGACGTACTCGAACCTGGTGTCGACGCCGATCGTGCTGCTGCCGGTGATCTCGTCGCTCAAGCTCGACATGAACGCGGACCAGCTCGCGACGATGGTGTCGGCGACGGCGCCGACGAGCACGACCCTCATCTCCATCTCGGTGGAGGGCACCGACCCGGTGCAGGCCGCCGACATCGCGAACGCGACCTCGCAGAGCCTGACCAACGTCGTGCAGGACATCGAGGCCACCGACGCGAGCGGCAAGAGCACGGTCAAGCTCACCCGCGTGAAGCAGGCCGACGTGCCGAGCGTCCCGGTCAGCCCGAACGTGCCCGTCAACGTGGCGCTCGGGCTGCTCGTCGGGCTCGCCCTGGGCATCGGGATCGCCGTGCTGCGCCAGACCCTGGACAACCGGATCCGCACCGAACTCGACGTCGAGAAGATCAGCGACAAGCCGGTCGTCGGCGGGATCGCCTTCGACGCCAAGGCCGCCGAACGTCCGCTCATCGTGCAGGTGGACCCGCGCAGCCCCCGTGCCGAGTCGTTCCGCACGCTCCGCACCAACCTGCAGTTCCTCGACATCGGAACCGGTGCCCGCACCTTCGTCATGACGTCGTCGATGCAGTCCGAGGGCAAGAGCACCACCGTCGCGAACCTCGCGATCGCCCTGGACAGCGCCGGGTTCCGCGTCATCCTGATCGACGCTGACCTGCGCCGGCCCCGCGTCGCCGAGTACATGGACGTCGAGAGCAACGCCGGCCTGACCGACGTGCTGATCGGCCGCGCCGACCTGGAGGACGTCGCCCACCCCTGGGGCCGCGGCAAGCTCGTCGTCCTGCCCGCCGGTCAGATCCCGCCGAACCCGTCCGAGCTGCTCGGCTCGCGCGCGATGCAGGACCTGATCGACCTGCTCGAGCAGCAGTTCGACTACGTCCTGTTCGACGCACCGCCGCTGCTGCCCGTCACCGACGCGGCGATCCTGGCCAAGAAGGCCTCCGGCGCGATCGTCGCGGTCGCCTCGGGACAGACGCTGAAGGGCCAGCTCGCCGCGGCCGTCGCCACCCTCGAGAACGTCGGGGCCCCGGTCTCCGGCTTCGTCCTGACGAAGATGCCGCTGAAGGGCCCGGGCGCCTACGGCCACGGCCGCTACGGCTACGGCTACAGCTACGGCCACGACGAGGACGACAACACCGTGACCACGTCGACGCACCCGCCGAAGCGTTCCGGCAAGAAGCTGGGCGTGCTCCGCCGCGCCGGGCGCTGAACGGGGCCGATCAGATGAAGAATCGCCGGGGGACCCGAAGCCTCGGCCGCGCACTGCCCCGGACCACGTTCATGCTGGTGGCCGTCGTGGTGGTGGTGCTGATCGTCGTCGACGTCGTGCTCGTCGCGCTCGCCCTGGGCCGGACGGCACCCGAGGAGAACGGACCCGCCGGCCCCATCCCCACCTTCTCGGGAACGCCCGACCGGCGCGAGACACCGCGACCGAGTGCGTCCGCTGACGCAGACGCCGCCTCCACCAAGCAGCAGGGTCGCCGCCTGTTGGCAGCGGTCGACGGCCAGGAGGCGTGGCGCGCGTCCGGGGGGTCGTGCGGCGGCCCGCGGCCGGTGCTGGAACACTCCGTGGACGGCGGGGCGACGTGGGTCCCGGTGGGACTCGGGACGGATGTCGGATCGCTCATGGCGATCCGGGCCTCCAGTGCGGAGCTCTCGGTCCTGGTGGGTGTCGGCGACGACTGCACCACGACGGCGCGGACCAGCACCGACGCCGGCGTGACGTGGGAAGCCGGGGCACCCGGCGCCGCCGGCGCCGGCATCAGCACCGACGGTGTCGTGCTCGCGAGCGGGACGGAGCAGTCGCCGTGCGGCGACCCCATCGACGCGTTCCAGGGTGAGAAGACCGCGGTCGTCATCTGCGACGGCCAGCTCGAGTGGCGCACCGGCGATGCCGCCTGGGTCGACGTGCCGATGGGTGGCGTCCGTTCGATCGGCGTCGACGGTGGCAACTACACGCTCGCCCGCGTCGGTGCAGCAGCGTGCGACGGCGTGCAGATCGAGACCATGTCCGCGTCGGACGTGACACCCTCGTCGTCGACCACGCCGATCGGCTGTGCCGACGGCGCGGACACCGACAACACCGTCACCATCGACCGTGCCGGCCAGGACGTGTGGCTGTGGGACGGCAAGACCGTGCGGGTCTCGTCGGACGGTGGCGCGACGTGGTGACCGGGTCGTCCTCGTGACGGCGGATGCGCTCAGCGCACCACGCGCGATCGGAGCCACCGACGAGTGGAGCCGCACGTACTCGCGCCGTGTGCTCTTCACCGACCTGCTGGCCCTGATCTGGGTGGTCTTCGGTGTGCAGATCGCCTGGCTCGGGCTCGAGTCGAACCTGGCGACCAACACCGCCGACCTGAGGCTCAGCTACTCCGCGATCTCCATCGTCGTGATCGTCGTGTGGATGAGCGCGCTCGCCCTGTACGACACCCGCGGTGCGCGGGTGATCGGCGTCGGCAGCACCGAGTACCGCCTGGTCGCGGACTCCAGCGTCCGCGTGTTCGGTCTGCTCGCGATCGCTGCGTTCCTGCTGCACGTCGACCTGGCCCGCGGCTACGTGCTCATCGCGTTCCCGATCGGGATCCTCGTCCTCCTGCTGTCGCGGTGGATCTGGCGGCAGTGGCTCGTGGCCCAGCGTCAGCAGGGCGCGTACTCGGCGACCGTGTTGCTCGTCGGGTCTCCGGCCAGTGTGCTGCACATCGGCCGCGAACTCGCGCGTTCCCCCGAAGCCGGCTACCGCGTGGTCGGGGCGGTCGTGTCGACGAACCACCGCGGTCTGCTGACGGGTTCGACCATCCAGAGCCACGGGGGCTTCGACGACGTCGGCTCCGCGCTGCGCGAGACCGGCGCCGACACCGTCGTGATCACCAGCTCCGACGACCTGCCGCCGGAGCGCGTCCGCGAACTCAGCTGGTCGCTCGAGCCGGGCAGGCAGCACCTGGTGGTCGCGCCGAGCCTGACCGACATCGGTGGTCCCCGCATCCACACCCGGCCGGTGCAGGGCCTGCCACTCATCCACGTCGAGACGCCGACCTACTCGGGGCGCAAGCTCTACACGAAGCGCGCCTTCGACCTGGTCGGCGCGGCGCTGCTCGTCGTCGTCCTGTCGCCGCTGTTGCTCGTGCTCGCCGTGCTGGTGAAGACCACCTCGACCGGTCCGGTCTTCTTCCGGCAGGAGCGCGTCGGCCTGAACGGCAGCACCTTCCGGATGATCAAGTTCCGTTCGATGGTCGTCGACGCCGAGGAACGTCTGCAGGAGCTCAGCGCGCTCGACCGGGCCGAGGGCAACGACGTCCTGTTCAAGATGCGGAACGACCCCCGGGTCACCCGCGTCGGTGGGTTCATGCGCCGCTACAGCCTGGACGAGGTGCCGCAGCTGTTCAACGTCCTGGCCGGCAGCATGTCCCTGGTCGGACCCCGACCGCCGCTCGCACGTGAGGTCGCCCGCTACGACACCCACGTCCACCGTCGGTTCCTGGTCAAGCCCGGCATGACCGGCCTGTGGCAGGTGAGCGGCCGATCCGACCTGTCGTGGGAGGATTCCGTGCGGCTCGATCTGTACTACGTGGAGAACTGGTCGATCACGGGCGATCTCGTGGTCCTTTGGCGGACTGCCAAGGCCGTGGTCGCTTCGCGCGGCGCCTACTGATCGCGCCAGGTCGTCCGGGTCCCCCTCACCGCACAAGGAAGGTCGTCATGACCGCTCACGCAGCGCCCGTTCTGGAATCACTACCTCGGCGTCGACTCGGTGGCCTTCCGATCGTCGCTGCCACGCCCGCGGTGGCCGCATCCGCTGTGATTCAAGCGGCTCAGTCTGATGCACCGACAGGAGCGGCGGTCCATCTCGTCAATGCCTATTCGATTGCTCTTGCTCAGAGCGATCGGGTGTTCCGCGAGTCGCTTTCGGGAGACGCGTACAACCTCCCAGACGGCAAACCGCTCAGCTGGGTGACCCGAATGTCGAAGCGCCGACTCTGGCAGGTCCGCGGCCCGCAGTTCTTCCACGACGTCATGGATCAGGGCCGGGAGTCCCGCGTCCGACACTTCCTTCTTGGTGGGTCAGAGGAGTTGTTGGTCAGGCTGCAGCGGAATCTGGAGGCTCGGCACCCCGGGGTGATCATCGCCGGTGCGTACAGCCCACCCTTTCGACCAATGTCAGCGGCAGAAGTCGCCGCTCAGGACGAGTTGATCCGGGATGCACAGGCTGACATCGTGTGGGTCGGTCTCGGAACGCCGAAACAGGATCTCGAGGTCCGTCGCCTCGCCGGGTCGCTGACCCTTGTTGCCTGCGCTGTTGGCGCTGCGTTCGACTTCACCGCCGGTACGAAGCGTGAAGCGCCGAAGTGGATGACGACTCTCGGCGTGGAGTGGGTGTTCCGTCTGTTGTCGGAGCCCAAGCGGCTTTGGCGTCGATACCTCATCGGCAACTTCGTGTTCCTTGCTGCCGTGATCAGGAATCGCTGATTATGTTCGGTCAACGGATCGTCGTCATCAGTCAGGTACCGCCGCCGATGCACGGCTCGACACTGATCACCAAGATCCTCCTCGAGGTACTCCGCGAGCTCGGGGAGACGCCCGTCCTCATCGACCGGCGCTTCAGCCGGGACATCGGTGAAGTCGGCTCAGTGTCGCTTCGGAAGATCATCGCTGCTCCGGCTCTTGCCGGGCGGCTCCTGATCGCGCTGTTCCAGGGCCCAGGCGCCTGTGTGTTCTTCTGCACGAACCGGCCGTTCTCGTTCCTTGTGGATGTCGTTCTCGGCGAGTTACTCCGGCTGTTCCGTGTACCAACCGTCAACTACGTCCATACGAGGGGGTACAGGGAACTTGCCCAGCGCGGCAAAGTGTGGCGCTTTCTTGTGAGCCGATTGCTCGGAGGCGGCAAGGTCACTGTTTGCCTCGGGGAATCCCTGGTGGCCGACATCGTCGAGTTCGTCCCCGCGGGGTCGATCACGATCATCAAGAACACCGTTGAGACGCCGCCGACGAAACGCGCGCAGCGACGACGCGGGCACGTCATCTTCCTGTCCAACCTCCTGGAGGAGAAGGGTGCTGACATCTTCGTGGAGATGGCGATCGAGATCTCCGCTGGCGCTGGCGAGGAGACGTTCTCCTTGATCGGCCCGACGGTCGACGAGGCTGTGACTTCCTCACTCCGCGACCGCGTTGCTCGAGTCGGGTTGTCCGACAGGATCGCTTTCCGTGGACCGCTCTTCGGCGAAGAGAAATGGGCTGCACTGGCGTCGGCGGAGCTGCTGGTGTTCCCGTCTCGGTACCGGTTCGAGGCGCAACCGCTCACGATCATCGAGGCGTTTAGTGTCGGTGTGCCGGTTGTCGCGTCCGATCTCGGCGCGATCGGCGAGCTCGTTGACGATGACTTCAACGGGCGGCTGGTCGGGGCGGCTAACGTCGACTCCGTGTCCGCTGCTGTTCAGAGCATCACCCGCGACGTCTCGACGTCGGATCGACTTGCCGAAGGTGCTCGGCGAACCTTCGACGAGCAGCATTCGCGAGACGCATTCCGCGCTGGCTGGGCCCGTGTTATCTCGAGCGTGAGGAAGTAGCGGCATGGTGACGGACGAACTAGTTCTGGGAGGTGGGACCGCGGAGGCGCAGGCCGCGTTGCTGCCATTCGAGTCGTTCGCAGGCTTCCGCACGACATTGCGCGCAGATCTGCGGGCCAACCGGGGTGACGTCAAGTCACAACTCGTGCTCGCCGGGCTGCGCGTTTGCCAATTCCTGATGCGGAGCCGCGCTCGACCGCGGAGGAGATCGTTGCCGGCGGTGATCCTGTACCGCCTCGCAACGGAGTTTGTGCTCGGGATCGAACTCCGCCCGAAGACGATGGTGGGTCCCGGGCTGACCATCTTCCACGGAACCGGCTTGGTGGTGAACGACCACGCGCTGATCGGTTCGGGAGTGACGCTGCGTAACGGCGTCGTGATCGGGCACAAACGACCGGGCGAGCGTGCGCCATTCGTCCGCGATGGGGTTGATGTCGGAGCCGCAGCGCTGATCATCGGCGCGGTGACCGTGGGACGGAGCGCCAAGGTCGGAGCTGGGGCGGTCGTTGTTCGGGACGTGCCCGACGGGGACACGGTGGTCGGGAACCCAGCGAGGAGCGTGCGCCGGTGAGCACAGCGCGCCGCTCTCACAACGACCTCGTCGTCGTTGCCTACGGGTATGCCGCGTCGGACCGCGACGCGGTCGCAAAGGCCGTCCATGATCTGGCCGGTGAGCTGCGGCGTCGCGGCGAGAGAGTCGCTGTCATCGCGATCCGGCCAGAGCAGATCGTCCTCTCCGGCGGCAACGCCGCAGCGAAGGCGAGACGTCTCTTGTCAGAGATCCGTTTTCTCGGATCTGCGGCCAGATTCGTCTGGCGTCGCAGGCGCGCAATCCGCGTCGTGATCACCGTAGATGTGCCGTCGGGGATCCCGTTCGTCGGAGCCCTGGCACGACGTCTCAGTCGTGGGCGTGTCACGGATGTTGCCTGGGTCATGGACCTCTACCGACTGACGCGTGATCAAGGCGGGCCTCTGTCGAAGGCCAGAGCTGCCTTTGAGCGAGCAGCGCTCCGAAGCAGTGGGAAGGTCGTCACGATCGGAGAGTGCATGGCAGACGTTCTCTCCGCGGTGGCCGGTGGCAAGGTGAGCACGATCCCGCTGTGGCACCGTGACATGGCTGCAACGCCGGTCGGCGACCGCGGTGGCCCGCTGAAGCTCCTTTACTCAGGTTCTGCTCGTGACCTTCACCCGCTACTGCCCTTGGTGAGGGCTGTAGCGAACCGGCGTGATGTCGAACTCTCGATCAATGGCTCCGGAAGCGAGGTCGATCGTGTCGCCGCGTACTTGGCAGGCACTCCGGCTAGCAATGTCCGGATCGGCGGTTTTGTCGATGAATCGCAACTGGAAGCAGCGTACGCAGCTGCCGACATCCACGTCGTCTCACTCGCCGAGAGCGCGACGGGCACGTGCGTTCCGTCGAAGGTGTACGCCGCTATGGCAGCCGGGCGAGGAGTGCTCTACCTCGGCTTAGGCTCCGGGCAGGCAGCTCGAGACGTCCTCGCCGCGAACGCCGGGCTGGTGGTTCCGACTGAGTCTGTATCCCTCATTTCGACGACCGTCTCGAAGCTCGTGTCAGATCGCGAAGCAGTGCAGGAGTACGGGGTCCAGGCTCGGAAGTTCTTCGAAGAGCGGCGCAACGTCCGAGCTGGCGGGGAGAAGTGGGTCGGTGCTGTCGGCAGGACCGAAGCGGCCACTGCGATCTCGGACTCAGCGAGCTGATCGATGCGCAGTCTGATCTGGTCGCTCATCGAACGGGTGTTTCCGAGGCTTGCCAGCGCCCTGTTGATGGTGTTGCTCGCGCAGTACGTGACGCCGGTCGTCATCGGACTCTACGCCTGGCCGATGCTCGTCCTCACCTTCTACTACTCGGCCCTGGACGGTGCGATCCGCCAGGTCGTTGTGCCGAGTCTGGCCAACAGGGACTCGTACCAATTCCTCCTCCGATACCGGAGGTGGGCGAGCGTCGGCGGAGTCGTTGCAATGCTGGTCACCATCGGGCTTCTCTGGATCATCTTCCCCGAAGACCTGCACACCCAGATCTTCGCTCTGCTCCCGCTCGTCGCGGTGCCGATTGCGAATTCCTACTCGATCATCCCGCTCGGATTCCTACAGCGGGGCGATGAATGGCGCCGCCTGGCAAACCTGCAGCTGCTGGTGTCTGGCCTCTCGCTCGTCGTGTCCGTCCCGATGCTTTTTCTCACGCGCAGTCTCGCGGCTGCGTCGCTGCAGGTTCTGCTCGCTGAGCTCCTGTTTGCGGTACTCGCTCACCGGGCTGCCGCCCGACTGGGCTTGCCCGCTCACGTTGAGGCACTGGGGGCAGGCACCACCCTCACCAGGGAGTTCCGTCACTCGTCCGGATTCTTCATCCTCGGTTGGCTGCAAGGGCAAGCTGATCGCATTCTGCTCGGCGCGATTGCCGGCACGGCTGCCCTCGGTTCGTACAATCTGGCGATGGCAGTGGCACGGAACCCGGGCGACGCAGTGTCTTCTTCCACGGCCAACGTGCTCCGAGTCCGGCTTGACAAGGCCGATGGCGTCGACGATGTGAGAGGTGCGGCCAACGCGCTCCTCGTGAGAGCCGCCCTGCTGTCGGCAGCTCTGGTCGTGGTGCTCAACGTCGGTACGGAATTCATACTGCGCCCGTTCCTCGGCGCGGCGTGGACGAAGCCGCTCGATGCCGTCTACCCCGCTTCACTCAGCATCCTCGTGACGACGATCACCTGGTCGCTCGCCCCGGTTCTGATGGCTCGCGGAAGGCTCGCGTGGGGGACGCCGATCAAAGCGGTGGGTGTCGTTCTGGCGATTCCGATCGCCGTTGCTGCAGCGCACAGCGTTGAATCAGCAGCGTGGGTCTACCTCGGCCGAGAGCTCGTGCTCCTCGTGCTCCTCGCCTTCGGGTGCGGCCGCGCGACTCCGTATCGAGCTGTCGGTTTGAGTCTCTTGCTCACGGTTGCACTTGGGGTGGCGCTCGGCGCTCTCAGCCAGCTCGGTTGAGCGAGACGATCTCGCTGACCCGACGGCGAGTCCTGGTGGGGAGAGGAGCGTACGTCGCTTTGCCGTTTGCGCTGGATGGCGGAGACGTCGGACCGGCGGAAGGCCGCAGGATGCACCGACCGTGCTAGCTTTCCCACATGGCTTCGGGGGACTTCCAGCGCCAGTCGACCCGAGTCGTCGTTGGTACGAGTGCCGTGGCGTTGATCCTCGCGGCGAGCCGCTGGGGCTCCTACATCGGCGTCCCCCCGCTCTTCTTGACCGACGTTCTTCTGTTCCTCGGGCTGGCGCAGTGGTTCATCTCGCGACACATGCGGGGCCAGCAGTTGCGCGACGATCTGTTTGCTCGTGACCAGCCCGGGCTCGCCCTGCACCTCTTCTTCGGCTACATCATCATCCGAGTTGCGTTTGCGCTGACCCAGGGCGAGCCAGTGAGCGACTGGATCCGTGACTCAGCCCCGTTCATCTATGTCTTCATCGCTTACGTCAGTGCGGCATCGATCGCGCGCTCGACGAAGAGTGCCCGGGACAGAACCGCTCGCATCTTCCGAGTCGCGTTGGCCTTCCATCTCGCGTGGGCGACCGTTTCAATCTTCACCGGCTTTACGGGCATCCCGCTCCCCGGCGGCGCTGCGGGGATCTTTCAGGTCCGGCCGGACATCGACATGGCAATCCTCGGAATCGGGGCAGGAACTTTCTTGCTCCGCGCGTTCCGCACGAAGAAGCGTTTCTGGTCCATCTTGGCGATCGTCGTGTCTCTGATCGACGTCTTCTCGCTTCAGTCTCGTGCTGGGTTGATCAGCGTCGTCGCCTCGATGTTCGTCGCCTACCTGATCTTCTACGTGAGCACTCCTGCTCGTAGCGGCCGTCGACTGTTCTCCCAGATGCTCGTGCCGATTGCCATCGCTGTTCTCATGCTTGTCTTACCGTTGACCGGTGCGGGACAGCGAATCATCGCCACGATCGATACCTCAGCGGCCACCACACAAGGCCAGCTGAGCGCGAAGGGTACAGAGAATGCCCGACGCTTGGTCTGGTCGCAGGTGATCGCTTGGACGAATGGATCGCCGTCCCGACAGATCATCGGCAGCGGATTCGGTAACGACTTCCTGACGGAATCAGGAACGTTGTCGTTCCTCGAGGGCACGACCTACGACAACGTACGGAGTCCGCACAACTACTTCGTCGGTATCTACGCCCGCATGGGCGCAGTCGGTCTTGTTCTTGCTGCGGCGGTTGTGCTCTCACTTGTGTTCACGCTGTTCCGGCGGCTGCGTGTCGCTGCTCAAGATGATGTCGTCGCGACAGCGGCCATGACGATCATCGCGATCCTGCCGGTAGCGTCACTCGGAGTTGTCCTCGAATCCCCGTTCGGAGCGGTGCCATTCTGGTGGTCGGCCGGGATCATTCTCGCCATCGCACCGCGAAGGATCGAAGGTGTCGACCGGCGAACGGCGGCGCCGTCGAGAGAGACGGTCACACTACCTGCTGGCCACTAGCCTTGAGGAGCCTCGTTGGCCTCGGGGATCCCGAACCTCGAGGTGTCGTAGGGCAAAGGCTGCAGCTCGCAAAATAGAGAAGCCGATGAGCGTCGTGCTGGCATTTCATCGCGGTAAGTTGTAAGCTCGCGCACCGTGGAAGAGTCTGCCAACAGGATTGGCGCATTAGATGGACTTCGTGGAATTGCTGCTCTGGTCGTTCTCATCCATCACTCGTTCGTCTCTGTAGCACCTCTCGGCGATGTCTACTTCGACAAGCCGGCGCCGGCGGCGCTTGCATGGTTGGTCGCGTCCCCAATTCATCTCGTCTGGGCGGGCCCCGAAGCGGTCTACGTCTTCTTCATCTTGAGTGGACTCGTGCTCACGCTGCCCGCGCTTCGTAGGCGCTACGACTGGAAGGCGTACTACCCGTCCCGACTGATTCGGCTCTACCTGCCCGTCGTGGTTGCCGTGCTCTTCGCGCTCGCCCTGTCGCTGGCGGTTCCTCGTGCGGGCACCGCTGGGCGCGGGACGTGGATGGAGAACCACGATCAAGCGCCCTCCCTCTTCGCTTTTGTCCGGAATGCGACACTGATCTCGCCAGATTGGCTGAACCCGCCTCTGTGGTCGTTGCGGTGGGAAGTAGCGTTCTCGGTTTTGCTCCCTCTCTATGTCTTCATCGCTCTGCGTTGCGCGCGATGGAGATTGCCGCTCCTACTGGGAGCTATTGCGTTGAGTGCTGTCGGAACGTTGATCGAGGACAAGGGTCTGCTGATTTACCTTCCGATGTTCTTGATCGGTGCGGTCCTTGCACCCGTGCTCTCTCAGGCTGAGGCCTCGACTAGCCGAAGGTGGCCATGGATCATGGGAGCGAGCCTCATCGGCATCACCTGCACATGGTGGCTCGGGCCGTCGGTTCCCGCTGATGACGCGGTCACGCTGCCGATCGTCCTGCTTTCGGCCCTTGCGATCGTTGTCTCGGCCGTCAGATGGCAGGGCGCCCGGGCGTTTCTGGAACGACCAGTGGTGCAGTGGTTCGGGAGGATCTCGTTCAGCCTCTACCTCACGCACGATCCGATCGTGGTAGCCACTGGGACGCTCCTGCCAGTCGACCTGGCCTGGTTGACGCCGCTCGTCTGCATCCCTGTTTCTATTGCAGTCGCCTACATCTTCTTCCGGCTCGTCGAGCACCCGGCTCACCTTGTAGCGAAGCGCGTCGCCTCCCGGCTAAAGTTCGCGCGCCGCGTCGCGATGGGCTGAGCGACCGCGCCGCATCAGGATCTTCAGCGCGAGGGCGTCGCGCGCGCTGAGTTCGTTCATGGCGCGCAAGATGCCGGGCAGGAGCAGAGCGCGCTTTTCCCCGATCGTCGACGCCGCGTTCACCTTGGTGAGCAGTGCGGTGTCTCCACCAAATTGACCCGTCACCTCGGCCAGTGCTGCGTACGACTCTTGCCACTCGGGCTCCCTGCTTGCTTTCTCCGCCCATCCTTTATTCGCCGTCACCTGATTGCCGTGCCTTCTCAGTGCGGTTACTGGTGACGCGAGACGGGCGATACGCGCGCCTCGAGCTGCGGCACGCAGCCAAAGGTCGTAGTCTTCGGCAAGGCAGTCTCGATAGCCACCGATCTCCAGGAGCAGGCCGCGACGTGCCATCATCGTCGAATGTGCGACTGGATTGTCGATCAGCAGGGCCGAGGGAAAAGCCTCTGGTCCGATGGTGAGTGGGGGTGAGGGGTAGGGGAGCCTGACATTTTCGCCGAAGTGGAGCACTCCGCCGAAGATGATGTCGAAAGGGCGGTTGAATCGAGTCAGCTGGTACTTAAACCTCCCCGGCAGAACGATGTCGTCGGCGTCCATTCTCGCTACGAACTCGCCGCGAGCGTTCGCCAGCAGCACGTTCAAAGCGCCTGCTACTCCCGAGGGGGAAGGAGAGCGGAGTACCTTGATCCGCGCATCTTTCATTTCGCTCGCGATTGTCGCCGTCCGATCGCTGCTTGCGTCGTCAAGGACGAGGACCTCGGCGTCCTTCGGAAGCGCACGAAGGGTCGATCTGAGGCTCGCCGTGATGGTGTTTGCGGCATTCCGGGCGGGCATGAGGACGGACAAGCGCATCGATGGCTTCCAGGTGCTGCTCAGGCGTGCTGCGGACGGACTCGGTGTGATGGTACTGGAGTTCCGGGTGAGGCCACGGCTGTCCCTCTGACAGCGACGGGCGCGATCGGGGATCGCTGCTCGCGGGCCTGCCTGGTCACACTTGGACGGCCGGCGACGTGCCCCGTGACGCCACCGCAGGATCAGCCGTGCAGGGATCGTTCAGTTTGCGTACCGATTGAGGATATTGTGCTGTGAATCCTTGAAGTATCGGCACGCTTCGGACACTCTTCACGTGTGAGTAATCCGGTTGCAACGCTGCGCGAGCAGACCTGGTCGAGCCTGTCTCAGCTGCATAGGGGTGTTGTGGAAGTCACGCTCACAGATTTCCCGGACCATGCAAACATCGGTGACTCCGCGATCGTTCTGGGTCAGCGCAGTTTCTGGGCTGAGGCCGGAATCGTTCTGACGAGGGTCAGCAGCCGTTCGACTCTGGATCGAGCGACTCTGAAAACAAGGACGCCAATCGCCATCCATGGCGGGGGGAACATCGGCGGTCTCTACCCGGACGCCGACCTTCATCGGTACCGTCTTGCGGAAGGTCTCGATCAGGAAACATTGCTGATCCAGGAGCCTCAGACTGTTCATTTCTCTTCGGAGACTTCGAAGTCCGATTTTGCGCGGAGGTTCGGAGCGCGTCCGAACACCCGGTTGGCCGTCCGGGACCAGCAGTCGGCTCGAGCAGTGGAGGGCATGATTGCCGGAGTTGTGATCAGTCCTGACGCTGTGCACATGCTCGGCGAGATCCCGGCGCCCGCGCCAGTAGCGGACGTGGTGACTCTCGTCAGGAACGACGGCGAGTCGACTGGTCATCTCTCCGACGGAGCAGACTGGCCGGCAGACCCGTGGGATCTTGATTGGCACCGGTGGTGGTCCAACCGCACCCAGCAGTTTCCGCCGCTCAAGTCCATGTTCCGACACGCGCCAGACGTCTGGATGTCGAAGGCGGAACGGCGCTTCCAGCGTGGCGTGCACTTTCTGTCGCGAGGGGAAACAATCGTTACTGATCGTCTCCACGCGATGCTCATCGCGCTGCAGATGGGGCGCCGCGTGATCGCTACGGACAACAACTACGGAAAGCTTTCCGCCTACGCCGAGACATGGTTGGCGCCCTTCGGCGATCAGCTGGAGCTCCGAGGTCCGGCCTGAGCCGAACTCGCCGCCGCTTGAGTCGTGAGCAGCCGTTATGCTCAAAATTGTTGCGTCCAACCACGTCTCGGGGCGGTTCCCCGAGGGCTGGCGCCTGAGCTGGGGAGACATGACGAAGCGCGCACTCATTACGGGCATCACCGGACAGGATGGGTCGTACCTTGCCGAGCTGCTGCTCCGGAAGGGATACGAGGTGCACGGACTCATCCGTCGTGCGTCCACGTTCAACACCTCGCGGATCGACCACCTGTACGTGGACCCGCACAACCCCGAAGCCAAGCTGTTCCTGCACTACGGAGACCTCGGCGACGGCGCGCGGCTCGTCAGTCTCCTCAGCGAGCTGAAGCCCGACGAGGTCTACAACCTCGCGGCGCAGTCACACGTGCGGGTGTCGTTCGACGAGCCGGAGCACACCGGTGACGTCACGGGCGTGGGCACGATGCGCATGCTCGAGGCCGTCCGGGTGTCCGGCATCCACACGCGCTTCTACCAGGCGTCCTCCTCGGAGATGTTCGGCGCCACCCCGCCGCCGCAGAACGAAGAGACGCCGTTCTGGCCGCGTTCTCCGTATGGTGCCGCAAAGGTCTACAGCTACTGGGTGACGCGGAACTACCGCGAGGCCTACGGGATGTTCGCCGTGAACGGCATCCTGTTCAACCACGAGTCACCACGTCGTGGTGAGACGTTCGTCACCCGCAAGATCACTCGTGCGGTCGCTCGGATCAAGGCCGGCCTCGAGGACCACGTGTACCTCGGCAACCTCGACTCCGTCCGCGACTGGGGGTACGCCGCCGAGTACGTCGAGGGCATGTGGCGGATGCTGCAGGTCGACGAGCCGGATGACTTCGTGCTGGCGACCGGCGGCGACTTCACGGTCAAGGACTTCCTCACCACGGCGTTCTCACACGCCGGGCTGAACTGGGAAGACCACGTCCGGTTCGACGAGCGCTACCTGCGACCGAGTGAGGTGGACGCCCTCGTCGGCGACGCCTCGAAGGCCAAGGAGAAACTCGGTTGGGAGGCGACCGTCGACACCGCCGAGCTGGCGAGGATCATGGTCGACGCCGACATCTCCGCCCTCGAGCACGAGGGTCGTCCCTGGATCGACACCGTTCGTCTCGAGAGCTGGGGTTCCTGATGACCACGACCGACTTCACCCCCGGTCCGATCGATCGAGCTGACCGCGTCTACGTCGCGGGACACCGCGGCCTGGTGGGTTCCGCGGTCTGGCGCAAGCTCGAGTCGGAGGGCTTCACCGACGTGGTCGGACGGACCTCCTCCGAGCTCGACCTGAAGGACCGCGGCGCGGTCTTCGCCTTCTTCGCGGACCAGAAGCCGAAGCACGTCGTGCTCGCCGCCGCCAAGGTGGGCGGGATCATGGCGAACAACACGTACCCGCACGATTTCCTGAGCGAGAACCTGCAGATCCAGGTCAACGTGATGGACGCCGCGGTGGAGCACGGTGTCGAACGGCTCGTGTTCCTCGGCTCGTCCTGCATCTACCCGAAGATGGCCGAGCAGCCGATCCACGAGGACGCACTGCTCACGGGCCACCTCGAGCCGACGAACGACGCCTACGCCATCGCAAAGATCGCCGGCATCCTGCAGGTGCAGGCCGTCCGTCGGCAGTTCGGCCGCCCGTGGATCTCGGCGATGCCGACCAACCTCTACGGCCCCGGCGACAACTTCTCGCCGACCGGGTCCCACGTCCTGCCGGCGCTCATCCGCCGGTACGACGAAGCCGCTCGCAGCGGTGCATCAACCGTTGAGAACTGGGGGACCGGGTCGCCTCGTCGTGAGTTCCTGCACGTCGACGACATGGCGGCGGCGGTGTTCCATCTCATGGAGCACTACGACGGTCCTGACCAGGTCAACGTCGGTACCGGGTCGGACGTCACGATCAAGGAGATCGCCGAGACGATCGGCAAGATCGTCGGGTTCGAGGGCGAGACGGTCTGGGACACCACCAAGCCGGACGGGACCCCGCAGAAGCTGCTCGACGTGTCGAAGCTGGCGGATGCCGGTTGGACGGCACAGATCGGCCTCGAGGACGGGCTCCGCAGCACCGTCGACTGGTACCGCGAACACGCGGACTCCGTCCGTCAGTGACGGGTGTGGGACGTACGGAACCGTAGGATCGCCTCATGTCCGACCAGCCCGAGTCGCGACGCACTGCAGTACGCCGGGGGTCCAGGGCCCGGATCGTCCTGTGGGTCGTCCTCGCCCTTGTCCTGCTGCTGATCCTCGCCGTCGCCTGGGTCGGTGTCCGCGGCATGCTCGCAAAGGGGCACCTGGAGCGGGCCGTCGGGGACGTCGACACCCTCCGGTCGCAGCTGACCAGTGGTGACACCGGCGCCGCGCAGAAGACCGCGAGGCATCTCGAGGACGAAGCAGCGTCGGCTCGATCACTGACCGGCGACCCCGTGTGGGGCGCGGCGCAGTCCGTACCCTTCTTCGGGACCAACCTGCGGGCCGTGCGCGACATCTCGGTGATCGTCGACGACGTCGCCAGCGATGCCGTCAGTCCCGTCGCCGGCGTCATCGACGGCCTCGGGTCGGATTCGTTCGCGCCGAAGAACGGCAAGATCAATCTCCAGCCGATCGAGGACGCGCAGCCGGCGGTCGCCGAGGCCACGAAGACACTCGAGCAGGCTCGTGCCGACGCAGCGCGGATCGACACCAGCGGAACGCTGTCGCCGGTCACCACCGCCGTGGGACAGCTGCGGAACGCGCTGTCGTCAGCGTCCGAGCAGGCGGTGGCGGCGAACCGCATCGTGCAGCTCGCGCCGGCCATGCTCGGTCACGACGGGGACCGGGACTACCTGCTGCTGTTCCAGAACAACGCCGAGTTGCGTGCGGGCGGGGGCATCCCCGGTGCCGTGGCGCTCCTGCAGGCGAAGGACGGAGCAATCAGCTTGGGCAGTCAAGCGTCAGGGTCGTCGTTCGGACCCTACGACAAGCCGGTGCTGCCGCTGACCGCCGACACGCGTGGGCTCTACGGGGACATCACGGGCGAGTACATGCAGGACGTCACCCTCACGCCGCGCTTCGACGTGTCGGCGAAGCTCGCCAGGGAGATGTGGAAGCAGCGGTTCGGGCAGCAGGTCGACGGCGTGCTCGCCATGGATCCTGTGACGCTGAGCTACCTGCTCAGGGCGACCGGCCCCGTGCAGCTGCCGACCGGCGACACCTTGACCGCGGACAATGCCGTCCAGCTGCTGCTGAGCGACGTGTACGCCAAGTACCCCGACCCGGTCGTGCAAGACGCGTTCTTCGCGTCCGCCGCCAGCGCGGTGTTCGACAAGGTCGCGTCGGGCGGGTTCGACACGAAGGCCTTCGTGTCGGCGCTGACCCAGAGCTCCAATGAGGGCCGGCTTCGCCTCTGGAGCGTCGACAAGGCGGAGCAGGGCCGGCTCAGTGGGACACCGGTCGCTGGAGAGCTGCCGACGGCGACCACGGACTCGAGCCAGTTCGCCGTCTACCTGAACGACGGCACCGGCGCGAAGATGGACTACTACCTCCAGAAGCGCGTCTCGGTCGGTAGTTCGGTGTGCCGGAAGGACGGGCGTCCGACGTCCGTCGTCCAGATCACCATCAAGAACACGGCACCGGCCGATGCGGCAACGAGCCTCCCCGAGTACGTCACCGGCGGTGGGGACTTCGGCGTGGAGCCGGGCAAGATCAAGACGCTCCTCGCCGCTTATGCACCGGAGAACGCGATCTTCCTCGGGGCCACGAAGGACGGCAAGACCACTCCGGTGCAGACAGCGACCGACGGCGGGCACCCGGTGGCCCAGCTGCAGACCCTGCTCGCCCCCGGCGAGAGCCTGACCTACCGCGTCGCGTTCCTCGGCGAGGCGAAGTACGCGAAGGCGGCGGTGCAGGCGGACTCGACTCCTGGCGTCCGGCAGACCGAGACGAAGCCCCTCACGTTCGACTGCGAGCGGCCGCTCACCGCGGGCTGACAACGGAACCTCCGCAAAGCGAACCGCGAGTGTGCCCCCACTCCGAGGGACAACGCGCCAACCTGTCCGGGTGCAAAGGTCCTTGATCGAACGCACAGTGTGCTCTGGTGCACACCGTTGAGCCCTCTCACCTGGGGTTTCTGTTATGTGAAGCCTCGATGGACCGAAGGTAGGGCCGTGCGACGGGTAGTTGGCGCGGATGAACACACGTCGACCAATGAACAAAATCCACGTGATCTGGTATCAAGCTGGGAAACTCCGCTAGATTGAGACAACTTCGCCATAACAACCGCCATTTCTGTGGCTGGGGTCAACCACCGGCGAACAGCGGGCTCTGGGTGTCAGGGTCTGGATTTTCAGATCTTTAGGGGAACCATTCATGAAGAAGCTCATCGCAGCGGTGGTGCTGGCTGGCGCCGCACTGCTCGCCACTCCGGCCGTCGCCAACGCCGCCGGTTACACGCCTGACTCCGACGTCTCCGTCTCCGGCACCGCCGTTGCCGGTGGCACCGCTTCGGTGAACTTCACCGAGGGTGCGTTCCAGGACAACGAGACCGTCAACGTCCAGGTCACCGGTGCCGGTGCGGTCACGCTCGGCGCGCTGCCGACCACGACCGTCTCGAAGACCTACACGGCCGCTTCGGACGGCTCGCTCGTCGTCAAGGTCACGTTCCCCCAGGGCGCCTCGGGCACCTACAACCTGACCGCCACCGGCGCCACCTCGGGCGTCGTCGGCTTCGCGGCCTTCACCGTCGCCCCGGCTGACGCTGCTGCGGTTCCCGCAGCCGGCGCCGGCGCTGGCAACGGCACCGACGGCACGCTGGCCTTCACGGGTTCGACCGTCTCCGCCCTGGCCCTCTGGGTCGCCGGCGGCGCAGTCGTCCTCGGTGGTGGCCTCCTGCTGGTCCGCGGCTCGGTCCGCCGCCAGCGCGAGTCCGTCTGAGTCTCGACGCACTGAACGAAGCCCCCGGAGCATCTGCTCCGGGGGCTTCGTCGTGTCCGGGGATCGTCCTCAGCGACGCCGGGCCGCCCGGCTGAGCAGCAGCACACCCACCACGGCCCCCAGGAGTGCCCCCACGCCGTTCGCGACGACGTCGTCGATGGTCGCGGTGCGGGCGGGCAGGAACAGCGCCTGACCGGTCTCGATGCACGTGCTGACGACGAGCCCCGCGGCGATGGCGGCCCACCACCAGCGGGCACCGGCGAGCAGCACCACGAGCAGGCCGAGCGGCACGAAGTAGACCACGTTCGCCAGGGACTCCACGGTGGCGTAGTCGATGCGCTCCGGCAGGCCGTGACGGTGCGCGGCTGCGAGGACACGGGTGAGCCACGGGGCCCCTGCGGTGTCGACGGGGGAGCCCCAGAACCCGACGAGCGCCAGGGCGACGCCGTAGGCGATCGCGAGCCCCGTCGCGAACCGACGGCTGCGCCAGGTGGCCGGGGCACGGTCGTCGACGCGGGGCTTGTCGGAGGTCACGTGCCGACGCTAGCGAGTCGCGCCTCCAGGCAGGTGTCCGCACCATCTCGTCCCCCGATCCCGGCAATCCGGAAAACGAGTACCCCGATCCTGGCGCTGTACCCCGGAAGTGCGACGCACCTGCCCGGAAATCCGGGGCTGCCCGATGGGTGGCATTGACGAAACCCGTGAATCCACGGGCCTGGCTGGCGATCCCCTCGGCACTTCTCGTAGCGTTCTGGTGTCAGCAGATGTACCCCGGATCGTGAAGGAGAGCGACATGAGCATCACCGTGAACAACGCGACGCAGGCCGAGGTCACCCTCGACACCGACACCGTGGACACCATCGCGATCCTCGAGGCCGATGCAGCGCTCTCCTCGCGCCCCAAGCGCGCCAAGGTCACCTGGGTGCAGGAAGACCAGGGCGAGTGGATCGCCGGCTACGGCGGGTACTTCGGCGGCAGCGTCGACAAGCGCGACGACCGCTACGTGGCCTCCGACACCTTCGGGCTCGTCGTGGGCGAGTTCTCCTCCCTCGAAGAGGCACAGACCAAGCTCGAGGACCAGCTGCACGTCATGCTCCCGCCGGTCATCCGGCCGGTCGAGTGACGACGACGGACACCAGCTCCACCGGCGTCGATCGCGACGCCCGCACCACCCGGAACCACCGGCACCACCCAGTACGCAGGACAGCACGAAGGAGCAGCACCATGAGCACGACCGTCGCCCACCGCCAGCAGGCCGAGGTGA
Source organism: Curtobacterium flaccumfaciens (assembly GCF_013359815.1). GTDB lineage: Bacteria > Actinomycetota > Actinomycetes > Actinomycetales > Microbacteriaceae > Curtobacterium > Curtobacterium flaccumfaciens. The sequence continues at coordinate 129,377 of NZ_JABMCF010000032.1, read as the reverse complement.
CCCTGGACACCCAGACGATCGAGGTCATCGCCGAGATCGAGGCCCAGGTCGTGGCTCCCGTGCAGGCAGCCCCCGTCCGCATCTCGTGGGCCCAGGCCGACACCGGTCTGTGGGTCGCGAACTACGGCGGCTACTACGGCGGCACCGTCGACCGCCAGGGCACCCACTTCTTCGTCTCCGACACCTTCGGTGAGTACGTCGGGGACTTCCGGTCCCTCGACGAAGCGAAGGCGCGTCTGTCCGAGCGCCTGCACGTGCTGCTGCCGGACGTGATCCGTCCGACCGCGTGATCCACTGCTGATCGCTCGCTGATCCTCGAACCCCCGCCGGCCTGCCGGCGGGGGTTCTTCCGTGTGCCGGGGCGCGAACGGGTCGCGACGGCGGGCGCTGACGGGCCGTGGCGTGCCGGGGTGCGGCGTGACGTGCCGGGCCGCGGCGTGGCCCCTGAACGAGTGGTCCCCCCTATTGGGGACCCCGATTGTCCCCACCCGAACACGAGGAACTGCCAGGATCAACCTGGCGCCAACGACCGTTCTCCCTGATCCTCCGGTCGGTCTCGGTGCCCGCATCGTCTCGACCCGAAAGTGATCATGCAGCGTACGAACCCGGGCACCGCTGTGCCCACCGACGGTCCCGACCGTCCTGCCGGCACCCGTGCCAACCGCCGACCCGGCCTGCGCGCCGTCGCCGTGCTCGGAGCCGCACTCCTGGTGGGCACCGGGCTGACCGCCACTTCGGCGGTCGTCGCGGCCGCGCCGGCCTCGGCCGTCAGCGCCACGAAGGACGGCGCCATGGTCTGCACCCCGCAGGAGACGCTGTACGCGATCGACGGCACCGGCAAGGTCGTCGCCGTCGACATCAGCACGGGAGCATCGCGGGGCACGACCGCCGACGTCACGAACCTCGGCACCGGCGCGAACAACGGTCTCGGCATCTCGCGTGAGGGCGTCTCGATGTTCGCGGCGTCGAACAACAAGACGGCGACGCTGCGACAGTTCGACCCGAAGACCGGCGTCGCGTCGGACCCGGTCGCGACGGAGTCCGTCCGCTCGGTGATCCGGGGCGCTGTGAACCCGGTGACGGGCATCTACTACTACGGCGACAACGCCGGGTGGCTCGGAGCGTACGACCCGTCGACGGGCAAGTACCTCGGACAGGTCGGCAAGATCAGCGGCCTGAAGGACGGCAACGGCGACTTCGCGTTCAGCTCGCGCGGCCTGTTCTTCGTCGTCGCGGCGGACACCGTGTACCGGGTGAACACGGACGCCGTCCCCACGGCCTCGGGCACGACCGCGATGACCACCAGCGCGATCGCCACCCTGCCCGCCGGCACGAACAGCCCCGGCATCGCGTTCTCGTCCGACGGCTACCTCTACGTCTCCAACACCCCGACGAACAGCACCGTCACGACGATCTACCAGCTCGACCCGACCTCGGGCAAGGAGGTCCGCAACTTCCGGATCGCCGGCGACTTCGCCGCGTCCGACCTGGCGAGCTGCAACTACGCCGACACCGTGACCGGCGCAGCGAGTGTCGACCAGCGCTGGAACAGCGGCGACCAGTTCGCCCTGGCCATCAGCGGCGGCGGCATCGACACCACCAAGCCGGGCAGCGCCGGCACGACCAGCGGATCCGCCACCGGCGTGCAGGCGCAGAAGGCCGGCGCCGTCCTGACGACGCCGAACAAGGACTACACGGTCAAGCAGACCGCCGCGGGCACGACCGACCTGGCGAACTACGACACCACGTGGAAGGCGGTCGACCAGACGACCGGCACGACCGTCGCCAGCGGCACCGGCACCACGGGGACCTTCACGTTCCCGGCAGCCACCACCGCGGACGGCACGGACGTCCTGGTCACCTTCACGAACACGCTGCAGGCCACGCACGTCACCACCAGCAGCGACACCGCCACGACCCCCACCGGCACGGCGCTGTCGGTGTCCGCATCCTCGGGCGTGCTCGCGAACGACCAGGGGACCGGCCTGTCCGTGGTCTCGAACACGACGCCGGCCCACGGCACCGCCACGGTCGCGGCCGACGGCTCGTACACGTACACCCCGGCCGGCGGGTTCTCCGGCTCGGACACGTTCCAGTACACGGCGAAGGACTCGTCCGGGCTGACCTCGACCAGCACCGTGACCGTCACCGTCGCACCGAAGGGCTCCGACGACGCGTACAGCGTGCACGCGGGCACCGTGCTCACGGCGAACGCCGCGGACGGCGTCCTGACGAACGACCGCGGGTCGGACCTGACCCTCACGGGTCATGGTCAGCCGTCGCACGGTCTGGTGAAGATCGCCGCCGACGGGTCGTTCTCCTACGGCGCTGACAAGGGGTACTCCGGCCCGGACTCGTTCACGTACACCGCGAAGGACGGCTCCGGCGCGACCGTCACCGCGACGGTGCGACTCACCGTGCTGCCCTCGGCGACGGCAGACGCCGCCACCGCGACGGCCGGGTCGACGACGACCGGCAACGTGCTCGACAACGACCTGGGCGCCGGCCTGACGGTCACCGGCAGCAGCGCCCCCGTCCACGGCTCGGCGACGGTGCGTCCGGACGGCTCGTACTCGTACACCCCGGCAGCCGGGTTCTCCGGCACCGACTCCTTCACGTACACCGTGACCGACGGCAGCGGCGGGACCGACACCGTCACGGTGACCGTGCAGGTCGCCCCTGCGGCACAGGACGACACCGTCAAGGTCGCCGCGGGCGGCACCGCCACCGCCGGCACCAGGGCGACCGGCGTGCTCGGCAACGACTCCGGCACCGGGCTCACCGTGGCGTCGAACACGTCCCCCTCGCACGGTGCGCTGACGCTCGACAAGGCCACCGGCACCTTCACGTACAAGCCGGCCGAGGGCTACTCCGGCCCCGACGCGTTCACGTACACGGCAGTCGACGGCTCCGGTTCGCCGAGCACCGCGACCGTCATCATCACGGTCAACCCGACCATCGGTGCCGACACCGCGTCGACGGACGCCGGCACCCCGGTGACGATCGACGTGCAGGCGAACGACCGTGGCTCGGACCTCGAGACCACGATCGTCGCCGGCCCGTCCCACGGCACGGCCGTCGTCGCAGAGGACGGCTCGGTCGAGTACACGCCGACCGCCGGCGCGTCCGGCAACGACTCGTTCACCTACACGGTGACCGACGGCAGCGGTGTCACCACCGGTGCGGCGACCGTCACGATCACCGTGCGGCCCGTCGCCACGGCCGACACGGTGTCGACCCGGGCCGACGAGGCGCTGACCATCGACGCCGCCACCCTGACCGGCAACGACCGGGGCACGGGGCTGACCGTGACCGACGTGACCGCAGGCGGGGCCGCGGGCGGCGGCAGCGGCACTGGCACCGGTGCCGGCACCGGCACCGGCGAGACCGGCGCCGCCCGCGGCACCGTCACGCTCGACCGTGCCACCGGCCGCGTCGTCTACACCCCGGCCGACGGCTTCTCGGGCACGGACACCTTCACCTACACGGTGGTCGACGGAGCAGGCCGCTCCACGACCGGCACGGTCACGGTCGTCGTCGGCCCGCGCGCCACGGCCGACACCGCCACCGCCACGGCCGGCTCGACGCTGACCGTCGCGAAGGCCGACGGCGTGCTCGCGAACGACCGGGGCACCGGCCTGACCGCGGCTGTCGACCAGCAGCCCGCACACGGCACGGTCGAGCTCGCCGCGAACGGCTCGTACACGTACACGCCGAAGGACGGCTTCTCGGGCACGGACACCTTCACCTACACGGCGACGGACCCCGCCGGCCGCACCACCACCGGCACCGTGACGGTCACGGTCCGCCCCGGCACGGAGCCCGACACCGTCACGGTCGCGGCGGGCGGCAGCACCACCGTCACCTCCGGCGCCCTGACGGGCAACGACCACGGCACGGGCCTGACGGTCGTGTCCGTCACGGACGGGAAGAACGGCACCGCGACCCGCAACGACGACGGCACGATCACGTACACGCCGAACGACGGCTTCTCCGGCACGGACACCGTCACCTACACGGTGACGGACCCGTCGGGCACCACGAACACCGGCACCGTGACGGTCACCGTCACCCCGGTCGCCGGTGGCGGGTCGACCTCGGCCGAGGCCGACGCCACCACCACCGTGCCGGCCGGCACCGGACTGCTCGACGGTGCGAAGGGCACCGACCTGGCGGTCACCGACCACACGAAGCCCTCGCACGGTGACGTGACGGTCGACGAGGACGGCTCGTACACGTACAAGCCCGAGCCGGGCTACTCCGGCCCGGACGAGTTCGACTACACGGTCACCGACGGCTCCGGCGGGACGACCACGGGCACCGTGACGATCGTCGTCGCCCCGAAGGCCGCCGCGGACACCGCGACGACGAGCGCCGCGACCCCGGTCGACGTCGCCGTCACCGGCAACGACTCGGGCACGAAGCTCGCCGTCACCGCGGTCTCGAAGCCCGGCCACGGCACCGCGACGATCACGGGCAGCACGACGGACGGCGGAACCGGCGGCGGCGCAACCGGCCCGACCGGTGCCAGCTCGGTCACGTACACGCCCGCCGACGGGTTCTCCGGCACGGACACGTTCACCTACACGGTGACCGACCCGACCGGCGGCACCGCGACGGCGACCGTCACCGTGACCGTCACGCCGACCGCGGTCGCCGACGCCCTGCGCACCGCGGCGAACACCGCGCTGCCGATCAGCGGCGCGACCCTGACCGGCAACGACCGCGGCACCGGCCTCGCCGTCACGGCGCACGGCCGCGCCGAGCACGGCACCGTGACCGAGGGCACCGAGCCCGGCTCGCTCGTCTACACCCCGGCGAAGGGCTTCTCCGGCGCGGACACGTTCGAGTACACGGTGACCGACGGCGCCGGACGGACCTCGACCGCGACGGTCACGGTCGTCGTCGGCGTCGCCGCGGTCGACCACTGGCACACCATGTCGACGAACCGCAGCATGCGCATGGCCGCCGACAAGGGCGTGCTGGTCGGCGACTCCGGTCGTGGGCTCTGGGCCGCCATGGAGACGAAGCCGTTCAACGGCACACTGTCGCTCGAGAAGGACGGCTCGTACGTCTACACGCCCACGTCGAACTGGTCCGGCCGTGACTGGTTCACGTACTCGGCCAACGACGCCGACGGCACCGCGGCGTTCGCGCGCGTCATCATCGACGTCGCCCCCGCCGCGAAGGACGACAAGGCCACGACCACGGCCGGCAAGACGGTCCGGGTCGCCGGCCACGGCGTGCTCGGCAACGACCACGGTGACGCTCTGACGGTCGTCGCGGTGGGTCAGGCCCGTCACGGCACGGCCTCCATCGCCGCCGACGGCACGTTCGTCTACACCCCGGCGAAGGGCTTCTCGGGCACCGACACCGTCACGTACCGTGCGCAGGACTCGATGGAGCAGCAGGCCGACGCCACCGTCACGATCACGGTCGGCATCGCCGCTGCGGACGACTCCGGGCGCACCGTGTCCGGCACGCCCGTCACCCGTGACGCCCGCCATGGCCTGCTCGCCGACGACCAGGGCACCGGCCTCACCGCCGCCCCGGCCCGGAAGCCCGCCCACGGCACCGTGACGATCCAGCGGAACGGCGCGTACGTCTACACGCCGGCCGCCGGCTTCACCGGCACGGACACCTTCACCTACACGGTGACGGACGCCTCGGGGCAGACGGCCACCGCCACCGCGACCATGACCGTGGTCGCCGCGGCGGTCGCCACCGACGACTCCGCCACCGGGATCGTCGGACACCGGGTCGTCGTGGACCCGCTCGACAACGACTCCGCCTCCGGCGGCGCCACGTTCGAGCCGGGCACGCTGCGCCTGCTCCACCCGGAGTCCGGCACACCGACCGACCGCGTGGTCGTCGCCGACCAGGGCACGTGGACCATCCGCGACGGCCGGGTCGTCTTCACCCCGCAGGAAGGCTTCACCGGAACCACCTTCGTCGGTTACGAGGTCACCGACAGCGCGGGACAGACGGTCAGCGCGACCGTCACGGTCCGGTTCCCGACCGGGCTCGCCGCGATCGTCCACGGCACCGAGCTCGCCTTCACGGGCGTGACCGGGCTGGTCGGCCTCGGGCTCGCGGCACTCGCGCTCATGCTGGCGGGCGTGCTCCTGGTGACCCGACGACGGATCGCGGTCCGCGTCGCGCCGGGCATCCGCCGCAGCGCACGTCCGTAACAGGGCACCGGACTGGAGGCCCGGATCACCGCAGCAGACCCGCTGCGGCGATCCGGGCCTCCTGTCTGTGCGCGGGGCGCGACCGCCTACGCGACGGGCGCGATGAGCTGCGGTCCGTCGTTCCGCACGCTGTTCACCGTGCGGGAGACCTCGTACTGCTCCAGGCCCGCGGCCACCGCCAGCGACTCGTGGTCGAGCAGGGACAGCAGGTCGTCTGACCGGAGGTCGCCGCCGAGCCAGTCGTCGTAGCCGTCGGGCGTCAGGAACGCGGGCATCCGGTCGTGGACCTCGCCCGGGGCGACGTGGGCGTCACGGGTGATGATCGCGAGCGACAGCCGCCACTTGTCCGGGTCGCCCTCGGGCTTCGTCGGGTCGGGCCAGGCGCTCACGACGCCGGCCATCGCCAGGGCGCCGCCGGGTTCGTGCACGAAGTGGGGTTCCTTGCCGTCCTCGCGCACGACCCACTCGTAGTACCCCTGCGCCGGGACGATGCAGCGGTTCGTGGCGAAGGCCCGCTTGAACATGCCGCTCGTCGCGACTGTCTCGATGCGGGCGTTGATCGGCTTCGGGCGCTGCTTCTGGAAGTCCTTCGCCCAGCTCGGCACGAAGCCCCAGCTGATCTGCGGCAGCTCGCGTTCGCCGTGCCGCTGGCGGACGGCGTACACGGGGTCGGTCGGGGCGACGTTCCAGCTCGGGGCGAGGCCGGGGTGCACCTCGCCGGTGTCCTCGTCGACGTGCTCGGTCCGGGCGGCGAGCTCGCCCATGAGCTCGGGCAACAGATCGGCCGTGGTGTCGGAGACGACGAACCTTCCACACATGCGCCCAGTGTGCCCGTCGCCGCCGACAGTGGTGCGCGTCGGGGTGCGCCGTTCACGCTTCGTGAGCAGGAATGGTCGAGTGCCCGACGGCGACTCGACCGCTTCTGCTCACGAAGTGGGGCGGGCGGGCGTCTCGGGTGCGGGCGTCTCCGGGATCGGGTCGAGGGACTCGGCGGCCAGCCGGGCTCGTTCGGAGCGGCCGAGGTGGGTGATGTGCTCGGTGAACTGCAGCGCCCACAACCCGACCCAGAGCAATGTGTACTGGGGCACTTCGCCGAGGACGAAGCCGCCCACGAGGGCGTTCGCTCCGGCGGTGGCCAGGGGAGCCGTCCGGGCGAGCGTGCCGATCAGTCCCCGCCGCAGCAGGACGGTGTCGGTGAGGACGATGTCGCGGTGTTCCGGCAGGACCGGCACCGGCCGACGCTGCACGTACAGCTGCGTGGCTCCCCGGGCGGCGAGCTGCCACGAGGGCCGCACCTGCCGACCGTTGATCGTCGTCGAGGGGTCCGGCGGCTGCCACGTCGGGATGCACGCGAAGGTGAGCAGTCCGACGCCGAGCGCCAGCAGCACCATCGCGACCACGCTGCGGACCGGAGTGGTCCCCGTCCAGTCGACCCGGGCCTCCAGGACGGCCATGCCGACCAGCGCGACGACCGCCGCGATGCCGGACCACAGGGCCGCACGACGGACGCGTGCCGGATCCAGCACGTCCGTGACGTGCCGGCGGAAGACCTGCCAGCCGAGCGTGAACACGGGTCACTCCTCCGGCAGGGCGAGCTTGCTGCCGCTCCGTGCGCCGGGACGGCCGCGCGGTGGCAGGGGCGGAGGGACCGGCGGGAGCGCTCCGGCCTCGATGCGGAGCTGCTCCTGGCGGCCGAGGGTGCGCAGTCCTCCGATCGCGGTGACGGCGCCGCTCAGGGGCACGACGAACCAGAAGGCGGACAGCCCGACGAGCCCGTCGCCGGCCGGCACGGTGGCGACGTTGACCACCACGGTCCCGACGAGTGCCAGGGCCCAGCCGCCGAGCATCAGGAAGCCCCGGAACGCGCCGCGGACGATCAGGTCGCGGGTCTCGGGCATGCGGTCGAGGACGGCGTCGCGGTGTTCCGGCTCGACCGGAGGCGGATTGCGGCGGTAGTACCGGGCGACGGCCTCCTGTGTGCGCCATCCGATGCCGGGGATCGGCGGGACCGCCCACCCCTTCGGGCCGATCGGGACGAAGCACGAAACGATGCCACCGACCCCGGCCGCGAACAGCGCCGATGCGACCAGCCACACCGCGAGGGGGACCGAACCGTCGTCGACGAGCAGCGCCAGCCCCTGGAACCCGATGAACGCGACCACCGTGACGACGGTGGCGACGACCACGACACGACGGCGGTACTGCGGCCCGATGAGTGCGGGGAACCGCTCCCGGAACACCTGCCACCCGATCTTGAACACTCATCATGTCTACCCGGTGGTGGTGCGGGGTGCCCGCGCGCTCGCGTTCGTGAGCAGAAGATGTCGGGTGCGGGCGGGGGACTCGACATCTTCTGCTCACCAAGCGACGCGTCCGCACCCGCACCGCGCCCCGCCCCGACCCGGACGCGCCCGAGCGCTGCGCGCCCGGAGCGGCCGCACCCGCGACGTGGTGCTGCCGCTCAGGATTCGTCCAGGCGAGCACGGTGACCTCGGACCATGAGTCTCGACATCGTCTACACCGCCGCTGCCCACGCCACCGGAGGCGGCCGCGACGGACACGTCCGCAGCGAGGACGACCGGCTCGACCTCGACACCCGCCCGCCCAAGGAGATGGGCGGCAGCGGCGAGGGCACCAACCCCGAGCAGCTGTTCGCCGCCGGGTACGCCGCGTGCTTCCTCGGTGCCCTGCACGCCGCCGGCAAGGAGCTCGAGGTCGACACCACCGGAGCCGAGGTCTCCGCCGAGGTCGGCATCGGCGGCACCGGCGACGGCGCCTTCGGCCTCGCCGTGGAGCTCGACGTCTACGCCCCGAACGCCCCGCAAGAGCAGCGGCAGCGCCTGGCCGAGCGTGCGCACGAGATCTGCCCGTACTCGAACGCGACCCGCGGCAACATCACCGTCACGCTGTCCATCGTCGACTAGCGTTCGGCCGGTGGTCACCGACACGACGCGCTGCCCCTGCCTGAGCGGCAACCCCTACGGCGAGTGCTGCGGCCCCCTGCACGCCGGGGCCGTGGCGCCGACCGCGGAACGGCTCATGCGCTCCCGCTTCAGCGCCTTCGCGCTGGGCCTGCCGGAGTACCTGCTGCTCACCTGGCACCCGCGCACCCGCCCCGCGGGTCTCGAGTTGGACCCGACCCAGCGCTGGACCCGGCTGGACGTGCTGGCGACCACCTCGGGAGGCCCGTTCGACTCCCACGGCACCGTCACGTTCCGCGCGTGGTGGCGTTCCGACGACGAGCGCGGCATGCTCGAGGAGACGAGCGACTTCGTCCGCGAGCAGGGACGATGGTTCTACGTGGACGGCGTGGTCGCCTGACCGTCTCCGTCTCCGTCTCCGTCTCCGTCTCCGTCTCCGTCGTCCGTGGCTCCTAGCAGCCGATGACGGCGGGCAGGTCGACCGCGGTGCGCATCGCCCGGCGGACCCCGGCCTCGTCGGGGAGCATCTCGTCCTCGTCACCGGTCAGGAAGAACCGGATCTGCCCGATCGCCTGCTCGGTGAGCATGTCGAGGCCGTTCAGCACGCGGCCCCCGGCCTCGGTCCACCGGCTGGCGACCACGGTGGGCCACGGTTCGTAGGCGACGTCGAACAGCACGGCGTCCGGCCCCGACGGACGGAACTCGAGCGGATCCGCGGCACCGCCCGGCAGCGTCGAGAGGACGAACCCGTGGTGGGTGCCGGCGAGTTCGGCCAACGGGTGGACCTCGAGCGTCACCCCGAGCCGGACGGCCAGGTCGACCAGCGCGTGCGTCTTCGCGGTGTCGCGGACGAACACCCGGACGAGCGATGCCCCGAGCCGGACGGCGGCGGTCAGGGCGCTCGCCGCGGTGGCTCCGCCGCCCAGGATCGTGGCCTCGCCGGGAAGGTGTCCGAGCGCCTCGACCGGGCGGACGAGCCCCTGCACGTCGGTGTTCGCGCCGGCTCGGACGATCGTGGAGCCCTCGTGGCGGAACGCGACGGTGTTGGCGACCCCGAGCTCGTCGACGAGCGGGGTGGTGCGGTCGAGCAGCGGCAGCACCTCACGCTTGAGCGGCATCGTGAGGCTCAGCCCACGCCATTCCGGACCCAGCCCCGCGACGAACGCGGCGAGCTCGCCGGACGCGACCTCGTGCCTCCCGTACGTGAAGGGCAGGTCGAGCGCATCGTAGGCCGCAGCGTGGAGCGTGGGCGAGAGCGAGTGTGCGATGGGGGAGCCGAGCACCGCGAGGTGCGTGCGGCCTGGATCGGTGAACGCCACGGTCACCCAGCCTAGCCAGCCGTGTTCCTGCGCACCCCGTTAGGTTAGGCTACCCTTCGTGAACCGTTCTCCCTTGCGTCTCCGACGCGTGCTCGCCGCAGCCGGCGCCGTCGTCGCAGCGTCCCTCGTCCTCGCCGGCTGCGCGTCCGGCTCCGGCTCCTCGACCGACTCGGCGTCGTCGGGGTCGTCCGATGCCGCGTTCCCGGTCTCGATCACGACCGGCCTCGGCACCACCACCATCGAGTCGGCACCGAAGCGCGTCGTCGCGCTCGGGTGGGGCGACGCCGAGACCGCGCTCGAGCTCGGTGTGCAGCCGGTCGGTGCGAGCGACTGGCTCGCGTTCGGCGGCGACGGTGTCGGTCCGTGGCTCAAGGGTGCGTACGACAAGTCCCCGAAGATCATCCAGACGCTCGAGCCGAGCTACGAGGACATCCTCAAGCTGAACCCCGACGTGATCCTCGACGTGAAGTCCTCGGGCGACAAGGAGCGGTACGACAAGCTCTCCGCGATCGCGCCGACCGTGGCGATCCCGAAGGGCGGCGCGAACTACCTCGCGTCGACCGAGCAGCAGACGACCATGATCGCGAAGGCGCTGGGCAAGGAGTCCGAGGGCAAGAAGCTGCTCTCCGGCCTCGACGACGCCTACGCCGCAGCACGCAAGGCGCACCCGGACTTCGAGGGCAAGACGGCCGTCGTCGGTGCCTACAGCTCCGAGGGCTTCGGGGCGTACGCCTCCACCGACAGCCGTTCGACCTTCATGCGGAACCTCGGCTTCGAGATCCCGAAGGCCATCGACGAGCAGGCCGGCAAGGAGTTCTCCGTGCACCTGTCCGACGAGAACCTCGACCTGCTCGACGCCGACCTGACGCTGATCCTGCCGATCTACGTCGACGCGTCGGAGGCCTCGTCGAACAAGCTGTTCCAGAAGGTGCCGTCGGTCGAGGCCGGGCACTCGATCGTCTTCGACGACAAGGACGTGTCGTCCGCCTTCTCGATGGGCACCACGGCTGCGATCGAGTGGGCGCTCGACAAGCTGCCGGCGCAGTTCGAGGAGAAGCTCGGCTAGGGCTGGTCGTCGCTGCTGGCCGGCTCCGCTGGTCAGCAACGCGAAAGCGACAGGGTGCCACCGATGTTCGGTTGCACCCTGTCGCTTTCGCAGTTCGGGGGAGGGGGAGCTGGGCTAGACGCCGACGGTCGAGCCCAGCAGCGCGAAGAGCAGCGCGATCAGCGGGAGCGTGCCCTGCTTGAAGGCGGAGTTGACGTACTTGCGGCCCGAGCCGACCAGGATCACCGCGGCACCGAGCATGCTCGCCGTCGAGAACACCACGAGGGTCCAGCCGCTCACGGTGTTGCCGGCCAGCACGAGCACGACGCCGAGGATCGCCCCGATCGCCAGGAACAGGTTGTAGAAGCCCTGGTTGAAGGCGAGCGAGCGGGTCGCCACGGCTTCGGTCTCGGAAGCGATGCCGAAGATCCGGCGCGCTTGCGGACTGGTCCAGATGACCGATTCGAGGAAGAAGATGTACACGTGGATGAGGCCCGCGAGGACCGCACAGACGCCCGAGATCACCAGCAGGACCGACATGTGCACATTCTCGCAGCAGCGGGCCGGGTTCCGCTGCACGTCCGCCAGTAGGCTCGGACCATGAACGACGACGTCACCCTGTCCGAGGCCGACGCGAGCGCCGTCGCCGAACTGCGGAGCATCCGGCAGAGCATCGACAACATCGACGCCGCCGTGATCCACATGCTCGCGGAGCGCTTCAAGTACACGCAGCGCGTGGGGCACCTGAAGGCCGAGTCGGGCATGCCGGCCGCCGACCCGGACCGCGAACGGATCCAGGTCGCACGGCTCCGGTCGCTCGCCGCCGACTCCCACCTCGACCCCGCCTTCGCCGAGAAGTTCCTCAACTTCATCGTCGCCGAGGTCATCCACCACCACGAGCGCATCGCGGGCCGCGACGAATGAGCGCCGAGCTGCCGTCGCTGCTCATCGGGTCGTACACGGCGACCGGTGGCGGCAACGCCACGGGCATCTCGCTGGTCGACGCCGGACCGGTCGGAGCCGTTCCGGCACCCCGGACCGTCGCGGTGCTCGACGACCCCTCGTTCCTCGCCGTCTCGGGTGACCGGGTCTACGCGGTCTCCGAGACGAACGACGGCGCCGTGTCGGCCTTCCGGCTGCAGGGCGGCGCACTCGAGCACCTGTGGGACGCCCCCGCCGGTGGGGACGCCCCGTGCCACCTGCGGGTCGACCCCTCGGGCGCGCTCGTCGTCACGAACTACGTCTCGGGCACGGTCACGGCGATCTCCCTCGCGCCGGCCGAGTCACACGCGGCGTCGGTGACCGCCAGCGACGGCGTGGTGCTGCACGGGGACGCCGACCAGCGTTCGGTGCCGGCCGAGGCCGTCGCGGTCGCCGTGCTGCCCGACGCCACGGGTCCTGACGACGACCGCCAGGACGGCCCGCACGCCCACCAGTCGATCGCCACCCCGGACGGCACGGTGCTCGTCGCCGACCTCGGCGGCGATGCCCTGCACGAGTTCCGCGTCACGGTCTCGGCCGACGGGGTCCCCGACATCGAGGCGCTCCGCGTGCACCATGTGACACCCGGCGCCGGCCCGAGGCACATGGCCTGGATCGACGGTGACCTGCTCGTCGCCGGCGAACTCGACGGGCGTGTGCACCGCCTGCGCCGCGACGACTCCGGGTCGTTCGTGACGATCGCTGCCGTGCCCACCTTCGACGGTGCCGTGGGGGAGTCGCTGCTCAGCCACATCGAGGTCGACGAGGCCGGCCGCGCGTACGTGGCGGTGCGCGGGCGGGACCTGCTCGTGGTGCTCGACGCACGTGACGGCGGGCTCGCCGTCGTCGGTTCGGTGCCCTGCGGTGGGGTCTGGCCGCGGCACTTCGCGCGGGTGCCCGGGTTCGTCCTGGTGGCGAACCAGATGTCCGACGCCGTCGCCGTGCTGCCGCTCGACGCCGAGGGCGTGCCCGGCGAAGCCGTCGCGCAGATCCCGGTCGGCACGCCGACCTGCATCGTCCCGCTCTGACGTCGGGACCAGCCGGCTAGAACTCGATCAGGTTCTCGAACGGGCGACCCTCGGCCAGTGCGGCGACCTGCTTGCGCATCAGCTCGATCGACCGCGGCACGCTCAGGTCGGTGTTGCCGCCGACGTGCGGGGTGAGCACGGTGTTCGGCGTCGTCCAGAGCGGGTGTCCGGCGGGCAGGGGCTCCGGGTCGGTGACGTCGAGGGCCGCGAACAGCCGCTCCGACCGCAGCTCGGCGACCAGGGCGTCGGTGTCCACGACCTTGCCGCGCGCCACGTTCACCACGAGGGCACCGTCCGGCAGCGCCGCGAGCAGGTCCGCGTCGACCAGGCGTTCGGTCTCGGCGGTGAGCGGCGCGATGAGCACGAGGACGTCGGTCGTCGGAGCCAGCTCGGGCAGCTCGCCGAACGCGTGCACGTGCCGGCCGTCCTGCTCACGAGCGGTCCGGGCGACCACCGTCACCTCGGTGCGGAACGCCTCGAACCGGGTGGCGATCGCGGACCCGATCGCCCCGTAGCCGACGACGGTCACCCGGCGGTCGGCGAGCGATCGGGTCTCGCGGGCGTCCCAGACGCCGTTGGCACGGTCGACCTGGAACGCCGAGATCTCACGGAGCGACGTCAGCGCGAGGCCGACCGCGAGCTCGGCGGTCTCGTCGTCGTGGATGCCGCGACCGTTCGCCAGCTGCGCGTGACCGGGCACGTGCGGGACGGCGTGCTCGTACCCGGCGCTCGGCAGCTGCAGGAGCTGGAGCTCGGGCAGGTCGTGCACGAACTGCCAGCGGTGCCGCCCCTCGAAGTAGAACGGCAGGAACGTGATCGCGACGTCGTCCGGGCGACCGTACGGCGACTCGACGTCCCAGACGTCCAGCTCGATGCCGTCCGGCACGGGGCCGAACCGGTCGACGAGCTCGGCGAAGGGCAGGGTGACGATCGGCATCCGCGACCCGGGCCTAGGCGTCGGTGCGCGGCGAGAAGGCACCGTCGGAGTCGAGCGGCCCGCGGCCGACGTACCCCTCGGTGACGTCCTCGACGATCACGTCGCCGAAGCGGGCCGGCAGCGTCGCGGCGTGGGTGCCGCGCAGCTCGTCGACCGTGGCCTCGAACGCGCCCTGGACCTCGAGCGTGCTCGACGTCGCGTCGGTCACGCCGATGCGCAGCACCGGGAAGCCCCGGCCGTCGCACATGCCCTGGAACCGCACGTCGTCCTCGCGGCGGACGGTCACGATGACGCGACCGGTCGACTCGGAGAACAGCGCGGTCGCGGTGTCGATGCCGTCGCGGGTCTCGAGCTCGTCGAGGACCACGCGGGCGCCGATGCCGAAGCGGAGCACGGACTCGGCGAGCGACTGGCCGAGGCCGCCGTCCGCCAGGTCGTGCGCGCTGGTGAGCAGCTGCTCACCGGACGCCGCGTACAGCAGCTCGGCGAGGGCCTTCTCGCGCTCGAGGTCGACCGCCGGCGGACGCCCGCCCAGGTGCCCGTGCACGGTGCCGGCCCACGCGGAGCCGTCGAGCTCGAGGCTCGTGGTGCCGAGCAGGTAGATGTTGTGGCCGTCGTCCTGCCACCCGGACGGGACGCGCTTGGCGACGTCGTCGATGATCCCGAGCACGCCGACAACGGGCGTCGGGTGGATGGGGGTCGAGCCGGTCTGGTTGTAGAACGACACGTTGCCGCCGGTGACCGGGATGCCGAGCTTCATGCAGCCGTCGGCCAGGCCCTCGACCGCCTCGGAGAACTGCCACATGACCTCGGGGTTCTCGGGGGAGCCGAAGTTCAGGCAGTCGGTGACGGCGGCGGGGACGGCACCGGTGACGGCGACGTTGCGGTAGGCCTCGGCCAGGGCCAGACGTGCACCCTGCTTCGGGTCGAGCTGGCAGTAGCGGCCGTTCGCGTCGGTGGCGATGGCGACACCGAGGCCCGTCTCCTCGTCGACGCGGATCATGCCGCCGTCGTCGGGGAAGGACAGTGCGGTGTTGCCGAGCACGTAGGTGTCGTACTGGTTCGTGACCCAGTTCTTCGACGCCAGGTTCGGCGAACCGAGCAGGCTGAGGAACTGTGCCTTCAGCGCGGGGCCGTCGGCCGGGCGGTCGAGCGAGGCAGCGGTGTCGGCCTGCAGCGCGTCGATCCAGGTCGGGTAGGCGACCGGGCGGTCGTAGACCGGGCCGTCGACGGCGACGGTGCGCGGGTCGACGTTCACGATCTCCTGGCCCTGCCAGTCGATGACGAGCCGGCCGGTACCGGTGACCTCGCCCAGCACGCTGGTCTCGACCTCCCACTTGCCGACGACGGCCAGGAACTCGTCGAGCTTGTCGGGGCGGACGACCGCCATCATGCGCTCCTGGCTCTCCGACATCAGGATCTCTTCGGCGGTGAGCGTGGGGTCGCGGAGCAGGACGTCGTCGAGCGAGATGTGCATGCCGCCGTCACCGTTGCTCGCGAGCTCCGAGGTGGCGCAGGAGATGCCCGCGGCGCCGAGGTCCTGGATGCCCTCGACCAGGTCCTTCTGGAACAGCTCGAGGCAGCACTCGATCAGGACCTTCTCGGCGAAGGGGTCACCGACCTGCACGGCCGGACGCTTGGTCGGCCCACCCTCGGTGAAGGTGTCGGACGCCAGGATCGACGCGCCGCCGATGCCGTCGCCACCGGTGCGGGCACCGAACAGGACGACCTTGTTGCCGGCGCCGGACGCGTTCGCCAGGTGCAGGTCCTCGTGGCGCAGGACGCCGACCGCGAGGGCGTTGACCAGCGGGTTGCCCTGGTACACCGGGTCGAAGTAGGTCTCGCCGCCGATGTTCGGCAGGCCGAGGCAGTTGCCGTAGAACGAGATGCCACCGACGACGCCGTGCACGACGCGTGCGGTGTCCTCGTGGTCGATCGCACCGAAGCGGAGCTGGTCCATCACGGCGACGGGGCGGGCGCCCATCGAGATGATGTCGCGGACGATGCCGCCGACACCGGTGGCCGCGCCCTGGTACGGCTCGACGTAGGACGGGTGGTTGTGCGACTCGACCTTGAAGGTCACCGCCCAGCCGTTGCCGACGTCGACGACACCGGCGTTCTCGCCCATGCCGACCATCAGGTTCTTCGTCATCTCCGGCGTGACCTTCTTGCCGAACTGACGGAGGTAGTTCTTCGAGGACTTGTAGGAGCAGTGCTCGCTCCACATCACCGAGTACATCGCCAGCTCGCCCGAGGTGGGGCGGCGTCCGAGGATCTCCTTGATGCGGGCGTACTCGTCCGGCTTCAGGCCCAGCGCGTCGTAGGGCTGCTCCTTGTCGGGGGTGGCTGCCGCGTCCTGCACGGTGTCGGGCTTCGGGCGAACGGGTGTCGTCACGGTGTCGTTGTTCCCTGTCACTTGACGAGCGCGTGCTCGATCACGGAGGTGAAGAAGGTCAGGCCGTCGGTGCCCGAGGCCATCGCAGCGGGGGTGTCCGGGCCGAAGCCGGCCTCGGTCGCGTGCTCCGGGTGCGGCATCAGGCCGACGACGTTGCCGCGCTCGTTCGAGACGCCGGCGATGTCGTCGATGGAGCCGTTCGGGTTCACGCCGACGTAGCGGAACACGACCTGGCCGTTGTCCTCGATGCGCTTGATGGTGTCGGCGTCCGCGACGAAGCGGCCGTCGGCGTTCTTCAGCGGGATGGTGATCTCCTGCTGGGCGCTGAAGCCGGAGGTCCAGGCGGTCGCGGTGGTCTCGACGCGGAGCTTCTGGTCGCGGCGGATGAACTGCTGGTGCGCGTTGCGGGTGTGTGCACCGGGGACCAGACGGGCCTCGGCCAGCATCTGGAACCCGTTGCAGATGCCGAGCACGGGCATGCCCTTGCCGGCAGCGTCGATGACCTCGGCCATGATCGGGGCCTTCGCGGCGATCGCGCCGGCACGCAGGTAGTCGCCGTACGAGAACCCACCGGGCAGCACGATGGCGTCGACGCCCTGCAGGTCGTGGTCGCCGTGCCAGAGGGCGACGGGGTCGGCACCGGCGAGACGGACGGCGCGCTGGGCGTCGCGGTCGTCGAGCGAGCCGGGGAACGTGATGACGCCGATGCGCATCCGGGTCACTGGCCTTCGACGGTCACGGACACGACGTCCTCGATGACCGCGTTCGAGAAGACGTCGGCTGCGATGTCGCGGACCTCGGCGAGCTTGGCGTCGTCGACGGGGCCGTCGACGGTCACCTCGAAGCGCTTGCCGATGCGGACGTTGGTCAGGTCGGCCTTGCCGAGGCGGGCCAGGGCGTTGCCCACGGCCTTCCCCTGGGGGTCGAGGATCTCGGCCTTGGGCATGACCTCGACGACGATCGTTGGCACGTGTTCTCTCCAGCACTTCAGGGGTGGGGGGACGCGACCAGTCTACGGGGCGCGCGCGACACGCCGGGACGGCCACGGGCCTCCAGGCCGGCCCTTGCTGTGCGGTTGTTCATGTCTGTTCCAACGCGTATATTCCACTTCGAATAGTCAACAACGAACAAGCGGACTGGAGGCACGTGTGCCGTCGCTCACGCCACTCGCGTTCGCCGCGCTCGGGCTCCTGGCCGAGGGGCCGACGCATCCCTACGAGATGTTCCAGACGATGACGCACCGACGGGACGGCCGGAACGTCAAGGTCCGGCCCGGCACCCTGTACCACCAGGTCGGCCGCCTGGTGGAGCTCGGCCTCGCCGAGGTCGTGGGGACCGACCGGGCGGGCAACCGTCCGGAACGCACCACCTACGCCATCACGGACGACGGGTGGACGGCCCTGCACGAGGGGCTCGTCCGGCTGATCGCCGAACCGGCCGAGGAGTACCCCGTCTTCCACCTGGCCGTCGCCGAGATCGAGAACCTGTCGGTCGACGAGGCCGAGTCCGCCCTCCGTGCGCGGGTCACCGCACTCCAGGCCCAGCGCGACGAGGCGGACGAGATCCTCGGGATCGTCCGAGCGAAGGACCTGCCCGAGCGGTACTGGCTCGACGTGTCGTACGTGCGTGCCATGCTCACGACGCAGATCGAGTGGCTCGCCGCCACGGCCGACCGGATCGCCGCCGGCCACATCTCCTGGGACGCCTCCGTAGCGTCCGCAGACACCACCACGAACAGCAAGGAAACCACTCGATGACCACCGTCACGCCTCCGCGGACGACCGAGAAGAAGCCGTGGCCTGCCCTGTGGGCACTCGTCGTCGGGTTCTTCATGATCCTCGTCGACTCGACCATCGTGTCGGTCGCCACCCCCACCATCGCCCAGAAGCTCGACGCGGACATCAACTCCGTGATCTGGGTGACGAGCGCCTACCTGCTCGCCTACGCCGTGCCGCTGCTCATCACCGGCCGGCTCGGTGACCGCTTCGGCCCGAAGGTCATGTACCAGATCGGCCTCGTGGTCTTCACGCTCGCCAGCCTGTGGTGCGGCCTGGCCGGCTCGATCGAGGTGCTGATCGTCGCCCGCGTCGTGCAGGGTCTCGGCGCCGCGATGATGAGCCCGCAGACCATGTCGGTCATCACGCGCATCTTCCCGCCGCAGAACCGCGGCGCGGCCATGGGTCTCTGGGGCGCCGTCGCCGGTGTCGCGTCGCTCGTCGGTCCGATCGTCGGCGGCCTGCTGGTCGACGGCTTCGGCTGGGAGTGGATCTTCTTCGTGAACGTCCCCGTCGGTGTCGTGGCCTTCGTGCTCGCGCAGCGCTTCGTGCCGTCGTTCGAGCGGCACGGACACCGCTTCGACTACCTCGGCATCTTCCTGTCGGCAGCGGGCCTGTTCCTGCTCGTCTTCGGCATCCAGGAGGGCGAGACCTACGACTGGGGCGTCATCGCCGGCCCGATCTCGGTGTGGTCGCTCATCATCGTCGGTCTCGTGGTGCTCGCCGGCTTCGTCGTCTGGCAGGGCGTGCAGAAGGGCGAGCCGCTGCTGCCGCTCGGCCTGTTCAAGGACCGCAACTTCACGCTGGCCAACGTCGCCATCACGGCCGTCGGTGTCGCGATCGCCTCGTTCGCGCTGCCGATCATGCTGTGGGCCCAGGACGTCCTGCGCTTCTCGCCGACCCAGGCCGCACTGCTCCTCGTGCCGCAGGCCGTGCTGTCCGCCGCGCTCGCGCCGATCGTCGGCAAGAACCTGAACCGCTGGAACCCGCGCTGGGTCGCCTCGTTCGGGCTCGCCTGCTTCTCGGTCGGCCTGTTCTGGTTCGGCGCCCTGCTGTCGAGCGGTGCCGAGTGGGGCTGGGTGCTCCTGCCGAGCGCGCTCCTCGGTCTCGCCAACGCCTGCATGTGGGGACCGCTGTCCGTCTCGGCGACGCGCAACCTGCCGCCGAAGCTGGCCGGTGCCGGCTCGGGTGTCTACAACACCACGCGTCAGATCGGTGCGGTGCTCGGTTCCGCCGGCATCGCCGCCCTGATGGAGGCCCGGATCACCGCGAACTTCCCGGCGTCGTCCGGTGGGGCCACGGCCGGTGGCGCGGAGCAGCAGGTCGGCGCGCTGCCGGGCTTCCTGCTCGAGCCGTTCTCCAAGGCCATGGGTGAGTCGCTCTACCTGCCGGCGATCGTGCTGATCGTGGCCATCGTCGCCGCACTGTTCCTGGCGAAGCCGAAGCAGACCGTCGCCTGGCAGCAGACCGGCTCGGTCACCACGCAGCCCGACGCCGAGCCCGCGGGGGCCCCGTCGAAGTAGGGCGCCAGCGCACTTCGTGAGCAGGAATGGTCGGGTCGCCTTCGGGCACCCGACCATTGCTGCTCACGAAGCGTCAACTGCGGCGCTGCAGGTGCGCTCGGGTGAGCTCGTCCATCTGTTCGTCGGTCAGGGCGTCGACGTCCCGGGCCTCGCGGCGGTCGGTCCGCTGCCACCGGATGAACAGGGCGACGAGGACTGGGATGTCCGCCACCTCGGCGATGAACCACAGCAGGTCGCCCGCCAGGTGCTGGTCCTGCAGGGGCGACGGGTACCAGGCCCGCCCGACCACGGGCACGAGGGACCCGTCGAGCACGTGGTTCGTGATCCGCAGCACGATGCCGGGCACCGCGTCGACGACGAGCTCGACGAACGCGAGCAGGAACTCGGCCGTGGCGAACGTCGACGAGACGAGCACGCCGACCTCGGACAGCGGCGCGAGCAGGCCGAACCCGAGTGCCGGCACGGTCACGGTGATGACGGCGGCCCAGGCGGGGGACTCCCGGATCACCGCCGAGAACGGGGTGAGCAGGACGGCGAACAGCGCGAGCGCGACCAGCGGGGCGACGATCGCGTTGCCGAGCAGGCGCACCGGTCGTGACCCCATGACCGCGTCGGCGACCTGCGCAAGGCGAGCCGGGCCTCCGATCCGGAGCAGTGCGACGGGCGCACCGAGCGCGGCGAAGGTGGGGACCGCGAAGAACAGCAGGGCGGCCCGCAGGACGAACGCCCAGCGCAACCGCTCGTCGTCGACACCGACGATGCCGAACTGCAGGACGCCGAACAGCACGAGCGCCGTGGCGAAGGCGAGCGTGCGCCACCACGGCCAGCGGGCACCCCGTCGAGCCGCGCCGACGACCCACCGGCCGTAGGCGACCGCGGCGACGACGAGGAGCACCGCCGCCAGGGGGTCGAACCGCCAGGTGCTCCAGAACTCGGGTGTCGACGGCGTGGGGAGCCTCCTGGGGATCAGGCGGACTCGTCCTTCGCGCCGCCGGAGCCATCCTCCGCCCGCCCGACGGCCACCGGGGGTCCGTCGTGGCCCCGCGACGGTGAGAACCGGTTCAGATCCGGTCGACCCCGGGTGCCGGGACGGTCCGTGACAGCAGCCAGACGCCCACCGGAACGGCCACGGCGCCGACGAGCGCGACGCCGAACGACAGGTGCAGCTGCATCACGAGGAACGCCGGGCCGATCGTGCAGAGGGCGGCGACCGCGACGACCGGCCACGACGGACGGTCGGCCGACGGCAGCAGCCGGGGGAGCGGCCGGTCGAACCAGCGCAGGGCCCGGGCCACCCCGATCGCGACGGCGAGCACCACCACGAGTGCGACGATGCGCGACGCCCACCACGGACCGGAGCCCGGTGCCGGGAACGGCACCCCGACGAGCAGGGCGACGCCGTTCAGCGCGATGAACAGCGGCAGGTGCCACAGGTAGATGGTCATGCCGTCGCGGCCGAGGACGAACACGGCCCCGAGGGCGGCCCGCGTGCGCATCAGCCGGGTGAGCGGCGCGTGCACGAGCTGGACCAGGCAGGCCTGCGCGATCGCCAGGAACGCCAGCGGGAGCATCGGCGGGTTGAGGTCCTGCAGCATGTCGGGTGCCCAGAGCCCCACCGAGGTCATCGGCACGAGCACGGCGTACGCGGCGACGGCGATGCCGAGCAGGAGCACCTTCGAGCGGCGAGCGAACCAGCCGTCGGCCCAGAGGAAGCCGAGCTGCTGCGCGAAGAGCCACACCGGTCCGAGGTTGAGCAGCCCGACCTCGGCCACACCGGTGGCCAGGCGGACGGCGTCGACCGCCCCAGCGAGCACGAGCAGCACGGCGAGGGTGGCCCACGGTGCTCGCTCGTGCAGGCGCATCATCACGGGGACGCAGCACTGGGTGATGCCGTAGGCGGCGAGGAACCAGAGGGGCGAACCGATGCCGAACGCGACCTCGGCCAGCAGCTCCGGCGGCGTGCCCGCGGCCGTGGCGACCCCGAGCCCGAGCGCGAGGAACACGAACAGCGGCACCGCGGGCCGGAACAGCCGCACCAGGCGGGTGGCCAGGTAGTCGCGGGCGGGGCTCGGCGCACCACGGGCGACGGTGCTGCGCCAGCCGACGGCGCTCGCGAACCCGCCGACCACGAAGAACAGCGGCATCACCTGTCCGACCCAGGTCGCGGCGACGTACCAGGGGAGTTCCTGCAGCGGGCTCGTGACCCGCACCCCCTGGTCATCGGCAGCGACGCCGACCATCGTGACGTGCACGATGACGACGAGGACGACGCAGGCCGTCCGGATGAGGTCGACGACCAGGTCCCGCTTCGCGATGATCCCCCGGACGTCCGCGGTGCTGTTCGCCTGTTCAGGCAGACCCTGGCTCGTGGACATGTCCGGACGTTAGCGTGCGGAACGGTCGGTCCAGTGTCGTCCCAGCTGATCGCGACCGGATCGTGACACTTCGTATTCCGGTAGCGGCATGTGGGTCCTCGCTGGTCGGCAGCAGAAGCTCGTGTACAGTGAACGCGTTGTCTTGATTCCTGCAAAAGAAAGGCTCAGCATGGACGCCGACGCCGATCTGCTCCGTTCCTCGGGGCTCCGGGTCACGACCCCGCGACTCGCGGTACTCCGAGCGACGGACTCGATGCCGCACGCCACCGCGGACGACATCGTCACCGCGCTCGCCGTGGAGCTGCCGACCACCAGTCACCAGGCCGTCTACGGCGTGCTGAACGCCCTGACCGGCGTCGGGCTCGTCCGCCGCATCGAACCGGCCGGCAGCCCCGCGCGCTACGAGCGCCGCACCGGTGACAACCACCACCACATCGTCTGCACCCTGTGCGGCGCGATCGAGGACGTCGACTGTGCGGTCGGCCACTCGCCCTGCCTGACACCGTCCGAGACCCACGGCTTCGCGGTCACCACCGCCGAGGTCACCTACTGGGGCATCTGCGAACGCTGCGCAGCGGCAGAGCGCGACGACGCGGAACACGACGACGCGGAGCGCGATCACCCAGACGCGCCCGGCGCGAGCGCGCAGGCCCCCGGCGCCCCCACGCCCGCCTGACGGCGACCGCCCACCGCACCGGCCGCACGACGCGCCGGACCCCGAACCACCCGAGCACCCCTGACCGAACCAACGTCCCACCTCCAGGAGGAACCGTGTCCGACCAGAACACGCCGACCGGCACCCCGACCACCACGACCAACAGCGGCGCACCCGTCTCGAGCGACGAGCACTCGATGGGCGTCGGGGCCGACGGTCCCCTCGCGCTCCACGACCACTACCTGGTCGAGAAGCTCGCCCAGTTCAACCGCGAGCGCGTCCCGGAGCGGGTCGTGCACGCCAAGGGCGGCGGCGCCTTCGGTACCTTCACCGTCACGCAGGACGTCTCCCGCTTCACCCGTGCCGCGTTCCTGCAGCCGGGCAAGCAGACCGAGATGCTGGCCCGCTTCTCCTCCGTCGCTGGCGAGCAGGGCTCCCCGGACACCTGGCGCGACCCCCGCGGCTTCGCGCTGAAGTTCTACACCGAAGAGGGCAACTACGACCTCGTCGGCAACAACACCCCGGTGTTCTTCATCCGCGACGGCATCAAGTTCCCCGACTTCATCCGCTCGCAGAAGCGCCTGCCGGGTTCGCACCTGCGCGACCACGACATGCAGTGGGACTTCTGGACCCTGTCGCCCGAGTCGGCGCACCAGGTCACGTGGCTGATGGGCGACCGCGGCCTGCCGGCGAGCTGGCGCGAGATGGACGGCTTCGGCTCGCACACCTACCAGTGGATCAACGCCGCGGGCGAGCGTTTCTGGGTGAAGTACCACTTCATCACCGAGCAGGGCCACAAGACCCTGACGCAGGAGGACGCCGACCGCATCGCCGGTGAGGACGCGGACTTCCACATCCGTGACCTGCACGCCGCGATCGAGCGTCAGGACTTCCCGCGCTGGACCCTCAAGGTGCAGGTCATGCCCTACGAGGACGCCGCGACCTACCGCTTCAACCCGTTCGACCTGACGAAGGTGTGGCCGCACGCGGACTACCCGCTCATCGAGGTCGGCACGATGGAGCTCAACCGCAACCCGGAGAACTACTTCGCGCAGATCGAGCAGGCGACCTTCGCCCCGTCGAACTTCGTGCCCGGCATCGCGGCGAGCCCGGACAAGATGCTCCTGGCGCGCATCTTCAGCTACGCGGACGCACACCGGTACCGCGTCGGCACGAACCACGCCCAGCTGCCGGTGAACGCCCCGAAGAACGAGGTCCACTCGTACTCGAAGGACGGCGGCATGCGCTTCGACTTCCAGAAGTCCGAGGTGCCGGTGTACGCGCCGAACTCGCTCGGTGGTGCGCACGCCGACCCGAACGCGACCGACGACGCCCCGGGTTGGGAGTCCGACGGTGCGCTGCAGCGTTCCGCCGCGACCCTGCACCCGGAGGACGACGACTTCGGCCAGGCCGGCACGCTCGTCCGCGAGGTCCTGGACGACGCCGCCCGTGAGCGCCTGGTCGGCAACATCGCCGGCCACGTCTCGAAGGTGACGCGCGACGACCTGCGCGAGCGCGTGTTCGCCTACTGGACGAACGTCGACGCGGAGCTGGGTGCGCGCGTGCGCGCCGCGGTCGCGCCGAGCGCGCCGGGCTCCAACGAGGACCCGGAGAAGGTCGCGGTCGAGGCGTAAGCCCCACTTGACGACCTGACGGACGGGAGGCCCGGTACCAGCTGGTACCGGGCCTCCCGTCCGTTGTCTGAAGCGGGTCTAGACCTGCTGGCCGTTCAGCCAGATCGGCCCGGCGGGCCAGTCCTCGAGCTGCGCTGCCACCGGCAGCGCCATCCAGCCGCCCTGCTCGGTGTTGCTGACGCCGGCGCCCTCGGCGGTGAACGCCGAGAAGGTGCCGACAGCCTCGGGGAACTCGTGCCAGCCGAGCTTCGCGTAGAAGGGGATCCGGTCCTCGCCCGCGCCGAGGAACCCGAAGGGCACGCGGAGTCCCTCGAGGACCGCCGCGGTCCGGGTCATCAGCTCGCGGCCGACGCCGGTGCCCTGCAGTCGGGGCGACACGGCGACCAGGCCGGTGTCGCCGACCAGGACGTCTTCGCCGCCGACGGAGATGTACATGCGGCGGATGCCGACGTGGGCCAGGACGACCCCGTCGGCGTCGTGCGCGAGCACCCGGCGTTCCGGCTGCATGCCGGACCAGCTCCGGCCGCCCACGTACCAGTGCGACCAGTCGGGGAAGGCCTGCCCGAGCAGCGCTGCGATCGCTTCGTGGTCGGGGAGCGACAGCGTGCTCTCCTCGACCACCTCCCACCGGATGTCGTCAGTCACGGGTCCATCCTGCCGCTCCGGCGGCCGGTGTGGGGAGGTTTCGCGCTGGGCGACACCTCGCGGGTCCGGGCGCGCGTGGGGTGTCGGTCAGCGCGAAGTGCCGCGACGTGTCAGCCGCGACCGGGCGTGGCCACCTCGATGCGGTTCGCCCAGGGGTCGTCGAACGCCACGGTCCGGCCGTCGTCGGCGAGCTCCACGCCGCCGTGCCGCATGCGTTCGGTCAGGGCGCCGAGGTCGTCGGCGCCGGGGACCTCGATCCGCACGAGCCCGAGGCCGAGTGCGAGCTGTCGACGCCCGGCGCCGCGGGAGTTCCACGTGTTCATGGCCATGTGGTGGTGGTAGCCGCCGGCGCTGACGAACAGGGCCTCGCCGAAGCCGGCGGTGGTCTCGAAGCCGAGGGTGTCCACGTAGAAGGAGCGCGCGGCGTCGACGTCGCCGACGGACAGGTGCACATGGCCGACCTTGCCCGGGCGGGCTGCGGCGGTGTCCAGGGAGTCTTGCGTCAGGTGGGACTGCAGGAATGCGTTCGGGTCGACGTACTTCGTGTCCATGTCGACCATGCCGTGCGTCCACGACCACTCGGTGCGGTCGCGGTCCCAGTACAGCTCGACGCCGTTGCCCTCGGGGTCGGTGAAGTAGAACGCGTTGCTCACCAGGTGGTCGGCGCTGCCGGTGAAGCCCGCCGGGTACTGCGTGGCGACCGAGTAGAGCGCGGCGGCCAGGTCGGCACGGGTGTCGAACAGGATCGCCGTGTGGAACAGCCCGGCCTCGCGGGGTCCGGCGTGCCGCATCGCGGGGGCGTGCTCGAGGACCACGATCGGCGTGCTGCCCCGGCCGAGCACGGCGACGCCGCCGTCGTGGGAGAGCAGCGACAGCCGCACGCCGTCGCGGTAGTACCGGATCATCGCGTCGAGGTCGGCGACGCGGAGCGTGACGGCGCCCATCCCGGTGTCGGCGGCGAGCAGTTCGTGCGTTTGCATGCACCTAGTGTGCGCCCCATTGGTTGACGCGTCAACCAATTCGATGACGCGTCAACCAGATGAGTGCATCAGGCGCTGTTCGAGATCCCGCCGTCCGACTTCAGCAGCTGCCCGTTCACCCAGGCGCCCTGCTCCGAGCACAGGAACCCGACGAGCGCGGCGGTGTCCGTCGGGCGTCCGAGCCGGCCGAGCGGGGTGCCCTCGACGGCCCAGCCCTTGACCTCGTCGGACATCCAGCCGGTGTCGTTCGGGCCCGGGTTCACCACGTTGGCGCTGACGCCGAGGCTGCCGAGCTCCTTCGCGGCGCCGAACACGATCCGGTCGAGCGCGCCCTTCGACGCCCCGTACGGCAGGTTGTACGCGATGTGGTCGCTCGTCAGGGCGACGATCCGGCGTCGGTCGCGCGGTGCGGCGTCACCGGCGCGCTCGAGCCCGGCCGCGTAGGCCTGCACGAGCAGGAACGGTGCGCGGGCGTTCACGGCGAAGTGGCGGTCCCACGACTCGACGGTCGTGGTGCGGAAGTCGGAGTCGACGGACTCGCAGTGCGACATGACGAGGGCGGTGACCGGCGCGCCGGCTTCCGTCTCGGCGCGGCCGACGAGCGCGGCCGCCTGTTCCGGGTCCTCCAGGTCGACCGGGAGGCGCGTCACGCGTGCTCCCGCCGCCTCGCACTCCTGCACCACCGACTCGACCCCGTCCGGGTCCGCCCCGCCGCTCACGCGGTCGTCGTAGGGTCCCCACCACGAGATGGCGAGGTCCCAGCCGTCGGTCGCCAGGCGGGTGGCGAGCGCTGCGCCGATGCCGGCTCTGCGGCCCACCCCGGTCACCAGGGCGAGGGGTCGTGCGGACGTCATGCGTGCCTCCTGTCCGGCGCTCCGTCGCACCGATCGGCACCCAGTCTGCCGGAACCGGCCACCCGTGTGACCATCGCACCCGGTGTCCTGTCGGCGGACGGCCGACCGCGGGGGCCAAGATGGACGGATGCCACGCACACGACGGCCCTCCCGACCGGGGCGCGGACCCCGCGGCGGTCGCCCGGACCCCCGCGACCTGCCGCTCGAGCACGTCCGCGACCGGATGTCGTCGTACATCTACGGCAACATCACGGTGCTCGCCGTCGCGATCGCGGTGAACCCGGAGCAGATCCACCACGGCGCCGCGGTGGCGACCGTCCTGGCGACCGCGGTGCTGACGTACCTGGCGCACGTGCTCGCGCACCTGGTCGCGCACGGACTCGGCGACGACGGCGAGGAGTCCGCTGCGGACCGCGCTGCGCGCCGCGACTCGGTCGCGACGATCGTCCGGAACGCCAACCCGATCGCGACCTCCGGGCTGATCCCGGCGGTCCTCTACGCGGCTGCCTGGATCGGGTGGCTGCCGGCGGAGTGGGCACAGATCGCGGCGACGGTGATCCTGGTCGTGCGCATCGGGCTGGTGGGCGTGTTCATGCAGCGGTTCAGCGGGAAGCAGCCCACGTTCCTCGGGCTGTGGGGCGGCATCGTGCTGGCCGCGGTGGCGTTCGTGATCGGTCTCGTCAAGGTGGTGCTGACGCATTGAGTGACACGCACGCACACGCCGGACCCCACTCGGAGCCAGCGGCCGAGGACGAGCCGAAGCGCGGCGGGCTGCGGTTCCTGCGTGACCTCGTCATCATCGTGGTCGTGGCGCTGTTGGCGTCCTTCCTGGTGAAGGCGTACCTGGTCCGTTCCTTCTACATCCCCTCGGCCTCGATGCAGAACACACTGCTCATCGGGGACCGGGTGCTCGTCAACGAGCTCGTGCCCGGGGTCGTCCCGCTGCAGCGCGGTGACGTCGTGGTGTTCCAGGACCCGGGCGGCTGGCTCAGCATGGGCCAGGGCGACGACCTGATCAAGCGGGTCATCGGCCTGCCGGGCGACACGGTGTCGTGCTGCGACGCCTGGGGCCGCCTGTCGGTGAACGGGCACGCGGTGGACGAGCCCTACGTCGTGCTCGAACGCGGGTCGGACCGTGTCGCCGGGAAGGACTTCGAGATCACCGTGCCGAAGGGGCGCATCTGGGTGATGGGCGACAACCGGTACGACTCCGCCGACTCGCGCGTGCACGGCACCGTGCCGGTCGACGACGTCGTGGGGCGGGCCTTCGTGACCACGTGGCCGATCTCGCGGTGGTCGGTGCTGTCCCGGTACGGCGACGAGTGGGACCGGGTCCCGAGGCCGTGACCGCGGACGACGAGGGCTTCCGCTACGAGACCGGCGGGGACGACGACCTGTCGATCCACCGGATCGCGACACCGGGCAAACGGTCGGGGACCATCGGTCCGCGCCCCGACCACGTCGTGTTCTGGCTCGCCGACGGCCGGGCCAGCCTGACCGCCGACGACGGCGAGCACTGGGAGGTCGGTGCCGAGCGGCCGATGATGCTCTCGGCGTCCGTCGCGTACGGGTTCGAGACCGACGCGACCGCCACGACGCTCCTGCACCTGTCGCCGTCGCTGCTCGGCGACACGGGGGAGTCCTCGGTGTTCGGGCAGCCGGACGCGGCCGATCCCGCACTCGAACCGTTGCGGGCACTGCTGCGCGAAGCCTCCGGGCGCATCCTCGACCCGGCCCTGCCCGCCGCCGATCGTGCGGCCCTGAACCGGCGGATCGCGACCGTCGTCCTGTCGACCTTCGCCCGGTCGCGATCGGACGTCGCGGACCGGATGCGGCGCGCGATCGGCTTCGTGCACGACCACGCCGACCGGGTGCTGACGGTGGCCGACGTCGCAGCGGCCTGCGACCTGAGCGAACGCGGCCTGCAGGACCTGTTCCGCCGTCGACTCGGCGTCACGCCCATGCAGTACCTGCGCGAGGTCCGGCTCGACCGGGTGCACCTGGAGCTGGGGCGGCCGGGTTCCCGCGCGCTGCTCGTCAGCGAGGTCGCGCGGCGGTGGCGGTTCACCCACCTCGGGCGGTTCGCGGCGCACTACCGGGAACGGTTCGGGGAGCAGCCGCACGAGACCATCGCGCGGAGCGGCACACCCGGAGAACGGTAGTTCTCGCGTTCTTTGCGGATTCCGGCTATCCTGCTCGCGTGGATGCGCGACGGTCCGAACTGGGGCAGTACCTCCGCGCCCGTCGGGCACTCGTCCAGCCCGAGGACGTCGGCCTCACCCGCGAGCCCGGACGACGAGTGGACGGCCTGCGCCGCGAAGAGGTCGCGCGGCTCGCGGGCATCAGCCCCGAGTACTACCTGCGGCTCGAACGCGGCCGCGACCACCAGCCGTCCGACCAGGTCCTCGTGGCGCTCGGCCGGGCCCTGCGGCTCGACCACGAGGCCGTCGACTACCTGCGCCGCCTCGCACATGCCGAACGCCGCCGCCCCGAGGGTGTCGTGCCGCCGGGGCTCGACGACTCGGTCCGGTCGCTCCTGGCGCAGTGGTCGCACACCCCGGCGTTCGTGATGGACCGCAACCAGGACATCATCCTGTCCAACGCCCTGGCGAGCGCCCTCGGCCCCGGCTACATGGAGCCGGGCGCGAACCTCGTCCTGCAGATGTTCTCCGAGGCGTCCCGGCAGCACGCGGCCGACTGGGACCGCACCGCGCACCGGGTCGTCGCCGCACTCCGGCTGCACGCCGAACCCGAGGACCCCCGGCTGCAGGAGATCGTCGGCACCCTGACCCTGCAGGACCCGGACTTCACCCGCATCTGGGCGCGGCACGACGTCGCCGTGCAGCGCACCGGGGTCTCGCGGCACTGGATCGACCCGATCGGGTGGGTCGAGTTCCGCTGGCAGAACCTCGCGATCCCGGGCAGCTCCCACGTGCTCGTCACCTTCTGGGCCGACCCCGGCACCCCCGCGGCCGCGGCCGTCGCGTACCTCGCCGCGCAGGTGCAGCAGGGCACCGCGCGCCGGGAACCGGTCGCGGGCGAGACCGCGGTGGGCTAGCCAGGCGATCGCCGCGCTCGCCGCGGTTGCCGTGGTGGCCGCGCTCGCCGGTCAGGCGGTCGTCGCGCCCTCGTCGAGCAGCCCCCGGAGCGTCGTGAGCCGAGCGGCGGACTCGTCGTCCGCCGCCGTCCACACCACGAGCACGTGCTCGGGGTCCTCCAGTCGACGCAGTTGCTCCCACCGCAGGTCGATCCGGCCCACCAGCGGGTTCTCGAACGCCGACTCCCCGCGGCGGGTCGGCCGGACCGCTCCGCCGGCCCACTCGGTCGCGAACGTCGTGCTCCGGGCCATCAGCTCGCCCAGGAGTTCCTGGAACCGGTCGTCGGCGTCGTGCTCGTCCAGCGAGTCCCGGAGCATCGCGGCGGTGCGGTGCGCCTCGGCCTCCCAGCCGTCCACCGAGTCCTCGACCCAGGGGTTCAGGAAGGTGAACCGCGCCAGGTTCGTGCCGACGGTGAGGGACGCGGACAGGGCACCGGCGAGCCGGTTCGCCGCCACGACGTCCAGGTGGCGGTCGAAGACCACGACCGGTTCGGCGAGCGCGTCCACGAAGTCCTGGGCCGACGTCGTCGTCGTGCCGTCCTCGTGTTCCATGCGATCACGCTAACCGGCCGCGCCGTGGAGCAGGGGGGAGAAGGGGGCCCCCGCGGGGACCCCGTCGCGGAGCTCCCGCCCTGCAGGGGGACCCCGGCACGGTGTGTCCGGCCGTCCGAGGGCACCGTGCGCAGCACCCGGGGCCGCCGGCACGCGCTGTCGTCGGGGGTGACGGGCAACGACAGGGACACGACGACGCAGCACCCCCAGCCCTAGCGTGACGACGCCGGGACCCCCGGTCCCCGCGCCACCCCAGACGTTCGTCACGAAGGAGACCCGCGCATGGCTGCACCGACCATCGTCCTCGTCCACGGCGCGTTCGCCGACTCCGCCAGCTGGGCACCCGTCACCCGCGAGCTGCTCGACCGCGGCCACACCGTCCTCGTCCCGCCGGTCTACAACCGGAGCCTCGCCGAGGACGCCGCCTCGATCCGCGCCGTCGCCGAGCACGTCGACGGGCCGGTCGTCCTCGCCGGTCACTCGTACGGCGGGGCCGTGATCACCGTCGCCGGCGAGGCCGAGAACGTCGTCGGACTCGTCTACGTCTCCGGCTACGTGCTCGAGGTCGGCGAGAGCCTCGGGCAGCTGCAGGGCGGGTTCCCCGACTCGGACCTCGCCGCGAACCTGGTGTACACGCCGTACCCGGTCGCCGGCGCCGAGGACGGCACCGACGTCTCCGTCGCGATCGACGCGTTCCCGCAGGTCTTCGCCGCCGGGGTCGACCCGCGCGTCGCCGAGGTGCTCGCCGTCTCGCAGCGCCCGTTGTCCGGCGCCGCCTTCGGTGAACCGTCCTCCGCCGCCGCGTGGAAGACCACCCCCGCGTGGGCGATCGTCTCGTCCGACGACCACACCATCAACCCCGAGGTGGAGCGCTTCGGCTACTCCCGCGCCGGCATCACCGACGTGACCGAGATCGCCGCCCCGCACCTCGTCATGCAGACCCACCCGAAGGACGTCGCCGACGTCATCGAGCGCGCCGTCGCCGCGACCAGCGCGACCGACGCCGCCGCCTGACCCGACCATCCCTGGAGGCGCGGCGTGCGCCCGGCGCACACCGCGCCTCCAGGATGTCCCCGTCCCACCCCAGGAGGCGACGTGACCACGGAACGCACCACCCCCACACCCCGCGGCGGCGCCCTGGCGCCGCTCGCGATCCCGGTCTTCCGCGCCCTGTGGATCGCGGTGCTGGTGAGCAACATCGGCAGCTGGATGCAGACCGTCGGCGCGCAGTGGCTGCTCGTCGACGAGCACGCCGCACCCGTCGTCGTCGCCCTCGTGCAGACCGCGTCGAGCCTGCCGGTGCTGCTCGTCGGGATCCCCGCCGGGGTGATCGGCGAGTTCGTCGACCGGCGGCGGCTGCTCATCGGCGTGCAGGCGTTCCAGGTGGTCGTCGGCGTGGTGATGACCGTGCTCACCGCGACCGGCGACATGACCCCGGCGCTCCTGCTCACCGTCACGTTCCTGCTCGGGACCGCCTCGGCGCTCCAGCTGCCCGCGTACCAGGCGCTCGTGCCCGAGATCGTGCCGCGCGCCGCGATCACCGACGCCGCGGCGCTCAGCTCCGTCGGCGTCAACGTCGCCCGGGCGATCGGACCGGCGCTCGCCGGGGTGGTGATCGCGCAGCTCGGCGTGCCGTTCGTGTTCGCCGCCAACGCGCTGTCGTTCGCGCTCTTCCTGGTGGTGCTCGTCGCCTGGCGCGGCTACCAGCGCCCCGAGACGCGGGCCGAACCGTTCATCGACGCGACCCGCGCGGGGCTGCGGTACGTCCTGCACGCGGCGGTCGTCCGGCGGCTGCTCGTGCAGCTCGCCGTCTTCATGGTGCCCGCGAACGCGCTGTGGGCACTCCTGCCGCTCGTCGCCGACGGCTCGCTCGGGCTGTCCTCCGGCGGGTACGGACTGCTGCTCGCCGCCGTCGGCATCGGGTCCGTCGGTGGGGCGTTCCTGATGCCGGCGGTCCGTGCGCGGCTCGGCATCGGCCGCACGGTCGGGGTCGCCTCGGTGGTGTTCGGCATCTGCACCACGGTCGTCGCGCTCGTCCCCGTGCTGGCGGTCGTCCTCGTCGCGCTGCTGGTCGGCGGGGTGGCCTGGATCGCCGTGGTGACGACGCTGAACGGCACCGTGCAGGCGTTCCTGCCCGCCTGGGTCCGGACCCGCGGGCTCGCCGCCTACCAGCTCGTGCTGTTCGGCTGCACCGCGATCGGTGCGGCGCTCGCCGGTGCGGTCGCCACGCCGCTCGGGGTGACGGGGGTGCTCGCCGGGGCCGGAGTCCTCACCGCGCTCAGCGCCGCACTGCTGCTCGTGTCCGGGTTCCCGGTGCTCACCGACCGGCAGCGTGCCGTGACGCCGATGCCGTTCGGGGACGAGGTGTTCGTGGCGGACGACCACGGCGCTGCGACGGGGGAGACCCTCGTGCTGCTGCACTGGACGGTCCCGGCGGACGCGGTCGACGAGTTCCGGGCGCGCGCCGAGCGGCTCGGGCGGAGCCGCCGGCGGACCGGTGCCCGTGACTGGAACCTCTACCGGGACGCAGCGACCGGGCCGGACGCCTGGGTCGAGGCGTTCCGGGTGGGGTCGTGGCAGGAGCACGTCGACCAGCACGAGGTCCGGCAGACCGGGGACGACGCGCGGACCCTGCAGGCGGTGCGCGAGGTCGCGGGCGAGCCGCGGGTGGAGCACCTGGTCGCGGAGGGGGTCGGCAGCCCGTCTACGGGGTGACGGGTGGGGTCAGCGGACGGTGTCAGCAGCCGGTCGTGGTGAGGGTCACCGTCGCGACCGTGCCGTCGGACACCTTGGTCGTCTGCGGGCAGAGGTCGCCAGCGCGGACCGTGACCTTGCCGAGGGGGACGCCCGCGAAGTCGGCCGTGCCGCCCGGGAACACCCGCTGGTGCTCGGAGAGCTTGCCGGTCGAGGCGAACACCTTGACCTCGTAGGGGTGGTCGGCGGCGTTCGACGACACCGTGACCGACACCTGGCCGGTGGAGTCGTGGGCGCCACAGCCGGCGAGGGCCAGGAGCGCGGCCACGCCGAGGACGGTTGCGGGGACGACTCGGAGCACGACGACCAGGGTACGCCGCCGCGCCCGACCACCTGCGCCCTCCGGACTGGGGCCAGGCCCTGTCCGTTCAGCGCGTTACCGTGGGAGCATGCAGCCGGAAACCGCGATGTCCGTGCCCGCGCCGACCGGGGCCCAGGCCGTTCGGCGAGCGGCCCTGATCGCGGCACTCGACGTGGTCGACGGTGGCGTCGAGGAACGGTTCGAACGGATCACCCGCATCGCGCGCGAGGCCCTCGGGGTCTCCGGCTCGTTCCTCAACCTGGCCGGCGAGACCACGCTGACGATCAAGTCGCAGCAGAGTGACGCCGCCTTCGGGCCGGTCATCCCGCTGCAGGACACCTTCTGCGGACGGACCCTGGGCGAGCAGGGCCCCGTGGTCGTCCCGGATGCCCGCGAGGACGCCCGGTACGCGGACCTGCCGATGGTGCTCGGCGACCCCAACGTCCGGTTCTACGCCGGTGTCGGGCTCCGTGCCGGCGACGACGACCTGAAGGTCGGCACCCTCTGCCTGATCGACCCCGAGCCGCGCACCCTCGACGCCGACGAACTCGAACTGCTGCAGGAACTCGGTATCTGGGCGGAGCGCGAACTGCTCGCCGGAGCCGACGAGGACCGCCTGCGCACCGTGCTCAACGGCCTGCAGCCGACCGAGGTGCAGGTGCCCGGGTACCGGATCACGGGGATGTCGATCCCGCACGGACTCGTCTCCGGTGACTTCCACGACTGGCACCGCTCCGGCGAGGACTCGATCCACCTGACCGTGTCCGACGTCATGGGCAAGGGGATGTCCGCCGGGCTCCTCGCCGCGAACATCCGCGGAGGCCTGCTCGCCCGCGGCGACCAGGACCCGGGCACCGCCGTCGCCGAACTCGAGGCGCAGGTCGCCCCCGAACTCAGCCGTGCCGAGTCCTTCGCGACGATGTTCCACGGCCGGCTGACCCCGTCCACCGGGCGACTCGACTTCGCCGACGCCGGCCACGGGCTCGTGCTGCAGCTCCGTGACGACGGTGCCGAGCGGATCCTGCGGTCGTCGGACCTGCCGATCGGGCTGCACCCCGCCGGGATGCCCCGCGCGGCCGGGTCGCTCGTGCTCCGTCCCGGTGACGTGCTCATCGTCGTGACCGACGGCGCGCTCGAGCTCTGGGACTCCACGCTCGCGTCGCTGTCGGAACTCGGGTCCCTGTACCGGGAGTCCCCGGACGTCGAGACGTTCCTGCAGCGGGTGCGCGCACGCGTTGCCGAGCACGACCCGGGCGACGACCTGACCGTCGTCGTCGTGGCGCGCGAGGCGCTCGGCGCGCTCGAGGCCTGACCGGTCGAGAACTGTCGGCTGGCTTGTCGGCGGGTCGTCGGCCGGCGGGCGCGGTGACTGGTCGCGACGTGTCGTGCGTGGGGCGCCGAGTGGTCGCGAGCCGTCGGTTGGCGGGGCCTCGGGCGACGGCTCGTGACCGCCCGACGGAGCTGAGCGGGGTGTCGTGACCGTCCGGCCAACACCGGGCGTCACGCGGCGAGGGGTCGCGACGTGTCGTGAGTGGGCCGCCGAGTGGTCACGAACTGTCGGTTGGCGGGGCCTCGGGCGACGGTTCGTGACCGTTCGCCGGACGTGAGCGGGGTGTCGTGACCGTTCGGCCGGCGACGGGCGTCACGCGGCGACTGGTCGCGACGTGTCGTGCGTGGGGTGCCGAGTGGTCGCGAACTGTCGGTTGGCGGGGCCGCGGGCGACGGTTCGTGGCCGTCCGACGGACGTGAGCGGGGTGTCGTGGCCGTCGGGCCGGCACCGGGCGTCACGCGGCGAGGGGTCGCGACGTGTCGTGCGTGGGCCGCCGGGTGGTCGCGAACCGTCGGTTGGCGGGGCCTCGGGCGACGGTTCGTGACCCTTCGACGGAGCTGAGCGGGGTGTCGTGACCGTCCGGGCCACGCCACACCACACCGCCGGCCGGGCGCCGCGTCAAGCGCCGAGGCGCTCGATCAGCTCGGCGTAGCGCGCAGCCGTGCGCTCGACGATCTCGTCCGGGAGCACCGGCGGCGTGCCCTGGCGGTCCCAGTGCGCGCTGAGCCAGTCCCGCACGATCTGCTTGTCGAACGAGTCGGTGCGGTCGGCGGAGCGGGCGTCCCAGTAGCGGCTGGAGTCGCTGGTCAGGACCTCGTCGGCGATGCGGATCCGGCCGGTGGCGTCCTGCCCGAACTCGAACTTGGTGTCGGCGATGACGACGTCCCGCTCGAGCGCGATGGCCGCGGCCTCGGTGTAGACGTGCAGCGAGAGCTCGCGCAGGGTGGCCGCGGTCTCGGCGCCGACCAGGTCGACGGTCTGCTCGTACGAGATGTTCTCGTCGTGCTCGCCCTGGGCCGCCTTGTACGCCGGCGTGTAGATCGGTTCCGGCAGGCGGTCACCGTTGGACAGGCCCGCGGGGAGCGCGACGCCGCACACGCTGCCGGTCTCCTGGTACTCGGCCCAGCCGCTGCCGACCAGGTACCCGCGCACGACGCACTCGACGGGGAACATCGTGAGCGGCATGACGTGCATCGACCGTGCCTCGACCTCGGCGGGCACCGGGGTACCACCGGAGGACGGGCCGATGATGTGGTTCGGGACGTCGCTCAGCTGGGTGAACCAGAACCGCGACAGGCGGGTCAGCAGTTCGCCCTTGCCCGGGATCGGCGGCTCGAGCGCGAAGTCGTACGCGCTGACCCGGTCCGAGGCGACGAGCAGCAGCTCGGACGCGCTCGCCAGGTCGGCGGTGCCCTCGGGCACGTAGAGCTCGCGGACCTTGCCGGACGAGACGTGCCGCCAGCCGGCGATCGGCGCGGGGGCGCTCACTTCGCGACCTTCGCGGCGATGTCGGTGCGGAACTGCGCGCCCTCGAGCGTGATGTCGCCGAGCCCGGCGTAGGCACGCTCACGGGCCTGGGCGAAGTCCGACCCGGTCGCGACGACACTGAGCACCCGGCCGCCCGTGGCGACGAGCGTGTCGTCGAGGACACCGGTGGCAGCGTGCGCGACCGAGACGCCGTCGCGGGCGTTCGCGTCGTCGATGCCGGTGATCGGTCGACCGGTCTGCGGGTTCTCCGGGTAGCCCTCGCTCGCCAGGACGACGGTGACGGCGACCTCGTCGCGGAACACGGGTGCGGGGACGGCACCGAGCTGCCCGGTGGCGGCGGCCAGCAGGAGTTCGCTGAGCGGCGTGGCCAGGCGGGGGAGCACGACCTGCGTCTCCGGGTCACCGAAGCGCGCGTTGAACTCGATCACGCGGACACCCTGCTCGGTGACGATGAGGCCGCAGTACAGGAGCCCGACGAACGGCGTGCCCTCGTGCTCGAGGCGGCGGACGGTCGGCAGCGCGACGAGCTCGGTGACCTCGTCGACGAAGGCCTGCTCGGACGGCCAGCGGTCGGCGAGCCACGGCAGCGGCGAGTACGCGCCCATGCCGCCGGTGTTCGGTCCAAGGTCGCCGTCGGCCAGGCGCTTGTAGTCCTGCGCGGGGCTGAGCGCACGGACGTCGTGCCCGTCGCTCAGGAAGAACAACGAGACCTCTTCGCCGTCGAGGAACTCCTCGACCACGACGTGTCCGTGCTGGAGCCAGTAGGTGGCGTGGTCGATCGCGGCCTGGCGGTCGTCGGTCACGAGCACGCCCTTGCCGGCGGCGAGCCCGTCCGCCTTGACCACGTACGGAGCGCCGAGCTCGTCGATCGCGGCGACGGCTTCGTCCGCCGTGCCCGCGTAGACCGGACGCCCCGTGGGCACACCGGCCTCGCCCATGATCCGCTTGGCGAACGCCTTCGAGCCCTCGAGCTGCGCGGCGGCCTTGCCCGGCCCGAACACGGGGATGCCGCGGGTGCGCACCGGGTCGGCCACGCCGGCGATGAGCGGGGCCTCTGGGCCCACGACGACGAGCTCGACGTCGTTCTCGATCGCGTACTCCGCGACGAGTGCACCGTTGGTGGGGTCGAGGGAGACGGTCTCGACGTCGGCGGCGATGCCGGCGTTGCCGGGCGCTGCCGTGATGACGTGACCCGCATGCTCCGCGAGGAGGGCCGTGATGATCGCGTGCTCGCGGGCACCGGAACCGAGGACGAGGATTCGCACCCGATCACCCTACCCAGCCCGACTCGCCGCCCGCGATGCGAGGGCTAGCCTGTGGAGATGCCACCCAGGAGGATCGAGGACGCCGACGGGCGCGCGGCACTGGCCGCGGTGCGTCGTGGGGAGACGGCCCGACCGGCCGTCGCGACCGCGGTTCGGTGGACGTTGCAGTGCCTGGCGGACGAGGTCCCGGGCAACAGCGTCGAGGTGAGGGTGCCGCCATTCGCCGCCGTCCAGGCCGTGCCCGGACCCCGGCACACCCGTGGCACGCCGCCGAACGTCGTCGAGACCGACGCCACCACGTGGCTCGCCCTTGCGTCCGGCGAGCTGACCTGGGCCGAAGCGGTCGCGCAGTCACGCGTCAGCGCCTCGGGCTCCCGCGCCGACCTGACGGCGTTCCTGCCGGTCCGGCTGCCCGCCTCCGGCGCCTGACCCTGCGAGCCGCCGGCACCGAGCCACCGGCACCGATCCGCCAGCACCGAGCCGCCGCGGCGAAAGCGCCTGCGGAGAACTCCCGCGCGAATTAGGTAGTGCCTACCGATGCGCCCGCTTCGACCGGGTTCCTAAGCTTGAAGTCGCCGGGATTCGGACCCGACCCGAACGGGTCCGAACCCGGCGACAGGCACCAAGGTACGCGATGTTCCACACAACGTGTCAATCGTGGCGGCGCGTCGTGCTGCAATCCGCAACGTTCTTGCGTGCGCGACAGCCGACGCGGAACGCGGAACCGGCCGTGCCGAGTACCGAGCAGCTCAGAGCAGCTCGCTGAGCTCCGACCGCGCGTGCAGGTCCCACTTCGCGAAGACACGGGACAGATGCGCGTCGATCGTCCGCGTCGAGAGCCCGAGGGACTCCGCGATCCGCCGGTTGCTCAGCCCCTGCGCGGCGAGTTCGGCGACCTCGTACTCGCGCTTCGTCAGCGGCGGTTTCGAGTGCCCCGCGGTCACGGAGATGCCATGTGCTGCGAGCAATCCCTGCGCCGCGATCACCCGCGTGCGGTCGCCGGCGCGCACGGCGTCGGCGTACTCGACCACCGCGGCCGCGAGCGGTCCGTCGACGCGAGTGGCGGCCTCGCGCATCCGCTCGAGCGAGCCGGTCGAGTCGCGTCCCTGTGCCATGCCGACCGCGTGGTGCAGGGCGTACCCGTACATCACGTGCGTCCACGAGCCGTTCGCCGTGCTGCGCTCGATGATCTCGTCGGCGTGCTGCAGTCCGGCCGGGTTGCCGAGCACGGCCTCGGTCCAGGCGATCGACACGGCGACCTGCTCGCCGGTGATGCGCATCGCCCGCTGCGGGGTGGTCCGGGCACGTTCGAGCGCGCTGGCGGCTGCTTCCGGGCGTCCGCCGTACGCGAGCGCCAGGGCCAGCCGCGCCCAGGGGTAGGCCGCGAACCCGCCGTGGTCGGCGATGTCGTACCGCTCGCACGCCGCCGAGAACGCGGCGACGGCGTCGTCCCAGCGGCGCTGTGCGAGCGCCAGGTTGCCCTGGCCGATGAGCTCGAGCGTGAAGTCGTACTTCAGGTAGGGGCTGGAACGCCCCGCGGGTACCTCGATGATCAGGTCGTCCAGGTCGCCGCGCCACATCTGCACCTGGTGCAGGACGGAGGAGTTCTCGCCGACGCTCCAGGGCGCTGCCTCGACGTGCGCCACCGCGGTGGCCAGGGCGCGGTGACCGAGCGCGGACGCGTCGTCCAGCCGGCCGGCGGTCGCCAACGCCATCACGGCGCAGGGGGCGACGGCGAGGAACGACATCGGCATCGTCGGGGCGTCCACGATGCCGCTGCGCTCGATCTCGGCCCGGACCTCGGCGAAGTCCCCGCCCCAGCCCTGGTGCGCCATCCGCAGCAGCCGCAGCCGTTCGACAGCCTCGTCGGACACGACCAGGCGCGTGGCGGCATCGGTCAGGGCGACCGCCGCCGTGACGTCGTCGTCGTGGAACTGGCGGATGTTCGCCAGGGTCTCGCACGCTTCGATGACGGCCTCGTCGGTGACGTCGCCGACGTGCCGCTTCGCCACGCCCCAGGCGGCTTCGGCGTCGGCGCGGCCGGCTTCTCGGCCGTCCGAGTACGAGTACGCCAGCGAGCGGAGGCAGTGCGCCGCGACCTGTTCGGTGGGGGTGAGCGTCGTGCGGAGCGCTGCCGAGGCCAGGGCGATCCCGCTCTCGTGCTCCTGCAGCCGCACGGCGACCTGCGCCGCGTCGAGCAGCTGGTCGACCGACGGGAGGACCCCGCACTCGAGCGACCACAGTGCGGCACGCAGGCGGGCGGCGGGCGGTGCGCCCTCGGGCCGGTCGGTGCGGAAGGCGTTGGCGCGCGCGAAGAGTGCCGTTCGCCGGGCCACCGGCACCAGGGTGCGGATGACCTCGCCGACGAGCGGGTGCGACGGCCGGACGACCGCGGCGCCGTCGTCGAGCGAGTCGATGCGGACCAGACCGAGCGCGACGACCCGGTCGACGTCCCCGCCGGTCACCAGGCCGAGCAGGCGAGCGAGCGGGATCGGGTCGGCGAGGGCGACGATGTCGACGACGTCGCGCAGGTCCTCCGGCAGCGACCCGAGCTCGGTGCGGTACATGTCCGCGAGGCTGTCCGACGCGGTCACGCGCCCGCGCCAGTACCACCCGGTCGCGGTGTGGTCGAGGGCGCCGGAGACCCGCGCCGCACGGACCACCTCGCGCAGGTACAGCGGGTTGCCGGCGGTGGCGCGGTGGACGCGCTCGGCCGAGGCGTTCTCGAGCGGCGAGCCCAGTGCCTCGGCCACGAGCGCCGCGGTCTCGTGCAGCGCCAGGGGCTGCAGGTCGATGCGCTCGAGCAGGTCGTCCTGCCACAGCGCGCGGAGCGGCTCGGGGAGCGCCGTGAAGTCGCGGCAGGTCAGGACGAGCCGAGCACCCTGCCGACGGACCAGCCAGGCGACGTACCGCGCGGAGATCGCGTCGAGGTGGTCGGCGTCGTCGACGCGGAGCAGGACGTCGCGGTCGACGAGGTCCTCGATCGCACGGAAGCGCTGCTCGGCGCCGGTGTCGTCGGACAGCTCCGAGATGGACGCCGGCAGCTCGCCGAAGCGCTCGGCGACGGCGCCGAAGGGCATCGACCGGCTCGCGGCGACCGCCGTGATCGGCACGACGACGGTGCGGCCGGTGCCGTCGCGACCGGCGACGCGGTCGGTGACCCGCGCCGCGGCGGTGCTCTTGCCGATGCCGGGGGCACCGACGAGCGCGACGCTCCACCGGTGCTCGGCGACGACGGCGACGGCGCGGTCCTCTTCCGCGCGCTGTGCGACGGGCCAGGCCACGCGGGCGGGGGCGGCCGGTCGGCGTCGGCGGGCGGGTGCGGTTCGCTCACGCATCCGACACACCTCCTCCGCTTGGGATACCGACCAGTAGCGTCCATCCTCTCCCGGATCGGTCGCCGCGCACAGGCCGCGGGACGTCCCACAGTGGGGGACAATGGACGGGTGAGCAACACCGATCAACCCGACGAGCAGCCGCTCCCCACGCCGGCACCGGCTCCCAGCGCGGTCGCCAGCCCCGACGAGGTCACCATCCGCCGTGCACCGAAGTTCGGCGTGTTCATCGTCGGCGGTGCCGTGCTCGGGTTCCTCGCGACCCTCGTCGTGGTCGCCCTCACCATGAACCTCGGCGGCCAGCGGGACCAGACCAGCTTCGGCAGCCTGGTCGGCTACTTCAGCCTGTGGGGCGTCACGATCGGCGCCTTCGTCGGTGCGGTCGTCGCCGTCGTGTTCGACCGGGTCTACGCCCGGCGGTCGGCCCGCCTGACGGCGGAGCGCGTCGAGGTCGAACTGCCGCCCGAGACGGTCGACGGTGAGCTCGACGACCATGGTGACCAGCGGCCGTAGCCGCCCCCGATCAACGGACTGGAGGCCCGGTGCCAGCTGGCACCGGGCCTCCCGTCCGTCGTCTGGTCGCGTCTCAGACGCGACCTAGCTGAGCTGGTTCGCCTCGACCCAGGACAGGTACTCCGGGCTCACGGTGCCCGTGACGTACTCGCCCGTGAAGCAGCTCATCTCGAGGTCGGTCACGTCCGAGCCCTCGATGATGGCGTCGCGCATGTCCCCGACCTCCTGGTAGATCAGGTGGTCGCTGCCGAGCACGCGGTTGATGTCCGGGATCTTCCGGTCGTGCGCGATGAGCTCGGCGCGGGTCGGCATGTTGATGCCGTAGACGTGCGGGAACCGGACAGGGGGAGCGGCGCTCGTGAACGTGACCTCGTTCGCGCCCGCGGCCCGGGCCATCTCGACGATCTCGCGGCTCGTGGTGCCGCGGACGATCGAGTCGTCGACGATCAGGATGTTCTTGCCCTTGAACTCGGACGACATCGCGTTGAGCTTCTGGCGCACCGAACGCTTGCGCTCCGCCTGCCCCGGCATGATGAAGGTGCGGCCGACGTAGCGGTTCTTGTAGAAGCCCTCGCGGTACTCGATGCCGAGCTTCCGGGCGACCTGCATGGCCGCCGGACGGCTCGAGTCCGGGATCGGCATGACCACGTCGATGTCACCGGTCGGCGCGTACTGCTCGATGGTGTCGGCGAGACGGTTGCCGAGGCGCAGACGCGCGTCGTAGACCGAGATGCCGTTCATCACCGAGTCGGGACGCGCCAGGTAGACGTACTCGAACGAGCACGGCACCAGGCGCGGGTTCTTCGCGCACTGGCGGGCGTGCATCTGGCCGTTCATCTCGATGAAGACGGCTTCGCCCGGGGCGATGTCGCGGACGATCTCGTAGCCGCCGGACTCGAGCACGAGCGACTCGCTCGCGACGACCCACTCCGGCTGCCCGGCCTCGTCGAACTTGTGGCCGAGGATCAGCGGGCGGATGCCGAACGGGTCGCGGAAGGCCAGCAGCCCGTGCCCGGCGATGGTCGCGATCGTAGCGTAGGAGCCCTCGACTCGCTCGTGCACGCGCTCGACGGCGTCGAACACCTGACCCGGGTCGAGGTTCGCGCCGCGGACCTGGCCCTGCAGCTCGTGCGCCAGCACGTTCACCAGGAGCTCGGTGTCGCTCGTCGTGTTCAGGTGGCGACGGTCGATGTCGAACAGTTCACGCGTGAGTTCCCGCGTGTTGGTGAGGTTGCCGTTGTGGACGAGGACGATGCCGTAGGGCGCGTTCACGTAGAACGGCTGGGCTTCTTCTTCGTTCGTCGCGGCGCCCTTGGTGGCGTAGCGGACGTGTCCGAGCCCCATGGTGCCGAGGAGGGCACGCATGTCGCGGGTGCGGAACGCCTCACGCACGTGGCCGCGGGTCTTGTGCATGTGGTGCACGTGACCCTCGACCGTGGCGATGCCCGTCGAGTCCTGCCCGCGGTGCTGCAGGAGGAGCAGTGCGTCGTAGATGGATTGGTTGGCGGGGCCCTGCGCAACAAGGCCGACGATGCCGCACATTCGCGGGTGTGCTCCAGATCAGTAGAATCGGGGGGTACCGCACAAGTCTGCCATGTCACCGCGAAGGACTCCGCATGCCCAACCCGTACGCCGAAGCCGGAGTGGACACCGCTGCCGGTGACCTGGCCGTCGAACTGATGAAGTCCGCGGTCGCGGCCACCCACAACGCCTCGGTCCTCGGTGGCGTCGGTGGGTTCGCCGGGCTCTACGACGTCTCGTTCCTGAAGGACTTCTCGCACCCGTTGCTCGCGACCTCGACCGACGGCGTCGGCACCAAGGTCGCCATCGCGCAGGCGATCGACAAGCACGACACCATCGGGCAGGACCTGGTCGGCATGGTCGTCGACGACATCGTCGTGGTCGGCGCGAAGCCGCTGTTCATGACCGACT
This sequence comes from Curtobacterium flaccumfaciens, assembly GCF_013359815.1. GTDB lineage: Bacteria > Actinomycetota > Actinomycetes > Actinomycetales > Microbacteriaceae > Curtobacterium > Curtobacterium flaccumfaciens. The sequence goes on along the minus strand of NZ_JABMCF010000032.1, from coordinate 85,552 downwards.
ACATCGCGTGCGGCCGCGTGGTGCCGGGCCGGATCGCCGACATCGTCGCCGGCATCGCCCGCGGCTGCTCGGAGACCGGCACCGCGCTGGTCGGTGGCGAGACCGCCGAGCACCCGGGGCTGCTCGGCCCGGACGACTACGACGTGGCCGGTGCGGCGACGGGTGTCGTCGAGGCCGACGCGCAGCTCGGCGCGCACCTGGTGCAGGACGGCGACGTGGTCCTGGCGATCGAGTCGTCGGGGTTGCACTCCAACGGATACTCGCTCGTGCGGCACATCCTGGCGTCGCGGGGCGTCGGCTTCACGGACCAGCTGCCCGAACTGAGCGGCGTCGGGTTCGGCGGCGCGGTCTCCGTCGGCGAAGCCCTGCTCGAGCCGACGCGCCTGTACACCGCACCGCTCCTGGCACTGCTCGAGCAGCACCCGGGCGCGGTGCACTCGCTCTCGCACGTGACCGGTGGTGGCATCGCCGCGAACCTGGCGCGTGTGCTGCCCTTCGGCTCCTGGGTCGAGGTCGACCGTTCCACCTGGCAGCCGCTCCCGGTGTTCCGGGTCCTGGCCGACATGGCCGGCACCCCGATCGAGGACACCGAGGGCACCTGGAACCTGGGCATCGGCATGTTCGCCGTCGTCTCGGCCGGGGCTGCTGCCGAGGTCATCGCCTCGCTCGGTGCCGCCGGCATGCCCACGTGGCCCGTCGGCACGATCGCCACGTCCGCGCGGGACCTGACCGGGTTCGAGCAGGGCGCCAAGGGTGTCGACGGCGGCGCGGTCCGGCTCGTCGGGAGCTACGCGGGCTGACCCGCTGGGCGGCGTGCTGCCGCCGCGCCGTTCTGCCTGCGGTGAGCGGTCACGAACCGTCGTTCGGCGGGCCCGCAACCGACGGTTTGTGACCGCTCGGCGTCGTGCACGCGGGGAGTCGTGACCACTCGAGGCCGTGACGGGGGCGCGCTGCCGCCGCGCCGTGGAGCCTGCGGTGAGTGGTCACCAACCGTCGCCTGGCGGGCCTGCAACCGACGGTTCGTGACCGCTCGGCGTCGTGCACGCGGGGAGTCGTGACCACTCGGGTGCGGTGCCGGGGCGCGGGACTCGGCCAGCCTTCCCCGTACCGCCGGTGCTTCGCGTGCCGGGGGCTCGCCGTAGTGCCTGCGGTGAGTGGTCACGAACTGTCGTCTGGCGGGCCTGCAACCGACGGTTCGTGACCGCTCGGCGTCGTGCGCACGGTGAGTCGTGACCACTCGAGGCCGGGATCCGAGCGCGCCAACGGGCGTCCGGGCACGCGGAAACGCCGCGCCGCCCGAGGGCTGCGCGGCGTGACTGCGAGAGAGGTCAGGCGGACTTGTTCTGGTCTGCCTGGGTCTCGAACTCGTCTTCGTCTTCCGCCGGTTCCGGACCGTACTGGTCCGCCCAACGGTCGACGTAGTTCTCGTCGGAGTGTTGTCCGGCGGAGAGCTCCTGCTCGAGCGCACCGTAGTTCGTCTGCGGGCTGAAGTACTTCAGCTCACGGGCGACCTTGGTGTGCTTCGCCTTCTGACGGCCGCGCCCCATGCGTGACCCCCTCGTTCGGCTCTGGTCCGGTCCTGGCGAATGACGGAAGATCACTCGGGGAACCAGACGGTTCGTGGTTTGAAATCTGCCGATCACTCTACCATGTACCTCGATCTGGACGTCGCGCGACGGCTGGCCCGCACAGCAGAATCGAAGTGATGACGGAACCCCTCGAGACCCCGGTCGACCAGCACGCCCGCGTGGTGGTGATCGGTGCGGGGCAGGCGGGGCTCTCCGTGGGATACCACCTGCGTCGCCTCGGGCTCGTCCCCGGCAGCGACCTGGTGATCCTCGACCGCGCGCCGAGCACCGGTGGGGCGTGGCAGTTCCGGTGGGAAGCCCTGCGGCTCGGAGCAGCACACCGGGTGCACGACCTGCCCGGCATGCGCGCGATGGGCCTGGAGTTCGACGACGCCGACCGGTCGCGGCCCGCGCGGGACGTTGTCGGGGAGTACTACCGGCGGTTCGAGCAGCACTACGACCTGCGGGTGCGGCGCCCGGTCACGGTGACGTCCGTCTCGCGAATCGGCGGCGTCGACGGCGTGGCGGGCGACGCCCCGGCGGACGACGGCCTGTGCGTCACGACCCGGAGCGCCGACGGCACCGTCACGCGCATCCGTGCCGACGTCGTGGTGAACGCATCCGGCACGTGGGGTACCCCCTTCGTGCCGTGGTACCCGGGGCGCGACGTGTTCCGCGGGCGCCAGGTCGACACGACCGAGTACCGCAGCGCCTCCGAGTTCGCCCGCCAGGACGTCGTGGTGGTGGGCGGTGGGACGAGCGCGATCGGGTTCCTGCTCGAACTCGACGGCGTCGCCCGTTCGGCGCGCTGGTTCACCCGGCGCCCGATGGTCTGGGCCGGGACCGCGTCGCTCGACGTCGAGTCCGCCGTGGCCGCCGTCGACGAACAGGACCGTGCCGCCCGCGCGGGCGAGGTCCTGCCGAGCATCGTCAGCGGCACCGGGGTCCCGGTGTCGCGACGGATCCGCGCCGGCATCGACCGCGGCGTGCTGCGCGACGAGCTGATGTTCACGCGGATGGACGAGACCGGGGTGGTGCGGGCAGACGGCACGCACGTGCACGCCGACGCGGTGATCTGGGCGACGGGGTTCCGGGCCGACCTGCGGCACCTCGCGCCGCTGCACCTGCGGACAACGGCGGGCGGGGTGGTGGTCGAGGACGGCCGGTCGGCCGAGGAGCCGCGCTTGTTCCTGGCCGGCTACGGTCCCCAGGCATCGACCATCGGTGCGAACCGGGCCGGCCGACGCACCGCCCGCCAGGTGATGGACACACTGGCGGGCTGAACGGCACTGCGGCCCCCCGCACGGTGCGAGGGGCCATGTGAACGGTGCGAGGTCCCGTTCCCGGTGCGGGCCTCGTGAGCTCTCACCGGGAACGGAACCTCGCACCGGACGGCCCGGACGGCCGGGACGCGCGGCTCAGGCGGGCAGGGGCTCCTCGACGCCACGACGACGGCGTGACGACTTGAGCACCAGGGCGTCGAGCGAGAACCGCCCGGGCCCGGTCAGCGCCACGGCGAGCGACGCCACCGCGAGCACGAGCACGTACTCGAACCCGCCGTCCTGCGAGTAGAAGCCCGCGGTGCCGTGGGCCAGGAACCCGGCGACGACCATGTCGACGGCCAGCAGCACGCCGACGACGCGGGTCGCGACGCCGAGCACGAGCAGGACGCCGCCGACGAGCTCGAGGCCGGCGACGAGGGGTGCTGCGACCTCGGCGAGGGGGACGCCCATGCCCGAGAAGCCCTGCACCACGTTGGGGATGCCCTGGGCGAACTTCTGGGCGCCGTGGGCGATGAACACCACCCCGAGGACGATGCGGAGCGCGGTCAGGCCGATGGAGGTCGATGTCGTTCGCATGGCCACGAAGGTAGCCGGTGACGCGTCATCGATCGTCCTCGAACAGGGGACTGACCGCGCTTCGCCAGAACATGCCCAGAGCATGCCCAGCCAGCGGTCCGCCGAAGGGCGGACTGCTTCTCAGGAATCGGCGCCGCGGCCCGTCTGCTGCTGGAGGCGGTCGATGTGCTCCGACGCCTGCGCCTTGGTGAGGTCGGCGGGGAGTTCCTCGCCGGCTTCACGGGCCAGGGTGTCGAGGTAGCTGCGCTGCGGTCCGGTCATCGGCTCGTCGCCGGTGACCCACTGCTCGGGGTCCTTGCTCGCGTCGGTGGAGGGGTCGGGTCGGGGGCCGCCCAGGGTCTCGCCCTGGATCGGTGCGTCCGGGGTCTGCTGCTGGTCGCGGTCTGCGTCACTCATGTCCGCGACGGTACGCCGCACCCCCGTCACGACACGCAGCAGCGACGTCCCCCGAAGCGGCTCAGCGGCACAGCGCGCACGACGGCACGCATCCGCACCGAAGCGGCTCAGACCTCGGTCGCCGCGTACCGCACCAGATCGGGCCCGACGGCACTCGTGGCGATCGGCACGACGCGGTCGTCCCGCCGGATCCAGATGGTCGCCGCACGCTCGTCGATCCGGTCGACCTCGTGCAGCTCGCCGTCGAGCAGCACCGACGCCGCGACCCGGACCAGACCGCTCGCCGGACGTGGCGGCAACCCGACCACGTCGTCGCCGTACGCCGGATGCTCGCCGGGCTGCAGGAACGGGGACACCGGGGCGGTGACGACTTCGAGTCCCTCGTCGACCGCGGTCACCGCCACCAGGCGGACGGCCTGGTCGGTCGGCAGCGGCACGTCGACGACGGGCTCGGCGGTGGGGCCGGCCAGTGCGCGGAAGGCGGGGCGACCGTCGGGGGCGAGGTGGGCCTCCAGGCCGTCGATCCGGACGCGACCGCGCCCACGGGAGTCGGCGTAGACACCGGGCTCGATGCCGGACTGCCGCGCCTCGAGCCGGGTGAGGACGACGCGGTCCGGGCGGTACCAGTCGCGGAGCGCGGCCGGGTCCACCCAGCCGACGCTCGGGACGCCGCGGGAGAGCGCGGCGGACTCGTCGGCGGCGCGCTCGTCGCGAGCGCCGAGGGGGTGCTCGCCGCGCACGGCGACGAGTCCTTCGAGCGGGCTGCCGGCCGGCGGCTCGTGGTCGAGCACCTCGACGCGCTTCGAGACCTTGCCGCCGTGTCCGTCGAACGTGGCGAACGTCCGCAGGTCACTGATGGTCATGGGGCCACATGCTACGACTCGTCCGCTCCCCGTCGCGGCGGGGAGGGCACGAGGGCGTGGATCTCTCCCGTGCAGAGCGCGGGGTCGACGCCCTCGGCGGGGCCCGCCGGACGGGTCGCGCGGCGCGGCTGGATGCTGTTGCGCTCGGCGGACCGGATCAGGCGGTCCTCGGCCGAAGCCGAGGCCGAGGCCGTGGCCTCGGCCGACGAACCGGGCTGCGCGGGGCGGCGGAGCGGGGGCCGGACGGGCTCGCCGCGGCGTTCCTGGCCGGGCAGCGGGCGGGATCGGCGGCCGTAGAGCAGCTCGGACGAGTCGAGCAGCCACGGCACCAGGGCCACGGTGACGCCGTGCACGAGCAGCAGCTTCTTGCGGATGCGGCGGCCGCGGTGGTTGTGGAGCAGGCCCTCCCACCAGTGCCCGACGATGAAGATCGGGGTGTAGACGGTGACGACCTCGGAGCCGTGCTCGTTCCGGTGCGCCTTGATGTACTTGATCAGGGGCATCGAGATGTCGCGGTACGGGCTGGGCACGATCGTCAGCGGCACCTGGATGCCGTACTCCGCCCACTGGTCGCGCAGGCGCTGGGACTCGGCGTCGTCGATCGCGACGTGCACCGCCTCGATGCTCGCGTGCTCGGCGGCGACGGCGTAGTCGAGCGCCTTGAGCACGGGCTTCTGCAGCTTGTTCACCAGGACGATGGCGTGGTCCCCCGTGGCGCCGAACTTCGTCTCGACGTCGGCCTCGATCTCGTGCGAGACGTCGCGGTAGTAGCGGTTCACGCCGAGCATGAGCACGTACAGCACCGGCATGATCAGGAAGACCAGCCAGGCGCCGTGGGTGAACTTCGTGATCGTGACGATGACGAGCACCACGAGGGTGAAGGTGGCGCCGATCGCGTTGATCGTGCGGGAGCGGACGACCTGCCCGCGGTTCACGGCAGGGTCACCCACGGGCACCGTCCCGTCCCGGTCTGCTCGGAGCAGTCGCGTCCAGTGCACGACCATGCCCGTCTGTCCGAGCGTGAACGACACGAAGACACCGATGATGTAGAGCTGGATGAGGCTCGTGACGTTCGCGCGGTAGACCACGAGCAGCGCCGCGGCGACGAGGGCCAGGACGATGACGCCGTTCGAGTAGATGAGCCGGTCGCCGCGGGTCGAGAGCGCCTTCGGGGCGTACGAGTCGCGGGCCAGGATCGAGCCGAGCAGCGGGAACCCGTTGAAGGCCGTGTTCGCCGCGAGGAGCAGGACCGCGGCCGTGGTCGCCTGGATCACGAAGAACAGCACGGAGTTGTTGCCGAACGTCGCGGCCGCGATCTGCGCGATGAGCGAGCGCTGCGGCGTGGTCGCACAGTTCGCGAAGCCCTGCAGGTCGCAGGCGCGCTCGGCGTAGTGCACGTGCGACACGAGCGCCAGGGTGATGAGCCCGATGAACAGGACGATCGCGATGCCGCCCATCGCGACCAGGGTGGCCTGCGCGTTCTTGATCTTGGGCCGGCGGAACGCCTGCACACCGTTCGCGATGGCCTCGACGCCGGTCAGGGCCGAGCAGCCCGAGGCGAAGGCGCGGAGGAGCAGCAGGATGAACGCAGCCTGCGTCGTGTGCTCGACGTTCTGCACGGTGTACGCCGCGGACTCGGCGACCGGGGCGTTGCCGGCGGCGACCCGGACGAGCCCGGTGACGACCATCACGAAGACGCTCGCCACGAACAGGTAGGTCGGGATCGCGAAGGCCTTGCTCGACTCCCGCACCCCCCGCAGGTTCGCGGCGGCGAGCAGCACGACGAACAGCAGGGCGAGCTCGACGCGGAAGTGGTCGAGCATCGGGAGCGCCGAGATGATGTTGTCGACACCGGAGGCGACCGACACGGCCACCGTCATCACGTAGTCGACGAGCAGTGCACTGGCGACGACCAGCCCGGCCTTCTCGCCGAGGTTCCGGTGCGCCACCTCGTAGTCGCCACCACCGGACGGGTACGCCTTGATGAGCTGCCGGTACGAGGCGACGACGACCACGAGCAGCAGCACGACGAGTGCGGCGACCCACGGCGCGAACGTCAGGAAGGCCATGCCGCCGAGCAGCAGGATCATCAGGAGTTCCTGCGGCGCGTACGCGACAGAGGACAGCGGGTCACTCGCGAAGATCGGCAGGGCCAGGTGCTTCGGGAGGAGCTGTCCTTCGAGCTTCTCAGAGGGGAGGGGATCCCCGATCAGTCGTGCTTTCAACGACCGGATCTCGTTCGTCACGAGCGGCAAACCTACTCAGTTCCGGGCGCGAGTCAACACGGTTCGCCTGCCGCACATTCCCGGTCGGCTGCGGGCGCTCCACCCTGGGTGTCGCACACCCCTTGCGGTTGACGCGGCGTCAAGCAGTACAGTCGCCAGCATGAGCGCATCGACAGGCCCGGGTGATGCAGCTGCGAAAGCTCCCCACGCCGTCACCGAGGTGGCGCGTTCCGCCGGTGTCTCGAGCAGGACGCTGCGGCACTACGAGGCCGTCGGGCTGCTGCCGGCGACGGCGGTGGGTGCGGGTGGCCTCCGGCGCTACGACGACCGTGCGCTCGTCCGGCTGCAGCGCATCCTGCTGCTGCGCGGGCTCGGACTCGGGCTGCCGGAGATCGCGCGACGACTCGACGAGGAAGGTGACGACGTCGCGGCGCTCGCGGCGCACCTGACGTGGCTCGAGCACGAACGGGACCGGCTGGCCCGGCAGCTGGCCGCGGTCCGCACCACCGTGGCGCGCGTCGAGCACGGGGAGGACCTGACGGCAGGCGAGGCGTTCGCCGGCTTCCCGCCGACGCGGCTGCCGGCCGCCGATCCGCCGGGTGCGGGTCGCTGAGGAACCAGGTTCCGGACACCGCACCGCGCATCTGCACGGTGCTGTGTCCGGAACCTGGTTCCGTGGGTGACGTCGGGCGCGACACGGTGCAGACGACGGCCGGGAGGCCCTGGTCGCCACCACCTGTCGGCCGCGGGCCGTCAGAGCGACTTGCGCAGGGCCTCCAGGCCGTCACGCAGACGCGTCACGGTGTCCGCACCGAGCGTGCCGCGGGTCGCCCGACGGCGCAGGTCCGCACGCACCTGCTGCCGGAACGACGACAGCGCCATCTCGAGCTCGCGCAGGGCGCGGGCACTGTCCGACGGGACGGACACGGGCTCCTCGGCGGAACCCGTCGCCGGGCTCTCGGCGGCGGCAGCCAGGTCGGCACGGAGCGAGCGCATGGCCTCGCCGACCGAGGCGCGCACGCCGTCGGCCAGCGACTTCACCGAGTCGCTCACGCCGGACTCGACCGTGGCGATCTCGTCGGCACGTGCCGCGAGCTCGGCACGGCCGGCGTCCGTGATCGCGTAGACGGTCTTGCGGCCGTCGGCGGTCTTCGTGACCAGGCCGTCGTCCTCGAGCTTGGCGAGCCGGGGGTAGACGGTGCCGGCGCTCGGCACGTAGGTGCCGCCGAAGCGGTCGCCGAGTGCCTGGATGAGCTCGTAGCCGTGCATCGGGTGGTCGGCCAGCAGGACGAGCAGGTAGAGGCGCAGGTGGCCGTGGGCGAAGACGGGGCTCATTCGGGCACCTCGCTCTCGTTCGTCGGGGTGGTCGGCGTGGTCGTCGTCGTCGGGGGTGTCGGCTCGGCGACCGGCGGGGCGTGCAGCACCGCGATGTCGCCGGAGACGGAGTTCACCCGCAGGTCGAGCCACTGGCCGGACAGCTCGCCGCCCTGCTTGACGTACGAACCGCGCACCCCGCGGATCTCGGCGTCGTCGAACTGCAGCTTGCCGGTCGCGGTGTTCACCGTGCACTTGTAGGCGACGCCGTCCGCCAGGCGGACGCTCACCGACCCGGACACCGTGTTGACGCGGGCGGACTCGGGGACCCCGTGCAGGTCGAGCACGACGTCGGCCGAGACGCCGTCGGCCTGGAACCGCGGGATCTCGCCGGTGGCCACGACGTCGCCGGAGACGGTGTGCACCGCGAGCGCGCCGTCGAGGTCGCGGATCGTGGTGGCGCCCGAGACGGCGTTGACCGTGACGTCACCCGCGACGCCGTCGACGACCAGGTCGCCGGACACCGTGTTGAGCGTGGCACCGCGGTTCGTGCCGGACAGCAGCGCACCGGCCGAGACGACACCGAGCGTGATGCCGGCGTCGCGGGGGACCAGGATGCTGACGTCGGCGTGGGCCTTGCCGCGGAAGGACTTCAGGAACCCGATGGGGTCGTCCCACCGGACCTGGGGGTGGTCGACGGTGAGGGTGTCGCCGTCGACCTCGATGAGCATCTGCTTGCCGGACACGCTGTGGATCTCGACCCGGGCCGTGGGTTCGTCGTGTGCGACGACGTCCACCTGCCCGCCGACGAGGCCGACACGCACGGTGCGCACGATGCCGGTGTCGATGACCTTGGGCTCGTCGACGAGCCACTTCTCCTGCGCCATGTTGCCTCCTGGAACTCGCGATGTATCGCGTCTGCGGAGGTCACGCTATATCGCGTTCCCCGCGGCCGCAAGGGGTCGCACGCGATCGCCGCGCGATCGCCGCGCGATCGTGAGCAGGAACGGTCGGGTCGGGGCAGTGGACCCGACCGTTCCTGCTCACGAAGCGGATGTGGCGGGGGTGGGGCGGGCCTCCAGGGTGGGTGTGGCGACGTTCGCTGCGGGCGCCGCCGTGCGCTCGGGGCTCCACGGGAACCGACGGAAGTGCGGCATGAGCGGCTGGACCATCGGGCCGATCGCGAACGCCGCGATGACGGTGCCGGCACCGACGTCCCCGCCGAGGATCCACCCGACGATCACCACGGTGACCTCGACCAGGGTCCGGGCGAGCCAGATCGGCCAGCCGAGCCGCTGGTGCAGGCCCACCATCAGGCCGTCCCGCGCCCCGGTGCCGAACCCCGCACCGATGTAGAACGCCGTCGCGACCGCGAGCAGCACGAGTCCCGCCGCGAACAGCCCGATCCGGGCGACGATCCCCGACGGCTCCGGCACCAGCCAGAGCACCAGGTCGGCACTCGGCCCGATCGCCAGGGCGTTCAGCAGCGTCCCGATGCCCGGCTTCTGGCGGAGCGGGATCCACAGCAGCAGGATCACGCCGCTCGACACCACCGTGATGACGCCGAACGACCACGGCACGACGTTCTCGAGCCCCTGGGTCAGCACGGTCCACGAGCTCACACCGACCACCGCGCGGACCTGCAGTGCGGTCGAGGCGCCGTAGAGGAACAGTCCGACGAAGAGCTGGACGAAGCGCAGGGTGAGGGCGGTGCGACGGGGCATGTAGCCATCGTCCCGACAGATTGGCCTGCTGGTCGAGAGCCAATCGCGCTACCGTGGACCCGTGCCCCCTGTCCTGATCAGTGCCCGTGCCGCCTCCCACCTGCTGACCGACTGGCGCGCCGGGACCGACGCCCCGGCCTACGAGGCGCTCGCCGATGCCCTCCGGGTCCTCGTCATCGACGGACGGGTCGCCCAGGGCGTCCGGCTGCCGGCCGAGCGCGGCCTGGCCGCAGCCCTCGGCGTCTCGCGCACCACCGTCGCGAACGCCTACGCCCGCCTGCGCTCCGACGGATTCCTGGTGTCCGTCCGTGGCTCCGGCAGCGTGGTCCACCTGCCCCGTGACCTGGTCGGCCGGCCCGACCCCGAACGCCTGGGCGGGGTCGTCGAGGGGGACCTGCTCGACCTGCGCAAGGCGGCCCTGCACGCAGCCCCCGGCATCGACGAGGCGGTCGAGCGGGCGGTCCGGCACGTGCCGGCGGCGCTCGCCGGCATCGGCTACGACACCGTCGGCGACCCCGGCCTCCGCGCCGCGATCGCCGCGCGCTACACCGAGCGCGGACTGCCGACGGAGCCCGCCCAGGTCATCGTCACCCTCGGCGCGCAGCACGCGATCGCCCTGCTCGCGCGCGTGCTCGTCCGCCGTGGCGACGCCGTGCTCGTCGAGTCCCCGACCTACCCGCACGCGCACGAGGCCTTCCGCGAGGCCGGCGGACGCCTGGTCGGCGTCCCCGTCGACGCGCGGACGGGGTGGGACGCCGCCGCGCTCGAGACGACGCTGCGTCGCACCGCGCCCTCCGTCGCGTACGTCATGCCCGAGCTCCACAACCCGACCGGTGCGACCATGTCCGCGTCGACGCGCCGGCTCCTGCTGTCGGTCGCGTCCTCGGTCGGCACGATCGTGATCGCCGACGAGACGATGGGGGAGCTGCGGATCGACGGGGAGCCGTCGCCGCCGTTGGCGGCGGCGGACCCGTCGGGGTCGTCGGTCGTGATGATCGGTTCCGCCGCCAAGGTCTTCTGGGGCGGCCTGCGGATCGGCTGGATCCGTGCCGACCCGGCGCTGCTGCAGCGGCTGCTGCTCGCCCGCCCGACGGGCGACCTCGGCACCCCCGTGCTCGACCAGCTGGTCGTGCGCGAGCTGGTCCCGCGCACGGCGGCCGTCCTGGAGGCGCGGCGTGCGTCCCTGCGCGAAGGTCGCGACGCGGTCGTGGGGGCGCTCCGGGCGCGGCTCCCGGAGTGGGACGTCCCGGCGCCGGCGGGCGGGTTGACGACGTGGGTGGGGCTCGGCCGACCGGTGTCGAGCGCGCTCGTGCTCGCCGCGCGGGCCGAGGGTGTGGTGCTGGCCTCGGGCGGGGTGTTCGGGCCGGACGGTGGGTTCGAGCGGTTCCTGCGGGTGCCGTTCACGATGGCCCCGGCGGACCGGGGGCGGTTGGTGGACGTGCTGTCGCGGTCGTGGGAACGGGTGGGCGGCGAGACGAGCGGGGTGCGGGGGTCGTTGGCGGCGGTGGTCTGAGCGGTGCGTCGTCCGAGGGTCGGCGTCGTCCGCCGGACTCGGTGTCATGCGGGGCTCGGTGTCTTGCCGGGCTCGGTGTTCTGCCGGGTTCGGCGTCATCCTCTGGGGTGAGGCCGGGTCGGGGGTTCTCGCTCCTCGGGGTGATGCGGCGTCGGTGGGGTCCGGCGAGGCTGGTGCCATGAACGCGACCCTGTCCGCCGGAACCCGCTCCGCTGTGCCGACATCCGTCGAGCCGCCCGCGGCGGTCCCCGCCGTGGTGCGGGTCACCATCGCGCTGAGCGGGGCGTTCCTGGCGGGCGTCCTGACCTCGTTCGGGCAGGCCGTGCCCGCACTCGCCTCCGTGTCGAACTCGGCCGGACCGTGGTTCCTCGTTGCCGCGCTGCTGTGCCTGGTCGCCGGAGCACGAGGGGGCCGGGTCGCCCTGCCGTCGGCGATGGTGCTCGGCGTCGTGCTCCTCGAGCTCATGCACGTCGGGTACTGGGCCACGACGGTCCTGCGCGGGTTCCCCGACGTGCTGTCGATCACGAACCCCTGGGTGCTGCTCGGGGTGCCGGCCGGGCTGCTGGCCGGAGCGGCCGCCGTGGCGGTGCGGTCCCGCGACGCCCGGTGGCGCGCGGGGGCGTTCGGTGTGACGGCCGCGGTGCTCGTCGGTGAGGGGATCCGCGGGCTGCTGCAGGTCGCCGCGACGACGGGGCACGTCACCTGGGCCGTCGAGATCGTCGTCGGGGTGGTGCTCCTCGGCATCGGGGTCGTCGGCACCCGCTCACCCGTCGGGCGCGTGGTGGCGCTCGGCACCGGGGTGGTCGGGACGGTCGCGGTGCTCGGGGCGTACCTGTTGCTCGGCGGGTTCTGATCCTGCAGTCCTGATCCGACGGCGGGTTCTGGCTGCTCCGTCTTGATCCGACGGCGGGTTCTGGCTGCCAGCCGAACGTTCGTCGGTCGGTCGGTCCTGCGAGGATCGATGACGTGCACCTCCTCTCGGTCTTCAGCCTGCGCAACCGGGCCCTCATCGCGCTCGTCACGATCGTGGTCGCGGTCTTCGGCGGCATCGCGCTCTCGAGCCTCAAGCAGGAGCTGATCCCCAGCGTCGAGTTCCCGCAGGTCGCGATCGTCAGCGCCTACCCCGGAGCCACGCCAGAGGTCGTGTCGAACGACGTCTCGACCAAGATCGAACAGGCGATCCAGGTCGTCCCGGACCTCGAGTCGACCAGTGCGACCTCGTCGACCGGGCAGAGCGTGGTGTCGGCGTCGTTCCAGTACGGATCGAACCTGGCCAGCGCCGAGGACAAGATCCAGACCGCGGTGAACGCGCTGTCGCTGCCCGACTCGGTGCAGACGCAGATCGTCACCGGGTCCTTCGACGACCTGCCGGTGCTGCAGGTCGCCGTCTCGGCGTCCGGCAACCAGGAACAGCTCGTCGACCGGCTGCAGGCCTCGGCGATCCCCGACCTCGAGAAGCTCGACGGTGTGCGGCAGGCGGACGTCTTCGGCAACCCGGGTCGTCGGGTCGTTATCACGCCGGACCAGGACGAGCTCGCCGCCCGCGGCCTCAGCCAGACGGCGATCTCGGACGCGCTCGACGACAACGGCACCCTGATCCCCGGCGGCACCCTCACCGAGGACGGCTCGACCCTGTCGGTGCAGACGGGCGAGCGGATCGCGTCGCTCAAGGACATCCGCGCCCTGCCGCTCACGAGCTCGTCGGGGTCGTCGAGTTCGGACGGGACCGGGTCGGGTGCCGCCGGTGCCGACGGGACGGCCTCGTCCGGTGACGGCACGGCTGCGGGTGCGAGCGGTACGGGGGCGACCGGCGCCGGTGCGACCGGGACCGGCGCCGGTGCGACCGGAACCGGCACGGGTACGGCCGGCACTGGCGCGAGCGGTGCCGCTCCCACCGGTGACGCCGCGGCGGGCGGGTCGACGACCGCGGCCACGCCGACGGACACCACCCTGGGCGACGTCGCGAAGGTCGCCATCGCCGAGTCGCCGCGCACCTCCATCAGCCGCGTGGACGGGCAGCAGGCGCTGACGATCTCGATCACGAAGACGCAGGAAGCCAACACCGTCGACGTCTCGAACACCGTCCGCGACGCCCTGCCCGGCATCGAGGACAAGATCGAGGGCGACCCCCGCTTCACCGTCGTCTTCGACCAGGCGCCCTACATCCAGCAGTCCATCGACTCCCTGGCCGAGGAAGGCCTGCTCGGGCTCGCCTTCGCGGTGCTCGTCATCCTGGTCTTCCTGCTGTCGTGGCGCTCCACGCTCGTCACCGCGATCTCGATCCCGACGTCGGTGCTCCTCGCGGCGATCGGCATGCGCGCCGCCGGGTACACGCTCAACATCATCACGCTGGCGGCCCTCACGATCGCGATCGGCCGCGTGGTCGACGACTCCATCGTCGTCATCGAGAACATCAAGCGGCACATGCTCCCCGGCGTCGACCGCGGCCAGGCCGTGCGGGACGCCGTTCGCGAGGTCGCCGGAGCGGTCACCGCCTCGACCCTGACCACCGTCGCGGTGTTCCTGCCGGTCGCCTTCGTCGCAGAACTCGTGGGGGAGCTGTTCCGACCGTTCGCCGTGACGGTCACCCTGGCGCTCGTCGCGTCGCTGTTCGTCTCGCTCACCATCGTGCCGGTGCTGGCGTACTGGTGGCTGCGCCCGCCGAAGGCGAAGCCGGGCGACGCGACGGCGGCAGCGGAAGCGCCCACGGACGCGGAAGCGGCACCGTCGGCGATCGATGCCGAGCGCGCGCACGAGGGCGACCGCTCGGAGGGTGCGCTCGCCTCCGCCGCGGACCTGCACGACGCCGGCCGGGTCGACCGTCTGCGCCGCGTCTACCTGCCGGTGCTCCGGTGGGTCGTCCGCAAGCCGGTCGTCGTCATCCTGCTCGCCGTGATCGTGCTCGGCGGAACGGTCGCCACGCTGCCGTTCGTCACCACGAACTACCTGGGCGACTCGGGGCAGAACACGTTCACGGTCACGCAGGACCTGAAGGCCGGTTCGAGTCTCGCCGTCCAGTCCGAGTCCGCACGCAAGGTCGAGCGGGCACTGCAGGACGTCGACGGCGTCGAGACCGTGCAGACCACCATCGGCACGAGCGGCCAGTCGATCCAGGCGGCGTTCGGCGGGGGCGGCAGCGCCTCGGTGCAGTACGCCGTCACGACCGACGCCGAAGCCGACCAGCCCACGATCCAGGCCGACGCCCGGAAGTCGATCGGGGCGATCGAGGACGTCGGCGAGGTCACCATCGCGTCGTCCGGTGGCGGGTTCGGTGGCAGCAGCGACATCGAGGTCGACGTGACCGCGCCGACCCAGTCGCAGCTCGAGACGGCGTCGCGCCAGGTGCTGAAGACCATGCAGTCGGTCCCGGACACCACGGGCGCCACGAGCAACCTGTCCGCGGCGGAACCGTTCCTCGCCGTCCGGGTCGACCGCCAAGAGGCAGCGTCACTCGGCCTCACCGAGACCCAGGTGGGTGGCCTCGTCGCCGCCGCGGTCTCGCCGCGGGACACCGGCAGCATCGAGATCGACGACGCGACGCTCGACGTCTACATCGCCGACCCGGAGCCGCCGACCACCATCGCCGCGCTCCGTGCACTCGACGTGCCGACGAGCACCGGCACGGTCCCGCTGTCCGACGTCGCCACGGTCGAGGAGTCCGAGGGCCCCACCACGGTCACCACGACGAACGCGGCCCGCACCGCCACGATCACCGTGACGCCGGACGCCACGAACCTCGGTGCGGCCGTGCAGTCCGTCACGACCGCCGTCGACGAGCTCGACCTGCCGAAGGGTGCGACCGCCTCGATCGGTGGCGTCGCCGCCAGCCAGTCGTCGGCGTTCTCGCAGCTCGGGCTCGCGGTGCTGGTCGCCGTGCTGATCGTCTACGTGATCATGGTCGCGACGTTCCGGAGCCTGCTCCAGCCGCTGCTGCTGCTCGTGTCGGTGCCGTTCGCGGCGACGGGCGCGATCCTGCTGCAGATCGCGTCGGGCGTCCCGATCGGTGTCGCGTCGCTGATTGGTCTGCTCATGCTCGTCGGCATCGTCGTGACGAACGCGATCGTGCTCATCGACCTCGTCAACCAGTACCGACGGCGCGGGTTGCGGGTGCGCGAGGCCCTGATCGAGGGCGCCACACGACGCCTCCGTCCGATCCTGATGACGGCGATGGCGACGATCTTCGCGCTGCTGCCCATGGCGATCGGGCTGACAGGCAAGTCCGGCTTCATCTCGCAGCCGCTGGCGCTGGTCGTGATCGGTGGCCTGGTGTCGTCGACGCTGCTGACGCTCGTGGTGTTGCCGGCGCTGTACTTCGTCGTCGAGCGGGCTCGCGAGCGCAACGACGACCGGATCGCCGCGGGCAAGACCCGGAAGCAGGCGCGCGCCGAGCGACGCCAGGAACGCGTGGAACTCCGGCAGGAACGACAGCGGCGACGAGCGGCGCGTTCCGGCAGCGCTGCCTAGCGGCGGTACTCGGCGTCGATCGCGGCGAGGGGCGACACGACGACGCGCTCGATCCGTTCCTCGCGCTCGACGGCCCGGAACCACGACACCAGCACCAGGGTCAGCGTCACGAGGAACACCACGGCGGAGACCTGCGACACGACGGCCAGCTGCCCGGTGACCGAGGCGTAGCCGCCGAACGACACCGCGGCGACGAACGACAGCCCGAGCAGCAGCTCCCCGAACGTCTGCAGCGCAGGGCGGTCCCAGCGGGTCGCAGCGGCGCGGGCAGGGCGGGTCGAGGTGTCGGTCACCCCCGAAGTCTGCGGCCAGGGGGTCGGCAGCGGCAGTCCCGACTCCGGGTGGCACCCACCCGGGGCACGCGGTCGGTCTCCTGCGCCGACAAGCGACAAGCGACAAGCGACAACCGGCAGCCGTTAGCCGGCAGCGCCAGCCGACAGTCGGTCGGCCGCCCGCGGTCAGCCCAACTGCGTCCGCAGGAACGTGACCACGCGGCGGCTCATCGCCTCGTCGAGCTGGGCGATCGAGTGCGCCGTGCCCTCGACCGCCACGAACGTCACCGGGACGTCGTGGGACCGGAGCGTCGCGGCGAACTCCTGCGACTCCCACATCGGGATGAACTCGTCGGTGGAGTGCCCGATGAAGAACGGCGCGGTGTCCGAGGTGACGTGGAACTCCGGCGACGCCCGCGTGGCCGCCGGACACCTGGCGTACGACCGGCACCCGAGGTAGAGCAACTGCTTGCGCTGGAAGGCCGCGGACACCCCGTCGGACTCGGTGGACCGGGTGGTCAGGTTCGTCGGCCCGCTCAGGTCCACCACGGCACGGATCCGGTCCCCGTCGGCGTACGCGGCGGAGTCGTGGTCGGTGACGGCGAGCATCGCGGCGAGGTTGCCACCGGCGCTCCCGCCGAACACGCCCACGCGCTGGGAGTCGACGTCGTAGGTCTCGAGCGTCGCGGGACGGAACACGTAGTCGAGCGCACGGCGCACGTCGTCGAGCCCCGCCGGGAACGGGTCCGTCGGCGCCAGCCGGTAGTCGACGTTGAACGTCACGAAGCCCTCGGACGCCAGGTACTTGCAAACGGACCGGTACGCGGCCGTCGCCTTGTCGCCGTGCGACCAGCTGCCGCCGTGGATCATCAGGACCGCCGGGCGTCCGGTGGTGGCCTCGACCGCTTCGGCATCGGGGTCGGCGGTGGCCGAGGCGGACGGCGTCGCAGTGGGCGTCGCCGTCGTCGCGGGGTCGCTGTCGGCGGGCAGGCACACGTCGAGGCGCTGCAGCGGGTCGGTGCCGTAGGGCACGTCGGCCACCACGTCGATGCCGTGGTAGCGCAGCGACAGCGGGTAGATGACGCTGTCCGCGGTCACGGTGGCGTTCTCGTCGCCGACCGGGTCCGTGCTGCAGGACGCCATCGCGCCGAGCGCCACGACCGCGGCGACGAGCGCGAGCACTGAGCGGCGGCCGGACTTCATCACGTCCACGCTAGCCGCCCCGGCGACCGCCCACGTCACCCGAGCGGAGGACGGCAGTGCGAGGATGAGCACGGCAGCCGCCGACCGGAGCACCGCAGGAGGACACGTGAGCAATCGCAAGGCCTGGAACGCCGATCCCGAACCACTGCTCCGCGTCGAACCCGGGTTCCGCCTCGACCAGGTGGACCCGGACGGCACCCCGGGCTTCCCCGGCCGAAAGATCGACGGCCTCGAGGCCCTCGCCGCCGGCGCCTCCCGTCTCGCCGCCCTGCAGGAGCGCCTGTACGCGGCATCGACGGCCGGCGACGAGCGCCGGGTGCTGCTCGTGCTGCAGGCGATGGACACCGCGGGCAAGGGCGGCATCGTCTCGCACGTCGTCGGTGCGGTCGACCCGAACGGCGTGCACTACGCCGGCTTCAAGGCCCCGACGGCCGAGGAGCGCGAGCACGACTTCCTCTGGCGCATCGAGAAGCAGCTGCCGGCAGCCGGGCAGCTCGGCGTGTTCGACCGCTCGCACTACGAGGACGTGCTCGCCCAGCGCGTCCGCGGGCTCGCCGCGCCGGACGAGATCGAACGCCGCTACGGCGCGATCACCGCGTTCGAGGACGGCCTCGCCGCCGCCGGCACGACCATCGTCAAGGTGATGCTGCACATCTCGAAGGACGAGCAGCGCGAGCGTCTCGGCGACCGGCTCGACCGCCCCGACAAGCACTGGAAGTTCAACCCGAGCGACATCGACGACCGCCTGCTCTGGGACCGCTACCAGCAGGCGTACCAGATCGCCCTCGACCGCACGTCGACCCCGCAGGCGCCCTGGTACGTCGTCCCCGCGAACCGCAAGTGGTACGCCCGCCTCGCCGTGCAGCAGCTCCTGCTCCGGGCGCTGGAGGACATGCACCTGTCTTGGCCGAAGGCGGACTTCGACGTCGCCGAGCAGCGTCGTCGGCTCGCGGAGTCCTGAGCGCACGACCTCCGGCCTGGAGGCCCGTCCCGCGCCCGGCACGCCGCCACCGGACCGCGTGGGGCTGGCGTCAGGGCACCGGCTCGCGTAGACTCGCTCGGTCGGCCTTCGACGTCGTGACATTGTGATCACGGAAATTCTGCTGGGTGTGTGTTGCTCGAGGGCTGGAATCACGTCGACTCGCGACGGGATGAACCCCCTCTCCGCAAGCAGCCCCCGCCGATGTCGCTGTCGGGCGCTGCGGTACGTTGCGCACCCGAGAAAGCAGCCATGGCCCCGTACAACAAGGGCGGCGCGGACAACCGCGCCTCCGACCGCGTCCGCCACCCGAACGGCACCCCCGCCGCCCGCAGCAGCAAGCACCGCGGGTTCCGCGCCGCCGACTCGTCGCAGCCGCGCCAGAAGCAGCGCTGGGACGCCGAGGAGCGTCGCGGTCGCGCGTCGCAGGGTGAGCGTCCGGCCCGTCCGAACTGGGAGCCGCGTGACAGTGGCGGCCAGCGTCGCCCCGACCGCGACGACCGTGGTGGTCGCGGCTTCAACCGTGACGACCGCGCCCCGCGTCGCTTCGATCGTGACGACCGTGCGCCTCGTCGTGACAACGACGACCGCCCGCGTCGCTCGTTCGACCGCGATGACCGTGCACCGCGTTCGTTCAACCGTGACGACCGTGCACCGCGCAGCTTCAACCGCGATGACCGTGCGCCCCGTCGTGACAACGACGACCGTCCGCGTCGCTTCGACCGCGACGACCGCGCCCCGCGCAGCTTCAACCGTGATGACCGTGCCCCGCGTCGTGACAACGACGACCGTCCGCGTCGTTCGTTCGACCGTGACGACCGTGCGCCCCGTCGGGACAACGACGACCGCCCGCGTCGTTCATTCGACCGTGACGACCGTGCGCCCCGTCGGGACAACGACGACCGTCCCCGTCGCAGCTTCGACCGTGATGACCGCGCTCCGCGCAAGTTCGACCGCGACGACCGCGCTCCTCGTTCGTTCAACCGCGACGACCGCGCGCCCCGCCGTGACAACGACGACCGCCCGCGTCGCTCGTTCGACCGCGACGACCGCGCCCCGCGCAAGTTCGACCGTGACGACCGCAGCGACCGCACCCCGCGCCGCTCGTTCGACGAGCCCGAGCGCGGCAAGTTCGTGCCCGCAGACGACGTCAAGCTCGAGAAGCTCCAGGCCGAGGCCACCATCGCGGCCGACGTCGAGGGCGTGACCTTCGGCGACCTGGGCATCGGCGGCAACATCTCCCGCGCCCTGCAGGAGCTCGGCGCCTCGAGCCCGTTCCCGATCCAGGCGGCGACGATCCCCGACGTGCTCGCCGGCAAGGACGTCCTCGGCCGTGGCCGCACCGGCTCCGGCAAGACCATCGCCTTCGGTGCGCCGCTGGTCGAGAAGCTCATGGAGCACGGCGGCGGCACCAAGCGCAAGATGGGCCGCGCCCCGCGTGCGCTCATCCTCGCGCCGACCCGTGAGCTCGCCCTGCAGATCGACCGCACGGTGCAGCCGATCGCCCGCTCGGTCGGCCTGTTCACGACGCAGATCTACGGCGGCGTCCCCTACGGCCGCCAGGAGGGCGCACTCGAGCGCGGCGTCGACATCATCGTCGGCACCCCCGGTCGTGTGCAGGACCTCATGAACAAGGGGAAGCTCGACCTCAGCGAGGTCATCATCTCCGTGCTCGACGAGGCCGACCACATGTGCGACCTCGGGTTCCTCGAGCCGGTGCAGGAGATCCTCTCCGCCACGGCCGAGGTGACCCCGCAGGGCAACCGTGCGCAGAAGCTGCTGTTCAGTGCGACGCTCGACACCCAGGTCGCGGCGCTCGTCGAGCAGTTCCTGCACGAGCCGAGCGTGCACGAGGTCGCGGGTGAGGACCAGGCGTCCTCGACCATCGACCACCGCGTCCTCGTGGTCGAGCAGCGCGAGAAGGACCGTCTCCTCGAGGAGCTGGTCGCCGGCGACGGCAAGACCATCGTCTTCGCCCGGACCCGCGCCTACGCCGAGCGGCTGGCCGACCAGTTCGAGGACGCCGGCATCCGCGCGACCTCGCTCCACGGTGACCTGAACCAGTCGCGCCGCACGCGCAACCTGCAGCTGCTCACGAGCGGCCGGGTGAACGTGCTCGTCGCCACCGACGTCGCGGCCCGCGGCATCCACGTCGACGACGTCTCGCTCGTCGTGCAGGCGGACGCCCCGGACGACTACAAGGCGTACATGCACCGCTCCGGCCGCACGGGTCGTGCCGGCAAGGAGGGCACGGTCGTGACGATCGTCCCGCGTGGCCGCATCCGCAAGATCGAGGGCATCCTCGAGCGCGCCGAGATCGAGGCCGACCTGGTGCAGGCCGCACCCGGTGACGGCATCGTGTCGGAGCTCGCCGCGCGGTAGTCGCGACCACACGACGGACGGGAGGCCCGGTACCAGCTGGTACCGGGCCTCCCGTCCGTCACATGGTGAGCACCAAGGGTCGGGTCGCGATGTCGGACCCGACCATTCCTGCTCACGAAGCGACCGCGCGACCGCGCGCGCTCAGCGGTTGAAGAACAGCAGCCCGCGCACGAAGCCGGCCTGTCCGGCGTGCTGCGTGCAGTCGTCCAGGATGCTCACGAGCCGCGCGCCGGCCGTCACGGGCGGGTCCCACGCGTCGTCGACGACGGGGTCGAGGTCGTCCGGGCCGAGCGTGCCGAGGTACGCGACCGTGCGCTCGTGCACGGCCCGCAGGTACCCGGTGAGCAGCTCGGCAGAGGCCCGCACCCGCCCGACGTCGTCGCGGGACATGCCGTAGCCGAGCGCCTCGGCCGGGAACGGCAGCCCGAACCGGTCGTACCAGCCGTCCGCCGTCCAGACCTGCTCGGAGCCGGCGAGGTCGGCGATCTGCACGTCCTGGCCGCGGGCGATGTGCCACGCGAGCCACGCGAGGGTGTTCGCCCCGGCTGCCGGTCGTGCCGCGAGCTGGTCTTCGGAGAGCCCGTCGACGGCCCGCTCGACGGTCTCGGGGATGCGGGAGAACGCTTCGGTGAGGAGTTCAGAGGGGGTCATGGCGCTCACGCTACGCGCGGGCCGTGACACCCGCTGTCACGCTGTGGACGACCTGTGGTGGCGTTCCAGGGCGGCGGCGAACCCCTCGAAGGCGGCCGCGACCACGGCGCGGTCCGACGGTGCGACGACCTGCTGGAAGGCCTGCGAGTAGACGGCACCGACCTCGCGGGCGACCGCCGTGCCCGACGGGGTGAGGTGCAGCAGCACGCTCCGGCGGTCCTCGGGGTTCGGGCGACGCTCCAGGTGTCCGTGCTTCTCGAGCCGGTCGATCAGCGACGTCATCGCCCCGGTGGTGAGCTCGAGGTACTCGCCGGCCTGCTTCGGGGTCACGCCGTGGCCGCCGGCTGCGTTGAGGAAGAACACGAAGCGGGTGTCCGTGGCGTTCAGTCCGCGGCTCGTGCTCTCGTGGTGCAGGACCCGCGCGTGCTGCATCTGGAGCACCCGGAAGGCGGTGAGCAGTCGTGGCAGGTCGGCGTCGGGGTCCGTGTCGACGGTGACGGGGTCCATCGCGGTGACGTCGGGCGACATGGGTGCCGGCGGTGTGGTGGGGGCGACGCGTGCCGTGGGGACGGCGGGTGCGTGCGGGGGGAGGACGACCGGGTCGGTGTCCGTCATGGGAGCTCTTCTCGGGTACAGGGTGGGAAGTTCAGTCAACAAGTAACTCACTCGTCAAGATACCCCCATCAGTGGGGACATCTCAGGTCTTGTGAGCTGCTCGAACGCCAAGTAGCTTGATCGTCGTACCACCTCGGCACGTAGCGCGACCAACCACCGCGGGCCCGTCCGAACCACCGATCAGATCTCTTCCTCACGGAGTCCAACCATGTCTCGTGTCACGCCTCGTGCTGCCCGCCTCGCCGCCTGGATCGCCATCCCCGCCGCCCTCGTCGCCTCGGGGGTCGTCGTCTCGACGGCCTCGTACGCGGCCTTCTCCTCGACCACCGTCAACCCGACGAACAACTGGACGGCCGGCAGTGTCGCCCTGTCCGACGACGACAACAACACCGCGCTGTTCACGGCGAACAACCTGAAGCCCGGCTCGACCGGTGCGAACTGCATCGCGGTGACCTCGACCGGTTCACTGCCCTCGGCCGTGAAGCTCTACGGCACGAACGTCTCGACCACGAAGGACCTGGCGGCGAACGTCAACCTGACCGTCGAGCAGGGCACCGGCGGCGGCTTCGGCTCCTGCTCCGGCTTCACCCCGGCCGCCACCGGCGGCTCGCTCTACAGCGGCACCGTCGCGGGCTTCGGCGCCGCCTCGACCAACTACGCGACCGGCGTCGGCACCTGGGCCCCGACCGGCACCGCGTCCGAGACGCGCGTCTACCGCGTCACCTACACGGTCTCGAGCACCGCCCCGAACACCGTGCAGGGCGGCACCGCAGCCCTCGGCTTCACCTGGGAGGCCCAGAACAGCTGAGCCGGGACCGGGGCCGAACCAGCCCCGTCCGTTCCCTCCCCGCAACGCGCCCCCGGTCGAAGGCAGTCATGAGCAGCATCGCAGTGCACGGTGGTCCCGCACCGCACGCAGCGGTCCGTGACGCCGTCGACTGGGGGCGCGTCGTCGTCGCCACCCTCGCCCGGGGCGTGGTCGCGACGCTGCTCGGCCTCGCGCTCTGGGCGGCCGCGCCGGCGCTCATCGGGTGGCAGCCGACCACCGTGATGACCGGTTCGATGGAGCCGCGGATCGTCCCCGGCGACGTGGTCGTCTCGCGTCCGGTCGGCTCGGGCGAGATCGCCACGGGCAAGGTCCTGCTCGCCGACGACCCGGACCAGGCGGACCACCTGCGCATGCACCGCTACGTCGAGGACGGCCCCGGCGGCACCATGGTCACGAAGGGCGACGCCAACCCCCAGCAGGACTCCACACCGATCGAGCGCTCGGCCGTGCACGGCATCGCCTTCCTGCGCATCCCGTTCATCGGGACACCGATCCGCTGGATCAGCGCGGGGGAGTGGGGCCTGGTCGCGATGCTCGCGCTCGGTCTGACCGCGGTGCTCGCGCTCTGCACGATCGACGGGTCGCTCCGGCGACTCGTCGAGGCCGACGACGACGACGCCGCCGCCGGTGGTCCGGACGGCGCGGCCGGCCCGGACGACGCCACCGGTCCGGTGGACGGTACGGACGACGGCCTGGAGGCGCGGGGCGGCGCCGCCACGGGCCTCCCGACCGCCGCGCCCACCGTCCTCACCCGTCGCGCGCTGCGTCGACGAGTCCGTCGCAGGCGGCGGCTGCGCCGCCTCGGTGGGGGCGCCGCGGTGCTCGCGCTCGCGGCGGCCACCGGCGTCCTGCTGCCCGGAGCGGCGGACGCGGCCCCGTGGTCGCGGACCACCGTCGCACCGACCGCGACCTTCACGGCGGGCACGGCGACCGGTGTCCCCACCCTGACCTGTGTGCCGGCCGGGTCGAACACGGTGACGATCGCCTGGACCTACGACAACGGCGCGACCGTGCCGGTGTCGTTCGACCTGATGAACGGGACGACACAGGTGGCCAGCACGACGACTGCCGGGGCCCGCTCAATGGTCTACGGGGGCGCCGGACTCCTGAACCTCGGCACGACGTACGAGCTGCGCCTCCGCACGAACCTCGGCAACAACTGGACCGCGACGAGCACACCGACGGTCAAGGTCCGGGTCGTCTCGGTGCTGGGCCTGGCGTCCGCGAGCTGCGTGACCGCCTGAGTCCTCCACAGGGCACCGCGAGGTGTCCGGAGATGTCCCCGGCCGGCGTTACCGTGGCGGCATGCGCATCCTGCACACCGGCGACTGGCACCTCGGCCGCACACTGCTGGGTGCCGACCTGCTCGAGCACCAGGCCGCGTTCACCGACTGGCTCGTCGACCTCGCCCGCGAGCGCGCGGTCGACCTCGTCGTCATCGCGGGCGACGTCTACGACCGTGCGATCCCGCCCGTCGACGCCGTCCGCATGCTCTCGCGCGTGCTCGAGCGGCTCGCCGAGACCACCACGGTGGTGCTCACCCCGGGCAACCACGACTCCGCCGCGCGGCTCGGCTTCGGGGCCGGCGTGATGGGGCAGCGCGTGCGCATCCTCGCCGAGCCGGCCCACGTGGCCGATCCGGTGCTCGTGCCCGACGACGACGGCCCGGTGGCCGTGTACGGCATCCCGTACCTGCACCCCGACCTCACGCGGTACGCCCTGGCGGCGGTCCCCGACGAACCCCTCGCCCGCTCACACCACGCCGTCGTGCACGCCGCCACCGAACGGATCCGCGCCGACCTCGCGACGCGGGCCGACACCCGCAGCGTCGTCGTCGCGCACGCCTTCGTCGGGGGCGCTGACCCGAGCGACAGCGAGCAGGACATCCGCGTCGGCGGGGTCGACCGTGTGGCCGAGTCGGTGTTCGACGGGTTCGACTACGTCGCCCTCGGGCACCTGCACGGCCCGCAGCGCGTCGGCGAGGGCGACCGGATCCGGTACGCCGGGTCGCCGCTGGCGTTCTCGTTCGGCGAGCGGCACCAGCGGAAGTCCGTGACCATCGCCGACCTCGACGCGGCCGGTGCCGTCACCGTCGAGCTCGTGCCGACCCCGGTACCGCGGCGGCTCGTCGACGTGCGGGGCAGCATCGACGCCATCGAGTCCGGCGAGTTCCGGGCCGACGCCGACGCCTGGGTGCGGGTCGCGGTGACCGACACCGTGCACCCCGAACGCATGTACGCCCGCGTGAAGGACCACTTCCCGCACGCCCTGGCGATCACGCACGAACCGGCGGACCGGCCGGCCGCCACCGCCGCGCGGGCCGTCACCGCGACGTCTGACCCGGTCGAGGTCGCCGGCGACTTCGTGGCCTTCGCCACCGGCGGGCTGCCCGACGACGACGAACGGGCGGTCCTCAC
This sequence comes from Curtobacterium flaccumfaciens, assembly GCF_013359815.1. Taxonomy (GTDB): domain Bacteria; phylum Actinomycetota; class Actinomycetes; order Actinomycetales; family Microbacteriaceae; genus Curtobacterium; species Curtobacterium flaccumfaciens. Next base: position 60,278 of record NZ_JABMCF010000032.1, on the reverse strand, counting down.
CGAGGCGTACGAGGCCGCGGCGCTCGCCCTGCAGCGCGAGGGGGACCGCTGATGTACCTGCACCGACTCGAACTGCGCGCCATCGGGCCCTACCCCGACCTCGTGACCATCGACTTCGCGGCGCTGGCCGCGTCCGGGGTCTTCCTGCTCGAGGGGCCGACCGGTTCCGGCAAGTCGACGATCATCGACGCCGTCGTGTTCGCCCTGTACGGCGGACTCGCCGGTTCCGACGCCAGCTCCGACCGGCTGCACAGCCAGCACGCCGACCCCGCGGTCGAGCCGTTCGTCGAGCTCGTGTTCGAGACCGGTGCTGGCACGTACCGGGTCCGTCGCACCCCGCAGTACGACCGCCCGAAGCAGCGGGGGACCGGCACGGTGAAGCAGCAGGCGTCGGTGCAGCTGTTCCGGCTCGCCGCGCCGACCGACGTCGCCGGCGAACCCATGTCGTCCCGCATCCCCGAGGTCGGGGTCGAGATCGCCCGGATCGTCGGGCTCGACCGCGCGCAGTTCCTGCAGACCGTGGTGCTGCCGCAGGGCGAGTTCGCACGGTTCCTCCGCTCCCCGGGGGAAGACCGCCGGAAGCTCCTGCAGTCGCTGTTCGGCACCCAGGTCTACGACCGCACCGCCGACGAGCTCGCCGCTCGCCGCCGGGCCGTGCAGGCCGAGGTCGAGGGGGCCGACGACCGCGTCCGCGAGGCCCTGGCCCGGTTCGCGCAGGCGGCCGACCTCGCCGACGCCGACGAGTCCGTCGTCCCCGGCACGGTGGCGTCCCTCCGCGCGACGGCCGACGCCGCCGGGGCGGCCCGGACGGCTGCGGCTGCCGCTGCGACGGCGGCGACCGAACACGAACGATCGGTGACGGCCCGTGCGGCCGCCCTCGAACGGCGAGCGGCGCTGCTGCGGCGGCAGGCGCTCCTCGACGACGACGCCCCGGCGATCGAGCAGGCACGGGCCGCGGTCGCGACGGCCGAGCGCGCCGCCCGGGTCGCCGCGGTGGCCGACGGCCTCGACGCCGCAACCGTCCGGGCGGACGACACCGCCGCGGCAGCCGCCCGGTTGCGCGAGCAGCACGCACTCGGCGCCGTCGACGCACAGCAGGTCGCCCGGCGCCGCGACTCGCTGACCGACGCCCTGTCCGACGTCCGGCACCTCGTCGCGGTCGAGGCCGAGGCAGACACCAGGCGCACCGCCATCGCCGGGGCCACTGCGACCGCATCGCGCCTCACCGACGACCTCGCCGCCCTCGACACCGCGCTCGAGGCCCGGCCGACGGAACGAGCCCGGATCGTCGAGGCCGCCCGGACTGCCTCGACGACCGCTGCCGGCGCCGACGCCGCCGCGCACGAGGTCACCCGGGTGCAGTCGCTCCGCGCCGACCTGGCCGCCCGCGACCGCGCCGAACAGCGGGTCGCCGGTGCCGAACGCATCGTGGCCGATGCCCGCCGTCGGGCCACCGAGGCGCTCGACGCCGAACGCTCCCTGCGCGAGCGGCGGATCGCCGGACTCGCCGGAGAGCTCGGTGCCGCGCTGACCCCCGGCGACCCCTGCCCGGTGTGCGGATCGACGGCGCACCCGTCGGTGGCCGCGCCACAGGACGACCACCCGACGATCCAGGCGGTGGAGTCAGCGGGCGACGCCACGCGTACGGCCGACCAGCAGCTCGCCGACGCCGCGGCCGACCTGGCCGTCGAGCGCGCCGAGCACCTCCGGCTGACCGACGTCGTCGGCACCGTCGACACGGTCGCCCTCGACGCCATGGCGGTGGCCGCCGACGAGCGGGTCCGAGCGGCGCACGACGCGGCGGCGCTGGTGCTGGAGCACGAGCGCGAGCGGACGGCGCACGACACCGCGACGCGGGCGCTCGAGCGCGAACGGAACGACCTCGATGCCCGGCGCACGGTGCTCGCGTCGACCGCGGCCTCCGATGCCGAGCGGCTCGAGGCCGACCTGCGATCCGTGCACGAGGCAATCGTCCGGCTCGCAGCACTGCTCGACAGCGACGACGGCAGCTCGCCGGTGTCGTTCCGGGCCGTGGTCGACGAACTCGACGGACGGCTGACGGTGCTCCGCGCCGTCGCCGAGGCCGACGACCGCGCGGCCGCCGCAGCCCGCGCCCGCGACGAGCGCAGCGCCGAGGTCGCCCGGGTCCTCGACGAGCAGGGGTTCCCCGACGTCGACGCCGCACGAGCCGGCCTGCTCGACCCCGACACCGTCGCACACTTCCGCAGCAGCATCAGCGCCGCCGAGGCCGAACGCGCCGTCGTGCGGGCAGGGCTCGACGACCCCGCGGTGGTGCAGGCTGCCGACGACGATCCGGAGCAGCTCGACGTGCCGGCGGCCCAGGCCGAACGGGTCCGCGGAACGGCCGAGCTCGACGAGGCCACCCGGCTCGCGGTGACCGCTGCCCACCGCGCCGAGGCCGTCGAGCGGTGTGCGACCGAGGTCGACCGCACCGTCCGTGCGCGACAGGAGACCTCGGCCCGCAGCCGCGCGGTCGTCCGGCTCGCCGACGTCGCGAACGGGGTGGCATCGGTCAACCCGACCGGCATCACGCTCGGCACCTACGTGCTCATGCGTCGCTTCGAGGACGTCGTGGCGGCGGCGAACGACCGGTTGCGCGGCATGCTCGCCGGGCGGTTCACCCTCGAGACCTCCGACGAACGGGAATCCGGGTCACGGGCGCGACGGACGGGGCTCGCCCTCGCCGTGCACGACCACACGACCGACACCGTCCGCGATCCCCGCAGCCTGTCCGGCGGCGAGACGTTCACCGTGTCGCTGTGCCTGGCGCTCGGGCTGGCCGACGTCGTGCAGGCCGAGGCCGGCGGGGTCTCGCTCGGCACCCTGTTCGTCGACGAGGGGTTCGGCACGCTCGACCCCGAGACCCTCGACGACGTCATCGGGCAGCTGTCGCGACTGACCGCGGGCGGGCGACAGGTCGGGATCGTCAGCCACGTCGAGGAACTCAAGCAGCGGATCCCCGAGCGGATCGCCGTGCGACGCACCCCGGCCGGCGGGTCGCAGGTGACGACCACGGTCTGACCAGACCAGACCGGACCGGACGCTACGGGGTCGGCGTCGACTCCACCGTGCCGTCCGGCGGCGGCAGGATGTCCGCGGCGATCCACGGGAACACCCACTGGAACAGCACGAACACGATGGCGACGAGGAGCACGAGCAGCTCGAGCACCTTCAGGGCGGTGGGGCCGGGCAGCAGCCGCCAGACCAGGGGGAAGATCACTTGGCGGTCTCCGAGAGTTCCTTCGGGGTGCCCTCGGACGCGGGCATCCAGTAGTCGAGCTTCGCGTGCGTCACGAACCGCTCCGCCGCGGACCACATCGGGTGGCAGGCGGTCAGCGTGAGCCAGCGGTCCTGGGGGGTCGGTTCCACGCCGGGCTTGTTCGGCACCGGCGCGATCGTCTCGATCTTGTCGGGCGTGACGATCTGGCTGTCGGTGACCTTGTAGACGTACCAGACGTCGAACTTCGTCTTCGCGTCGGTGACCCGGACCACGACCGAGTCGCCCTTCTTGAGCTCCGCGATCTGGTTGAGGGGCTTGCCGTAGGTGACCCGGTGTCCGGCAACGGCGAAGTTGCCGGGGGCGCCGGGCATCGCGGTGTCCTGGTAGTGGCCGAGCCCGATCGTGTTGAGGACCTTCTCACGATCCGTGCCCTCGCCGATCGGCCGGTTGTAGTCCTTGCCGAACCGGGGGATCTGCATCGTGCCGAACACGTCCGACAACCCCGGCGGTTCGTCCAGCACGGGTGCGGTGCCGCGGTGCTCGGTGCCCTCGACCTTCGGGGTCTTGACCTGGTCGAGGCCCTGCACGAGTTTCGTCTGCTCGTTCACGGCGACCACGTCGGTCCACCACGCCGTCCACACGACGTACAGGCCGGTGCCGGCGCCCGCGATGATGAGCAACTCGGCGACGAGCGACACGATCGCGCCGCCGACCGTCTGCCGTCTGCGCGGGGAACGCCGGGACCGCGAACCGGCTTCGTCGTCCCGTGCGCTGCGGCGCGACGGGAGGGTGTCGTGTGCGGTCACGGGGCTCCTGATCGGCTGGGTGGTCGGACAGGTCTATCAGATCACGGCGACAGGCCGGTGACGACGTTCTCCCCACCCCCGTTAACGTGGGGGCATGGAGTACCGGATCCGCCCCTTCCGCACCGAGGACACCGACGCGGTCGTCGCCCTGTGGGAATCGTGCGGCCTCGTCCGACCCTGGAACGACCCCCGACGTGACATCGCCCGCAAGCTGACCGTCCAGCCCGAGCTCTTCCTGGTCGCCGAGCCCCAGGCCGACGACACCGGTACCGACGACACCGGTACCGACGACACCGACACCGCCGACGCCGGCGTCGTCGCCGCGGGCATGGCCGGCTACGACGGGCACCGCGGCTGGGTGAACTACCTCGCCGTGCGCCCGGACCTGCAGGGCTCCGGCCTCGGTCGCACCCTGATGGCCGAGTTCGAGCGGCTCCTGACCGACCTCGGCTGCCCGAAGCTCAACCTGCAGGTGCGTGCGGGGAACGAGCAGGTGCTCGGGTTCTACGCGTCCCTCGGCTACACCGACGACCGCACGGTCTCGCTCGGCAAGCGCCTCATCCCCGACGCCTGACCGCGCCCGCCCGTCGCACCGTGCGGGTTCGCTCATCCGGTGCGGCGTTGGCGGCTCGGTGCGGTGCTGCAAGTCCGCACCGGGCGGTCAACCTCGCACGGATCGAACGAATCGGCACCGTGCCCGGCCCCGCCCGGCCCCGCCCGACCTCGCCCGGCCCGCCGCGACCCGCGCCCTACGCCAACGCCAGCGCCACCGACGCGACGAACGCCAGCACGATGCCGATCCACTGCTGCGCCGTCAACCGCTCCCGCAGCACCACCCCGGCCAGCACCACCGTGCCGATCGGGTAAAGCGCGTTGAGCACACTCACGACGGGCAGGGTCGCCGGGTCGTCGCTGCTGTGCAGCCCCGCCTGGATGAACACGTTCGCCATCGCGTCGAAGACGCCGCACACGGCGACGGTGACCAGCAGCCGCGGACCCCATGCGCCACCCGGCCGAGGCTCGCGGACGGCGGCAGCCCGGTCGGGGCGGGCCGACGTCGGGGCGGACACCGGGCCTCCCGTCCGGAGCACGACGACGATCGCCGCCGCACCCAGCAGCACCGCCTGCAGCACCCGCGCGACCACGAGGGGCGCGATGCCCGAGTCGGACGGCGTCATGTCGTAGGCCAGCACGATCCCGCCGAAGCCGCACCCGGCGACGGCGGCGGCGAGCACGCCCCGGGCGGTGAGCCGCGCGCCCGAGGCGTCCCGGACCACCGCGACCAGGACCACCGCGACGACCGCAACCACGAGCGCGACGGTCGCCACGGGTGACAGCACCGTGCCGCGGAACACCGCGACGAGCACCGGCACGACGGCCGCGAAGACGGCGGTGACGGGGGAGAGCACGCTCATCGGTCCGATCGCGAGTGCGGCGTAGAGCAGCAGCACCCCGACACCGCCGGAGAGCCCGGCCACTGCACCCCAGACCGCGGCCGGCCACGAGAACACGCCGCCGAGGACCACCAGTCCGACGAGCAGCGGCAGGATCCCGATCGCGGCGGCCACCGCCGTGACGACGACCGGTCGGACCCGGCGCGAGGCGAGTCCGCCCAGGAAGTCGGCGAACCCGTAGACGATCGCGCCGGACAGGCCGAACAGGACGGTGAGCACGGCTCCCATCCTGCCCGGCCCGGTACCCTGCGGTGCGTGAGTGTTCCCTACCAGCGCCTGCCCCGGATCGACGGACGGTGGAGGTGGTGGCGGCCGCTCGTCGCCCTCGCGTTCCTGGCGGGGTGGTACCTCGTGTCGCAGATCGTCATCGCGGTCGCGTACTTCGTGCCGATCCTCCGCGCACAGGGCGCCGACGGTCTGATCCAGTTGCAGAACGACCTGGCGAGCGGTGCGCTCGACCCCACCGACCCGGTCGTGCTCTCGATGTCGCTCGTCTCGCTCGTGGTCCTGCTGCCGGGCATCCTGCTCGCCGTCAAGATCGCGCGGATCGGACCGGCCGGCATCCTGTCATCGACGCGGTTCCGGGTCCGGTGGGCCTGGACTGCCTGGTGCCTGCTGCCGACGCTCGTCATCGCGGCGTTCATGTTCGTCTGGCAGACCGGCCTGTTCTGGGACGGCGGGATGATCACGACCGACGGCGGCTTCGCCTGGAACCACGACGCGATCGGCCAGTCGACGGTCTCCCTCGGCACCCTCACCCTGACGATCGTCCTCGTCGTCCTGCTCGTCCCGTTCCAGGGCGCCGCCGAGGAGTACATCTTCCGCGGCTTCCTCATGCAGACCGTCGCGTCGTGGATCCCGCGTCGCGTCGGCACGATCATCGCCGTGGCGGTCTCGACGGTCGTCTTCGCGGTGCTGCACATCCCGAACGGCTACAACGTCTGGGGCATCCTCGACGTCGGCTCGTTCGGTCTGATCGCGGCGATCATCGTCCTCCGGACCGGCGGGCTCGAGGCCACGGTCCTGCAGCACGCGTTCAACAACATCATGATCTTCGTGCTGCAGGCGCCCGGCTGGTCCGGGATCGACCTGACCTCGTCGGACGCGAACGGCACGTGGCAGGGGACGCTCGTCACCCTCGTCACGTCGCTCGCGTTCTGGGGCATGGTCGAGTTCCTGGCGTGGTGGCGGGGGCTGGACCGCCGGTTCGCCGGCCACGAGGCCCCCCGGTTCCGCGGTGTGACCCCGGCCTGGGCGGGCGGCGTCCGCTGGACCCGGCCGGGAGGCACGGGCTGGGCGACCACGCCGGCCCGCGCCGACGACGTGGCCGGTTCCGACCACCGTGCCGGCTCCGGCACGGACGGTGCTGTGGACAGTGCGGTGGGTGTCGCCGGTCGCCCGTAGGCTCGTCACATGAGCACCACGCCCGCGTCCGCTGCCGTGCCTGCTCCCGCTGCCGTGTCCGCACCCCGTGCCGCTGCGCTCGACGTGCTGCACCGTGTGTGGGGCTACGACGACTTCCGCGGCGAGCAGGCGGCCATCATCGACCAGGTGGTGGCCGGTGGCGACGCCCTGGTGCTCATGCCGACCGGTGGCGGCAAGTCCCTCTGCTACCAGGTGCCATCGCTCGTCCGCGACGGCGTCGGGGTCGTGGTGTCGCCGCTCATCGCCCTCATGCAGGACCAGGTCGACGCCCTGGCCGCGAACGGCGTGCGCGCCGCGTTCCTCAACTCCACGCAGGGCCCCGACGAACGGTCCCGGGTCGAGCGTGCCGTGGTGCAGGGCGAGGTCGACATGCTCTACCTCGCGCCCGAGCGGCTGCGGCTCGAGTCCACCCGTGCGCTCCTCGACCGGGCGCGCGTCTCGCTGTTCGCCATCGACGAGGCACACTGCGTCGCCCAGTGGGGCCACGACTTCCGACCCGACTACCTCGAGCTGAGCGTTCTGCACGAGCGGTGGCCGACGGTGCCGCGCATCGCCCTGACCGCCACCGCGACGCCGCAGACCCACCGCGAGATCTCCGCACGACTCGGACTCGACGACGCCGCGCACTTCGTCGCCGACTTCGACCGGCCGAACATCCAGTACCGCATCGAGCCGAAGACCGGCGCGCTGCAGCAGCTGCTCACCTTCATCCGCACGGAGCACAGCGGCGACGCCGGCATCGTGTACTGCCTGTCCCGCAACTCCGTCGAGCGCACCGCGTCCGCCCTGGCAGAGCAGGGGATCAACGCCCTGCCGTACCACGCGGGCCTCGACGCCCGGGTGCGTGCCCGCAACCAGTCGACGTTCCTGCGCGAGGACGGCGTCGTCATGGTGGCGACCATCGCGTTCGGCATGGGGATCGACAAGCCCGACGTCCGGTTCGTGGCGCACCTCGACCTGCCGAAGTCGGTCGAGGGCTACTACCAGGAGACCGGCCGTGCGGGTCGTGACGGGCTGCCGGCCACCGCCTGGCTCGCGTACGGCCTGAACGACGTCGTGCAGCAGCGGCGGATGATCGACCAGTCCGAGGGCGACGCCGCACACCGTCGGCAGCTCAGCGCCCACCTCGACGCCATGCTCAGCCTGTGCGAGACGATCGAGTGCCGCCGGGTTCGGCTGCTCGCGTACTTCGGGCAGGAGAGCACGGCGTGCGGCAACTGCGACACGTGCATCGCGCCGCCGGAGTCGTGGGACGGCACGGTCCCCGCGCAGAAGCTGCTGTCCACCGTCGTGCGGCTCGAGCGTGAGCGCCGCCAGCGGTACGGCGTCTCGCACCTCGTCGACATCCTGATCGGCAAGCGGTCGCCCCGCGTGCAGGAACTCCAGCACGACACCCTGGCGACCTTCGGCATCGGCGCGGACCTGTCCGAGGGCGAGTGGCGCGCGGTCGCACGACAGGTGCTGGCCCAGGGCTACGCGGCGGTGTCGGGCGACGGCTTCGGCACGGTCGTCCTCAGTCCCACGAGCGCCGAGGTCCTGACCGGCAAGGTGCAGGTGCGGATGCGTCGCGACCCGGTCAAGGCTCCGCGGGCCGGACGCAGCAGTCGACGGACGGTCGTCACCGACATGCCGCAGGAAGCCGTCGGCCTGTTCGAGGCCCTGCGTGCCTGGCGTGCTGCCGAAGCCCGCGAGCAGGGCGTCCCCGCGTACGTGGTGTTCAACGACGCGACGCTCCGGGGCATCTCCGCCGTCCGACCGGCCGACGTCGACCAGCTCGGCGAGATCTCCGGCGTCGGCGCGGCGAAGCTCGAGCGGTACGGGCGCGCGGTCCTCGACGTCGTCGCCGCGGGCGACTGACTCCCGGCCACCACTGCATGCCGTTCCGGGCATGTGCCCTCCGCGCGGCTCATTACACTCGGTAGCTCGTCACCACGAGGAGGTCCGGTGTCCGGTTCGACGAAGTTCGCCACCGTGCTCAGTCGCGCGGTGGTGACCCCGCTCGCCCGGTTGCTGTGGCGCCCGAAGATCATCGGTCGTCGGAACGTCCCGAAGCGTGGTGCGGTGATCCTCGCGAGCAACCACCGCTCGTTCATCGACTCGCCCGCGATCACGCTCATGGCACCGCGCAAGGTGTCGTTCCTGGCGAAGCAGGAGTACTTCACGGGTTCGGGCCTCAAGGGAGCGGTCTCGCGCGCGTTCTTCGGGGGCATCGGCGCCATCGGGGTCGAGCGTGGCGCGGGTGCGGCGGCCCAGCAGGCCCTCGACCTCGGGCTGGCACGCCTGCAGGAGGGCGAGGCGTTCGCGATCTACCCGGAGGGCACGCGCTCGCTCGACGGCCGGATCTACAAGGGCCGCACGGGTGTGGCGTGGCTGGCGCTGACGAGCGGTGCCCCCGTGGTGCCCGTCGCGCTCACCGGCACCGAGGACGTCCAGCCGGTCGGGTCCCGGCTGCCGAAGCTCGCCCGCGTGACGATCGAGTTCGGGCAGCCGATCGACCTGTCGTCCTTCGGTGAGGCGTCGTCCGGTCGTGCTCGGCGCCACGCGACCGATGCCGTGATGGCGGCGATCCAGGAGCTCAGCGGCCAGGAGCCGGCGAACACCTACAACAACCCGCCCGCGACGATCGTGGAGCGGGTCCGTCGTGCGCTGCAGCCGGACGACCCGACCGCTGCCGCCGTCGACCCCGACTGATCACCGTGACTGTCCGGTCACTATTGCACATCTGAAATATCGATGGTTGAATGGCGGACGTGCCACTCGGCACGCCGCCATCGCCGGTCGCCCGAGAACGACCAGCCACGACATCCAGATCGGACCGTCCGCAGCATGTCCTCCACCCCGCTCTTCGACTCCATCGCCCAGCGTCGCGATCAGGCCGACGCTCCGCACTCCACCGTGCGCTCCACCCCTTCACCGGCGCTCGCCGTCGTGACCCCCGTGCCGACCTCGCCGATGTCCGCACCCGTCCGCCCGGGTGACTCCACGCTGGTGCCGGCCGCCCTCGTCGCCGCGATCGACGAGATCCCGGTCCGGGTGGCATCGGCCCTGGTGACCGAGGTCACGATCCGCCCCGAGCACCTCGTCCTGGTCGAGACCGTCGCCGACGCGATCACCCGCGCGGTCGTCGACGCCGTCGTGTGCGAGCTGGACCGGATCGCCCGTGACGGCGTCGTCCGCGTCTGACCGGGCTGGTCACCGCACGATGACGACCCCCGACGACGGCCTGCCCCGGCGCCCACGCGGTGCCGAGCGCCGCGCCGCCGCCCGACCGACCGCGCTCCGGCCGCGCCGTGCACGGCACGCTGCACAGCCGGGGCCGCTCCGAGCCGCCGGGGTGGCGGTGCCCCCTCCCGCCACCCCGGCTTCCACCCAGCCCGCACGACGCATCCGGCCCACGCAGCCTGCCGCTCCCATGCAGCCCGCCGCACCCGAGCATCCCGCCGCTCCCGCGCGCCGCCGCCCCGCGTCCTTCCGGATCCCCGCCCGGCGGACCCTCCCCGCCGCGGCGGTGACCGCCGTCACGTGCCTGTTCGTCGCGGTCGGCTCCCCGCAGACCGCCGTCGCCGCTCCGGCCGCTCCGGAACCCACGTCGGCAGCCATCGGCACGCAGCACTTCGTCGCCGACGGTTCGACCGGTCCGACCGCCGGCCGCGACGACTTCTCGGTCGGCCGTGCTGCCGCAGCGCTCCGGGTCCCCGGTGGCTCGGGCTCGACCGGTGGCGCCGCCCGCCCCACGGTCGGTGCGATCCCGGACGCCGGTGGCTTCGGCTCCCGCTGGGTCGTCGGCTGCGCGGCCTGCTCGTCGAACCACCAGGGGGTCGACTTCGCCGCGGCCATCGGGACCCCGGTCGTCGCCGCGCTGCCCGGCCGGGTCGTCTCGGCGGGTGTGCTCGGTGGCTACGGCAACCAGGTCCTCCTGCGGCACGCCGACGGCACCGCGACCCGGTACGGGCACCTGTCGGTGATCGACGTCCGTCCCGGCCAGGTCCTCGGCGCGGGGGAGCGCCTCGGGGCCGTCGGCAACACGGGCGTCTCGACCGGCGCCCACCTGCACTTCGAGGTCATCGTGGCCGGCACCCCGATCGACCCGGCCGCTTGGCTCAGGGCTCGCGGGCTCCTCTGACGGCGTCGGGCGTAGCGTCGGAGCGGTCGCGGCACGCTGTCGCGCCAGGACGGAGACGCACGTGCGAGTGACGGTGTTGGGGACGGGTGCGATGGGTGCCGGCGTGGCGGGCTCACTGCTCCGCGACGGCCACGAGGTGACGGTCTGGAACCGCAGTGCCGACAAGGCCTCGCCCCTGGGTGACCGCGGCGCGACGGTGGCGAGCGACCCGGGCACTGCCGTCGAGCACGCCGAGGTCGTCCTGCTCACCCTGTTCGACACCGATGCGGTCGTCGACGTCCTCGAGCAGGCTGCCGGCGACGCCCCGGCCGACGCCGTGTGGGTGCAGGCCTCGACGATCGGGGTCGACGGCACCGCGACGATCGTGCAGCTGGCCGAGAAGTACGGCATCACCCTCGTCGAGGCGATGATGCTCGGCACGAAGGCCCCCGCCGAACAGGGCACGCTCACGATGCTCGCGGCCGGACCGGCGGACCTGCTCGACCGTGTCGACCCCGTGCTCGACGCGATCGGCGCGAAGACCGTCCGTGCCGGCGATCACGTCGGCGACGGCACCGCACTCAAGCTCGCCGCCAACGCCTGGATCGCCTCGATCACCGCGGCGACCGGGCAGTCCCTGGCCCTCGCGGCGGCGCTCGGGCTCGACCCCGCGCTGTTCCTGCAGGCCATCGAGGGCAGTGCGAGCGACTCCGCCTACGCCCACACCAAGGGCGCCGCGATGATCGCCCACGAGTTCCCCGCCCAGTTCGCACTCGACGGGCTGCGGAAGGACATCGGGCTCATCACCGATGCCGCCCGGACCACCGGGGTGTCCACCACGCTGCTCGAGGCCCTCGGACGCGTCTACGCCGATGCCAGCGCAGCCGGCCACGGGGGCGACGACATCGCCGCGGTCGGCACCGCGTTCTGACGCACGCACGGGCGAACGCGCACGCACGGGCACATGCACGGGTCGGCCGAGCGATCAGCCTCGACGGAACAGCCGCCGCAGGCGCTTCGTGAGCCGCCCCACGGCCTCGTCGTTCATGGTGTTGGCGAGGTCGAACGCCTCACGAGCCGGATCGGACCCGGCCTGGATCCGTCGGAGCGCAGCGTCGGCACGGGCCCGCGAGTCGAGTTCGGCGAACGGCATGTCGTCCTCGGGGTGGTGCTCGCCGCGAGGGTCCATGCGGTCCAGGCTACGCGCGACGGAGGTGGTCCGACCCGGCGTCGAGTTCGTCCACGACACGGACCATCTCGTCCAGGAAGTCCACGACGACGGCCATCTCGTTGCTCGGCAGGTGCTCGGTGACCTCGAGCGCGCGGGCGTCGAGCTCCTCGATGACCCGGAGCGCGTGCCGCATGGAGGTGCCGGTGGCGGTGAGGATCACGCCACGGCGGTCGTTCGGGTCGGCGTGCCGTTCGACGTGGCCGCTGCGGACGAGCCGGTCGACGAGCGCCGACGTCGACGCCGCCGTGATCTCGAGCCGCTCGGCGAGGTCCTTCGCGTTGACGGTGCGGCCGTCGTGCTCGGCGTCGATCAGGAACCGGATCGCCAGCAGGGCGTTCTCGCCGATCCCCAGTGCCTCGCGCGCTCGGCGCTGCGCAGCGCTCTCGGCCGTCCGGTACCGCCGCAGGGCGTTGAGGACGTCCACGGCGGAGACCGCGGAGTCCTCGTACCAGTACCCCGCGGTGCTGGTCATCACCTCGGACGTCATGCCCCAATGCTAGACGCTCTAGTTAGATTGTCTAGCGAGCGCGGAGACGGGACACCTGCAACACCCGTGACGCGGTTCTGTAACACCCCGGCAACGCCGGCTCGTTAGGTTCTGGACATGCAGGAGCAGCCGTGCTGAGCCGCCTCGCGGGGAACGTCTTCCACGTGGGGAGCGCGGTGGAGCGCACCGACGTCGTCGCACGGTTGCTCGACGTCTACGTCGCCCGCCGCGAACCAGGCACCCTCGACGACGACCGGCTCGTGTCCACCGAGCTCCGCAGCGTCATCGGGACCACCGGCCCCGCGAACGACCCGGACCGTGCCGCCACCGTCGACGCCCTCGCGCTCGACCGGCACGAACCCGCGTCCATCGCCGCCGCGGTCGCCGTCGCCCGCGACCACGCACGCCGTGCCCGCGAGGTCGTCTCGAGCGAGCTCTGGGACTGCCTCGACGTCACGCGGTCGCGGATGCCCCGGAAGATCGCCCCCGACCGGGCGCACGAGTTCCTCGGCTGGGTGCGGGAGCGCAGTGCCCTCGCCATCGGGGTGGTCGAGGGGGATGCCAGCCGTGACGAGGTGTGGGAGTTCTTCACCCTCGGACGCTCGCTCACCCGCTGCGCCTCCACCGCACGGCTGTTGGCGTCGCGGCTGCTCGAGCCGGATGCGGTCACCTCGTGGACGACGGCGCTCCGGGCGTGCGGCGCGGGCGAGGCCTTCCTGCGCGGCCGTGACCACGCCCCGGTGCCGTCCGACGCCGCCGCCTTCCTGCTCCTCGACGCGCACAGCCCGCGGTCGTTGCGGTTCACCGTGCACCGCGCGGCCGAGTGCCTGGCCGACGTCGCCCCGTCCTGCGTCGCGGACGAGGTCGCCGGGTTCGACGAGGTCCGCGCCCTGCTCGACGGCATCCCCGAGGAGTCGGCGCTCGCGGTGGCGGGTGACGTCGGGCAACGGCTGGCGGTGGCTGCCGACCGCGTCGCCGCAGCACTTGACGAGCGCGTCTTCGCGTCGTCCGCACCCGTCCTCTGAGCCCACCCGGAGCCGGTGTTCGGCGCCGGCTCGGCGCACGTGCGGCGGAACCGGGTCGGTCCGCGCGTCGCGACCGCGGCCGTGTGCCCGGGTGGCGCCGGACGGGAGGCCCGTGGCGGCGCCGGTGCGGGCCTCCCGTCCGACGGTCGGTGCGTCACGGGCCGTCGGCCGACGGGCAGGGCGACCCGCCGGTCCGTCAGACGGCGCTGGAGCGGTCGGCGAGCGTCTCGTCGCGTTCCAGCTCGCGGCGGAGCGCCGCGCGCGAGCCGACCACCGGCACGGCGTGCGTGATCGCCAGGTGCAGCCGCGAGTCGGCGTCGTAGCGCAGCCGGACCCGCTGGTACCGGACGAGCCAGACGAGCGCGATCCCGAGTGCGACGAAGCCCGAGGCCGCGCCGACGACGATCGCCCAGCGTGGGCCGAAGGCGTCCGCGACGGCACCGACGAGCGGGGCGCCGATGGGGGTGCCGCCCGCGAAGATCGCCATGTAGAGCGCCATGACGCGGCCGCGCATCGCGGGCTTCGTCGTGGTCTGCACCAGGGCGTTCGCGGTCGTCATGAAGGTCAGGGACGCGAGTCCGACGAACACCAGCACGATCGCGAAGGTCCAGTACGTCGGGGCGAGGGCAGCGGCGGTGCACGCGAGCCCGAACCCGCCGGCGGCGAGCACGAGGGTGCGCATCCGCGGCTTGTCCCGCCGGGCGGACAGCAGTGCACCGAGCACCGAGCCGATCGCCATCACCGAGTTGAGCAGCCCGAACTCGCCGGCGCCCTGGTGGAACTCGACCCGCGCCATCGTCGAGGTGAAGATCGGGAAGTTCACGCCGAACGTGCCGACGACGAAGATCATGCAGAGCACGACGACGATGTCCGGTCGGGTGCGGACGTACCGGAAGCCGGCGACGATCTGCCCCTTGCCGCGGCCCGCCCGGACCCGTTCGGCGAGCTGGGCGGGGTCGACGAAGCGGAGTGCGAGCAGGACGGCCAGGAACGACCCGGCGTTGATGACGAACACCCATCCGGAGCCGATCGCCGCGATGAGCACACCGGCGACCGCGGGGCCGATCAGGCGTGCGGCGTTGAACGACGCGGAGTTCAGGGCGACGGCGTTCGAGACGTCCTCGCCCTGCACGACGTCGGAGACGAAGGCCTGCCGGATCGGGGCGTCGAACGCGGCGACGATGCCGAGTGCCAGGGCGAAGCCGTACAGCGCGAGCAGGGTGGCGGTGTGCGTAAGGACCATGACGCCGAGCCCCAGCCCGAGCAGTCCCATCAGGCCCTGGGTGAGCATGAGCATCTTCCGGCGGTCGAACCGGTCGGCGGCGAGCCCGGTGAGCGGCAGGAGCAGCAGCTGGGGGCCGAACTGCAGGGCCATCGTGATGCCCACCGCGACGGCGTTGTTGTCCGAGAGCTGGGTCAGCACGATCCAGTCCTGGGCGGTGCGTTGCATCCACGTGCCGACGTTCGACACCAGGGCCCCGGCGAACCAGATGCGGTAGTTGCGTCCGGCGAGGGAGCGGAACATGGCGGTCACTGCTGGGCCAGCCTCCTCATGATCTCGGTGGCGTCGGCGAGGGTGCTCCGCTCGTCGGCGGTGAGTGCTGCGAGTCGCGGGGAGAGCCAGCCGTCGCGGCGGCGTCGGGTCTCCTCGACGAAGGACGCTCCGGCGGGCGTCGCGCCGAGCAGCACCTTGCGGCGGTCGTCACCGTGCCCGCACTTCGACACCAGGCCCCGCTCGACCAGCACCGCGATGGTCTTCGTCATCGAGGGCGGGGTGACGCCGTCCTGCCGGCTCAGGTCGGCCAGGGTCATGGCGCCGTCGCGGTGCAGGCGGGCGAGGGCGGAGAACTGCGCGTCCGTGACGCTCGAGTCGGCCTTCTGGGCACGGAGGGTGCGGGACAGCCGGTTCACCGCGATGCGGAGGTCGGTGGCGTCGGTCATCGGTCGTTAGCCTATCTCATTAGTTCAGCGAACGAACTTGATTTCGGGCGTACCTGGTCGAAACGGGCGTACCTGGTCGAAACGGGCGTACCTGGTCGGTTCTTCCGACCAGGTACGCCCGTTTCCGCTTTCCAGCGCGGGTGCGATGGGAAGGAACGTCGGACGGGAGGCCCGCCCAGCGTCCGCCGGTCGGCTCGCGCTGGGCGGGCCTCCCGGCCTTCAGAGCCGCGCGTCCGTCAGGATCGCGTCGTGCGGGAGCAGGGCGTGCACGCCCCACGTGCGGTTCGCGACTTGCGTGATGCGCATGCTCACCGCCACGCTCGCCATCGCGAGGGCCTCGGCGCGGCCGATGCCGTGCAGCCCGGCGATCCAGTCGACCATCCGGTCGAGCGCCGTGGCCGTCGCGACGTTGAGGTCGGCATCGAAGCCGAAGCTGATGCGTCCGGCGGGGGTGTCGGCGTGCACACCCTCGACCGGAGCCGCATCGAGGAGCGTCAGGGTCATCGTCGTCGTCATGCCGCACTCGACCGCCGTGCCGGAGACCTCGCCGTCGCCCTGGGCCGCGTGCCCGTCGCCGACGTGGAGCAGGGCGTCCGGTACCGTCACGGGCAGGTACAGGCTGGAGCCGGCGATCAGCTCGCGGCAGTCGACGTTGCCGCCGCCGACCGCGCGGGGCGGGATCGTCGAGTGCTCCCCGGTGGGTTCGGGTGGGACGCCGACGACGCCGAGGAACGGTGCCGTCCGCACCCCGAGGCCGAGCTGGTTCACGGCGACGCCGGCGGACACGTCGATGTCCCAGAGGAGCGGGCCGCGCGACGCCGGATCGGTCAGGCCGAGTGCGCGGTTCACCGGGGAGTCGACCCCGCCCGAGGCCGTGTAGCCCCAGTCGTCGGGCACGAGGTCGTCGAAGTGCACCGCCAGGACCATCCCCGGACGTGCTCCCGCGACAGCGATCGGCCCGACCAGACAGTGGCCCCGGCGCGGGTCGATCAGGGTCGGAGCGTCCAGGCCCGGGCCCGGCTGGCGTTCCGTGTAGCCCGCGGCGCTCAGGGTGCGGACGGTCACCGTGTCGCCCGGTTCGACGGTCAGGACCGGCTGGCGTTCGGCGGTGAAGACGTCGACGGCGGAGTCGACCGTGGCGTCGAGGTGGTGGTGGGTGGTCACCGTTCGATCATCCCAGGCGGGGTGGGTGCGGGGCGGTTCCGGGCGTACCTGGTCGAAACGGGCGTACCTGGTCGGAAGTTCTGACCAGGTACGCCCGATTCCACCAGCCATCGCAGGTGTTCTGGGAAGGAACGTCCTCAGTGGAACTGGGGGATCGTGAGCCAGATGCCGGCCAGCACGGCAGCGATGCACAGCGCGAAGCACAGCACGGCTCCCGCCAGTGCCGACGGCGGAGTGTGCCCGGAGCGCGGGCTCTCGTCGGAGTACTGCGTGCGCTCGCCACCCGCGTCGTCCGGCTGTCCCGTCCCGAGCAGCCGGAGGCCGAGCGTGTACACGAGCACCAGGCCCACGGCGGCCACGAAGCCGACGCCGGCGACCGTGCCGATCGCGGTGAAGTCGATGTCCATCGTCGTTCCCCTCAGTTCGTCGCGCCGGTCGGCTGCGGCTCGGCCTGTTCGGCCGGCCCGGACTCGGTGGTGATGTCCTCGTGCGAGATCGGCTTGCGCTTGGCGAGGACGTAGAAGGTGAGCCCGCCGGCCAGGGCGAGGACCGCGACGAGCACCAGCCCGAAGGCCGAGGTCGACGCGAGCCAGGTGGCGAGCGCCCCGACCACCGCAGCGGCGGGCAATGTGATGACCCACGCGATGACGATGCGGCCGACGACCGACCAGTGCACGTCGGCGAGCTTCTTGCCGAGGCCCGAGCCGACGACCGCGCCGCTCGTCACGTGGGTCGTCGAGAGCGCGAAGCCCAGGTGCGACGAGATGAGGATCGTCGCCGCGGAGCTCGTCTCGGCGGCGAAGCCCTGCGGCGACTGCACGTCGGAGATCTTCTTGCCGACCGTCTGCATGATCCGCCAGCCGCCCATGTAGGTGCCGAGGCCGATCGCGAGCCCGCAGGCGAGGATCACCCAGAGCGCCGGACCGGTGCCGGCGGCCTGGTAGTTCGCGGCGATGAGGGTCAGCGTGATGACGCCCATCGTCTTCTGCGCGTCGTTCGTGCCGTGCGCGAGCGACACCAGCGACGCCGAGATCGTCTGCCCGTGCCGGAACCCGGTCGCGGCACCGTGCGTCGTCGCGTTCTTCGTGAGCACGTACGCCAGGTACGTCGCGACCAGGGCGATGACCCCGGCGATGACCGGGGAGAGCAGCGCTGGCAGCACGACCTTCGACACCACCGTCGCCCAGCTGATCGAGTTCAGACCCGCGCCGATGATCGAGGCGCCGATGAGCCCGCCGAAGAGCGCATGGGTGGACGAGGACGGCAGCCCGAGGTACCAGGTCGCCAAGTTCCAGAGCACCGCGCCGACGAGCCCCGCGAAGATCATCGTGGGCGAGATGTGGATGCCGTCCTGCCCCTCGCGGATGATGCCCTGCGAGACGGTCTTGGCGACCTCGGTGGACAGGAACGCGCCGACCACGTTGAGCACGGCGGAGATGAGCACGGCGGTCCGGGGCTTGAGCGCTCCCGTGGCGACCGACGTGGCCATGGCGTTCGCGGTGTCGTGGAAGCCGTTCGTGAAGTCGAACACGAGGGCCACGACGATCACCAGCGTGACGATGACGATGACGTCCATGCGCAGGACGCTAGGCCCGCCTGGAACCCCCTGCGTGAACGCCGGGTGAACAGGTCCGTGATGGAGCGCGTCTGCGAGGATGGCAGTGTCTGGAAGGATGCGGGTGTGCCCACCTTCTCCGCCGCTCGCGGCGACGCCTCGTTCACCGACGCCCACGGCGTCGAGATCGTCTACTCGACCTGGCGTGCGGCGCGGCCGAAGGGTGTCGTGCAGATCGCGCACGGGGTCGGGGAGCACGGGCTCCGGTACGAACCGCTCGCGCAGGACCTGGTGCGCGCCGGCTACACCGTGCACGCGAACGACCACCGCGGGCACGGACGCACCGGCCTGACCCAGTGGGACGGCGACCACGCCAAGCTCGGTCGGCTCGGCCCCGGCGGCCTGCGCGCGGCGATCGCCGCGGTGGAGCAGATGAGCGCGGTCGCGCGGGCCGACGAACCCGGGCTGCCGCTCGTGCTGCTCGGGCACTCGTGGGGGTCGCTCATGGCGCAGCGGATCTTGAACACCTCGTCGGACCGCTACGACGGCGTCGTCCTGTCCGCGAGCGCCTACCGGCTGCCCGGCTGGATGAACAGCGGCGACCTCAACGCCCGGCACGCGGGGTCCGGGCCCACCAAGTACGAGTGGCTCACCCGCGACCGGACGATCATCGACGCGATGGCGCTCGACCCCCTGGCGGTCGAGGCTGACGTCATCGGACTGTTCGGGCTCGCCGACACCCTCCGGCTGCTCGGTGTGCCGCGGCGGGGGATCCCGCACGACCTGCCGATGCTGCTGCAGGTCGGCTCCGACGACACCCTCGGGGGTCCGCGCTCGATCGAGCGTCTGGCGCAGGCGTACCGCCGACGCGGCCGGCTGTCCGACGTGACCGTGCAGGTGTACGAGGGCGCGCGGCACGAGGTCTACAACGAGACCAACCGCGCCGAGGTCATCGGCGACCTGGTCGCGTGGCTCGACCGGGTGACCGCGCGCTGACGGCGCTCGCCGCGTCCTGCGACGCGACCGGCGGCGGACTGGAGGCCCGTGGCGGTGCCGCCACGGGCCTCCAGGCCGTCACCAGGCAGGCCCACTGCCGGGCCGTCGGCCGTCCGGAATAGGGTTGCGGCATGCACGGTGAGTACAAGGTCCCCGGAGGCAAGCTGGTCGTCGTCGACCTCGAGGTCGTCGACGGCACGATCCAGCAGTTCCGCCTGGCGGGTGACTTCTTCCTGGAACCCGACGACGCGCTGCCGCTCATCGACGCGGCCGTGAACGGGCTCCCCGTCACCACCGACGCTGCTGGCGTCGCCGCAGCCGTGCGGGCGGCCCTGCCGACCGATGCGGTGCTGCTCGGCTTCACGCCCGAGTCCGTCGGCGTCGCGGTGCGCCGCGCGCTGTCGCGGGCCTCGACCTGGCGCGACCACGACTGGCAGATCGTGCACGAAGGGCCGATCAGCCCGAACGAGCACCTCGCGCTCGACCAGGTGCTGACCGAAGAGGTCGGTGCCGGCCGTCGTGGGCCCACGCTGCGCATCTGGGAGTGGGACCAGCCGGCCTTCGTGATCGGGTCGTTCCAGTCGCTCAAGAACGAGGTCGACCCGGCCGGCGCCGAGAAGTACGGCGTGCAGGTGGTCCGACGCATCTCCGGCGGCGGCGCGATGTTCATGGACGCCGGCGCCGTCATCTCCTACTCGCTGTACGTGCCGTCCGACCTGGTGCAGGGCATGACCTTCGCCGACTCGTACGCGTTCCTCGACGAGTGGGTGATCGAGGCGCTCAAGTCGCTCGGCATCGAGGCGTACTACCAGCCGCTCAACGACATCACCTCGACCAAGGGCAAGATCGGCGGGGCCGCACAGAAGCGCCTCGGCACCGGGTCCCTGCTGCACCACGCCACCATGAGCTACGACATGGACGGCGAGAAGATGGTGCAGGTGCTGCGCATCGGGCGCGAGAAGATGAGCGACAAGGGCACCACCAGTGCTGCGAAGCGCGTCGACCCGCTCCGCTCGCAGACCGGGCTGTCCCGCGCCGAGATCATCGAGCGGCTGATCGGCACCTTCACCCGCCTGTACGGGGCGACCGAGGGGCACGTGACCGAGGCCGAGCGCGAGCGTGCGCAGGAGCTGGTCCGGACGAAGTTCGCGACGAAGGAGTGGCTCGAGCGGGTGCCGTGAGTCCTGCTCGGTCGATGGTGACGCGACGGCCGGAGCTGAGGGGGGACGTCCCGGCCGCCGCTGCTGTCGAGTCTGCGCCTCGACCTCATGAACCAGACGTGTGGATGATGAGAATCCCCCGCGCGGCTGATCCGCTCGCCGCGCAGCCCACGTAGCGTCGCTGCCGTGAACTGGTTGATCTTCCTGGGGGCGGTGGCCGCCGTGGCCGTCGTGGTGTGGATCGCCGATCGCATGGGGTGGATCGACCTGTCGAACAAGTCCCAGCGGAGCGGCGGATCCGGAGGCATGGGCGGGATGCTGGACGAGGTGTTCGCACCGACCCGGCACGAGACGCAAGCCGAGTACGAACGGCAGGCGCGCCTGCCGAAACAAGCACCGTCACCGGCGGACCACGACCACGACCTGCTCAGCGGCAGCGTGCTCATCCGGGTGCCGACGGTGCGGAGCGCCGGGCGGCACGAGGCCCGCGCGGGGACGCACGACCGGTCGTACTGAGCTGACGGGTGCCGCGCTCGTCTGTGCGTCGCCCGCGTCAGCGCGTCGTGAGCTCCTGGTAGTCCGGGTGCCGCTCGATCCACGCGTGCACGTAGCTGCACTGCGGGACGACCCGGCGTGAGGAACTGGCACGGACGTCGTCGAGGGCGTGCTGCACCAGGATCGACGCGTGCCCACCGCCGCGGTGCTCGGGATCGACCTCGGTGTGCACGAAGCGGATCTCGTCGCCGTCGATCTCGTACGCCGCGAGGCCGATGACCTCGCCGTCCTCGATCAGGGAGTACTACTGCTTGTCGGTGTCGTTGCGGACCTCGGGTGCTGCTGCCATGCACTCGACCGTACGCCGGGGCCTGGGCGTGCGGTGCGTGCTCGCTCGGTGCGGTGCGGTGCGGTGCGGTGCGGTGCGCGTCGAGCGTGCTCGCTCGGTGCGCGACAATGGGTCCGTGCGCAGGGGAGACGACCGAGGCCCGGACCGCGTCGTCCTCGGCGACGCACTCGACGTGGTCCCCGCCTACCCGGACGGCTCCTTCACGCTGGTGTACCTGGACCCGCCGTTCAACACCGGCCGGTACCAGCGTCGGCACGCGACCTCCGCTGTACCGAAGGCAGACGGTCCCGTGATGGGGTTCCACGGCCGGACCTACGAGCGGGTGCGCGGCGACCTGATGCGCTTCGACGACCGGTTCGAGGACTACTGGTCGTTCCTGGAACCCCGACTCATCGAGGCCTGGCGGCTGCTCGCCACCGACGGCACG
Source organism: Curtobacterium flaccumfaciens (assembly GCF_013359815.1). Classification (GTDB taxonomy): domain Bacteria; phylum Actinomycetota; class Actinomycetes; order Actinomycetales; family Microbacteriaceae; genus Curtobacterium; species Curtobacterium flaccumfaciens. Next base: position 38,420 of record NZ_JABMCF010000032.1, on the reverse strand, counting down.
CTGTACCTGCACCTCGACTACCGCGAGTCGCACTACGCCAAGGTGCTGCTCGACGCGCTGTTCGGCCGCGAGTCGTTCCTGAACGAGATCGTGTGGGCCTACGACTTCGGCGCCAAGTCCAAGACGCGCTGGCCCACGAAGCACGACACGATCCTGGTCTACGTGAAGGACCCGTCGCGGTACTGGTTCGACTCCGAGGCCGTCGACCGCGAGCCGTACATGGCGCCGGGGCTCGTCACCCCCGAGAAGCGCGAGCGCGGCAAGCTGCCCACCGACGTCTGGTGGCACACGATCGTGTCGCCGACCGGCCGCGAGAAGACCGGCTACCCGACGCAGAAGCCCGAGGGGGTGCTGCGGCGGATCGTGCAGGCGTCCTCGCGCGAGGGGGACTGGGTGCTCGACTTCTTCGCGGGCAGCGGGACCACAGGTGCCGTGGCACAGGCACTGGGACGGCGGTACGTGCTGGTGGACGACAACCCGGCGGCGATCGACGTGATGCGGAAGCGGTTGCCGGGGGCGTCGTTCGAGGTGGCCGGAGCACCGGCGGCAGCGGCGGGGGACGCGGCGCCGGCCGTCTGAGGCCGGCGGGGTCTGCGACGATCCACGAGTCGTTCGACGCGTGGATCGTCGGAACATGCACACGCAACGAGCGACGATGTCGACGTCGCACGACATCGGCGGTGTCGCTCCCGCGCGGCCGCAACGGTTGCAGACGCGCAGATGCGACGAGGTCGCTGTCGTGCGACAGCGACCTCGTCGTTCGGCATCAGCGAGCCAGGGCCCGCACCGACTACTCCGCCGAGTGCCGCCCGTGCCCGTGCGCGTCGTCAGCGTCCGGCCGGGAGGCCCGGCTCGCCTCCGCCGCGTCGGCTCCGGCCCCGGGGGCGTCCGGCTCCACGACCGCAGCCGCGTGGGCAGCCCGGGTCCGGATGGCACCGGTCGTCGTCGGTGGCTCGTCGACCGGCGCAGCCGCCGAGTGCGCACCGTGCGTCGTGGCGTTCGGCAGCGGCGCACGGGTGTCGTCGACCCCGTGCGGCAGCACCGAGACGTCCGACGCTCCGGCGGCCCGGGCGGACCGCGGCTGCACGTCCGGCGACGTCGGCACGTCGGGCGAGGTCGGCACGCCGGCAGAGGCAGATGTCGACCCCGTCGGTACCGGACCAGCCCCGGGTGCCGCGGCGGCAGCGGCTGCGGCGGCGCTGCCGTCCGACCCCGCACCGGCAGCGGTGCGTGCGGCATCGGCCTGCTCCTGCAGCGCCGAGGTCTTGCGGAGCGGCGGCACCCGGAAGAACCACGTCAGCACGAACGCGAGCAGGATCACCGCGAGGCCGACGTAGTAGACGCGGACGGCCGAGTCGCTGAACCCGACCAGGAACGGACGGCTCAGCCGGGGGTCCGCCCCGTTCAGGAACGACGTGTCGCTCGTCGCCGAGTCGGTGGACGAGCTCGCGGCCGAGTCGCCGCTCTTCAGCTGCTTGATCAGCGTCGGGGCGACCTGGTCGACGACGTTCTCCCGCTGCGCCTTGTCCGAGTAGTCGATCTGCAGCGTGCCGTCGACGACCGAGGCGTTCGCCTTCGTGGCCGCCGTCTCGAGCGCCTGCTGCTCGGCTGCGAGCTTCGCGTCGTCGACCTGCTGGGCGATGATCGTGTCCGCTGCGGCGGCGGGGACCGTGCCCGCGGCGACCTGCCGCTGCACGGCGGCCGTCACCTGCTTGGTCACGGCGGCGTCGGCGGCCTGCTTCGCCTGCGCGGTGCCCTGGTCGAGACCGTCCTGCACGTTCTTCTGCACCGGGTCGACGATCTTCGTCCAGATCTCGTCCATCACGCCCTGGTTCTTCGACGCGTTCGCGACCGAGGGTGTCATCGCGGCGTTGAGCGCGCTCTTCAGGTCGGACTCGTTCTGCATCGCGGCGCTGATGTTCGTCGGCATCAGGGTGAACAGCACGGAGAGCAGGACGGCGGTACCCATGGTGCCGCCGATCTGGCGGAAGAACGTCGCGGCGCTCGTGGCGACGCCGATGTCCCGCGGCGAGACCGAGTTCTGCGCGGCCAGGGTCAGCGTCTGCATGAGCTGTCCGAGTCCGAGCCCGATGCCGAACATGCCGAGCATCAGGAACCACAGGGGTCGGTCGGCGGTCAGGAACGTCAGGACCGTGAATCCGATCGCTGTGAACGCCGTTCCGGTGATCGGGAAGACCTGGTAGTTGCCGGTGCGGGAGATGATCTGACCGGAGGCGATCGACGAGATCATCAGGCCGAGCACCATCGGCAGCATGGCGAACCCGGACTCGGTCGGGGTCACGCCCTTGACGATCTGCAGGTACAGCGGGATCGTCAGCATCGCGCCGAACATGCCGAAGCCCACGAGCACGGACAGGATCGCGGACATCGAGAACACCCGTGACCCGAACAGCTTCATCGGCAGGATCGCGTCGTCGCCCATGGCCCGCTCGACGATGATGAACGCGATCAGGCCGAGGGCACCGATGGCGTAGCAGGCGAAGGCGGCGGGGGAGTCCCAGCCCCACTCGCGGCCCTGCTCGGCGATGAGCAGCAGCGGCACGAGCGTGACGATGACGAGCGTCGCGCCCCACCAGTCGATGCGGGGCTTGCCGCGGTCGCCGAACTTCGGCAGGTGCAGGAACGTCAGCACCATGAACAGGGCGATGATGCCGATCGGCACGTTGATCAGGAACACCCAGCGCCAGCCGGCGATGAACAGCAGCTGGTCCGCGCCGGCGAAGACGCCACCGACGAGCGGCCCGATGACGGACGAGATGCCGAAGACCGCCAGGAAGTAGCCCTGGTACTTCGCGCGCTCGCGTGGGGCGAGCATGTCGCCCATGATCGCCAGCGGCAGGGACATCAGACCACCGGCACCCAGGCCCTGCAGCGCGCGGAACCCGGCGAGCATGAGCATCGAGGTGGAGAACGACGCCGCGAACGAGCCGACGATGAAGATGCCGATCGCGGTGATGAAGAGCGGCCGGCGACCGAAGATGTCGGAGAGCTTGCCGTAGATCGGGGTCGTCACCGTCGAGGCGATCAGGTACCCGGTGGTGACCCAGGCCTGCTGGTCGAGCCCGTGCAGGTCGTCACCGATGGTGCGGATCGCGGTGCCGACGATCGTCTGGTCGAGGGCACCGAGGAACATGCCGGCCATCAGGCCGTAGATCACCAACAGGATCTGTCGGTGGTTCATCACGACGTTGGACGCCGTGGTGGGGGCCGCGGGTGCGGTCGCCGTCTGGGTCATGAGCAGGGTCTCCCGGGTACCGATGCGCTGGCAGAACGATTTTTGCGCTGCCTGCAAAGTTACAACTGCCGCAAGTGCTCGGTCGCACCGAGACGGCTTCCTGAGTGGATCGGCAGTCACGGTACGCCCGGTGCGCCCCGGCGGCACACGGCCTGGAGGCCCGGCTCGGGTCCGGCGGACGGGCTGCGGTTGTCCGAGACCCGCAGCCCGGCCGAGGGGGCGCTACGCGCCCAGTGCTGCGTCGACGATCTCCTTGGCCTCGCGCTGCACCTGCTCGAGGTGCTCCTGCCCGACGAAGCTCTCCGCGTAGATCTTGTAGACGTCCTCGGTGCCCGACGGCCGCGCGGCGAACCACGCCTTGTCGGTGACGACCTTCACGCCACCGACGGCCGCGTCGTTGCCCGGGGCCTTCGACAGCTTCGCGGTGATCGGGTCGCCGGCCAGGGTGTCCGCGGTGATGGCGTCGCCGTCGAGCTTGCCGAGGCGGGCCTTCTGCTCCTTCGAGGCCGCGGCGTCGACGCGCTGGTAGACCGGCGCACCGAAACGCTCGGTCAGCTCGGCGTAGAGCTGCGAGGGGGTCTTGCCGGTGACGGCAACGATCTCGGACGCCAAGAGCGCCAGGATGATGCCGTCCTTGTCGGTGGTCCACGCGGTGCCGTCGGTGCGCAGGAACGACGCACCCGCGGACTCTTCGCCGCCGAAGGCCACGGAACCGTCGATCAGGCCGGGGACGAACCACTTGAAGCCGACCGGGACCTCCCACAGGCGGCGGCCCAGGGACTCGGCGACGCGGTCGATGATGCTCGACGACACCAGGGTCTTGCCGATCGCGGCGTCGTCGCGCCACTCGGGCCGGTGCGCGTAGAGGTACTCGATCGCGACCGCGAGGTAGTGGTTCGGGTTCATCAGCCCGCCGTCGGGCGTGACGATGCCGTGCCGGTCGGAGTCGGCGTCGTTGCCGGTCAGGACGTCGAAGTCGTCCTTCCGGGCGAGCACCGAGGCCATCGCCGAGGGGCTCGACGGGTCCATCCGGATCTTGCCGTCCCAGTCGAGCGTCATGAACGCCCACGTGGGGTCGACCTCGGGGTTCACGACGGTCAGGTCGAGGCCGTAGTGGTCGCGGATGGCGTTCCAGTACGGCAGCGAGGCGCCACCGAGCGGGTCGGCACCGATCTTCACGCCGGCACGCTTGATCGCGGCGATGTCGATGATGTTCTCGAGGTCGGCGACGTACGTGTTCAGGAAGTCGTAGCGCTCGGGCTCGGCGTCCTCGGTGCGCTGCACCTCGGCGTTGCCGCCCTCGATGATCGCGTTCGCCCGGTTCGCGATCCAGCTCGTGGCGTCGCTGTCGGCGGGTCCACCGTGCGGCGGGTTGTACTTGAAGCCGCCGTCGCGGGGCGGGTTGTGGCTCGGCGTGATGACGATGCCGTCGGCCGTGTCCGGGTTGCCGGCGCGGTTGTAGCGGATGATCGCGTGGCTCAGTGCGGGCGTCGGCACGAAGCCGTCCTCGCTGTCGGCGAGCACGCGCACGCCGTTGGCGGCGAGGACCTCCAGGGCGGTCTGCTCCGCGGGGGCGGAGAGCGCGTGGGTGTCGCGGCCGATGAAGAGCGGCCCGTCGGTGCCCTGGTCGCGGCGGTACTCCACGATCGCCTGCGTGATGGCGGCGATGTGGGTGTCGTTGAAGGCGGTGTCGAGCGACGACCCGCGGTGTCCGGACGTGCCGAACACGACCTTCTGCTCGGGGACCGAGACGTCGGGCACTCGGTCGTGGTAGGCGGCGAGGAGCTCGTCGAGGTCGACGAGGTCGTCTGCGGTCGCTGGGGTGCCGGCGCGGTCGTTCATGCGTCCATCCTGGCATCGGCCGCCCTGGCGCGTTCGGGGGAAGTGCACCGGAGGTCGGGGGAACGCGAGCGAGCGGTCGCCCCACCCGGGTTGAGGGGGGACCCCCGGGGTGGACGACCGCTCGCGGTCTGTGGAGGCAGGTGTCTCAGGCGGTGCGGAACGAACCGGTCGCCGTGCGGAACGAGCCGGTCACGGTGCGCGTCGAGGACGTCGCGGTGCCGGGACGGCGGAACTGCGTGTCGACGAAGCGGCCGAGTGCGCGGCCGATGCCGGTGCCGGTGTAGCTGCCGATCGGGCTGCGGGTCGCGTCGCCGGTGAAGGCGCCGAGCTCGGCGCGGGTCTCGAGGCCGGTCACGTAGGCGCCGCCCAGGGGGTTCTGACGGTTCTGCATGGGTGCTCCTCGTCGTCGTGCCGAGGTCCGCAGGTCACCGAGCCGGCGACCGCGACGCCGTCGGCTGGATGACCACCACTCTACCCGCTTGTCTTGTATCGTGCAAAACAAGCGCGTGTCGGGGCCTCAGGCGAGCAGCTCGCAGAAGTTCCGGCCCTCGGCCGTCCAGCTCTGCCGCGCGACCAGTCCGGCTTCCGCCGCGTGCCGATGCAGGGCGTCGAGGCCGACCTCGGCCCAGGGGAACCCGGCGCTCTCGTTGCCGTCGGCGTCGACCACCCGGGCGGTGTACACACGGTCGGCCGTGACCTCGGGGTTGGTCTCGACGATGACCCGGCCGCCGGCGCGGACGATCTCGCGGCAGCGGGCGAGCAGGGCCGTGGGGTCGCCGCCGATGCCGATGTTCCCGTCGATCACGAGCGCGGTGTCCCAGTGGCCCTCGTCGGGCACCGCGTCGAACACGGAACCCTGCAGGGCGGTGCCGCCGGAGCGCTGCGCGATGGCGACGGCCTCGGCGGAGACGTCCACGCCGAGCGCCGGGATGCCCCGGGACCGTGCGGCGACGAGCATCCGGCCCGGGCCGCAGCCGATGTCGATGACCCCGCCGTCGACGTCGTCGAGCAGCGAGCGGTCGACACGGTCGGCGGCGGCGCTCCAGCGGCCGACGTCCATCGTGGTGACGGCGTCGGGACGGTCGGCATCGGTCAGGCGCAGGTGGCCGTCGGTGCGGAGCGCACGGGCGTACGGCTCGCCGCCGCCGGCGCCGAACGAGACGGGTGCGTGCATGGTCATCGGGTGCTCCCCACGGTCTCGGCACGGAGTGCCCGGGTGAAGTCGGAGTCGGGTGCGAGGTCGGCGACCCGCTCGGCGTCCGGCATGGTGTCGACGTCGAGCAGCTCGCCGAGCACGCCCACGTCGAGGCCGGCATCGGTCAGGCGTGCGCGCTGCACGGCTCCGGTGTCGTCGCGCGACATGGGGACGCCGCGCAGCAGGTCGCCGGTGGGCTCTCGCAGGTACAGCGACCAGAAGCCGCCGTCCTCGGCCGGGCCGAACCAGGCATCGCGGGCGGCGTCGTCGAACACCGGTGCGAGGTCCGCGGTGGACACCTGCGGGGTGTCCATGCCGACGAGCAGCAACGGACCGTCGACGGCGTCGAACAGGAACCCGAGGCGCTCGTCGAGGCCGCCACCGGGCTGGTGCAGCACCTCGAACCCCTCGGCCACGGCGGGCACGACGTCGCCGTCGAAGAACAGGACCCGGCGTGCCGCGGGCAGTGCGCGGACGGTCGCCAGGGTGTCGGCGAGGCTCGCGGACGCGACGCGTGCGGCGCCCTCGGGGGAGAGCGCCGGCGTCAGCCGGGTCTTCACCTTGCCGGGCAGGCACTCCTTCGCCACGACGGCGACGGTCACGTCGGTGCGCGCAGCGCTGTGGGCGGGGGTGGCGGTCACGAGCGGGCCTCCTCGACCACGGGGGTGGACTCGGCCGCCTGGCGGAGCGGTCCCGGTGCGACGACCCGGACACGGGCCTCCCGGCGGTACGCACGGAGCAGACGTGACATGTCCCGCACCGCGTTGATCGTGCCGCGGAGCGTGCCGGTGACCTTGCTGTCGCCGATGCGCTGCGCGTACCCGATGTCGGACTCGTCGACGCGCCAGCCGGCGGCGTGCGCGGCCAGGACCATCTCGAGCGGGTAGCCGCTGCGGCGGTCGCGCAGGTCGAGGGAGACGAGGTCCTCGCGGCGCATCACGCGCATCGGGCCGAGGTCGCGCAGGCGGTAGCCGGTCGCGCGGTGCATGAGGACGGCGAGGACGCGGTTCGCGAAGCGCGCGTGCGGAGCCCATGCACCGCGGCCCGTCGGGACGCGGCGGCCGAGTGCCAGGTCGACGCGGCCACTGGCGACGCGGTCGACCAGGGGCGGGAGCTCGGCGGGGTCCATCGAGGCGTCGGCGTCGCAGAAGGCGACGAAGTCTGCGGTCGCCGCGGCGACCCCGGCGGCGCAGGCCGAACCGAAGCCCTTCACGGGTTCCGTCACCACGAGGGCACCGTGGGCGCGGGCGACGTCGGCCGATCCGTCGGTCGATCCGTTGTCGACGACGATGGCCCGGTAGCCCGTGGGGAGCCGTGCGATGACCTTCGGCAGGGCGTCCGCCTCGTCGAGGCACGGCAGGATCACGTCGACAGTCATGTCCGTCATTCGGTGCGGTCGGTCGGATCGACGGGTCTGTCCTGGCATGCACTCGACACAACACGACGACGCGCTGCGGGGTACAGGAAACTGCCGGGTCCTGGTCGTTCAGCGCGTCCGGTTCGCGGACGGTCCCCAGAACGGGGGACAGGGTGCGCGCGTGTCGCGCGTTCCGGGGGCGGGACTGCGGACGGGAGGCGCGGGGCGGGGCCGTCACGGGCCTCCCGTCCGGTGGCTGGTCGCGCTCTCAGGCGCGGCCAGCGGTGCGCCGCTCGCGCACGCGTTCCGGCTAGCGGACGGCGCTGCGGAGCGGAGCCGTCGCGAAGTCGCGCATCCCGGCCTCGAAGTCGACCCCGGCGTGCCATCCGAGCTCGGCGGCGATGCGTGCCGAACTCGCCGTGACGTGGCGGACGTCGCCCAGGCGGTACTCGCCGGTGACGACCGGCTGCGGGCCGTCGGGTCCGGCGATCGCGGCGGCCATGTCGCCGATGGTGTGCACGGTGCCGGAGCCGACGTTGTACGCGCGGAACGAGTCCGACGGCAGGTCGGCGGTCGCCGCGATCGAGGCGGCGTTCGCGCCGGCGACGTCGTCGACGTGCACGAAGTCGCGTCGCTGGGCGCCGTCCTCGAAGACGCGGGGTGCCTCGCCGCGGGCCAGTGCCGAGCGGAACAGGGACGCGACACCGGCGTAGGGGGTGTTCGCGGGCATGCCCGGTCCGTAGACGTTGTGGTACCGGAGCGCGATCGCGCGGCCCCCAGTGGCGCGGGCCCAGCTCGAGGCCAGGTGCTCCTGCGCGACCTTCGTCTGCGCGTAGACGTTGCGGGGGTCGAGCGCGGCGGACTCGTCGATCAGGCCGGGCAGCAGGGGCTGACCGTCGGGGCCGATCGGGTCGAATCGGCCGGCGTCGAGGTCCTCGCGGCGGCGGGCCGGCGGACGGGTGGGTTCGCCGGAGGCGGTGGTGTACGCGCCCTCGCCGTAGACGACCATCGAGCTGGCGACGACGAGCCGGCCGATGTCGTGCCGGTCCATGCCGGCGAGGACGTGGGCGGTGCCGGCGTCGTTCGACGAGACGTAGTCGGGGGCGTCCTGGAAGTCCACGCCGAGGCCGACCTTGGCGGCCTGGTGGCACACGACGTCGATGCCGTCGAGGGCGGCGTCGAGGGCGATCCGGTCACGGACGTCGCCGTGCACGAACTCGATGCCCTGGTGCTGGTGGGCGTGGATGACCTCGGCGGGGTCGCCGTGCACGTCGTCGCGCAGGGAGTCGAGGACGCGGACCTCGTGGCCGTCGGCCAGTGCGCGGCGGACGATCGCGGAGCCGATGAAGCCGGCGCCGCCGGTGACGAGGAGGCGGCTCATGCGGTGGCACCCGTGGTGGTGGAGGCGGGCTGGGCCTTCGTGGTGGCGGCGGCGGTCGGCTGGGTCTGCATGATGCTGGCGCTCGCGCTGGTCGGGACGAGCTCGCGCGGGGTGAAGTCGGCGGGGATCGCGGCGACGATCTGGCCGATGGCTCGGACGATGACCTCGTTGGCGCGAGCGAGGCGCTCCATGACGAGGGCGTGGGTGACGACGGCTCCGGCGTCGTCGACGTCGGGGCCGCTGGCTGCGGCTGCGGCGGCGGCTTCGTCCTCGGTCGGGGCCAGGCCGGCGTCGGCGTCGGTGACGAACGACAGGTTCACGGTGGCGATGCCGAGTTCGGCGGCCAGGGGGACCTCGGGCGTCATCGTCATGTTGATCGTGTGGCCGCCGGCCTGGCGGAGCCAGACGGACTCGGCGCGGGTGGAGAACCGGGGACCCTGGATGACGACGCACGTGCCGGTCGGACGGAAGGGCACGTTGAGTCCGGCGACGGCGTCGATCGCCGCGCGGCGGAGCGTCGGGTCGAACGGGTCGGCGAAGGACAGGTGCTGCACGTCGTCCTCGAAGAACGTGTCGGCGCGGCCCCAGGTGCGGTCGATGAGCTGGTCCGTCACGACGAAGGTGCCCGGGGCGTAGTCGGGGTGCAGGCCGCCGACGGCGCTCGAGGACACGATCGCGCGGACGCCGAGTGAACGGAGCGCCCAGACGTTCGCACGGTGGTTGATGCGGTGCGGGGCGACGGAGTGTTCACGGCCGTGGCGGGTCAGGAACGCGACCCGTCGTCCGGCCATCGTGCCGATGCTGATCGGGCTCGACGTCGGGCCGAACGGGGTCGGGACGTCGAGCTCGTCGGCGGTGCCCTCCTCGAACAGCTGGTAGAGGCCGGAGCCTCCGATGACACCGATCGTCACGGCTTCGTCGTTCTCCACAGGTCCTCCGGTTGGTCGTCGGCGCGGGCTGCGCGCTGGATACGCTACTGACGGCGCCACCGGACGAACCGGGAGCGGCGCCACCAACCCCTGTTCGGAGGCACCTGTGCGAACGATCGGTCAGCACCGCGACGACCTGGCGGCGTTGCTCGCGCCGGTGGTGGCGGGCCTCGGAGCAGAAGAACTGCCACTCGACGAACTCGCCGGTGCGGGCGCGGGCGCGGGTGCGCCTGTCGGGTTCGCTCACCGCGTGCTCGCTGCTCCCGTCGCGTCGCCCGTTCCGCTGCCGCCGTTCGACAACAGTCAGATGGACGGGTTCGCCGTGCGGGCAGCGGACGCGGGGCAGGCCCTCCGGGTCGTCGCCCCGATCCCGGCCGGCGTGGTGCCCGAACCGCTCGAATCCGGCACGGCCGCGCCGATCATGACGGGTGCGCGGATCCCGACCGGTGCCGACGCGGTGTTCCCGGTCGAAGCGACCGAACCCGGTGCGTTCCCGGCGGCGCTCGAGCTGCCCCGGGTGACGGTGCCCGCCGACCTGACCGCCGGCACCTTCGTGCGGGTGACCGGCAGCGACCTGCCCACCGGTGCCGAGCTCGCTCCGGCCGGCTCCCCGGTCACGCCGGCGCTGCTCGGGGCCCTGGCTGCTGCGGGGGTGACGACCGTGTCGGTGCGCCGACCGCTGCGGGTCCTCGTCGTGTCGACCGGGTCCGAGCTGCAGGGCGCCGACACGGACGCGGCGACCATCGGTGACGCGAACGGCATCGCGCTGCGGGCAGCTCTTGCCCAGGTCGGTGCGGACTCGCGGGCCGTCCGGGTGAGCGACGACGTCGAGGCCTTCGACCGGGCGCTCGATGCGGCCGTGGGGGACTGGGCCGACCTCGTTGTGACCACCGGGGGCATCAGCGCCGGGGCGTACGAGGTCGTGCGACAGGCACTCGAACCCCGCGGGCTCGCGGTGACGCCGGTCGCGATGCAGCCCGGTGGGCCACAGGCGTTCGGCAGCGTCGTGTTCGAGGACGGTCGCGCCGTGCCGGTCGTGTCCTTCCCCGGCAACCCGGTGTCGGCGCTCGTCTCGTTCGAGGTGTTCCTGCGCCCGCTGCTCGCTGCCGCCGTCGGACTCACGCCGGACCGCCCCACGCAGGTCCTGCCGGCGGCGTCCGCTGCCGGTTCACCCGTCGGCAAGCACCAGTTCCGTCGAGGCCGGGTGCAGGACGGTGCCGTGCACTTCGTCGGTGGGCCGAGTTCGCACCTGCTCGTGCACTACGCCGCCGCCACCCACCTGGTGCACGTCCCCGTGGGGGTCGACACCGTCGAACCCGGCGACCCCCTGACCGTCTGGAGCCTCCGATGACCGACCCGTCCGCTGACCAGATGGGGTCCGAACCGACGCCGACCGACGAGTTGTCGCACGTCCGCGCCGACGGCAGCGCGCACATGGTCGACGTCTCCGCGAAGGACGTCACCGACCGGTCGGCCACCGCCACCGCCACCGTCGTCACCCGTCCCGACGTCGTCGCACGCATCCTCGACGGCTCGCTGCCCAAGGGTGCGGTCGTCGGCACCGCCCGCATCGCCGCGATCATGGCGGTGAAGAAGACCTCCGACCTGATCCCGCTGTGCCACCCGCTGCCGATCGCCGGCGTGCAGGTCGACATCACCGGCTCCGACGACCGCGTGCTGATCGAGGTGTCGGTCCGCACGACCTCCCGCACCGGCGTCGAGATGGAAGCACTGACCGGCGCGAGCGTCGCCGCCCTGACGGTGTACGACATGGTGAAGGCCGTCGACCGAGCGGCCGTGATCACGGACGTCCGCGTGCTCGAGAAGCACGGCGGACGCTCCGGGGACTGGAGCAACCGATGACCGCCGAGCCGACCAGGGGCCGGGCCGCCGTCGTCGTGGTGTCCACGCAGGCCGCCGCCGACCCCGCACTCGACCGCACCGGACCCGTCATCGCCGACTGGCTGCGCGACCACGGGTTCACCACGAGCGACCCGATCATCGTCCCCGACGGCGGCGCGATCACCGAGACCGTCACCGCGGAGCTCCTGGCCGACGCCCGGGTCGTCATCACCACCGGCGGCACCGGGGTCACCCCGACCGACCGGACCCCCGAGGCCGTGGCGGGGCTGATCGACCTCGAACTGCCCGGCATCACCGAGGAGATCCGTCGACGCGGACTCGCGGGTGCCGGCCCCACCGCCCTGCTCACCCGCGGCGTCGCCGGGGTCACGAACGCCGGTTGCCTGCTCGTCACCCTGCCCGGGTCGCGCGGTGGGGTGTCCGACGGGCTCGCCGTGCTCGACGGAGTACTCGACCACGTGGTCGCACAGGTGCACGGCGAGGGCCACGCCCCGCGGAGCGCCTCGTGAGCACCACCGAGGCCGCCGCACGGGTCGTGCTGGCCGACGTCGTCGACCGCGACATCAGCGTCGACGAGGTCGCAGCCGTGGTGGCCACCGAGCAGGACGGCGCCGTGGTGACCTTCGCCGGCATCGTCCGTGACCACGACGGTGGCAAGGGCGTCACCGCGCTCGACTACGAGCGGCACCCCAGCGCCGGCGACGTCATCACCGAGGTCGCCCGGACCATCGCCGAGGACCACCCCGACGTCCGGATCGCCGTCCTGCACCGCGTCGGGGCGCTCGGCATCGGTGACGTCGCGCTCGCCGCAGCGGTGTCGTCGTCGCACCGGGCGCAGGCGTTCGCGGCGTGCGGTGCCCTGGTCGACCTGGTGAAGGAGCGCGTGCCGATCTGGAAGCACCAGCGGTTCACCGACGGGACGGACGAGTGGGTCGCGGCGCTGTGACCGCCGCCGCCCAGACCGACACCGAGCGCGCGGCGGCGGGGCGACGCTGGGCCGAAGCCGACGACCGTGCACACCTGCTCCTCGCGCAGACCTGGACACCCGGCCCGCCGGTCCTCGGGTTCGTCGTGGTCATCGGGCTGGTGCTGGTGGCGCTGTGCATCGCGGCGATCGCCGTGCCCGCCGGATCGGACGCTCGCTTCGCAGTTGCCGGCGTCGTCACCGCACTGGGCTTCGTCATCGGTCTCGGCGACGCCGTTCGGGTCCTGATCCGCCGGAGACGGAACGGCGAGGAAGCCCGCCGTGCGCCGGTGCTCGCGCCGCTGCAGCAACGCGAACAGCGCGCGGTGACGGCGGCGGCGACCGGGCGGCGGGCCGCGCCGGAGGACCGTCGGATCGTCGTGCAGGCGAGGGCAGTCGAACTGGGCGACGGCGGCGAACTGCCCAGTCTTGCTGGGTTCGTGATCGTGTGGTCTGCGGTCACGTTCGCCGGTGGTGCGTTCTGGCCCTTCGCCGTGGCGGGCGGCATCGCCACGGCGGCGCAGTTCGCCTTGACGGCACGGTCCGCGGTGCTCGCCCGCCGGTACCTCGACGCCCACCCTGTGCACCTTCGCAACCGGGACGCTCGTTCGGGGCATGGTGAGACTCCAAGCGGATCCATAGAATCGCGAACATGAGCGTCTTGCTGCCCGGGATCACCGTCATCCTGCTGGTCTTCGCCCTGATCGACATCCTGACGAAGACGGATGACCAGATCCGCGGCCTGCCGAAGATCGCGTGGGTGATCCTCGTGATCCTGGTCCCCGTCGTCGGCAGCATCGTCTGGTTCGCCATCGGCCACGACTGGGCTCCGGGCGAACGGAACCACGGTCGCTACATCGAGCCCACCCGCCACGAGGACCGGTACGCCACCCTCGGCGACGCCCGCAGTGCGCACGGCGCCAAGCGCGTCACCGGTACCGAGCAGGAGCTCGCCGAGCTCGAGCGCGAGATCGAGTACTGGGAGGCGCAGGCCCGCCTGAAGCGCGCGAAGGAAGCCGCGGGCGAGGGCGACACCGCCCCCGCGAGCTGACCGTGTCCACGCCGGCCCCGCATGAGTTCGCCGGAGCCACGGTCTCCGAGGAGACCTGGCAGCAGGTGGAGGACCGGCTCGCGGGGGCGCCAGTCGGACCGCGTGTCCGCCGTTCGATGGTCTGGCGGGTCATCTGGATCGTGCTGGCCGTCGTCGCCGCGGTTGCAGCCGGGTGGCTGAGCGCCGAACACCTGCCGCGCTTCGAGCTGCCCTCGACCGGAAGTGGCCTGCCGGACTGGGCGTTCTTCGTCATCGTCCCGCTCATGATCGTTGGCCCGGTCTGCTGGGTCACCGCAATCGTCCGAGGCGGTGGACAGTTCCAGAGCGCGCTGTCCGACCCGATGCTCGGGCTTCCTCGTGCCGTCCGCCGACGGATCGAGCGCATGGCTCGTGGGCAGCAGCCCGCCGATCCGCAGCACCGGACCGCGCTCGTCGCACTCGCCGGCCGTCGACTCGGTCAATCGACATCGACGTTCTGGCTCGCCCTCGGATGGACGCCGTTCGCGTTCGCGCAGTTCCTGCTCAACTGGGCGACGTTGTTCGGGCTGCTGTACGCGCTCCTCGCCGTGTTCTTCCTCGCGATGCTGCTCTGGACCGTCAGCAAGCGGAAGCAGTGGCGAGCGTTCCTGCAGGAGACCGAGCCCCGCGCCGGAGCCGAGCCGGCCCCCGCGAACTGACCCGGGCCTCCAGGCCGACGCACCGTGCGCGGTCTGTCGACCGGTGCGAGGTTGCGCGCTCCGTGTGCCGCTACAGGCTCGCACCGAGCGGGCAACCTCGCACCACTCGAACAAGCGCGCACCGTGCGCCCAGAGCCGGTCGGCCAACCCGCCCAGCCACCCGCCCCGCACCCACCACCCCGCCGCGCCACCTACCCTTGACGCGTGGCACATCTCCTCGGCGCCGAGAACCTGCATCTCGAGTTCCCCACCAAGGTCGTCTTCGACAACGTCACCCTCGGCATCGACGAGGGTGACCGGATCGGCGTCGTCGGCCGGAACGGCGACGGCAAGTCGACCCTCCTCGCACTGCTGTCCCAGCGCCTCGAGCCGGACGGCGGCCGCGTCACGCACCGCCGTGGCCTGACCATCGGGTACCTGGACCAGCGCGACATCCTGCCCGAGGGCGCAACCGTCGGCAGCACCGTCGTCGGCGACCTCGAGGAGCACGAGTGGGCCGGTGACCCGAAGATCCGCGACATCATCGGCGGTCTGGTCTCGGACATCCCGTGGGACGTCAGCGTCGACGAGCTGTCCGGTGGGCAGCGTCGCCGCGTGGCACTCGCGCGGCTGCTGGTCGGCGACTGGGACGTCCTGTTCCTGGACGAGCCGACCAACCACCTGGACGTCGAGGGCATCGAGTGGCTCGCCGGGCACATCAACCGCCGCTGGTCGTCGAACCAGGGCGGCATGGTCGTCGTGACGCACGACCGGTGGTTCCTCGACGCGGTGTCGACCGACACGTGGGAGGTCCACGACGGCGTCGTCGACCCCTTCGAAGGTGGCTACGCCGCGTACATCCTGCAGCGCGTCGAGCGTGACCGGCAGGCCGCCACGATCGAGCAGCGCCGGCAGAACCTGGCCCGCAAGGAGCTCGCGTGGCTCCGCCGCGGCGCCCCGGCCCGCACGAGCAAGCCGAAGTTCCGCATCGACGCGGCGAACGCCCTGATCGACGACGTCCCGCCGATCCGCGACACGGTCGCGCTGTCCCGGACGGCGACCGCGCGCCTCGGCAAGGACGTCGTCGACCTGCTCGACGTGAGCGTCTCGTTCGACGGCACGCAGATCCTCGACCGCATCGAGTGGCGCATCGCACCGGGGGAGCGGACCGGCATCCTCGGCCCGAACGGCGCCGGCAAGTCCACGCTGCTCAACCTGGTCTCCGGCCGGCTGCAGCCGACCAGCGGGCGGGTGAAGACCGGCAAGACCGTGCAGGTTGCCGTGCTCGACCAGCAGCTCGCCGACCTGCAGCAGTTCGCCGCCGACCGCGTTCGCGAGGTGGTGGCCCGCAAGAAGACGAGCTACGTCGCCGACGGCAAGGAGATGACGCCGTCGCAGCTGCTCGAGCGGCTCGGCTTCACCTCGGAGCAGCTCTCCACGCCCGTCAAGGACCTTTCCGGTGGGCAGAAGCGTCGTCTGCAGCTCATGCTCATCCTGCTCGACGAGCCGAACGTGCTCATCCTCGACGAGCCCACCAACGACCTCGACACCGACATGCTCGCCGCCATGGAGGACCTGCTCGACACCTGGCCCGGCACCCTGCTGGTCGTCAGCCACGACCGGTACCTGCTCGAGCGCGTCACCGACCAGCAGTACGCCGTGCTCGGCGGTCACCTGCGCCACCTGCCCGGCGGCGTCGACGAGTACATGCGTCTGCGCGAGGCCGGCACCGGTGGCGGGACCGCCTCTGCGGCTGCCGCCGCGTCTGCCGGGAGGCCCGACACCGTCGGCGGGACCGGCTCGGCCGGTGCCGTGGCCGGGTCCAAGGCCGCCGGTGCGTCCGCCATGTCGGGAGCGGACCGGCGGACGGCCGAGAAGGAGATGTCGGCGCTCGACCGGAAGATCGCGAAGGTCGGCGCGGACCGCAAGAAGCTGCTCGACCAGTTCGCGACGCACGACCAGTCCGACTACGCCGGGCTCGGCGAACTGCAGGCGAAGCTCGGTGCGCTCGAGGCCGAGGTCGAGCAGCTCGAGGAGCGCTGGCTCGAGGTCGCGGAGCTGCTCGGGGTCTGAGCCGGTCTACTCGACGGACGTGGGGTCGACCGCGTCCTGGCCGCTGTCCGTCGGCGTGGCGTCCTCGGGGGCCCCACCGCCGGGGTTCGCCACGACCTCCCACAGGTGCCCGTCCGGGTCCTGGAAGAAGCCGGACCACATGCCCCACGGGCGCGTGTACGGGGGCTCGGGCATCGTGGCGCCCGCTGCCTGCGCCCGTTCAAGGAACGCCTCCGCCTCTGCCTGACTGCTCGTGAAGTGCCCGATCGTGCTGCTCGGTGCCGTGGCCAGCGGCACGCCGGAGTCCTTCGCCATGTCGTCCCGGCCGTAGACGCTGACGATCAGGCCGTCGTCGAGGGTGAACATCGCCGTGGTGCCGCCGGCCTGCGTCTCGGTGGCGGGGTACTCGGTGCCGATGACGCCGCTGCCCTCGATGCCGAGCAGGGTGCGGTAGAACTCAGCCGATCGAGCGACGTCGGCGACGGCGAGGGTGATGGCGTGCATGCGCCGCACGCTACGCCGGCGCCGCTCGGCCCGTGCCACGCTTTCGGTCAGTCCCCGAGACCCAGGATGAGTCGGCGGAGCAGCCCGGCCAACTGGCCCTGCTCGTCGGCGGAGACCCCGGACAGGATGTCGCGCTCGGCGGCCAGCAGGTCCGCGATCGCCGCGTCCACCGCCACCCGGCCCTTGCCCGTCAGCGAGACGAGGATGCCGCGGCCGTCCTTCGGGTCGGTCCGCCGCCCCACGAAGCCGCGGGCCGCCAGGCGGTCCACCCGGTTCGTCATCGTGCCGCTCGACACCAGGGTCTGCTGCAGCAGGGTCTTCGGGCTCAGCTCGTACGGCTCACCCGCGCGCCGCAGGGCCGACAGGACGTCGAACTCCCACGGCTCCATGTCGCTCGCGTCGAACGCGGTCCGCCTGGCGCGGTCCAGGTGCCGGGCGAGCCGGTCCACGCGGGACAGCACCTCGAGTGGGCCGAAGTCGAGGTCGGCACGCTCACGACCCCACGCCGCGACGATGCGATCGACCTCGTCCTCATGCGGCATCCCACCATCTTGGCCGAACCCGGAGCGGACAGCCAGCCTCGTCGGTCGTGGGAGGATGGAGGAGCACCTTCGGGTGTGTTCCGCCTTGGTGTAATGGCAGCACGACGGCCTTTGGTGCCGTTAGGTCCGGGTTCGAATCCTGGAGGCGGAGCGGCCGTGCTCGCCGATCACATCGCTTCACCTCGACCGTGCAGGCTCGAAGCCGTGAGATCCGGGTTCGAATCTATGGTGAGCGTCATCGGCACCTCCGCCGCTTCGCCGGGCCCAGCGGCCGCTTCTCGTTTGCAAACGGCAGTCGGTCGTCGTGCCCCGCGACTTCACATCTGATCGTTCCCGGAAGCTGTCGAGCGGCGCCTACTTAGGGTCGGGTTGCAGGATGCCAGAGCGAAAGCCCGCATTGGAGTCAAGAAGCTCGTTCACGCGATCCTCCCAATCTGGTAGCCGTCCCATCGCTCGCAGGAAGCGCTTGGCCACCACGATGCCGCTGTACGCGCTCGCCCGGTCAAACTTCGGTTCGCGCTTCTTCTCCTTGGGGAGCGTCGCGAACATGACGTCGAACGGCCGATGCCACAGTTGGTTGTGATGGGCGCAGGCGTTCCGGAGCACGGCGAAGCTGTGCACAGCAGAGGTGAAGCCGGTGCGCTGGACCCCGAGCGAATCAGCGGTCAGAAGCGTTGGCTGCTGCGAACTCAGATACCAGAGCGTCTTCGCCAAGGCTCCGAACGTGATGAGCTCGATTGCGACCCATATCGGGACCGCGCTCAGGTCGTCTCCCACCTTGTACCGCTCGACCGTCCTCAGCTTCGGCCGTGAAAGCTCGCGTTCGACCTTCGCGATGTGTGCGCCGAGGTCTGGAGTCACATCGAGGTAAGCAGATTCGTCAAGGTAGAAGGCTTTCGAGCCCAATTCCAGTCCTGCCTCGTACGCAAAGCGCGAGCGCACACCGATCTCGATCTCACTGAGCGCTTCACTGAGGAGGCCCCGCAGTTGAGCGTCTAGCGCCATCAGCTCGAGGATCCGCGCGAGAGAGGCACCAGGTACAAAAGTCTCGTCGCCAGCGGACGGAGCGATCTGAAACTGCCTGCTGTATCCGCTGACACGGTAGTAGTTCAGCCGGCGAAGGTCGGCCGCCGCGATCCCAGGGTCTCCAACGTCAAGGCCCCGGGATCGAAGCAACGCAACCTGGTCGTCGAGGGTTAGAAACGGCTTAGTCACCCGCTGATGGTACGAGAAGGCCCCCCGCATTTGAGGAAGCCTTGCGGCTCTAGCCTTGGAGGGGCGCTGACGACGTTAGGTTAGCAGACTCGTACGACACCTGCTCTACCGCCGTGCTCAGCTTGGGGCTCCCAGCGCAACGAGGGGTAGTGGGATACTGCCCCGCTTGGCCCTGAGGCGGAGAGCGTTCATCGAACTACCGGTTCTCCGATCGGAAGAAGAAGTGTGAGCTCGTGACCTGCAGGAGCGTCTCCCAGTCTGCGTCGTTCAAGCCATCAGGCTTGGCGACCGTCGGGCGGCTGACGTTGAAGCCTTGTCCCTGCTCGCGGCGGTCCGGGAACTGCTCACCATCGATGACAAGGACTAAGCGATCCGGCCGCTGCAGACCGGCGTCAGTTACCGCCCAACCGTTCCAAAGCAACTCCGCGAGTGTCCTACCCTGCAACCAGTTGTCCTCATTCCCGCGTTTGGAGGCTATTGCAAGGTCGAGGGCTT
The DNA here is from genome assembly GCF_013359815.1 of Curtobacterium flaccumfaciens. Lineage (GTDB taxonomy): Bacteria > Actinomycetota > Actinomycetes > Actinomycetales > Microbacteriaceae > Curtobacterium > Curtobacterium flaccumfaciens. Next base: position 19,118 of record NZ_JABMCF010000032.1, on the reverse strand, counting down.
GTCGCAAGTTCGTGACGAGCTTCGAGGGGCTATCGAGCGACTTTGCGGCCACGCCCTCACTCGCGCTGCGCATTGCTGCAATCAGGCTGATGACCGCGCCTTCGAACGTTTCCTCGGGCGCCCAGTTCACCCAAATGGCCTGATTCAGGCTTGTGTCAGGCAGGAACGTGAGGGTGATGTTTTCGTCCCAAGTCTGGTGATCGAATCCACCGGGCGGTCGGTACCCGAAGCCGATGCGCGGCGAAGTCGGCGTAGGCCCCGCCGGCACCACGACCTTGAACCTGTCGTGCGAGCCGACGGCCTGGATAGCATTTGCGTCCAATGCCGTTTGCAGCGCATCAGCGATAGACCTGAAGCTGACGTCTTGCTCGAGCCGTTCAATCCGAGAATCCGCTTCAACGTCGCGCGCGCGTCGGAGCTCGGCTATGCGGGCATCGAGCGACGTAAGGCGAGTCTCTAAGCGCTGCTCCACCGCTCCAACCGCTTGTGACGCGGCGCTTCGCGCAGCCTCGGCTTGCGTCGTCTCGACGCGCCGGAAGAAGTGACGTTCGACTAGCACAAGCCCGCTCGCGAGCAGAAGCGTGGTACCTACGTTCCCGGCGACCCCGGACCAATACGACCACGACTCCGGGAGGAAGTACCCGCCAATCGTGACGGCGGCGCCAAGCCCAACCAATGTCACGATTAAGCCAACCCGAGCGTGTTCCTTCGCAGGTTCAATCGTCCGCACTTGTTCCCCGCTCACAAGGCGATACTAGGGCAGGGGCCGTCGGCACCCTCTGCTCTCACCTCGCTCGGCCGAATGGTCCGCGCTGCGCGAGGACGTCCTGCCGCGCGTCATCGACTGGCGCGACGACCGAACCGACATGGACCTCGAACGCTACTTCCCTGTCTCCGACGATCGACGTCTCGTGATGCACGAAGATCTCGCCGCGCGCGACGGCCGACTCGTGCGAGTCAAGTCGTTGTCGGCCTACACACTGACTTGAGTAGCCCCGCACTGTCGGACACTCGAGACACTGCGGGCTCTCCTGCTGCGCGGGCATGGTTCATCGTCCAAGATGATGCTGTGACCGACGAAGACCTGCTGCGACCGGCAGCTGAGCTGTTGGACGGCCCCAATCATGACCTGCTACCCACGGCCTCTCTGACTGGCGACCAGTTTGAGGCGTTCACCGAGCGCCTGCTGGCGGCGCATCGACGAGCCCTGCCATCGGTCGGCCGCCGTATCGAACGAATCAAGCGTTGGGGCCGTTCCGGCGACAAGCAAGACGGCGTCGACCTCGTCGGCGCTTGGGACGACGGAACTACGGTTGCTTTCCAATGCAAGCGGTGGACAGCGCTGTCACCGTCGGCGGTGCGCACCATCGTCAACGAGACCACGTACAACGCGAGAGAGTTCAAGTTGGTCTTCTCTGGCGTGGCGTCGGCCGCCAGCCGGAAAGCGATGGAGGAGTTTCCGGCCTGGGATCTGTGGGACGCACGGGACCTCCGCCAGCTGCTCGGCGACCTTCCCCTTCACGTTCAGCGCGACGTACTCGACGAGACGTGGTCTGCCAGTGTCCGGAGGCGAATACTCAAGGGACTTCCGACGGACGCGTTCGTCGCCACGGCGACTGTACGCGCGAGCAGAGCGCGCGACGGTCAACTTCTCGACGACAACGCACCGTTTGTCGGCATGGGGTCGCGGCGACGAGAATTGACAAACTTGCTTCAGGCTGGGCCCGAGGTCAGTCAAGTCGTTCTCGTGCACGGACCTGGCGGCACTGGCAAGACGCGTCTCCTTATGGAAGCAGCGGAGGCTTTCGAGCGACTGCGCCCAGAGGTCCCCGTGTTGTGGCTTGGACCCGGCGTAGTTCTCGGCGAGGCCGCGCTCAGCGAGTTGCCCCTAGTCGCCTCCGTCGTCGTCGTTGACGACGCTCACCTGCAGGCCGATGATCTGACCGCGCTCTTGCGCCACGTCTTGGAGACACCTGGAGCGAGGCTGCTCCTCGGATCCCGTGACCCTGCCGTGCGCGAGCTTCGCCGGAAGCTGATCCGTGGTGGGGTCGTGAGTAGCAGGATCGGTGTTGTTCGGACTGACCGCATCAGTTTGAAGGCCGCCCGGCGACTCGTCGCGGCCCTCACGAAGGACCTTCCGGTTGCATACGGCTTCCGAGAAGCGCTCGCACGTATCGCGGTCGATGTGCCCGCCGTCGCAGTACTGGCTGTTGGTATGGTCCGCGCGGGAACACTGACCGACCCGTTTCCGCTGGATGAGCAGCTGCGCGAAGCGGTGCTTGCGCGTTTCGGCGAGGAGACGCTGGACGACGTGCCCGGAGCGCCCCCGCAAGCCCCACGGCGGCTCCTGTCGCTCATCGCCGCAATCGGCACGATCAATCGCGATGACGACGAGACACAGGCTCGTCTTCTCCAAATCACCGGGTGGAGCGTTGCCGACTACCTGTCAGTCTTCGCGGCGCTGGAGGCTCGAGGCCTAGTGACCGGCACTGGGGAGGTGTTCAGGGTTACCGCGGAATTGTTCGCCGATCAGATTCTTGAACATGAAGCGGTGATCTTCGGTCGCGACAGCCACCTTGTGTCCACGCTATGGGAGCAGTTCGGTGACGGCGAGCACCGCACGCTGCTTGTGAACCTGGCAGCACTGGCTGGTCGGCTGCACCGCCAAGGGGCGCCACGAGTCATGGATGCAGTCTGGGCAGACGTCCGGAAGCGGGTCACCGACATGACTCTCTTCGAACTAACGATGTTCCTTTCGGACGCCGCGCCAGCTGCGCAGACCCAGCCGGTCGAGTTCGTAGCCATTCTCGACGTCGTGTTGAGTATGCTCGATGGGCCACGCGAGACCATCACGGATGAACCAACGCGCTCTTGGTTCACCGAGGATGGTTTGCGCCACCACCTTGCCTCGCTGTACGCCGACGTCGGAGCGAACGATCCGGCCCTAGTTCCTCATGTACTCGATGTCCTCTGGGGCCTGAGCAAGCACGATAGCCGGCTGGAAAATAGGAACCCCGGGCATCCGCTTCGACTCATACAAGAACGATTCGCTGACTTCGCGTCGATTCCAAGCGGCCAAGCGCTACCGCAGGTCATCGATGCGGTCGAACGCTGGTTGGGCGAGGAGCCGACTCCGATACCTCTGCTCACGTCGATCATGACTAAGCACGGAACCCGAATGGTGATGACTGACCATCGCACCGTGACTTTTCAGCCATTTACTGTCTCTCCCGAGAAGACAAAACTTCTGAGAGAGCGAATTCGCGAGATCCTAGAACGCGATGAGGGGCACACTCGGGAGAAAATCGAGTTGCTGAAGGCGGCCCTCGCTCCACCACGACCGGGCTTTGGGACTGAGGTCACCGACGCAGGCGTTCTCGCATGGGCGGACGATGATCTAGCAACGGTGGCGACGCTGCGGCGCATCGCCGCGGAGACGAACAGCTCCGCGGTAAGGCGTCTCGTCCGTGACGCCGTCGACTGGCCCGCGACACATGCAATCTCACCGGCGGTGAAATCTGCGACCCACACCCTCGTCGCAGAGCTCGATGCAAGGCCGGAAGACGACTTCGCGGACTTGCTGGTCAGTTCGACGTACCTCACGGTCCATCAGCGCCTGGGACCAGACGCTTCCGGAGGCCGCGGCGCCGGCCGGTACATTCGGCTAGAGGCGCACTTTGCTGATGTCGTCAACGAGGTCTGGCCCGATCAGTTCACAACCGTAGGTTTCTCTCACCTCGACACACAAGTCCGTGAAGCCGCCGAGGCCGGCGGCCGGCAGCTCTGGATGCTCGGGCATTTGGCGACGGCACTGCATGCGGAGCGGCCGCAGCTCGTCGCACCCGTTACTGCAGCAATCATTGACAACGCTGCGGGGCCGCTCGACGACCTTCTGCCGATCCTGCTATCGGGTGTGTCCGATGAGCAGCTGAGGGACTTCACGCACGGGTACCCGACGCTTCGCCCTGGCGCCCGCCGAGCTTTCGGGATCGCTGCCACGAGCGATAGATGGCGTTCGAACCGATCCGCGGCGAACGCGCTCCTCGCGGCGGGTCGTCACGACGAAGACTCAATAGTCCGACAGTCGTTCCTCACCGCCTACGACAAAACGGCGACGCTGAGCGCAATCAGGGATGAGCTAATGGATTGCGCCGCAACGCCGCTAACGATCGAGTTCGTGCTCGACGACCTCGGGTTTGGGTGGCGTCACAACGAGGAAGATCCTGTCGTCGGCTCAGGTGAGGTTCCGGTGCTGCTGGACTTTCTCGAGCTGCTGCCCAGCAACGCTTCGACGGTCCCGCATGTCCTCCGAGCCGTGGCACGAGTCGACGTGGCGGCGGCTCTGACATTCCTAAACGAGGCAGAGGACCCGGAGTTCCACATCGAGATGGATGCGGTACTCGATGGCGATGCTAGTGACGTTGCGGATTGGCTCCTCCGGTGCGCCGCGACAGCTGAGGCAAGGCCCGTCAGCTGGAGGAGCGCACGGGCCATCGGAGAACCGATGCCGGCGAGCGTCGCTGACATCCTTGCCGCTCGGGTCTCTCAGCTTGCACCCGAGACAGTGGACCACCTGACCGAAGTTCTTGCAGCGTTCTCCGCCTGGGTGTCACATCATCCGACGCTCGCCGAGCGGCTCCTTGAGGACGGCAGCCCCGATCTCGAAGCACGCGGACAACGTCTGGCCCTGATCCAAAGCTCGGTGACCCCGACGAGCTGGTCCACTGGGTCCGAGGGGTCACCGGAGCTGAATCTCACGATCATTGCCGCGACGAAAGCCACCGCCTCAACACCCACTGCCGAGCTCCGCGAACTCCTCGAGGCGGGCATCAGCCGCATGCAGGGCTGGCTACGTGATGCAGAGGAACGCGACGAGGACGAGGACGACTTCGATGACGATGACGACGAATTGACGGACTCCTCCGCAGGTTCACTGGAGTAGCTTCCTGGCCACTTAGGCAGGAGCATTCCATGCCGAGGTACCTGACTGAGAGGCGTACCCCGCACCGGTGTGATGCGCGTGAGCGGCGCCGCAGGAGCATGATGTGGCGCTACTGTCGGAGTATCTCGGTCCTAGAGACGGGTACCCGGGCCGACTTCATGAACGCCGGTGAGAAGCGTGGAACGGAATCCCGAAACCCGTGGAACGCCCGTCGGCATCGGGATCGGAGAGCCGCGACCAACTGGCATCCACGAATGGACCGAACACCGCTTATCGGCGTCAAGGCAGCCACGCGACGACGACGTGTTGCGCGACTTCCTGATCCGTTTCGGCGAGGTGCTGCCGCAGGAGACGGCTCCGTCGAAGCGCTGACGGTCCCGCTCGGGGACACGGTTCGTCACCACGAACTCGGCGCGTAGTCCTTCAGGAAGACACCGAACACGTCCTCGCCCGCTTCGCCCCGGACGATCGGGTCGTAGACACGGGCTGCCCCGTCGACCAGGTCGAGCGGCGCGTGGAAGCCCTCTTCGGCGAGTCGGACCTTGGTCGGGTGCGGCCGTTCGTCGGTGATCCAGCCGGTGTCGACGCTCGTCATCAGGATGTTGTCGGTCTCGAACATCTCCTGCGCGCTCGTGCGGGTGAGCATGTTCACGGCGGCCTTCGCCATGTTCGTGTGCGGGTGACCCGGCCCCTTGTAGGCGCGGCCGAACACCCCTTCCATGGCGCTGACGTTCACCACGTAGGTGCGGCGTCCCGTGCTGGCGGCCATCGCGGGGCGGAGCTTCGAGATGAGGATGAACGGCGCCGTGGTGTTGGCCAGCTGGACCTCGAGCATCTCGAGCGGGTCGACCTCGTCGACCTGCTGGGTCCACGAGTTCTCGCCGTGCAGGTCGGGGACCAGGCCACCGGCGTCGATCGCGGTGCCCAGGGCGAGCCGCTCGAGCGAGCTCGAGCCCGGGGCCATGGCCTGTTCGGTCAGCTCGTCGGCACGGGCTGCGGCGGCCGCGAGGATCGGGTGCGCGGCAACTGAACGGGCGAGCGCCAGCGGGTGCTGGTCATTGGTGTGCCCGAAGGTCACGAGTTCGGGCAGTGGTCCGTCGGGCAGCGGCGCGAGTTCCGCGTCGACCAGCGGCTGGTAGGCCCCGGTCGACCGGCGCACGGTCTGCGTGGCGTTGTTGATCAGGATGTCGAGGGGGCCGGACGCGGCGACGTCCTCGGCGAGCCCGATCACCTGGGCGGGGTCACGCAGGTCGATGCCGACGACCTTCAGGCGGTCCATCCAGTCGGCGGAGTCGGGCAGGCTCGCGAACCGGCGCACCGCGTCGCGGGGGAACCGCGTGGTGATGGTGGTGTGGGCCCCGTCGCGCAGCAGCCGGAGGGCGATGTACATGCCGATCTTCGCGCGGCCGCCGGTGAGCAACGCCCGCTTGCCGGTCAGGTCCGTCCGGGCGTCGCGCTTCGCGTGGCTCATGCGAGCGCACGCCGGGCAGAGCTGGTGGTAGAACGCGTCGACGACCGTGTAGTGCTGCTTGCACATGTAGCAGGGCCGTGACTTCAGCAGCGTGCCCGCGGTGGTCGAAGCGGTCGAGGCGCTGATCAGGACGCCTCGGGTCTCGTCGTCGATCCGGTCGGCGGCCCCGGTGGCGGTGGCGGCGATCACCCGGCGATCGGCCTCGGCGATGACGCCGCGCTTCTCGAGACGGTGCGCACGCTTGACGGCCTTGAACATCTTCGCGGTGGCCTGGCGGACCCGGATGAAGTCCGGGTGCGTCTCGTCGATCGACGGCAGCTGCTCGAGCACCCGGAGCGCGACGGTCAGGTCGTCGGGGTCGATGCCGCTGGGTTCGGGGTGCTCGGAGCTCACACGCGATCCTACGTCGGGACCGACCACCGGTCAGACGAGCTGCTGCTCCATGCACACGCTCGTCGGGTCGTCGACGTACGGGCCGAACCGGGGGATGTCCGCGTACCCGGCCTTCCGGTACAGCGCGATGGCCGCGGCCTGCGGCAGGCCGGTCTCGAGCCGGACGGTCCCGATACCGACCGCGCGGGCCCGGTCGTGCAGGGCGTCGAGCAACCGCGTCCCCACGCCGAGCCCACGCGCGGCGTCGCTCACGAACATGCGCTTGATCTCGCCGGTGCCGTCGCCGGCGTCGACGAGCGCCACCGTGCCGAGGGCGGTGCCGTCCTCGCGCGCCACCAGGAACGTGACGTCGGGCTGGTCCAGGTCGTCGACGTCGAGGGCGTGGTAGTTCTCGGCCGCGTACAGGCTCAGTCCGTAGTCGTCACCCTGCTGCAGCAGGTGCAGGACGTCGTCCTGTCGGGGGCTCTCGATCCGCACGGTCAGCACCGTCACACAGTAGCGAGGACGACGAGAACAGTGGGCAGATGAGGCCCCCGGCCGACGGCGATCAGACCAGGAGTCCCTCGCTGACCTCCCACAGCCGCCGGGCATCGTCGGCGTCGAGCATCGCCGAGTTCGCGTCCGACGGGATGCGGTCCGCGGTCAGGGGCAGGACCCGGTCGTCGATCACGGCGACGTCGCTGTCCTTCAGGTAGACCCCGCCGACGCCGTCGAGCAGCGGGCTCGCGGCGCCGAACACGAGCGTCGCGGCGCCCTGCTCGACGGTCTTCTTGCCGACCTCGGGGTCGATGACGGTCACCCCGTGGTCGTCGACCAGACCCTGCTCGCGGTACGAGGCGATCCGAGAAGCGTCGTGGGGGCCGGGGCCGATGATGACGCCCGGGTGCGCGGCGAAGGCGCGGATGCCCTGGTCGGCGTACCGGCGGTCGAGTTCCACCGTGAACAGGACGTTCGCCCGCTTCGACTGCCCGTACGCGGTGACCGGGTCGTACCCGTGGGCGAACGTCAGGTCGTCCCACCGGATCTGCCCGAACCGCGCCGCACCGGAGGTGACGGTCAGGACCCGCGCACCACGGGCCTCCAGGAGGGCGGGGAGGAGCGCCCGCGTGAGCTGGAAGTGCCCGAGGTGCGTCGTCGAGAACGCCAGTTCGTTGCCGCGGCCGTCGAGTCGGCGGTCCGGGGTGAAGAGCATCGCGGCACTGTTCACGAGCATGTGCAGCGGGCGGCCGGAGGCCGACCAGCGCGCGGCGAAGGCGTCGACCGACGACGGGTCGGTGAGGTCGAGGGCCTCGACGTGGACGCCGGGGATGCCGGCGACGGCTGCGGATGCCCGGTCGACGTCGCGGGAGGCGACGGTGACGTCGGCGCCGGCCGCCGCGAGGGCGCGGCTGGTCTCGCGGCCGAGCCGGCTGTGGCCGCCGGTCACGACGACGTTCCGGCCGGTCAGGTCGACGCCGTCCAGGACGTCGGCGGCGGTGGACGCGGCGGTGAACGGAGTGGGCAGGGGGTGCTGATCGGTGATCACGAGCGGTGCTCCTTCGATTCGATGTGGCCGACGGCGGCAGCGGGGCCGGCCGCGACCGCGGCAGCAGAGCCGGCCGCGGCGGCGGCAGCAGGGCCGACGGCATCGGCGATCGCCGACCACGCGTCGGGGTCGAGGCCGAGCGCGGTCCGGAGGAACGCCGTCGTGGTGTGGCGGACGAGGTCCACACGCTCGGGGCTCTCGTCCGTGGTGGCGGTCGACTCGTAGTCCTGGATCCCGCCGAGCAGGTGCTCCCCGCCGTGGACGGTCACCAGGTGCCGCGCGCCGGGGCTCAGGTGGTAGACGTCGGTGAACCAGTCCGGGCCTCGGGTCGAGAGCTGGGACTGGTCGTGGTCGCCGGCGACCACGAGTGACGGGGTGTGCAGCTGGCTGAAGTCGGGGCTCATGAACGCGAAGTGCTCCTGCGCGAACGGCGCGAGGTCGCCGCGCGCGATCCCGGTGGTGGACAGCAGGACCCCGGCGCGCACGCGGTGGTCGGTGCGGTCCTCGCCCGGCCGCCCGTCGGCGTCCAGGACGCGGGCCCCGAGCAGCATGCCCACGGACTGTCCGCCCCACGAGTGTCCGACCGCGGCGATGCGCGCGGTGTCGACGCGTCCGCTCAGGCCGGGGACCGCGTCGATGATCTGGTCGAGGTCGTCGAGCACCCGCTCGAGGTCGTCGACCCGCGTCCGCCAGATGGTCGGGTAGCGCGGGTCGTCGAGCGTCAGCCCGTAGGCCTTCGCGTCGAGGAACGTCGGCTGGACGACGACGAAGCCGTTCGCGGTCCAGTGGTCGACGAGGGGGTCGCCGCCGGTCATGGACTGGCCGAAGCCGTGGGCGAAGACGATGACGGGCAGGTCCGTGCCGGTCGTCGGTGCGGTGATCCGGACCTCGAGGTCCTGACCGCGCGAGGGTGCGGGGAGTGTGACGGGGCGCACGCTGATGACCTGTGGTCGGGGTGCTGTGGGTGCCATGCGGGGCCTTTCCGGGATGCCGTGTCGCCCGAGGACGGAGCGACTGTCGCCCGAAACGGAGCGACGTTCCGGAACGATACGGAACAACGATCCGGATTGCAAGGGGAAGCGGAGCATCGTTCCGCATCGCGTCGTTGTCGTGCGATGATCGACGCATGAGCACCCCGTCGACCGACCCCGCGCGGCGTCGCCGTCGCGACGTCGAGCGCAACGAGCGCACGATCCTCGACGCCGCTGCCGCGGTCTTCGCAGCTTCGGGCGTCGGCGCACCGGTGCGCGAGGTCGCCACCGCCGCGGGGGTCGGGGTGGGCACGCTCTACCGGCACTTCCCGACCCGTTCGGACCTGGTCGTCGCCGTCTACCGGCACCAGATCGAGGCCCTGGTCGACGCGGGGCCTGCGCTGCTCGGCTCGGAGCCGACGCCGTTCGCCGCCCTGCTGCGCTGGGTGCACCAGTTCGTCGACTTCCTCGGCACCAAGCACGGTCTGGCGCGCGTCTGGGAGGGCGACGCCGACGGCTTCACGGCGCTGCACACCCTGTTCGTCGACGAGCTCGTGCCCGTGCTCGGCCGGCTGCTCGACGCTGCGCGGGCGTCCGGCGAGGTGGTCGCGCCGACCCCGCCGTACCAGCTGCTCCGGGCCGTCGGTGACCTGGTGGCGTGGAGTCCCCAGGACCCCGACTACGACGTCCGGACGATCGTGACCCTCCTGGTCACCGGGCTGCGGCAGGCGCAGCCGACGGTGGCCGACAGCGCGTAGCCGGCCACGTGCACTCGTCGCGACCGGCGCCGGACTGGAGGCGCGGTGCGGGCCCGTCACGCGCCTCCCGTCCGGCGTCGCGACCGTCTCGGGCCGCACCAGCGCCGTCGGGGCCGGTCCGGGCCCTACGATCGTCCCGACGGAGGGGGACCACCATGACGGAACTGGCGGACTGGGAGACCGAGGGGGCCAGGGCTCGTCCGGCTCGACCGGGTGACCACGAACCGGCGCCGGCCGCGCTGCGGGCCGTGACGATCATCGGGGTGTTGTTCCTGGTCGCCGCGGGCTGCGTGTTCGTCGCGACGGCGTTCCTCCCCACGTCCGACGAGACGGCTGTGCCGGACGGCCTTCGACTGCTGATGGCGACGGTCGTGTCGGTCGGCATCGCCGTGGTCGGCGTGGTCGCCCTGCTGCTCCGACTCGTCGCCGGGGTGCTCGTCCGCCGCTGACGGCCGGCTCAGCGTCGGCCCGGCTCCGCGGGGTCGGACTCGGTGTCCCCGTGCTCCGGCAGCACGTCGACGTCGGTGACCGCGTACCCGAGCGGCACCTGGCCCAGCGCGAGCAGGAGCGCCGTCCGCCGGTCGTCGTGCTCGGTCTCGATCACCCGTCGCTCGGTCGGGACGACGACGAGTCGGACCCGGTGCGTCACGGGTGCCCCCATGCGGCGGTGCCGCGCAGGCGTCGCCCGGCGTGCTGACCACGTCGCCGACGCAGCAGCAGGTGGCGGACCGCGAGCAGGTGCGGGAACTCGACGAGCATGCCGACGACGATCGCCGTGGTGACCAGCGGCTGGTGGGGGAGTGCGGCGCTCGTCAGCCCGATCATCAGGGGTGCGTTGCGGGCCGCCGTCGTCATCGCGAGCAGCGCCGACCGCGGGTACGACAGGGCGGCGAGGCGTGACGCCCACTCGGCTGCGATGAACGTGACGGCGAAGAAGACCACCGCGCACCCCAGCACGGCGACGAACACCGGCAGGTTCGCCAGCAGCAGCCCGATGTGCGAGGCGAAGAGCCCGGCGACCATCGCGCCCACGATCCAGGGGACCGCGCGGCCGGGCAGGGCGGCGGCGCGGGCTCGAGCGCCGTCCGGCAGGAGCGAGATCCCGAGGCGGATCACCACGGCGATCGCGGCGGGCAGGACGAACCACTGCAGCAGGGTGCCGATGGTGCCCACGGCGTCGATGCCGGCGTTGCCGCCCAGGACCGTGATCCACACCGGGAACAGCAGCAGCTGGGTGACCATGTTGATCGGCAGCAGGGTCGCCCCCACGGCGGTGTCCCCGTCGCTCAGGCGGGTGAACGCCAGGAACCAGTCGGTGCAGGGCGCCAGGAAGTACAGCATCGCGCCGAGCTGCACGGCCGGGTGTCCGGGCAGGGCCACGCGCGTGAGCAGGAACGCGACGAGCGGGGCGAGCAGGAAGTTCATGCTCCAGGCGATGCCGATGACCTTCCAGGCGCCGGGCGTCCGTGGCAGGCGGTGCAGGGGGACGTCGACGAACAGGGCGACGACCAGGGTGATCACCAACGCGTCCACCACCGAGCCCATCGCGTCGCCGGCCGAGGGCGAGACGCCGCCGATCACCGACCCGAGCAGGATGGCGCCGCCGACGATCGCGGGGGTTGCCCAGAGTCGTGCACCGGCGGGGCGGGCGGGCCGCGGTGCCGGCATCAGCACGCGCATTCGACACCACAGCAGCTCAGGTCGTCGGTGAGCATCCCGGCGTCGTCCCACTCCTGCAGGGCGCCGCAGTCGCGCCCTGCTCGTTCGCCGATGACGCGGGCGACGTGGGCGAACCGCTGCCGGAACTTGTACACGAAGCAGAACTGCAGCCCACCGTGCCGGAGCGCCGTGCCGGCCAGGAACAGCCCGGGCGTGGTGGTCGACTCGTCGTCCTCGGTGAGCAGTGGCCATCCGTCCGCGCGGGTGTCGAACAGGCTCGCGGCCGGTCCGAGCCCCGGGCCGTACCCGGTAGCGAGGATCGGTGGCGCGTCCGCGACCAGGGCGGTCCGACCGGCGACGCCGACGGTGAACCCGTCTCCGGACCGCTTGATGCCGGTGACCTGGCCGTCGTCGACCAGGGTGAGGCGTCCGCTGGCCCGCGCGGCCCCGAGCCGTTGACGGGTCCGCGGGGCGAGGCGGAACGACGGGTCCGACCCGCTGCCGGCGTCCCAGGGGTGGGACGGGTCGACGACCGTCACCGTCGCCCCCTGTTCGACGTGGTGGCACGCCAGGTCGATGCCGGACTCGAAGCCACCCACGACCACCACGTGTCCGGACCGCGCCACCCAGGCTGCCTCGGCGGACGCGTGCACCCCGAGCGAGGTGCCGGCGCAGCGGGGCAGGATCGGGTCGGAGAACTCGCCGCCGGCCCAGACCACGTTCCGGGTGATGACGGGGCCGCGGCTCGTGGTCACGCGGAAGCCGTCGTCGTCCGGCTCGATGCGCTCGACCTCGGTGTCGAGCAGGGTCGGCAGGTGGAAGGCCGCGACGACGCCCCGCAGGTACCGGGCGTACTCGGGCCCGGAGGGGTAGTCGGTCCCCAGGCTGTAGGCGGGTGAGGTGCGCGGGTGGACCGCGTTGAGGTCGGTCGCCCCGAACCCGTTGCCGGTGAAGGACGGCGTCAGGAACCGCTGGTGCTCCGGCCACCGACGGAACGTGTCCCCGACGACGCCGCGTTCGACGACGCCGAACAGCAGGCCGTCGACGGCGTGGAGTGCCAGGCCGGTGCCGACGCCGGCCGGTCCGGCTCCGACCACGAGGGCGTCGAGGGTCTCGGTGGGGTGTGGTGCTGGCATGGGGTCGGTCTTCCCAGCAGCTGCAGCTGCGTCGATGGAACGGCCACCGTGGTGTGGTCGCTGCACACCATCTTAGTGAGAACTGTTATCAACATGCCATCGCGGCATCAACCGACCGGCGTCGAGTACAGGACCGCCAGGGTCGCCACCAGTCCGACGACCACGATGCCGAGGTCGAGCAGGGCCAGGGTGACGAGTCGGGTGCGCTGCGGCCGGACGGCGGCCCGCACCACGACCATCGTCACGAACAACACGACGACGAGCACGAGCGCCGGCCAGCCGATCGCCGGCGCCCGGATCGCCATGAGGACCATCACCGCGGCGACGATCACGGCCGTGACGGCTCCCCACACGAGCCAGTTCGAGCCCGACGCCGTCCGGAGTGCGGGCTGGTCGCCGACGCGGGTGGGATCGGGGCGGCGGGGCTGTTCGTCGGACACGAACCGGACGGTACGCGGCGGCCCCTGCTCGTGCCCGCAGCCGCTCGGCCACGAGAGGATGGGGTTGTGCACACCGCCGCGACCATCCTCGACGCCGTCGTCCGGCACATCGACACCACCGGGTTCGCCGCACACGGCATCCACGTGCGCGCGCGGACTGCGGCTCCGGGCACCGACGGCACCGCGGACGACTTCGCCGAGCACCACTGGACCCCCGACGTCCGACGCGAGATCCACTCCGCCGCGAAGGGCGTCTGCGTCCTGGCCACCGGCATCGCCGCCGACGACGGCCTGGTCGACCTCGACGAGCCGATCGCGACGTCCCTGGTCGGCGCCGGCCTCGGTGCGGAGACCGGCCTCGCGCTCGGTGACGGCGTCGGCCGGGTCACCCTCCGCCACCTGCTCACCATGACCAGCGGGATCGACATGCCCTGGTCGGCGACCGAGCTGACGGACTGGCCGGACCTGGCGGCCGAGTTCCTGCGGCGACCGTCCCGCGGCCGGGTGTTCCAGTACGCGAACGCCAGCACCTACACGGCGATGCGCGTGCTCGAGACCCGGGTCGGCGACGTCGGCGCGTTCGTCACCGAGCGACTGTTCGCGCCGCTCGGCATCCAGGACGTCGAGTGGCAACGCTGCCCGAACGGGTTCGTCGCCGGCGGCGAGGGACTGTCGCTCCGCACCGAGGAGCTCGCCCGCATCGGACGCCTGATCCGCGACCGCGGGGTCGTCGACGGACAGCGGATCGTCAGCGCGCGGTGGTGCGACGCGATGCACACCGACTGGGTCGAGCGCGAGGGCACCGGCCCCGGCTACGAGCGGTACGCGATGGCCGGGTGGGGTGGTCCCGGCCGACTCTGGCGGCTGCACGGTGCGTACGGTCAGATGCTGCTGTTCGACGAGACCGGGGCGGGCAACGACGCCGGCACCGTCGTCACCATCACTGCCGACGACCACTTCGGCGCCGACGCGCTCGCCGCCTTCGTCGCCGACGAGCTGGCCCGCCAGGACCCCCGCCGGTAGCGACCGCGACCATCCGACCTGCACGTCCGCGCGCGCCCGGCGTGGGAGAATCGATCAGTGCAGCAGCAACCCGTCGCGATCATCATCGCGGCCATGAGCGAAGAGGTCTCGGCCTTCGCCGACCTGTTCGGCGGTGTCCCCGTCCTCGACGGCCCCGTCGGTGGCCACGACCCGCACCAGCTGCTCGACATCGGCGGCGCCACGGTCGTCGTGCGCCGCAGCGGCATCGGCTTCACGAACGCCACGGCCGCCGTTGCCCACGGCTTCCACGACTTCGGCCCGGGCATCCCGGTGATCAGCGTCGGGACCGCCGGTGGGCTCATGCACGGTGTCGCCATCGGTGACGTCGTGGTCGGCGACCGGTACGTCAACCTCAACGCCGACGCCACCGCGTTCGGCTACGCCCTGGGCCAGGTCCCCGGCATGCCGACCGGCTACGCGCCGGACGCCCGGCTCGTCGAGCTCGCGATGGGCGCCGACATCGCGTGGCCGCTGCGGTCGGCGACGATCGGCTCGAGCGAGGTCTTCGTGACCGAGGGCCGTGCCCGCGCACTCCGGGTCGCGTTCCCCGAGGTGGCCGCGGTCGACATGGAGTCGGCCGCGATCGCGCAGTTCGCCCACGTGCACGACATGCCGTTCGTGTCGGTCCGGTGCATCAGCGACCTCTGCGCGCCGGACGGCGCCGAGTTCCGTGAGCACCTGGACGACGCCGCGGCACGCGCAGCGCGCGTGGTCCACGACCTGGTGCTCGGCCTGCGTTCCTGAGTCAGCCCGAGCGCTCCCTCAGCCAGCTCGCGTGCCGGCGCTCACGCGACGACTCCCACGGCACGGAGGTGTCGGACGGCGAGCCGGTCGGCGGCTCCGGGCGCTGCGCCGAGGGCGTGCGACGCGATCGTGACGTCGCCGTGACGGAGCAGACAGACGCCGGCGTCCCGTGTCTGCCCGCTGTGCCAGATCAGCCCGTCGCGGTGCTCCCACGCCAGGAAGTCCGGCTCGATGCGTCCGATTCCCGCGCCGAACCGCAAGAGGTCGGACATGGTCGACCAGATCCCGCCGGCCGGTGCGTAGGGACCTGATCCGATGGTCCAGGGGTCACGGGGGCGGCCCCGCCACGACCGGAGCAGGGTTCGTCGTTCGGGTGCCGGGTCGAGGGTGGCGCTGGTGATCCCGAGCGGAGCCAGGACCGTCCGCTCGGCGACCGTGGACCATGCTTCCCGCGCGACGTGCTCGAGCAGCCGACCGAGCACCGCGTAGCCGAGGTTGGAGTAGTCCCGCTCACCCGGTGTCGTCGGGGTCTGGCGCAGCGCACGGGTGATGTCCGCCTCGGACACGTCCGCGTACGGGTCGCCGACGATCCCGGCCGACATGCCCTGGTGCACACGGGGCAGGCCCGAGCGGTGTCGGATCAAGTCGTCGACCGTGTAGGTGGCGTCGTCCGGGACGTCCGGCAACAGGTCCCGGGCGGGGGTGTCCCGTGGGATGTCCCGTTCAGCGAGGAGGACGAGCACGGCGGCGGCGGTCACGGTCTTCGTCACGCTCGCCCACTCCACCAGCGCGCCCGCTTCGTAGCGATCGCCGAGGTCGGCGGTGACGTCGCCCCCTGCGTCGATGATCACGGCTCGGTTCGCAGCGGTCACGCTCGTCCTCCTGATCTGGTCGAAGCCACCATGATCGCAGCCGGTCATGCGGGGATCCTCGTTCGGCGTGGACGCCCGCCCCGGTGCCGGAGGGGCGCGACCCGGCTCTCGGCACGGCCGGAATTGCGTTCCACGGACGTTCCGGGACGGATTGCGAACTCGCCTCCGAGCCCCTCGCTAGCCTCCATCCCGGGGGGCCAAGGAACCACGGCCAATCACACAGGGAGATCAGCCATGAGCGCCTACACGAGCGACGAGAACGTCGAACCTGCACGCATCACCACCTTCAAGCGCGTCCGCAAGCAGTGGCGTCGGACGGGTGAGGTCGGCTACACGCACAGTGGAAGCGACTTCTTCCGCGACGACGCCCCGGAAGCGGTCCAGCGGTAACCAGCGGCAGCCACGAAGTGCCCGTCAGGAGCGATCCTGGCGGGCACTTCTGCGTCAGCGACCGAGCTGGTCCCGCAGGTACGGCGCGGTCCGGCTGGTCGTCGAGGCGGCGACCTCGGCGGGCGTGCCAGAGGCGACCACCTGGCCACCCTCGACACCGCCGGACGGGCCCATGTCGATGACGTGGTCGGCGCTCGCGACGACGTCCATCGCGTGCTCGACCACGACGACGGTGTTGCCCGCGTCGGTCAGGCGGGCGAGCTGGGCGGTGAGCAGCTCGACGTCGGCCGGGTGCAGGCCGGTGGTGGGTTCGTCGAGCAAGTACAGGGTGTGGCCGGTCCGCGCACGCTGCAGTTCCGTGGCGAGCTTGATGCGCTGCGCCTCGCCGCCGGACAGCTCCGGAGCGGGCTGGCCGAGCCGCAGGTAGCCGAGACCGACCTCGCGGAGGGTCTCGAGTCCGCGTCCGGCTGCCGGCAGGGACGCCAGGAACGGCGCCGCTTCGTCGACGGTCATGCCGAGGACGTCGGCGATGGACGCCCCGTTCCACCGGACCTCGAGCGTCTCGGCGGTGTAGCGGGAGCCGTGGCACTCGGGGCACGGGGCCCAGCTGCCGGGCAGGAAGAGGAGTTCGACGGACACCGACCCCTCGCCCTGGCAGACCTCGCACCGGCCGCCGGCGACGTTGAACGAGAACCGCCCGGCGCCCCAACCGCGGGCCTTCGCTTCGTCGGTCTGAGCGAAGGCGGCCCGGACCGCGTCGAAGAGGCCGGTGTAGGTGGCGAGGTTCGAGCGGGGGGTCCGGCCGATCGGCTTCTGGTCGACCTGCACGACGCGGTCGATGAGCGGGTGCGACGTCGCGACTCCGGGCAGCACGCCGCCGACGAGCGACGACTTGCCGGACCCGCTGACGCCGGTGACCGCGGTGAGGACACCGAGCGGCAGGTCGACGTCGAGCCCACGGAGGTTGTGCAGGGTGAGGTCGCGGAGTTCGAGCGTGCCGATCGGGGTCCGGACGGCGCGGTCGGCGGTCGGCTGCCGGGGCTCCAGGAAGCGCCGGGTGACCGACGCCTCGACCTCGGCCAGGCCGGCGACCGGGCCGCTGTACAGGACGGTGCCGCCGCCGGTTCCTGCGCGAGGGCCGACGTCGACGATCCAGTCGGCTCGCCGCACGATGCTCATGTCGTGTTCGACGACGAAGACGCTGTTGCCGCCGGCTCGCAGGTCGTCGAGGACGTCGACGAGGGACTCGGCATCGGCGGGGTGCAGCCCGGCGCTCGGTTCGTCGAGCACGTAGACGACGCCGAACAGGCCGGAGCGCAGCTGCGTCGCGATCCGCAGCCGCTGGCTCTCGCCGGGGGAGAGCGTCGGGGTGGCGCGGTCGAGCGCCAGGTACCCGAGACCCAGGCCGACCAGGACCTCGACGCGGGTGAGCAGGTCGCGGGAGATCGCCACGGCGACCTCGGTGTGTTCGCCGGACGATGCCCGCGACGTCGCCGCTGCCGCGTCGGTGATCGCTGCGATCGGGCGCAGGACTTCAGCCAGGCCGGTCAGCGGCAGCGCGTTCAGCTCGGCGATCGAGTGGCCGCCGATCGTCACGGCGAGGGCGGCTCGGGTCAGGCCCGTGCCGCCGCAGAGCCCGCACGGGCCGGACTCGACGAACTGCAGCACCTTCTTGCGCTGGGTCTCGCTCTGCGAGTCGGCGAGGGTGTGCAGCACGAACTGGCGAGCGCTCCAGAACCGGCCCTTGTATGGCTTGGCCACGCGGTCGCGCTTCGGCTGCACCTGCACGACGGGCTGTTCCTCGGTGAAGAGCAGCCAGTCACGGTCCTCGCGCGACAGCTCACGCCACGGGCGCTCGATGTCGTAGCCGAGCACCGCGGTGACGTCCCGCAGGTTCTTGCCCTGCCACGCACCGGGCCAGGCGGTGATCGCGCCGTCGCGTATGCTCAGCGACGGATCGTGCACCGCCGATGCCTCGGTGACCTCGTGCGCGGTCCCGATGCCGTGGCACCGGGGGCAGGCGCCGGCGACGGTGTTCGGCGAGAAGGAGTCCGACTCGAGCCGGTCGGCGCCGGACGGGTACGTGCCGGCGCGCGAGTAGAGCATGCGCATCGAGTTCGACAGCGTGGTCATGGTGCCGACGGTGGAACGGGAGCTCGGGGCACCGCGACGCTGCTGCAGGGCGACGGCGGGCGGCAGTCCGGTGATCGAGTCGACGTGCGGGGTGGACCCCTGCGCGATCAACCGCCGCGCGTACGGGGCGACGGACTCGAGGAACCGGCGCTGGGCCTCGGCGAAGACGGTGCCGAAGGCGAGTGAGGACTTGCCGGAGCCGGAGACGCCGGTGAACGCGACGATCCGGTCGCGGGGGATGTCCACGTCGACGTCGCGCAGGTTGTTCTCGCGGGCGCCACGGACGCGGATGAAGTCGTCCGGCCCGGGTCGGTCGTCGGTCTGGGTCGAGCGAGGAGCGGGCATTCGCTCGATCGTAGGCTCGGCCACTGGGAGAAGCAGTACCGCCGCCGGGACCGCGAACGACGAAGAGCCGCTCCGCCCTGATCGGCGGAGCGACTCTTCGCGTCGTGCGGTGGTGCTCGTGGTGCGGTGTTGCGGCAGGTGTTACTTGATCTGGGCGGTGATGGTGGCGGTGCCGACGAGGAGGCCGCGCTTGACGGCGTCGGTGCCGAAGGTCTTGTTCAGCAGGCCGGCGGCGTCTTCGGAGATGTGGACGGTGGTGCCGGTGAGGATGGCGTTGTCGCCCTCGAGCTGGAGG
>NZ_JABMCF010000031.1 GCF_013359815.1 Curtobacterium flaccumfaciens | reverse complement strand
AGTTGTAGCCGATGCCGGTGATGACGTCACGGACGAGCTTGGGGATCTCGACGTAGCCGGAGGTCGTGACCTCGCCGGCGACGTGCACGAGCCCGGTGGTCACCATCGTCTCGACGGCGACGCGCGCGTTCGGGTCGACCGCCAGCAGTGCGTCGAGGATGCTGTCCGAGATCTGGTCGCAGATCTTGTCGGGGTGCCCCTCGGTCACCGACTCGGACGTGAAGAGGCGGAGAGCAGCTGCAGTCACCGGGATCAGTCGGTGGGCTGCTGCTGCTTGGTGACGGTGAGCTTGTCCTCGTTGATCTCGTGGAGCGCGACGGACAGCGGCTTGTCGTCGATCGTCGAGTCGACGAGCGGTCCGACGTTGTCGAAGAGCGAGCCCTCGTGCAGGTCGGCGTAGTAGTCGTTGATCTGGCGGGCGCGCTTCGACGCGAAGATGACGAGCGCGTACTTCGACTCGACCTTGCTGAGCAGGTCGTCGATGGGCGGGTCGATGATGCCCTGGGGGTTGGCCATGGTGTCTCCTCGAAGTCAGTGCACCCGTCAGGGCGCAGAGAACAAGTCTACGACCTCACGTGCCGCGGTGCCGACATCGGAGTTCACGATCCGCACGTCGAACTCGTCCTGCGCGGCCAGCTCGACCTTCGCGGTCTCGAGACGACGCGCCTGTTCCTCCGCGGATTCGGTGCCGCGGCCGATGAGCCGGCGCACCAGTTCCTCCCACGTCGGGGGCAGCAGGAACACGAGCACCGCCTCGGGCATGGCGTCGCGGACCTGCCGGGCGCCCTGCAGGTCGATCTCGAGCATGACCTTCTCGCCGGCGTCGAGCGCGCGGTCGATCGGCGGGCGCGGGGTGCCGTAGCGGTACGAGTTGTGGACGGTCGCCCACTCGAGCAGCTCGCGGTCGCGGATCATGCGGTCGAACTCGTCGTCGTCCACGAAGTAGTAGTGCACGCCGTCGACCTCGCCAGGGCGCGGCTTCCGGGTGGTGGCGGAGACGCTGAGGTTGACGTCCGGGTAGTGCTGTCGGATGTGCGCGCTGACCGTGCCCTTGCCGACCGCGGTGGGTCCGGCGAGCACGACGAGCTTCGAGGCACCACGCTTGCGCCCGCGGGCGGCGAGCCAGTCCGCCAGGGCGGTGCGCTGCCGGGTGCCGAGGCCACCGAGGCGCTTCGACGGGGCGATCCGCAGGGTCCCCATGATCGCCTCGGCTCGTGCGGGGCCGATGCCCGGCAGGCTCACCAGCAGGTCACGGACCCGCAGCGATCGTTCCGCCGAGGTCGTCTCGACCAGCGAGTCGTCCCACGCGGCACGGGCGACGTCGAGTGCCGAGCGCTCCCCCGACGCGATCGCGGCCTTCACCGCGGCCCGGGCGCGTCGCGCGGCGACGGCGGCCTTCGCCGCGGCGACGCGGTCCACCTCTGGCGGGGTCCGGTGGGCGGGCAGGCCCTCGTGCTCGTCGGTCACGCTGCCGCCACCAGTGCGGTGCGGATGCGGTCCGCGCGGTCGGTGACGAGCGCCGCGACGCCGTCCGGACCGTCGGTCAGCAGGCCGCGCGACTCGCTCACGAGCACCTGCTCGGCACGCGCGCCGTACAGCGCACGGAGGTCCTCGATGCGGGCGCCCTGGGCACCGAAGCCCGGCGCGAGGACCGGCGCGGCGCCGATCGCGTCCGCGTCGATGCCGAAGTCGTCGAGGTGAAGGGTCGCGCCGAGCACGAGCCCGACGTCGCCGAGGGCCTGATCGCCCACGGACCGGTTGTCGTCTGCCACGTCCAAGACGATACCGGCCGCGACCGTCCGGCCGGTACGCGGTCCTTCCGCGAGCACCGCGGTCTGCAGCACCCGCGCCTCGGGGTTGCTCGTCGCCGCGAGCACGAAGACCCCCGCACCGTTCCGGCGCGCGACGTCGATCGTGCCCCGGAGCGAGCCGTACCCGAGGTACGGCGACACCGTCATCGCGTCGGCCGCGAACGGCCCGTCGCGGTCCAGCCACGCCAGCGCGTAGTCGTCGCCGGTGGTCCCGATGTCGCCCCGCTTCACGTCGGCGACGACCAGGAGGCCCGCATCGCGTGCCCGGCGGATCGTCGCGTCGAGCGCACGGTAGCCCGCGACCCCCGCCGCCTCGAAGAAGGCGACCTGCGGCTTCACGATCGCCGCGCGGCCGGCGGCCGCGTCGACCAGGGTCGCGCCGAACGCCGTCAGGCCCTGCTCGTCGCGGGCGAGCCCCCACGCCGCCAGGGTGGCGGCGTGGGGGTCGATCCCGACGCAGAGCGGTGAACGCTCCCCCATGGCGGACGCGAGGCGGTCGCCGAAGGAGGCCGGGCCTCCCGACCGGTTCGTTGCCATGCTGGCAGCCGTCACCAGGTCGCGCGCTCGAGCGCGTAGTCCTGCAGGCTGCGGACGTTGAGCGGCGAACCGATCGTCTCGATCGCCGCGACGGCGGCCCCGATCTGCGCGATCGTCGTGAACAGCGGCTTGTCCGCCGCGACCGTGGCCGCACGGATCTCGTACCCGTCCGCACGACCGGCGGCACCCGACGGCGTGTTGATCACGATGTCGACCTCGCCCCTGGCGAGCAGGTCGACGACGCTCTCGCCGCCCTGGCTGTACTTGCCGACGATCCCGACCTCGATGCCGTTGCGGCGGAGGATCTCCGCCGTGCCCTCGGTCGCGATGATCGTGAAGCCGAGCTGCTGCAGGCGGTGCACCGGCAGTACGATCGCGCGCTTGTCGGTGTCGGCGACGCTCACGAAGACCGTCCCGCTGGTCGGCAGGCCGCCGTACGCGGCGTCCTGCGACTTGAGGAACGCCCGCGGGAAGTCGCGGTCGATGCCCATGACCTCGCCGGTGGAGCGCATCTCGGGGCTGAGCACCGAGTCGACGACCTGGCCCTCGCGGGTGCGGAAGCGACGGAAGGGCAGTACGGCCTCCTTCACGGCGACCGGCGACTGCGCGGGGACGAACGCCCCGTCACGCTCGGGCAGCATGCCCTCGGCGACGAGCTCGGCGACCGTGGTGCCGGTCATGATGCGGGACGCGGCCTTGGCCAGCGGGATGCCGAGCGCCTTCGAGACGAAGGGCACGGTGCGGCTGGCGCGCGGGTTCGCCTCGAGGACGTAGAGCACGCCGGCGCCGATGGCGAACTGGACGTTGAGCAGGCCCTGCACGCCGATGCCGCGGGCGATCTTCTCGGTCGCGTCGACGACGCCCTGGATCTCTGCGCGGCCGAGGCCGACCGGGGGCAGGGTGCAGGCCGAGTCGCCGGAGTGGATGCCGGCCTCTTCGAGGTGCTCCATGATGCCGCCGATGTAGAGCCGCTCGCCGTCGAAGAGCGCGTCGACGTCGATCTCCACGGCGTCGTCCAGGAACCGGTCGACCAGCAGCGGGAGCTCCGGGCCGATGATCGCCTGGTCGGCCATCCGGTCGAAGTAGTCCGCGAGCGACGGGGAGTCGTACAGGATCTCCATGCCGCGGCCGCCGAGCACGAACGACGGGCGGACGAGGACGGGGTACCCGATCTCCTCGGCCACCGTGGTCGCGCTCGCCAGGTCGTGGGCCGTGCCGTTGCGCGGTGCGAGCAGACCGGCGGCGTCGAGGATGGCGGAGAACTGCCCGCGCTCCTCGGCCGAGTCGATCGCGGTGGGGCTGGTGCCGAGGATCGGGATGCCCGCGGCCTCGAGCGGCTTCGCCAGGCCGAGGGCGGTCTGGCCACCGAGCTGCACGACGACGCCGACGAGTTCGCCGGACGCGGCCTCGGCCTCGATGACCTCGAGGACGTCCTCGGCGGTCAGCGGTTCGAAGTACAGGCGGTCCGAGGTGTCGTAGTCGGTCGACACGGTCTCGGGGTTGCAGTTGATCATGATCGTCTCGAACCCGGCGGCGCTCAGCGCGAAGGACGCGTGCACGCACGAGTAGTCGAACTCGACGCCCTGTCCGATGCGGTTCGGGCCGGAGCCGAGGATGACGACCTTCTTGCGGTCGCTCGGCGTGATCTCGGTCTCGGTGTCGTACGAGGAGTAGTGGTACGGCGTCAGGGCGGGGAACTCGCCGGCGCAGGTGTCGACGGTCTTGAAGACCGGTCGGATGCCCTGGGCGTGCCGCTCGTCACGGACCTGCTGCTCGGAGACCGGAGCCGCGTCCGTGCTGCGCAGGCTCGCGATCTGGGTATCGCTGAAGCCGTGCTCCTTCGCCCAGCGCATCGTGTCCGCGTCGAGGGTGTCGGCGGCCCGGACCTCGTCCGCGACCTCGTTGATGAGCACGATCTGGTCGATGAACCAGGGGTCGATCTTGGTGGCCTCGAAGACCTCGTCCGCGGTGGCGCCCGCGACCAGGGCCTGCTGGACCGTGACGATGCGGCCGTCGGTCGGGATCGACGACTTCGCCAGCAGGGCGTCCTTGTCGAGCTCGGCCGCCGGGGTGTCCCAGTGGAAGCTCGACCCGCGCTTCTCGAGCGAGCGCAGCGACTTCTGCAGTGCCGTGGCGTAGTTCCGGCCGATGGCCATCGCCTCGCCGACGCTCTTCATCGTCGTGGTGAGGGTGGCGTCGGCGGCCGGGAACTTCTCGAACGCGAACCGCGGGGTCTTCACGACCACGTAGTCGAGGGTCGGCTCGAAGCTCGCTGGGGTGACCTTCGTGATGTCGTTCTCGATCTCGTCGAGCCGGTAACCGATGGCGAGCTTCGCGGCGATCTTGGCGATCGGGAAGCCCGTGGCCTTCGACGCGAGGGCCGACGAGCGGGACACGCGGGGGTTCATCTCGATGACGATGACGCGGCCGTTCGACGGGTCGACGGCGAACTGGATGTTGCAGCCACCGGTGTCGACGCCGACGCGACGGATGATGTCGATGCCGATGTTCCGCATGTTCTGGTACTCGCGGTCGGTCAGGGTCAGCGCGGGGGCGACCGTGATCGAGTCACCGGTGTGGACGCCGACCGGGTCGACGTTCTCGATGGAGCAGATGACGACGGTGTTGTCGTAGTTGTCGCGCATCAGTTCGAGCTCGTACTCCTTCCAGCCGAGGATGGATTCCTCGAGCAGGACCTCGGTCGTCGGGCTGGACTGCAGCCCGTCGCCGACGAAGCGGACGAGTTCGGCCTCGTTGTAGGCGAAGCCCGAACCGAGGCCGCCCATGGTGAACGACGGGCGGACGACCAGCGGGTACCCGAGGTCCTTCGCGAACTCCTTCGCTTCTTCGAGCGTGTGCGCGATGTGGCTGCGGGCGACGTCGGCACCGGACTCGAGCACGAGCTCCTTGAAGAGCTGGCGGTCCTCGCCGCGCTGGATCGCCTCGACCTTGGCGCCGATGAGCTCGACGCCGTGCTTGGCGAGGATGCCGGCCTCGTCGAGCGCGATGGCCGCGTTCAGGGCCGTCTGGCCGCCGAGGGTCGGCAGGACGGCGTCCGGCTTCTCGATGCGGATGATCTCCTCGAGCGACGCGTTCGTGATCGGCTCGATGTAGGTCGCGTCGGCGAAGTCGGGGTCGGTCATGATCGTCGCCGGGTTCGGGTTGACCAGGATGACCCGGACGCCCTCGGCCCGGAGGACACGGCACGCCTGGGTGCCGGAGTAGTCGAACTCGGCGGCCTGACCGATGACGATCGGGCCGGAGCCGATGACGAGGACGGAGTTGATGTCTGCGCGCTTGGGCATCAGTTCGCTTCCTTGGTGATGTCTGCTGCGGGGGTCGTGGCGTCGGCGGTGGCCGCGTCGAGCGGCTCTCCGTCGCGACGCTCGCGCACCATGTCCGCGAACCGGTCGAAGAGGTACATGCTGTCGTGCGGTCCGGCGGCGGCCTCGGGGTGGTACTGCACGCTGAACGCCGGCACGTCGAGCGCGCGGAGGCCCTCGACCACGTTGTCGTTCAGCGAGTAGTGCGAGACCTCGACCCGACCGAACCCGGCCGGCGACTCGAGGACCTCGCCGAGGGGCGCGTCGACCGCGAAGCCGTGGTTCTGGCTCGTGATCTCGACCTTGCCCGTGGTCGTGTCGAGCACCGGCTGGTTGATGCCGCGGTGACCGAAGGGCAGCTTGTAGGTGCCGAAGCCGAGCGCGCGACCGAGCAGCTGGTTGCCGAAGCAGATGCCGAAGAACGGCCGGCCGGTGCGCAGGCTGTCCTGCAGCAGCTCCACCTGTGCGTCCGACGCGGCGGGGTCGCCGGGGCCGTTCGAGTAGAACAGGGCGTCCGGTGCGAGGGCTTCCAGCTCCGCAGCGGAGATGTCCTGCGGCACCACGTGCACCTCGAAGCCGCGGGCGGCGAGGTACCGGGTGGTCGAGGCCTTCACGCCGAGGTCGAGCACGGCCAGGGTGCCGATCTGCTCGCCAACGGCGGGGACGACGTAGGTCTCCGGGGTGGACACGACCGCCGAGAAGCTCGCGCCGGCCATCGTCGCCTGCGACACGACCGCGTCCAGCTGCGACTCGGCCGACAGCGCCGCGTCCGCACCGCTGAAGACGCCGCCCTTCATGGCGCCGGCGTCACGGATGCGGCGGGTGAGTGCGCGGGTGTCGATGCCGGAGATGCCGACGATGCCGTCGCGCACCAGGTGGTCGTCGAGCGTGGCGTTCGCGCGGTGGTTCGACACCACGCGGCTGGGGTCGCGCACCACGTACCCGGCGACCCAGATGCGACGGGACTCGGGGTCCTCGTCGTTCACCCCGGTGTTGCCGATGTGCGGAGCGGTCTGCACCACGATCTGTCCGGCGTAGGAGGGGTCGGTCAGCGTCTCCTGGTAGCCGGTCATGCCGGTCGCGAAGACCACCTCGCCGAGCGTGCGCCCACGGGCGCCGTAGGCCCAGCCGTCGTACCGGGTGCCGTCTTCGAGGACCAGGACGGCCCGTTCGCGTGTCATGCTTTCTTCCCTTCGCCCGCGGTTCGCGGAGCATCGGCCGCAGTCGCCTGCGGCCCGGTCTCGGTCAGTCCCTGCAGGGCGTGCAGCGCGGCTGCGTCGCCCTCCGGGAACCGGAAGTAGGTGTCCAGGTCCGTCGCACCTGCGGCGCCGGTCGCCGTCCATCGCAGACGGACCAGTCCCCCGGGTTCGACCACTCGGTCGATGGCCCACGTGGATCGGTCGGCGCCGCGGACCGCGTCGCGCGCGATCCAGCGGTCGTCGGTACCGGCGAGGCGCATCGCCACGCCGGTCGCGTGGACCGTCACCCCGCCGCGGCCGCGGAACCCGAGGCCGCCTGCGGTGATGCGTTCCAACGGCTGGTCGGCGCGGGTCGTCGCGACGGTGAACCCGTCCCACGACCCGACCGCCGGTGCCAGGTCGGCCGGCACCCGGACTGGAGGCACGGCTTCCGCCTGCTTCCTGGTCCGCGTCCGCCAGGTGCGCGCCATCGCGACGAACAGGGCGGCGACCGCGAGCAGGATCACCGCGCCGAGGAGCCAGCGCTGCGCGTCGCCGCTCATGCGCGCGCCCCTGTCCGGAACGCCGCGGCGTGCGCCGCGATCGTGTCCGCGTCGACGACCCGGCCGTCGAGCACCGTCGCGTACCCCTGGTGGAAGGTCGCGACGACCCGGCCAGGCAGGGTCATGCCGAGGTACGGCGAGTTCTGCGACTGGCCGGCGAGGTCGGTGACCGCGAACTCGCGGCTGGCCGACGGGTCGTAGAGCGTGATCTCGGCGGGTGCTCCTTCGGCGATGCGCTGCCCGTGCCCCTCGACCTGGCCGATCCGCGCCGGCGCCTCGGACAGCACCCGGGCGACGTCGGCCCAGTCGAGCCGGCCGTCGTCGACCACGGCGGACTGCACCACGCTCAGCGCGGATTCGAGGCCGACCATGCCGTTCGCGGCGGCGGGCCACTCGCAGCACTTCGCCTCGGCGGTGTGCGGTGCGTGGTCGGTCGCGACGATGTCGATGGTGCCGTCGGCCAGGGCCGCGCGGAGCGCCTCGACGTCCTCGCGGGCGCGGAGCGGCGGGTTCACCTTGTAGCGGGCGTCGTAGCCGGGGGCACCGTCGTGGCCGGCGATGAGGTCCTCGGTGAGCACGAGGTGGTGCGGGGTGACCTCGGCCGTGACGTCGATGCCGCGGGACTTCGCCCACCGGATCACCTCGACGCTGCCGGCCGTCGAGACGTGGCAGACGTGCAGGCGTGCTCCGACGTGGTCGGCGAGCAGGACGTCGCGGGCGATGATCGCCTCTTCCGCGACGGCGGGCCACCCGGCGAGGCCGAGCTCCGAGGACAGCCGGCCCTCGTTCATCTGCGCGCCGATGGTCAGCCGGGGCTCCTGGGCGTGCTGCGCGAGCACCCCGCCGAAGCCCTTGATGTACTCGAGTGCGCGGCGCATGAGCAGCGGGTCGGCCACGCAGGAGCCGTCGTCCGAGAACACCCGGACCTTCGCCCGCGAGGTCGCCATCGCACCGATCTCGGACAGGTGCGTGCCCTGCAGCCCCTGCGACACGGCGCCGATCGGGCGGACCGTCACGTAGCCGGCGTCGTCACCGAGTGCCTGGACCTGCTCGACGACCCCGGCGGTGTCGGCGACGGGGCTCGAGTTCGCCATGGCGTTCACGGCGGTGAAGCCGCCGGCGGCCGCGGCCCGCGAGCCGGTGAGGACGGTCTCGGACTCCTCGTGACCGGGCTCGCGCAGGTGCGTGTGGAGGTCCACGAGACCGGGCAGGGCGATGAGGCCGTCCGCGTCCACGGTGGTGGCGCCGGCCGTGTCGAGACCGGACCCGACCGCGGTGATGCGCCCGGCCTCCAGACGGATGTCGGCACGCGAGCCGTCGACCAGCTGCGCGCCACGGATCAGGTGAGCGGTCATGCGGCGGACTCCTTCGCGTCGGTGCCGGTGCCGGCACTGCCCGTCAGGGCGAGGTAGAGGACGGCCATCCGGACCGAGACGCCGTTCTCGACCTGCTCGACGACGGTCGAACGGGGGTCGTCGGCGGCGACGCCGGCGATCTCGAGCCCGCGGTTCATCGGACCGGGGTGCATGATCAGCGTGCGCTCGGACAGCCGACCGAAGCGTGCCGCCGTCAGACCCCAGTGCCGCGTGTACTCGCGCGGGTTCGGGAAGAAGGCGTCGTTCATCCGCTCCTGCTGGATGCGGAGCGTCATGACGACGTCCGGGTCCTCGGCCAGGGCGGTGTCGAGGTCGTGGTGCACCGCGGCGCCGAACGGGGTCGGGGTGGCGGGCAGCAGCGTCGGCGGCGCGGCGAAGGTCACGCTCGCGCCGAGGGTGCGGAGCAGCCAGGCGTTCGACCGGGCGACCCGGCTGTGCAGCACGTCGCCGATGATCAGGACGCGCACGCCGTCGAGGCCCTGGCCGCGCGAGCCGGCACCGTGCAGGCGGCGGCGCATGGTGAAGGCGTCGAGCAGCGCCTGCGTCGGGTGTTCGTGCGTGCCGTCACCGGCGTTGACCACCGGCACGTCGATCCAGTCGGCGTCGGCGAGCACCCGCGGCGCGCCCGATGCACCGTGGCGCATGACGATGCCGTCGATGCCCATCGCGCCGAGGGTCTGCACGGTGTCCTTCAGGGATTCGCCCTTCGAGACGCTCGAGCCCTTCGCGGCGAAGTTGAGGACGTCGGCGGACAGGCGTTTCGCGGCGGCCTCGAACGAGATGCGCGTGCGCGTGGAGTCCTCGAAGAACAGGTTCACCACGGTCTTGCCGCGCAGGGCCGGGAGCTTCCGGACCTCGCGCGTGTTGACCTCGGCCATCTCCTCGGCGACGTCGAGGATGTGGACGGCCTGGTCGCGGGACAGGTCGGCGGTGGAGAGCAGGTGCCGCATCACGCCACCCCCTGCTCGATGAACACGGTGTCGTCGCCGTCGGTCTCGGCCAGGTGCAGCGTGACCCGCTCGTCGGACGCGGTCGGCAGGTTCTTGCCCACGTGGTCCGCGCGGATCGGCAGCTCGCGGTGGCCACGGTCGACGAGCACGGCGAGCCGGACGGCACGCGGCCGGCCGATGCCCTGCAGCGCGTCGAGCGCGGCGCGGACGGTGCGACCGGAGTACAGCACGTCGTCGACGAGCACGACGACCTTGCCGTCGATGCCGCCGGCGGGGATGACCGTCCGGTGCGGCGCGCGGCCGATGCCGTGGCCGAGGTCGTCGCGGTGCATGGTGACGTCGAGCGTGCCGACACGCTCCGTCCCGATGCCACCGGCGGCCGAGGACCACTCCGGCTCGATGCCGGCCAGGATCCGGCCGAGGCGTTCCGCCAGGACGGCGCCGCGGGTCGGGATGCCGAGGAGCACGAGGTCCGAGCCCCCGTGGTTGGCTTCGAGGATCTCGTGCGCGATGCGTGTCAGGGCACGCGTGATGTCGGGCTGTTGCAGGACCGTTCTGGTTCCCACGTCGACCCCCTTCCCCGCCTCACTGGACGGCATTAAAGGATGCTGACGTGGTCAACCCTACCGGGACTCCTGGTCTCCTGCGACCGTCCGACCGGACGGTGCACGACCGCCGGCGACGGCCCCGAGCACGCCGTTGACGAAGCCGGCGGAGTCCTCGGTGGACAGCGACTGCGCGAGCTCCACCGCCTCGGCGATGGCGACGGCGTCGGGCACCTCCGGGTTGAACCGGAGCTCCCAGACGGCCATCCGCAGGATGCAGCGGTCGAGGACCGGCATCCGGGCGATCGACCAGCCCTGGGCGTGGTCGACGATGACGGAGTCGATCTCGTGACGGGCGTCGTCGACACCGGTGACGATCTGGCGGGCGTAGTCCCAGCTGGAGGCACGCTCCGGCTGGTCCAGGTGCCGGACCGTCTCGGTGGCGAGGACGTCCGCGATCGGCAGCTCGCGCACCTCGGCGACGTACAGCATGTCGAGGGCGCGCTTGCGGGCCTTCGAACGAGCACTCATACGGTCAGCGCCTAGGAGTTGACGCGGCCGAGGAAGCTGCCGTCGCGCGTGTCGATCTTCACCAGGGTGCCGCTCTCCAGGTACAGCGGGACCTGGATGCGGTGGCCGGTCGCGATGATGGTCGCGTCCTTGGTGCCGCCGGAGGAACGGTCACCCTGCAGGCCCGGCTCGGTCTCGACCTCGGTGACGATCGACGTCGGGAGCTCGACGTACAGCGGGTTGCCCTCGTTCATCGCGATGGTGACCATCGCGGACTCGAGCAGGTAGTTCTTGGCGTCGCCGACCACGGTCGCGGAGACCGGGATCTGGTCGTACGTGTCGGTGTCCATGAACACGTAGGAGTCGCCGTCCTCGTAGAGGAACTGGTAGTCACGACGGTCGACGACGGCGGTGTCGATCTTCGCGCCGGCGTTGAACGTGCGGTCCACGACCTTGCCGGAGACGACGTTCTTGAGCTTCGTGCGGACGAACGCGCCGCCCTTGCCCGGCTTGACGTGCTGGAACTCGACGACCGACCACAGCTGGCCGTCGATGATGAGAACGGCGCCGTTCTTGATGTCTGTGGTACTGGCCATGAGTCGTCGGTGTCCCGTTCGGTCGTGTTGTGAAGTGTCCTCGGGCCGCGGACGGCCCCGGACGAGTGTAGCGGACGCCCGCCCGGCGGCCGGAGCGGTGCGCGTGCGTGCCGGACGCGCCGGTCCCGGGCGGGCGCCGGGCCCGCGGTCAGCGTCGCCGTCGAGCGAGCCAGGCGTCGATCGCCGCCCAGCCGAGCAGCACCACCGCCGCTCCCCCGAGCAACCCGCCCGCGACCCCGGTGGACAGGGCCGCCGTCGGTCGCGCCGGCAACGACAGGTAGACGATCGCCAGGATCCCCGCCCCCGCACCGAGCAGCACCAGCAGGATGCGCCGGATCATGCCGGACACGAGCTGCCGGTCGCGGCTGTCCGCGAAGAGCCGGATGTTCACCGTGAACCGGCCGGTCTCGATCGCCTCGCCGATGCGGTCCACCCGGCGGGGCAGGCGACGAGCGGCCGACACGACGCCGAGCAGCTCCTTCGCCGCCAGGTCGCGGAGCTTGCCCGGCCGGAGCTGGTCGGTGATCTGCTCCCGGGCGAGTCCGCGGGACTCCTCGAGCAGGTCGAACGACGGCGCGAGCGTCCGGAGCGTGCCCTCGAAGATGGCCAGGGCGCGGGCCGCGGCGACGAAGTCCGGCGGTGGCTTCAGCCGGTACCGCCCGAAGACCTCGACCGCGTCGTCCACGGTGTCGACGCCGATGCGCGCACCGGGCCCGAGCTCGTCCGCGACGAAGCGGGCGATGTCCCGACGGAAGTCGGGCTCGTCGTGCGCATCGCGCACGGGTGCCATCCGCAGGACCGCATCGGCGATCCGCGACGTGTCGTCCTGCAGGTAGGCGGCCAACAGGTCCTGGACCGTGTCCCGGAGACCCGGGTCGAGCCTCCCGACCGATCCGAAGTCGATCAACGCGGGCCGACCATCGGGCAGCACCAGGACGTTCCCCGGGTGCAGGTCCGCGTGGTACAGGCCGTCGAAGACCACCTGGCGCAGGAAGGCGCGGAGGATGGCGCGCATCGGCGCGTCGAGGTCGCGCTCGGAACGCTCGGCGCGGATCGCGCTGAGCGTGTCGCCCTCCAGGAACTCCATCACGAGCACACGCCGGCCGGACAGGTCCGGGTAGGGGTCCGGGAACCGGACCTCGTCCGGACGCGCGCTGCGGGCCTGGGCCGCACGCAGCGCGGTGAGGTTCCGGAGCTCGGAGACGAAGTCGACCTGCCGGATCAGGTCGTCCGCGTACTGGCCGGCGATGTCCTGCACGCCGACCTGCCGCGCCTCGGTCGACCACCGGGCCATGAACCGGACGACCCGCAGTGCGATGTCCACGTCGCGGCGAACCGCGGCGTCGATCCCCGGCCGCTGCACCTTCACTGCGACCGCCGTGCCGTCGGGCAGCCGGGCGCGGTGCACCTGCGCGATGGACGCCGCTGCGACGGGCACCGGGTCGAAGGTCGCGAAGACCTGGTCGACCGGGGCGCCGAGCTCCTGCTCGAGGAGCGCACGGACCTCGTCTGCCGGCGCCGCCGTGACGTTCCGCTGCAGGTGGGCGAGTCCCTCGGTCCACTCCTCGGGCAGCAGGTCGTCGCGGGTGGAGAGCAGCTGGCCCATCTTCACGAACCCGCCACCGGCTTCCTCGAGGGCCCGGCGCAGGTGCTCGGCCTGGTCGCGACGCAGGTCCGACGTTGCCGGGTCGTGCGAGAAGTCGAGACGACGGAACGGCACCAGGTGGTGGCGGCGGGCGATCGAGAGGAGTTCGGTGAAGCGTCGACCACGGGAGCGCAGGGTGCCGGTGTCGGCGTCGCGCGGGCCGGAGAGGTCGCTCAGTCGGGGTGGGGTGGGCACGCCCGTCAGTCTGCTCCCCGGTGCTGGGTCCGCAGCGTGCGGGTGGCGCGGTCCGTCGCGTCGTCCCATCCTCCTCCACAGCTTGGAGGCCCGGCGCGGCCTCCACAGGTCCGCGTGGGTCCGGCGCGGGGCTCGGACCTGGAGTGGATTCGTCAGGTCCTGCGCTGACCGAGCAGGCTAGACGCCGACCTCCTGGTAGGCGGTGAAGAGCAGGTGGTCCTCGGGGCCCTCGAGCACGACGGGCTTGCCGACGCCGTCCAGGATGATGAACCGCAGCATGCCGGCACGGGCCTTCTTGTCGCGACGCATCGTGGCGAGCAGCCCCTGCCACCGCCCGACACCGTACGAGGTCGGCAGGTCGAGCGACTCGAGGATCGCCCGGTGCCGGTCGACCGTGGCGTCGTCCAGGTGGCCGGTCAGTCGGGCGAGCTCGGCGGCGAACACCATGCCGACCGACACCGCTGCACCGTGGCGCCACTGGTACCGCTCAGCGTGCTCGATCGCATGCCCGAGGGTGTGCCCGTAGTTCAGGATCTCGCGTCGGCCCTGCTCCGTGAAGTCGTCCGAGACGACCTCGGCCTTGAGCGCGATGGCGAGCTCGACGACCCGGCGGAACTCCGGGGTCGTCGGATCGGTGACCCGGTCGACGTCGGCCTCGACGATGTCCAGGATCTCGGGCACGGCGATGAACCCGGCCTTCACGATCTCGGCGAACCCGGTCAGGATCTCGTTGCGCGGTAGCGTGCGGGCGAGGTCGAGGTCCACGACGACGGCACGGGGCGCGTAGAAGGCGCCCACCAGGTTCTTGCCCTCGTTCGTGTTGATGCCCGTCTTGCCGCCGACGCTGGCGTCCACCATGCCGAGCACGCTGGTCGGGACGGCCACGTACGGCACACCGCGCAGCCAGGTCGCGGCGACGAAGCCGGCCAGGTCGGTGACGGCGCCGCCCCCGAGGCCGATCACCGCGTCGGTGCGGGTGAAGTCGGCCTGCCCCATGATCTGCCAGCAGAACGCCGCGACCTCGACTCGCTTGGCGCCCTCGGCGTCGGGGACCTCGGCGATCAGGGCTTCGAGCCCGGCCTCGACCAGGAGCGCGCGGAGCTCGTTCGCCCGGGCACCGAGCGTCGGCGAGTGCACGATGAGGACCTTGGCGACGCGCGGGCCCAGGATCGCGGGCAGGGCACCGAGCAGGTCCGTGCCGACGGCCACCGTGTAGCCGTCGTCACCGCCGACCCGGATCTCGGTGGTCCCGGCGGGCAGGGTCGACTCGGTCACGGTGCTCCTTCGGTGCTGGTGGTGCTGGTGGTGCTGCTGGTCGTGCTGCCGGGCGCGGCGGTGGTGCCGCTGCGCTCGGTGGTGTCTGCGTCGCTGCGCTCGGTGCTGCCGGCGTCGCTGCGCAGCCACGTGACGACCTCGTCGACCACGCGGGACATCGGCCGGCGCGACGTGTCGACCACGACGTGCGCGAGCTCGGCGTAGGTGGCGGCCCGCTCGTCCATGATCGTCTGCCAGGCGTCCATCCCGCCGTTTGCCAGCAGGGGCCGGTCGGACCCGGCGATGCGGTCGGCGACGGCCTCGGGAGACACGGTGAGCAGGACGATGCGAGCCCCGCTCAGGGCCTGCCGGGTGTCCGCGTGGGTGACGGCTCCCCCGCCCACGGCGATGACGCCGCCGGTGGCCAGCGCCGCCCGGACCGCCTGGGCCTCGAGCGCGCGGAACGCCGGCTCGCCGCGGTCGGCGAAGATCCCGGGGATCGGCCCGTGCTCGCGCACGATGACCCGGTCGGTGTCCGTGAACGGGACGCCGAGGGCCTTCGCCACCCGCTTGCCGACGCTCGACTTGCCGGCGCCCATCGGGCCGATCACGACCACGGGCGCGTCGGCGCGTCGGACGTCGGTGCTCACAGGTCGGTCGACGTCGCCGACGGCTCGGTCCGGCGCGTGCGCAGGGTCTCCGGGATCGCCGCGAGGTAGGCGTCGAGGTTGCGCTTCGTCTCGACGACGTTGTCGCCGCCGAACTTCTCGAGCACCGCGTCGGCGAGCACCAGGGCCACCATCGCCTCGGCGACGACACCCGCAGCCGGGACGGCGCAGACGTCCGAGCGCTGGTGGTGCGCCGAGGCGTCCTCACCGGAGACGACGTCCACCGTGTGCAGGGCGTGCGGGATGGTCGCGATCGGCTTCATCCCGGCGCGGACACGCAGCACGGTGCCCGTGGACATCCCGCCCTCGGTCCCGCCGGCGCGGTCGCTCGTGCGGTAGATCTCGCCGTCCTCGCGGTACAGCTCGTCGTGCGCGGCGGAGCCCCGGCGGGCGGCGGTCGCGAAGCCGTCACCGACTTCGACCCCCTTGATGGCCTGGATCCCCATGATCGCGGCGGCCAGGCGGGCATCGAGCCGGCGGTCCCAGTGCACGTGCGAGCCGAGGCCCGGCGGGACGCCGTAGAACAGCACCTCGACGACGCCGCCCAGGGTGTCGCCGTCCTTCTTCGCGGCCTCGACCTCGGTGACCATGCGGGCGGAGGTCTCGGCGTCGAAGCAGCGAAGCTGGTCCTCGTCGAGGCGGTCCACGTCGTCGGGCAGCGGCAGGTCCGTGCCGTCGGGGACCCGGACGGTCCCGACCTGCAGCGTGTGCGCCACCGAGCGGATCCCGAGTTCGGCCAGGAACGACTTGGCGACGGCACCGAGCGCCACGCGTGCGGCGGTCTCACGGGCACTCGCACGCTCCAGGATCGGGCGCGCTTCGTCGAAGCCGTACTTCTGCATGCCGACCAGGTCAGCGTGGCCCGGACGCGGTCGGGTGAGCGGCGCGCTCCGCCCGCGGGACATCTCGGTGGACTCGATCGGCTCGGGGTTCATGACCTCGACCCACTTCGGCCACTCGGTGTTGCCGATGCGGATCGCGATGGGGCTGCCGAGCGAGTAGCCGTGCCGGACGCCGCCGGACACGTGCAGCTCGTCCTGCTCGAACTTCATCCGCGAGCCACGGCCGTAGCCGAGCTTGCGGCGCGCGAGATCGGCACGGATGGACTCGAACGACACCGGGACACCCGCGGGCAGGCCCTCGAGCATGGCGATCAGTTCGGGTCCGTGGGACTCACCAGCAGTCAACCAACGAAGCATGCCGCAATCCTCCCACAGCGTTGGTCCGTGCGACGTCGTCGCCTACTGGTAGTCGGGGTGCGCCCGCAGCCACGCCTGGAACTGCTCGACCGCCACCAGGTGCTGGTCGTAGGTGTCCGAGAAGACGGTCTTGCCCGACTCCAGGTCGACCGTCACGAAGTACAGCCACTTGCCCGGGGCCTCGTTCGTCACGGCCTTGATCGCGATGTCACCCGGGTTGGAGATCGGTGCGGGCGGGAGCCCCTCGTGCACGTAGGTGTTGTACTCGTTCGAGGCGTCCGCACGCTCGGCGTCCGTGGTCGTCACGGTGTGCGTGTTGCCCGTGCCGTACGCGACCGTGGCGTCGGACTGCAGCTTCATCCCCTGGTCGAGGCGGTTCTGGAACACCCGGGCGACCTTGGGGTAGTCGGCC
Organism: Curtobacterium flaccumfaciens; assembly: GCF_013359815.1. Taxonomy (GTDB): domain Bacteria; phylum Actinomycetota; class Actinomycetes; order Actinomycetales; family Microbacteriaceae; genus Curtobacterium; species Curtobacterium flaccumfaciens. The sequence continues at coordinate 87,900 of NZ_JABMCF010000031.1, read as the reverse complement.
GCGAGGCCGGCTTCCTTCTGCACCAGCGACGCGAAGACGATGGTGCGCTCCTGGTCGGCCTCCTTGACGCCGGCGGCGGACAGGTGCTCCTTCATGGTGTCGACCATCGACTTGAAGTACTGCTCGGCCGTCCAGCCCGGGTTGATCGGGTAGGTCGCGGGGAAGAGCCAGCCCTCGAGCGTCGTGACGCCGGACGGCAGGTCGTAGGCCGACAGGTCCTTCGCGGCCGCGTCGACCTGCTTCTCGGTCAGACCGGCCTTCGAGACCATCCCGGCCTTGATGTCGGCGAGTGCCGTGCCCTCCGGGATGATGATCGACGCCTGGACGCGGTTGTCCTTGTCCTGCAGGGCCGCCAGCGCGGACTTCGAGCTCATCTGCTTCTTCAGCGCGTACGAACCGGGCTGGAACTGCACGTCCGGCGAGGCCAGCAGGAGCTTGTAGAACACCTTCGAGTCCTTGACGACGCCGCTGCGCTGCAGCGTCGCGGCGACGTTCTCGCCGATGTCGCCCTGCTTGATCGTGATGGTCACCTTCGAGGTGCCGTTGCCCGTGTAGTCGTCGGGCTCCTGCGCGCCGCTGATCGCCGCGATGAGCTGCTGGATCTTGGGTGCGGCGAACGTGTACGCCCCGACGCCGGCAGCGAGCACGACCGCGACGATGACGAGCCCCGCGACGAGCGGTCCGCGCCGGCGCTTCGGCCGTGGCTCGCGGGGCGGCCTGGAGGCGCGTCCTCCGCCGCCTCGTCCCCCGCCCCCGCCGCCTCCCGCGGCACCACCGCCGCCGGTCGCGTCACCGTCGTCCGTCCCGTCGGCTCCGGATCCGCCGGCCGCGGCGGTCGCCGCGGACTCGGTCGGCAGCTCGCCGGTCAGCAGTGCGGCGACCTCGGGGTGCAGGTCTTCGGGGCGGGTGGCGATCGGTGCGTCGGCGGGGGACGCAGGGCGTTCGTCGCGTGCGGCTGGCGGAGCCTCGGTGGTCCGTTCGGCGGCAGGCGGCTCCTCGGTCGCTGCGACGCGGGCTCGTTCGGCCTCGAGGGCGCGGGCTTCGCGTCGGGACAACGGAGGCGCCGGCGGTGGGGTCACCTGACCAGCGTCGTCGCGGTCATCGGTGCCTGTCGTGCGGTCGGAAGTCGCCTTCCGCCGCTCGGCGTCGTTGCCGGGCGCGATGATCGCGTTCCAGTCCAGATCGTCTGCCAACGTCCTCGGTCTCTCGGTCGGGAACTCCACCTGGGCACCGTCGTCCTCACAGCTGACGACGAGAGCACCCATGTGCGGTACCGGGCAGCCCTGTCAGGGAAGCGTGGTGCCCGGAGGGGCACCGGCACTGCGCTCGTGGTCGAGCGCGTGTTGCAGAATGATAACAGCGGCTGCTTGGTCGATCACGGCCCGGGACTTCTTCGTGTTCTTGCCGGCCTGGTGCAGCCCTCGCTGGGCGGTCACGGTCGACAGTCGTTCGTCGACCAGGCGCACCGGCCGACGCGCCGCGATCCGGGCCGCGAACACGCGGGCGTCCTCGGTCGAGGCCGTGTCCCCACCCGACATCGACAACGGCAGTCCGACGACGACCTCGAGCACGTCGTACTCGTCCGCGAGCTCGAGGATCCGCCGGAGGTCCTTCGAGTCGTCACGACGGACGGTCTCGACCGGCGTCGCCAGCAGGCCGTCGCGGTCGCACACGGCGACCCCGATCCGGGCGCGTCCGACGTCCACGCCGAGCCGCCGCCCGGACCGGATGCCCACGGTCAGCCCGCGAGCCGTGCGGTCACGGCACGCAGCGCCGCGGGGAGCGCTGCTGCGTCGGTCCCGCCGCCCTGCGCCAGGTCCGGCTTGCCGCCGCCACCGCCACCGAGCACGCCGGCGGCCTCCTTCGCGAGGGGGCCCGCCTGCACGCCCGCAGCACGAGCGGCGTCGTTGGTCGCGACGATCACGATCGGCTTGCCGCCCACGACGGCACCGAGCACGACGACGGCCGCGCCGTCACCGAGCTGGCCTCGCACGCCGGTGGCGAGCGAGCGCAGGTCGTCGCCGGACTGCAGGCCGTCGACCGTCTCGGCGACCACGGTGGTGGCACCGACGGTGGTGGCGTTCCGGGCGATGGCGGGCACGCGCTGCTGCAGGTTCGCCGACTCGTACTCGGCGAGCTTCTTCTGGGCGGACCGGAGGTCCTCCATCAGGTTCTGCACGCGGGCCGGCAGGTCGGCACGGGGAGCCTTGAGCGCGCTGGAGAGCTGCGACACGATCGTGCGCTCGACGGCGAGGTCGCGGAACCCCTCGAGCCCGACCAGCGCCTCGACGCGGCGGTTCGTCGAACCGACGCTCGACTCCCCCACCAGGTTGACGAGCCCGATCTGCGCGCTCGAGGCGACGTGCGTACCACCGCAGAGCTCGCGGGACCACGGGCCGCCGATGTCGACCATGCGGACCTCGGCGCCGTACTTCTCACCGAACAGGGCCTGTGCCCCGAGGGCCTTCGCCTCGTCGATGGGCAGGATGCGCGTGGAGACCTCGAGGTCGGTGCGGATCGCGGTGTTCACGACCTCCTCGATCTCGGAGCGCGTCTCGAGCGAGACCGGCTGCGACCACGAGAAGTCGAGGCGCATGTAGCCGGACTTGTTGTACGAACCGGCCTGCAGCGCCTCCGGCCCGAGGATGTCGCGGAGCGCCGCGTTCACCAGGTGCGTCGCGGAGTGCGCCTGGGTCGCGCCGCGGCGGTACTCCGCGTCGACGACGGTGCTCGCGGCGTCACCGACGCCGACCTCGCCGGAGCGGACCTGGACGGTGTGGCTCCACAGTCCGGAGACCGGTCGCTGGACGTCGAGGACCTCGAGGTCGAACCCGTTGCCGACGATCGAGCCCTGGTCGGCGTCCTGGCCGCCCGACTCGGCGTACAGCGAGGTCTCGCCGAGGATGACCTCGGCGATGTCACCGGCGACCGCACGGTCGACGCTCACACCGCCGACGATGATGCCGAGCACGCGCGTCTCAGCCTCGAGCGCGTCGTAGCCGAGGAACGTCGTCTCGCCCTTGGCCCGGAACGCGCTGTACACGCTCAGGTCGGCGATCGCGGTCTTCTTGCTCTTCGCGTCGGCCTTCGCCCGGGCACGCTGCTCGGACATCAGGGTCTCGAACGCCGTGCGGTCGACGTGGACCCCGGCTTCCTCGGCCATCTCCATCGTCAGGTCGATGGGGAACCCGAAGGTGTCGTGCAGCAGGAACGCCGTGTCGCCGCCGATCGACGGGGCGCCGTCCTGCTTCGCACGCTCGACGGCGACGTCGAGGATGGTCGTACCCTGCGCCAGGGTGCGGAGGAAGGTCTCTTCTTCCGCGTACGCGATGCGGGAGATCCGGTCGTAGTCGGACGCCACCTCGGGGTAGGCGTCGCGCATGGCGTCGCGGGACGCCGGGAAGAGCTCGGGGAACGTGGGCGCCTCGACACCGAGCAGGCGCATCGCGCGGACGGTGCGACGGAGCAGACGACGGAGGATGTACCCACGGCCCTCGTTCGACGGGCTCACGCCGTCGGCGATGAGCATCAGCGAGGAACGGACGTGGTCGGCGATGACGCGCATCCGCACGTCGTCCTCGTGCACGGCGCCGTAGCGTCGGCCGGAGATCTCGGCTGCGCGGTCGAGCACCGGGCGCACCTGGTCGATCTCGTACATGTTGTCGACGCCCTGCTTGATGAAGGCGACGCGCTCGAGCCCCATGCCGGTGTCGATGTTCTTGTTCGGCAGCTCGCCGGTGATCTCGAAGTCGTACTTCGACCGCACGTCGGCGATCTGGTACTGCATGAAGACGAGGTTCCAGATCTCCACGTAGCGGTCGTCGTCCGTCGCCGGGCCGCCGTCGATGCCGTACTCGGGGCCACGGTCGAAGAAGATCTCCGAGCAGGGACCCGCGGGTCCGGGCTGTCCGGTCGACCAGTAGTTGGTGTCCTTGCCGAGGCGCTGGATCCGCTCGTCGGGCAGCGAGGAGTGCTGCTTCCAGAAGCCGATCGCCTCGTCGTCCTCTTCGTAGACGGTGACCCAGAGGTCGTCGGGCGAGAAGCCGAGCCCACCGTCGGTCTCCGGCTTGGTCAGGAACTCCCAGGCGAACTGGATCGCCTGCTCCTTGAAGTAGTCGCCGAACGAGAAGTTGCCGTTCATCTGGAAGAACGTGCCGTGGCGAGGGGTCTTGCCGACCTCTTCGATGTCGTTCGTGCGGATGCACTTCTGCACGCTCGTCGCCCGCGGGAACGGCGCCGGGATGAGACCGGTCAGGTACGGGATGAACGGCACCATGCCGGCGACCGTGAAGAGGAGCGACGGGTCGTCGGAGACGAGGGACGCGGACGGGACGACGGTGTGGCCGCGGTCACCGAAGTACTGGAGCCAACGGCGGCGGATCTCTGCGGTCTGCATGGTGCTTCCTGGGTTCAGGTCGTGGGTGGAGGAGGGTCGAGGCTGCTCGGTCGGAGCGCTCAGACGTCGGTACGGAGCTCGGCCTCGCGCGACCGGTAGCCGTCCGCGACGGCACCCGTGAAGGCCTTCGTCTTGGCGTTCACCTCGGCGAAGAGCCGGGCGCCACCGGAGGTCTGGGCGACCCGGTGTGCGACGGCGAACCCGATGACGATGCCGACGGCGACGAAGAACAGCTGCTTCACGGGGCCTCTCCCTCTGTGCACCCGGGCGGTGCATGCCCGCACAAGCTTAGTCGCCGGTGCCGGAACGCCGAACGGCGGGTCGCCCTCGAGAGGACGACCCGCCGTTCGGGTGTGATCAGTGGATCAGCGAGCTGCGTAGTACTCGACGACGAGCTGCACTTCACAGGTCACGGGGACCTCGGCGCGCTTCGGGCGACGCACGAGGCGGGCCTGGAGCTTCTCGATCTCGACCTCGAGGTAGCCCGGGACCTTCGGGAGGACTTCCTGGTGGCCACCGGCAGCGGCGACCTGGAAGGGCTCCATCGACTCGGACTTCGCCTTGACGTGGATCAGCTGGCCCTCCTTGACGCGGAAGGAGGGGCGGTCGACGAGCTTGCCGTCGACCAGGATGTGGCGGTGCACGATCAGCTGACGGGCCTGCGCGGTGGTGCGGGCGAAGCCGGCACGGACCACGAGGGCGTCGAGGCGCTGCTCGAGGAGCTCGACCAGGTTCTCACCGGTCAGGCCCTTCGTCTTGCGGGCCTCTTCGAAGACGATGCGGAGCTGCTTCTCGCGGATGCCGTACTGGGCGCGCAGACGCTGCTTCTCACGGAGGCGGACGGCGTAATCGCTGTCCGCACGACGGCGCGTACGGCCGTGCTCACCGGGCCCGTAGGGGCGCTTCTCGAGGTAACGGGCGGCCTTCGGCGTCAGCGGGATGCCGAGTGCGCGCGACAGGCGGGTCTTGCTGCGGGTACGTGACTTGGTAGACACAGGGTCCTTTTCTCTGTTCGAACTGAATACTCACCGGAGGCCGGGCACGCGAGTGCCGGTGGCCCCGACGACGGGATCCAGAGGGATGAGCCTGTGGGATCGGACGGCTACAGTCCGAACCTCTGCCCCCGTACCACCGGAGTGGCACTCTGTCCTCGACGCAGCCGTGCTCGAGGACCAGGACGTAGGCCCGGCAATGCTAGCAGCATCGGGGCGAGCGCAGAAGCACCGACGCTACTGGCCGCGTGTGATCTTCCGGAGTCGTTCGAGCCGCGGCCCGACCTCGCGCTCGTGGCCGTTGGCCGTCGGCGTGTAGTACTCGGTGCCCTCGAGGGCGTCCGGCAGGTACTGCTGTTCGGCGACCCCGTGCTCGGCGTCGTGCGAGTAGACGTACCCCTTGCCGTGCCCGAGGCGCTTCGCTCCGGCGTAGTGCGCGTCGCGCAGGTGCATCGGGACCGTGCCCATCCGCCCGGCCTTGACGTCGGCCATCGCCTGGTTGATGCCGTTGTAGGCGGCGTTCGACTTCGGCGCCGTCGCCAGGTACACGACGGCCTCGGCCAGCGGGATCCGCCCCTCTGGCATCCCGATGAGCTGCACGGCCTGGGCCGCGGCGACCGCGATGGGCAGCGCCTGGGGGTCGGCCATGCCGATGTCCTCGGACGCGGAGATGATGATCCGCCGCGCGATGAACCGGGAGTCCTCGCCGGCCTCGATCATCCGGGCGAGGTAGTGCAGGGCCGCGTCGACGTCGCTCCCCCGCACCGACTTGATGAACGCGCTGATGACGTCGTAGTGCTCGTCACCCTGTCGGTCGTAACGCAGCAGGGCCCGGTCGACCGCGGCCGCGACGGTGTCGGCGTCGACGACGGGCACGGTGTCGTCGTCCTCGTCCTGCGCGGCGGTGGCCGACGCCGCCGCGGCCTCGAGCGCGGTCAGGGCACGTCGGGCGTCGCCGGACGCGAGCCGGATGATCGCACTGCGGGCCTCGTCACCGAGGACGACGGCACCGCCGAGCCCGCGGGGGTCCTCCACCGCGCGGTCGACGAGCATGCCGAGGTCGGGATCGGTGAGCGGTTTGAGCGTCAGGAGCAGTGAGCGGGACAGCAGCGGCGAGATGACCGAGAACGACGGGTTCTCGGTGGTGGCGGCGATCAGGATGACCCACCCGTTCTCGACGCCGGGCAGCAGGGCGTCCTGCTGGGCCTTGCTGAACCGGTGGATCTCGTCGAGGAACAGCACCGTGGTCGATCCGTACAGGTCGCGGTGGGCCAGCGCCTTCTCCATGACCTCGCGCACGTCCTTCACGCCGGCGGTCACGGCGGAGAGCTCGACGAACTCGCGGCCGGACTGCCGTGCGATGGCCTGCGCCAGCGTGGTCTTGCCGGTGCCCGGCGGTCCCCACAGGATCACGGAGACCCCGCCGGGGTTCTCACGCGTGCCGGTGGCCAGCTGCACCAGGGGCGAACCGCGGCCGAGCAGGTGCTGCTGACCGGCGACCTCGTCGAGGCTGGTGGGGCGCATCCGGACGGCGAGCGGGACGGAACCCTGCGCGAGACCGGCGCGACCACCCGTGGTGGGCGCGTGCATTCCCGAACGATCCGCTGCCATCCTGCAATCGTAGGCCGGTCCACCGACGCAGGCCGCGCCTCCCGGCTGGTGGCGGTGCCCCTTCGGCTACGCTCGTTGCACACTGCGACGAGAGGGCAGACCAGCACCGTGGCACCGAAGAACCCAGCGCGTGACAACCGTGAGGCGCGCGAGCGCCTCCGCCTCTACCAGGCCCGCCAGGGCCTCCACGAGCGGCAGCGACGCCGCCGCGTGCGGGACAACCTGATCGGTGCCGGTGCCCTCGTCCTCGTCGCGGCCCTCGCCACCGGGTCGCAGATCGCCTTCGCTGGATCGCGGGGGTCGGATGCCCCGGCCCCGAGCGCCTCCGCGACGTCGACGGCCACGCCGTCGGCCAGCGCCACGGCCGGCAACACCGGCGACGTGCCGAGCAAGTCGATCGCGAAGGGCGCGACCTGGACCGGCAGCCTCACGCTCAACAAGAGCATCGACCTCGGCATCGAGCTGGACGGTGCGAAGGCGCCGCAGGCCGCGAGTGCCGAGATCTCGTTGATCCGTGAGCAGTTCTACAACGGCACCACCTGCCATCGGCTCGCCGACAGCGACGGCCTGAAGTTCCTGCAGTGCGGCTCCGCGAACGGCGACGGCACCGGCGACGCCGGCTTCGAGTACGGCCCGCTCGAGAACGTGCCGGAGGACGGCGTCTACGAGAAGGGCACCATCGCGATCGCGCGGTCGGACTCCCCGTACTCGCAGTCGACGCAGTTCTTCATCGTCTACGGGGACACCACGCTCGACGGCTCCACGGGCGGCTACACGGTCGTCGGCAAGGTCACGAGCGGTCTGTCCGAGCTCGAGTCGGAGATCGCCTCGAAGGGCATCGCGTCCCCCGGCAGCGACGGCACCGGTGAGCCGAAGGTGGCGACGAAGATCACCGACGCGACCATCGCGGAGCAGAAGTAGTCCACAACCCGTGGCACCGGTCGGGCGGCGGAGCCCGTCCGTGCAATAGGCTGACGACCTGACCGTGCCGACGGTGACGTCGGCGATGCACGACCACGATCGAGGCGAGACCTGTGGGATCTGACGAAGCAACGACCTGGGGGCGGGTCGACGAGAACGGGACCGTGTACGTCCGGTACGAAGAGACCGAACGTGCTGTCGGTGAGTACCCGGACGCCACCCCCGAAGAAGCCCTCGCCTACTTCGCGCGGAAGTACGCCGACCTCGAGGGGCAGGTGAAGATCGCCGAGCAGCGCGTCCAGCGCGGTGCGTCGGCGAACGACGTCGCCCGGACGGTCGAGCACCTGACGGCCCTGGTCGCCGACGCGCGGGTGGTGGGTGACATCAAGTCGCTCGAGACCCGCGTCGGCGTCCTCGCCGAGCAGCTCGGCTCGCTCACCAAGGAGCAGGCGGAGCAGGCGCAGCAGGCCCTGCAGGACGCCCTGGCGCACCGCACCGCCCTGGTCGAGGAAGCCGAGGCACTCGCCGCGGTGGACCCCGCACGCGCGCAGTGGAAGCAGATCACGGCACAGCTCGACGACGTGTTCGCGCGCTGGCAGCAGCACCAGCACGACGGGCCGCGGATCCCCAAGAACGAGGCGAACGACCTGTGGAAGCGGTTCCGCGCAGCGCGGTCCACCGTCGACCAGCACCGTCGTGCCTTCTACTCCGAGCTGGACGCACAGCACCGTGACGCCCGGACCCGCAAGCAGGAGCTCGTGGCGCAGGCCGAGGCCCTCGCGCCCCGCGGTTCCGACGCGATCCCGGACTACCGCCAGCTGCTCGACGACTGGAAGAACGCCGGACGTGCCGGCAAGCGCCACGACGACGCGCTCTGGGCACGCTTCAAGGCCGCCGGAGACGTGCTGTTCGAGCAGCGCCACGCCGAGAGCGCGGCCGAGAACGAAGAGTTCTCCGCCAACCTCGAGGCGAAGCAGGCCCTGCTGACCGAGGCCGAGCCGCTCCTGCAGGCGACCGATCGTGTCGCGGCGCGCAAGACCCTCACCGGCATCCAGCGCCGCTGGGACGAGATCGGCAAGGTCCCCCGCGGCGACGTCCGTCGGGTCGAGGACCGCCTGCGTGCGATCGAGGACCACGTCCGTGGGCTCGAGGACGCGCACTGGAAGGAATCGAACCCGGAGCGCAAGGCCCGTCAGAACGGCCTCGCGAGCCAGCTGGAAGACGCGATCGGCAAGCTCCAGTCCGAGCTCGCCGCGGCGCAGGCCACCGGTGACGCGCGGAAGATCAAGGACGCGCAGGAAGCCCTCGACGCCCGCAAGATCTGGCTCGACGCCCTGGGCGGCTGAGCCTCCGCAGCACGAACGACGCCCCCGTGACCGATGGTCACGGGGGCGTCGTTCGTGGTGGCCGCTTCAGCGTGCTCGGCAGGTCAGACCGGCGCGGGCAGTCCGAGCAGCAGCCGGATGTCCAGGTCGTCCTGCCGCATCTGCGCGGCGAGCTCGTCCATCGACGAGAACTTCACCATGCCGCGCACGTACGACACGAAGAGCACGGAGATCCGATCGCCGTACAGGTCGATGTCGACGTCGAGCAGGTGCGCCTCGATCTGCTTCGCGGGCACACCCTCGAACGTCGGGTTGTTGCCGACCGACACCGCCGCCGGGTAGACGGTGCCGTCGTGCAGCACCCGGGCGGCGTAGACACCGTCGGCGGGGACGAAGCCCTCGCACGCCGGGTCGAGGTTCGCTGTGGGGTACCCCATCGCACGGCCTCGCTGGTTGCCGTGCACCACGACGCTCCGCACGGCGTGTTCCCGCCCGAGGAGTCGTGCGGCTTCGGCCACGCGGCCCTGGCCCAGGAGCTCCCGGATCCAGGTGGAGGACACCCGGCGCTCACCGTCGGGTCGGACGTCGTCGATGAGGTCCACGTCGTCGATGAGCTCGACGGTGAAGCCGTGCTGCTCCCCCAGGGTCCGCAGCAACGCGACGTCACCGGCGCCCTTCGCACCGAAGCGGAAGTCGCTGCCGACGAAGACGAGCCGGGCGTGCAGGGTGTCGACGAGGATCTCGGACACGAACGCCTCGGGCGACTTCGACTGCAGTTCCTGGTCGAAGCGGAGCAGCAGGGTGGCGTCGACCCCAGCCTCCTCGAGCAGTTCGCGGCGCTGCGCGGTGCTGGTCAGTGCCGGCGGGACGTGCGGCGGGTCGATGACGTTGAGCGGGTGGCGGTCGAACGTGACCACGGTGGCCACGAGGTCGTGCTCGCGGGCGGCGCGCTCGAGGTGTGCGATGACGGCTCGGTGCCCGACGTGCACGCCGTCGAACTTCCCGATGGTGACGGCGCTCGGGCCGAACCCGTCCGCCACGTCGGCGGTGTCCTCGTAGAACTGCACGGTGGCTCCTACTCGCTCGCCGGGGCGGTGGACGAGGACGCAGCCGGTGCCGACGGCTCGGTGACCGTGCGGTGGTGCTTGCGGAGCCACCAGAGCCCGGCGATCGGCAGCACGAGCGGCGCGAAGGCGTAGCCCAAGCCGTAGTACGACCAGATGGTGTCGTCGGGGAACAGCTGGCGGTCGAACAGCGACAGGGTGCCGATGACGAGCACGCCGGTCATCTCGAACACGATCGTGACGCAGGCGACCCGGTACCAGAACCGGCCGGGCACGATGAGGGCGATCATCGCGACGATGTAGACGACGGCAGCGATGGCACTGAGCGTGTAGGCGAACGGTGCGAACGAGAACTTCTCGATGATCTGCACGACGCTGCGTCCGGTCGCCGCCAGCGCGAGGATGCCGTACACGGCGATGAGGACGCGGCCGATGCCGGTCGCGAGTGAGGATCTGGTCGCCATTGCACCGATTCTACCGACGCGCGGCTGCGCGCATGACCTCCGGCGTCAGTTCAGCGCGAACCAGATCTGGTACATCCGGTAGACCATCACCGCGACGGTGAAGGCCCCGGCGCCGAGCACCACGGTGCTCCACTTCGTGCGGTCGATCAGTGCCCACACGACCGCGGCCGGCGGGACGAGCAGGACAGAAACGGCGTACACCCCGAACTCGAGCGCGTTGCCGTCGGGCGGACTGCCCGTCGCCGGCAGCACGATCGAGATGACGCCCTGCACCAGGAGCAGCAGCTCGATGAGCACGAGGGCGCCGACGGTGTAGTCGTTCGGCTTCCAGCCGATGAACCCCACGACGACCGCGAAGAGCCCCACCACGACGGCGAGCACCAGCTGCACCCACATGTACCACTCGATCACGCGCGGGCTCCGGTCTGCGAGGAGGACGACGCACCGGGCGTCGGGAAGTTCGTGATGACCCGGAGCAGTCCGCGGCGGACGGAGACGAGGCCGACCAGCCGGTCGTCGGACGCCGTGACCGCTGCCACCGGCCCGTCCGAGTCGGGGTGCTCGGCCGCGACGCGCTTGCCGTCGGTGAGGTCCTTCGCCGAGGCTGCGTCGAGCGTCACCGACGAGAAGAGTCGCCGGGCGATGTCCGCCGGACGTGCGAGCGCGGCGCGGACGTCGACGGCGTCGTCCTCGAGGTCGATGGCGTCCTGCACGTCGAACGGTCCGACGCGTGTCCGACGGAGGGCGACGAGGTGCGCCCCGGTTCCGAGGGCAGCGCCGACGTCACGGGCGAGCGCGCGGACGTAGGTGCCCGACGAGCAGGTCACGACGACGTCGAGGTCCGCCACGGCGACGTCGGTGCCGTCGACCGCGACGGTCCGCTCGTTCCGCGTCGTCACGTCGAACTGCGAGACGGTCACCGTGCGGGACTTGAGCTCCACCGCCTCGCCCTTGCGCGCCAGGTCGTAGGCGCGGCGCCCGTCGACCTTGATCGCGCTGACCGTGGACGGGACCTGGTCGATCACGCCCCGCTGCGCCGCGACGGCGGTCTCGACGGCGTCGTCCGAGACGTCCGCAGCGGCCACACCGACAGCAGCGATCGGCGTGCCGTCGGCGTCGTCGGAGTCCGTGGAGACACCGAGCCTGATGGTCGCCGTGTAGGTCTTGTCGAGGCCCACCAGGTGCGTGAGCAACCGGGTGGACGGCCCGATGCCGAGCAGCAGCAGCCCGGTGGCCATGGGGTCGAGGGTGCCGGCGTGGCCGACCTTCTTCAGGCCGAGGCGCCGACGGGCGATGGAGACCACCCGGTGGCTGGAGATCCCCTGCGGTTTGTCGACGAGGAGGATGCCGTCCGGCGCGGTTTCGAGCACCAGGCGAGATTACCAGCGCCGGTCAGCAGGCGTCGTTCCACTCGCGGCGGGGGTGCTCGGGATCGGTGACGTCGAGCACCGCGGAGGCCGCGATCTTCACGTCGGCACGGCGCTCGAGTCGGCCGGACTCCTGCTCGACCCACAGCGACCAGCGCCACAGGGTACGGACCCCGGGGGCCAGGATGCCCCGCCCGTGCACGATCAGGACACCGTCACCGGCTCCGGTCGTGCGGAAGGGCGTCACCAGGTCGGACCGGAGCGTGTCCTGGTCGGCGGACGGCGCGGCGGCCGCCATCGCGGAGATCCCGTGCTGCTCGAAACCGGTGACGAGCGCGGCCGCGACCCGCTCGAGGTCGGTGCCGTCCTGCCCGTCGATGCCGATGACGGTGCGGTTCGTGCCGACCTGCGCGATCGCCTCTGCGGCGATCGCAGCCATCGTGTCGGTCTCTTCGGGTGCCCAGCGTGCCATGCGTCCACCGTAGGCTGTCGAGGTGAACGCGAGTCGGGCCTCCAGACCGGATGTGGACAAACCGACCGCGCGACGCGGTGTGCAGGAGCCGGCCACGCCGGAACGGCCCGACATCGCGACCCCGCTGATCGCGTGGTTCCGGCAGCAGGCGCGCGACCTGCCGTGGCGCCGCCCCGGCTTCCCCGCGTGGGGGACGCTCGTCAGCGAGATCATGCTGCAGCAGACGCAGGTCGCCCGCGTGGTCCCCCGACTGGAGGCCTGGCTCACCCGGTGGCCGACGCCTCGCGACCTCGCGGACTCGCCCCCGTCCGAGGCGGTGCGTGCCTGGGACCGGCTCGGCTACCCGAGACGCGCGCTCGCGCTGCACGCGGCGGCGACCGCGATCGCGACCGACCACGGCAACGTCGTGCCGCGCGACGTCGACGCGCTGCTCGCACTGCCGGGCATCGGCGACTACACCGCCCGCGCCGTCGCGGTCTTCGCGTACGGCGACCGGCACCCGGTCGTGGACGTCAACGTGCGCCGCGTGCTCGCACGTGCGGTCCTCGGCCAGGGCGAACCCGGGCCGGCGAAGGCGAAGCAGGACCTCCCGCTCATGGAGTCCGTGCTGCCGGCGGACCGCGACGACGCAGCTGCCACGAACGCCGCCGTGATGGAGCTAGGCGCGCTCGTGTGCGTTTCCCGCTCCCCCGCGTGCGATGCGTGCCCCATCGCGGACCGCTGCGCGTGGCGTGCGGCCGGGTACCCGGAACACGACGGGCCGCGGGCTCCGCGGCAGGCGAAGTTCGCCGGCAGTGACCGCCAGGTGCGCGGCCTGATCATGGCCGAGCTGCGCGCCAGCGACGTGCCGGTCACCCGGTCCGAGATCGAACCGGTGTGGCCGGACGCCGACCAACGGGACCGGGCGCTCGCGTCGCTCCTGCGTGACGGACTAGCCGTCGGGGACGACGCGAGCGGCTACCAGCTGCCCGGGGTCTAGGAACGCGGCTCGGCGGAGCCGTCGGTCTCGGCCGCGTCGTCGTCGGCGTCGTCGTCCTCGTCGCGCTTGTACGGGTCGGCGTCCCCGGCGTACGTCGCGCCGACCGAGGCTGCGCGGACCTGCTCGTCGCGCACCTGGGCCTGCACGAGCAGGTCCTCCATGTGCGCCGAGGTCTCGGGCAGGGCGTCGGCGATGAACTCGAGCGACGGCGTCAGCCGGGCGGTGATGTTCTTGCCGACCTCGGACCGGAGCATGCCGGTCGCGGCCTTGAGCGCCGCGGCGGAGTCCGCACGCTCCTCGTCGGTGCCGTACACGGTGTAGAAGATCGACGCGTGCTGCAGGTCACCGGTCACACGGACGTCGGTGATCGTGACGAACCCGAGTCGCGGGTCCCGCAGACCCTTGTCGAGTCGACGTGCGACGACTTCCTTGATGCGGTCCGCCATCTTGCGTGCGCGCTGCGGATCGGCCATTGGGTGCCTCCTGAGGCAGTGGCGGGACGCTTCCCGCCGGTGGTCCTGCGTGGGAAAGGGGTCGGGCCCCGGCCTCCCGCGTGGGGAGGCCGGGGCCCAGAGGAGTCACGCGATCAGTCGCGCGGCTTCTCGACGAGTTCGGTCGTCTCGACCTCGTCGCCGATCTGGATGTCGTTGAACTTGCCCAGACCGATACCGGCTTCGAAGTCCGTGCGGACCTCGGTCACGTCGTCCTTGAAGCGACGCAGTGACTCGATGGCCAGGCCATCGGCGACCACAACACCCTCGCGGATGACGCGCGCCTTGGCGTTGCGCGTGATCGTGCCGGAGCGGACGATGACACCCGCGATGTTGCCGAACTTCGAGGAACGGAACACCTCGCGGATCTCGGCGACGCCCGACTGGACCTCTTCGTACTCGGGCTTGAGCATGCCCTTGAGGGACTGCTCGATGTCGTCGAGTGCGTTGTAGATGACCGAGTAGAAGCGCACGTCGATGCCTTCGCGCGCCGCACGTTCACGGGCCTTGACGTCCGGACGGACGTTGAAGCCGATGACGATGGCGTTGTCGATCGTGGCGAGGTCGATGTCCGACTCCGTGATCGCACCGACACCGCGGTGCAGGATGCGGAGCTGGACGCTGTCGTCGACCTCGATGTCCAGGAGCGACTGCTCGAGTGCCTCGACGGCACCGGAGACGTCACCCTTGATGATGAGGTTGAGCGACTCGACCTTGCCCTCTTCGAGCGCACGGGTGAAGTCCTCGAGCGAGATGCGCTTGCGCGACTTCGCCAGCAGGGCGTTGCGCTCGGCGGCTTCACGCTTCTCAGCGATCTGACGCGCCGTGCGGTCCTCTTCCGTGACGAGGAAGGTGTCACCGGCGCGGGGCACCGAGGACAGACCCTGCACCTGGACCGGGCGGCTCGGCGTCGCGGCCTTGACCGCGACCCCGTTCTCGTCCGTCATCGCACGGACTCGACCGTAGGCCGTGCCCGCCACGATGGCGTCACCGACGTGGAGCGTGCCGGACTGGATGAGGACCGTGGCGACTGCACCGCGACCCTTGTCGAGCCGGGCCTCGATCGCGACACCACGGGCGTCCTTGTCGGGGTTCGCTCGCAGGTCGAGACCGGCGTCCGCGGTGAGCAGCACGGCGTCCAGGAGCTCCTGGATGCCGATGTTCTGCCGCGCCGACACGTCGACGAACATGACGTCGCCGCCGTACTCCTCGGCCACCAGGTTGTACTCGGTGAGCTGCTGGCGGACCTTGGCGGGGTTCGCGCCTTCCTTGTCGATCTTGTTGACCGCGACGACGATCGGCACACCGGCCGACTGCGCATGGTTCAACGCCTCGATGGTCTGCGGCATGATGCCGTCGTCCGCCGCGACCACGAGGATCGCGATGTCCGTCACCTGGGCACCACGGGCACGCATGGCCGTGAAGGCCTCGTGACCCGGGGTGTCGATGAAGGTGATCGGGCGGTCGATGCCCTCGTGCTGCGCGACGATCTGGTACGCACCGATGTGCTGGGTGATGCCACCGGCCTCGCCCTCGACGACCTTCGAGTTGCGGATCGCGTCGAGGAGGCGGGTCTTGCCGTGGTCGACGTGACCCATGACGGTGACCACCGGCGGCCGCTGCTGCAGCACGTCGTCGTCTTCGTCCTCGAGTTCTGCGTCGAGGTCGATGTCGAAGCCCTCGAGGAGCTCCTTGTCCTCGTCCTCGGGCGAGACGATCTGGATCTTGTAGCCCAGCTCGTCACCGAGGACCTCGAACGTGGCCTCGTCCAGCGACTCGGTCGCGGTCGCCATCTCACCGAGGTGGAACAGCACCGTCACGAGGTTGCCGGGCATGGCGTCGATCTTGTCCGCGAAGTCCGAGATGCTCGCACCACGACGGAGTCGGACGACCGTGTTGCCGTCGCCGCGAGGGACCTGCACACCGCCGAGCGACGGGGCCTGACGCATCTCGTACTCGGCGCGCTTCGTCCGCTTCGACTTGCGGGCACGGCTCTTGCCGCCACCGCGACCGAACGCACCGGCGGTACCACCACCGGGGCCACGACCACGGCCACCGCCACCGGCGGGACGCGGGCCGCTGAAGGCCGGACGCGGGAAGCCGCCACCGGCACCGCCGCCGGCACCCGGACGGGCACCGGGGCCGCCACGGCCACCACCCTGGCCCGGGCGCTGCCCGAAGCCGTTGGGACGGTTGCCCTGACCGGGACCACCCGGACGCGGAGCACCCGGACGGGGCGTGCCCGGACGCGGGGGCTGCGGACGCGGGATGCCACCGCCACCGGCTGCGCCGGCGGCCGGGCGCTGGCCCATGCCCTGGTTGGACGAGTACGGGTTGTTGCCGGGGCGCGGCGGGCGCGAGCCCATGCCCTGGTTCGACGAGTACGGGTTGTTGCCCGGACGTGCACCGGGCTTGGGGCCACCCGGCTTCGGACCGGCTGCCGCGGGAGCCTTCGGGCTGGTGCCCGGCTTCACGGCGTCGGACTTCGGAGCAGCGTCGGTCGACCCGCCTGCCTGCTCGGCGGCCTGCTTCTCAGCGGCCTGCTTCTCGGCACGGGCCTTCTGCGCAGCCTCTGCCTCGGCCTGTCGCTGGGCGACGGACTTCGGGGCGGCCGGCGCGGGGACGTCGGCAGCGGGTGCTGCCGGGGCCTCGGGCTCGGGAGCCGGTGCCGGACGAGCCGGACCCGGACGGGGGCCGCCGGGCTTGGGTGCACTCGACTTCGGCGCGCTGGCCTTGGCGGGTGCGCTCGGCGCGGACGCCGAGGCGGCGGGCTTCGCCGCGGGGGCGCCGTCTGCCTGGAGGGCGGCACGGAGCTTCCGTGCCACGGGGGGCTCGATGCTCGAGCTGGCACCCCGGACGAACTCGCCGAGCTCCTTGAGCTTCTCGAGTGCGGTCTTGCTGTCGACGCCGAGTTCGCTTGCGATCTCGTGTACGCGTGGTTTAGCCACTGTTCTCCTTCACGGGTCCCACCCCGTGAAGGGGCAGGACTCAATGGATGACGGGTCTCATTTCGAGCCGCTCATCAGTTGTCCATAAGCCGTTCAGCCTGTTCTGTCATGTCCGGGCGCTCGGCCGGTTCCTGTGGGAGACCGACGATGTGGTCGAGCACCGCGGACGTGTCGGGATCGCGATCCAACCGGAGCGCACGGCGGAAAGCCCTGCGCTTGACGGCCAGATCGTAGGCATCGACGGTCGGTGTGAGCCACGCTCCCCGGCCCGGCATGACTGCCTTCGGATCCGCCACGACACGGCCATCGCTCAGGGCGACGACTCGGAGGAGGGAGGATCGGGAAGCGCGACGACGACTGCCGATGCACGTTCTGACGGGAACCACTCTACTCCTTGCCTCGGACGTGCGCGATCCGGCGCGCCCTCGCAGGGCGCGCCGGGAGCGAAATCGTCCTAGTCCTCGCCGTCCAGGATGGAGTCCGGCTGGATGTCGATGCGGGCACCGGTGAGCTTCGCGGCGAGACGGGCGTTCTGCCCCTCCTTGCCGATCGCGAGCGACAGCTGGTAGTCCGGCACGAGCGCGCGGACGGCCTTCGTCGAGGCGTCGAGCACGAACGCGCTCGTCACCTTGGCCGGCGACAGGGCGCTCGCGACGAACGATGCGAGGTCGGACGAGTAGTCGACGATGTCGATCTTCTCGGCACCGAGCTCGTTCGTGACGGCCCGGACACGTGCGCCGAGCTCGCCGATGCAGGCACCCTTCGCGTTCACGCCGGGCTCGTTCGCCTTGACGGCGATCTTCGTGCGGTGGCCGGCCTCGCGGGCGAGCGAGGTGATCTCGACGACACCGGACGCGATCTCCGGGACCTCGAGTGCGAAGAGCTTCCGGACGAGGCCCGGGTGCGTGCGCGACACGATGATCTGCGGGCCCTTGTTGCCACGGGCGACGCTCGTCACGTAGACGCGGATGCGGGAGCCGTGCTTGTACGACTCCCCCGGCACCTGCTCTTCGGGCGGCAGGATCGCCTCGATCGTGCCGAGGTCGACGTGCACCATCTTCGGGTTCGGGCCCTGCTGGACCACGCCCGCGACGATGTCGCCTTCCTTGCCGCGGAACTCGCCGAGGATCTTGTCGTCGCCGATGTCGCGCAGGCGCTGGTTGATGACCTGCTTCGCTGCGAAGGCCGCGATGCGTCCGAAGTCGCTCGGCTGGTCGACGGCTTCACCGATGACGGTGCCCTCGTCGTCGAGCTCGGGGACGTAGACGCTGACCTCGCCGGACTTGCGGTCGAGCTCCACACGCGACTGCGCGTGGGCCGGCTCGCCGTTCTCGTCGGCGTGCTTCTGGTAGGCGGTCAGGATGGCAGATTCGATGATCTGGACGAGCTCGTCGAACGGGATCTCCCGCTCGCGCTCCATGAGTCGCAGGACTGCGAGATCGATCTTCACCGAGGTGCCTCCGTATTCAGATGAGTCGCTCCTGCGGGGTGGAACTGCGCAGAAGTCGGCCACAAGCGTACCCCAGAACCAGGAGGCGGACAGGAGGCCCGTGGCGGCGTCGCACCCCTCCCTCGCAGGCTCGGTCGGCGCGCCCCGCGTGACGCTGGCGCGTCACCGCTGAGCGGGGCGCGCCCGTCCGTCAGGGGTCGCGTCTAGATCGCGCGGACCGCGTCGAGCAGCTCGGCCACCGGCACGTCGCGGCGGTCGCCGGTCGCGCGGTCCCACAGCTCGACGACGCCCTCGGCGGCGCCGCGACCGGCGACGACGACGATCGGCATGCCGAGCAGCTCGGCGTCGCGGAGCTTCACGCCGGGCGAGACCTTGGGGCGGTCGTCGTACAGCACGTCGAACCGCTCGCCCTCGAGCTCGGCGACGACGGAGGCCGCCAGCTCGTAGGCGACCTGGTCACGGCCGGTGGCGACGATGTGCACGTCGAACGGCGCGACGTTCTTCGGCCAGACCAGGCCCTTCTCGTCGTTGTGGGACTCGGCCAGGATGGCGAGGATGCGGGTCACGCCGATGCCGTACGAGCCCATCGTGACCGTCGCGAGCTTGCCGTTCTCGTCCTGCACCTTGAGACCGAGCGCCTCGGCGTACTTCCGGCCGAGCTGGAAGACGTGCCCGATCTCCATGCCGCGCGCGGTCTCGAGCGGGCCGGAGCCGTCCGGGGACGGGTCACCGGCGCGGACGTCGGAGACCTCGACGACACCGTCGGCCACGAAGTCACGGCCGGCGACGAGGCCGGACACGTGCACGCCGCGTTCGTTGGCGCCGGTGATCCAGCTCGTGCCGTCGACCACACGCGGGTCGACGAAGTAGCGGAGGCCGGTGGCGCTGTCGGCGCCGAGGACCTGCGGGCCGATGTAGCCCTTCACCAGGCCACGGTGCTTCTTGAAGTCGTCGTCGCCGGCGGCCTCGACCTCGGCCGGGGCGAACGACACCTCGGCGCGCTTCAGGTCGACGTCGCGGTCACCGGGCAGCCCGACGACCACGACCTCGCGCGTGCCGTCGAGGTGGGTGAGCGCCAGGACGACGTTCTTCAGCGTGTCGGCCGCGGTCCACGGGGCACCCTCGCGCGGCGCGACCTGGTTCGCGTGGGCGACGAGCGTGTCGATCGTCGGGGTGTCCGAGGCGGGCAGCAGCACGGGCTCGGGCTGGCCCTCGATCGGCAGCGACTCGGGGACGGGGGTGACGTACGCCTCGACGTTGGCCGCGTAGCCGCCGGCACTGCGGACGAAGGTGTCCTCGCCGACGCCGATCGGGTGCAGGAACTCCTCGGACTTGGAGCCGCCCATCGCGCCGGCGTCGGCCTTGACGATGACGTAGTCGAGCCCGAGGCGGGCGAAGATCTTCTCGTACGCGTCGCGCATGACCTGGTAGCTGCGCTCGAGGCCCTCGTCGGTCAGGTCGAACGAGTACGCGTCCTTCATGGTGAACTCGCGGCCGCGCAGGAGTCCGGCGCGGGGCCGGGCCTCGTCGCGGTACTTGTCCTGGATCTGGAACAGCGTGACCGGCAGGTCCTTGTAGGACGAGTACAGGTCCTTCACCAGGAGCGCGAACATCTCCTCGTGCGTGGGTGCGAGCAGGTAGTCGGAACCCTTGCGGTCCTGCAGGCGGAACATGCCGTCGCCGTACTCGGTCCAGCGGTTCGTGGCCTCGTACGGCTCACGCGGCAGGAGCGCGGGCAGCAGGACCTCCTGCGCACCGGCTGCGACCATCTCGTCGCGGATGATCGCCTCGATCTTGGCGCGCACCCGGAGGCCGAGCGGCAGCCAGGCGAAGATCCCCGGGGACTGGCGACGGACGTACCCGGCGCGGACGAGCAGCTTGTGGCTCGTCACCTCGGCGTCGGAGGGGTCGTCGCGGAGCGTACGGAGGAACAGATGCGAAAGCCGTGTGACCACGGGGCAAGCCTAGTGGCGGCGGGCCGAGGGCGCGGGTTCCCTGCGGTGTGCCCGCCGCTGGGCGCGAGCGGCGCCGTTCGGCACGGTGCGAGGTTCGCTGGCCCGTGGGGCGGCAGCCGCTGCGTGCGCGCCTGCACGCTCGCACCGGGCGATCAACGCGGCGGCCGCTCGCGAAGTCCGCACCGTGCGGAGGGGACGCACGTCGAGCAGCCGCAACGGGCCTCCGGGCCGGGCCCCGGTCCGGCACGCGCGTCGCGGGCGCCGCCGGCGACGCGGAGCGGAGCCGCACCGTGCGAGGTTCGTCGGCCGGTGCGGCACCAGCCGCTGCGTGCGCGCCTGCAGGCTCGCACCGGGCGATCAACCCGGCGGCCGCTCGCGAAGTCCGCACCGTGCGGAGGGGACGCGCGTCGAGCAGCCGCAGCGGGCCTCCGGGCCGGTCCGCGGTGTGTCGCGCGCGCTTCGGGCGCCGCCGGCGACGCGGAGCAGAGCCGCACCGTGCGAGATTCATCGGCCGGTGCGGCACCAGCCGCTCCGTGCGCGCCTGCAGGATCGCACCGGGCGATCAACCCGGCACGGAACCGCGAAGCACGCACCGTGCCGACCGGCGCTGGCGCCAGCGCCAGCGCCGCCCGAGGACGGACCGGAGGCCCGGTGCCAGCTGGCACCGGGCCTCCGGTCCGAAGGGGTGGTCGCGCCTACGGCGCCATGATCACCTGGGGCGTGCCGGTGGCGGCGGCCGGACCCATCTCGTCCGCGATGCGGTTCGCCTCGTTGATGAGCGTCTGGACGATCTCGGCCTCGGGCACGGTCTTGACGACCTGGCCCTTGACGAAGATCTGCCCCTTGCCGTTGCCCGAGGCGACGCCGAGATCGGCCTCGCGCGCCTCGCCCGGGCCGTTCACGACGCAGCCCATGACGGCGACGCGGAGCGGGACGGTCATGCCCTCGAGCCCCTTCGTGACGTCGTTCGCGAGCTGGTAGACGTCGACCTGCGCGCGACCGCAGCTCGGGCAGGAGACGATCTCGAGCTTGCGCTCGCGCAGGTTGAGCGACTGCAGGATCTGCAGGCCGACCTTGACCTCTTGCGCGGGCGGGGCGGAGAGCGACACGCGGATGGTGTCACCGATGCCCTCGGCCAGCAGGATGCCGAACGCGGTGGCGCTCTTGATCGTGCCCTGGAACTCCGGGCCGGCCTCGGTCACGCCGAGGTGCAGCGGCCAGTCACCGGCGGCGGCGAGCTGCCGGTAGGCCTTGACCATCACGATCGGGTCGTTGTGCTTGACCGAGATCTTGAAGTCGTGGAAGTCGTGCTCCTCGAACAGGGAGGCTTCCCACACCGCGGACTCGACGAGCGCCTCGGGGGTGGCCTTGCCGTACTTCTGCAGCAGGCTCGGCTCGAGCGACCCCGCGTTCACGCCGATGCGGAGCGAGACGCCGGCGTCCTTGGCGGCCTTGGCGATCGCGCCGACCTGGTCGTCGAACTTGCGGATGTTGCCCGGGTTGACGCGGACGGCGGCACAGCCGGCGTCGATCG
Source organism: Curtobacterium flaccumfaciens (assembly GCF_013359815.1). GTDB lineage: Bacteria > Actinomycetota > Actinomycetes > Actinomycetales > Microbacteriaceae > Curtobacterium > Curtobacterium flaccumfaciens. The sequence goes on along the minus strand of NZ_JABMCF010000031.1, from coordinate 65,931 downwards.
CCTGGAAGACGTACTTCGGCTGGAAGTGGATGTCGGCGATCACGGGGATCTGCGACTTCTTCGCGATGATCGCCAGCGCGTCGGCGTCGTCCTGCGTGGGCACGGCAACCCGGACGATGTCGCAGCCCGAGGCCGTGAGTTCGGCGATCTGCTGCAGCGTCGCGTTGATGTTGGTGGTCTGCGTCGTGGTCATCGACTGCACGGACACCGGGGCGTCGCCGCCCACGAGCACCTTGCCGACCCGGATCTGCCGCGACTTGCGACGCGGAGCGAGGGTTTCGGGGGACTTGGGCATACCGAGGTTGACTGCGGGCACGTGAGCACTCTACGCGCTCGGTCTGACCGTGCCGGGTCCGGTCCCCGTGCGTCCGTTCAGAGCTCCCTGACCGAGTCGACGACCGTGATGAGCGGGGCGTAGAGCCGCATCACCGCGAGCGCGCGGTCGTGGTCCTCGTCGGTCCCACCGGCGCAGGCGTCCGCCACGACGGTCACCGTTGCACCGGCGTCGGCCGCGGCCAGCGCGGTCGACAGCACGCAGCAGTCGGTCGACACCCCCGTGAGCACCAGGTGCGGGTGGTCGCCGACGACGGCCTGGAGGCTCGTCCCCCACTTGGCGAAGGTCGGTTCCGTCACGACGGGGTCGTTCCGGTCCGCGGCGGCCGACGCGAACGGCTCGGTGAGCGCGTACAGCGGGTCGGCGTCCGGCACCAGTGCGAAGGGCCAGTCACGGTAGTAGGGCACCCACGCACCCTCCGGCTCCGCCGGTGCCACGAAGCGGGTGAACACCGTGCGGCCCGTGAACCGCGGGAGGAGCCGCTCGATACCGGCGCCGGCGTGGTCGTACCGCGGGGCGGCCCACGGGTTCTCGCCGGTGAAGACCTGCTGCATGTCGATGACGACGAGCCAGGCGTCGTCGGGGATCTCCGCGCTCATCGCAGGTCGTCCGGGGTGGCGAGTGCTTCCTGACGGCGGATCGAGCCGCGCGCGAACAGCAGCGTGCCGAGGAACCCGACGACCAGGGCGACGAGGACGCCGAGGTTCGCGTAGGCCCAGGGCCCCTCGCGTCCGCCGAGGCCGAACGGGCCGAGCAGGTAGCCCTGCCAGGTCAACCACGTGGGTGACGCCAGCGTGACGAGGCCCCACCCGAGCGCAGTGCCGACGACGACCAGGGCGATCGCGCCCCACCGGACGTCACCGTACCGGCCGCGGCGGTCGTCGAGCTCGGCCTCTGCGTAGGCGCGACGACGCAGCAGGACGTCGGCGACGAAGATGCCGGCCCACACCGCGATCGGCACGCCGAGGGTGATCAGGAACGCCTGGAACGGCTTCGCGAAGCTGGTCGCGAAGAAGGCGATGTAGATCGCCCCCGCCACCATGAACACGCCGTCGACCCCGGCGGCGACCGGCCGCGGGATCTTCACGCCGACGCTCAGCAGCGCGAGGCCCGACGAGTAGATGTCGAGGACCGCTCCCCCGACGAGCCCGAGGATCGCCACGATCGCGAACGGGATGAGGAACCAGATCGGCAGGATGGTGGTGAGCGCGCCGATCGGGTCGTCCTGGATGGCGGCGTTCAGGTCCGGCGACGACCCGGCGAGCAGGACGCCGAAGACCACGAGGATCGCCGGGGCCAGTGCGCCGCCGAAGGTCGTCCACCCGACGACCCCACCGGTGGACGCGGCCCGCGGCAGGTACCGGGAGTAGTCGGCAGCAGCGTTCACCCAGCCGAGGCCGAAGCCGGTCATCACCAGGACCAGGGCCCCGATGACCTGCTGACCGCTGCCGGACGGCATCGCGGCGATCGCGGCGAAGTCGATGGAGGGCACCGCGAGCACGATGTAGACGACGGTGAGCACCCCCGTGATGACCGTGATCCAGGTCTGCAGGCGCATGATCACGTCGAAGCCCGCGACGCCGGCCCCGACCACGAGCGCGGCGACGACGACCAGCGCGACGACCTTCGTCAGCACCCCGCCGTCCCAGCCGAGCTCGGTGAAGACCGTCGAGGTCGCCAGGACCGCCAGTGCGGCGAGCGAGGTCTCCCACCCGACGGTGAGGATCCAGCTGAGGAACGAGGGCACCCGGTTGCCCCGCACGCCGAACGCCGCACGGCTCAGCACCATCGTCGGCGCCGACCCCCGCTTGCCGGCGATCGCGACCACGCCGCACAGCAGGAACGAGAACACCACCCCGACGACCGAGACGGCGGTGGCCTGCCAGAAGGAGATGCCGAACCCGATGACGAACGCCCCGTAGGCGATGCCGAGGACGGAGATGTTCGCGGCGAACCACGGCCAGAACAGTCCCCGTGGGGTGCCCTTCCGATCGGACTCGGCGATGACGTCGAGGCCCTGGCGCTCGACGGTGCGAACCTCGGGAGGGTTCGGGGCGGCTGTGGTCATCCGCTGAGCGTAGCGCCGGAGCGACTACCCGAACAGGTTCACCGGCCGCACGATGTCGGCGTAGATCAGCAGCGCGCTCATCCCTGCCAACAGCACCACGACGACCATCGTCAGGGGCATCGTCTTCGCCAGGTCGATGGGCCCCGGGTCCGCCTTGCCGACGAGCTTGAACGACCGTCGCTTGATCGCTTCCCAGAGCGCACCAGCGATGTGTCCGCCGTCGAGCGGCAGCAGCGGCACCATGTTCAGCACGAACAGGCCGATGTTGAGCGAAGCCAGCAGCCCGAGGATCGTGTACGCCTTGTCGACCACGGGGACGCCGCTCATCGACGAGACCTCGCCGATCGCACGGCCCACGCCCACCACCGACACGGGGCTGTCCTGTGACCGCTCCTGGGCACCGAACGCGGCGTTCCACACGGCGACCAGGCGCTGCGGCAGGTCGATGATCAGGTGCGCGGACGCCGCGATCTGGGCACCGGTCGCCGGCAGCACCTCGGCCGGGGACTGCCGCACCAGGGACTGCCCGATGCTGACGCCGACCACGCCGACGCGCTGGGTCTTCGTGGTGCCGTCGTCGTTCTTGACGACCTTGCCCTCGGCGTCGTAGACGTCGCGGGTGGCGGTCGTCGGGGTGATCTCGAGGGTCTTGCGGGCACCGTCGCGCTCGACGACCACGGTGACCTGCTCACCGGCGGACTCCTGGAAGACCTCGGAGACGCGGCTGATGGTGGGGTCCTGCTCACCGTTCACCGAGAGCACGACGTCGCCGGACTCGATGCCCGCCTGCTTCGCCGGGGACACCGCGTCGCCGGGCGAGCACTCGGTCGTCCGGCTGTTCGGCAGCACGCACCCCACGCTCGACGTGAAGGTCGTCGTCGGTGCCCCGAACCCGCACAGCAGCACACCGAACAGCACGATGCCGATCACCAGGTTCATGGCCGGGCCTGCGACCATCACGATGATCCGCTTCCACGGCGTCAGGCGGTAGAAGGCGCGGGAGTCGTCACCGCCGGAGTCCGCGATCTGCTCGGCGCTGGCCTGGCGGGCGTCCTGCACGAACGCGCCGTACATGCCGGTGTTCGTGATGGCGTTCGCCCGGCCCGAGGCGCGCGGCTTGAGCATGCCGACCATCGAGATGTACCCACCGAGCAGGATAGGGCGGATCCCGTACTCGGTCTCACCCCGCTTGAACGACCACATCGCCTTGCCGAAGCCCAGCGAGTACTGCGTCACCTTGACGTTGAAGAGCTTCGCGAAGGACAGGTGCCCCAGCTCGTGGAGTCCGATCGAGACCAGCAGGCCGATGATGAAGACGACCACGCCGAGGACGAAGAGCAGGACGGATTCGACGGTCACCGGGAAAGAGTACGGGACTGATTCCATGACGGAGCCGAGCGCCGTCTGAGAGGCGAGCTGGGCCTCCAGGCCTGTGCGTCACGTCCGCGATCTGCCGCCTCCGCGTCGGACGGGAGGCGCGACTCGCGTCAGCGGGTCAGCGCGCGGTCCGCAGCGGTGCGGGCCCACTGCTCCGCGGCGAGCACGCCGTCGAGTGACGGCTCCCCCGCGGTGTGCTCCTCGACGACGCGCTCGACCGTGTCGACGATGTCGAGGAAACCGATCGCACCAGCGTGGAACGCGGCGACGGCCTGCTCGTTCGCGGCGTTGAACACGGCCGGGAACGTGCCGCCCAGCTCACCCACCCGCTTGGCGAGGGCGACGGCGCCGAAGGCGTCCTGGTCGAGCGGCTCGAACGTCCACGTGCTCGCGGTCGTCCAGTCGAGCGGCACGCCGACGCCGGGCACCCGGTCCGGCCAGGCCAGGCCGAGCGCGATCGGCAGCCGCATGTCCGGCGGCGACGCCTGGGCGATGGTGGAACCGTCGACGAACTCGACCATGGAGTGCACGATCGACTGCGCGTGCACGGTGACGTCGATGCGGTCGTACGGCACGTCGAAGAGCAGGTGGGCCTCGATGACCTCGAGCCCCTTGTTGACCAGGGTCGCGGAGTTCGTCGTGACGACGAGACCCATGTCCCAGGTCGGGTGCGCCAGTGCCTGGGCGGGGGTGACGTCACGGAGCTGTTCGCGGGTGCGCCCACGGAACGGACCGCCACTCGCCGTCAGGACGAGCCGCTGCACCTCGGCGTCGGCGCCGGAGCGCAGCGCCTGCGCGATGGCGGAGTGCTCGCTGTCCACGGGCACGATCTGCCCGGGCGCCGCGGCGTGCTGCACGAGGGAGCCGCCGACGATCAGGCTCTCCTTGTTCGCGAGGGCGAGCACGGCACCGGTCTCGAGGGCCGCGAGCGTCGGGCCGAGGCCGACCGAGCCGGTGATGCCGTTCAGGACGACGTCGGCCTCGACGCTCCGGACGAGCTGCTCCGAGTCGGCCGCGCCGAACGCCGTGTCGCGGACGCCGAACCGAGCGGCCTGCTCGGCGACGAGGTCGCGGTTGCTGCCGGCGGTGAGCCCGACGACCTCGAACCGGTCGGGGTTGCGGGCGACCACGTCGAGCGCCTGGGTGCCGATCGAGCCGGTGCTACCGAGGACGACGATCCGCCGACGGTCCGGACCGGTGGTGCCGAGGCGGCCGTCCGTCACGGTCAGCCCTTGGCGAGGATGTCGACCACGAAGACGAGCGTGGCGTTCTTCGGGATGCCCGAGCCCTCCTGCGGGTTCGCGCCGTAGGCGTCCTCCGGCGTGGCGACGATCAGGACCTGCGAGCCGACCTTCTGCCCGACGAGCCCGGTGACGAAGCCCTTGATGAGCGCGCTCTCCGACACGGTGAAGGTGGTGGGGACACCCTTCGACCACGAGGAGTCGAACTCCTTGCCGGTGTCGTAGACGACGCCCTTGTACTGCACGAGTGCGGTGTCGCCGTCGGCGATCTCGGTGCCGTCGCCCTGCTTGAGCACCTCGACCGTGGTCTTCGTGGGCGCCTTGACGCCGTCGGGGACCGTGATCTCCGGCTCGCCCGAGGCCTTGTCCTTGACCGTGGGCAGGCCCGGGTCCTGGTCCTGCGGGGTGCCGGTCGCCTTGGTCGGGGTCTGTGCGACGACGTCGGCGACCACGACGATCTCGCCGCCGGTGTTGAAGCCGAGTGCGGAGGACTGTCCGACCGCGGCGACGCGGTCGCCCACCTTCGAGCAGGCGAGGAGCGCACCGAAGCCTGATCCGCCGACGGAGAGCACCTGCGGGTTGCCCTCGTCGAAGCCGACGGTGCCGAGCTTCTTGGCGTCCGAAGCCTCGTACACGCTGTAGGAGACCTGCGCGTAGTCGCCCTCGTCGAGCGCCGCGCCCTTGCCCTTCACGAGGCGGGTGGCCTGCGGCGTCTTCGCGGACAGGCCGGACGAGAACTTCACGGTCGGGGCCTTCGGTCCGCCGAACGACCCGGTCGCCTTGATGGCATCGGACGACTTGCCCGGGTCGGGGCAGGAGGTGATCGCCGAGGCCGTGGCACTGGCCGACGGGGTCGGCGAAGCCGAGGACCCGTTCGAACCGGAGCCGGAGCAGGCGGCGAGTCCCAGCACGACGGCGGGGACGATGGCGATCGGGAGCAGGCGGAGACGCTTCACGAGGACCTAGTCTGCCCCACCTGTCGAAGAGTCCCCTGCCAATGACGCAGGTCGGACGACCAGCTGCGGCTCGTGGTGCACCGGGAACGCCACGGACCGCGCGATGAAGCAGAGCTCGTTCGCGGTGACGTGTGCTGCTTCGGCGTCCGCGGCCCGGTCGGCTTCGAGGATGGTGACGACCGGGTGCAGGGTCGCCTCGGTCAGTTCACCCGAACCGTCGCGGTTCAGGCGGAGCGACGCGGTCGCGGTGTCCTGGTAGTCGACGACGGTGAAGCCCTTCGTCACCGCGACGTGCAGGTAGCTGAGCATGTGGCACTGGGCCAGCGCCGCGACCACCATCTCCTCGGGGTTCCAGCGGTCACGGTCCCCGCGGAACGTCGGGTCGGCGGAGCCGGGGACGTCGGGCTTGCCGGTCGCGGAGACCACGTGTTCGCGGCCGTAGTCGCGGTACCCGGAGGTGCCGGTCCCGCGGTCGCCGGTCCAGCTGACGGAGACCTCGTAGGAGTGGTCGTGCACGGGTGCGCCCCTTCGCCTTGGCTAGCATGGCGGCATGACGGTGAGCCCCGAAGTCCGCAGTGATCGCCATCCTCTCACCGCCGACGGTTCCGTCGAGCTGGCGGTGCTCGAACGCTCAGGGTTCGACGAGAGCCGGCACGTCGGCGCCGGCGTCGTCGTCGACGCGAGCGGCACCGTGATCGACTCCGTGGGCGACGTGACCGCGAGCATCTACCCGCGTTCCACCATGAAGCCGTTCCAGGCCCTGGCCGTCCGACGTGCCGGTGCACTGTTCTCCGACGAGGAACTCGTCCTCACCACCGCGAGCCACGCCGGCACCGCGGCCCACCAGGCGCTCGCCCTGCACATGCTCGAGTCCTTCGACCACGTCGAGGCCGACCTCGGCTGCCCGCCCGACATGCCCTTCGACCGCGGGACCGCCCGGACGATGGACGGCCCCCGCCGACTGGCGATGAACTGCTCCGGCAAGCACGCCGGCATGCTCGCGGCCTGCCGGGTGAACGGCTGGGACGAAGCCACGTACCTCGACATCGAGCACCCGTTGCAGCAGCGGGTGCGTGCCGTGGTCGAGGAGTACACGCACGAAACCGTCGACCTGGTCGGTACGGACGGATGCGGCGCCCCCGTGTTCCCGCTCACCCTGACGGGGTTGGCACGCGGGTTCGCCGGTGTCGTGGCACGGGCCGACGACGACTCCGCTGCCCTGACCGACGCGGTCCTGGCGCACCCGTGGGCGATCGACGGCGTCGGACGCGCGAACACGGTCACCATCGAGCGACTGCAGGTGCTGGCGAAGCTCGGTGCCGAGGGCGTCATGGTCATGGGGTTGCCCGGAGGCGCCGCCGTGGCCGTGAAGGTGCTCGACGGCTCGCAGCGGGCCGGCACCCTGGCGGCCCTGGCGCTGCTCGAGCGGAACGGACTCGTCGCGTCGGACGGGGTGGCCGAGGTGCTCGAGGCGACCGGTGAGCGGGTGCTCGGCGGTGGCATGCCCGTCGGCGCGGTGCGGGTCGGCGCAGGGTTGCGCTGATCATTGCTCGGCGCGGTGCGGGTCGACGCGGGGTTGCGCTGATCGTTGCTCGGCGCCGGTCAAGGGACGGCGCTGGTCATCGCTCGGGGCTGGTCATCGATCGGCGCTCACGGGGTCGGGGACGAGGACCGGCAGCGCCGGGGACGCCCGGACGACCGCGTGGTCGTCGGGTCGTCGGACGGAGCAGCCGTACCGTGAGACCTCGACGGTGACGTCCCGCTGACGAGGCGCCGATCCGAGTCCGGCCACGAGCACCACGGAGCCGTGCGGTCGGCCGTCGGCCCCCATCCGCACAGCGACCGAGGTCCCCGACGGCAGGGCGTGCACTGACAGGCTGCTCGCTGCCCGGGTGCTCGCTGACCGGGCGCTCGGGGCTGGATCGGCGCTGCTGGTCCCCACGGCGTCGAGGACCTCGGGAGCAGCGGCCCAGCGCAGGTCCTCGTCGGTGTGGGCGGCAGCGGCTCGGAGCTGCTCGGCGAGCCCGCGGAACACCGCGACGGCGAGTGCTCCGGCACCGACGACCACGACGTGGGACGCGGCGTCGACCCGGAGTACGCGGCCGCCCGGACCGTGCCCGAGGACGAGTGCCTGCGTGCCGTCGCCGTCCTCGGGAACGGCGCCCACCAGCGTTTCCGGCGCACTGAGCGGTTCTGGCTCGGCGGGCTGGTCGGGTCCGCGCGGAGCGACGACCGCGACCGGGTCCGGGTCCGGGTCCGGGTCCGACGAGGACGAGCGGTGCAGCACCACGTCGACCAGCGCGCAGCACGCACCCGCACCGAGCAGGACGCCCTGCCCTGTGCCGCTGATCGGCGCGAGGACCCCGGCCACGACGAGCGCGACCGCGGCCCCCACGATCACGCAACGTGCGGTGAACCGGGACATGACCCCATCGCACCAGGAACGAGCAGCTCAGCGCTGGCCCGGGACCCGATCTGTGGAGAAGTCGCCTACTGCACCAGGAAGAACTGCTCACCGATGTCGACGCGGGCACCACGCTCGACGCGGTACCGGCGACCGGGCTCGCAGCGGCGGATCGATCCGTCGATGTGCCGGACGACCGTGCCGTTGCCGGAGAACCGGTCGGAGACCCACAGGTCGTCGCCGTCGCGGCCGAGCTCGAGGTGCGTCTTCGACACGGACTTGCCCGGGTCGTGCACGGTCAGCAGGTCGTCGTAGCGCTCCCCCGGCTGCGGTCGCGGCAGCCGGCCGAGCAGGCCCGTGCCGTGGACGCCGAGCCGCTCACCCGTGCTGAAGTGCAGCACGAACGGTGCCCGCGTCGGGGTCTTCGCGACGATGCGGGTCTCGTCGACGTCCTCGTCGAGGTCGTCGAGCGCGCCGGCCGCTGCGGGCGACTCCGACCGGTCGACGGGCGGGAGCGGCAGCGCGGGTCCGGTCGCTCCCGGGATCGGGGGCAGCGGTGCAGCGGAGGGCACGCCGGCGGTGTCGGCGGACGGTGCCGAGGAGGGGACGGTGGCGGAACCGGGCACCGGCGGGATCGGCGTGCGCGGCACGGCGGACGCCTCGGTCGGCGGCTCGGGCTCGGTCACCGGTGCAGCGTGCGCTCCGCGGGGACGTCGACCGGCATCGGACTGCTCGACCTCGGCGCGGAGGGACTCATCGTCCACCGGGATCTCGTCGTCCGGCTCGTCGCCTGCAGCGCGCTCGTCGGACTCGTTCGGACCCGCGGGCTCGGCGGAACCCGCGTCGGGCTCGTCCGGCTCGTCCGGCTCGTTGCCCGCGTCGGGGGCCTGCGTGCTGTCGGGCTCCTCGGCTGCCCAGTCGGGTCGGGTCATCGGCAGCGGCATGACCGGGCCGGTGAAGGCCGCGGTGACCGCCGGACGGACGGCTCCGCACTCGCCGCAGAAGATGTCGTCGGGTTCGAGCCGGTTGCCGCAGACGTGGCAGATGGTCGTCTCGTGCATGCCCGGGGTGACGAGCGGGGCCGGACGGGGCGGTCGACGGTCGATCAGCGGCTCGACCACGGCGGTGTCCCCGGGCTGCGGGGGCGACACGACGGGCGGCTGGTCGTCGGTGGCGCTCGTCTCCGACGCGGCCACGATCGCTTCGTCGGGCTCCGGCTCGGAGTCGCCCAGGGCAGCCTGTGCGTCGTCCCGGGCGCTCTGTGCGTCCCGGGGTTCCTGGGCGTCCTGTGCGTTCTGGGCTTCCTGCGCGCCGAGTTCGTCGGGGGCAGGAGCCGCAGCATCCTGCTCGGGAGCAGGTTCGGCGGGTGCTCCCGGCATCGGCGGGACGACCGGCTCGGCGGGCGCCTCGGCAGCCGGGGTACCGCGACCGACCCACCAGGACGGACCGGCGGGTGCCGCCGGGGGTGCGGTGGCAGCTGGCGGTGCCCACACCGGCACGGAGGGCTCGGCAGCGGGCGGCGGCTCGACGGGCTGGGGCATGACGGGCTGGGGCTCGACGGGCTGTCGCGCCGCCTGGTCCGAGACCGACGACGCAGCATCGCGGATCGGGTCCTCGGGCGTCTCGGGGCGACCGGGAGCCGGGGCGATGCGGGTGCGCTCGGGGTCGTCGGCATCGAGGGGTTCGGACGGGTACGCGTCGGGGTCGAGGGGAGGCTCGGACTCGCCCGGCGCACCCGACCAGTCCTCGAGCCCGGAGCCGGCACCGTGCACATGGGAGGGGGCCTGGCGCGGCGCGAAGTCATCGGGACGCTGCACCGGCACGGGTGCCGGCGGTTCGGTGCCGCGACGGTCGGCACCGGTGAGCCACGCACGCGTGGCGGGATCGAGCGTGGCTTCGGGCAACCAGGCGTCGGAAGCCGGGTCGGACCGTCGGCCGTGGGCGTCGGGCTGCTGCAACGGTGGCGGCGGTGCCTGTTCGACGGGGGTCGGCGCGACCGGGCGACGGCTCGCGGCGGCGGTGACCGCGCGACCGCACTCACCGCAGAAGATCGCTCCGTCCGGGAGCATTGATCCGCAGTGTTCGCATCTGATCACGTGGTGCCTCTGTCCTCACTCGGCCGTCCACGACGCTCGTCCGGCCTCTGGACATCGTAGTCGCCGCGCCCCGACGCAGCCTGGCGGTCGGTCCTCCGACGGGACCGTGCCGTCGGACGGCGTCCCGTTCCCCGCAGGGACCGGAGCGAGACGGCGGTGCGGAACCGCTCCCGCCGGGTCCGCCCCGTCCGGAGCGAACCGATCGCGTCGTCGGTCGCCGCCCACATGCGGTCGGCGGTGGTCTGGTCGGCGTCACTCGGACCGAACACCGCACGGTCGGCCAGCGCCGCCAGTCCGGTGCCGCCGTCACCCGGTGCACCGACCACGGCTTCGCGTCGGGTTGCTGCCTGCCGCACGTCGTGCCCGCGGTCGAGCAGTGCGTCGCGGTACTCGTCCCAGGCGCCGACGATGCGGCCGCGGGGCGTGGTGGCGTTCCGCCGTCGGCGGCGCCGCAGTCGCTTCAGCAGCACGATCACGGCGTACGGCAGCAGGACGAGCGCGACCACGCCGAGGGTCCCGAGGGCCCAGGGCAGCACCGCGAGCAGGATCTGGAGCCAGAGCGGCTGCACCGGCGGCGTGTTCCGGTCACTCTCCGGCGGCGTCTGCTGGTCCTGGTCCTGCCGGTCGACCGGGGGCGGCGGCACCACCGTCTCCGGTCGGGTGACCGGCTGCGGGGTCTGCTGCTGCTCGTTCGGGATCTCGCGCACCTCGGGGTTGGGGTTGAGCATCACCCATCCCCACTGCGCGGTGTCCACCTCGATGCGAGCCGTGACGTCGGACCCACGGAAGGTCGTCGTCCCGCCACGCGCTGCGGTGCCGTCGCGGCCCGAGTCTCCCCCGGCCGTGAAGCCCATCACGACCCGTGCCGGGAACCCGATCTCGTCCGCCATCAGTGCAGCCGCCACGGCGTACTGCTCCTGGTCCCCGATCATCAGGGGTGCGGTGAGGAGCTCCTGGACACGGTCGGCACCGTGACCGGACCGACTCAGCCGGTCGTCGCCGACACCGTGGCTGACGTACCCGTTCCGCTGCAGCGACTGCACCGCGGCGAGGAGCTTCGCACCCGGTGCCGACACGTCCTTCGTCGTGGACTCCACGGTGTCGCGCACGGCGTCGGGGACGTCCCGTGCGGTGGGCACGGCGGCGCTCCCCGGCCGTGCGGTGGCCAGCTGCCGTTCCGTCGGCTGGTCGGGCAGCACCGCCGTCAGGTCGTAGGAGGTGCCGTCCTCCACTCCGCCGACCACGGCGCCGGTACCGGTCGACCCGTTGTAGAAGAAGGCGCCGCGCTCGTCGTCGGCGTCCTGCCCGGTGAACTCCACGCGCTCCAGGTCACCGACCGTCGGCAGCCACACACCGCGGTACCCGTCGACCGTCACGCCGACGTCGACCGTGGTGCCCCGGACGCCACGGACGTCGACCGCGGTCGGTACCCGTTCGAAGGTGCCCGAGCCGGCGGAGCCATCGGTCCCACCGACGCGGTAGACGACGCCGTCGTAGGTGTCGAGCGTCGCGATGCGGACGAACCCGCCCTCGGGCAGGCCGGTCACCCGGAGCTGGGTCGCGTCGGAGGCGGTGGACTCCTCGTAGGCGCGGAACCCGCTGAGCGGACTGACGTAGTCGCGTGGGTCGAACGGCTTCACGACGTCGGTGCGTGCGACGGTGCGCTCACCCGACGGAGGTGCCACCAGGCCGAGTCCGGTCGCGACGACCGCCGCGGCCACGATGGTGCCGGTTCCCACGAGGGCGGGGCGGACGATCGACCGCGCGACCGGCACGCGTGCACCAATGGTGGCCGCCACCGCGACGGCGCGACGCGCGTGCCGCACCGTCAGCGCCCAGACGAGGGCGAGGCCGACCAGGACGACCGCCGTCACGATCGACGTGTCGAGTCGGCTCGGCCCGACGACGACCCCCACCGCGAAGAGCACCAGTGCCGGGATGCTCGCGAGTTCCTGCTTGGAGGCGCGGGTCGCCACGCTCACGGCGGTCACCGCCGCCACGAGCAGCGTCACGAAGTAGGGCACGAGGAGCGCTTCGTAGGAGCCCACCGGCAGGCTGATGGTCACCAGCTGCTTCCAGCCGAGGGCGACGCCGGCGAAGAGGTCGAGGAGTCCGCGTCCGGTGGGCAGCAGGCCGTTGGCCTGACTCGGCACGGCAGCGGGGACGCCGGTGAGCGTGAAGGCGGCGACGGTCGCGACCGCCACGACGGCCGTCGGGAGCCGGAACAGGGTGCCGAGGAGCGCGACGACCGTCCCGATGACGATCGCGGTCACCGCGGCGGTGATCATCGTGCCGTCCCGGTACACCGGCCACCAGGACGTGCTCGCGACGGCCAGCAATAGCCAGACCGCCAGTGTGCCGCCTGCGAGCCGGAACGGCACGAGCCGCCGTGCGTCGCGCCGGTCGGAACGCCGGGTCGAACGTCTCGCCCGGTCCGCGGCCGGGGCCGGGTTGGTCACGGGTGCGGCGCTCATGCTGCCGACGCCGATCGGTGCAGGGCGTGCCGGAGGTCGTCCAGGTAGCCGATGGTCATCACCGTCAGACCCGCGACGCGCAGGAACCGCGGCTGGGCCTCGGGCTCGCAGATCACCGCGACGACCTCCACCCCGACGGGGAACCGCGTGGCGGCGAGTCGGAGCGCGGGCAGGCCGACGGTCGACCCCACCACGAGGAACGCGACGGAGATGCCCTCGGTGTCGCTCCCGACGATCCGGGAGACCTCGGCGATCGGCAGGCACGCGACGGCGAGGCCGACCGAGGCGAAGTCGTCGAGCAGGCGCGTCGGCGTGACGGTGGGGAGCGTCCGCACGGCGTACACGGCACGCTTCGCGAACTCGGGCGTGCGCTGCGACACCACGACCGAGACCTCACGGCCGTCGCGGATCGCCCGCGCCCCGAGGGAGGCGGCCGCGCTGACTGCGAGCTCGAACTCCTCGTCGTCGGCGAACTCACCGCGGGCGATGCCGAGCGCGACGACGAGGTGCGAGCGACGGGTGTCCTCGAACTGCCGGACCATGAGCGCGCCGGACTTGGCGGTCGACTTCCAGTGGATGGTGCGCGGATCGTCGCCGGGCATGTACTCGCGGATGGCGTGGAAGGCGATGTCCGCGGGTGACAGGTCCGTCGTCGCCTGCCCCTCGAGGTCGCGCACCAGGCCGGTGCTCGTCGACGGGATCGCGATGGTGCGCGGGTGCACGATGACCTGCTCACGGGCGGTCCAGACCAGCTCGCGGCGGACGAGTCCCACCGGGTCGGCGCGGACGCCCGTCACGGGACCGACGTCGAGCACCCCGCGGCGGAGCGTCGGGACCGGGACCTCCCGCTCGAAGGTGCCGTGCGGCCCGATGGCCGGGATCGCGACGTCGACCAGGCCGGATCCGACCGGCACCTCGACCGTGGTCGGCACCGACGGCAGACGCGTGGGGTTTTCAGCCGTGATGATCACGCCGGCGTCGTCGCCGACCGCCACACGGTGCTGCGGCAGCCGCATCCGGATCGCCAGCCGCGACCGGCCGATCAACGCCACCGCGGCGACCACAGCGAGCACGGCGCCGGCGAACCCGACGACGACGATCTCCCGCAGGCCGAACCGGTAGCCGGTCACGAACGCGACGAGCGTCAGGGCGGCGACCGTCCACCCGAGCCCGGTGACGACGGACGAGACCTCGCCCCAGAGACGCAGGACGAGCCTCCAGGCCGTTGCCCAGAGCCGGACGATCCCGATGACCGCATCCGCTGCGACGCCCTCGCGGTCGCCGACGATGCGCGTCCGGACGTTGGTCATGCCGGTGACCGTCCCCGTGCGCTCGTACGCCGTCGTGCCACGACGCGACCGCGTCGAGGACGGACGGCGCGAGCGCGTGGAGACGGGCCGGCGGTCCGTCACGTCGTGACTCGGTCGGCGGGCGGCGGGGTCTCCACCAGGAGCTGCGCGATGACGCTCGGCGCGCTGACGCCGTCGAACTCGGCCTCGGCGTCGAGCACCAGGCGGTGCGCGAGGACCGGGACGGCCAGTGCCTTCACGTCGTCCGGCGTGACGTAGTGGCGACCGCTCAGCGCCGCGAGGACACGGGAGGCACGGATCAGGCCCATCGCCCCACGGACGCTGACGCCGAGCCGGACCTCGCTCGCCGAGCGGGTCGCGTCCACCAAGCGCGCGACGTAGTCGGCGATCACCGCGTCGACGTGCACGGTGCGCGCCAGGGCGGCCATCTCGGTGATGGTCGCGGCGGGTACGACGCTCGCCAGCGGGACCGACGCCGACGGAGCCGACGAGGTCTCGAGGATCTTCACCGTCGCGGCGTGGTCCGGGTAGCCGATCGACGTCTTCATCAGGAAGCGGTCGAGCTGCGCCTCGGGCAGACGGTACGTGCCGGCCTGCTCGATCGGGTTCTGGGTCGCGATGACCATGAACGGAGCGACGAGACGGTGGTTGACGCCGTCGACCGTGATCGCGGACTCCTCCATGGCCTCGAGCAGCGCGGACTGCGTCTTCGGGCTCGCACGGTTGATCTCGTCGGCGAGCACGATGTTCGCGAAGACCGGCCCGCGGTGGAAGTCGAACTCCTGCGTCCGCTGGTCGTAGACGCTGATGCCGGTGATGTCGCCCGGCAGCAGGTCGGGGGTGAACTGGATGCGGTTCGTGCTGCCCTGCACGCTCTGCGCCATCGCCCGGGCGAGGCTCGTCTTGCCCGTTCCGGGGACGTCCTCGAGGAGCAGGTGCCCCTCGCTGAGCATCGCCGTGACCGCGAGGCGGATCACGAACGTCTTCCCGAGGAGCACCTGCTCGACGTTGGTCACGATGCGGCCTGCGACGTCGGCGAACCAGGTGGCCTGCTCCGGGGTCATGCTCATGCGGGGTGGTCCTTCGGTCGTGGCGGGAGGTGTGCGGCGGCGGGAGGGTCGGGGCAGGTCGGGCGGGCGTCAGCCGCCTGGAGCGGGTTCCGGGGCGGGCTGCTCGGGAGCGGGCTGCTCCGGTTCGGGTGCCGCATCGATCGACGCGCTCGGCGGGTTCGGGTCCTCGTGGCCGTCGACGATCGCCGCGACGTACACGTAGCGCGAGAGCGGTGCGTCCTCGACCGTCGGCAGGGCGTCCGGCGCGTAGACCGTGCCCTCTCCGCAGAGCTGGTAGTACCGCGAGGCGCAGAAGACGACGCGGTAGCCGGTCGGCTGGAGCCCGGCGTTCTGCGGCGGCGCAGTCACCGCCAGTTGTGTCCCGGCCGTCACAGAATCCGGCAGCGTGGCACGGGTCTGCACCGGGCGCAGCCCGCCCACCGTGGAGCCGTCCCCGCAGAAGTTGGACGTGCCGTCCGCGCAGGCGACCACGGTCACGCTCACCGTCGAGCCGAACGCGGCACCGGTGACCCAGGAGCCGTTCCCGCCGAAGGACACGAGGCCGCCGCCGTTGACCGAGTAGGCGTAGTGGTCGATCGATCCGTTGGGGCTCGGCTGGGCCCGAGGGTTCCGGATGCGGATCGCGTACGTTCCGTCGTCCTCACTGAACCGCTCGACGCCGATGTCGGCCGACGCCGTCCCCGGGGCGGAGTACCCCTGCACGGACGCCGCACGGCTCGGCGTGCAGAACAGACCGTTGTCGGCAAGCGCGACGTACTGGAAGTTGCCGTTCGAGTTCAGCGTGTCGCTGGCGCTGCCGCCGTCCCAGCGCTTGTCCGAACCAGTGGTCGAGCAACCGTTCGGGATGTTCGCCCCGGGCGGGTACCGAACGATCGTGAGCGTTCGACCGCCCCCGGCCCAGTCGTTCTCGGCCGCACTGAGCGACACGTTGGTCCGCCCGGGCGACACGTCACGCGACGCGTTCAGCGTCGGGACGCCCGGTGTCCCGACGGCACTGCCGGTGGCGGACGCGGAGTTCCACTGCACGACGGTGCCGTTGCGGTCGGCGTCGTTGCGAGCGGACACGGTGACCTTGTACTGGGCAGCGCTCTGGGCGCCGGTGAACGAGGTGTTCGTGGCGGTACCGGTGTGCCGCGTGGTCGACAGGCCCGGGCCCTCGATCGTGACGATGTAGTCGTCGACCGCGCTGCCGTTGTTCGGCGCGGACACCTTGCCCCACTTGACGTCGAGCTGGTTCGGTGTCGCCTTGCTCGGCGTGACCGTGATGCCCTTCGGGGGTGCCGGCACGAAGTCCGCACTCATCGGACCCGAGCGGGACGAGGGCTTCGAGTCACCGATCGCGTTGGTCGCCACGACCTGGAACCGGTACGACGCCTTCGGGTCGAGTCCGGTCAGCGTGCACACCGTCGCGGTCCCGCAGTTCTTCGAGACGCCGTTGGTCCCGACGACCCGGTAGCCCGTGATGGGCGAGTTGTTGCCCTGCGGAGTCGACCACGTGAGCGTGACCTGACCGCCGTCGTAGGAGCCGGTGCGGGTGGGTGCACCCGGAGCGTCCGGGACGTCCTGCACCGAGATCGTGACGTCGCCCCAGACGTACCGGTCGGGGTCGTTCGTCGCGTCCGCCACCTGGTACTGCAGGTGGGCGTCGCCGGGCTTCGCGGTGTCGGCGACCGACACCTGCAGGCGCGTGCGGTCACCGCTCGGGGTCACGGTGACGCCGCTCGGCAGCCCGCCGGACAGACCCCGGATGTTCACGACGCGCAACCGCTCACCCGGGAACGGGTTGGTCGGCTGGTCGTTCGTGAGCACGTCGATGGTGGTGGTCGCCCCGCGCTTCGTCACCGACCGGTCGGCACCGGGCTGGACAACGGGACGGGTGGAGGCGACGACGCCGACGGTGACGGTGCCGGCGCGACCGGTGTTGGCGTCGTCCGCGACACCGATCCCGATCGACGCGGTGGTGTTCTTCTTCGCGGTGTCGGCGACCGAGATCGTGAGCTGCTGCTTCGCGATCGACGCGGTCGTCCCCGCGGCGGGCCGGCCGACGATCGAGTACCGGAGCTCGGGCAGGTCCCTGGGGTACGGGTAGTCGGTCAGCTTCGTCAGGTCGATCTTGCGCGTCTCGCCCGGCTGCATCTCGACCGAGGATCCCGTGAAAGCCGGCGGCTGGTTCGACCGGGGCGTGACCGTGATCGGGAGCACGAGGGTGGCGACGCGGCCCTTGCCGCCGTTCGCCGACGACCCGTCGGTGACCTCGAACGAGATCGACGCCTTGCCGTAGTAGAGCTTCGACGACGTGAACTGCAGCGTCGACGAGTCCACCACCAGGCTCTGCCCGTTGGCGTGGGTGGCCTTGACCGTGCCACGGTCGGTGATCTTCGCGGTCTCGCCGTTCGCCGTCACCACGAAGTCCTGCAGCGGGATGCGGACGGTGGCCTCGCTCTTCACCGTGACCGCACCGGCGCTGCGGTTGATCTGCGGCAGGGCGTCGTCGAAGCCCGGCACGTTGATGAAGCCGTAGGAGACGATGTCCGGGTGGTCGGCCCGGGCGACCGAGAACGGGATCACCTGCGAGTCGTCGGTCAACCGGACGGTGATGCGGCCGTCGTCGGTGGGCGTCGCGGTGTCGCCGTAGCCGGGGACGACCCCGACCCGGAGGTCGGCCGCGGTGCCCTCGGCGAAGAAGACGTTGTCGAGCACGTCGACGGTCACGCTCTGCCGGTGCAGGATGTCCTGCAGGTCGAGGGTCGTGTCGTCGACCTCGGGCCGGAGCGGCTGGGCGTCGGGGTCGACGGTCACCGTGAGGAAGGCCGTGCTCGACCCCCCGCTGCTGTTCGCGACGGTGTAGAGCACCGCGAAGTCACCGCTCTTCGCCGACTCCGGCGGCGTGACGCGGATCTGCTGCTTCCGGAGGACCTTGGCGGTGACGTCCTCGGCCGTCGGCTCGGCCTGCGCGACGGTCAGCTGCCCGCCTTCCGGGTCGGAGTCGTTCTGCAGGACGCGCACCGTCACCGACCCACCGGGGCGGATCGTGACGTGGTCGGCCTCGGCCACGGGGTTCGAGGCCTGCTCGGCGCGGGGTGCGATGCCGACCCGTACGGTGCCGGTGGCGCGGGCCCCGAGGGCGTCGACGACGGTGTAGGTGAACTCGTCGGTGCCGGCCGAGTAGTCGCCCGCCTCGTAGGTCAGGGCATCCGAGGCGACGTCCGAGACCGACCCCTTGTCGGGGTTGGAGCCCACGCCGACCAGCTGGACGGAGTCGCCGTCCGGGTCGATCCCGTTCAACGGCACGCTGACACGCACCGACGACCCGGCGACGACGCGCGCGGTGACGGTCTGCGGGACGGGCGGGTTGTTCGTGGCGGCGTCGCGTTCGCGCACCGAGATCGACACCGCGGCGTCGGCGTACTGGCCGTCCGGGCCGGCGACCCGGTAGACGGCGGTGTAGTTGCCCGGCGTCTTCGGGGCGAGGTACCGCAGGTGGTCGCCGGAGACGAACAGCAGGCCGCCGTCACCGGGGACGTTCTGCACCAGTTCGGGCTGCAGCGTCAACGGCTCGCCCTCGGGCTGGGTGTCGTTGTCGAGCACGTCGATGTTCGCGACGTCACCGACACGGACGGTGGCGCTGTCCGGCTGGGCGACCGGTGGCTGGATGCGGTCGGGCTTCGGGATCTCGACGACCGTGATCGTGCCGGGTGACGACGCCAGGCCGTTCGTCTCCGTGTACCCGAACGAGACCGGCCCGTCGAGGGGTGCCGTGAGCGTGACACGGACCGTGTGCTGGTCGAGGATGCTCGCCTGCACACCGCTGCCCCGTGGGGGTCCGTCGAGCGCCGTCACGAGCAGCACCCCGCCCGCCGGGTCGATGTCGGTGGCGGTGACGTCCGTGTCCTTGGTGGACAGGGTGTTGACGAACACCGTCTTCGGCGTGGTGATCGGCGCCGTCGAGGCGTCCGGTGGCGCGAGGACGGTCACCCGGACGATGCCGCTCGAGGTCTTGACGCCGTCGGTCACCGTGTACTCGAGCTGGTGGTCGCCCGCCCGCTCCCCCTGCACCCGGAAGGTCCCGGCGTCGTAGCTCGGGGTGACGGTGAGCCCGGACGCCGACGACACGCTCGTCAGCGTCACGGTGCCGTTGCCACCGCGCACGTGGTCGAGCGGCTCGACCGTGAAGGCCTTGCCGGCGTACCCGGACACGGGGAACGGATCGGCGCGCAGCGGGACGGTGCCCTGCTTGGCGACCCGGACCGTCACGGCACCCCGGCCGTCGGCGCGACCGTCGCTCACGACCAGCTGCACGGAGCGCTCACCGGTCCGGCCGCTGTCGTTCCGGAAGTCGAGCAGGCCGTCCGGTGTGGTCGACACCCGGTCGCCGTTCGACGCGGTCGCCGACTCCAGGTAGACCGGGTCGCCGTCCGGGTCGGCCCAGTCGCCGAGGACGTTCGAGACGACGTGCCCGTTCTGGACGACGTCGGCCGAGGTGTCACGGACCTGCCGCGGCGCCTCGTTCTGACTGTCGGGGCGCACGCTGATCCGGACGGTCGCGGTGTCCGATCCGCCGTTGCCGTCGGTGATCGTGTACGGGAACGTCACGGTGCCGGTGGCCCGCGACGACAGCGTGACCTGCAGACGTTGGCCGTCGCCGACGATCGCGACGCGGCCGGCGGACTTCGAGATGGCGCCGACCTCGCTCACGATGATCGGGTCACCGTTCGGGTCGTAGTCGTTGAGCAGGACCGGGAGGCTCGTGGTGCGTCCCGGACGAGCGCCCAGTTCGTCGTCCACCGCCACCGGCGGCTTCTGGTCCTTGTCGACCTCGGGATCGTCGTCGGAGACCTGCTCCTGCTGCTGCTCGTCGTCCTGCTTGATCAGGTCGGCCCAGTTGTCGATGAGCTGACCGCTCCGGTCGATCGCCCAGGAACGGCCACTCGTCGGGTCGTTGGCGACGACGGTGTCGCCGTTGTGCAGGATCTGCAGTTCGCTCGTGCCGCCGGTGCTCGCCAGCCGCTGCAGCGCGTTGCCGTCGCACGTGTCGATCGCCTGCCCGCCCGCCCACGCCGCGTACGTGCAGGAGCCGTCGACGTAGGGCCGCGCGGCTCGTCCGGCCACCTGGAGCGCGGTGGCGTCCACGGTGCCGGAGTCGCTGACGCGGACCAGGCCCGCCGTGCCCGCGACCGTGACCTGGGCTGTGCTGTCGGAGGACCGCTGGAGGGCCGGCGACGACCCCACCCGGTCGCCGAGCTCGACGGTGCGGCCGTCGACCGACAGGGCACCGCTCGTGCGGTCGAGCACGGCGAGGTGACCGTCGAACGTGGCGACCTGGAAGTCGTCGCCCCGGTCCATGTCGACCTTCCACCGTTCGGCGACGGTGAGTGTCGTGCCGACGTCGACCAGCGACGCCGTCCCGGTCTTCGCCGAGTAGACCGCGACGTGGCCGTCGGAGGCGTCGAAGACGGTGTCTGCGCCCAGGGTCAGATCAGCCTTGGCCGACGCGTCGAACTCCGCGAGGTCGTTCGCGGGGGTCGCCCAGAGCTCACCCGTGTCGGCGTTGCCGATGACCGCGGTGTCGCCCGCGAAGAAGACCTGCGGCGCCCCCGCCGGCAGCGTGATCGCATCACCCACGGTGGCGTCGGCGACGTCGACCCGGGCGACCGTGCCCTTGGTCTCGTCCACGCTGTAGACGGTGGAGCCGCGCTGCAGCAAGGACAGGTCGTCGCTGGCCGTCTCGACCGCGGTGTTGAGCTGCAGGATGCCGGTGTTCGCCCGGCCGACCGCGCCGTACTCGGCCGAGGGCACCCAGACCGTGCCGTCGCCCAGGTCGACGCGTTGCGTGTGGTACCCGGTGGAGACGATGGCGGTGGTCGCGACGACGGCGGCGACGAGCACCGAGGCACCGGTCGTCACGGCGGCGGAGCGGTGCTTCGCGAGAAGGGCGCGGATCACCCGGCGCTCCCGATCGTCGCGCACTTCTGCGCACTCGCGGCACCCGTCTTGCCGTCGCGGTTCACGGCGACGGCGATGCACTCCTCGTCGCCCCGCTCGCCCGAGACGACGAACGTCGTGCCGGTCTGCTGGCTCGACGACCCGTTGGAGGAGATGACGTACGTGTCACCGCTGCGCAGCCCGGGATCGGTCCAGCTGAAGGAAACGGACTGCGGCGACGGCTCGGCTCGGACCTCGGCCACGACCGGGATCGCCCCGGCGCCGAGCCGACCGACGACGACGACCGTGGCGATCGCGAGGGCGGCGACCACGACGACGGCGAGGGACGTCGCCCAGACCAGGGTCGAACGTGTCCGGCGCCGGGCACGCGTCACGGACCCGGTGCGGTGCACGGTGCCGACGCTGTGCGAACCGCCGGCCACGACCCCGCCCTGCACCGCACGGCGGGTCCGACGACGCCCGCCGACCCGGGTGGGTGGCTGCAGCTCACGGATCACGGTGCGCTCACCGTGCGGGGTCGGCGTCGAGATCGCCCAGGCCTCGACCGCGACGTCGGCGGACGTCTGCGGGATGCCGAGCTCGGCCTCGACCTGCTGGAACCCGCGGACGAGTTCGATCACCGTCGCGGGGCGTCCCTGCGGCTTGCGGGACAGCGCCGAGGCGAGCAGGCGCTCCAGCGAGGGCGGCACGTCGGTGCGACCGGTGGGCTTCACACCGCCCTTGTCGATCCGGTGCATCAGGTCGTTCGCACCGTTCTTGCCGCCACGGACCTCGAACGGGCTGCGCCCGGCGAGGAGCGAGTACACGGTCGCCGCGAGCGAGTACACCTCGGACTGGATCGTGCCGCGCGACTCGTCGATCAGGACCTCGGGCGCGGACCAGGGGATCGACATGCCGATCGGCTCGTCGGGGTCGGTGCCCCCGATCGTCGCGGCGATTCCGAAGTCGGAGAGCACGGGGTTGCCGTAGGCCGTCAGCAGGATGTTCGACGGCTTGATGTCGCGGTGCAGCACGCCCTCACGGTGTGCGGTCTCGAGCGCCGACCCGATGCGGATGCCGATCGACAGCACCTCGGACACCGGGATCGGTTCGCGGCGGTAGCGCTCACTGAGGGACGAGGAGCAGAGCTCCATGACCAGGTAGGGCCGACCGTCGGCGGCGACGCTGGCCTGGAGGACGGTGAGGATCGACGGGTGCGTGCTGAGCCGGGCCATCAGGTTGGCCTCGGCCTGGAACATCTGCCGGACGCGGTCGTCGACGACCTCGTCCAGCAGCACCTTCACCGCGACCTGTCGTCGGGGCATGTCCTGCTCGTAGAGGAAGACGTCGGCGAAGCCACCGGACCCGAGGACGTGCACGGGACTGAAACCGCCGATCACGGGCGGGTTGGACGGCAGGCGTCTCGCCATGGTCCTCTCCTCCCCCGGCCGAGCGGCCAGCTCTCTCGACGTGGCCATGTCATTGTACGAAGCGTGGGTGACCGACATTCCGCACGCCGATCCCCCACAGCTCGACGCGTTCCCCCAGTTCGGGGGCCAGCTAGTGGCGCGGCAGCGTGTCCTCGAGGTCGCCGTCGTCCGGTGCGGCATCGACCTGCAGCACCACCACGGTGACGTTGTCACGACCGCCGGCCACGACGGCGTCGCCGACGAGGCGCGCCGCAAGGTCCTGCGCGCCCGGCTCACGTGCCGCGATGCGCGCGATCCCGGCGTCGCCGAGCTCCTTGGTGAGCCCGTCGGAGCAGACGATGTAGCGGTCGCCGGCCCGCAGGGGCAGGGTCCACCAGTCCGGCGCCGGCGGTTCGCCGAAGCCGACCGCACGCGTGATGACGTTGCTGTCCGGGTGCTGCTCGGCGTCCTCGGCACGCAGCAGGCCGGCGTCCACCATCTCCTGCACCACCGAGTGGTCGACGGTGACGCGGCGGAGCACACCGTCCTCGATGCGGTAGGTGCGGGAGTCACCGACGTTGAACACGAGCGCCGCGGGCTGCCCGAGCGAGGCCACGAGCGCGATCCCGGTGACGGTGGTGCCCGCGCCGATGGCGTTGCCGCCGGCTGCACGCTCGATGTCGGCGGTCGCGAGGAGCAGCGCACGCTGGATGCCCTGACGCGTGGTGAACGGTTCGGCCGTCACCTGCTCGAGCCGACGCACGACCGCGTCACTGGCACGGTCGCCCGCGAGGTGTCCGCCCATGCCGTCGGCGACGACGAAGAACGGCGCGCCCACGATGTAGCTGTCCTCGTTGTGGTCACGCCGCCGACCGACGTCGGTCGCGGCTCCCCACGAGAGTGTCAGGGTGGCGCCGTCGGCACCGGGGACGTCGATGGCGTGCGCAGTGGCTGCTCGGCCGAGTTCGGTCACGTGTCAGGATCGCTCTCTGGTGGGTCGGGGCGTGCCGTGTGCTGTCTGATCGGAGGGCCACGGGGGAACCGGAGGCAGCCCCTCTGCCGTCGGTGCGACCCGGAGGTACGGCGAGAGGACCTCGATGGCGTTGCCGTCACCGATCTCGACTACCGTACCCGTCAGCGCGACGATCGACGCACCCGACGCCATGCGGTAGGCGGGTGCCCCGGCCGGGCGGACGACGGTCCCGTTGGTGGACCGGAGGTCCTGCACGACGACGGCTTCGCCCTCGGCGTGCATCCGGACGTGGGACGACGACACCTGCCCGTACGTCGACCGCACGGTCACGAGTTCGGGCTGCGGGCCACGGGTGACCCGCGGCAGCGACGGCCGTCGCCCGATGACCACCGGGTGGTCGAGCCGGAAGGTGCGGTCGCCGATGCGGATCGAGGGCACGCGTGCCGTGGGGGCGGCGGGCACCGCCGGGACGGCCGGGAGGCCCGGGGCGGCACCCAGGAACGGGCTCGCTCCGGCGCCGGGTCGCGCCGGCACCCGGACGACGGTGTCCTCCGGATCGACGTCATCCACCGCTGCGGGTGGCTGGTCGGTCGCCCCGGCCGCGGGCCGGATGACCGTGTCACCGAGGACCCCGTCGTCGGAACCGGGGTCAGAGTCGGAGTCGGGACCGGCTCCCGGAACGACGGGACCTGCGCGCCGGATGACGGTGTCGTCGACGGCGTCCGCCGTCCGGTCGCCCAGCGATCGTCGGGGTCGCCGGATGACGGTGTCCTCGATGTCGTCGTCGTACAACCGGAGCCCTCCCAGTGTGGTCTCCCCCACCGTAGACGATCCGGTCGACCCCACGTCATCGACGCTCCCACGACGGCCCGCTGCCCGCGACGACCGAGCGCAGGACGAGCCCCGCGAGCGGGTCGTCCGCGCGGGTCTCGAGGGCGTACCGGGCACGCGTCTCCGCCCGGGCCCACGACCCGAGCGCCCACGCACACCAGGCGCCGAGCGACAGGGCGCCGGCAGCGCCCGACGATCCGTCGAACGGGCCGTCCTGCGCCCGCCACACGCGCCACGCATCGGCACACCGGTCACCGGCGAGCCGCACGCGGGCCCGATCGGGAGCCGGGCCGAAACCGTGGAGCGCCGGCGGTGTCGGGTCCGCGAAGGGGTCGAACACCCGGATCGACCGGGGATCGGGCGTGCCCTGCGCCGCGATGAACGGCACCAGGGCCATCCGGGGCGCGAGTGCGCCGCACGCGGTCACCACGGCCGTCGCAGCGGCCGTCGACAGGTCGGCGCGACCGGGCGCGACAAGCGCGGCCGCCGCAGCGGGGAGGGTGACCGCCGCGGCGATCTCGCGAGGGAAACGGACTGCGGAGCCGGGGCCGGACTGTGCCGTGAGAGGGATCATGCACGCCATCGAAACGTGCTGGGAGCCTCCAGGCAGGGTCGCCCCGACCATCTGTGGACCGGAGCGAGCCCGCTCACGCCTGTGGAGGACGAGCCGACCCGGCACCCGCTCAGGCGACGACGGGCTCGAGGCTCTCGGCGACCAGGTCCCAGCCACCCTCGTTGCGCTCGACGACCACGCCGTTCGCGGCCGCCCAACCGACCAGGTCGTCCATGCTGCCGATGCTCGCGCCGGTGCGGGCGAGCAGCGCCACCAGGCGACCCTTCGCGGTCTTGTTCCAGTGGTTCAGCGCACGACGACGACCGGAGCCGTCGACGCTCACCACCCGTGGTGCCACTGCTCCGGACACGGGACCGAGCTGCCGGTACCCCTCGGACCGCAGGTCGAGCACCAGGCCGTCCGCACGGGTCAGCAGGGAACGGGTCGACACCGCGGGCCAGTGCGCGGCCAACCGGATCGAGCCGAGCCGGGAGTCGTGCGAGAGCCGGTACGCCGGGATCGGGTCACCGGCACCGATCGGACCGAACATCGCGGACTGCACGATCACGTGTTCCGCCCACCACGCACGGGTCGCCGCATCCGCGTCCTGCGCGCTCAACGGGTCGTAGAGGACCCCGGTGTACCGCTCGATCGCGGGCATGGTGCCCGAGGTGTCGAGCTCGAGGTTCCTGAGCCGCTCGGCGATCGACTTCGGACCGAGCTTGAGCGCCGTCCTGGCCGAGGACTCCTCGGAACTGACGAAGCGGGCCGCGGTGATCACCGCGGCCCGCTCATCGGCCAGTTCCGGGAACGAGAGTGCACGCAGATCGAGCGTGCGCCTCGTGTCCCCGCCCTCCCGCTTCGTCTCCGAAGGCGGGAGCAGGACGGTCAGTCCGGTCAGGACGCCAGCGCGGCCTGCCGCGCGACGATCGTCACCGTGTCGTGCTCGACCGACAGGAAGCCGTCCTCGGCGTCGACCGCGACGGTCGACCCATCGGCCCGCGTGATGCGGACCTGACCCTGCGCCAGGATCGCGAGCATGGGCTCGTGTCCGGCGAGGATGCCGATCTGGCCCTCTGTCGTCCGTGCGACGACCATGGTGGTGTCGCCCGACCAGACCTCACGGTCCGCCGAGACGACGCTCACGCTGAGACCCGCCATGTCAGCGGTTCTCCTTCTGGATCTGAGCCCACTTCTCTTCCACGTCGTTGATGCCACCGACGTTGAAGAACGCCTGGGTCGCAACGTGGTCGAACTCGCCGTCGGCGATGGCGCGGAAGGACTCGATGGTGTCCTTGAGCGGCACCGTGGAGCCCTCGACACCCGTGAACTTCTTCGCCATGTAGGTGTTCTGCGAGAGGAACTGCTGGATACGACGAGCGCGCTCGACCGTGATCTTGTCCTCTTCGGAGAGCTCGTCGACACCGAGGATGGCGATGATCTCCTGCAGTTCCTTGTTCTTCTGGAGGATCTGCTTGACGCGCGTGGCCGTCTCGTAGTGGTCGGCACCCAGGTAGCGCGGGTCCATGATGCGCGACGTCGACGCCAGCGGGTCGATCGCGGGGTACAGACCCTGCGATGCGATCTCACGGGAGAGCTCGGTCGTCGCGTCGAGGTGCGCGAACGTGGTGGCCGGAGCCGGGTCGGTGTAGTCGTCAGCCGGCACGTAGATCGCCTGCAGCGAGGTGATCGAGTGACCACGCGTCGAGGTGATGCGCTCCTGGAGCACACCCATCTCGTCGGCGAGGTTGGGCTGGTAACCCACGGCGGACGGCATGCGGCCGAGCAGCGTCGAGACCTCGGAGCCGGCCTGCGTGAAGCGGAAGATGTTGTCGATGAAGAGGAGCACGTCCTGCTTCTGGACATCGCGGAAGTACTCCGCCATCGTCAGCGCCGACAGGGCCACGCGGAGACGCGTTCCCGGCGGCTCGTCCATCTGGCCGAACACGAGGGCCGTCTTGTCGAAGACACCCGCCTCTTCCATCTCACCGATGAGGTCGTTGCCCTCACGGGTGCGCTCCCCGACACCGGCGAACACCGAGACACCGCCGTGGTCCTGCGCGACGCGCTGGATCATCTCCTGGATGAGGACGGTCTTGCCGACGCCCGCACCACCGAAGAGGCCGATCTTGCCACCCTGCACGTACGGGGTGAGGAGGTCGATGGACTTGATGCCGGTCTCGAACATCGAGGTCTTGGACTCGAGCTGGTCGAAGGCCGGGGCCTTGCGGTGGATCGGCCAGCGCTCGGTGATCTCGAGCTTCTCGTCCGTGTTGAGCACGTTCCCGAGGACGTCGAAGACCTTGCCCTTGGTGACGTCGCCGACGGGGACCGAGATCGGAGCGCCCGAGTCACGGACCTCCTGGCCACGGACCAGGCCGTCGGTCGGCTTCAGGGAGATGGCACGGACGAGGTCGTCGCCGAGGTGCTGCGCGACCTCGAGGCCGATCTCCTGCGACGAGTCACCGATGGTGATGGTCGTGAACAGGAGGTTGTACATCTCCGGGATTGCGTCGTGGGGGAACTCGATGTCGACGACGGGGCCCGTGACACGGGCGATCCGGCCGACACCGGGCGCCGACGACGTCTCGACCGCGGTGGTTGCGGTGTCGGTCATGGCTGGTGCCTTCCTGAGGGTGGGTATCTGTCCGCGAACGACGCGGACTACTTCTTCTTCGACGAGAGGGCGTCGGCGCCGCCGACGATCTCGGAGATCTGCTGGGTGATCTCCGCCTGACGCGCGTTGTTCGCGAGTCGGGTGAAGTCACGGATCAGCGAGTCGGCGTTGTCGCTGGCCGCCTTCATCGCCTTCTGACGCGCGGCGTGCTCGGAAGCAGCCGACTGCAGCATGGCGTTGAAGATACGGCTCTCGATGTAGACCGGGAGCAGCGAGTCGAGCACCGCATCGGCGTCCGGCTCGAACTCGTAGAGCGGCAGGGGCTCGTTGCCCTCGGGCTCGTCGATGCCCTCGACGACCTCGAGGGGCAGCAGGCGAACGACCTGCGGCTCCTGGGTCGCCAGGCTGATGAACCGGTTGAACACGATGTGGATCTCGTCCACGCCGCCCTCAGCGGTGTCCTGGAGGAACTTCGCCACGACGGCGTCGCCGATCTCCTTGGCCGTCGAGAACTCCGGCTGGTCGGTGTTGCCGACCCACTGCTGCTCGGACGGACGCTCACGGAACGCGAAGTACCCGACGGACTTGCGGCCGACCAGGTAGTAGACGACGTCCTTGCCCTCGCTGCGGAGCAGGGAGGCGAGCTCCTCGCCCTGCTTGAGGACGTTCGTGCTGAACGCGCCGTTCAGGCCGCGGTCCGAGGTGAAGAGCACGACGGCAGCACGGGTCGACGACTCCGGCTCGGTGGTCAGCACGTGGTCGACGTTCGAGAACGTCGCCACGGCCGACACCGCACGCGTCACGGCCCGCGAGTACGGACCGGACGCAGCCATGCGGGCCTGCGCCTTCTGGATCCGCGACGCCGAGATCAGCTCCATGGCGCGGGTGACCTTCTTCGTGGTCTTCGCCGACTTGATCCGCTGGCGGTAGACCCGGACCTGCGCTGCCATCTAGCGACGACCCTTGACGATCTGCTCCTGGTCGACGTCCTCGGCGTCAGCCGCGTCGAACTGCTCGGAGCCGAGGGTCTTGCCGTCGCTCGTCTGGAAGCTCTTCGTGAACTCGTCGATCTGCTTGTCCATCTCGGCGACGGTCTCGTCGCTGAGCTGGTTCGTCTCGCGCAGGGTCGTGAGGACGTCGGAGTTGCGACGCAGGTGGTCGAGCAGTTCGGACTCGAAGCGGAGCACGTCCGGCACCGGGACGGTGTCGAGCTTGCCGTTCGTGCCGGCCCAGATCGAGACGACCTGCTCCTCGACCGGGTACGGCGAGTACTGCGGCTGCTTGAGGAGCTCGGTCAGCCGCGCACCGCGCTCCAGCTGGCGACGCGACGCCTGGTCGAGGTCGGACGCGAACATCGCGAACGCCTCGAGCGAGCGGTACTGCGCGAGCTCGAGCTTCAGCGTGCCGGAGACCTTCTTGATCGACTTCACCTGGGCGTCACCACCGACGCGGGACACCGAGATGCCCACGTCGACGGCCGGACGCTGGTTCGCGTTGAAGAGGTCCGACTGCAGGAAGATCTGGCCGTCGGTGATGGAGATCACGTTCGTCGGGATGTACGCCGAGACGTCGTTCGCCTTGGTCTCGATGATCGGGAGACCCGTCATCGAACCGGCGCCGAGCTCGTCGGACAGCTTCGCGCAACGCTCCAGCAGACGGGAGTGCAGGTAGAAGACGTCACCCGGGTATGCCTCGCGGCCCGGCGGACGACGCAGGAGGAGCGACACCGCACGGTAAGCCTCGGCCTGCTTCGACAGGTCATCGAAGATGATGAGGACGTGCTTGCCCTGGTACATCCAGTGCTGGCCGATGGCCGAACCGGTGTACGGGGCGAGGTACTTGAAGCCGGCCGGGTCGGAGGCCGGGGCGGCGACGATGGTGGTGTACTCCATCGCACCGGCGTCCTCGAGCGCACCCTTGACCGAGGCGATCGTGGAGCCCTTCTGGCCGATGGCGACGTAGATGCAGCGAACCTGCTTCTCCTCGTCGCCGGACTCCCAGTTGGCCTTCTGGTTGATGATCGTGTCGATCGCGATGGCCGTCTTGCCGGTCTGGCGGTCGCCGATGATCAGCTGACGCTGACCACGGCCGACGGGGATCATCGCGTCGATGGCCTTGATGCCGGTCTGCAGCGGCTGGTGGACCGACTTGCGGGCCATGACGCCGGGAGCCTGGAGCTCGAGGGCACGACGGCCCTCTGCGGCGATCTCGCCGAGACCGTCGATCGGGGCGCCGAGCGGGTCGACGACGCGACCGAGGAAGGCGTCGCCGACGGGGGCGGAGAGGACCTCACCCGTACGGGTGACCTCCATGCCCTCCTCGATGCCGCCGAACTCGCCGAGCACGATGGCACCGATCTCGTCTTCGTCGAGGTTCTGCGCCAGGCCGAGCGTGCCGTCCGCGAAGCGGATGAGCTCGTTCGCCATGACGCCGGGGAGACCCTCGACGTGGGCGATGCCGTCACCGGCGTCGGTGACGTGCCCGACCTCGGCCGTGGAGGCCTTCGTCGGCTCGTAGTTCGAGACGAAGTCCTTCAGGGCATCACGGATCTCATCGGGGCTGATGGTGATGTCTGCCATGGGATTTTCCTTGTGGTTTTCCGGGGCCCTTCGGCTCCGAGAGGGTGACGCTGCCGGACTCGGCAGTTCCCGTTGTGGACTTGGGGAGGAGCGGCTTCGACCGTACGCCTAGCCGGCGAGCTGGAGCCGGAGCTCCGAGAGTCGCGTGGACACGGTGCCGTCGATGACGTCGCCGCCGATCTGCACCCGGACCCCGCCGACGACCGTGGGGTCGACGACCTGGTTGATGCTGATGTCCTTGCCGTACCGCTCGGACAGACCGCGCGTGACGCGGGCCGACTGGGCGGGGGTCAGTGGCGTCGCCGTGACGACGGTCGCGACGAGCTTGCCGGCCTGCTCGGCCACGATGCGCGAGGCATCACGGACGATCTCACCGATGCGGCGGCCGCGGGGCTGCTGCACCAGGGCCGACACGATCGTGATCGTCTGCTCCGATGCCTTGGCACCGAGGAGCCGCTCGACGAGCGCGCCCTTCTGCTGGGGGCTGCCGAGCTTGGTGCCGAGCGCCAGCTCGAGGCCGGCGTCCGAGCGGACGGCGGTCTCGAAGGCGAACAGCTCCGACTCGATCGACGAGTCCGGACCCGCGGTGGCGGCGACGGCGCGGATGCCCGCGTCCTCGATGCCCGCGAGCAGGTCCTGCTGCGAGGACCAGCGCGAGCCGGCCACCGCGGTCAGGACCGCACGCGTCGCGTCCGACTGTCCGGCGAAGACGCGGTCGATGAGGACCTTCTTGCCGGCCGCGTCGGCCGTGGGGTCGGACAGCAGCCCGAGCAGCTGCGGCGCACCGGCGATCGCACGCCCGGAGGCGAGGATCTCGGCACCCGCGGCCAGGCCGGCGCTCGGACCGAGGTCCGACAGCACCGCCCTGGTGGACGCGAGTGCTTCTCTGGTAGCGCTGCGCATGCTCAGTGCTCCCCCGTCTTCGTGGCCTGCGAGGCCTCGAGGTCGGCGAGGAAGCGGTCGACCACTGCGGTCGACTTGGCGTCGTCCTTGAGCGACTCACCGATCACACCGGACGCGAGGTCCAGCGCGAGGGTGCCCACTTCGGACCGGAGTGCCTGGACGGCGCTCTGGCGCTCGGCCTCGATCTGCGCCTGGGCGTTGGCCGTGATGCGTGCTGCATCGGCGGCCGCCTGCTCGCGGACCTCGTTGCCGATCGCCGTGGCGTCGGCGCGGGCCTGCTCACGGATGCGCGAAGCCTCGGCACGTGCGTCAGCGAGCTGCTTGTTGTACTCGTCGAGCGCAGCAGCGGCCTGCTCCTGAGCGGCCTCGGCCTTCTTGATGCCGCCCTCGATGGCCTCGGTGCGCTCATCGAGCATCTTCGTGATGCGCGGCGTGACGACACGCCACATCACCAGGAAGATGATGACGAAGGCAAGCGCCGACCAGACGACGTCGTACAACGGCGGGATCAGCGGGTTGTGCGTCTCCTCCGCCGCGATGATGAGTGCGTTGTGCATCGAGGAGCCTTAGTTGGTGCCGGTGAAGATGAAGTACGTGGCGATACCGATGAAGGCCAGGGCCTCGGTGAAGGCGATACCGATGTACATGAGGGTCGTCAGGCGGCCCTGGAGCTCGGGCTGGCGAGCGACGGACTCGATCGTCTTACCGACGACGATGCCGACACCGATGGCCGGGCCGATCGCTGCGAGGCCGTAGCCAACCGTCGCGATGTTGCCGTTGATCTCCGCGAGAACGGTCGTTGCGTCCACGTGTTTTCCTTTCGAGGTGCGGGTCCGACGGTCGCCGGTCCCGTAGGGGGTCAGTGAGGAATCAGTGCTCGTCAGCCAGCGCCAGCTGGATGTAGACGGCGGTGAGGAGCATGAAGACGTAGGCCTGCAGCAGCGCGACGAGGACCTCGAAGAAGCTGAACGCGATGCCGAACGCGATGGTCCCGACGCCGAAGGCCTTGAAGCCGAGCGAAGCGTCGAAGAAGAAGAACTGCGTGGCCGAGAAGAACAGCACGAGGAGCAGGTGCCCCACGACCATGTTCATCAGGAGTCGCAGCGTCAGGGTGACGGGACGGAGCACGAAGGTGGAGACGAGCTCGATCGGCGTCACGATGATGTACAGCGGCCACGGCACCCCGGGCGGGAAGAGCGAGTTCTTGAGGAACGTGCCCGGGTGCTTGCGGAGGCCGGCGTAGATGAAGGCGAGGTACGCGACGATCGCCAGGATCATCGGCATCGCGATGCGGCTGGTGCCCGCGAGGTTCATGAACGGGACCAGACCGGTCAGGTTCATGAAGAGCACGCCGAAGAAGATCGTCGCCAGGAGCGGCAGGAAGCGCTTGCCGTCCTTCTCTCCGAGGTTGTCGAAGGTGTTGCGACGGACGACGTCGAACGCGTACTCGATGAACGCCTGACCGCGGTTCGGCACGAGCTTCAGTGCACGGGTGCCCACGAACGCGAACACCAGGAGCACGGCGACGGCGAAGAAACGGATGAGGACGAGCCGATCGATCTCGAACGGCGTCCCGGCGAAGAAGATCGCATCCGGGAAGAACTCGTTGATCGACGGACCATGGAACTCGGCGGCCTTGCTGCTCCCCGCCGCGACGGTGTCAACCGCAGCGGAGAGGGACAGGGGAAGAGCGTGGGATAGCAGCGCTGTCTCCTGTGTCGGCGCGCGCACATCATGGCACGCGATGGTGGACGTTGTGGAGGCTCGTCCGCCCCGAGCGAAAGGCTCCGGTAGCGGACTTCGAGAAGCCTATCAGGTGCGAGAGGCTTCCCGGCTTCTCAGACGCGGGGGGTCGGGTTCCCAGCGTCCGCGGAGTCGTCGAGGCCGTCGCCCGGCAGCCGGACGCCGATCGGGGTGCGGGCCTTCGCGACGGCGACGACGTCGATCACCAGGGAGCCGACGACCCCCGCGATGATCACGATCGCCAGCACCGGGAAGTCGACCCAGTCGCGGTCCTTGAGCAGGACCAGCAGCACGATGAAGACGATGAACTTGAGCAGCCAGGTGCCCATCACGATGCCGAAGAAGGCACCGGAGATCATCTGGCCCTTCGAGACGCGCAGCGCGACGAGGACACTGACCGCGGTGAGCCCGAGGAACACGACGCTCAGCACGGCGCCGAGCAGTCCCCCGACCAACCCCGGGCCGTCCGCGACGAGGAACCCGATGAGCCCGCCGACCACCGCGAGGGCGACGGCGAGGACCGCTCCCCAGGTGATGATGCGGCGGAACACCGGACGGACGTGGTCGAGCGCGTTCGGTGCGGTCACGTGATGTCTCCAGGGATCGTGCGGTCGTTGGCGGCCCGGTCGAGCGGGTCGAGGCTGGCGTCCACCACGGCGGCGGAACGGTTGGCGGTCTGGGCGGCGATCTCGGTGCGTTTCCGGCCGAGCGGCGCGAACGTCGCGACGGCGCAGACGGTGAAGCCGACGGACACGAAGACGACGACCCAGTACCAGTCCACGAAGAGGAACAGCAGGCACCCGAAGGCGACGGTCGCGGTCCACGCGTAGAAGATCAGCACCGCGTGGAAGTGCGAGTGCCCCATGTCGAGCAGGCGGTGGTGCAGGTGCTTCCTGTCGGCCGAGAACGGCGACTTGCCCGCGCTGAGCCGTCGGGTGACCGCGAGACCGAAGTCCAGGATCGGCACGATCAGGATCGCGAACGGCAGCAGGATCGGGATGAACGCCGGCAGCAGCGCCTGGCGTGTCTGCACCGCGGCCGGGTCGATGTTGCCCGTGACCGAGACCGCGCTCGTGGCCATCAGGAACCCGACGAGCAGCGCACCGGCGTCGCCCATGAAGAGCTTGGCGGGGTGCCAGTTCAGGATGAGGAAGCCGAAGCAGGCCCCGACGAGCACCGCGGTGAGCAGCGACGGCAGGTTGAAGAAGAACTCGGTCTGCACGACCACGCGGTTGATGAAGAACGTGTAGAGGAAGAACACCCCACCGGCGATGATCGCGACGCCGGCCACCAGGCCGTCGAGCCCGTCGATGAAGTTCACCGCGTTCATCACGAGCACCACCGCCAGCACGGTGAAGATCAGGCTCATGTACGACGAGCCGACGCCCAGCGTGTTGCCGATGGGCAGCGAGACGATCGCGACGCCCTGCCAGGCGAGGATGCCCGCCGCGATGATCTGCCCGGCGAGCTTCGTCATCCAGTCGAGGTCCCAGATGTCGTCCGCGACACCGAGGACCACGATGATGGTCGCTCCCCCGAGCACCGCGAGGACGCGGCCGGGTTCGGAGAACACGAGCCGGAAGTAGTCGGTCCCCGCGATCGACGGGAACAGGAACCAGGCCGCGAGCAACGAGACGATGACGCCGATGTACATCGCGATGCCGCCGAGCCGCGGCGTCGGGGTGCGGTGCACGTCCCGCTCGCGGACCTGCGGGTACCACTTGTACTTCAGCCCGAGCTTCCAGACGATCAGGCTCATCACGAAGCTCACGACCGCGGCGATGGCACCCGCGAGCAGGTAGTACTTCATGTGACGAGGTCGGCTCCGACGACCCGGACGATCTCCTCGTCGGGGATCACCCCGTGCCGGACGATGCGGAGCTTCCCGCCGTCCGACAGCCCGGTGGCGTCGACGATCGTCGAGCCGGTGCTGGCCTCGAAGCCGTCGTGCACCTCGACGG
This sequence comes from Curtobacterium flaccumfaciens, assembly GCF_013359815.1. Classification (GTDB taxonomy): domain Bacteria; phylum Actinomycetota; class Actinomycetes; order Actinomycetales; family Microbacteriaceae; genus Curtobacterium; species Curtobacterium flaccumfaciens. The sequence goes on along the minus strand of NZ_JABMCF010000031.1, from coordinate 31,110 downwards.
GTCCGCCGTCCAGGTAGATCGCGACGCTGTCACCGAGCATGCGCTCAGCGGCGTCGACGTCCATCGCGGCCGGGTCGCCCGTGGAGTTCGCGGACGAGACCGCGAGGGGCCCGACCTCCTGCAGGAGCTCGAGGGCGATCCGCGAGTCCGGCATCCGCAGCGCGACCGTACCGCGCGTCTCGCCGAGGTCCCAGTCGAGCGACGGCTGTGCGTGCAGGATGACGGTCAGCCCGCCCGGCCAGAACTCCGCCACCAGGTCGCGTACCGGCTGCGGGACCTCGCTGGCGAGGGCGTCGAGCGTGGGCGGACCGGGGATGAGCACGGGCGGCGGCGACTGCCGCGTGCGGCCCTTCGCGTCGAGCAGCCGCTGCACGGCCGTCGCGCTGAAGGCGTCCGCGGCGAGGCCGTAGACGGTGTCGGTGGGGACCACGACGAGCTCTCCGCGTCCGAGGGCGGCACGTGCGAGCCGCATCCCGGTCAGGAGCCCGTCGGAGTCGGTGCAGTCGTATCGGGATGCCATGACTCGACGATGATAGTGCGACACAATGGTGGACATCGTGAACGAGACGCCCGCACCCCCGCTCCTGTTCCTCTTCGACATGGACGACGTCCTGGTCCGGTACGACTGGCAGGTGCGCATGGCCGCACTCTCCGACTTCACCGGACACGAGTTCCAGGAGCTCCGTCGCCGCTGGTGGGACTGCGGTCACGAGATGCGCGCCGAGGCCGGTGGGTTCGCCGACGGCGACGAGTACCTGGCTGCGTTCGAGCGTGCGATGGAGTGCGACGTCCCCGAGGCCGACTGGGCCCGGATCCGCGGATCCGCCATGACCGAGCTGCCCGAGCGCATCGAGGCGGTCCGGATCGCGAGCGAGCACGGGCGTGTCGGGCTGCTCACCAACAACGGTCCGCTCGCCGGCCGCTGGATCCACGAGTGGGCGCCGTCCCTGCCCGAGGTCTTCGGCGAGCACCTGGACACCTCGAGCAACTTCGGCGCCCGGAAGCCCGAGCCCGAGGTCTTCCAGCGCGCGATCGCCCACCACGGCGTCCCCGCGGAGCGCACCTTCTTCGCCGACGACATGCCCGAGAACATCGCGGGTGCGCGGAGCGTCGGCATCCACGCGGTCCTGGTCGAGCACGACACCGACCTGCGGGAGCACGTCCGCGCCTTCGTCGCGGCGCAGCAGCGCGAGGCCTCCCCCGTCTCGTAGCCCACCACGCCCGTTCCTTCCCATCGCGGTCGCGCTGGAAAGCAGGAACGGGCACACCTGGTCATCCCGAACGACCCGGTACGCCCGATCCCACCAGGTACGCCCGGATCCGCCCAGCACACGCACGCGGCCGAGCGACGGGAGGCCCGCCCAGCGCCCGCCACGCCCGTTTCTTCCCATCGCGGTCGCGCTGGAAAGCAGGAACGGGCACACCTGGTCATTCCGAACGACCCGGTACGCCCGATCCCACCAGGTACGCCCGGATCCACCCGGCACACGCACGCATGGCCGAGCGACGGGAGGCCCGCCCCACGCCCGCCACGCCCGTTCCTTCCCATCGCGGTCGCGCTGGGAAGCAAGAACGGGCACACCTGGTCATTCCGAAAGACCCGGTACGCCCGATCTCACCAGGTACGCCCGGATTCTCCCGGCACGCCCGGATCCACGCGGCACCGGCCTGGAGGCGCGGCTCGGCTCCGGCTAGCGCGTCGCGGTGGTGGTGCGGTCGCGCCCCGTCAGGTCGACGTGCGTCTCCGGGGTGCGGAACCCCCGGCGCGCCAGGACCTCCCGGACGCCGGCGCCCTGCGGCTCGGCGTGCTCGACGACCAGGACTCCCCCGGGCACGAGCAACCGCCAGGCCGTCTCGGCGAGAGCCCGGACGGCGTCGAGGCCGTCCGGCCCGCCGTAGAGGGCCATCGCTGGGTCGTGGTCGCGGACCTCGGGGTCGATCGGGATCGCGTCGTCCGGCACGTACGGCGGGTTCGACACGACGACGGACACGGTGCCGTCGAGCTCCGGCAGCGCGTCGGCGAGGTCGCCCTCGACGAGCCGGACCGTCCCACCGTGGGCGTCGACGTTCCGCCGGGTCCAGGGCAGGGCCTCGGCGGACCGCTCGACGGCGTAGACCACGGCGTTCGGCACCTCGGTGTCCATCGCGATCGCGATCGCACCGCTGCCGGAGCCCAGGTCCACGGCGATCGGCTCGGGGACCGCGGTCGCCCGCAGCGCGTCGATGCCGAACTGCACGACGCCCTCGGTCTCCGGACGGGGCACGAACACGCCCGGTCCGACGGCCAGGGTGAGCGCGCGGAAGTACGCCTGCCCGGTGATGTGCTGCAGCGGCTCACGGGTGGCCCGACGGGCGACGGCGTGCCGGAAGCGCTCGACGTGCTCCGGTGCGATGCCGCCGCCGATGAGCGCACGGGCCTGGACGGCGCCGCGCGAGGTGTCGGTCGCCCACGCGAGCAGCAGCTCCGCGTCGACCCGGGGCGTCGGCACGCCGACGGCGACGAGCGCCGCGGTCGCCTGCTCGAGCAGGCGATCCGCGGCGTACGTGAGGGGCGTGTCGGCGGTGATCCTCCCCACCGGCTCGGCCGGGCCGTCGCTCCGCAGGCTCCGCGACGCCCCGGTACCGGCCGGCGTGGGCCCAGCCTCCAAGGTCACGCGTCCTGGTCGCCGATGGCGGCCAGACGCGCCTCTTCGTCCGCCTGGATGGCGGACTGGATGACGGGCTCGAGGGCACCGTTCATCACACGGTCGAGGTCGTACGCCTTGTAGCCGGTGCGGTGGTCCGCGATCCGGTTCTCCGGGAAGTTGTACGTGCGGATGCGCTCCGAACGGTCCATCCCGCGGATCTGCGACTTGCGCGCGTCCGAGGCGATCGCGTCGAGCTCCTCCTGCTGGCGCGCGAGGATGCGTGCGCGGAGCACGCGCATGCCGGCCTCGCGGTTCTGCAGCTGCGACTTCTCGTTCTGCATCGCCACCGTGATGCCCGTGGGCAGGTGGGTGATGCGGACCGCGGAGTCCGTCGTGTTGACGGATTGTCCGCCCGGGCCGGAGGACCGGTAGACGTCGATCTTGAGGTCGTTCTGGTTGATCTGGACCTCTTCGGGCTCGTCCACCTCGGGGAACACCAGCACGCCGGTGGTCGAGGTGTGGATGCGCCCCTGCGACTCGGTCTGCGGCACACGCTGGACGCGGTGCACACCGCCCTCGTACTTCAGGTGCGCCCAGACGCCCTGGGACGGATCGGTCGTGTTCGACTTGATCGCGACCTGGACGTCCTTGTAGCCACCCAGGTCGGACTCGGTGCGCTCGAGGAGCTCGATCTTCCAGCCCTTGGTCTCGGCGTAGTGCGAGTACATGCGCAGGAGGTCGGCCGCGAACAGCGCCGATTCCTCGCCGCCCTCGCCGCCCTTGATCTCCATGATGACGTCACGGCCGTCGTCGGGGTCGCGCGGGATGAGCAACCGCCGGAGACGCTCCTGGCGCTCCGACAGCTGCTCCTCGAGCCCGGGGACCTCGTCCGCGAACGCTGCGTCTTCACGGGCGAGTTCCTGGGCGGCGGCGAGGTCGTCCCCCGCCGCCTGCCAGGCCTCGTACGCGGACTTGATCTGGTTGAGCTCGGCGTACCGCCGGTTCACCTTCTTCGCCCGGGCCGCATCGGCGTGGAGCGCGGGGTCCGACAGCTGCTGTGTCAGGTCCTCGTGTTCCGCCAGCAGCCCCGCTACCGACTCGAACACGCGTTACTCCTGGTGGCCGTTGTGGTGGGCGCCGGTCGAGGGGACCGACTTCTGCACCTGCACCAGGAACTCGACGTTCGACTGCGTCTCCTTGAGGTTCCGCAGCACGATCTCGAGGGCCTGCTGCGGGTCGAGCCCGGCGAGGGCCCGGCGCAGACGCCAGGTGATCTTGACCTCGTCGGCGGAGAGCAGCTGCTCCTCGCGACGGGTGCCCGAGGCGTTCACGTCGACGGCGGGGAAGATCCGCTTGTCGGCGAGGTGACGGTTCAGGCGGAGCTCCATGTTGCCGGTGCCCTTGAACTCCTCGAAGATGACCTCGTCCATCTTGGAGCCGGTCTCGACGAGCGCGGTCGCGAGGATGGTCAGCGAGCCGCCGTCCTCGATGTTGCGCGCGGCACCGAAGAAGCGCTTCGGCGGGTAGAGCGCCGCCGAGTCGACGCCACCGGAGAGCACGCGGCCCGACGGCGGGGTCGACAGGTTGTACGCACGGCCCAGGCGGGTGATCGAGTCGAGCAGCAGCACGACGTCGTGGCCCAGCTCCACCAGGCGCTTCGCACGCTCGATGGCGAGCTCGGCGACGGTGGTGTGGTCCTCGGCGGGACGGTCGAAGGTCGAGGCGATGACCTCGCCCTTCACCGTGCGCTGCATGTCGGTGACCTCTTCGGGCCGCTCGTCGACGAGGACGACCATCAGGTGCGCCTCGGGGTTGTTCTTGGCGACGGCGTTCGCGATGGCCTGCAGCACGACGGTCTTGCCGGCCTTCGGCGGGGACACGATGAGACCGCGCTGGCCCTTGCCGATCGGCGACACGAGGTCGATGATGCGGGTCGACAGCTTGCCCGGCTCCGTCTCGAGGCGCAGGCGCTCGTTCGGGTACAGCGGGGTGAGGTCGTTGAAGTCGACACGGGCCGCGGCCTCGTCGGCGGACTGGCCGTTGATCGACTCGACGGCGACGAGCGCGTTGTACTTCTGGCGGCTCTGCTGCTCGCCGTCACGCGGCTGCTTGATCGAACCGACGACGGCGTCGCCCTTGCGCAGGTGGTACTTCTTCACCTGGCCGAGGGAGACGTAGACGTCGCTCGGGCCCGGCAGGTACCCGGTGGTGCGGACGAACGCGTAGTTGTCGAGGACGTCGAGGATGCCCGCGATCGGGATCAGGACGTCGTCCTCGGTGACCTCGGGCTCGAAGTCGTCGTTCTGGCCGCCACGGCCGCGCTTGCGGTCGCGCTGGCGACGGCTGCGGCCGCTCTCGGCCTCGTCGGCGTGCTGTTGCTGCTGCTGCTTCTGCTGGCCGCTCGTCTGCTGCTTCTGCTGACCGGCGTTCTGCTGCTGCTTCTGGTCGGCCTTGTCGTCCTGCTTGGCCTCGGCCTGCTTCGGCTGGTCGTTCTGCTTCTGGCCGCCGTTCTGCTGACCGTTCTGCTGCTCGCCGCCGTTCTGCTTCTGCTGGCCACCGTTCTGCTGGTCGGCACCGTTCTGCTTCTGCTGGCCGGCGTTCTGGCCGCCGTTCTGGCCGCCGTTCTGCTGCTCGGCGCCGTTCTGCTGCTCGCCGTTCTCGGCGTTCTGGCCACGGCCACGACCGCGACCACGGCTGCGACGACCGCGACGCGAGCCGCCCTCGCCCTGCTCGGAGTTCTGGTCGCCCTGGTCGCCGGACTCGTTCTGGTCCTGGTCGGCCTGGACGGCGGACGTCGGAGCCTGCTGGCCCTGCTGGCCCGCCTGGCTCGGCTGCTCGGCCTCGGCGGGTGCCGACGCCTGCTGGCCCTGGTCGGCGGCGCGCTGCTCGGCGCCACGCTGCTCGGTGCCACGCTGCTCGGTGCCACGCTGCTCGGCGTTCCGCTGGCCACGGCCACGGCGCTGGGAGCCGGACTGCGCGGCTTCCTGGGCGTCCTTCTCGGCGCGGACCTGGTCGAGCCCGGCGAGGAGGTCCTCGGTGCCGGTCTGGCCGTGGTTGGTGTGCTCGGCGGCCGAGGTCGGCGCGGCGTTCACGGTGCCACCGGACGACGCGCGGCGCGAACGACGGGCACGGCTCGGGGCTGCCGACTCGGCGGGTGCCTCGGGGTCGGCGACGGGTGCCTCGGCAGCGGGCTGCGCGGGGGTCTCGGCGGGCTCCGGCAGGGTCGGCTGCTCGGTGGCGGCCGGCTCGGCGGGGGTCTCGGCGACGGCGGCGGCCGGGGCGGCCGGCGTCTCGTCGACGGGACGCTTGTCCTCGATGGAGGCGATCAGGTCGCCCTTGCGGAGCTTGGAGAGCCCGGTGATGCCGAGCGAGGAGGCGATGCGCTGGAGCTCCGGGAGACGGAGGGCACGCAGATCGCTGGGGATCTCCACCTGGGCGGAGTTGTTGTCGGTCAAGGTCGGTGTTTCCTTTCGAACCGCAGAACGCGGAGAGTTTCCACCGTCCCGGATGCAGGGTGAGCATCGACCGCCGTTCAGACGACGGATCGGGATTCGGTGATCAGAAAGAGATGCACACTCGCGCACCGGACCCTGCGACGTCGCAGGAGCTGTCCTGAGGACGAGCGATCCGTACGGTTACGCGGGTTCGGCTTCGAGCGCCGAGTGCGCTGCCACTGTAGCACCACCGAGATCGACGGCCAGCATGAGCGGCCGCCAGTCGGATTCGGCGTGTCGCTGCACCAGTTCGGCGGCGGTCAGGCGCTGCGCCGGGTCGCTGCCGAGGACGAGCAGGCTCGGCCCGGCACCGGAGACCACCGCGGCGAGGCCGTGCTGTCGGAGCAACCGGATCAGGGCGTCGGTCTCGGGCATGGCGCTGGCGCGGTACGCCTGGTGCAGACGGTCCTCGGTCGCAGCGAGCAGCAGTTCGGGGCTCTGGATGAGTGCCGCCACGAGCAGCGCCGAACGGGAGACGTTGAACGCGGCGTCGGCGTGCGGGACCTGCTCGGGCTGCAGGGAGCGCGCGAGCTTGGTCGAGAGCGTCGAGGTCGGCACGAACACCACCGGGGCGACACCGCGGTGCACCAGGAGCCGCTTGTAGGCCGGGCCCTCGGCGGTCATCCACGCGATCGTCAGCCCGCCGAAGAGTGCCGGCGCGACGTTGTCCGGGTGGCCCTCCATCTCGGTGGCCAGGGTCAGGAGCGTCGAGGCGTCCAGGTCGACGATGCCCTCGAGGAGCCCACGGGCCGCCATCAGCCCGGCGACGATCGCCGCGGCGGAGGAACCGAGACCGCGGCCGTGCGGGATCGCGTTCGTGGCGTGCAGCTCGAGACCGGGCTGGTCGACACCGGCGTGCTCCAGACCACGGCGGACCGCACGGACGACGAGGTTCGTGTCGTCCGTGGCGACCTCACCGGCACCGACGCCCTCGACCGTGACGGTCGCGCCGGGTTCGGAGCGCACGCGCACCACGACCTCGTCGTAGAGCGAGAGCGCGAGGCCGAGCGAGTCGAAGCCGGGGCCGAGGTTCGCCGACGTGGCCGGTACCCGGACGCGGACCGCCGACCCGGTCGGCAGCGCACGGACCGCCCGTCCGGCCGGTACAGCACTGCGGGCGGTCATGCCCTCACCCGGTCCGGACGAGCGGTCGGAGATCACTGCTCGCTGACCAGACCGAGCACGTCGGCGATCGACTTCGTGTCGACCGGCACGCTCGTCGGGGTGACCTCGCCGCCGTCCGGCGTGCGGAGGGCCCACTGCGGGTCCTTCAGGCCGTGGCCCGTGACCGTGATGACGACCTTCGCGCCCTTCGGCACGACACCGGCGTCGGCACGCTCGAGGAGCCCGGCGACACCGATGGCCGATGCGGGCTCGACGAAGACGCCGACCTCGGCCGACAGGATGCGGTGTGCCGCGAGGATGGCCTCGTCGGTGATGGCACCGAAGTAGCCGTCGGTCTCCTCCCGCGCCTCGAGCGCGAACTGCCACGAGGCCGGGTTGCCGATGCGGATCGCCGAGGCGATGGTGTCGGGGTGCCGGACGACCTCGCCGTGCACGATCGGGGCGGAACCGGCGGCCTGGAACCCGAACATGCGGGGCAGCTTGGTGCTGCGGCCGGCGGCGACGTCCTCGCGGTAGCCGCGCGAGTACGCGGTGTAGTTGCCCGCGTTGCCGACGGGCAGGAAGTGGAAGTCCGGTGCGTCACCGAGGACGTCGACGACCTCGAACGCGGCGGTCTTCTGCCCCTCGATGCGGTCGTTGTTGACGGAGTTGACGAGGTGCACGGGGTAGTTCGCCGCCAGGTCGCGGGCGATGTCGAGGCAGTCGTCGAAGTTGCCCTGCACCTGCAGCAGCTGGGCGTCGTGGGCGACGGCCTGGCTGAGCTTGCCCATGGCGATCTTGCCCTCGGGTACGAGCACCGCGGCGGTGATGCCGGCGTGCGTGGCGTACGCGGCGGCCGAGGCGCTGGTGTTGCCGGTCGAGGCGCAGATGACGGCCTTCGCGCCGTGCTCGACGGCCTTCGAGATCGCCATCGTCATGCCGCGGTCCTTGAACGAACCCGTCGGGTTCATGCCCTCGAACTTCACGTAGACCTCGGCGCCGGTGCGCTCGGAGAGCCGACGAGCCGGGATGAGCGGCGTGCCGCCCTCACCGAGCGTGACGATGGGCGTCGCCTCGGTCACGTCGAGTCGGTCGGCGTACTCGCGCAGGACTCCCTGCCACTGGTGGGCCATCAGGCTTCTCTCTCTGTCCGGTGGGGTGGATCTGGTGGTGGTGCGGCTGGGTGGGCCGGCTGGTCGGCCTGGAGGCCCGTGGTCGCGTCAGCGACCGACGACGCGCAGGACGCTGGTGATGTCCAGGACGACGTCCTCGCCGCGGAGGGCGACGACGGTGTCGGCCAGGTCGGCCTCGCGCGCCAGGTGGGTGCCGATGACGAGCGTCGCGGTCCCCTCGGCTGCGCCGGTGGTGGTCTGTTCGACCGTCTCGACGCTGACGCCGTGCTTCGCGAGCACGCCGGCGACCGTCGACAGCACGCCGGGGGCGTCCGTGACGTGCAGGGTGATCTGGTAGCTCGTGCGGACGGTGCCGATCGGGAACACCGGCAGCTCGGACTGCGTCGACTCGGCGACACCCGGGCCGCCGATGACGTGCCGACGGGCCGCGGAGACCAGGTCGCCGAGGACCGCCGAGGCCGTCTCGACACCACCGGCACCCGCGCCGTAGAACATCAGGTCGCCGGCGGCCTCGGCCTCGACGAACACGGCGTTCTTCGCACCGTGCACGCTCGCGAGCGGGTGCGACTCGGGCACGAGGGCCGGGTAGACGCGGGCGCTGACACCCTCGCGGCCGTCCTCGTCGGTGAGCCGCTCGGCGGTCGCCAGGATCTTCACGACGTAGCCGGCCTTGCGGGCGGCGCGGACCTGGTCGATCGTGACGTGGGTGATGCCCTCGCGGTGCACGGCGGCGAGCGGCACCGAGGTGTGGAACGCCAGCGAGGCCAGGATCGCTGCCTTCTGCGCGGCGTCGTAGCCCTCGACGTCGGCGGTCGGGTCGGCCTCGGCGTAGCCCAGTTCCGTCGCGGTGGCCAGGGCGTCCTCGAACGTGGAACCCTTGCGGTCCATCAGGTCGAGGATGAAGTTCGTGGTGCCGTTGACGATGCCCATGATCCGGACGATGCGGTCACCGGCGAGCGAGTCGTGCAGCGGACGGATGATCGGGATCGCCCCGGCCACGGCGGCCTCGTAGTAGAGCTGCGCGCCGACCTGCTCGGCCGCGGCGAAGAGCTCCGGGCCGTGGGTCGCGAGCAGCGCCTTGTTGCCGGTGACGACGTCCGCGCCCGACTGCAGGGCCTGGAGCACGAGGGTGCGTGCCGGCTCGATGCCGCCGATGAGCTCGACGACGATGTCCGCGCCGAGGATGAGCGATGCCGCGTCCGTGGTGAAGAGCTCCGCCGGCAGGTCGACGTCGCGCTTGGCGTCCACGTCGCGCACGGCGATCCCGACCAGCTCGAGCCCGGCACCGGCGCGCGAGGCCAGCTCGTCGCCGTGCTCGAGGAGCAGTCGCGCGACCTGGGAACCGACCGAGCCGGCCCCGAGCAGCGCGACACGGACGTTGCGGTATTCGATCATCTGGTAGCGGTTCCTGTCGGTGGGGGTGCGCCCTGCGGGGTGGGCGGACCCGGTCGGGTCGGGGGTCAGCGGCCGGTGCCGTCGGCGGGCACGGCGGCGACCCCGGTGTCACGGGCGAGGAGGTCGTCGATCGTCTCGCCCCGCACGAGGATACGGGCTGCGCCGTCCGCGACGGCGACGACCGGCGGGCGGCCCACGTGGTTGTAGTTGCTCGACAGCGCCCAGCAGTAGGCCCCGGTGGCCGCGACGGCGAGCAGGTCACCGCGCTGCACGTCGCCGGGCAGGTACTCGTCGTTCACCACGACGTCGCCGCTCTCGCAGTGCTTGCCGACGACGCGGCTCAGCACCGCCGGGGCGTCGGAGGTGCGGGCGAGCCGGGCCGTGTAGTCGGCGCCGTACAGGGCGGGACGGATGTTGTCGCTCATCCCGCCGTCGACCGAGACGTACGTGCGGGTCGCGCTGCCGCCGTCCTCGGTCTCGAGCGTGACCGGCTTGATCGTGCCGACGGTGTAGAGCGTCACCCCGGGCGGGCCGATGATGTAGCGGCCCGGCTCGACGGCGATGTCCGGCACCGGGATGCCGCGCTCGGCGCAGGCCTCGCCGATGATCGTGGCCAGCGCGTCGGCGACGTCCTCGGGGGCGAAGGCCGAGTCGGCCTCGGTGTAGTCGATGCCCCAGCCGCCGCCGAGGTTCAGCTCGGGCACCGGACCGGAGGCCACGAGCGTCGCGTGCACGTCCATGAGCCGACGTGCGGCCTCGCGGAAGCCGGCGTCGTCGAAGATCTGCGAACCGATGTGGGAGTGCAGGCCGACGAAGGCGAGCGAGGGCTCGGCGCGGACGGCTGCCGCGGCCTCGACGGCCTCGGACAGCGGGATGCCGAACTTCTGGTCCTCGCGGGCGGTCGCCAGGTACTCGTGGGTGGACGCGTGCACACCGGTGTTGATCCGGATGCGCACGCGCTGCACGACGCCGGCGGCGGAGGCGGCACGGGCGACGCGCTGCACCTCTTCGTGACTGTCGAGCACGATCGTGCCGATGCCGACCTCGACCGCGCGGGCGATCTCGGCGTCGGACTTGTCGTTGCCGTGGAAGCCGAGCCGGCCGGGGTCGATGCCGCCGGCCAGGGCGACGGCGAGCTCACCGGCGGTGCAGACGTCCACGCGCAGGTCGGCCTCGGCCATCCACGCGACGACCTGCGTCGTCAGGAAGGCCTTGCCGGCGTAGTACACGTGCGCGTGGCTGCCGATGCGCTCGAACGCCTCGGCGAACGCGTTCCGCACGCGGACGGCACGGGACTGGACGTCACGCTCGTCGACGACGTACAGGGGCGTGCCGAACTGCGCGACCAGGTCCGTCGCGCTGATGCCGCCGATCGCCAGGGTGCCGTCGTCCGTCCGCGTCGCGGACGCGGGCCAGATGCGGTCCACCAGTTCGGAGGCGTCCGTCGGGAACCGCAGCCGCGGCGGTGCAAGGGGGTTCTCGCTCACGGGACCCGATCCTACCGACGCGAGCCGTTCCTCCAGGCCGCGTTACGCACCCGTCCGCTCAGCCGCAGCTGCCGACCGTCCGCAGGCCGTCCTCGTTGAGCGGCAGCGCGTCCGCGGTGATCCGGACCGTCGCGTCCGACCGCGACACGTCGAGCGAGCGCACGCGCAGCGCCTCGGGCAGGAACTGCGCGGTGCAGACCTGCACCGGGACGCCGGTGACGCCCGGGATCGAGTCGACCTTCAGGCCGAGGTCGGAGTTCGTGATCCGGACGCTCTCCGGGGTGATCGAGATGCCACGGCCGTCGTCCTGCGCGACGACGGCGCCCTTCGCCGCGTAGGTGATGTCGTAGCCGAGCACCGACGACGACCCCGTCAGTTCCACCCCGCCGTCGACCAGGTTCAGCCGGTCGAACAGCGGGCTGTACTTCGCCAGGTCCTTGACGCTCGACGACGCCAGCGTGACCGTGCCGTCGACGTCACGGACGTCGCCCTTGCCGTCCACCGGCACGTCCTGCGCGGTGACGTCGGCGGCGAGCGGGATGCCGTCCACCGTGAGCTTCTCCGAGGAGATCTCGACGCGGTCGAGCGTGCCGCTGATGAGCTGCGGGATGACGATGCCCTCGGCGTGGGCGTCGACCTCGCCGGTCGTGCCGTCGGGCAGCGACTGCTCGACCTGCTGGGCGATGATCCGGTCGACGACGCCGCGCAGCACGAACTCGGCGATCACGACGAGGGCGGCGAGCACGACGACGACCACGAGCAGGACGACGGGCCAGCGGCGGCGCGTGGTGGGGCGTTCGGTGGCTGCGGGCATGCGTCCCACCCTGCCAGTCCGTCCCGGCAGCCTGCCTGGAGGCCCGGTGCGCGTCCGGCGCAGCGGCTGCCGGGATGCAAAACACCGGTGTTCGCGCTCGACACCGCGGAATGCAGGTGTTCGGTGCGCGAACACCGGTGTTTTGCGGAAGGAGTGCCGCTACATGCGGGACGGAGCCGACACGCCGAGCAGGCCGAGGCCGTTCCGGACGACCTGGCCGGTGGCGTCGTTCAGCCACAGGCGCGTGCGGTGCAGGTCGGTCACGGGCTCGTCGCCGAGGGGCGTGACACGGCAGGAGTCGTACCAGCGGTGGTACAGGCCGGCCAGCTGCTCGATGTACCGCGCGATGCGGTGCGGCTCGCGCAGTTCGGCGGCGTGCCGGACCACCCGCGGGTACTCGGCGAGGGCTCCGAGGAGCGCGCTCTCCGACTCGTGGGTCAGCAGCGAGGCGTCGAACACCGACCGGTCGACCCCGGCCGCCGCGGCGTTCCGGGCCACCGACTGCGTGCGGGCGTGGGCGTACTGCACGTAGAAGACGGGGTTGTCGTTCGTGCGCTTCGTGAGCAGGTCGAGGTCGATGTCGATCGCGGTGTCGCTGGCGAACCGCACCAGGGCGTAGCGGCCGGCGTCGACACCGACGGCGTCGACGAGGTCCTCCATCGTGACGATGGTGCCGTTGCGCTTCGACATGCGCATCGGCTCGCCGTCCTTGAGCAGGTTGACCATCTGCCCGATCAGGATCTCGAGGTTCTTGCCCGGCTCGTCCCCGAACGCGGCGCACATCGCCATCATGCGGCCGACGTAGCCGTGGTGGTCGGCGCCGAGCATGATCAGGTTCCGCTCGAACCCGCGCTCGCGCTTGTCGAGGTAGTACGCCAGGTCGCCGGCGATGTACGCGGGCTCGCCGTCCGACTTGATGACGACGCGGTCGCGGTCGTCGCCGAAGTCGGTCGTGCGGAGCCACTCGGCACCCTCGGCCTCGTACATCACGCCGGCCGACCGCAGTCGGGCGATGGCACGCTCGACGGCCTTCGACTCGTGCAGGGCGTTCTCGTGGAAGTAGACGTCGAAGTCGACGCCGAAGTCGTGCAGTGACGACTTGATGTCGGCGAACATGAAGTCGACGCCCTCGCGACGGAAGAGCTCCTGCGCCTCGTCACGCGGCAGGTCGCGGACGTCCATGCCCGGCTCGAGGGTCGCGATGACCCGTGCCGCGATCTCGGCGATGTAGGCGCCGCCGTAGCCGTCCTCGGGCGTCGGCTCACCGAGTGCGCTGGCGACGAGGGAGCGGGCGAAGCGGTCGATCTGCGCGCCGTGGTCGTTGAAGTAGTACTCGCGGGTGACGAGTCCGCCCTGCGCCTGGAACACGCGGGCCAGGCTGTCGCCGACCGCGGCCCAGCGGACGCCGCCCATGTGGATCGGGCCGGTGGGGTTGGCGGAGACGAACTCCAGGTTGATCCGGACGCCGTCGTACAGGTCGCCGGTGCCGAAGGACTCGCCGCCGTCCACGATGGTGCGCGCGATCTCGCCAGCGGCGGCCGCCTCGAGCGTGATGTTGATGAAGCCGGGGCCGGCGACGTCGACGGAGTCCACACCGTCGAGCTCGGTCAGCTCACCGGCGATCTCGGTCGCGAGCTCGCGCGGGTTCGTGCCGAGCCGCTTCGCGAGCTGCATGGCGGCGTTCGAGGCCCAGTCGCCGTGGGCGCGGTTCTTCGGACGCTCGAGCACCACGTGGGACTCCTCGATCGTCACGGTCTCGGACGCGCCTCGGCGCTCGACGATCCCGGTCAGGATCGACAGGTACGCGGCGGAGAGTTCGGCAGGAGTCACGAGGACCGATCCTACCGGGACGCCCAGGTCCGCACCGGTCGATGCAGCATCATGTCGGGATGACCCCCCGCAGCCGTGCCCGGGCGCTCACCGTCGCCACCCTCACCACCGCAGCAGCCGTCGTGCTCGCCGGGTGCTCGGGCGGCGGGGACAGCACTCCGTCGGCCAGCGCGACCCCGGCGGGCAAGCCGGTGTCGCAGACCTGCGCGGAGCTCCTGCCGACGAGCGCACTGTCGGTGTACGGGCAGACCTTCGAGCTCGACGACTCCTTCACCCCGGCGAAGGGCTCCCCCGCCGCGACCATCGCGAAGCAGCAGGGTCGCGTGTGCCGGTTCGTCAGCACCGACGCCGACGCCACGGCGATCACGCTCGCGGTCGCCGACCTGCCTGAGAAGTCGCTCACCAACCTGAAGGACGCCCTGTACGAGCGGGGCGGGTCTGTCCCCACCTACCGCGTGGAGGGCTACTTTGCCCTGAGCGGCGACGTCGGCCGCGCGGACGCCTTTGCCGACCCGTACTGGATCACCGCGCAGTCGACGCTGTTCACCGAGCCGGGTGGGGCGCAGCCCGTCGTCGACGCGGTGCGCGCCGCGCTGCAGCCGTCCGCGTCGGCGACGGCCGCGCCCGCGGGCTGACGGGGCCGCGCCGGCACGGTGCGGGCTCCGCCGTCCGGTGCGAGGTTGCGCACGTGGTGCGCGCTTGCAGCGCCGCACGGAACACGGAACCTGGCACGGGATCGCGACGGACGCACCGTGCGGACGGGAGGCCCGTGGCGGGCCCGAACCGCGCCTCCCGGCCGGCGGCGGCCACGCACCGTGCCGCGTCCGCCATCCGGTGCGAGGTTGTGTGTGCGGTGCGCGCTTGCTGCGCCGCACGGAACACGGAACCTCGCACGGGATCGCGACGCTCGCACGGTGCCGGGTCCGCCATCTGGTGCGAGCTTCCGTGCGTGGTGCGCGCTTGCAGCGCCGCACGGAACACGGAACCTCGCACCAGCTCACGAGGGACGCACCGTGCGGACGGGAGGGCCGTGGCGGGCCCGCACCGCGCCTCCCGGCCGTCCGACGGCACGTCCACAGCGCGACACGCGCTGTCCAGGACCACCCGCCGGACCTGCTACGGTTGTTGACACCCCTTGGCCCCCATAGCTCAGGGGATAGAGCACTGCCCTCCGGAGGCAGGGGCGGAGGTTCGAATCCTCCTGGGGGCACTGGAAAGTACGCCGAAGAGGTTCCCGAAGGGATCGAGCAGCTGGCAGAGCCGCTCTCCCGTGAACACCGTCTTCGGGCCCCGGTGCGCGACAGCACCGTTGGCGACCCAGTCCTCGACGACGGCGTCCACGTCGGGCACGGTCCAGTACGGCACCGTGCCGGACGGCCCCGGCGTGTTCAGTTCGTCGGTCCGGTGCAGCGTGAGGCGGACGCCCGCGATGTCGAACGCGACGAGCGCGCCACCACGCACGACCGGTTCGCGGCGGAGCCTGGCCGCGTACCAGGCGACCGCGGCGTCGAGGTCGTCGACGAACAGGAAGACGTTGCCGACCGGGCCGATCGCGAGCGGCGCTGTGGAGTCGTCGGGCACGGGGGTCCTCCTTCGTCGCGCGCCGCTCAGCGGCGCTCGACCCCGAGCGTCTGCGCGAGGAACGTGAGCGATCCGGGCAGCGCGTGGTCGGTGTAGCCCTCGGCGTGACGGAGACCGGGGATCAGCTGCAGCGTGTTCGGGACGCCGACCGCGGCGAGCGCCGCCTGCAGGGCGATCGGGTCCGACCGCGGGACCCACTCGTCCAGCGAGTTGGCGAGGTAGACGGGGCCCGTCGACGCCGTCACGTGCTCGATCGTGGACGCCGCGGCGAGCGCCGACCGGTCGCCGCCGACCTCCTGCAGGATCACCCAGCGGAGGAACGGGTCGTCCCGCCCGGTCTGGTCGATGTCGGCGCTCCGCATCGCGTCGAGGTCCTGCGTCGTCGGCGCCGCGGAGACCGTGCCGTCCGTCGCCCGGATGATCTCGGCGAGGCCGAAGATCCCGGACCAGCTCACGGAGGGACGGCCGGTCGCGATGCCGCCCTCGACGGCGAGGTTCCCCCCGGCTGACCCGCCGAAGAAGGCGACCTTGCTCCGGTCGAAGGGGACGTCGGACTGCAGCGCCCACTCGTACGCGGTGAGCACGTCGTCCCTGCTCGCGGGGAACACGTCCGTCGGTGCCAGCCGGTAGTTCGGGACGAAGACCGTGTACCCGGCGTCGACGAGTCGGGCGGACAGGCCGTCCTCCTTGGACTTGTCCCCGCGGAACCAGCCGCCCCCGTGCACGAGCACGACGGCGCCGGTGCTCGCGGGCGTTCCGGGGCCCGGGCTGTGCACGTCGAGGACCAGGGCGTCGTGCCGGTCCGAGTACCGCACGTCGCGGTCGATGTGGGGAGGTGGCTGGGTGGGCATCGGTGACGACCTTCCTCGGGTTCCCGACGCCGCGACCGGCGGCGGTTCGTGGAATCCGATTCTCATCGACGGTGTCACGGGGCGATTGGGTCGGATGACTCGATGCGGGTCGGTCCCGGGGCGAGGAGCGGCACAACCGGGTCCGGAGCATCCCGGTAGCGTTCCGGCATGACGATGACGTTCCCGGTGCCCGGAGTCCACGCGCTGCGGGGCGGCCCCGAGCTCCGGTGGGGTGTGATCGGCCCCGGGGAGATCGCGAACGACTTCACCACCACGCTGCACGCGAACTCCGACCAGCGCGTCGTCGCCGTGGGCTCCCGCTCCCCCGAGCGTGCCGCGGCCTTCGCCACCCGCCACGGCGTGCCCGGTGTGCACGGGTCGTACGAGGCCCTCGTGGCGGACCCGTCCGTCGACGTGGTCTACGTCGCCTCGCCGCACCCGCAGCACCTCGGGCACGCGCTGCTCGCGATCGCCGCCGGCAAGCACGTGCTCGTCGAGAAGCCGATGACGACCTCGGCAGCGGACACCCGCACCCTCGCCGACGCCGCACGGGCCGCGGGCGTCCTCGCGATGGAGGCGATGTGGACCCGGTACCTGCCGGGCACGACCGTCGTCGCCCGTCTGCTCGCGGACGGAGTCCTCGGCGACGTCCGGCTCGCGACGGTCGACGTCGGGTGGCCGCACGACCCGGCCCCGGCGGACCGGATGTTCGACCCCGCAGCAGGCGGGGGTGCCCTCCTCGACGCCGGCGTGTACGGGCACTGGTTCGCACGGTTCGCCACCGGCGCCCCGGTGACCAGCAGCACGACGGGGGCAGTCTCGGACCGCGGGGTGGACCTCCAGTCCGTCACGGTGTCGACGGCGGAGCGTGGCGCGCAGGCGGTGGTGGCCACGTCGATGACGGCGTGGACGCCGGGGCTGGCGGTGATCGCCGGGAGCCGGGCCACGGTCCGCTACACCGACCACTTCGTGTTCCCGGCGTCGTTCGCGGTGCACCACCGGAGTGGGGAGGACCACTGGGCGGAGCCGACGGGGCTGCGGGGTCGTCAGGGACTCGTGTGGCAGGCGGCGGCACTCGCGCAGTACGTGGCGGACGGTCGCACGGAGTCCCCGGTGCACTCGCTGGACGACTCGATCGGGATCGCGACGGCGCTCGACGCGGCCCGTGCGGCACTCGAACCGTCCGCTGCGGCACTCGAGCCGACCGGTACGGCACCGTCCGTTCCCGAGCAGGACACCTCGACCCTCTAGGATCACGGGCCGGTCGTCCCGCACACGACCGGGAAGAGGCCTCGATGACCACCGGCACCGGGAACGCGCAGCTCGAACTCGCCCGCGGCGGCGACGCACCCGCCCCACGGACCCTGTTCGACGTCCTGGCGGCGACCGCGGCGACCCACCCGGACGCGACCGCCCTCGAGGACCCCGCCGGCAGCGTCGACTACGCCGCCCTGCTCGACCTCGTGCGCGCGCAGGCCGACGACCTGGCACGCCGGGGCGTCCGTCGCGGCGACCGGGTCGGGGTGCGCATCCCCTCCGGTGGGCGTGACCTGTACCTGTCGATCCTCGCCGTGCTCGCCGCCGGAGCGGCCTACGTGCCGGTCGACGCGGACGACCCCGAGGAACGCGCCACCCTGGTGTTCGGCGAGGCCGGTGTCGTCGGGGTGATCGGCGCGGGCGGTGTCCTGCGCGACCACGACGGCACCGAGCTGCCGGTGACGGACCCTGCGGCGAGCGCCGAACTCCCCCGTGAGACCGACGACGCGTGGATCATCTTCACCTCCGGGTCGACCGGGGTGCCGAAGGGGGTGGCGGTCACCCACCGCAGTGCAGCGGCGTTCGTGGACGCCGAGGCACGGATGTTCCTGCAGGCGGCGCCGATCGGTCCGGGTGACCGGGTACTGGCGGGGCTGAGCGTGGCGTTCGACGCGTCGTGCGAGGAGATGTGGCTGGCGTGGGGGCACGGCGCCGCGCTGGTGCCGGCACCCCGGTCGTTGGTGCGGACGGGGGTGGACCTGGGGCCGTGGCTCATCGCGCACACGATCACGGTGGTGTCGACGGTGCCGACGCTGGCGGCGCTGTGGCCGGACGATGCGCTCGAGCAGGTGCGGCTGGTGATCTTCGGTGGTGAGGCATGCCCGCCGGAGCTGGCGGCGCGCATCGCGAGTCGTGACCGTGAGGTGTGGAACACGTACGGGCCGACCGAGGCGACCGTGGTGGCGTGCGGGTCCCTGCTCGACGGGAGCCAGCCGATCCGGATCGGGCTGCCGCTGGACGGCTGGGACCTGGCCGTGGTGGACGGTGCCGGACAGCGGGTGGAACCGGGCGGCGTCGGTGAGCTCGTGATCGGTGGCGTCGGGCTGGGGCGGTACCTGGACCCGGCGAAGGACGCGGAGAAGTACGCGCCGTTCCCGGAGCTCGGGTGGGAGCGGGCGTACCGGAGCGGTGACCTGGTGCGGTACGAGCCCGAGGGGCTGGTGTTCCAGGGGCGTGCGGACGACCAGGTGAAGCTCGGTGGCCGGCGGATCGAACTCGGGGAGATCGATGCGGCACTGCAGGCCCTGGACGACGTGGCGGGTGGTGCCGCGGTGGTGCAGCGGACCCCGGCGGGCAACCAGGTGCTGGTCGGGTACGTGGCCCCGGTGGCGGGGGCGACGGTGGACGTGGCCGCGGCGAACGCCCGGTTGCGGCAGGAGCTGCCGGCGGCGCTGGTGCCGTTGGTGGCCGTGGTGGAGTCGCTGCCGACGCGGACGTCGGGCAAGGTCGACCGCGCAGCGCTGCCGTGGCCGCTGCCCGGTGCCTCGGACGCGGCGATGCTGCCGGACACGGTGGCGTGGATCGCCGAGCGGTGGGCGGCGATCCTGGGGGTGCCGGTGGCGAGCGTCGACGACGACTTCTTCGCGCACGGCGGTGGGTCGCTGACGGCGGCGCAGCTGGTGTCCGCCATCCGGGAGCGGTTCCCGACGACGACGGTGGCCGACGTGTACGACCACCCGCGGATCGGGGCGTTGGCGGCGGCGCTGGACGAGTCCGGCCCGGTCGAGGCCTCGTCGCGTGACGTCACGCCGGTGCCCCCGGCGACGGGGTTGCTGATGACGCTGCTCGGGCTGCCGGTGCAGGTGCTCCGGGGGTTGCGGGTGCTGACGTGGACGGCCCTGGTGGCCGCGGTGCTGCACGCGACGACGCTGCCGTTCCTGCCGGTGCTGCCCTGGCCGGTGCTGGTGCTGGCGCTCCTGGTGTTCGTGACGCCGATCGGCAAGATGGCGCTGACGGTGGTGCTGGCGCGGCTACTGCTCGCCGGGGTCCGGCCGGGGTCGTACCCCCGTGGCGGTTCGGTGCACCTGCGGGTCTGGCTGGCCGAGCGCATCGCCGAGGCGGTCGACGGCCCCTCGACGGCCGGCGCCCCGTGGATCAGCTACTACGCCCGGGCCCTCGGCGCGCGGATCGGCAGGGACGTCGACCTGCACACGCTGCCGCCGGTGACGGGGATGCTGACGATCGGCAAGCGTGCCTCGATCGAGCCCGAGGTCGACCTGGCCGGGCACTGGCTCGACGGCGACGTGTTCCACCTGGGGCACGTCCGCGTCGACGAGGACGCCGTGGTGCGCAGCCGGACGACGCTGCTGCCGGGGGCGCACGTCGGTGCGGGTGCCGAGATCACAGCGGGTTCCGCCGTCGGCGGCCCGGTGCCCGCGGGCGAACGCTGGGCAGGGGCACCTGCGGAGCGCACCGGGTCGGCTCGTGACGACCGGGAGGCCCGCCCCGCGACCCGACGACGCTGGCTGCTCGCGTACGGGGCCGGGTCCCTGGCCGTGGCCGGGTTGCCGGTGGTCGGTGTCGCGGTCGGACTGCTGGTCGCCCTCGCCCTGGTCGGGCGGGCGTCGACCCTGGGCGACGCGGTGCTCCGTGCGCTGCTGACGGTCCCCCTGGCGACGGTCGTCGCCGGTGCCGTGTACGCGCTGCTGGTGGTGGTCGCGGTGCGGCTGCTCGGCATCGGCCTGCACGAGGGACGGCACCCGGTGCGCTCCCGGATCGGCTGGCAGGTGTGGTCGACCGAGCGGGTGCTCGACGCGGCGCGCACCCTGCTGTTCCCGTTGTACGCCTCGCTCGTGACGCCGGTGTGGCTGCGGCTGCTCGGCGCCCGCGTCGGGCGGGACACCGAGATATCGACGGTGCTGCTCATCCCGGCGTTGACGCAGATCGCGTCGGGGGCGTTCCTGGCCGACGACACGATGGTGGCGACGTACGAGCTCGGCGGCGGTCGGGTGCGGATCGGTCGCTCGAAGGTCGGCCGTCGGGCGTTCCTCGGCAACAGCGGGATGACGGGCGCCGGACGCTCGGTGCCGCGCGAGGCGCTGGTCGCGGTGCTGTCCGCGGTGCCGAAGAAGGCCAAGCGCGGGTCGTCGTGGCTCGGGTCGCCCCCGGTGCGGCTGCGGCGCGCGGCGACGGAGTTCGACGAGGCGCGCACGTTCCGCCCGTCCAGGCGGCTCAAGGTCGCCCGCGGCTGCTGGGAGCTGCTGCGTCTGGTCGCCCCGATGGTGTCCGCCGCCATCGCGCTCGGCGTGGCCGGAGCACTGCTGGCGCTCTGGTCGGCCGTCGGGATCGGGTGGACGGTGCTGCTCGCCGGACCGGTGCTCATCGCCGCCGGTGCCGTCGCCGCCGTGGTGTCGACGATCGCGAAGTGGGCGTTCGTCGGCCGGATCACCGCCCGGGAGCACCCGCTGTGGTCGTCGTTCGTGTGGCGCAACGAGGTGCAGGACACCTTCGTCGAGACCGTCGCGCGCCCCTGGTTCGCCGAGCAGGCCACCGGCACCCCCGCGCTGGCCGTCTGGCTGCGGAGCCTCGGTGCGACGATCGGCCGCGGCACCTGGCTCGAGACGTACTGGCTGCCCGAGGCCGACCTGGTCACCATCGGCTCCGGCGCGTCGGTCGCGCGGGGCACGGTCGTGCAGACGCACCTGTTCCACGACCGCGTGATGCAGCTCGACACCGTCCGGATCGACGCGGGTGCGACGCTCGGGCCGCACAGCGTGGTCCTGCCGGCGGCCGGCATCGGTGCCGGGGCGACCGTCGGGCCGTCCTCGCTCGTGATGCGCGGTGAGCAGGTGCCGACGGGCTCCCGCTGGTCCGGAAACCCGATCGCTCCGTGGACATCGGCAGCTCCCTCGGTGACCGCCCCACCGGCGCCATGAGGTTGACTGTCCCCGTGCCCTCCGATCCCGCCGCAGACCCGTACACCCCGCACAGCGGCGACCGACGGTGGAGCGCCGAGCACTACGAGCTCCGTCTCGACTACCGCGTCGCCACGAACCGCCTGGACGGCACCGCCACGATCACCGCGCGTGCCCTCGAGCCGCTCGACAAGGTCGTGATCGACCTGCACGGGCTCACGGTCGACCGGGTCGACGTCGACGGACGCCGGGCCAAGAAGGTCTCGACCGCGACGCACAAGGTGACGGTCACCCCGGCCGAACCCATCGCCGCGGACACCGTGTTCAGCGTGCACCTGCGGTACCGCGGCACCCCGCACCCCGTCCGGAGTGCGTGGGGGCAGCTCGGCTGGGAAGAACTGTCCGACGGCGTCATCGTCGCCGCGCAGCCCACGGGAGCGCCGTCGTGGTTCCCGTGCAACGACCGCCCCGACGACAAGGCCACGTACCGGATCGAGATCGCGGCCGAGGCGGCGTACGACGTCCTGGCGAACGGGGAGCTGCTCGCCAAGGAGCGCGACCGCGTCGGCACCCGCTGGACCTACGCCACCACCGAGCCGATGGCGACCTACCTGGCGACCGTCCAGATCGGCCGGTACCGCACCACGAAGCTGCGCACGAGCGGGGTCCCCGTCACGCTGCACCACCCCGCTGACCTCGCCGCCGCCGCGAAGACCGACTTCGGCCAGGTGCCGGAGATGCTCGCGCTGTTCGGTGACCGGTTCGGCCCGTACCCGTTCGCGGCGTACGGCGTCGTGGTGACCGACGACGACCTGGAGATCCCGCTCGAGGCCCACGGCCTGGCGGTGTTCGGCCGGAACCACGTCGACGGCGAGCACGGCACCGACCGCCTCATCGCCCACGAACTCGCCCACCAGTGGTTCGGCAACTCCGTCACGGTCACCCGGTGGCAGGACATCTGGCTGCACGAGGGGTTCGCCTGCTACGCCGAGTGGCTGTGGTCCGAGGACCGCGGCGACGACACCGCCGACCAGTTGGCCGAGCGGTATAGGCAGGGACTGCTCGAGCAGCCGGAGGACCTGGTCGTCGGTGACCCGGGTGCGAAGGACATGTTCGACGACCGCGTCTACAAGCGCGGCGCCCTCGCCCTGCACGCCGTCCGCCGCACGTTCGGCGACGACGCCTTCTTCGCCGGGCTGCGGAGCATCACCGAGCGGCACCGGCACGGATCCGTCACCGTGCCCGACGTGCTCCGTGCGTTCGCGGACGCCGCCGGCCGTTCGGTCGCGGACGTCGGTGCGGTGACCGGGCCCTGGATCGACGAGGCGTCGGTGCCGGCACTGCCCGCTGGCGAGCAGCCTCCGCCGGCGCGTCGGTCAGCAGGCTCCGCCGCCGCGTCGGCTAGCCCGCCAGCTCGCCGTCGGCCGGGTCGCAGCTGACCTCGGACCACATCGCGTCGAGCGACAGGCCGACCACACCGGCGACCGACGCGATCGTCGAGAACGCCGGCGTCGCGATGCGGCCGGTCTCGATCTTCCGGAGCGTCTCCGGCGAGATCCCCGCGGCCAGGGCGGTGTCCACGATCGACCGCGGACCACGGGCACGACGGAGCAGCGCACCGAGGCGACGACCGCGCGCGACCTCGTCGGGACGGAGTGGGAGACGGACCATGACCACATAGTAATACCGGTATGATCATCCGCGTGATCGAGATCCTGACCCCCGCCGAGGTCGACAAGGGCCGCGCCACCGGAGCCCTCGTCGGCACGATCCTGCAGACCCTGCGCGAACGCACCCGCGTCGGCACGAACCTGCTCGAGATCGACCGGTGGGCGAAGCAGATGATCGAGGCCGCCGGTGCCGACTCCTGCTACGTCGACTACGCCCCCTCGTTCGGCCGCGGTCCGTTCGGCCACCACATCTGCACGGCCGTGAACGACGCCGTCCTGCACGGGCTACCGCACGACCAGGTGCTGCAGGACGGCGACCTGCTGACCCTCGACCTCGCGGTGTCCCTGGACGGCATCGCCGCCGACGCCGCGGTCAGCTTCGTCGTCGGCACCGCACGCCCCGAGGACCTCGCACTCATCGACGCCACCGAACGCGCACTGGCCGCGGGCATCGCCGCCGCCGGACCGGGCGCCCGCATCGGTGACCTGTCCCACGCGATCGGCACCGTGCTCGAAGCCGCGGGCTACCCGGTGAACGTCGAGTTCGGCGGGCACGGCATCGGCTCGACCATGCACCAGGACCCGCACGTGTCGAACACCGGGCGCCCCGGTCGCGGCTACACCCTCCGGCCCGGGCTCCTGCTCGCGCTCGAACCGTGGGTGATGGCCGACACCGACGTCCTGGTCACCGACGCCGACGGGTGGACCCTGCGGAGCGCCACCGGAGCGCGGACCGCCCACACCGAGCACACCATCGCGATCACCGAGGACGGCGCCGAGGTGCTCACGCTCCCCCGCTGACCATCCCGACGACCTCGACGGGCAGGCCACCCGCCGCGACGACGAGCACGACGTCCGGCGCGGGGTACAGCACGGTGAGCGGTTGTTCGGCACCCTCGAACCGGGCGGTGCCGACGGCGACGTCGACCTCCACCGCGAGCGGGTCGACGCGGAGCCCGCGTCCGTCGCGTTTCAGCACGGCCTCCTTGGCCGCCCATGCCGTGGCGAGGAGCGCCGGGTCCCCGTCGGCGCGACGGAGCTCGTCCGGGGTGAAGGCGTCGAGCGGCGCAGCGGCGACCCGCGAGACCCGTTCGACGTCGACACCGAGCGCCGACGGACCGACCGCGAGGGCGACGACCCCCGGTGCGCGCGACAGGCTCACGCCGACCGAGACGCCCGTGGCGGTCGCCCACGGACGACCGTGGTCGGTCCCCGCGCAGTGCGGGCAGACGCGCCCCGCGCGCACCGCGACCGGCTCGACGCCGGTCGCCGACGCGACGGCGGCGACCAGGGCCTCCCGGTCGTCCGCGCGGTCAGCAGCCGGCGTCCGGAGCGTCACCGTGACGGTCTGGAGGCGCGACCCACCGACCGGAGCAGCGCCCGTCGGTCGTGCGGTCGCGCCCAGAGCGGATCAGGCGTGCGTCAGCGCGATGAGCGCGACGTTCATGGTGCTGTACTGCCCCTCGGAGCGGGTCGCCTGGCGAACTCGTCCGCGCAGGACCTCGTAGCGGCCGTCGTGCTCGCGCACGAAACCGATCACACCCGTCGCCGGAGTCGACACCCGGTGGTAGCCGTCCTCGAGCGGGACGACCTCGGTGCTCGTGGTGCGTTCCATCGTTCTTCCCCTTCCGTTCATCCTCGAACAGTGGCGCCAGCATACCCCGGTACGGGGGACAAGACGTCCACAGGAAGCACGCTCCGGAGCGTTCCCCCAGAGTCTGTCCGTGCCCCTGCGTGGCCTGGATAGACTCCGGGCGACAGCGCACTCGTGGCGCGGTCCGGTGCGGTGCCACGGGGTACCGACCGGCGACGGACGGAGGACGGATGCGAGCGGTCCAGCACGGATCGGGCACGGACGGATCGAGCGGGCACAGGGGGACAACGCGGCTGTGGAGCCGTGTGACGGCCGCCCTCGTCGCGATGCTGATCGTCCTGGCTCCGGCAGCGACCGCCCACGCCACGGCGCCCGTCGACCTGGGCGGCGCGTACGTCCTCGACGAGGCCGACGCGCTGACCGCGTCCCAGCAGTCGAAGGTCGAGCAGGCCGTGCAGGACCTGTACTCCGAGACCCAGACGCAGCTGTACGTCGTGTTCGTGCCGTCCTTCACCGACCCCACCGACC
Organism: Curtobacterium flaccumfaciens; assembly: GCF_013359815.1. Lineage (GTDB taxonomy): Bacteria > Actinomycetota > Actinomycetes > Actinomycetales > Microbacteriaceae > Curtobacterium > Curtobacterium flaccumfaciens. Next base: position 5,831 of record NZ_JABMCF010000031.1, on the reverse strand, counting down.
ACACCGAGTGGGGTCGGGCGGTGCTCGAGCAGAACCAGATCGACAGCGACGGCATCCTGCTCTCGGTCGCGGTCACCGAGCGCAACTACGACGTCCAGCAGACGAACGAGACCGCGATCTCGGAGTCCGACGTGCAGAACGCCGTCGACGATTCGCTGCTGCCCCGGCTCAAGCAGGATGACTGGTCCGGCGCCGCCGTGGCCTTCGCCGACGGGCTGACCCAGTCGCAGGCCCCGGTGGACCTGACCTGGCTGTGGATCCTGCTGCTCGTCGTGGTCGTCGGGCTCGTCGTCGTGGTCCTGGTCATCCGGACCCGCAACAAGCGCCGCACCGCCGCAGCGACCGAGGCGCAGGAAGCCTCGCTCGCCGACCTCGAACGCACCGCCGGCGGCGCCCTGGTCACCATCGACGACGAACTCCGCACCGCCGAGCAAGAGGTCGGGTTCGCGAGCGCGCAGTTCGGCCCCGACGCCGCCAAGCCCTTCGCCGACGCCGTGCAGGCCGCCCAGCGCGAGGTCCGCAAGGCCTTCACGATCCGGCAGCAGCTCGACGACGAGATCCCCGACACCCCGCAGCAGCGCGCCGAGTGGGCGAACCAGATCATCGTGATCTGCGAACGTGCGCACGCCGCGATCGAGGAGCAGACCGAGGCGTTCGACCAGCTCCGCTCGCTCGAGGACGGCATCGAGGACGCCGCGGCATCGCTCGCCCAGGCCGTGGCCGCCGCGCCGGCATCGGTCGGGGCCGCCGCCGCGGCACTCGACCGCGTCCGCGCCCGCTACACCGGCCGCACCCTCGCCACCGTGGCGAACAACGTCGACCAGGCCCACCAGGTGCTCGCCTTCGCCACCGAACGCTCGAACGCCGCCACCGCCTCCATCGCGGCCGGCGACAAGGGCGAGGCGGTCGTCGCCGTGCGCGACGCCCAGCACGCGCTCGCGCAGGTGCAGCAGCTCACCGACGGCGCACTCGCCGCCGAGCAGTCCTTCGACGAGGCCACCGCCCGCGCCGAGGCGATGCGCATCGACATCCAGGGCGACGTCGCCGCCGCCCGCAGCCTGCGCTCGGGCGGGCCGGACCTCGCCGCCGCGGTCACCCGCGCCGAGGCCGTGCTCCGCCAGGGGCTCGACCCGAAGGACCCCGTGGCGGCCGTCGACGCGCTGACCCGGGCGAACACCGAGATCGACCAGGCCATCGCCACGGCGCGGGGTGCCGAAGAACAGCGCCAGCGGGCCACCCAGGCGCTCGACGCGGCCCTGCGCGATGCCCGGAACCGGATCAGCCAGGCCCGCGACTACGTCTCCCTGCACCGCGGCGGCATCGGCCCGACGGCCCGGACCCGGCTGTCCGAGGCCCAGCGCGCCTACGACGACGCCGTCGAGCTCGCCCCGAACAACCCCGGCCAGGCACTCAACGCCGCCCGCGCGGCCGAGCAGTACGCGGCCGCCGCGATGGATGCCGCCAACGACGACCTCGGCGGCTGGGGCGGCGGCCAGGGCGCTGGCGGAGGCGGCGCCCAGCTCGGCGGCCTCGTCACCGGACTCGTCCTCGGCGGCCTGCTCGGCGGACGCGGCGGCAGCTACGGCGGCGGTTCCTTCGGGGGCGGCGGCTTCGGCGGCGGCGGGGGCTTCAGCGGCGGTGGCGGCTTCGGCGGAGGCGGCGGCGGGGGCGGCGGCGGCTTCTCCGGCGGCGGCCGCTTCTGACCCGACGCACTCCCCCGGCACCCAGAACCAGACACGACCCGACAACACCGTCCACAGGACTTCCACGAAAGGGAACAGCAATGGCCAAGCAGACCATCTTCGGACGCATCTCCACCCTCGTGCGCGCGAACATCAACCAGATCATCGACGACGCCGAGGACCCGCAGAAGATGCTGGACCAGCTCGTCCGCGACTACACGAACAACATCGCGGACGCGAAGACCGCGATCGCGCAGACCATCGGCAACGTGCGCCTGCTCGAGCAGGACCACGAAGAGGACAAGAAGGCCGCGGTCGAGTGGGGCCAGAAGGCCGCCAACGCCTCCGCCGCCGCCGACAAGTACCGCTCCGAGGGGAAGTCGGCCGAGGCGGACAAATTCGACAACCTCGCGAAGATCGCGATCGGCAAGCAGATCGCCGCCGAGCAGGAGGTCAAGGACGCGGAGCCGAACCTGGCGTCGCAGAACGAGGCCGTCGAGAAGCTCAAGACCGGTCTCGCCGGCATGGAGCAGAAGCTCGAGCAGCTCCGCGCGAAGCGGGACAACCTCGTCGCCCGCTCGAAGACCGCCGAGGCGCAGTCCCGCGTCAACGACGCCCTCGGCAACATCGACGTGCTCGACCCGACGAGCGACCTCGGCCGCTTCGAGGAGAAGGTCCGCCGCGAAGAGGCGAAGGTGCTCGGCCAGCAGGAGCTGCAGTCGTCGAGCCTCGACGCACAGTTCGAGAGCCTCGAGGACGTCGGCAAGGACGCCGAGGTCGAGGCACGGCTCGCCGCGCTGAAGTCCGGCGGATCCTCGAGCATCTGACGAACGCCCTGACGACGCCGGACCCCAGCTGACAGACTGAGACGATGCACTTCCTCGTGGTCGGTCAGTGGCAGGGTTCGGCGTCGTCGCGCGCGATGCGCCTCGGGGACGGTGCGTCGGCGATCGCGGCCGACCTCCCCCGGGCGTCCACCACCGTGGTCGACGTCCCGGCCGGAGCGGGTGACCGCCTCGAGACCGCCGTCGCCCGCTACACCTCGGTGCTCGCCGTCGCCGAACGCGTCGCCGAGGAAACAGCCGTCGCAACCGAACCGGTGCTCGTCGTCGGCGGTGACGGCGCCAGTGTCCTCGGCGCGACCGCCGCCCTCGCACCGGACACCGCGTTCGTCCGCATCTCCGGGTCCAGCGGGTACCGCGCGCTCAACCGGGCCCAGCCCGTCGCCGCCGAGACCGCCGCCCTTCGTCTGCTGGTCGACCGTCCCGACGACCTGTTCCCCGGACTGCCGGTGGTGCCGGCGTCCTCGGTCGTCGTCGCCGGGGTCCGCGGGGTCGAGGACGCCGAACGAGCCGCCCTCGACAAGGCCGGGATCGTGCACCTCGACGTCGATGCCGCCACCCCGGACGCCCTCGCCGCAGCGGTCGAGCGGACCGGTGCCGCATCGGTCTTCGTGCACGTCGACCTCGACGTCCTCGACCCGTCCGAGGTCGACGGGCTGCTCGAACCCGTGCCGTTCGGGCTCGACGGCGCAGCGCTCGTCGAGCGCATCCAGGCCGCGACCCGCGGCCGGCGCCTCGTCGGCGCTGCGCTCACCGGATTCGCCCCCGTCGACCCGGACCGGGCGGTGGACGACCTCGGCGTGATCCTGCGCGTCGTCGGAGCGGTGACCAGCGCCTCCCGGGTGGGCTGACCACGCGCACGACGCGACCGGCGGACCCCCTGCCGGTCCGCGTACGCTCGGCAGCATGACGGACTACGACCTCATCGTGATCGGAGCCGGCGCTGTCGGCGAGAACGTGGCGGACTACGCCAGGAAGCGCGACCTGTCGGTCGCGATCGTGGAGGCCGAGCTCGTCGGCGGCGAGTGCTCCTACTGGGCGTGCATGCCCTCGAAGGCGCTCCTGCGCAGCGGACATGCCCTCGCCGCCGCCAAGCGGCTCGACGGTGCGAAGCAGGCCGTGACCGGCACGCTCGACGCGGCCCACGTGCTCGCCCGCCGCAACTCGTTCACCTCCGACTGGAAGGACGACAGCCAGGTCTCGTGGCTCGAGTCCGCCGGCATCGACCTGATCCGCGGGCACGCCCGCATCACCGGCCCGAAGACCATCGACGTGGACGGCGAGACGCACACCGCGCGCGCCGCCGTCGCGGTCGTCACCGGCTCCCTGCACACGCTGCCCCCGGTGCCCGGTCTCGCCGAGGCGAAGCCGTGGGGCACCCGCGAGGGCACCAGCGCCCAGCAGGTCCCCGAGAGCCTGCTCGTCATCGGCGGCGGCGTCTCCGGCTCGGAGCTCGCGACCGCGTGGGCGTCCCTCGGCGCGAAGGTCACCCTCGTCGCCCGGCACGGTCTGCTCGGCGGCATGGAGCCCTTCGCCGGGGAACTCGTCGCCGACTCCCTGCGCGAACTCGGTGTCGACGTCCGCACCGGCGTCAACCCGGTCCGGGTCGACCGCGACGAGCACGGTCTCGTCACCACGGAGCTCGACGACGGCACCACCGTCATCACGAGCGAGGTGCTCGCCGCCACGGGCCGCGCCGCACACACGCGTGACCTCGGGCTCGAGACCGTCGGCCTGACCGCGGGCGACTGGCTCGACGTCGACGACACCATGCTCGTGCACGGCACCGACTGGCTGTACGCCGTGGGTGACGTCAACCACCGCGTCCTGCTCACGCACCAGGGCAAGTACCAGGCGCGTGCCGCCGGCGAGGCGATCGCGGCCCGGTACCAGGGCACGCCGCTGCACACCGAGCCGTGGGGTGCCCACGTCGCCACCGCCGACCACGCCGCCTCGCCGCAGGTCACCTTCACCGACCCCGAGGTCGCGAGCGTCGGACTGACCGAGGCGAAGGCCCGCGAGCAGGGGCTGAACGTCCGCGCGGTCGAGTACGACCTCGGTGCGATCGCCGGGTCCTCGCTGCAGGCAGACGGTTACACGGGCCGCGCGAAGATGGTCGTCGACGAGGACCGCGGGGTCGTCGTGGGCGTCACGTTCGTCGGCCAGGACGTCGCCGAGATGCTGCACGGTGCCACCGTCGCCGTCGTGGGCGAGGTCCCGATCGACCGCCTGTGGCACGCGGTGCCGGCCTACCCGACGATGAACGAGATCTGGCTCCGCCTGCTCGAGACGTACGGCCGCCCGGCCTGAGCGTGCGCAACCCGCTGCTCGACTCCCCCGTGTCCCGTGCGGGGTGGGTGTTCGCGACCGCCGTCGGGCTCGCCGTGGGCGTCCCCCTGTCGACCGGGCGGATCCGGGTGGAGGACGGGCTCGTGGTCTGCACGGGGCTGCCGCGCTGGGTGTTCCGGCGCGGCGGCACCTGCGTCGGGTCGGTGTACCTGACGCGCGACAACGACGGCCCGCGGGTGCTCCGGCACGAGCGGGTGCACGTCGAGCAGTGGCGCCGGTACGGCATGCTCATGCCGCTGCTCTACGCCGTCGCCGGGCGGGATCCGCTGCGGAACCGGTTCGAGGTCGAGGCCGGCCTGGAGGACGGCGGGTACCGCTGACGCGTGCGCGGCGGGGGCGGCTCGGGAGCGGGAGCGGGAGCGGGGCGGGTGTGCTGCGGTCGCACGACACGCCGCGTGCGCATCGTCGTGGTTGCGCGAACCGTCGTGCCGACGCCGGTCGGGCGGCAGATCGTGCGACCTCGGCGGGCGTCCCGGTCGGTCACAACACCCCGCCGGGCACGCGGCGAGCAGTCGCAGACCGTCGCCTGCGGCGCCGCCAGCGGACAGTTCGTGACCACTCGGCGCCCCTCCGACGACGAGTCGTGACCACTCGGCGGCGGGCCCCCAGGCGACGGAACGCGACCGGTCGACGGCCTGGAGGCGCGTGCCGGCACCGCCCCGAGCCTCCAGGCCGCCGCGCCCGCCGGCCGGTCGCAACACCCCGCCGGGTGCGCGGCGAGCGGTCGCAGACCGTCGCCTGCGGCGCCGCCAGCCGACAGTTCGTGACCACTCGGCGCCCCTCCGACGACAAGTCGCGACCACTCGGCGGCGGGCCTTCCAGGCGACGGAACGCGACCAGTCGACGGCTTGGAGGCGCGTGGCGGCGCCGCCCCGAGCCTCCAGGCCGCCGCGCCCCACGCCCACCGCGCCCGCCCGCCCGCCGGTCACAACACCCCGCCGGGCGCGCGGCGAGCGGT
>NZ_JABMCF010000030.1 GCF_013359815.1 Curtobacterium flaccumfaciens | reverse complement strand
CCAGATCGTCCCGGGCACCCACACGGTCGCCACCGACGGCTCCTGGTCGTTCGACCGCGTCGTCTCCAAGGGCGCCGCCAAGCTCGACATCGTCATCGAGCAGACCGTCAACGGCACCGCGAAGAAGTCCGGCACCTTCTCCCTCGCCGCGAGCTGATCGCCGCTCCACCGCTGAACCAGAGCACCCCCGGGACCACGAGGCTCCGGGGGTGCTGCTGCGTCCGGCTCGGGAGCTCAGCCGGTCGTCACCGTCGCTCCGCCGTGGGCGATCCGGACCCGCGCCGTCCCCCAGGTGTTGCGCCGGACGGCGAACCGGTTGTCCGCATCCCCGAACCGGACGGCCACGGCCAGTGCGTGCGGCGCGGACTCGAAGTGGTTCCGCGTGATCGCTCCGTGGTTCGCTCCCGCGCGGACGTTCACGCCGATCCCGGCGCCACCGACGCCCACGATGCGGTTCGCGCGGACGGTGACTGCCGCGTTCGAGTGCGCGAGGCAGACGGCGTTCTCGACGCTCGCCTCGATCCGGTTGCGGGCGACCACCATCCCCCGTGTCAGCTTGAGCAGGATGCCGGCCTCACCGGAGGATCCACCGCCGCCCGTCACGACGTTGCCCGAGACCACCCCGGTCGCGCGCGGCCGGGTGGACCCGACGGTCGTTCCGGCCCCGCTCACGATGATCGCGGACCCCGGCGCGAGCCCGAGCGGCCGGGTCACGGTGTTGTCAGCGATGACCAGTCCGATCGGCGCCACGCTGGTCTGTTCCCGATCGGCGGGGTCCTTCGACGGCACGGCGGCGATGCCCACCCGGCAGCCCGTCACGACGTTGCCGCGGATCTCGATGTCCTCGCCGGCGTGCGTGTCGATGCCTTCCCACGCGGGGACTCCGTCGATCCGGTTGCCCGTCACGCGGACCCGAGCCGACCGGCGGGCGTCCGAGGGGGTGTACCGGGCGTCGCGCGTCAGGGAGATGCCGTACGAGTTGACCCGACGCGCGGGCTGCCGGACGTCCCGCACCGTGTTGCCGTCGATGATCCCGTCGACGACCCCGACCCCGACGATGCCCGCGTAGCCGAGGCGCTCCATCGTCGTCCCGGTGATCTCGAATCGGTCGCAGTACTCCAGGTGCACTCCGTCGTGCGGGATGTCCCGGAAGTGCCCGCGTCGCACGGTGATCCCGTACAGCGGATCGCCGCGGAGTCCCATCACCGCGATCCCGTGACCGAGGCCCCCACTGTCGGCCCCGGCTCCCGTGATCACGGCATCCACGACCTCGACGTCGGACGCCTGCACCAGGAGGGCGGTCGACGCAGTCGTCATGCGGAGGGCACCGCCGCCGGTGAACCGCAGTCGCAGTGGACGCCGGACGACGAGACTCCGCGAGCGCGCCCAGACCCGGTCGATCACGTACTCCCCTCCGGAGGGCACCGCGTCCAGTGCCGCCTGCAGCTGGTCGCCGTCCGGGTCGTCGGCCGCTTCGGTCGACCCGGGGCGTCGCCCGAGGACCACGGTCGCGGCCAGGCCGACTCCGCCGAGCACCGCAGCGATCAGCACACGACGTCGAACACGTTCCTCCGGTCGCCCTCGGTCGTCCATCCCTGCCCCCTCGTCGTGCCGATCGCCCCGCCGTGTCGGCGCAACCGTACGGCGCCGCGATCACACCGTCCACGTCCTGGTATTCCACCATACGAGGGCCATTCTGTATCTCGCATTGCCGCATGGTCGATGGCTTTAAGGGTGCTGATATGTTGCGTTCCAGCCGGGTCGACCGGACACGGACGGCACCGACCGTCCGCCCTCAGAGACGAGAGAGAGACATCGATGACGAGACACTCCCGCAGGACCACCGCGCGCACGGCAACCGGCCTGACGGTCCTGACGATCGCTGCGACCGCCGGGCTGTCCCCGGCCGCCGCGGCCGAGCTCGACGAGTCGGAGCTGACCCTGGTCGGCCCGCTCGTCACCGAGACCTCGGCGTTCGCCGGTGACCCGTCCACCCCGCGGTACAGCGCCCCCTCGGCGGCCGCGGCCGGCGCAGAGATCCCGGCGAACCGCGCCACCACACTGGCGGCCGCCCGCGCGGCCGCCGTGCGGTGGTCCATCCCGCAGCCCGGAGCGGTCACCACCGTGCGACCGTTGTCGGACCCCGACCTGTGCCTCACCGCCGCCACGGCCTCGATCACGAGCTACTCGCCCGTCACCCTCGAGACGTGCGTCGACGGTGACGCCAAGCAGCAGTTCCGCACCGCGGCGAACACCGGCTCGAACAACCCGATCGGCACCGGCCTGCAGTCGACCTACAACCGCGGGTTCCTCGGCCTGTTCAACACCGACCGGGTGATGCGCCTGCAGTCCCAGAACGTCGCCGACCGACTGCCGAACACCGAGGACTTCACGCCGTCGTTCACCGCACGAGTGGACTCCACCGACGTCACGACGCGGAGCGCCCAGGTCTCCGGCACGGGCACACCCGATGCGACGGTGCTCATCGACGGGCGGAACCCGCAGGTCGTCGGGCCCGACGGTCGCTGGACGGCCCGCGTCACGAATCTGCCCCTCGGCACCAGCACCCTCGAGCTCGAGCAGTACGAGGGCACCGAACGCACCGGCACCGCCGAGCTCGAGATCACGCTGACGGTGGCACCGCTCACGTTCGAGACGACCTTCGCCGACGCCCTGTCCGATCCGGTGACGGCCAGTGGGAGCGCGCAGCCCGAGGCCGCGGTCCGCCTCTACGACGCCGCGGGGAACCAGCTCGGCGACACGGTCACGGCAGGTCCGAACGGAGCGTGGGAGACGACGATCCCCGCACCCGATGCCGGTGGTGTCCTCCGGATCACTGCCGCACAGTTCGTCGACGGCATCCGCGACACCGCGAACGAGGTGACCCGCGAGGTCGACTACGGCGCCGCGGTGAGCATCGCCACCCCGGCCGAGGGCGCCGCCCACGCTGGCGGTTCGGTCTCGATGTCGGGCAGTGGCGAACCGGGGTCCACCATCGAGGTGGTCGAGGTGACCGCCGACGGCGAGCGCACGGTCGGCCGCAGCATCGAGGGGGTCCTGCCCAGCGGCCGCTGGTTCGTCGACACGAACTCGCTGGACCGAGCCGAGCACGTCCTGCGCGTGGTCCAGGGCTCGAAGGGCGACAACACCACCACTGCGCAGGTCACGGTCAACCCCGGCGAGACCGGCCGTCTGACGCAGGTACGACTGACCGGCCCGGAGACCGTCACGCCCGGGGTGTCGAACCGGATCTCCGGGACCGGCGAACCCGGCGCGAGCTACCGCGTCCTGAACGTCTCGGGAGCGGAGCTCGTGCGCGGCACGCGCCAGGTCGACGACGAGGGCAACTGGTCCTTCGACCGGGTGGTGTCGAACGGCGCCGAGAGCTTGCGGTTCGTCATCGAGCAGACGAAGGGCGAACAGGGACCAGAGCCGTCCGAGCTCTTCACGATCGCTGCCAACGAGGGCTTCGAACCGGTCGAGATCACCACCCGCGCCGTCGACCCCGGCGTCCTGAACACCTTCGAGGGCACCGGACCGGCCGGGGCGACGATGGTCGTGCTCAACGCATCGGGCACACAGATCGTGCCCGGCACCGTCACGGTCGACCCTGAGGGCAACTGGAGCTTCGAGCGGGTCGTCTCCAGCGGCGCCACGAAGTTCCAGTTCAAGTTCGAGGTGTCGATCTCGGGGACGACCTACGAGACGACGCTGGCGGAGATCTTCGCGAACACCCGGTGACCGCCTGTTGAGAGAGGGGCGCCCGGGTCCTGTCCGGGCGTCCCTTTCGTATTTCACACTGATACACATATGCTGGTGAGGTGAACAAGCTCCAGCACGCCCGGCCCCTCCGGGCCCTGTCCATCACCCTCGCCGCCATCGCAGCGATCACCCTGATCCCCACGGCGGCACACGCCGACACCGGTGACGCACCCGACACGACCGAACGCATCCCCCTCGTGGTGGAACGGCAGGCCGACGTCTACATGCCGTTCGACCTCCGATCGGACGGCGCCGTGGTCGCATCCGCAGGCATGCTCACCTCGTTCGAGAGCGCCGCATCGCGCGCAGCGACGGTCACCGCTCCCGCGGTCGGTGACACGGGTCAGGTGACGTTCGAGAACGGGAAGTGCCTGCAGGCCTTCGGTCCCAACGGCAACGGGTGGACCATCGTGTCGAACTCGTGCGACGCTGCGCGCACCCTGTGGACTCGAACGGAGTCGGGAGCCCTGCGGATCACCGGGACTCCCGCTCGAGCACTCGAGTACTTCGGCAACGCGAACACGATCACGGCCCGGGCCGTCACCGGTTTCGAGTACCCGGTCGGCGTCGCACCCGCTCGCTGAGAACCCCCACGAACGGACAGCGGACGCCTCCGAGCAGGAGGCGTCCGCTGTCTGTCGTCGGCACGAGCACCCGCGTCAGCGCGGCCCGCGGTACAGGACGATCTGTGTGTTCCGCTGCGGCCGCGACCCCGCCTTGAGCGAGATCGCCGCACCACTCGCGGTGGCGGCGAAGACCCGCGCGCCCGGCCGGTTGATGAGCTGGTCGGCCAACGCCGACTCGAGTTCGCGCACCCGGTCGCGCAGCGCCTTGTTCTCGTTCTCCAGGTCGAGCACCCGCCGGATGCCCTCCAGCGACACCCCCTCGGAGCCGAGGCGCGCGATCTCGCGCAACTGCACGACATCACGCATCGAGTACCGCCGCGACCCACCTCGGGTGCGACCCGGCACGACCAGGCCGAGCCGGTCGTACTGCCGCAGCGTCTGCGGGTGCATCTCGGCGAGCTCCGCAGCGACCGCGATCGCGAAGACGGGCGAGTTCTCGTCCATGTCGGTCATGGCGCGTTCCTTTCCGTCGTCCGCGTGGGGTGAAAACCAGCCTGGAGGCTCAGCGAGCGTCCGTCAGGAAGCCGCGCCGTTCCTCCAGGCCGGGTCTACTGCATTGCGTGCGCGACGCTAGTCGCGCGCCTTGGCGAGGAGGTCCTCGCGGGGGTTCTCGTCGGGCAGCGCAGCCGCGAGTGCCTCGACGGCCTCGCGCTGCTTGTCCGACAGGTGCGACGGCACCGCGACCTGGACGGTCGCGAGCAGGTCGCCCGTGCCGTTCTTCGTCGTGACGCCGCGGCCCTTGACGCGCAGGACGCGACCCGACGGCGTGCCGGGGGCGACCTTGAGCTTCACGGGCGAACCGCCGAGCGTCGGGACCTCGATCGTCGCGCCGAGCGCTGCCTCGGTGAACGTCACGGGGACGTCCACGCGCAGGTTGAGCCCGTCGCGCTCGAACACCGGGTGCTTCCGCACCGACACGGCGACTACGAGGTCACCGGCCTCTCCGCCGTCGGGCGAGGGTTCGCCGCGGCCGCGCAGACGGATCTTCTGACCGTCGGCGACGCCCGCGGGGATGCGGACGTTCACCGGGCGCCCGTTGCCCTGCGACAGCTTGACGGTGTCACCGGCGATCGCCGTGGTGAAGTCGAGGGTCGTCGATGCCGTGACGTCGCGGCCCTTCGTCGGCCCGCCGAAGCCGCGGTAGCCGCCGGAGGTCTGGCCGAAGCCACCGCCCCCGCCGAACATCCCGCCGAGGATGTCCTCGAAACCGCCGGCACCGCCCGGGCCGCCCTGGCCGAAGCGGACGCGCTGTCCGCCACCACCCTGCTGTCCGAACATCCCGCCGAAGACGTCCTCGAACCCGCCCTGGCCCCCGCCGCCCGCCGTGAAGCGAGCGCCGGAGCCCATGGCGCGGACCTGGTCGTACTCCTGGCGCTGCTCCTTGTCGGAGAGCACCGAGTACGCCTCGCTGATCTCCTTGAAGCGGTTCTCGGCGGCAGCGTCACCCGGGTTGGAGTCCGGGTGGAACTGCCGCGCGAGCTTCCGGTACGTCTTCTTCAGCTCGGCGTCGGAGGCGTCCTTGGACACGCCGAGGACCTTGTAGAAGTCCTTGTCGAACCAATCCTGACTGGCCATGGATCACCTGCCTTCTTCTGTCGTCACCGTGGGGACCCGGCTCAGGCCGGGACCGCCACCGCGACCTTGGCCGCGCGGAGGACGCGCTCGCCGAGCTTGTAGCCCGGCTCGACGACGTCCGCGACGGTCTGTCCGGTGGCACCCGGGGTGGGGAGCTGGACGATCGCCTCATGGATGTTCGGGTCGAACGCCTCGCCCTTCTCGCCGATCTGCACGAGCTTGAACTTCTCGAAGCCCCCGCGGATCTTCTGGCCGATGACCTGCATCGGGCCCTCGGCGAGGTCACCGTGGGCCTCGGCCCGGGTGAGGTCGTCGAGCGCCGGTAGCAGGGCCCGCACCACTTCGGCGATGGCGACCTCGCGGTTGGCCTCACGGTCACGCTCGACGCGCTTCCGGAAGTTCACCAGCTCGGCCTGCGCACGGAGCATGTCCGCACGCATCTCGGCGACGAGGTCACGGTCCTCGGTGCTGAGCTTGTCCTCGGCGATGCCGCGGGCGGCGTCGGCGAGCAGCGCTTCGTCCTCCGGGGAGAGGTCGTTCGCTGCATCGGCCGCCGGGCCCCCGGCGGCGGGGCCGTCCGTCGGTACTTCGACGTCAGGCCCCTCCGCCTCGATGAGGTCCTCGGGCTCCGCCGCGTTCGTGGCGTCGCCCTCGACCTGGGGCTCCGGGTCTTCAGGCACAGGCTCGTTGGGCGCGTTGTCCTTGGGATCCGTCATCGTTACTTCTTGTCCTTGTCGTCCTCGTCGTCCACGACCTCGGCGTCGACGATGTCCTCGTCGTCGGCCGGCTGCTCACCCGCGGGCTGCTCGCCACCGGCGGCGCCGGCTGCTGCGTCCTGCTGGCTGTAGATGGCCTGGCCGAGCTTGCCCTGCGACTCGTTGAGCTTGTCGAAGGCGGTCTTCACCGCGTCGTCGTCCTCGCCCGCGAGTGCGGACTTGAGCGCGTCGACGTCGGCCTGCACCTCGGACTTGACGTCCGCGGGGAGCTTCTCGTCGTTCTCCTTGATGAGCTTCTCGATCGAGTAGACGAGCTGCTCGGCCTGGTTGCGACGCTCGTTGGCCTCGCGACGGGCCTTGTCCTCGGCTGCGTGCTCCTCGGCCTCGCGGACCATGCGCTCGATGTCCTCCTTCGGCAGCGACGAGCCGCCGGAGATGACCATCGACTGCTCCTTGCCGGTGCCCTTGTCCTTGGCGGACACGTGCACGATGCCGTTGGCGTCGATGTCGAAGGTGACCTCGACCTGCGGGACGCCACGGGGAGCCGGCGCGATACCGGTGAGCTCGAAGGTGCCGAGCGGCTTGTTGTCACGGGTGAACTCGCGCTCGCCCTGGAAGACCTGGATGGCGACCGACGGCTGGTTGTCGTCAGCGGTCGTGAAGGTCTCGCTCCGCTTGGTCGGGATCGCGGTGTTGCGGTCGATGAGCTTCGTCATCAAGCCACCCTTGGTCTCGATGCCGAGCGACAGCGGCGTGACGTCGATGAGCAGGACGTCCTTGCGCTCGCCCTTGAGGACACCGGCCTGCAGCGCGGCGCCGACGGCGACGACCTCGTCCGGGTTGACGCCCTGGTTCGGGGACTTGCCACCGGTCAGCGACTTGACGACCTCGGCCACGGCGGGCATGCGGGTCGAGCCGCCGACGAGCACCACGTGCGCGATGTCGTTGACCGAGACACCGGCTTCCTTGATGACGTCGTTGAACGGCTTCTTGGTGCGGTCGAGCAGGTCGGAGGTCATCTGCTCGAACTGTGCGCGCGAGATGGTCTCGTCCAGGTTCAGCGGGCCCTCGGCGGTGAGCGTCAGGTACGGGAGCTGGATGTTCGCCGACATCTGCGACGACAGCTCCTTCTTGGCCTGCTCAGCCGCTTCCTTCAGACGCTGCTTGGCGATCTTGTCCGTGGACAGGTCGACGCCGTGCTCGTCCTTGAACTTCTTGACGAGGTAGTCGACGATGCGCTGGTCCCAGTCGTCACCACCGAGGCGGTTGTCACCGGAGGTCGCGCGGACCTGGATCGTCGAGAAGTCGTCGTCCTTGCCCACCTCGAGCAGGGAGACGTCGAACGTGCCGCCACCGAGGTCGAAGACCAGGATGAGCTCGTCTTCCTTGCCCTTGTCGAGGCCGTAGGCCAGGGCGGCCGCGGTCGGCTCGTTGATGATGCGGAGGACGTTGAGGCCAGCGATCTCACCGGCGTCCTTCGTGGCCTGGCGCTCGGCGTCGTTGAAGTACGCCGGCACGGTGATGACCGCGTCCGTGACGTCTTCGCCGAGGTACTGCTCGGCGTCGCGCTTGAGCTTGCCGAGGGTGCGAGCCGAGATCTCCTGCGGCGTGTACTTCTTGCCGTCGATCTCGGTGGTCCAGTCGGTGCCGACGTGCCGCTTGACCGACGCGATGGTGCGGTCGACGTTCGTCACGGCCTGACGCTTGGCGGTCTCGCCGACCAGGACCTCGCCGTCCTTCGTGAACGCCACGATCGACGGCGTCGTGCGCATGCCCTCGGCGTTTGCGATGACGGTGGGCTCGCCACCTTCGAGTACGGAGACGACGGAGTTGGTGGTTCCGAGGTCGATGCCTACTGCACGTCCCATGTGTTGCTCCTCTTGCTTGGGGGTAAGTCGTTGGACTTGCGTCCGATGGGCTCAACTCTACTCCTGAGTCGGCTGGAGTCAACTTCAGGCGTGACAAACCTGCGCCAATCCCACTCAACTCCCAGGCGCAGCCTTGCGGCACTAGCACGTTCGTATGTTGGTATTTCACATGATATTCTGGATGTACATGCGCCGTTGGAGTACCTCGACGGGCGTGTCCCTTCCCGCACAGCCGCTGTCCGCGGCCTGTCCTGAAAGATGCACATGTCTCACAAGAAGAGGGCTTCCTTCGCCCTCAAGTCCATGGGTGCGGCCGGGCTGGCCGCAGCCACCATCGTCAGCGGCCTGTCCTTCGGCGCCGCTCCCGCAACCGCCACTGGCGCTGCCGCTCCTGAAATGTCGACGACGACCGACGAACGCGTGAGTGGCCAGTTGATTTTGAAATCCGGTGACTACTACGGAGCCGCCACCGAGACGAATGAGAAGGGCAGCCCAGCTGGGGCAATTGTTTACCTTCGCAGTTCATTGGATGAGGCTCGCAGCCGGGCAGCTCGGGTGGAATTTCCCGCTCCCGGGACACGCGGACCGATCAAGAACTCTCGAGGGCAGTGTCTGGTGTCCCCGGGCCTCAACTACGCGGGTTGGGGGTCCTGCGCCGCTCCGAGTCAATTCACCATGAGCAAGAACCTGGGGCTCATGGTCTACCGAACCCAGTACGGTTATGCACTCGGTTACGGCAGCGGCACAACGCTCGCAACCTACGACGAGATCGTCGCATCGATCAACAAGCCGCTGGTCGCCAACGTTTCGAGCACGAGCAACATCAACAAGTCGGCGGTCATCTCCGGAACGGCGACCCCGAACCAGACCGTGACGATCGGCTCCAAGACCGTCAACGTGAACGCGGACGGCAAGTGGACCATGACGGTCAACGGCCTCGCGAACGGCGCGAACTCGCTCGTGGCCATCCAGAAGCGCGGCACCACGGAGATCGACCGCCAGAACGTCTCGGTCACGATCGTCGAGGGCGGCGGCCTCTTCGGCGTCGACCAGGGCCCCGTCGAACTCGAGCGCGGCGAGGCCACCCAGGTCCCGTTCGTCGTCGAGAACCGCGTCTCCCGCACGAACACCAAGGGCACCGTGGTGCTGACCGCTCCGGACGGTGCGACCTTCTCCGAGCAGGACACGGTCCAGGGCTCGTGGCGTCGCGTCGGCAACACCGCGTGGAACGCTTCCACGTCCATCCCGCTCACCAACGGCCGCCTGTCGAACGACAACACGACGCTGACGTTCGACGCGGACTGGACCAGCGAGCGGCCCACGGACCAGCAGTACCGCTTCATGATCGACGTCACCGCTGCGGCGGATGCCCCCGAAACTCCGAGTGCCATGGAGTTCGACTTCAGCGGGACGAGCAGCACGAACGACTTCCGCGCCCAGGGCTCGACGTCCACCACGGTCGGCACCTCGGTGGTGGCCCTGACCGCTGAGGTCGAGTCGGTCGACGACGACGCCCGCTCCGCCGTCGTGTCCGGCACCGCCACCACCGGTGCCGACATCTCGATCGGTGACGAGACGGCCAAGGCCGACGCCACCACCGGCGCCTGGTCCATCACGGTCGGCGATCTCGAGGTCGGCGACAACGCCCTCGTCGTCATCCAGAAGATCAACGACCGCGAGATCGACCGCAAGACCGTCACCGCGACGGTCGAGGGCCGCACGGAGCTGGCCCCGATCACGCTGTCGGGTCCGACCTCGGTCACCCCGGGCCGCTCGAACACCTTCACCGGCACGGCCGAGCCCGGCGCCACGTTCCGCGTGCTCAACGTCTCCGGCACCCAGATCGTCCCCGGGACCTTCGAGGTCGGTGCCGACGGCCGCTGGAGCTTCGACCGCGTCGTCTCCAACGGTGCGTCGAACTTCCGCTTCGTGATCGAGCAGACGAAGAACGGCCAGGTCGCGAAGTCCGAGCTGTTCACCGTGAACGCTTCCGCCCTCGCACCGGTGACCGTCACCACGCCGGCCGCCGTCCGTCCGGGTCTCTCGAACACCTTCACCGGCACGGCGGAGCCCGGCGCCACGTTCCGCGTGCTCAACGTCTCCGGCACCCAGATCGTCCCCGGGACGTTCGAGGTCGACGCGCAGGGCAACTGGTCGTTCAACCGCGTCGTCTCGAACGGTGCGTCGAACTTCCGGTTCGTCATCGAGCAGACGAAGAACGGCCAGACCGAGAAGTCCGAGCTGTTCACGATCAACGCCGCGGCACTCGCCCCGGTGACCGTCACCACGCCGGAGCGCGTCACGCCGGGCCGCTCGAACACCTTCACCGGGACCGGTGAGCCCGGTGCGACGTTCCGCGTCCTGAACATCTCGGGCACGCAGATCGTCCCCGGTACCCACGAGGTCGACGCCCAGGGCAACTGGACCTTCGACCGTGTCGTCTCGAACGGTGCGTCGAACTTCCGCTTCGTGATCGAGCAGAGCAAGAACGGCCAGACCGAGAAGTCCGAGCTGTTCACGATCAACGCCGCGGACTTCGCCCAGGTGACCGTGGCCAACCGGTCGGTGACCCCGGGTGCCGTGAACACCTTCACCGGCACTGGTGAGCCCGGCGCGAGCTACCGCGTGCTCAACATCACCGGCACGCAGATCGTCCCCGGCACGTTCGAGGTCGATGCCCAGGGCAACTGGACCTTCGACCGCGCGGTCTCCCGCGGCGCGACCGAGTTCCGCTTCGCTCTCGAGCAGACCAAGAACGGCAAGACGGAGCTCAGCGAGCTCTTCACCCTGCCGGCCGACACCAAGTAGCACCCTGGCCCCTCCCGTCCGCGCGACGGGAGGGGCCTCCCCTTCTTCCGCACGGCGTCACCGCCGAACGAACTCCTCGGAGAGGAAACCCGATGAACACCACGATCCGCCGCGGTCTCGCCGCAGCATCCATCGCCCTCGTCGCCGCGCTCGGCGTCACGGCGTGCAGCTCGTCCGACACGAAGGACCCCACCCCGACCGCCTCGAGCACCACGAAGGCGGCGCAGACCACCTACAACGAGTGCATCGACGGGGCCGTGCAGCTCTGGGACGAGGACGAGGACTCGGACAAGACGATCACGACCGACGACTGCGCAGCGGCGAACCTCATCAGCTCGGACCGCACCTACGACCTCGGCACGATCGGCACCATCACGGTCGAGGCGAGCAACGCCACGATCTCGGTCTCCTCGACGAAGAAGGTCTTCTTCAGCGGGTCGAACAACACGCTCACCTACAAGGGCGAGGCGCCCAAGGTCGACGACCAGGGCAAGGGGAACACCATCACCGCAGCGGGCTGAGTCCGACCGCCGACGGCACCGAGAAGGGGACGGGAGCAAGTCTTCCCGTCCCCTTCTGCGCGCCGTATTGTTCTTTCAGATGTGATGTTTTACACTGGTCCAGCAACCCGACCGGAGGCTCCTCTTGAACTACCTCGCCGTCATCCGCGCCCTCCTCTCGGGCTGGTGGATCATCGCCGGTGCAACGCTCCTCGGAGCCGGTGCATCCCTCGTCATCACGAGCGTCACCCCTCCCACCTACGAGGCTTCGACCTCGTACTACGTCTCGGTCGCCGGCGACACCTCGGCGACCGCGGGCGAGATCGCACAGGGGTCGACCGCCGCGCAGCAGAAGATCAAGTCGTACATGCAACTCGCGACCTCTCCCCGCGTGCTGCAGGGCGTCATCGACGAACTCGACCTCGACACCACCCCCGCGGCACTCGCCTCCCAGGTCACCACCTCGGTCGACGCCGGCACCGTGATCATCAAGATTGCCGTGCAGGACGGGTCCGCCAAGGCAGCGGCCACGATCGCCGAGCAGATCGGCAAGAGCCTCGCCACGGTCGTGCAGGAGATCGAGCCCGCCGGCGCCGACCAAGCGCCCTCGGTCAGACTCGAAGAGGTCACGCCCGCGTCCCGACCGCTGAGTCCCATCGCCCCGCGGAAGGCCGCCGACCTCGCACTCGGTCTGCTCGGCGGGCTCGCAGCGGGCGCGGCACTCGCGCTGCTCCGCGCTGCGGTCGACACGCGCGTCCGCTCCAGCGAGGACCTGGACGGGGACGTCCCCGTGGTCGGCGACATCGCGTTCGACCCCGACGCTGCCCGGCACCCACTGATCATCCGGGACGAGGTGAACTCGGCGCGGTCCGAGGCCTTCCGCAGCCTCCGCACGAACATCCAGTTCCTCCGGACCAGCGGCGCACCGACCATCGCCGTGACCAGCGCCAGGCCGTCCGAGGGCAAGACGACCACCACCGCGAACCTCGCGATCGCCCTGAGCAAGAGCGGCATGCGGACCGTCATCATCGATGCCGACCTCCGTCGCCCGAACGTCGCCGCCGTGATGAGCCTCGAAGGCGCCGTCGGGCTCACCGACCTGCTCGTCGGCCGCGTCGAGCTCGACGACGTCCTGCAGGACTGGGGCCTCGACGGCCTCTCGGTCCTGCCCGCCGGCACGATCCCCCCGAACCCCAGCGAACTCATCGGTTCCGAGGCGATGGCACGGGTCCTCGCCGAGCTGGCCGCCAACTACGACGTCGTCCTGGTCGACACACCGCCGGTCCTCGCGGTCACCGACTCGGCACTTGTCAGCACACTCGTGTCGACCACTCTGCTGGTCACCGCCGCCAACCAGACGAAGCGTTCCGACGTCCGACTCGCGATCGAGGCACTGGCGCGCGTCGGCCAGCAGGTCGCCGGCATCGTCCTCACCAAGACCAAGCACAAGGCGTCCCGGAGCGCGTACTACCGCTCTGAGTACAAGAGCGCTCGCCCTTCTGACCGATGACAAGGACACGTCCCATGCAGTCCCCCCGCCGCACGCGCACGCTCCGCGCCAAGCGCTGCTCCGACATCGTCGGCGCCTCCCTCGCGCTCGTCGCACTCGCTCCGGTGCTCGCCGTCGTCGCCGTCCTGGTCGCAGCTCGGCTCGGTCGTCCCGTGCTGTTCCGGCAGCCCCGCCCCGGGCTCCACGGCAAGACGTTCACCATCTTGAAGTTCCGCACGATGCTCGAGTCGGACCCCGCGGCCGGACTGGTGAGCGACAGCGACCGCCTCACGCCGTTCGGTTCGTTCCTGCGGTCGACGAGCCTGGACGAACTCCCCAGCCTGTGGAACATCCTGCGGGGTGACATGAGCTTCGTCGGCCCCCGCCCGACCCTCTGCCGGTACCTCGACCTCTACACCGCCGAGGAGTCCCGCCGACACGACGTCCTGCCCGGTCTGACCGGTCTCGCCCAGGTCCGTGGCCGCAACGCCCTCCCGTGGCCCGAGCGGCTCCGGTCGGACGTCGAGTACGTCGACAACGTGACCCTCGGCCTCGACCTCCGCATCCTGCTCCGCACGGTCGTCGTCGTGCTCCGACGCGAGGGCATCGCCGCGCCGGGCCACGTCAGTTCCGACGTCTTCGAGGGGACCGCGGCGATGACGGGTGGATCACGGTGAGGACCGTCTGGATCGTCAACCACTACGCGCACCACCGCGAGCGGGACGGCCGCGCGACCCGGCACCAGCACCTCGCCGCGGGTCTGACCGAGCACGGGTGGCGCACGGTGGTCATCGCTGCCGGCACGGACCACCCCTCCGGCCGCTCCCACCTGCACGGGACGACGCTGCGCGAGCGCTGGACCGGCGACGGGTACGAGTTCTGCTGGCTCCGCGGAGTCGACCACCGTGGTGCGGGCGCTCGCCGGGCGATCCGTCGCATCGCCGACATCGGCTTGTTCACCGCGCTGCTGCTCCAGCCGGGCTCGCTCCGAGGGCTCCCCCGACCGGACGTCGTGATCGGTGGGTCCTTCCATCCCCTGGCCGCGTGGGGCGCCTCGGTGCTCGCTCGACGGATGGGCGTGCCGTTCGTCTTCGAGCCGCGCGACCTCTGGCCGGAGTCAGCCCTCGGGCTGGCGGGCATGACCGAACGGCACGCGGCGGTCCGGCTGCTCCGACGGCTGGAACGGACCATCGTCCGTCGGGCAGCGCACATCGTCTCCCCGCTCGAAGGCGTCGGCCGGTACTACGCCGACCGCGGTCAGCCCACGCCCTTCACCTGGGTCCCGAACGGTGTCGCGATCGACGAGCAAGCCGACGAACCCGGCGAGCCCGGTGAACCCGACGCACCCGAAGAACCCGCGGACGAGCCCGACACCGCACTCGCGCCCGCGCCCGAGACCGCTGACGACCGCTTCACGGTCACCTACATCGGCTCGATGGGGCCGGCGAACGCGCTCGAAGCCGTCCTCGACGGCTTCGACCTCGCCGCCCGCCGGGCCGCCGCGAGCGGCGGCCCGCGTCTGGTGCTCCGCATGGTCGGGGACGGATCGGACGTCAGCGCGCTCCGGGAACGCGCGTCGCGCCTCCAGGCCGGCGTGGACGTGACCTGGGACGGACGGGTGCCGCAGGACGACGCCCGCCGCATCGGGCGCCGAGCGGACTGCCTGGTCGTCAACATGCACGACCTGCCGCTCTACCGACACGGTGTCTCGATGAACAAGCAGTACGAGTACATGCTGCTCGGCCGCCCGCTGCTCGTCGGAGCACCCGTCACGCTCGAACCGGTGGCCGCTTCGGCCAGCGGCCTGCACGTCCGGCCGGACGACCCCGAGGCGATCGCCGAGGGCATCCTCACGCTCGCGGCGATGCCCGCCGCCGAACGCGAGGCCATGGGTGCCCGCGGCCGCGACCACGTCGTGCGCGAGCACGACTACCGCCGGCTGGCCGGCGTCCTGGCCGGCGTCCTCGACGACACCGTCGCCGCCTGACCTTCCCCTGTCCCGTCCCGTCCCGTCCCGTCCGAGGAAACCCGAGCATGCTCCCCGACATCGTCCACGTCTCCAGCGCCCACCCTTGGGTCGACAACCGCGTCCACCTGCGGGAGGCCGCGGCAGCCGCCGACGCCGGTTACCGCGTCCGCCTCATCGCGGTCGAGTCCGACCTCGGCGCCCCACCCACGGCCGTCGAGGTGGTGCGGATCCCACGGCGTGCGCGTGTCCGGCGCATGGTCGTGTCGACGACGCAGGCGCTCACCCTCGCCCTGCGGTCACATGCCCGGGTGGTGCACCTGCACGATCC
The DNA here is from genome assembly GCF_013359815.1 of Curtobacterium flaccumfaciens. Taxonomy (GTDB): domain Bacteria; phylum Actinomycetota; class Actinomycetes; order Actinomycetales; family Microbacteriaceae; genus Curtobacterium; species Curtobacterium flaccumfaciens. The sequence continues at coordinate 125,811 of NZ_JABMCF010000030.1, read as the reverse complement.
CGAGCTCATCTGGACCATCCCGGTGCTCCGGTTGGCCGGCCGCACCGTCGTCTACGACGCGCACGAGGACCTGCCCGACCAGGTCTGGGGCAAGGACTACCTGACCCACCGGCAGCGTGCCGTGTTCGCGTGGCTCTCGCACGGGCTGCTCCGCGTGGCCGGGACGGCGAACCGGGTGGTCACCGCGACCGAGTGGACCGGACGCCGGTTCCCGGCACCGCGCAGGATCGCGATCCACAACTTCCCCTTCGCGCGTCCGGAAGACGACGCCCAGGTCGGCCTGGAGGCGCGGCCCACCCTGGTCGCGCACGTCGGCGTCCTGAGTCACGACCGTGGCATCGACGTGCTCGCGTCCGTCGTCGAGGAACCGTCGTTCCCGGCGGGATGGCGGGTCGAGATGGTCGGCTCGATCGACCGGGCGACGTCGACGGAGCGGTTGCGTGCCGCCGAGGCCACCGGCCGTGCTCTGCACGGCGGCGTCGTCGGTCCCATGGAGGCGCGCGACCTGCTCCTCCGCTCCCGGATCGGCGTGGTCCCCTTCCGTCGGACGCCCGTCACCGACCAGATCTTCCCGACGAAGCTGTTCGAGTACCTCGCGGCCGGACTCGCCGTCATCGCCACCGACATCCCCCTGTGGCGGCACCTGTTGCGCGGGGTCGAGTGCGTGACCTTCGTCCCCGCTGACGACCCCACGGCCATCGCCGAGGCGATCCGCCGGTACGCGGACGACCCCGCGCTCCTCGAGCGGCACGGCGCCGAGGCCCGACGGGCGGCCGCGCGGTTCACCTGGGCACCGGAGGCCGAGCGGCTGGTCGAGATGTACGACGAACTCCTGCCCGGCGTCCGCGCAGCACGATCGACGCCGACGGCCACCCGGTGACGCGGGCGACGATCGACCGGGCCGAGCTCGCACGTCCGGTCGGACGGGTGACGGGCGTGTTCGTCGCGGTCGCGCTCCTCGGCCTCACGATGAACTGGATCTCGGCGAACCTCGTCGCACCGATCTTCTCGTACCTGGGGTACGGCTACGTCCCCGCGCCCTGGCAGGCGCTGCTCGTCGTCATCGTGCTGACGACCGGGGTGGCGCTGACGCTCCCCCGGGTGCTCGTCCGGCCGTCGCACGTCGTGCTCTGGACGATCTTCGTGGTGTGCGTCAGCCCGACGATGATCATGAGCATCTCGACCGGGTACGTGTCCACCGCCACGGCGATCGCGCTGAGTGCCGCGGTCGGGACGGCGTTCGCACTGGTCAGCCTGGCCACGCCGAGCGGCGCGACTGCTCCGGCAGCCCGGGTCGAGGCGGCGGACGACGTGCTGGTCATCGGCGCGCGGCGGATCGACCGTGGCACGCTCACCTGGCTGGTGTGCGGCCTCTACTCCCTCGTCACGTACGGCCTGATGGCGGCGACGGTCGGCATCCACATCCGGTTCCTGGCACTCGACGACATCTACGAGGTGCGTGCCGACTACTCGGCCGACGTCGGGACCGGCGGTGCCCTCGGGTACCTGTTGACCGGTCAGGCGTACGTGATCAACCCGCTGGTCCTCGCGCGCGGCATCTTCCGTCGCCGCCCGTCCCTGGTGGTCCTCGCCCTGGCCGGGCAGTTCCTGCTGTACTCGAGCACCGGGTTCAAGGCGGTCCTGTTCTCGTTCATCGCCGTCCTCGGGATGGCGGTGCTGTTCCGGGGCGCGAAGCCGGCGCGTTCGCTCGCCTTCCTCGGTGCGCCCCTCGCGATCATGATCGTCTCCGCGGTCGCCGACGAGGTGCAGGGCGGCATCACCTGGACGTCGGTGTTCACCCGCCGCTTCATGCTGACGCCGGGGCTGCTGTCCTCGGTGTACGTCGACTACTTTTCCGACAACCCCGTCGCCCGGTACGGGTACTCGTTCCTCAGCCCCTGGATCGAGTACCCGTACGATCTGCCGCCGCCGAAACGGATCTCCGACTACCTGGTGCCCGGGTCGGTGGGCTACGCGAACGCCAACCTGTTCGCCGACGGGTTCGCGAACCTGGGGTGGATCGGGATCTTCGTCGCGGCGGCTGCGCTGTTCGTCTGGCTGCGGTTCCTCGACGGCGCGAGCCGGGGGCTCCCGATGCGGGTCGCGGCGATGGCCGTGGTGATGCCGAGCATCATGCTGTCCAACACGTCCATCTTCACGGCGATGCTCTCGCACGGGCTGCTGATGGGGACGCTGATCCTGCTGATCGCCCCGCGCAGCGGCTGGGAGCGGGCCTCGCCCAGACGGCGGCCCACCGCTCCGGGCGACGATCGGCTGCGAGCACGATCCCGGAGCGGCCGCCGCTCGGCACTCGTGGGCGGAGCACCCGCACCCGCGCTGACGCAGGCAGCGGCGCCGGTGCAGGGTGCTGGGCGCCGCGATGCTGCAGCACGTGCGCGGACCGCTGGCCGGACCGGCCGGCGGAAGGTGCCCGGCCGTCGGGCAGCTCAGCGCTCTCGGACCCGGAGCACCGCGCCGGCACCGGCCACGACCGCCGTCGTCGCAGCGGCCCAGTCGTTGTCCACGAGCACCAGGTCGTTGGCCGTCTGGCGGCACAGCACCCCGTAGACGGCACCGCTCTCGACGCTGCCCTCGTACCGGTTGCCCACCAGGTGCCCGCGGTTCTCGGTGGCGCGGACGTCGATCGCGACCGACGTCGCCGTACCCTGGCGCCGCAGCCCCGCGATCCGGTTGCCGACGAGGGTGATGCCGTCGTTCGAGTGGTACAGGGAGAGCCCGCGACGGACTCCACCCGGGCAGTGGTTGTGCGCGACGATCAGGTGCCGCGTCAGGTAGACGAGCACGGCCCCGTCGCGGTCGCCGTCCCCGTACCCCGTCACGGTGTTGCGGAGGACGATGCCGTTCGCCCGTTCGGCGGGGTCACCGACGGTCTCGCCCGCGCCGCGGATGACGATGCCGGACCCGGGGCCGGACGTCGTGCGGCGGACGACGTTGTCGATGACCGAGCAGTCGAGGGGCGCGTACTTCGTGGCGCCGGCGTCCGACTCGTCCTTCGAGGGGACGATGGCGATCCCCACCCGGCAGTTCTCGACGAGGTTGCGGAGGATCGCGATGGACTGCCCGCCGTGGGTGTCGATGCCTTCCCACGCGGGGACGTCGGAGACGTGGTTGTCCGCGATGACGATCCGGGCCGAACGTGGTGCGCCGAGGAGTCCGGTGGTGGTCGCGCGGACGGCCTCGATGCCGTACGAGTTCACGTACGGCGCAGGCTGGGTCACCCGGGCGATGCGGTTGCCGCGCACCGTGCCGTCGGTGCACGAGAACATGAGCACCCCGGCGTAGCCGATGTCGGCGATGACGCAGTCCGCGACGGTGAACGCCGCGCAGTGGTCGAGCAGGACACCGTCGTGGGAGAAGTCGCGGATGTCGGCGCCGAGGATCCGGACGTCGCGGAACGGCCGGGTGACGGTACCGACGACGTGGACACCCCGACCGAGCCCGGAGTGGTCCGACCCGGAACCCCGGAGGACCGCGTCGATGATGATGACGTCCGACGCGGCGACGACGACCATGTCGATGTCGAGCGTGGTGGAGAGCGATCCGCCGACGAACCGGATCGTCACCGCGCGGTCGATGCGCAGCGGTTCGGACAGCACCCAGTGCCGGGTCACGACGAGCACGGCACCCGCGTCGGTGGCCGCGACGGCGTCCTGCAAGCGGGCGACCCCGGTGTCGGTCACCGTCTGTGCCGTGTCAGCTGGAGCGGGACTCGAGCGGCCGGACGCGGCGGCCGCCCGGGTCCCGGTGTCGAGCAGCGCTGCGGGGATCGCTCCGGCCGCGCCGAACAGCGCACCCCGTCGGCTCACGACCGACCGGGGTGTCCGGAGCGGCGTCACCGCCCGACGGCTTCCGGCATCGGCGAGGCGCCGGACAGCGAGCGGTACAGGTCGAGCAGGACGTGCTCTTCGTGGTCCCACCGGAAGCGTTCGAGCACCAGGGCGCGGCCGGCTTCGGCGTGCCGTCGCAGCAGGTCAGGATCGCCGTCGTACCGGCGGAGTGCGGCCACGACGGCTTCCGGGTCGCCCGGTGGCACCCACGTCGCGCAGTCGGCGCCGTCGAGCAGCTCCCGCCAGAGCGGGACGTCGGTGGCGACGACCGCCAGTCCGGCCGCCAGGTACTCGAAGAGCTTCGTGGGGATCGACGCCGCGTAGGCCGGCGTCGGCAGGAGTGGGAGGAGCCCGACGCGAGCCGTCACCAACAGGTCGCGGGCCGCGTGCGGTGCCAGGACGCCCCGGTGGTCGATGCGCCCGGTGTCGACCAGTGCGTCGAACGCACCGCGGTCGACCGCCGAGTCGATCGGACCGGCGGTGACCACACGCCAGCCGTCCGGGAGCCCGGGTGAGGCCGCGACGCCGGTCAGGACGTCGATCCCCCGGTCGCGGCTCATCGACCCGAGGTAGACGGCCACCTGACCACGAGCAGCGGCCGGCGGGGCGTCGGTGTCCTGGGCACGGAGCCGTGGGACGTTCCGGACCAGGACGGTCCGGTCGGCGCGGAAGCGGCGCGCGATGGTCGGCGTCGCGGCCACCACGGTGCGTGACCGGCGTGCGAGGGCCACTGCCGCGTGCGCCGCAACCGTGCTGCCACGGCGGGCGACGGGGCCGAGGTACTCCTTGCCCCGCACCTGCTCCGGCAGGTCTTCGTGGGCGTCGTACACCACCGTCCGGTGCAGCACGCGCAGGAGCGGGAGCGCCCACAACAGTTCGGGGTCGTGCAGGTGCACGATCGGCGCCCGGGACGACAGTGCCGCCCCGATGACCTGGACCGAGGACACCAGCACCCGTCGCCCGCGACGCCGAGCCGGGATACGTCGGACGTACACCCCCGTCTCGGGATCGGGCAGGTGCCAGTCCGGATCGGCACCGACGCCTGCGGCAGCGACGGCGACCAACGCCGTGCGGTACCCGGCACGCGCTGCGCTCGCCGCAGCACGGAGGTGCACTCGGTTGTCGGTCCATGGGTGCGCACTCGAGACGTGGACGATGTCGAACGGACGCGGTCGAGAAGCCATGCACCGAAACTATGGGCCCGTTCACCCACGACGCGAGTTATCTACATGTCATATTCTCGTCGTCGTCTGGTAGCCCGTCGACCGCTTGCGCCACGGTCGTGGATCCGGGCGGCCCGGAGGACCATGAGGAGCACTGCCGCGTACGAGATCGCCATCGCCGAGGCGAGCGACAGGAGCACGACGGGCATCGGCGCACCGAGCAGCGACGGCACGAGCACTGCCGACGCGGACAGCGCGAGCCGTGCTCCATCCCAGGCCAGTTGTGCTCCCTGCCGCTGCAGCATCGACAGCACCTGCGTGACCGGCGACACCGCGACCTGGATCGCGAAGGCCGGGACGAGCACCTGTGCGTACGTCCCCGAGACGGCCCACTCCGGGCCGAACACCGTCGAGAACACCGCCGGGCCGAGGAGCACGACCACCACCGCGGCCACCGCCCCGGCGAGCGCCAACCGCACGACGAGGCGGACCAGCAGCCCGCGGACCGGATCGGCCGAGCGGATGCGGAGTCCGAACGCCCCGGCGGCGTACTGCGCGGTCGCGTCGGCGACCATGCCGACGGGCGCACCGAGCACCCGCATCGTGAGGGCGACGAAGCCCGCGGCGACGCTGCCGTGCAGCGCCGCGATGAGCAGACCCGGAGCCTGCTGGCCGACGACGTTCAGCATCGAGGACCACGGCGTGATGACGAGGAACCGCCGGTGGTGACGGGCGGCGGACGAGAGCGCCCGAGGGGTGATCCGCTCGCCGTCGCCCCGCCGGAACCGGACCATCCCGAGCACGGCCGCGATCCGGCCGACCGCCAGGCCACCCACCAGCCCGACCGGACCGGCCGCGGCCATCGCCAGGTTCCAGACGGACTGGCCGATGCCCTGGCAGGCGTTGCGCACGGCGATGGACCGGTGCTGCTGCCGTCGCGCGAGCACGGCCGAGGCGATCCGTTGCGCCCCCACCGCGACGACCGTCACGGGCACGGTCCACCACAGGTCCTCGAGCGCCGGCGCGGTGAACCACCGTGCCGCGTCACCGCGGAGGACCCAGGCAGCCCAGGCGGTGCCTGCACCGACGACCAGCGTCGAGAGCAGACCGAGTGTGACCAGCGCGTCGGTCGTCGCCCGGTCGTGTGCGACGACCAGCGCGCGGTCGGTACCGAGCGTCGCTCCGGCTCCGAGGATGCTCGCGACCGCCGTGACGACCGCGAGCGTGCCGAAGTCCGCCGGGGTGTAGAGCCGGGTCAGCAGCGGTGAGATCGCCACGACCAGGCCCTGTCCGAGGACCGTGCCCACGAGGATCGTCGCGATCGCCGGGAGGCGCCGACGGGGCGAGGACCGCACGGTGTCAGGCCACGGGGACCACGGGCGGAGCACCGATCGCGGTCACCGTGGTGGACGCCCACCGTTCGACGTCGAGGACCCGTCGGCCGTCGACGACCGTGCGGACGCCGGGGAGCCGGGACTCGTCCCACGTCGCGTACTCGGCGTGGTCGGCCTGCACGACCGCGGCGTCGACCGGGTCGCCGTCGGTGTGTGGCTCGAAGCCGAGACGGCGGAGTTCGTCGTCGGAGTAGAGCGGGTCGGAGACCGTCACGAGCGCGCCGTGCGCCCGGAGTGCGTCGACCGTGCCGAACACTCCGGAGAAGGCGGTCTCCTTCACCCCGCCGCGGTACGCCGCGCCGAGGACGACGACGCGCTGGCCCCGCAGGTCGCCGTGCAGGCGCTCGAGGAGGTCGACCGCGTGGGCCGGCATCGCGGCGTTCCTGGCACGAGCGGCACGGACGACCGTGGCCTCCGGGTCGTTCCAGAGGTACAGCCGCGGGTACACCGGGATGCAGTGACCGCCGACCGCGATCCCGGGGCGGTGGATGTGGCTGTACGGCTGCGAGTTGCAGGCGTCGATGACCGCGGCGATGTCGATGGACTGCCGTTCGGCGAACCGGGCGAACTCGTTCGCCAGCGCGATGTTGACGTCGCGGTAGGTGGTCTCGGCGAGCTTCGCGAGCTCGGCGGCCTCGGCGGTGCGGAGGTCCCAGACGCCGTTCGGCCGACCGAGGTCGTCGCGCTCGTCGAACTGCAGCACCGCTTCGTAGAAGGCCCGGCCGCGCGCCGAGCCCTGGTCGGAGAGACCACCGACGAGCTTCGGGTAGCGCCGGAGGTCGGCGAACACGCGGCCGGTCAGGACCCGCTCCGGCGAGAACACCACGTGGAAGTCCTGCCCCTCGACGAGTCCGGAGCGGGCCTCGAGCCGGGGTGCCCAGCGGCCACGGGTCGTCCCGACCGGCAGCGTCGTCTCGTACGCGACCAGGGTGCCGGGTCGCAGGTGGTCGCCGATCGTGTCGGTGGCGGCGTCCATCCAGCCGAAGTCGGGGATGCCGTCGGCATCGACGAAGAGCGGCACGACGACCACGACGACGTCGGCGCCGGGGATCGCTGCCGCCGCGTCCGTGGTCGCGCGGAGCAGCCCCGCGGGGACGACCTCACGCAGGCCGTCGGCGAGCCCGTGCTCGCCGGGGAACGGCTCGGTCGCAGCGTTCACGGCGTCGACAACCCCGCTCGCGACGTCGAGGCCCGTGACGTGTGCACCGGATCGTGCGTACTGGACGGCGAGCGGGAGCCCGATCTTGCCGAGACCGACGACGACGACGTTCATGCTGCTGCTCCTTCGGCGTCCGTGCCGAGCTGCACGGTCTGCTGGATCCGCGAGGACTCGAGGACGGCCTCGGCGACGAGTACCGTCCGGAGACCGTCGCGGAGGGTGACGATGTCCGACGGCCGCCCGAGCACGGCGTCGCGGAACGCCTCGTGCTCGACCAGGAGCGGCTCGCGCTTGGTGATGGCGAACCGGGTGCTGGCTCCCTCGGACACACCCCGGAACGCGGCGACCTGGTCCCACTCGGTCTGGACGGTGCCGTTCGCGTGGAAGGTCAGGTCGGCGGTGAGGGTGTCGGCGACGAACGTGCCGCGGTCACCGGTGACGATCAACAGGCGTTCCTTGTACGGGGTGAGCCAGTTCACGAGGTGCGAGGTCAGCGTGCCGTCGGCCAGGCGTCCGGTCACGGTGACGAGGTCCTCGTGGGGACGCCCGCTCTTGGTGCCCGCGAGCGCCCCGACGTGGACGAACGGTGACCGGGCGATCCACGACGTCGAGTCGATGTCGTGCGTGGCGAGGTCCTTCACCACACCGACGTCCGCGATCCGTGCGGGGAAGGGCCCCTGGCGACGCGTGACGATCTGGTAGACGTCGCCCAGCTCACCGGCGTCGAGCCGCTGTCGCAGCGCCTGGAGCGCCGGGTTGTAGCGCTCGATGTGGCCCACGGCGCCGACGAGTCCGGCGCGGTCGAAGGCGGCCACGAGGCGCGCGGCAGCCGGACCGTCCACCGCGACGGGTTTCTCGATCAGGGCGTGCACCCCCGCCGCGGCGAGTTCCAGACCGACGGCTTCGTGGTGCGCCGTGGGGACCGCGACGACCGCGGTGTCGACGCCGAGTGCGACGAGCTCACCGACGGACCGGACGACCGGCACGCCCTGGGCGACGTCGTGCTGGTCACCGAGGGCATCGGCGACGCCGACGAGCTCGACCCCCTCGAGCGACCGGAGGACCCGGGCGTGGTGCCGCCCCATCATCCCGAGGCCGATGACCCCGGCCCGCAGCACCCCGCTCATCGTCCGGCCCCGGCGAGGGTGTTGACGGCCTCGACGACGCGGTCGAGCTGCGAGAGCGTCAGTGTCGGGTAGACGGGGAGCGCGAGGACCTCGGACGCGGCACGCTCGGTCTCGGGCAGGTCGAGGTCGTGTGCGAACGACGGGAGGCGGTGCACGGGCGTCGGGTAATAGACCCCGGTCCCGATGCCGAACTCGGAGCGCAGTGCGGCCGCGAAGCCGTCGCGGTCGGACGGCACCCGCACGACGTACTGGTGGAAGACGTGCTCGGCTCGGGGGTCGGTCGTCGGTGTCACCACCCCGTCGAGTTCACGGCTGAAGTAGGCCGCGTTCGCCTGGCGCTGTGCGGTCCACCCGAGCACCTTGCGGAGCTGCACACGCCCGATCGCGGCGTGGATGTCGGTCATCCGCGCGTTGAAGCCGATGACCTCGTTCGCGTAGCGCTGCTCCATGCCCTGGTTCCGGAGCAGCCGGAGCATCCGGTCCACCGCGGCGTCGCGGGTCGAGACCATGCCCCCTTCGCCCGCGGTCATGTTCTTGGTGGGGTAGAGGCTGAACGCCGCGGCGTCGGACGAACTGCCGACGCGCGTGCCGGCCCACCGGGCTCCGTGCGCCTGCGCAGCGTCCTCGACGACGAGCAGGTCGTGCTCCTCGGCGATCCGGGCGATCGCGGTCATGTCGGCCGGGTGCCCGTAGAGGTGCACCGGCATGACCGCGCGGGTCGCCGGGGTGACCGCGGCGCGGACGGCGGACGGGTCCACGCAGTAGGTCAGGGGATCGATGTCGACGAACACCGGCTCGGCGCCGACCAGTCGGACCGCATTCGCCGTGGCCGCGAAGGTGAACGAGGGGACGATGACCTCGTCACCCGGACCGATGCCGAGCGCGACGAGCGCCAGGTGCAGTGCAGCGGTGCCGCTGTTGACCGCGGTGACCGAGGCTCCGGCGACGAGGACGTCGCCGAACTCGCGCTCGAAGGCGGCGACCTCGGGGCCCTGCGCGAGCCCGCCGCCTTCGAGCACGGCATCGACGGCGCGGCGTTCTTCGAGGCCGATGAGGGGCTTCGCCGCGGGGATGAGTTCGAGTGTGGTGGTCAACGGATCGCCTCGATCGTGTCGGTGGTCTCGGAGTGGAGGAAGCGGTCACCGGTCTCGGTGCAGACCAGCGTGCGGTCGTCGACCTGCGCCAGCCGTCGGCCGGTCCGGCTCACCCAGCCGATGCGGCGGGCGGGGACCCCGGCGACGAGCGCATGGTCCGGGACGTCGTGGACGACGACGGCGCCGGCTGCGACCAACGCCCACCGGCCGATGCGGATGGGGGCGACGCAGAGCGCTCCGGCGCCGATCGACGCACCGTGCTCGACGACGACGGCCGTGGGCCGCCAGTCGTCGGCGTCCTGCACGGAGCCGTCCGGGTTGATCGCCCGCGGCGTGTTGTCGTTGGTGAGGACGGCACCGGGGCCGATGAAGACACCGTCGCCGACGACCGCCGGTCCGTAGACGAGGGCGCTGTTCTGGATCTTGCAGCGGGCACCGATCTGGACGCCGGCGCCGATCGTGACGCCGCGGCCGACGAGGGTCTCGCTGCCGACGGACGCGTGCGCCTCGACGTGGGAGTCGTCCCAGATGCGGACCCCGGGAGCGACGGCCGCCGAGGGCGACACGACTGCTGCCGGGGCGATGAACGCCGTCGGGAGAGTGGGACTGGGGGTCATGGGTGCGCTTCCGGATCAGGCGCGGCGGGACCTCCGCTGCCGGACCACCATACGATATACCGGTACGACATATCAAGTGTGATGATCGCGAGTGCGATGCGATGGCACCGCAGTCCCGCCGCCGGACGCCGGTAGTGTCGTCCCGTGCGATGGAGTCGAGTGAACTGGCCCTCCGTTGGCTACGTCTCCCTCGAGGACTTCGACGGCCAGCGAGAACACGTGACCCGATTGCTCGAGGACGCCCCGCCCACGGTCGCCGCGCTCCTGACCGTCAAGTGGACCGACTCGCGGATCGAACGCTGGGTCGTGGAGTCCGCCGACGCCGTCGTCGACCCGGACGCCGACGAGGACGACGTGACGACCCCCGTCGACCTGCCGGGGCACGGTGTGCCCGACCCGGTCGTCGTGCACGCCGACATCGTGGTGCGCAACGACGAGGTCCTCGACACCCCGAGCGGCCTGTGGCGTCGCTGGAACCACGCCAGGGTGTCGCTCCGGCTCCGGGACGCCGTCATCGACCCGCCGGGTGTCGACGCCGCGGCACTGCTCGCCGGTGACGCGCACGTCGCCCGGGGCGAGCTCGAGTACCTGAACGAGCACGACGCCTGGGAGCTCCGCCTGCTGATCTCCCCCGTCGGCGAGGTCGCGATCCGGTTCCGGGGCGTCCGGGTGGCGATCCGGAGCGTCGCCGAGAGCGTGTACGCCGACCTCGAGGCGCGCCCGGCACGCGGCTGGCACGGCCCGGTGCCGGACGGCTGGGTCGAGTGGACGACCGAGGTGGTGCGGGCAGCGGCCTACGGCGACCTCGGCGGACTGCACCTGGCCGACGACGCGAGCGACGTCGACGACGTCGACCCCCGCTGGGGCTTCGCCCCGCTGCACGCCGCCGCGTGGTTCGACCACCCCGAGATGCTCGAGGAGCTCCTGCGCCGCGGCGCGACCCTGCAGCTGGAGGACACCGAGGGGCGGACGCCGCTGACGCTGGCGATCGACCGCGACGCGCGACGGGCGGTCGACGTGCTGGTCGGAGCGGGTGCCGACCTGGAGGCCCGTGACGGCGACGGCAACACCCCGATCGTCCGCGCTGCGTGGGGTGGGCACGCCGCGATCGTGCGTGCGCTCGCCACCGCGGGTGCGGACACCAGGGCGCGCGGGTCACGGGGCGCGACGCTGCTGATCGCGGCCGTCGACTCCGGCGACCTCGACACGGTCCGGGTCGTGCTGTCGCTCGACGTCGACCGGGACGCCGTCGACGACGAGGGCTCGACCGCTGCGGACCGCGCGGAGCTGCTCCGCGAGACGGCCGTCGCCGACCTGCTCGCCGCTGCCTGAGCGCAGTCCGCACCACGGCCCGTGGGTCGCCACGTGCCGGGCACACGGAAGCGCGGCGGACGGGAGCAGGGCCTCCCGTCCGCCGCGCGCCTGCGGGGTCGACCGTCCTAGACGGTGACCTGCTCGAGGGCGTTCGCCTGCGCGACCCGCCCGTACCAACGGGCGGAGTCCTTCGGCGTGCGCTCGAAGGTCTCGCGGTCCCACGCGACCAACCCGAACGTCGGGCGGAAGCCGGAGGCCCACTCGTAGTTGTCCAGGAGCGACCAGTGCTGGTAGCCCAGGACCTCGATGCCGTCCTCGATGCAGCGGTGGATGCCCTCGAGGGCGCCCTGCGTGTACGCCTGCCGGCGGGAGTCGTCGGCGGTGGCGATGCCGTTCTCGGTGATCATCAGCGGGACGCCGCCGGAGAGCTCCCACGCGCTGCGGAGCCCGTCGGCCGAGGCCTCGGGGTAGAACTCCCAGCCCGTCAGGGTGGTCTCGACGTCGTCCGTCACGGGCAGGGGCCCGTCCGGACCGATGAACGTGCGGGTGTAGGCCTGCACGCCCAGGAAGTCGTCACCGGCGGCCTGCTCGAGGTACCAGTCGTCGCGCGGGTACCCGTACTCGCGGAGCATGGCGTCCGCCCCGGGCTCACCGTTGGACTTGAACGCCTGCGTCGCGATGGTCCACCCCGACTGGAGGCCCGACACCTGTGACAGGACCTCGCGCGACCGCTTGTGGCTGGCCAGCAGGGCGTCGGCGACCCCCAGGTCCGGGTTCGGCAGGCCGAACGCCACCAGGTTGGCCGCGTCCTCGCCGCCGGCGAGCATGGCCGCGATGTTCGGCTCGTTGATCGTGCAGACGTAGCGGACACCGTCCTGCACCACGGGGAGCGCGGCCTCGGTGTAGCGGGCGAACAGGTCGGCGGCGTCGGGTGCCCGCCAGAAACCGTCGCGTTCGAACCAGCGCGGCACCGTGAAGTGCATGAGGGTGACGATCGGCTCGATGCCGAACTCGTGGCAGGCATCGACCATGCGGCGGTAGTGGTCGACCTCGGCACGGCTGACGAACCCGCGCTCGGGCTCGATGCGGGCCCACTCGATGCTGAACCGGTAGGAGTTCAGCCCGAGCTCGGCGGCGATGCGGATGTCCTCGCGGTACCGGTGGTAGCTGTCCGCCGCGTCACCCGAGGGCTCGACGATGGTGGTGTCCGGCTCGTGCTCGTGCACCCACCAGTTGCTGTTGACGTTGTTGCCCTCGATCTGGTGGGCGGCGGTGGCGGCACCCCAGAGGAAGCCGTCGGGGAACTGCAGCGTGGAGATGATGGTGCCTTTCAGTGCTTGTTCGAGTCAGTGCTGGCTCAGGTCAGTGCTGGCTCAGGAATGCGTCGAAGACGGCGACCGTCCCGAGCGGGTTCTCGACCTGGGGGCCGTGGTAGCTCGCGGGGATGACGACGTACTCGGCGCCGGTCTGCTCGGCCATCGCCCGCTGCCACGGGATCGGCCAGGCGTTGTCCCACTCGCCGTGGGCGACGAGGACCGGCAGGCCCGTGGCGCGCAGGGCGTCGGAGGCGTCGGTGTGGTCCTCGAGGATGTGTCCACCGGCGACGACGCTGAGCGGGCTCGTCGCGTCGAAGCGGTCGCGCACCATCCGGACGTCGTCGGGCAGCTCCTCGTCGGGCCGGTACGCCCAGAGCGGGTTCGTCGAGTCGAACAGCTGCCGGAGGTTCCCCCCGGTGTCGTGCAGGATCGTCAGCTCGGCGACCTTGCGGTACGGCCACCCGTGCGGCCCGGAGCAGAACTGCACGACGTCGCGGAACGCCGTCGGGTCCTGGAGCGCGGCGGCCCGGACGATCACACCGCCGAGCGAATGCCCGATCAAGTGCACGGGGGCACCGTCGTCGAGCAGGCGCGCGACCCGGACGACGTCGGCGGCTTCTTCGTCGAGGGAGTAGTCCCGCGGCTCGGTCGGCGCGGCCGAGTCGGCCTGACCACGCCGGCTGATCGCCACCGCGGTCCACCCGGCGTCGCGGAGCACGGGCAGGAAGGTCCGCCAGTCCTCCTTCGAGCCGGTGTACCCGGGGACGATGAGCACGGTGCCCTTCGACACCCCCTCGGGCACGATCCGGTAGGCCGTGAGCCGCCCGACCGGGACGTCGATCCCGACGACGTCGACGCCGTCCGGGGTGGGCAGGTGCCCGAACGGCGGGACCGTCGGGAAGTCGTGCAGGTTCGTCATGCGCGCAGGGTCCTCCGCGGGTTGGGAACGGCGTCGAGGAGGGCGATCGTGTACGGGTCCTGCGGGTCCTGCAGCACCTGGGCCGTGTGACCCCGCTCGACCACGGCGCCCTCGTGGAGCACCATGATGTCGTCCGTGATGAGCCGCGCACTCAGCAGGTCGTGCGTGATGTAGAGGAGCGAGACGCCCCACTGCTCGCGGAGGTCCTCGAGCAGCGCGAGCACACCGGCGCGCAGCGTCACGTCGAGCATCGAGACCGGCTCGTCGGCGATGATCACCTGCGGGTCGCTCGCGAGCGCCCGGGCGATCACCACGCGCTGCCGCTGCCCGCCGGAGAGCTGGTGCGGGAGCTTCTGCGCGAACTGCTCGACGGGGGTGAGCCCCACCGTCTCGAGCAGCTCGAGCACCCGGCGCCGGGCATCGCGGCCGGTCAGCCCGGTGTAGTTCGCGATCGGCCGGGACAGCGTGTACTCGACCGTGTGCAGCGGGTTGAGCGCCGAGTACGGGTCCTGGAACACCATCTGGACCTCGGAGCGGAGGTCCCGTAGGCCGCGCTTGCCGAGGCGGGCGACGTCGAGGTCCCCGAACCGGACGGTGCCGGTGGTCGGCTTCTCGACGCCGGTGAGCAGCTTCGCGATGGTCGACTTGCCCGAACCGGACTGGCCGACCAGGGCGAGCGACTGTCCGGGCTCGAGGGTGAACGACACGTCGCGCACGGCCTGCACCGGCTGCTCACCGCGGCGGGGAGCCGGGTAGGTCTTCACGATGTGGTCGACGACGATCGGGTTGCGGGCGGCGCTGCGCTCGCGGGAGCCGACGGTGCTGAACGACGAGGTCGTCTCCTGCCGCTTCTCGCCGGCCTCGGCGCGGAGCGAGCGGTCCGGGAAGCCCGGCAGCGACACCACCTCGGCGCGGGGGTCGGCGTAGTGCGACAGGAGCATCTGCGTGTACTCGTCCTGCGGGTCGCGGAGGATCTCGCGGGAGCCGCCGTCCTCGACGATCCGGCCCTCGTGCATGACGAGGACGCGCTCGGTGGCCTCGAGGACGATGCCGAGGTCGTGGCTGATCAGGATCGCCGTGAAGCCCTCGGTGCGCTGGAGCTCGATGATGGTGTCCATCACGGCGTGCTGCACGAGCACGTCGAGCGCCGTCGTCGGCTCGTCGAACACCATGAGCTGCGGTTCGAGCGAGAGCGCCAGGGCGATGGAGACGCGCTGCCGCATGCCGCCGGAGAGCTCCCCGGGGAACCGGGCGAGCATCGAGGTCGGCAGCTTCACCTTCTCGATGAGCTCCTTCATCCGGGCGTCCCAGCGGTCGCGCGACACGTGGCCGTGCGCCTTGAAGACGTCGATGAAGTGGTTCCGGATGGTGCGCACCGGGTTGAGCGCGTTCATGCCGGACTGCAGCACCATGGCGAAGCCGCCCTGCCGCTGCTGGCGCAGGGCTTCGTCGTCGAGGTCGCGGATGTCCTTGCCCGCGAACACGATGCTGCCGCCGTTCGTGCGCGCCGGCGGTTTCTGCAGCCGGGTCAGCGCGTAGCCGAGCGTCGACTTGCCGGAACCGGACTCGCCGACCAGGCCGACGAACTCGCCCTTCTTGAGCTGGAACGACACGTGGTCGACGGCTTGGACCGCCGTCTGGCCGGCCGATTCGTAGACGACCGACAGGTCGCGGACGTCGAGCAGGACGGAGGCGTCGCCCTGGTCGTGACGGGCGTCGGACCGGAGGCCCGTGGCGGCGCCGGTGGGCGCCTCCAGGCCGTCTGCCGGGTGCGTTTCTGGCAAGCCGCTCATGCGCGCTTCTCCTTACGGGGCCGTGCGCCGTCGCGCAGCCGCGGGTTGGACACGGCGTCGACGCCGAAGTTGATCAGGGTGAGGCTCATCGCGAGCAGCGCGATGCAGAGACCCGGCGCGAAGAGCAGGATCCACTGCCCCGTGAGGAGCGCGTTCGAGTTCTGCGCCCAGTACAGGATCGTGCCCCAGCTGACGATCGACGAGTCGCCGAGTCCGAGGAACTCGAGGCCCGCCTCCGCGAGGATGGCGCTGGTGGCGGCCCCGAAGAAGCTGCCGACGATGAGGCTCGTCATGTTCGGCAGGATCTCGCGGAACACGATGCGGGTCGCGCCCTCACCCGAGAACTGGGCGGCGGTGACGAAGTCCCGGCCGCGCAGCGACTGCGTCTGCGAGCGGAGCACACGAGCACCCCACGCCCACCCGGTGACGACGATGACCGCGATGATCACCGCGATGCCGCCGTTCTGCAGGTAGGCGGCGATGACGATCATCAGGGGCAGGCCCGGGATGACGAGGAACAGGTTCACGATGAACCCGATGACCTCGGCGATCCAGCCGCGGACGTAGCCCCAGCTGAGGCCGATCGCGACGGCGACGAGCGTGGACAGGATGCCCGCGACCGCGCCGACCATGACCGAGATGCGGGCGCCGTAGATGATCTGGGACAGGACGTCCTCGCCGGCGGCGGTGGTGCCCATCCAGTGGTCGGGCGTCGCGTCGGCGGACCGGGCGAAGCCGTTCTGGCTGGCGCCGTACGGGGCCAGGAGCGGGGCGAAGATCGCCACGAACACGAAGACGCCGAGGATGATGATGCCGATCCGGGCCTTCTTGTTCGACCAGACGACGCCGAACTGGCGGGCGGCGGCGCGGAGCTTGCTCGGCGCCTGGGCTGCTTCTTCTTGCGTGCGGACTGCGACTGTGGCGTCCGGGGTGGTGGTGTTGGTCATCGACGTGCCCCCGGGTGCTTGATGTGGGCGCAGCACGCCGCCTTCGTGATGTTGTTGGTCATCGACGCGTCCTCGGGTCCAGGACGCCGTACATGACGTCCACGATGAAGTTGGCGATGAGCACCGACACGGTGATCATCAGGAAGAGGGCCTGCATGAGCGGGTAGTCCTGCCCGATGACGGCGTTGAACAGCAGGTAGCCGATGCCCGGGTAGCCGAAGACCTGCTCGACCAGGACGGAACCGCCGACCACGCCACCGAGCGCCAGACCGAAGCCGGTCAGGTTCGGCAGGATCGCGTTGCGGGCCGCGTAGCGGATGGCGACGGTGCGTCCGCGGAGGCCGTTGGCCTCGGCGAAGGTCACGTAGTCGTCACCGAGGGTGTTGATCATCGCGTTGCGCATGCCGATGATCCAGCCGCCGAGGCTCGTCACCAGGATCGTGACCGCCGGCAGCACCGCGTGCTGCAGGGCGTCGCCGAAGAAGGCGCCGTTGAGCCCTGGCGTCGTCGTCGCCGAGTAGGCGCCCGTGGTCGGGAACCAGTGCAGCACGTAGCCGAGGAAGAACAGCAGCAGCAGGGCGGTCCAGAAGTACGGGAACGTCGACATGAAGCTGCCCGACAGGGTGGGCAGCGAGTCGAGCCAGGTGCCGCGCTTCCACGCCGCCGCGACACCGATCAGGGTGCCGAGGACGAACGCCAGGATCGTGACGACCCCGACGAGGATCAGCGTGTAGGGCAGGGCCTTCGACACGAGGTCACCGACGGGCTGCGGGTAGAACGTGTAGCTCGTGCCGAAGTCGAGGGTGATGACCTGGTGCAGGTAGCTGACGTACTGGTCCCAGAGGTTGCCGGTCGGCACCCCGAGCTGGGCCTCGATCGCCTTCTTGGTGGCGTCGGTGACCGGGCCGTTCTGGCTGAGCTTCGCGAGTGCGGCGTCGGCCGGGCTGCCGGGCATCAGGCGCGGGAGCACGAAGTTCAGCGTGACCGCGGCCCAGAGGGTCAGGACGAAGAGGACGAGTTTCTGGAGGATGTACTTCACTTCTGGTCCTCCTGCTGCGCGGCGTCCTGCTCCTGCAGGATCTGCTTGCCGGCGGCGCTGTCGCGCAGACGGAGCTTCGTGAAGATGAGCAGCGGTGCCGAGTCGTAGTTCTGCGGTGCCATGTAGGGATCCTTCGCGCTCGGCCAGCCGACGAACTTGCCGGTGTTGAACAGGCCCCAGAGCCCGCCGTAGTACATGCCGATGACGGGGAGCTCGTCGTAGACGGTCTGCTGCAGCTGGTCGAGGATCTCCTGCTGCTTCGCGGTGTCCGTCGTCGCCTTGTACTCGTCGAGGAGCTTCTGGGTGTCGGCGTTCTTGTACCGCTCGTAGTTGTTGACCGTCGACTTGCCGACGGGCTGGTAGAACTCGCTGCTGAGCAGGGAGTTGAACGCCTGGTAGACGTCACCGTTGCCCATGCCGCCCATCGCCATGTCGAACGTGCCGTTGTTGATGTTCTGCTGGTACCCGGCGGGCTGCGGCGCCTGGATCGTCACCTTGATGCCGATGGCCGTCAGTTCGCGGCGGACCTCCTGCGCGGCGCGGAGCCAGTCGGAGTAACCGTTCGCGGTCATGATCGTGATGGCGAGCTGCTTGCCGTCCTTGACGACCTTGCCGCCCTGCACGGTGTAGCCGGACTTCTCGAGGCTGGCGAGCGCCGCCTTCGTGTCCTGCGTGATCATGCCCTTGTCGGGGATGTCCGGGTTGAGGTAGCGCTCCTGGTTCGGCAGGATCAGGCCGGTCTGGCCCGCCGCCGACAGGTTGCCCTCGGACGCGGTCTCGGCGATGGCGTCGCGGTCCAGCGCGAGCGAGATGCCCCGGCGGACGTTGACGTCGTTGTACGGCGCCTTCGTGAGGTTCGGGATGAGGCCGATCACACCGCCGGCCGGGAACCACCACTCGTTCGTCTTCGACGCGGCGCCCCAGGTGCCCTTGACGTCGGAGATGAACGAGTACGCCCAGTCGTAGCCGCGGGTGACGGTGTCGAGCTGCGTGTTCGTCGCCGGCAGGATGAGGTGCTTGATGGCGATCTTGTCGGCCTGCCAGTACTTCGGGTTCTTGTTCATCGAGTACTGCTGGTCGGTGTAGTTGCCGAGGACGAACGGCCCGGTGCCGACCGGGTTCGGGTCGCGCCAGGTCGTCGGGTCCTTCACGCCGCCCCAGTGGTCCTCGCCGAGGATGTACGTCTGCCCGATGATCGTCAGGCTCGGGACGTCCTCGCTCTTGAGGTGGAAGACGACGTGGTCGCCGTCCTGCTCGATGCTCTTGATGTGCTGCCAGGCACCCTTGACGTCCATGGCGGGGAACTTCTTGAGCAGGTCGAAGGTGAAGACGACGTCCTTCGCGCTGAACGGCGACCCGTCCGACCACTCGACACCCGAGCGGATCGTCATGTCGATCGTCTTCGCGTCGGGCTGGCTCCACGCGCTGGCGAGCCACGGGTTGCGCTTGCCGTCGAGGGGGTTCACCTCGATGAGGGGCTCGTACATCCACTTGGAGGCCGTGCGGGCGTTCGCGATGTACGGGTTGAAGTTGCGGTCGAACAGCGGGTTGCCGCGGTCCGCGTTGATGAGCATCGTGTCCTTGCCGATGGTGGGATCGGGTTCGGAGCGGACCTGGATGCTGCAGCCGGTGGCCACGAGGGCCACTGCGGCGAGGCCGGCGATGGCCGCGACGAGGCGGCCTCGGCGGCGGGGGCCTGGGTCACGCGTGCCGCGCGTGCGCTGTGGGGGAAGCGTCATTGCTCGGTCGACCTCCATGTCGATTCGGTACGTGCTCAATGTATGCGCTTACATCGTGGCGTGCAACTGCGGGTGTTGTTTCGCGGGGCGGCACGGTGCGAGGTGTCGTCGGCGCGGGGCGTCGCACGGTGCGAGGGGCGTCGCGCGTGGTGCGAGGTTCCGTCCGTGGTGCGAGGTCGCGAGGCTCGCACCGAACACGAAACCTCGCACCACACGCCCCTCGCACGGTGCGACCTCGCGATGGCACGCACGCTACAGCGCGGGCGGGCAGCTCTCGCGCAGCAGCACCTCGACGGGCAGGCGCACGGCGCGCGGCGGCCCCTCGCGACGTTCGAGCCGGTCGACGATCGCCAGGACGGCTGCGCGCCCGAGCGCCCCCATCGGCTGGTGCACCGTCGTCAGGCGCGGCGACGAGAACCGACCGGCGTCGATGCCGTCGAACCCGGTCACGACGAGGTCCTCGGGCACGCGGAGCCCCCGGGCAGCGGCGGCGTCGAGCACCCCGAGCGCGGACTGGTCGTTCGAGCAGACGACGGCGCGCGGGACGTCGTCGGCCAGCAGCGACACCGCGAGCTCCCGCGCCCGGGCCCGCCCGAAGTCGCCGTGCACGGTGCGCACCGCCGACGCCGGCACCCCGTGGTCGGCCAGCGCCGCACGGAACCCCGCCGAGCGCTCCATGTCGTCGGGCGAGTCGATCGGCCCTGCGACGTAGGCGAGTGACCGGATCCCCAGGCGCCCGATGACGTGCGACGCGAGGGTCCGCATGCCCGCGGCGTTGTCCACGCTCACCGAGTCGAACCCGTGCGAGCGCCGGTCGTCGGCGAGCACCACGACGGGGATGCGGCGGGCGACGTGCTCGAGCAGGTCGTCGGGCACGGTCTGCGCCAGCACGGCGAGCCCGTCGACCCGGCCGGCGACGTCGTTCACGATGACGTCGCGCGACGAGCCCCGCCCGGCGGCGACCATGAGCGCGAGCCCCCGCTGCCAGGCCTCGGTCTCGGCACCGCGCAGGACCTCGTCGAAGTACAGGTTGGACGAGAACGGCTGCGTCACGTGGCGCCGGTCGTCGACCACGCGGACGCCGCCGTCGGTGACCAGGTCGGGCCGCTCGTCGGGTGCCACGTCGAACCCGGGCAGCAGCAGTCCGACGACGCCGGTGCGCTTGCCGGCGAGGGCACGGGCGTTGCCGGACGGGACGTAGCCGAGGCTCCGGATCGCCGCCTGCACGCGGTCCCGCGTGCCCTCGCGGACGGCGTCGGGCGTGCGGAGCACGCGCGAGACGGTGGCGATGGAGACGCCGGCTGCAGACGCGACGTCGTAGACCGTGGGAGGTGCGGTGCGCTGGTCGGCCAACCCGTGCCTCCCCTTCGACGTCCGCTGGTGCCGCGCCTCGCGCTGTGCGGCCGGACCATCCTAGGCATGCCGTGTGCCGGGAGTTCTCCACACGGTGCCGGAAACGCTTGCGGGACAGCGGGGGTCGCGCGACACTGTTCCGACCTCAGTACGTCCCGTGAGGAAGCGCACCAGCGGGCCGCGTGCCCGCACCGATCAGGTTGCCCACACACAGGGGAAGGACACGACATGTCACAGTCGACACGTTCCGGGAGCAAGCTCGCACTCCGCGCGAGCCACGACGAGGCCGAGGTGCGCGACGCGCTGCTCGAACGCACGGATTCGATCCGCACGTTCGACGACCTCGACGCACCGCAGGAGACGACGGACCTGCGCTAGCGGCTCGCGCCCGGCCTCCCCCCGGACACGGCCAGGAGGCCCGGGCAGGCGCCCGCGGACCGCTCACGTCCGCGGGCACTCAGCGCTCGGTCGCGCCCACGATCGTCATGCCTGCCCCGCGCAGGCGTCGGCGCTCCTGCGCGATCCAGCTGAGGAGCCGGTCGTTCGTGCCGGCGACGTGCGCGGCGACGAGGTCCGCTGCGCGGTCCGCGTCGCCGTCGCGCACGGCGTCGATGATGGCGCTGTGCTCGTCCCACGCGGCGTCGCGCGCCTCGGGCGTGCGGACCTCGATCCAGCGCGTGCGCTCGAGCCGCGTCAGGGCATCGGCGATGGCGTCGGTGACGAACCGGTTGCCACCGAGCGCGGCGAGGTCGAGGTGGAACGTCGACCCCATGCGGATGCCGGCCTGCTGGTCGGGGGTGGGCTGGAGCGCGTCGAGGTGCCCGCGGACCTCGGCCAGCTGCTCGGGGGTGGCACGCTGGACGGCCAACCGGACGGCAGCGGGCTCGAGGATGCCGCGGAGCTCGGCGAGCGAGGCGATCTCGTCGAGGTCGATCGGGGTGACCGTCCACGAACGACCCTCGTGCAGGATGAGTCCCTCGCGCTCGAGCCGCGACAGTGCGGCGCGGACCGGTGTGCGCGAGGCGTGGAACCGTGCCTCGAGCCCGCGCTCCGAGATGCGCTCCCCCGGTGCGATGTCGAGGGTCAGGATGGCTGCGCGCAGGTTGTCGTAGAGCTGGGCCGTCTGCGACACGGGCGCGGCGTCGGTCGTGTCGGTCACGGCGGACAAGCCTAGCGGCGTGACGGCGGGAATGGTATACCGTTCTGGTATACCAATCCGTTCCGCGATGGAACGACGACGAACGGCCGACACGACCCATGCCCACGACCGACGCCCCGCAGCGATCCACCACGACGCCGCCGGTCTCCGCCCGCGCCTGGACGATGCTCGCCCTCGGGGTCGCGGCCCAGGCGGCGGGGACGCTCGTCGTGTCCGCGCCGGCGCTCCTCATCCCCCACCTGCTCAGCCGCGGCACGTCCCTGCCGGTCGCCGGGCTGCTCGCGGCCGCCCCGACCTTCGGCATGGTGCTGACGCTCATCGCCTGGGGCGCGATCACCGACCGGTTCGGCGAGCGCGTCGTCATCGCCGGCGGACTCGTGCTCACCACGCTGGCCGTGGTGGGCGCCTGGCTCGCTGCGGGCGACCCGGTGCTGCTCGGGTTGGCGTTCCTGGCCGGTGGGATGACGAGTGCCTCGACGAACGCCGCGAGCGGTCGGGTCGTGGTGGGGTGGTTCCCGAAGGAGCGCCGGGGTCTCGCGATGGGCATCCGGCAGATGTCGCAGCCGCTCGGCGTGACACTCGCGGCGGTCACGGTGCCGCAGCTCGCCGAGGGCTCCGGGATCCGCACGGCCCTGGTCCTGCCGATCGTGCTGTGCGCGGTGCTCGCCGTCTGCTGCGCGATCGGGATCACCGACCCGCCACGCCCTGCCCGGGCCACGGTGGCGACGACGGCGACCGCGAACCCCTACCGATCGAGCGGCTTCCTGTGGCGGGTGCACGCGGTCTCGGTCCTGCTCGTGGTGCCGCAGTTCACCCTGTCGACGTACGGGCTCGTCTGGCTCGTGGGTCTCGGCTGGTCGACACCGGCGGCCGGGCTGCTCGTCGGCGCCGCGCAGTTCGTCGGGGCGATCGGCCGGATCCTGGTCGGTGGCTGGAGCGACCGTGCCGGATCGCGCGTCGGACCCCTGCGCATCGTCGCGGTGAGCGCCGCGGTGGTGATGGCGGTGCTCGCGGTCGTCGACGCGACGCACCTGGCCGGGGCCGCGGTGTTCCTGGTGCTCGCGACGAGCGTGACGGTCGCCGACAACGGGCTGGCGTACACGTCGGTCGCCGAGGCGGCGGGGCCGTTCTGGTCCGGCCGGGCGCTCGGGGCGCAGAACACCGGGCAGTTCATCGCGGCGAGCGCCGTCGGTCCGGGCATCGGGGCGCTGGTCGGTGCGCTCGGGTTCGCGGCGACGTTCGGCATCGTGGCGGCGCTCCCGCTGCTCGCGGTCCCCCTGGTGCCCCGACGCGACCGCTCGCACGACTGACCGCGAACGACGCCGTCAGCCTAGGCCGATGAGCGCGCTCGTCACCCCTGTTCGTGGTCGGCGCGCTGGGGATCGTCCTGGGACTCTCGTCGGCGGTCCTGCATGAGCTCCTTCGTCCGGAGCAGGCGCAGCGCCGTCACGAGTACCAGCCCGCCGAGGACGTTGAACAGCAGCGTGTACCCGAACCAGCCGAGCCACTGCCCGTAGGTGATGTCCGCGCCCGACTGGATCGCCCCGAAGACGAGCAGCGAGTCGAGGATCGAGTGGAAGAGCTGCAGCCCGGCGAGCAGGAAGCCTCCGGCGACGGCGGCGACGAGCTTCGCGGGGTCCGAGTCGGTGCCCTGCTGCATCCGCGTCATCAGGGTGATGGTGCTGCCGCCCAGGACCGCCAGCACGATGCTCTGCAGTCCGAACGGCGCGTCGACGTAGTGGTGCGCCGACTCCGAGAGCGTGGCGTGCCACTGCGGGAACGCCTGGACGACGAGCCACATGAACACCCATCCCCCGGCCAGGTTCGCCACGAGGGTGCCACCCCACAGTCGCACGAGCTGCAGCACGGTCCCCTCGCGGGCGACCACGGCGGCGACCGGCATCAGGAAGTTCTCGGTGAAGAGTTCGCTGTGCGCCAGGTGCAGCGCGATGAAGCCGATGCCGAAGGCCAGCCCGGCGAGCAGGTGGCTGTCGGTCTCGGTGAGCACGGCGAGGTACGCCATCACCCCGAGCCCGACCTCGAGGCCACCGAAGAACCCCGTGACGAGGACGGCCCGGGTCGTCCGTTGCAGCCGCTCCGCGCCCTCCTCGATGGTCGCGTCGAAGGACTCCGCGAGTTCGTCCTCCACGGGTGCGTCGCTGGTGCCGAGCTCACGTCGGCGGTCGTCGGTCATGGCGGGGACGCTATACGCGGCCGTCGTGGCGGCCCGCAGGATCGCGCCGAGACGGACGGGAGGCCCGGTACCAGCTGGTGCCGGGCCTCCCGTCCGTCGTCCGGTCACCGCTCAGGCGGCCGGCACCGCCGGTCCCACCGGCCACCGCAGCAACGCCGCGGCGGGCGCGCCGTTCGGCAGCGACGCGGCGTTCACGAGCAGCAGCTCCGCGTCGGTGAGGGCGACCGCCCGGACGATCGCGCACACGGCCGGGACCGGTCCGATGGCCGGCGCACCCGCCGCCTGCTCGGGTGCCGTGGCGATCCACGGCACCGCTCCCAGCGCGAGCAGGGTTCGATCGCCGATCGCGGCGGCGTCGATCGCGACGACCGAGGCCTGCGCCTGCTGCAGCGCCTCGACGACGGACCCGAGGCCGGTGACGGTCTGGTTGTCCCCGCGGCCGACGTGGGTGCGGAGCAGGTCCTCGAAGTCGTGCCGGCGGGTCGCGATGACCCGGGCGAGCGCGATGTCGACGTGCTCGACGAGCGCGGTCTCCGACGCATCCGACGCCCGGGGGTCGACCGGGACCTCGGAGACGACGGCGCGCGCCTCGGTGGACAACTGGTCGAGCAGGAGCCCCCGTGCGCGGATGTCCCCCGCGACCACGATGAGCTTCGGCTGCAGCCGCCGGAAGGCCTCGTCGACGGACGTGGCGACCTCGTTCTGGTTGTCGCGCCAGATCTCCTCGGTGTGGTGCTGCCACCGCAGGTGCGACCAGCCGCCGCCCTGGAACTTGTGGAGCGTGTCGGTGCGGCCCTGCACGCGCTGCTCGTCGCGACGGTCCGGCACGTCGGCGTGGCCCAGGCGGTAGGCGCGGTAGCCACCGCCCTCGCGACCGACCTCGACGATCAGGAACGGCAGGTCGAGCGGCCGGTGCGCCAGGAGCGGCAGCAGGTCGGGCACGGGGTCGTGGCCGATCGACGTCGGGGCGTGCATCGCCCCGGGCAGGACCTCGCTGAGCACGAGTTCACCGTCGTGCACGAGCACGTACCGGCTGACCGGCGCGGGCACCCCCGGCGTCTCCTCGAGTTCGGCCATCACCGTGTCGATGACCTCGGCGTCCGCCCCGGCCGACCGCAGCACGTCCTCGGCCTTCCGGCGCTGCAGGGCGGCGAGGTGCTGCGGGTCCTCACGGTCACCGGACGCGTCGACGTAGGCCCACGTCCACGTGCCCCCGCGCTTCAGGCGTTCGGCGATCCCGGACTGCAGGTGCGGGGCGTCATTCTGCGTCAGAGCCATCGGCGCTGCCCTCCCCGGTCTCGGTGCGGTACACGGTCGCGTCGGCTCCGTCGCCGTCGCCGGTGGGCAGGGGGTCGGCCCGGTCGGCGTCGTCCTCGGGGAGCACGTCGGTGGTGTCGTCCTGCAGCTCGCCCTCGAGCTCGCCGTCGTAGCCCGACGCGGCGAGGGTCTCCGGGCCGTCGGTGTCGTCGGGGACCGGCTCGGACTGCCGGAACTCCTCGACGTGGGCGTTGCTGCCGTGCCCCTGGACGATGCTCTGCGCCTCGTGCGCGAGCTGCTCGTCGAGTTCGGGGCGATGGGTGGTGTTCCCGCGTTCGGTCATCGCTTCTCCTCCCGGTCGTGCCACCGGCGGCCTTCGCCGTCCGGGGCGTCGGTGTCTGCTCTGTGACCCCACCGTCCGCGCCCAGGCCTGGGGCCGTTCCAAGGTGCGCAGGGAACGCGCAGTGTCGGTACGGTCACGAAACCACAACGGCGTTCGGTTCTGTGATTGGGTGTCGACAACCCCGATCAACGACGAACGGAGTGCGGCAATGGCGCCACGACCACGACCCATCACGAGACGACACCTGTTGGGCTTCGGCCTCGGCACCGCGGCGGCGGGACTCCTCGCCGGCTGTGCGGTCCCGGGCTCGACCAACGTCAACAAGGCGGCCCTCGTGCCCGCCGCGGCCTCGGGTGAGACCGTCCAGCTCACCTACTGGGCCTGGCTCAAGGACCTGCAGAAGGTCTGCGACGTCTGGAACAGGACACATCCGGACATCCAGGTGTCGGCGAACTGGATCCCCGGCGGCAACAGCGGCGGGTACCAGAAGATGTACTCCGCGCTCGCGGCCGGCGGCGGCCCGGACATCGGGCAGGTCGAGCTCCGGCAGATCCCCGAGTTCATGCTCGCGAACGGCCTGGTCGACCTGGCCCGGTACGGCGCGAAGGACTTCGAGTCGAAGTACGACGAGGCTGCGTGGGCGCAGGTGTCGTTCGTCGACGGCATCTACGGCATCCCGCAGGACACCGGCCCGATGGGGTTCTACTACCAGACCGCGATCCTCGAGCAGGCCGGCGGCGAACCCCCGGCGACGTGGGACGAGTGGCGTGACCTGGCCGACAAGGTCCGGAGCACCGGCAAGCAGAACTACCTCGAGGTGTTCCCGGTCGCCGACGCGTCGCCGTTCGCCGCGTACGCACAGCAGGCCGGAGCGCGCTGGTTCAAGGTCGACGGCGACGAGTGGGTCGTCGACATGACCGACGACAAGACCCTGATGGTCGCGGACTTCTTCGACGGGGTCATCGACGACAAGCTGGTCGACACGAGTGCCGGTGCGTACTCCCCCGGGTGGTACGCCGCGGCCGCGAGCGGCAAGATCGCCGCGGTCACGAGCGCGAGCTGGGGTGACGCCCTGATCGAGTCGGTGCAGGGCGGCGAGGGCAAGTGGAAGGTCGCCCCGATGCAGAAGTGGGGCGACGACGGCTTCGGATCGAGCGCCATCGGCGGTTCGACGGCCGCGGTGCTGGCGAACGCGAAGCACCCGAAGGAGGCGCTCGAGTTCATCACGTGGATGACCACCTCGAAGGAGGGCATCGACGCGATGATCAAGCACTGCGGCATCGGCTGGTCGCCCGCGGTCGACTACATCGGGGCGCAGCGCGAGAAGCCGTCGAAGTGGTTCTCCGGCCAGAACTACAACGAGGACGTCTTCGTGCCGGCTTCGAAGGAACAGAACGTCGACTGGTCGTGGTCCCCGGTGACCCAGTCGGCCTTCACCAGCCTGCAGAACCAGTTCCGCCGCAAGCTCACCTCGGGCCTGAAGCTCAGTGACGCCGTGGAGCTCGCACAGCGGGAGATCGTCCAGTCCTTCAAGGACAAGGGCCTCAGCGTCAGGACGGCACGATGACCCAGCAGACCACCACCCCACGGTCCACCGGCCGACCGGCCGGCGGCACGCCCGCGTTCCGCACGAGCACGAAGGCCACGAGCGCGCAGAAGCGTGCCCCGTGGATCCTGCTCGCCCCGTTCCTGGCCCTGTTCCTGCTGACGTTCGTCATCCCGATCATCAGCGCCCTGTTCCAGTCGTTCACCACCGTCGACCGTGAGGGCCTGTTCGGCGAGGACGGTGTGGTCGGCCGGTTCGCCGGGTTCGACAACTACGCGATCGCCCTGCAGGACAGCGGGTTCGTCGCCTCGATCGGCCGCATGCTGCTGTTCGGCATCGTCCAGGTCCCGGTGATGATCATCGCCTGCACGATCCTCGCGCTGCTGCTCGAGTCGGCGAGCGCCCGCTGGCCGGGCTTCTTCCGGGCGATCTACTTCATGCCCTACGGCGTCCCGGGCGTCATCGCCACGATCCTGTGGTCGTTCCTGTACGTGCCCGGCCTGTCGCCGATCGTGTCGCTGCTGCAGTCGATGGGGCTGCAGCCGGACTTCCTCGGCGCCAACAGTGTGCTGTGGTCGATCGCGAACATCGTCACGTGGACCTACACCGGCTACAACATGCTCATCATCGTGGCGCAGCTGAAGTCCATCCCCGGCGAGGTCTACGAGGCCGCCAAGGTGGACGGTGCGAACGCGTTCCAGGTCGCGTGGCGGATCCAGATCCCGCTCATCGCACCGGCCCTGGTGCTCACGACGGTGTTCTCGATCATCGGCACCCTGCAGCTCTTCGCGGAGCCGCAGATCCTGTCGACCGTGGCCCCGGCGATCGACACCGAGTACACGCCGAACTACGCCGCCTACACGAACGCGTTCGCGTTCAACGAGTACGGCGTCGCGAGTGCGCAGGCGGTCATCATCGCGCTGGCCGCGTTCATCCTGTCGTTCACGTTCCTCGCGCTGACGAACCGACCGCCCAAGGACGAACGCGACCGACGCAAGCGCGCACGGCGCGACGGCCGGGAGGCCCGCACCGCGCTCCAGACGCGCGCTGCGGCGGGCAGCACGGTCACCACCCAAGCCGACCCGGGCCTCCAGGCCGGTCGCGTCGCGACCACCGAAGGGACTGACCGATGACCAGCGAAGCCATCGAAGCGCCGGCCACGGCGAAGACCGCCGTCCCCGTGGACACCACGTCGATCTCGGCGCACCAGCGCCGCAAGCTCGACCGGTCGCCGCGCTCGCAGATCGTGGTGACGGGCATCCTCGTCGTCGTCGCGCTGTACTTCATCGTCCCGCTGTACTGGGTCGTCATCGCCGCGACGAAGACCACGGGCGCGCTGTTCTCGACCAACGGGTTCTGGTTCGGCGGCGAGTTCGCGCTCTGGAGCAACCTGCAGCAGGTGTTCACCTACGACGGCGGCATCTTCGTCCGGTGGATCGCGAACAGCATCCTGTACTCCGGCGTCGGTGCCGTCCTGGCGACCTACTTCGCCGCGGCCGGCGGGTACGCGCTGGCGAAGTACGACTTCCGGGGGCGCCAGTTCGTGTTCGGCACGATCCTCGGCGGCGTGCTCGTGCCGGGGACCGCGACGGCACTGCCGCTGTTCCTGCTGTTCTCGTCGATGGGCCTGACCGACACGTACTGGAGCGTGCTCATCCCGAGCCTGGTGTCACCGTTCGGCCTGTTCCTGTGCCGGGTGTACGCCGCCGCGTCGGTGGACACCACCCTGCTCGAACAGGCACGCATCGACGGTGCCGGCGAACTGCGGATCTTCCACACCGTGGTGCTCCGGCAGATGACCCCGGCGCTCGTCACCGTGTTCCTGTTCCAGGTGGTCGGGATCTGGAACAACTTCTTCCTGCCGCTCATCATGCTGGCAGACCAGAAGCTGTACCCGATAACACTGGGTCTGAACAACTGGCGCTCGCAGGTCGACCGCCTGCCGGAGTTCTACCAGCTCACCACCGGCGGGGTGCTCGTCTCGGTCATCCCGCTCGTCATCGCCATCATCGTCCTCCAGCGCTTCTGGCGTGGAGGCCTCACGGAAGGATCGGTCAAGGGTTGACCCACTCCGCACTCTCGTCCACCGCACCCGGCTCCGACTCGCGGCTGGCACCCCGTGCCTGGCTGCACACCGACGCCCCGTCCCTGTCGCTGAACGGGGACTGGCGGTTCCGGTGGTCGCCCGTCGCCTCGGTCTCCGAGGACCTCGCGACCGAGGGTGGGGAGGACGACGACCCGGCCTGGGGCGAGCTCCCGGTGCCGTCGCACTGGGTGCTGCACGGACACGGCGCACCGAGCTACACGAACCTGCAGTACCCGTTCCCGATCGACCCGCCGCACCCGCCGGAGGAGAACCCGACCGGTGACCACCGCCGCACCTTCGAGCTGCCGTCGTCGTTCGACGGCGCCGGCCGGGTGCTGCTGCG
Organism: Curtobacterium flaccumfaciens; assembly: GCF_013359815.1. Classification (GTDB taxonomy): domain Bacteria; phylum Actinomycetota; class Actinomycetes; order Actinomycetales; family Microbacteriaceae; genus Curtobacterium; species Curtobacterium flaccumfaciens. The sequence continues at coordinate 96,061 of NZ_JABMCF010000030.1, read as the reverse complement.
GTTCGACGGGGTCGAGTCACACTTCCGGGTGTGGCTGAACGGGACGCTCGTGGGGTGGTCGACGGGCTCGCGCCTGGCGACCGAGTTCGACGTCACCGAACTGGTGCGCCCGGGGGCGAACGAGCTCGCGGTCCGGGTGCACCAGTGGTCGGCGGCGTCCTACCTGGAGGACCAGGACCAGTGGTGGCTGCCGGGCATCTTCCGTGACGTCACCCTGCTCGCCCGGCCCACGGCGCCGATCGACGACGTGTTCGTCCAGGCCGGTTGGCGAGCGACGCTCGGCACGGCCGCCTCGGCGGGCACCGCGGCGTCGGGACGGCCGGAGACGGGGACCGGGACGATCACGTTCCCGACGCTCGACGCGGTGTTCCCGGTGCGGTTCGCGGTGCCCGACCTGGGCGTCGACGTGACCTGGGCCACGGCGGACGACGTCGCGCCGATCGAGGTCGAGGGCGTCGAACCGTGGAGCGCCGAGCTGCCGAAGCTGTACGACGCGACGCTGGCGACCGGTTCCGCGGCGGGCGGCTCGGGCGGTGCCGCCGGTGGCGAGGTCGTCTCGCTCCGGCTCGGGTTCCGCACCGTGTCGATCGTCGGCGACCGGTTCCTGGTGAACGGTGAGCGTGTGGTGTTCCACGGCGTGAACCGGCACGAGACCCACCCCGTGCGCGGCCGGGTGTTCGACGAGGAGCACGCCCGCGCCGACATGACGCTGATGAAGCGGAACAACGTCAACGCCATCCGCACCTCGCACTACCCGCCGCACCCCCGCGTGCTCGACCTGGCCGACGAGCTCGGGTTCTGGGTCATCCTGGAGTGCGACCTGGAGACCCACGGGTTCCTGTTCACCGACTGGGTCGGCAACCCCTCCGACGACCCGGCGTGGGCCGAGGCCTACCTCGACCGCATCGCCCGCACCGTCGAGCGCGACAAGAACCACGCATCGATCGTGATGTGGTCGCTCGGCAACGAGTCCGGCACCGGCCGGAACCTCGCGGCCATGTCGCAGTGGGTGCACGACCGCGACGCCGAGCGCCCCGTGCACTACGAGGGCGACTACACGGGCGAGTACACCGACGTCTACTCGCGGATGTACCCGACGCTGCAGGAGACCGAGTCCATCGGCGGCGGCACCCCGACGCCCCTGCTCGGCTGCGGCCCGGCCGAGGCCGCACGGCAGCGGTCGAAGCCCTTCATCCACTGCGAGTACGTGCACGCGATGGGCAACGGTCCCGGGCAGATCGCCGAGTACGAGGCCCTGGTCGACCGGTACCCACGGCTGCACGGCGGGTTCGTGTGGGAGTGGCGAGACCACGGCCTGCTCGCGAAGACGCCCACGGGCGAGGACTACTACGCCTACGGCGGGGACTTCGGCGAGGTCGTGCACGACGGCAACTTCGTCATGGACGGCCTGGTACTGCCCGACGACACCCCGACACCCGGGCTCGCCGAGTTCGTCGCCGTCGTGGCCCCGATCCGCCTGGCGGTCTCGGACACCACGGTGCTGGTCGAGAACCGGTACCACTCGGCCTCGACCGCCGGGCTCCGGCTGTGCTGGACCCTGTCGCGGAACGGCGTCGTCGAGGCCTCGGGGCGCCTGTCCACGGGCATCGTCGCCGCTCGGGAGTCGGCGACGGTCCCGGTGCCCTCCGAGGTGCTCGCCGCGGCCACGTCCGAACTCGCACCCGGCGACGAGCTCTGGTTCGACCTGACCGTGGAACTGGCGGGGCCGACCGCGTGGGCGGACACCGGCCACGTCGTCGCACGCACCCAGCGGCTCGTCGCAGCGCGCGCGGCGGACGCACCACGGGCCTCCCGGCAGGGGTGGGACGGCGACCGACTCGGTGACGGCACCTTCAGCGCCCGCGGTGACCTGGTGTCCTGGAAGGGCCACGAGGTCGCCGGGCCCCGCCTGGAACTGTGGCGTGCGCCGACGGACAACGACAGCCTGGCGTCACAGGGCGGCTACGAGACCGCGGACCCGGTGCTCACGCACGGGGTCGGCGACCCGACCGCTCCCCCGTCTGCGACGCGCTGGCGCGACCGAGGGCTGGACCGGCTGACGCACCGGCTGGTGTCGGTGTCGCGCACCGACTCCGGTCTGGAGCAGCGTGTCCGCGTCGCGGCGGCGAACAGCGGGTGGGGCCTCGAGGTCACGCACCGCTGGACCCTGACGTCCGACGGGCTCGTGCTGCAGACCGACGCGGTGCCGTTCGGCGCCTGGGACGTCACGTGGCCGCGGATCGGGGTGCGGTTCGACCTGCCGGCATCGCTGGCGGATGGGGACGCGACCTGGTTCGGGACCGGACCGCTGGAGTCGTACGCCGATTCCTCGCACGCTGCACGTGTCGGGCGGTTCACCGCGCCGGTGCGCTCGCTCGGGGTGGAGTACTCGCGGCCGCAGGAGACCGGGCACCGGCCCGACCTGCGGGCGCTGTCCGTCGGGCCGTTCACGGTGTCGACGGTCGGGTCGCGCCGTGCGGGGTTCACCCTGTCGCCGTGGACCGCGCAGCAGATCGACCGCGCCGAGCACCCGTACGAGCTGCCGACGTCAGACCACCTGTACCTGTACCTCGACGCTGCGCAGCACGGGCTCGGCAGCCGGGCGTGCGGGCTCGATGTGCTGCCGGAGCACCAGCTCTGGCCGCAGGCCTTCAGTTGGAGCGTGCTGCTGGGCTAGGCGGGGTCGGCGCTACCGGAACCAGGTTCCGGACACAGCACCGCGCATCGGCGTGGTTCCGTGTCCGGAACCTGGTTTCGTCGTTGCGTGCGGGAGCTACGCGCCGGCGGACAGGGCGCGCAGGGCCTCGGGGTCGCTCGCGTTCAGGAAGTCGGTCAGGCGCTCGGCCTCGCCCGGCTCCTCGATCGCCTCGGCCGCACGCCGCAGGGCGAACAGCGCCCGCAGCACGCCACGGTTGGGCTCGTGTGACCACGGCACCGGGCCGACACCGCGCCAGCCGGCCTTGCGCAGGGCATCGAGCCCACGGTGGTACCCGACACGGGCGTACGCGTAGGACTCGAGGGTCGCGCCGCGCGCCCACGCCTCGTCGGCGAGCAGCGCCCACGCCAGGCTCGACGACGGGTAGGACACCACCACGCTGGCGACGGGGGCCTCCGCCTCGATCGCGGCGGTCACCTCCGGCTCGGCGGACAGCAAGGTCTCGGGGTTCGACGACGGGGTCGGCAACAGGTTCTCCGGCATGCCCCCAGCCTGTCATCCCTTGCGGGTGCCCGTGTCACGGGATTACCGTGGAGGTCACCTCGTCGTCATCGCGGGGCCGCCGGGGCGGGAGACCGACCGGCGGAACGGATGGCGGACACGGGGGTCCCCCGACGGAAGCAGACGGATTGCTGTCGATCACCGGTACCGCTCAGCCCACGCGCTGACACCGTGATCGCGCGCCCCGTCGGGCGCTCCACCGCACCGCGGTGGCCTCGGTGTCGTGCGCCCAGCATCGACACCGGGAGACATCTCCATGCCCACCAGTCCGTCCGTCGTCCTGCACGACGTCACCTTCGCCTGGCCCGACGGCACCGTCGCGCTCGACCACCTCACCGCCGCGTTCGGACGTGGCCGGACCGGCCTGGTCGGGAGGAACGGGGCCGGCAAGTCCACGCTGGTCCGGCTCGCGACCGGCCAGCTCCACCCCACGTCGGGCAGCATCACGACGTCGGGTCCCGTCGACCACCTGCCGCAACGCCTTGCAACGGGGATCGACGACACCATCGCCGACCTGCTCGGCATCCGGCCCACACTCACCGCGCTCCGGACCGTCCTGGCCGGCGACGCCACGTCCACACAGCTCGAGGCTGTCGGCGACGACTGGGACCTGGAGGAACGGGCCGCCGCGGTGCTCGACCGGGTCGGGCTCGACGGCACCGACCTCGACCGGCCGGTGTCGACGCTGTCCGGCGGGCAGTCGGTGCTCGTCGCCGTCGCCGGGGTGCGGTTGCGCGCCCGGCCGATCGTGTTCCTGGACGAGCCGACGAACAACCTGGACCGCCGGGCCCGCGGGCTGCTCCTCGACCTGGTCGACGACTGGCGCGGCACCCTGGTGCTCGTCAGCCACGACCGGGAACTCCTGGAGCACGTCGACGAGACCGTGGAGCTCCGCGCCGGGGCGATGACCGTGTTCGGCGGGACGTTCAGCGCGTTCGAGGAGCACCTGGCCGTGCAGCAGGCAGCCGTCGAGCGCGAGGTCCGGGTCGCCGAACAGCGGCACCGCACCGAGAAGCGGCAGCGCATCGAGGCGGAGACGAAGATCGCGCGTCGTGCCAAGGCCGGTGAGAAGGCGGGCCGCTCGATGCCGAAGATCCTGGCGAACGAGCAGCGGAAGAAGGCGCAGGAGACCGCCGGTCGACTGCGCGTCGGGTACGCGGACGACGAAGCCGCCGCACTCGCCACCAAGCGCGAGGCCGAGCTCCGCCTGCGCGACGACGAGTCGATCCACGTCACCCTGCCCGACCCGGACGTGCCGGCATCGCGTCGGATCGCCACCGTGACCGTCCGCGGACGGGACGTCATCGTGCAGGGGCCGGAACGGATCGCCGTCACCGGGGACAACGGCGTCGGCAAGTCCACCCTGCTCGAGCAGCTCGTCGGCGACCCCGCGGCCCGGGAGCACCCGCTGCCCGAGACCGCGGCCGTCGCCCACGTCGACCGGATCGCGTACCTGCCGCAGCGGAAGGACAGCCTGGACGACACCGCCACGGTGCTCGACAACGTGCGCCGGGACGCCCCGCACGTGCCCGTCGCCGAGGTCCGCAACCGGCTGGCGAAGTTCCTGGTGCGCGGGGACACCGTCGACCGCCCGGCCGGGGACCTGTCCGGCGGCGAGCGGTTCCGGGTCGCGCTGGCGGCCCTGGTGCTCGCCGACCCGCCGCCGCAGCTGCTCGTGCTCGACGAGCCGACGAACGACCTCGACCTGACGAGCGTCGACCAGCTCGTCGACGCGCTGCGGGCCTACCGGGGAGCCCTCGTCGTGGTGAGCCACGACGAGACGTTCCTGGAACGGCTCGAGCTCGACGAACGGATCGAGCTGCGGTAGTCGGTAGTCGTCGCCGTCAGCGCGTCAGCGCCGTCCGAACATCAGCGCCGTCGGGTCGGCCGGATCGCGAGGGACTCGACGGTGCCGCGCTCGGGCAGGTCGACGACGGTGCGGACCGCGGCGGCCACGTCCTCGGGTGCCAGGTAGTAGTCGGTGTCGTAGGACTCCCCGAGCTTCGCCACGAGCTGCCGCTGCATGTCCGAGTCGGTCCGGCCCGGGTGCACGCTCGACACCCGCACGCCGTTCGCCCGCTCCTCTTCGCGCAGGGCGTCGGCGAAGGCCCGCAGCGCGAACTTCGACGCCGCGTACACGCCACCGCCGGGGCCCGATTGGAACCCGGAGCCGCTGTTGATCGGCACGACGATGCCCCGGGCCGCCCGCAGTGCCGGCAGCGCCAGCCGGGTGAGCTCGGCGACCGCGAACACGTTCGTCGCGAAGACCTGCTCCCACACCGCGCGCGGGGTGTCGGCGACGGTGGTGCCCTGCTCGACACCGGCCGAGTGCACGAGGACGTCGAGCCGATCCGGCAGCGCCGGGACCTCGCCCGCGCCCAGGTCGCCGACGAACGGTGCCGCGCTCGGCAGCTCCTGGACGAGCGCGTCCACGGCGTCGGCGGACCGGCCGCCCACGAGCACGTGGTGGGTGCGGCCGAGGTCGGCGGCGATCGCGCGTCCGATGCCGCGGGTGGCTCCGGTCACCAGGGCGACCGGACGGTTCTGGAGCTGGTCTGTCGTCACGGATGCCAGCCTACGGAAGCCGGGCCGGGCCTCCTGTGCGGTCGCGGCGACGACGCAGGACCGTCAGCGCGACGCCGGCGACGACCACCAGGCCCACGAGCGCCGCGATGCCCCACGGCGAACCGGCGAGCGCCGCGACGACCGCCCAGAACACGGCGAGCCCGACCGTCGCGTACAGGAACGCCCATGCCACGCACCCGGGCACCATCGCGATCGTGTACCGCCACCAGGCGACCCGTGCCAGCCCCGCTGCGGCGTTCATCACCGTCTGCAGGCCGACCACGACGAAGCTCACCGTCACGACGGGCAACCCCCAGCGATCCAGCAGCGCCGACCCGCGGCGGACCGCCGGTGACCGCAGCCAGCCGCCCCACCGTGATCGGGACGCACCCGTCACCGCGAGCCGCGCCACCCAGTACGTGGCCTGCGCACGGCAGAACACGATCACGAAGAGCGCGAGGACGAGCCACCGGAACGGGAGCCCCTCGAGGAAGGACGGCACGCTCGCACCGTAGCGCCCCGACCCGGAGAGCGCCCGTCAGCGGTGGTCGGACGAGCCGCGGTCAGTCGTTGTCGACGCCCTGGCGGATGCGGATGCCCTCGAGCACGTCCTGCGCCCGCTTCTCGTCCTGCTTCTCGATCTGGCGGGTGTCGCGCTCGGGGAGCTGGATGTCCTCCTCCGCACGGATGCCGGCCTGCAGCTCGCGACCCCGCTCGATCTCGGCGTCGAACTCGGCACCGAAGAGCAGGGCGTTGTTCGTGATCCAGATCCACAGCAGGAACACGATGACCCCACCGAGGGAGCCGTACGTGGCGTTGTAGTTCGAGAAGTTCCCGACGTAGAACCCGAAGCCGACGCTCGCGATGATCCAGATGAGGAGCGCCAGGATCGAGCCGCCGCTGACCCAGGTGAACTTCGGCTGCTTGACGTTCGGCGACCAGTAGTAGAGCACCGCGACGACGATGATCGCGATGACGAGCAGGATCGGCCACTGCACGATCGACAGGACGGTGACGGCCACGTCGCCGAGGCCGATGACGTCGCCGAAGCTGCGGGCGAGCGGAGCGCTCACCAGCACCAGCAGACCGACCACGAGCAGGACGATGGTGGTGACGGTCACGCCGAGCATGGTCGGGCGGAGCTTCCAGATCGGGCGGCCCTCACGGACGTTGTAGATCCGGTTCATGGCACGGCCGAACGCGCCGACGTAGCCGGAGGCCGACCAGAGGGCGCCGAGCAGACCGACGATGAACGTCACCGGCGCAGCGGGCGAGCGGACCAGGCCGTTCACCGGCTCCTTCAGCAGGCTCGCGACGTCACCGCCGCCGACGTTGCGGATCACCTGGAGCAGGGTCTCGATGGTCTTCGCCGGGTCCGACACCAGGCCCAGGATCGACACGACCGCCAGCAGCCCGGGGAACAGCGCGAGCACCGAGTAGTACGTCAGGCTCGCCGCCAGGTCGGTGCACTGGTCGCTCGTGAACTCGCGCAGCGTCTTCTTCAGCGTGTAGACGAGCGTCGGCTTCTTGAGGTCGGTGGGGTTGTCGGGCTTCCGGGCGTCGTCCGGATCCGGCTTGTGCTCTTCGTGCGCCATGTGACTACCCTCTCGCCTTCACGGCCTGCTTCGACCGCTTGACCGCCTGCTTGCGGTTCTTGTTCGCCCGTCGCTGCACCGCCGCGATGCCGACCTGCTGCTTCACGCGTGCGCGGTGCGCCGGGTCCTGCTCGAGCGCTTCCTCGGCCGCCTTGGCCCGCGCCTTCCGGCCCTTGCGACCTGCCTGCGCCTGCTCCTTCGCCGAAGGGGCGTCGCCACGCGCACCGAACGGCAGCAGCGCGGTGAAGGCCGAGTTCGCCGGCGGTTGGGCCAGGTGCCCGGCGGGGCGGTTCCGCAGCGCGATGCCGAGGACGATCGCGGCGACACCGGTCAGCCCGGTGATGCCCATCGCCACCAGCGGCGTGGGGTCGCGGTGCCACCGCTGCTTCGTCTTGGCGACCGCGAGCCGCGTCCGGGCGGGCAGGTCCGCGCGTCGCTTCAGCTCCGTCACGGTGTCCGTGATGCCCTCGCGGGTGCGCACGTTGGCGAGTTCGAGCTCGGGCAGACTGTCCTTGGCCATTCCCCATTTCGTACACGTCCCACCCGGGATCGTGCCCAGCAGGCCGCGTCTACCGTGCCGCACATGCTCTTCCGGGACGCCGCCGAGGGGATCCACCGCCTCGAGATCGCACACACCAACACGTACCTCGTCGAGACCGGCGATCGGTTGCTCGTCGTCGACGCGGGGTTGCCCGCCGCGTGGCCGCACCTGCAGCTCGCCGTGCACGACCTGGGCTACACGCCCGACCAGGTCGAGGGGCTCCTGCTCACGCACGGGCACTTCGACCACGTCGGCACCGCCGCACGGATGCACCGCGACTGGGGCACACCCGTGTTCGTCCACCCGGGCGATCGACACCTCGCCGCGCACCCGTACTCGTACCGGCCGCAGACGAACCGCTTCGGGTTCGTGGCACTCCACCCGGGTGGTCTGCGCCCCCTGGGCCGCATGCTGCTGGCCGGTGCGGTCACGGTCGACGGCATCGCGGACACCGAACCGCTGGAGAACCGCGCCGATGTACCGGGCAACCCGTGGATCATCGAGACCCCGGGGCACACCGACGGCCACGTGGCCCTGCACTTCGCCGACCGTGACGCCGTGATCGCCGGGGACGCGCTCGTCACCTTCGACCCGTACACGGGCGGGATCGGACCCCGGATCGTCGCACCCGCGGCGACCTCCGACGTCGACACGGCGGTCGCGTCGCTCGACCGGCTCGCGGACACCGAGGCGAAACACGTGCTGCCCGGCCACGGGCCGGGCTGGTCGCTCGGTGTGCGGCGGGCCGTCGCGCAGGCGCGGCAGGCGGCCGGGGCCGCCTGACGCGGCGACCAGCTCGCGAGTCCAGGCGCTCAGCGACACCTCACGGGCGCTCCGACGCGTGGACTGTCGGTGGGCGCGGAACGTCGCCGTAGGGGCGTGCGCGGAACGTCACCGACGCGGTGGACGCGACCAGAGCCGGACTGGAGGCACGGTGCGGGCCCGCCCCGCGCCTCCAGGCCGTGGGTGGGTGCGGTCAGGACGGGACGACGACGTCCTCGGGCAGGCCGGACGCCGCGGAGCGGCCGGCGGCCTCCATCAGCGCGAGGCTCCGCAGGTTGTCACGACCGCTCGTCTCGGGGGCGGGGCCGCCCTGCACCGATCGGGCGAACGCCTGCAGCCCGCCCTGGCGGTCGGTGTGCGCGAGCACGGGCAGCTCGACCGGCTCGGCGACGTCGTCCTGCGTGCGGCGGACGGTGACCCGGTCGCCGTCGACCGCGTTCGGTTCACCATCGCGGCTCGTGAACCAGAGCTCGCCGTCCTCGCCCTCGATGCTCCACTCGCCGGCCCAGGCGGTGCGCGGGCCACGGCTCAGCCAGCTGCCGCGGTAGTTGACGACCGTGCCGCCGTCGAGCTCGATGATCATCGAGGCAACCGCTTCGTCCTGGTACTTGCTGTAGGCGGGGTAGCTGGCCTTGGCGAAGACCCGGACGGCCTCTTGCCCGGTGATCATCCGGAGCAGGTCGAAGTGGTGGATCGCCATGTCGTTGATCATCGCGTGCGGGAACCGGTAGTGCGGGTACGTCTCGGCGGGCTGGTCGTTGTCCCACTGCCGGAAGTCGACGTTGATCGCGGAGACCTCGCCGACCACGTCCGCCTCGAGCATCTCCTGCACGACCCGCGGTGCCGGGTACCAGCGGTAGTTCTGGCTGACCTGCAGCACCAGGCCGAGCTCCTCGGCGCGACGGACCGCGGTGACGGCCTCGTCGGTGGTGTTGGCGAACGGCTTCTCGACCAGGACGTGCTTGCCGGCATCGAGGGCCTCGAGCGCGAGCGGCACGTGCGTCACGGCCGGGGCGGTGATGACGACGGCGTCGGCCTCGACCGCGGCGAGCGCCTCGGTCAGGGACCCGAACGCCGCGGAGGCCGGGAGCCCGAGGTCGGTCCGTACGGCCTCGAGCGTCGGTGCCGACGGGTCGACGATCCCGACCACCTGCACTTCCGACACCTCTGGGATGGCGGTGCGGGCCCAGTTGCCGCCCCACCCTCCGAGACCGACGTGGATGATCCGGACGCTCATGCGCGCACTCCTTCGTGACTGCCGTCGTGACTGGTGACGCACCACGGACGCCGCGGTGCGTGCGTCCAGTCTGTCAGTGCGTGAAGGCGTACGCGATGAGTGCCATCGTGACGATGAAGCCCGCCAGGTAGTTGATCCAGAGGAAGCGCTTCCACCCGGCGTTCGCGGCCTCGGCGCCCTGGTCCGTGATGTTCCACCACGGCAGCACGTTGAGCGCGTACGGGATGACGACGATCGCGGCGATCGGCCCGGGGAACGCCGAGAACAGCAGCGCGACGCCGGCGACCAGGTAGGCGACGAAGGCCAGGCGGACGGTGGCCCGGGCGCCGATCACGGTCGCGACGGAGCCGATGCCACCGGCACGGTCGGCCAGGACGTCCTGCACGGCACCGAACGCGTGCGAGGCCACGCCCCACAGGAAGAACGCGATGCAGACGGCGACGAGCTCACCGGTCCAGTGCGGGCCCGCCAGGGCGAGGCCGTAGATCGCCGGCGAGACGAAGTGCGTGCTCGACGTGAGCGAGTCGAGGAACGGCTTCTCCTTGAACCGCAGCCCCGGTGCCGAGTACGCGATGACCGCGAACACGCTGATCGCCAGGACGAACCACGACCACGGCCCGTTGCCGCTGACCGCGCCGAGCACCACGAGCGCGACGAGGAAGGGGACGTTCGTGACGACGACGGCCCACAGCGTGGTGCGGTGGACGCTCTTGTCGAGCAGGGCGCCCTCGACGCCGCCCTTGCGCGGGTTGCGCAGGTCGGACTCGTAGTCGAAGACGTCGTTGATGCCGTACATCGCCAGGTTGTAGGGCACCAGGAAGTACACGACGCCGACCAGGAACGCGACGAGCGAGAACCCGCCGCCGCCCTCGACACCGACCCCGCTGCCGAGCAGGTACGCGGCGCCGAACGGGTAGGCGGTGTTCACCCAGCTGATCGGGCGCGACGACACGAACAGGGCGCGGAGGGTCGACGGCCGGGAGGCGGTGCTGGCGTTCACTTCATGTCCTCTGCTGGTGCTGTGGTCGGGCCGAGCGCGGGGCGCGCGCCGGTCCGGTCGCGTGCGCCCGTCCGGTCGTGTCCGCCGGTCCGGTCGAACAGGACCCACAGGCTGGGCAGCAGCACGATGGCGGACATCGCGTAGGCGAGGTCCTCGACCGGGATCGCACCGATCTTCGCACCGCTGATGAGCGAGGGGTCGTAGGCGACGATCCGCAACGTGACGATGACGTTGTCGAACACCATCGTCATCACCAGCAGCGCGACGCCCGCGATCACGGACGTGAGCACCGCCACCCGGCGCCCGACCGCAGGCCGTCGACCCGCCGCACGGGCCCGGCGGGCGGCGACGACGCCGGCGACCACGGCCACGACGGCCGTGACGCCGAAGAACGGCAGGGCCAGGAGCGCGTACGCCCCGGTGCCGTTCACGCCCGCCGCCGATCGGTCGCCCGCTGCACCAGGGGCCGGACGAAGCCGACCAGGTCCATCGTCGAGTAGCAGAGCAGCAGCAGGAAGAAGAGCTCCTCGAGCGGGACCTCGGGCGCCAGGAGCACCCCGGTGAGCAGGTTCTGCGGCCCGATGAAGAAGATCCCGGCAGCGACACCGGCGACGTCCCACACCATGAAGAACGCGACACCGACGACCATCACGGCAGCCGCCCGCCACGGTGCCCGCCAGAAGAACAGCCGGAAGCGGGCGTCCAGCACGGTCATGCCGACCAGGGACACCACCAGGCCGGCGAGGTAGACCCCGGGCATCAGGCGGTCTCGGTCCGGTCCTGCGGGGCCCCGAGGGGCGTCGGCAGCGGCTCGGTGCTCCGGTCGCCGTGGATGCGCTTGAGCAGGACCTCGGCGCTGATCAGACACATCGGCAGACCGATGCCCGGGATCGTCGAGGCACCGACGTAGTACAGCCCCTCGACCTTCTTCGACGCGTTCTTCTCGCGGAAGAACGCGCTCTGCTTCAGGGTGTGCGCCGGGCCGAGCATCGAGCCGTTCCAGGCGTTCAGGTCGTCGGCGAAGTCGCGCGGCCCGATCGTCCGACGGACCCGGATGCGGTCGCGCAGGTCCGGCACCCCGGCGCGCTCGGCCAGCACGTCGATGGCACGGTCGGCGATCTGCTCGACCTGGTAGTCACCGGCACCGTCGATGCCGCCCTTGCCGATCGACAGGTCGGCGGGCAGGGGCACCAGGATGAACAGGTTGCTGGTGCCGGGCGGCGAGACGCTCGGGTCGGTCTCGGACGGGGCGCAGACGTAGATCGAGGCGGGGTCCGGCACGTGGCGGTCGTCCCCGAAGATCGCGCCGAAGTTCGCCTTCCAGTCCGCGGTGAACATCAGGGTGTGGTGCAGCAGGCCCGGCGTCGGACCGTCGATGCCGAGGTACACGAGCACCGCGCTCGGGCCCGGGTCGCGCTTCTTCCAGTGGTCCGCGCCGTGGGTGCGGTGCTCACGCTCGAGCAGCTGCATCTCGGTGTGCTGCATGTCGGCAGCGCTGACCACGAGGTCGGCGGGGGCCGTGTGCTGCACGCCGTCGCGGTCGCGGTGGACGACCCCGGTGGCGACGCCGTCCTCGACGACGATCCGTTCGACCTTCGCACCGGCGATGATCTTCGCGCCCTCGGCCCGGGCGACCCGCTCGACGGCGGAGATCACCTCGGTGATGCCGCCCTTCGGGTAGAGGACGCCGTCGGCCAGGTCGAGGTGGCTCATCAGGTGGTACATGCTCGGCGCCGCGTACGGGCTCGTGCCGAGGAACACCGCCGGATAGCCGAGGATCTGCCACAGGCGACGGTCGCGCACCGCGGTCTCGGCGAAGGTGGAGAGCGGCTCGAGCAGCAGACGCGCGAGCTTGGGCAGGCGACGCAGGACGTCGGGTGCGGCGAGCTTCGTGAGGTCCTGGAAGCTCGTGTAGAGGAACCGGCGGACGGCCATCGTGTAGGTGTCCTCGGCCGACGCGAGGTACTTCCGCATCCGCTCGCCGGCACCGGGCTCGATGGACTCGAACAAGGCGATGTTGGCCTCGGCGTCGGCGCGCAGGTCGATCGGCTCGTCGTGGCCCTCGCTGTAGACGCGGTAGCCGGGGTCGAGCTTCACCAGGTCGAGTTCGGCCTCGGCCGACGTCCCGAGCAGCTGGAAGAAGTGGTCGAAGACCTCGGGCATGAGGTACCACGACGGCCCGGTGTCGAACCGGAACCCGTCCTGCTCCCACGAACCGGCACGGCCGCCGAGCTGCGTGCGCTGCTCGAGCACCGTCACCGAGAAGCCGTCGCGTGCGAGCAGCGCGGCGGCCGCCAGGCCGCTGATGCCGCCGCCGATGACGACGGCGCGGCGTGCGGGCACCTTGCGCCGGGTGGTGGTGGCGACCGTCGTCGGTCGGGAGGCGCGGGGCGGGGTCATGAGGAGCCTCCCGGCCGGTGGGTGGTGACGCGCGACCGGAGCGGTGCGCGTCCGGCGAGGACCTGCGCCGCGAGGCGCACCTTCACCGGATTGGGGACGCGCACGCGCGTCGTGACGAGGCGGCTCGCCGGTGTGCGCGCGAGTCGGTCGTTGAGTTCCTGGAACAGCGCGTGCGCGAGTCCGACGGCGTTGCGGGCGTCGGCCGGCAGCAGCCGGATCGTGCGTGCTGCGTGGTCGAGGTCGGCCTGCACGTCGGCGACCAGGCGGTCCTTCGTGGCCTCGTCGAACGACCGGATGTCGACGCCCGGGAAGTACGAGCGACCGAGCACCTCGAAGTCCGCGTGCAGGTCGCGCAGGAAGTTCACCTTCTGGAACGCGGCGCCGAGCGCACGTGCACCGGCGACGAGTTCGGCCTGGTCGAACGTCGGCCGACCGGCCCGGTACACGAACGCACGCAGGCACATCAGGCCGACGACCTCGGCCGAGCCGTACACGTACGCGTCGAACGAGGCGTCGTCGTGCTCGGTGCGGTCGAGGTCCATGCGCATCGAGGCGAAGAACGGGGCGGTGAGCTCGGCACCGAAGCCGGTGGCACGGGCGGTGCGGGCGAAGGCGTGGACGACCGGGTTCACCGAGAAGCCGAGCGCGATGGCCCGTTCCGTGTCGGCCTCGAGCTCGTCGAGCACCGTGCGGGCGAGCTCGCGGTCGAGCCCGGCCTCGGTCGCGGGACCGTCGACGACCTCGTCGGCGACGCGGACCAGCGCGTAGACGTTCCGGATGTGCTCGCGCGTGTCGCGGGCCAGCATGCGGCTCGCCAGGCCGAACGACGTGGAGTACCGGTCGATGACGACACCCGACGCGGCCTCGGCGGTGGCGTCGTAGAGCTGGAGGCGAGCCGGACGGGACCCGGTCGCCGTGGCGGTGCTGTGGGTCACCGGGCGCGCTCCACGAGTTCGGTCACGAGGGCCTCCAGGCGGTCGGCGAGGTCGTACGGCAGCCGGGCGAGCTCGGCCCGGGCGAGTGCGGTGTGGTCGGCGACACGTGCTTCCGCGGCGCCGCGCGCACCGCAGGACACCAGGGTCGCACGGACCTCGTCCGCGCGGGCCTCGGTCAGGTCCGGGTCGCCGAGGTACGGCTCGAGGTCGGGCCAGCAGTCGGTGGTCGCCGCATACGCGATCAGCATGGTGCGCTTGCCCTCGCGCAGGTCGCCGAGCACGGTCTTGCCGGTCATGGTCTCGTCGCCGAAGACCCCGAGCAGATCGTCGACGATCTGGTACGCGATGCCGATCTCGCGACCGAAGGCCCCGAGGGCGGTGACGATCTCCTCGTCGGCTCCGGCCAGGACGGCACCGGACTGCAGCGGGGCCTCGAACGAGTACACGCTCGTCTTCGCCCGCTCCATCGCCAGGACCTCGTCCACGGTCGGCATCACGCCGAGTGCCAGGTCGACGTCGGTCATCTCGCCGGCGGCGCTGGCGAACACCGCCTCGTCGAGCAGTTCGAGCAGCCGCTCGCGGCGGGTGCCGTCGACGCCCGCAGCCTCGATGAAGCGGGGTGCACCGGCGAGGGCCAGGTCGCCGGCGATGACCGCGGCACTCATCCCCCGGTGTTCGGCCGTCGGCAGCGGCAGGCCGCCCGTCGTCCCGTTGTCGCGGAACGACCCGGCGACGTTCGGCTGACCGCGGCGCGACCAGTCGCGGTCGATGACGTCGTCGTGCACCACGAGTGCGGTGTGCAGGAGTTCGTAGGCCGCGGCGACGTTGGCTGCGGCGTGCGCGTCGGTGCCGCCCATGCCGGCGTACGCGGTCATGACCATGCGGGGCCGGAAGCGCTTGCCGCCCATGCTCGCCTTGCGGAGCACGCGCCACAGTTCTTCGGACGGTCGGCCGTAGCGCTCGGCGCGTGCCGACGACACGGCGAAGAAGCGCTCGAGGCAGTCGTCGACGAGCGCGAGGTCGATGTGCGGCACGGTGGTCGCTTCCTCGCTCATTGGCCTAACCTATCGACTCAGATGAACGCTTTCCCTGAATCCGTGGTGCTCCTGGCCGACGACCGTACCCCGATCGGCACGGCGGACAAGTTCACGGTCCACACTGCCCACACGCCCCTGCACCTGGCCTTCTCGTGCCACGTCCGGAACACCGACGGCGACGTCCTGGTGACCCGACGAGCGCTGTCGAAGAAGACCTGGCCGGGGGTGTGGACGAACACCTTCTGCGGCCATCCCGGTCCGGACGAGTCCTTCGAGGACGCCATCGGCCGTCGGGCCTCCCGCGAGCTCGGCATCACCGTGCGTGACGTCGAGGTCGTGCTGCCGGAGTTCCGGTACCGCGCGGTCGACGCCTCGGGCATCGTGGAGAACGAGGTCTGCCCTGTCTTCCGTGCCGTGACCGACGACACCCCGGCGCCCGCGGACGACGAGGTCGCCGAGTGGGCATGGGTGTCCGAGGACTCTCTCAGGCAGGCCGTCGCCGGCGCGCCGTTCGCCTGGAGCCCGTGGCTCGGGTGGCAGCTCGCCGAACTCGAGACCGCCGGGCTGCACGTCACGCGCTGACGCTCCTGCGCCTGCCGCGACGGGTTGTCCGACCCGCGCCGCAGGCGTACGCTCGACCGTCGGCAGCGCTCTGGGCGCCGCCACGACGAGACGAGAAGGGCAGGTGAGGCGCGATGTCGGGTGACCATCCTCGATCGGGCCGGCCGCCCGTGTCGGTCGTCGCGCCCGCTCGCTGACCCTGCCCCGCTCCGGATCGCCTCCGGGGCGCCATCGCGCCCGCCTGCTCCCCACCGAAGGAGCACGCACATGGCACTGATCGACAACGCGATCTACGTCCGGGGACGCCGCGTGGAGTCTCCGTCGACCCTGTCGCGCCCGGCTCGTGGCGACCTGACGTGGATCGGGCTGCTCCGGCCCGACCCGCATGAGCTCGAGGCCGTCGCCACCGAGTTCGACCTGCACGAGAACGCCGTCGAGGACGCCCGCAAGGGACACCAGCGCGCCAAGCTCGAGCGCTACGGAGACACCCTGTTCCTGGTGCTCCGGCCCGCGTGGTTCGACCCGTCCGAGGGCACCGTCGAGTTCGGCGAGGTGCACCTGTTCGTCGGCGACCACTTCGTCGTGAGTGTCCGGCACGCCGCCCGACCCGACCTGGCGGTGCTGCGCGCACAGGTCGAGGCGGATCCGGAGTTCCTGGCGAAGGGGTCCGAGGCCGTGACCGCGGCCGTGCTCGACGAGGTCGTCGACGGCTACGGCCCCGTCGTCCAGGTCCTGCAGGAGCAGATCGACGCCATCGAGGACCAGCTGTTCGCCGGGCAGGTCGACCCGGGGGTCTCGAAGCGCATCTACCAGCTGCTCAGCGAGGTCCTCGCGTTCCAGCGGGCCACCACCCCGGTGCCGGCGATGGTCACGGGGCTGCTCCGCGGTGCGGACAAGTACGGCGTGGACGACGACGTGCAGCACCGACTCCGCAACGTGCACGACCACGCGCTCCGTGTCACCGAGCGGGTCGACTCGTTCCGCGCCCTGCTCGAGAACGCTCTGACCCTGCACGCCACCCTGGTGTCGCAGGAGCAGAACGAGGCGATGCGCCGGATGACCAGCGCGAGCCTGGCCCAGGGCGAGGAGAGCCGGCAACTCGCCCGGGCAGCACACCGCCAGGGCGAGGAGGTCAAGAAGATCTCGTCGTGGGCGGCGATCCTGTTCGCGCCCGGCCTGATCGCCGGTGTCTACGGGATGAACTTCGACCACATGCCCGAGCTGCACTGGCACTACGGCTACCCGGTCGCGATCCTCGGCATGCTCCTGCTGATGGGCGTGCTCTGGGCGATCTTCCGCAAGCGCAACTGGCTCTGAGCGGACGGCGGATCGGCGCACAGGTGGCGTCGATCCGCCGGACGTGCATAATGATCTGGCCCGGATGTGAACGTGCACATCGATGTGCCACGACACCCGGGCGGAAACGAGCAGCAATGGCGTCATCGCGGACACAGCAACCGCGTTCGCCCAGCATCCGTGACGTCGCACGGATCGCGGGCGTCTCGCACCAGACCGTCTCGCGGGTGCTGAACAACTCAGACGCGATCCGGGCCGAGACACGCGACAAGGTCCTGGCGGCCATGGAGCAGCTGCAGTACCGGCCGAACCGGGCCGCACGCGCCCTGGTCACGAGCCGGACCCACACGATCGGCGTCCTGACGGCCCGCCGCGCCCACTACGGTCCGGCCGTGGCACTGCAGGCGATCGAGGACGCCGCGATGCTCCGTGGCTACTCGGTCACGACGGCGAACATCGCTGAGGCGACCGATGCCGCCGTGCGGGAAGGACTCGGGCACCTGCTCGACCTCGACGTCGAGGGCATCGTCGTCATCGCGCCCCAGCAGCGGGTCTTCGACCTGATCGCGGAGCTCGGCATCCGCACCCCCTACGTCACCATGCGCGCCAGCGTCGGCGAGGACCCGACGGCCCTGTGGGTGGACCAGATGGAGGGCGCGCGACTCGCGACCGCGCACCTGCTCGACCTGGGTCACGAGTACGTGCGGCACATCGCCGGACCGCAGGACTGGATCGAGGCCGATGCCCGGATGCAGGGGTTCCTGCGCGAGATGTCCGACCGCGACATGGCCGTCGCGCCGCCGATCCTGGGCGACTGGACCGCCGACTTCGGCTACCACGCCGGCCGCGAGCTGCTGCGGTGGCGGGACTGCACCGCGATCTTCTGCTCGAACGACCAGATGGCGCTCGGCGTCATGCACGCAGCGCGCTCGTACGGGCTCGACGTCCCGGGTGACCTGTCCGTGGTCGGCTACGACGACATCCCCGAGGCGAAGCACTTCTGGCCACCGCTCACCACGGTGCAGGTCGATTTCGCCGAACTCGGGCGTCGCTGCGTGGACCTGCTGCTGCCGAGCGAGGGTGAACTGCTCCGCCCGATCGACATCGTCCCGCAGCTGGTCGTGCGCGCCTCCACGAGCGCGCCCCGCACGCGCTGACGGAGCTCGGGCTGGTCCGGCGCCCCGGAGTACCCACCACGAACTTCTGCCCAGGGACGCCCGGAGACACCCGGTACGCCCGAAACGACCCGGTACGCCCGGAACCACCCGGCCACCCCGGAGTACCTGCCACAAACGGGCATACCTGCCACGAACTTCCGACCCGGTACGCCCGAAACGACTGGGTACGCCCGAAACGAGCCGGTACGCCCGAAACGACTCGGTACGCCCGGAACCGCCCGGCGTCCCCGGAGTACCTGCCAGGAACGGGCATACCTGCCACGAACTTCCGACCAGGTACGCCCGGAACGACCCGGTACGCCCGGAACCACCCGGCCGCCCCGGAGTACCTGCCAGGAACGGGCGTACCTGTCACGAACTTCCGACCAGGGACGCCCGGAAGCACCAGCCAAGCCCGCTCCGACAGGGCGAGCGTGGCTCCGGGCGCGACCACGAAGCGGACGGGAGGCCCGTGGCGGGCCCGCCACGGGCCTCCCGTCCGCGCATGCGGATTCGCGCAACGAAACGCGCGCTCCCGAGCCCCCTGGCCCCAACCCGGGGGACGTTCCCTCCGGATCACGCACGCCGTTACGAAAACGCGACCAATCCGAATTGACAGCCGCACCGAGGCTGTGCGTAAATTGCCTCCGTCCAGCCGATGTGACCGTTCACATGAGCGTCACACCGAGCCGGATCCGGACGCGACAACGAAGTCCACACAGGCCCCCTGTGCTTTCGCTGCCGCAGCAGAACCACCCGAACACACTGCCGCACCGAAGCGGCAGAAGGAGATGCACTGTGGCGTCAACCCCGATCGACACCGGCCTCGAGACCCGGTCGATCACCGCACCCGAGACGATCCTCGAGATGCGCTCGATCACCAAGGAGTTCCCTGGTGTGAAGGCGCTGGCCGACGTCTCCCTCAGCGTCCGCGCCGGCGAGATCCACGCGATCTGCGGCGAGAACGGCGCCGGCAAGTCGACCCTGATGAAGGTCCTGTCGGGCGTCTACCCGTACGGCACCTACAGCGGCGAGATCGTCTACGAGGGCGAGGAAGTCCGCTTCTCGAACATCAAGCAGTCCGAGCAGGCCGGCATCGTCATCATCCACCAGGAGCTGGCGCTCATCCCGGAGCTCTCGATCACCGAGAACCTGTTCCTCGGCAACGAGCCGGGCCGCGGTGGCGTCATCAACTGGACCGCCGCGCAGCTGCGTGCGCAGGACCTGCTCGCCCGCGTCGGCCTGGCCGACGACCCGGACACGCAGATCAAGAACCTCGGTGTCGGCAAGCAGCAGCTCGTCGAGATCGCGAAGGCCCTGCACAAGGACGTCAAGCTCCTGATCCTCGACGAGCCGACCGCCGCGCTCAACGAGAACGACTCGCAGCACCTGCTCGACCTGATCGTCGGGCTGAAGGCCAAGGGCATCGCGAGCATCATCATCAGCCACAAGCTCAACGAGATCGAGCAGATCGCCGACGAGATCACGATCATCCGCGACGGCAAGGCCATCGAGACGCTCAACGTCAAGGCGGACGGCGTCAACGAGGACCGCATCATCCGTGGCATGGTCGGCCGCTCGCTCGAGTCGCGCTTCCCCGACCGCACCCCGAAGATCGGCGAGACCTTCTTCGAGGTCCGCAACTGGACCGTGCAGCACCCGCTCGACTCGTCGCGTCTGGTCTGCAAGGCCTCGAACTTCCACGTCCGCCGCGGTGAGATCGTCGGCTTCGCCGGCCTGATGGGCGCCGGACGCACCGAGCTCGCGATGAGCCTGTTCGGTCGCTCGTACGGCACCTGGCTCGACGGCCAGATCATCAAGGACGGCCGCGAGATCAAGGTCACGAACGTCCAGCAGGCGATCGAGAACGGCCTCGGCTACGTCTCCGAGGACCGCAAGGCGCTCGGCCTGAACCTGCTCGACACCGTGAAGCGCTCGACGGTCGCCGCCGACCTGCGGAAGATCTCGAAGGCCGGTGTCGTCGACTCGCTCGAGGAGTACTCGGTCGCCGAGAAGTACCGCAAGATGCTCCGCACCAAGGTGCCGAGCGTCGAGGACAACGTCGGCAAGCTGTCCGGTGGCAACCAGCAGAAGGTCGTCCTGTCCAAGTGGATGTTCACCGACCCGGACATCCTGATCCTCGACGAGCCCACCCGCGGCATCGACGTGGGCGCCAAGTTCGAGATCTACGGGATCATCCAGCAGCTCGCGGCCGAGGGGAAGGGCATCATCCTCATCTCGTCCGAGCTCCCCGAACTCCTCGGTCTCTCCGACCGGATCTACACCATCTTCGAGGGCCAGATCACCGCTGACCTCCCGGCCGACCAGGCCGATCCCGAATCGCTCATGCGCAGCATGACCTCCGCGCGGAAGGGCGCCACCGCCTCATGAACAACCTGAAACTGCTCTTCGGCAAGGGCAACAGCATCGGCCAGTACGGCATGATCATCGCCCTCATCGTGCTGCTGATCTTCTTCTCGATCACGACGAACGGGCTCATCCTCGAGCCGACCAACGTCATCAACCTGTTCCTGCAGTACTCCTACATCCTGATCCTGGCGCTCGGCATGGTCATGGTCATCATCGCGGGGCACATCGACCTGTCGGTGGGTTCGGTCGCAGCGGTCGTCGGCATCGTCGTGGCGCAGTCCATGGCCGTGTGGGACTTCCCGGTGTGGGCCGCCATCATCCTGGGTCTCGCGTGCGGTGCCCTGATCGGTGCGTGGCAGGGCTTCTGGGTCGCGTTCGTGAAGGTCCCGGCCTTCATCGTGACGCTGGCCGGTCAGCTCATCTTCCGTGGCGTGAACCAGATCATCGGCAACTCGACGTCGGTCCCCGTCCCGGACGCCTTCACCCCGATCGGCGCCGGCTTCCTCGGTGACTTCGGCCCCGACTTCGGCTTCAGCAACGGCACGCTGCTCATCGGCCTCGTCACGATCCTCGCGCTCATCATCATCGAGGCCCGTGGCCGTGCCCGCCGTCGGAAGATGCAGGCCGAGGTCCCGCCGCTGTGGGTCTCGATCGTCCGCACCGGCATCCTGGTCGCCGTCACGCTCGTCGCCACGTACCTGTTCGGCGCCGGTCCGGTCGGCACCTCGGTCCCGATCGTCGCGATCATCCTCGGCATCCTGACCATCGTCTACGGCTTCGTCACGAAGAACACGATCTTCGGTCGCCAGGTCTACGCCGTCGGTGGCAACGCCAACGCAGCCGTCCTGTCCGGCGTCTCGGCGCGGCGGGTCAACTTCTTCGTCATGATGAACATGTCGGTCCTCGCCGCGATCGCCGGCATGGTGTTCGTCGCCTACTCCGGCGCCTCGGGCCCCGCGGACGGCACCGGCTGGGAGCTCGACGCGATCGCCGCCGTGTTCGTCGGTGGTGCAGCGGTCGCCGGTGGTGTCGGCACGATCTCCGGCTCGATCATCGGTGGTCTCGTGATGGCGCTGCTGTCGAACGGCCTGCAGCTGATGGGCCTCGAGTCCAACCAGGTGCAGATCATCCGCGGTCTCGTCCTGCTCGTCGCCGTCGCCTTCGACGTCTACTCGAAGTCGCAGGGACGCCCGTCACTGATCGGCGGCATGATGCGGCAGTTCCAGCGGAAGGACACCGAGCAGAACACGGTGGCCGCCCAGCAGCCGCGGTCCATCGAGGACCAGCCGGACAAGATCACCCTCCCCTAGTCCCAACTCCCCACACCGGGGCCTCGGCCCCACACCTCCTCAACGAAGAGAAAGCAATCACATGCGCAAGAAGATCGTCGCCGGCCTCAGCCTGGCGCTCATCGCGGGCCTCGCCCTCAGCGGCTGCTCGGCACGCGGCTCGTCCGACGACGCCGGCAGCACCAGCAGCATCAAGAAGGGCGACCTCATCGGCGTCGCCCTGCCGGCCAAGACCTCGCAGAACTGGGTCCTCGCGGGTGCTGCGTTCAAGAAGTCGATCGAGGACGCCGGCTTCAAGGCCGACATCCAGTACGCCAACGCCGGCAACCCGGTCCCCGACCAGCAGTCGCAGATCTCCGGCATGATCACCAAGGGCGCCAAGGCCGTCATCATCGGTGCCGCCGACGGTTCGCAGCTGACCGCGCAGGTCAAGTCCGCCAAGGACCGTGGCGCCGTCGTCATCGCCTGGGACCGCAACATCCTGAACACGAAGAACGTCGACTACTACGTGGCGTTCAACAACTTCAAGGTCGGCCAGCTCCAGGCCGAGGCGCTGCTCAAGGGCCTCGAGGAGAAGAAGGGCGACAAGCCGTACAACGTCGAGCTCTTCGCCGGTTCGCCGGACGACGCCAACGCGACCGTGTTCTTCAACGGTGCGATGGACGTCCTGCAGCCGAAGATCGACGACGGCACGATCAAGGTCGTCTCCGGTCAGACCACGTTCCAGAAGGTCGTCACGCAGGGCTGGCTCGCGCAGAAGGCCCAGTCGCGCATGACCGACCTGCTCTCGCAGTACTACACGGGTGACACCGAGCTCGACGGCGTCCTGTCGCCGAACGACACCCTCGCCCGTGCGATCCTCACCGCGACCAAGGCCGCCGGCAAGGACAACCCCGTCGTGACGGGCCAGGACTCGGAGACCGCGTCCATCCCGCTCATCATGAAGGGCACGCAGTACTCGACGATCTTCAAGGACACGTCGAAGGAGGCCCAGGCGGCCGTCGACCTCGTCTCCACGCTGTCGAAGGGCGACAAGCCCGACACGAAGATGGACAAGACGAACAACTACAACGGCAAGAAGACGGTCCCCGCGATCGAGCTCACGCCGGTCCTGGTCACCAAGGACAACGCCGTCGAGGCCTACAAGGGCAACGACACCCTCGAGGAGCTCGCCAAGAAGGGCTGATCTCCCCCGCACCACGGACGGCCCCGTCTCGCCTCGGCGAGACGGGGCCGTCCTGCGTCGTCCGGGGGCCGGCCACACGGCGGACGGGAGGCTCGGTGCACGTCGTGATCCGTGCCTCCAGTCCGCCGTGTGGTCCGCCCAGGGCACGTGGCCGCGCCCGGTCCGTGCCCGCGTCCGTCAGGGGTGGGCAGCGCGCAACCGGCGCGCGGCGTCGGCGAGGTGCGGGACGTCGGTGCGGGCGGTGCCGAACACCAGCGCACGCGTCGTGTCGAAGTACCGCCGGGTCAGCCGCTCGCCCAGGTCGGACACGCGCGACCACGGGATGCCGGGCTCGCTCGCGGTGACCCCGGCGGGGAGCACCCGGACCGCCTCACCGATCTCGACCAGGCGCATCCGGACCGCGTCGTGCACCAGGTCCTCGGGCAGCCGCTCGTCGTCGATGTAGCGCCGGATCGCCTCGCACGCCCGGATGACGTCGTCGAGGCGGTCGGCCACGGCACGGCGGATGCCGGGCTGCCCACTCACAGCGGCACCGCGGTCCGGACGACCCCGGGGCGCATGCCCGCGGCGTCGACCACGTCGACCCGGACCCCGAGCAACCGTTCGGCGGCGTCCTGGATGCGCATCAGCGCGAAGATGCCGAGCCCCGCATCGACGTCGACCATCAGGTCGACGTCGCTGTCCGGACCGTCCTCACCCCGGGCGACGCTGCCGAAGATGCGGGGGTTCCGCCCGCCGAACCGCTGCACGATCTCGAGGAGGTCCTGTCGGGCCGCGACCACGCGCTCGAGGAGCGGCGGCGGCTCCTCGACCGGCTGCAGGTCGATCGTCGTCGTGAAGCCCGCCGCACGGAGCATCCGCTGCAGGGCTGCGAGCGACGGTTCGCGTCGACCGTTCTCGTAGGTGCTGATGACGCTCTGCGTGACGCCGGCGCGCTGGGCGAGCTGGACCTGGGTCAGTTCGGCGCGTTCACGGGCGTCGCGGATGAGCACCGCGGCCGACAGTGGCGGGGCGGACCGTGGGGGAACAGCGGACATGCTGCAACGATACACAGCATCCAACATTTCGTCCGCCGCCGGAGCGGCGCACGCTCAGCGCGGGTCGGAGACGTCCGCCCGGTGGAAGTTCTGCGCCGAGCGGGACGCCGTCGGGCCACGCTGACCCTGGTAGCGGGACTGGTACTCGGCGGAACCGTAGGGCTTCTCGGCCGGGCTCGACAGCTGGAAGAAGCACAGCTGCCCGATCTTCATCCCCGGCCACAGCTTGATCGGCAGCGTCGCGACGTTCGACAGCTCGAGCGTCACGTGCCCGGAGAACCCGGGGTCGATGAAGCCCGCGGTCGAGTGGGTCAGGAGGCCGAGGCGGCCGAGCGAGCTCTTGCCCTCGAGCCGAGCGGCGATGTCGTCGGGCAGCGTCACGACCTCGAACGTGGAGCCCAGGACGAACTCGCCCGGGTGCAGCACGAACGCCTCGTCCGGGTCGGTCTCGACCAGGCGGGTCAGGTCGGGCTGGTCCACAGCGGGATCGATGTGCGGGTACTTGTGGTTGTCGAACAGCCGGAAGAACTTGTCGAGCCGGACGTCGATGCTCGACGGCTGCACGAGCGAGGCGTCGTACGGGTCGAGGCCGATCCGGCCTTCGGCGAGCTGGGCGGTGATGTCGCGGTCGGAGAGCAGCACGGACGAAGCCTAGCGGCAGCGGGCGTCGCGCCGGTATGCTGCCAGGCTGCCCACCACCCGGGCGGGCGGCGTTCGGAGCAGTGATGACCACGTACACCGTCGACGAGATCACGGTGCCCGCCACCATGGACGACGACCCGGCGACCGTCGCGACCTTCGCCGAGTGGCTCGCGGTGTCCGACGGCGCCGAAGCCGCCGTGCACGGGCTGCACGAGTTGGCCTGGACGCCGGAGGAGTACCTGCCGCTGTGCCGCGAGCCGGGCGCCCCGAGCCGGCTCGTCGTCGCCCGAGACGACCGCGGCACCGTGGTCGGTGCGGGCTCGTACGACACGAAGCAGGAGCCCGGCACCACCAACTGCTGGCTGTCGGTCGGCGTCGCCCCCGAGCACCAGCGCCGCGGTGTCGGGACGCTGCTCGCCGACCACCTGGAGTCGATGGCCCGCGCCGACGGCCGCACGCAGTGGAAGACGTACGCCGTCTCGCGGCAGGTCGGGCCCGCGTCCGGGCCCGGGTACGTGCAGGCCCCGACGGGGTTCGGCGCCGTCCCGGAGGACGAGGCCGGGGTGCGGTTCCTGACCGCCCGCGGCTGGCACTTCGGCCAGGTGAACCGGATCAGCCGGCTCCCGCTGCCCGCCGACGCATCCGTGGTGCGCGGACTGCACGAGCGGGCGTCTGCTGCCGCCGGGCCGGAGTACCGCGTGCATGCCTGGACCGGTCGCACGCCGGAGCAGTGGCTCGACGGCATCGCCCTGCTCGAGACCCGGATGAGCACCGACGCGCCCGCAGGGGACATGGAGGAGCCCGAGGACGTCTGGACCGCCGAACGACTCCGGGAGCACGAGGACGAGCTCGCCCGGGCACCGCGCATCCTGCTCACCGTGGCCGTCGAGCACGTGCCGACGACCACCCTGGCCGGTTTCACGCAGCTGTCCGTGCCGGACGACCCCGCACGGCCGGCACAGCAGTGGGACACCCTGGTGCTCCGCGAGCACCGCGGCCACCGGCTCGGCTGGCTGCTCAAGGTCGTCGGGATCCAGGAGCTCGACCGGCGGTTCCCGGGGCGCCCCTCGGTCATCACGTTCAACGCGGAGGAGAACCGCCACATGCTCGACGTGAACGAGGCCGTGGGGTTCGTCGGCGTCGGCTGCGAGGGCATCTGGGAACGGCGGGTCTGAGCGCGCATCCGAGGGGCCGCCGTCCAGCCGACACGCCTACGATTGGACGGTCATGACCGTCACGTCACCCGAAACCCAGCCCACGGGGTCAGCGCCGGACGCCGCCCCCACCACCGGGCGCTCGTCCACCGTCGCGACGGTCCTCGTCATCGCGATCCCGCTGGCCGTCGCGTGCTCGATCCTCGGGCTGACGATCACCGGTGCCTTCAGCGCGAGCCAGCAGCTGGTGTCCGCCGGCGAGGTCGTCGAGTACGGCCTGCCGATCGCCCGCGTCGTGCACGACACGATGGCAGCGCTGACCATCGGGCTCCTCATCGTCGCCGCCTTCGCGCTGCCCGCGCAGAAGAAGGACCACGGCGCCCTGTCCAGCGTGCAGCACCGTGCGACCCGGTGGGCTGCAGCGACCGGCGCCGTCTGGTTCCTGGCCGCCGCGGTGAGCATCGTCCTGACCGGCGCGAACACCCTCGGTGTCCCGCTCACCAGCCCGGTGTTCGCCCGCAACTTCATGCTCTTCGCGTTCCAGGTCGAGATCGGCCAGGCGCTCGTGGTGTCGGCAGCCGCGATCCTGGTCGCCACGGTGGTCGCCGCTTTCGCCACCCGGGTGACGACCCTGGCGTTCGCCACCGTGATCGGCCTGTTCGCCCTGCTCCCCCTGGCCCTGTCCGGCCACGCGGCCGGGTCGCTCGAGCACGCGAACGCGGTGAACTCGCTCGCGATCCACCTGGTCGGGGTGTGCGTGTGGGCCGGTGGCCTGGTCGCCGTGGTCCTGCTCCGCACCCGCACCAAGGGCGCGACCGGACGTGTGATCGCCCGGTACTCGACGCTCGCCGGCTGGTCGTTCGGGGCCGTGGCGTTCTCCGGCATCGTCAACGCGTCGCTGCGCCTGACCGGTCCACTCGACCTGTTCACGACGACGTACGGCTGGCTCATCACCGTCAAGGCGCTCATCCTCGTGCTGCTCGGCGTCGCGGGCATCGTGCAGCGCCGGAAGCTCGTACCCGGGCTCCTCCGCGCGCCGCTCGACCGCCGCCTGTTCACCCGGTTCGCCCTGGCCGAGATCGTGTTCATGGCCGTGGCCATCGGTGTCTCGGTCGCCGTGTCCCGCTCGCAGCCGCCGATCCCGCAGACCCCGGCGACGGGCGAGGACACCCGCTCCGGCCTGATCGGGTTCCCGTTCCCGCCGGCACAGACCACGCAGACGTACCTGACCCAGTGGCACATCGACTGGGTGTGGCTCGGCCTGGCCGTCGTCGGGGCCGTCTGGTACCTGCTGGCGGTGCGCAAGCTCCGGAAGCGCGGCGACGCCTGGCCCATCGGGCGCACCATCGCCTGGCTGATCGGCTGCGCCCTGTTCATCTGGACCACGTCGGCCGGCCCCGCCGTGTACGGCATGATCCACTTCTCGTCGCACATGCTCCAGCACATGCTGCTGATGATGTTCGTCCCGCTGCCGCTCGTGCTCGGCGGCCCGGTGCTGCTCGCGCTCCGCACCCTGCCGGTCCGGAACGACGGCTCACGCGGCGCCCGCGAGTGGCTCATGCTCTTCGTGCACTCCCGCTGGATGCAGTTCCTCGGCAAGCCCGCCGTCGCCGGGATCATCTTCGCCGGGTCGCTCGTGGTCTTCTACTTCACGCCGGCGTACCAGGCCGCGATGCAGTCGCACGAGTGGCACGTCGCGATGATCATCCACTTCGTCCTGAGCGGCTACCTGTTCTTCTGGGTCTTCGTCGGCGTCGATCCGGGCCCCCAGCGCCCGCCGTACCCGATGCTCATCATCACCCTGCTGGCCACCCTGGCGTTCCACGCGTTCTTCGGCGTCGCGGTCATGACGTCGCAGTCGGTGTTCGCGATCGACTGGTTCCACGCGCTGGGCCAGACGAACGACGCCGCGCTGCTCGACGACCAGCACACCGGCGGTGGCATCGCCTGGGGTGCGTCGGAGCTCCCGATGGTGTTCGTGGCCCTGCTCGTCGTCCGGAACTGGATGCGCTCGGACAAGCGCGACGCGAAGCGCCTCGACCGCAAGGCCGACCGGGACGGCGACGCCGAACTCAAGGCCTACAACGAGCGTCTGGCGGCGATGAGCAAGCGGGACTGACCCGCCGCTCCGGCCACTCGGCGGGCGCGGTTCCGGTCAGTCCCCGTGGACGATGCAGACCGCGTCGAGGTCCATCGCGGCCTCGAGCGCGGCCGAGATCCCCGATTCCCCGTCGGGGCCGGCGGGGGTCACGGTGTCGACCCACCACAGCGGCGTCGCCAGGGTCGGGGCGTCCGGCAGGATCCGCTCGACCTCGTCGAAGGAGTCCACGCGGCGCACGCCGAGCACGGTGATCACCGGGTGGGTGGCGTCACGGCAGACCTGCATCATCGGGCCGTCGTCGAGCGCCCGGACACCCCAGGTCTCGTCGTGCAGCAGGAGCGCCTCCGCCACCTCGCGCGTCTCGACCGGCTGGCGGCAGAGGATGGTGACGTCACGCGGCACCCTGACCGCCCACCATCCGGTCGTCGCGGACGTGGCCGTCGAGTGTGCCCTCGTCGTGCGCGGGGTCGAGCGGTGCGCCGCCGACCAGCTGCAGGAAGCGGTCCTCGTCGATGCGGTCGAGGAACGACTCGAGCGCTTCCCAGCCGTCCTCGAAGCGGACGATCATGCCGCCGTCGTCAGCGGCGTCGGCATCCGGACGGGCGGCCGAGCCGGAGCCGGCTGCGAAGGTCGCGGTGGTGGTGCGCGGTGGCGGCCAGACGCCGTCGCGGTCCAGGAAGCCGGCGGCCTCGGGGCCCACGACGACGGCGAGCGGCGACGGCTCGCCGTGCGAGACGGCCCGGACCAGGTGGTCCGCGTCGCCGCGGCGCTGCATGACCACGCCGAACACGGGGACGACCTGGTCGGCGACCCGCTGCACGGCGTCGAACATCCGGTTCGCCAGGCCCGGGTCGGTGTTCTCCTCGGGCACGGTGAGCACGGCGGACATCGTCTCGACGACGACCCCGCCGACCAGGTGCGCGGTCATCGTCGCGGAGAACCCCTCGCCGACGGCGTACGAGGTCGAGATGCCGGGTGCCTCGTGCTTCGCGTACTGCGTGACGACCCAGCGGTCCCACGGCACGGTGAGCGGTTCGGCGGTGCCCCACCGGGTCGGGCAGGTGCCGACGGTGTGGCACAGCGCCTCGATCGCGGAGCCCATGTCGACCGCACGGCCGGGGTGGTGGCGGAGGGTCAGGTCGATGCTGATCTGTCGTACCGAGTCGGCCGAGACGGGGTGCTCGGGCGACGGGGTGCCCACGAGTTCGGGGCCGCGGTGCACGAAGTCCTCGATGTCGGAGGCGGCGACGCCGGTCCGGCCGTCACGCAGCGTGCCGTCGAAGTCGGACACCGCCCACGCGGCACCGTACGCGCCGAGCGCATGACGGAGCGCCGGGGTGATCGCCGCGGCCCGGCCGGTGCGGAGCACGACCGTCCGTCCGGCGTCCGCAGACCGGCGGAGCAGCGAGGCGAGCGCATCGGTCAGCCACACGACGGGCGAGGCGGACTCGACCACGATCGCCGAGCCGACCACGTCGTCGATGAGGGGATGCCTGACCATCCGGGTCCTCCTCGGTTCGGGGCTGGAACTCCCTGGACGGTACACACGGGGGCGACACCTGTCCGTCAGGCGCCCACCCTCACAGCGGAGACTCGGGAGGCGCGACACGCGCCCGCGAGACGGCGTACGGTGCGCGGTCGGCTGGCTTCCAGGCGAGAATCCGCTAGGCTTGCCGAGTCCCGTTCTGCGGGGCGCGCGAGTGTAGTTCAATGGTAGAACTCCAGCTTCCCAAGCTGGTAGCGCGGGTTCGATTCCCGTCACTCGCTCCGTCGGACGTACGCTCACCGCATGTCCTCCTCCTCCGGTTCCCCCGAACACACCGCACCCGTGGTCGTCATCGGTGCCGGGGTCGTGGGCGCCGCGACCGCGTACGCCCTCACCGCCCGCGGCGAGCGCGTCCTGCTCGTGGAACAGCACGCTCGCGGCCACCACCTCGGTTCCTCGCACGGTGCGACCCGGATCTTCCGGCAGGGCTACGCCGACCCCGAGTACGTCGCGCTGACCACGCGGGCACTGGCGCTGTGGGAAGCGCTCGAGGCCGCTGCCGGGGAAGAGCTCATCGTCCGCACGGGTGCCGTCGACCACGGCCGGCCCGAGGTCGTCGACGCGATCGCCGCGGCCCTCGCCGACGCGGACATCCCCCACGAGTCGCTCACACCGGAGCAGGCGGCGGCACGTTGGCCCGGCATCGCGTTCGAGGGGAACGTGCTGACCCATCCCTCCGCCGGACGCATCCGCTCCGACCGGACGATCGAGGTGTTCCTCACGCTGGCCGAAGGGACCGGTCTCGCCGACCTGCGGTTCGACACCCGGGTCACCGGGCTCGAGGACCACGGTGACGCCGTCACCGTGACGCTGTCCGACGGCAGCGCCGTCCGTACCGCGTCCGTGGTGGCCGCCGTGGGCTCGTGGGCCCCCACGCTGGTCGGCGGGTTGCTCGCCGGACGCGGGGCGGGCCTCCCGGCCATCCGCGTGACCCAGGAGCAGCCAGCCCACTTCCCCAGCCACCTGCCGGACGCGGCCTGGCCGAGCTTCGTGCACTGGGCCGACGGCGACGACGTGTACGGGCTGCTGACGCCGGGCGAGGGCGTCAAGGTCGGGTTCCACGGCACCGGCCCCGTCGTCGACCCGGACCACCGGGACTTCGTGCCCGTACCGGCCGAGGCCGAGCGACTGCAGGCGTACGTCGCGCGGTACGTGCCGGGGGTCGACGCGACGAAGCCTGAGTTCATCAGCTGCCTGTACGACAACTCTCCCGACGAAGACTTCGTCATCGACCGGGTCGGGCCGCTGACCGTGGCGACGGGGTTCTCCGGGCACGGCTTCAAGTTCGCGCCGCTGCTCGGCGAGATGCTCGCGGACCTCGCGACGGGCGGGGTGCCGCACCCGCGTTTCGCCCTGCCGGACCCGGCGCCCGCGTCCTGACGCCAGCGCGCGGTCGTTCGCCAGACGCCGGCATTGTTCGTTCGACGCCGTCATGTCGTCGAGACGCCGCCGAATCCGGAGGCGTCTCGCGGACGACGCGGCGTCCTGCGCACACACCGGCGTCTCACACCCGCGCACACGCCGTCGTCTTCTGCGCACGCCGTCGTCTGGCGACCGGCCGCTACGGTGGGAGCCGTGCGCATCATCGTGGCTCCGGACTCGTTCAAGGGCACCGCGACGGCGGCGTCGATCGCTGCGGCCGTTCGTGCCGGCTGGCTGACCGAACGCCCCGACGACGACGTGGTGCTCGCCCCGATGGCCGACGGCGGCGAGGGCACGCTCGACGCCTTCGAGACCGCGGTCCCCGGAGCCGTCCGGGTCCCCGTCACCGTGACCGGGCCGGCCGGCACGCCGGTCGACACCCACTGGCTGCGGCTGCCCGACGGCCGTGGGGTGGTGGAGCTCGCGGCGACGAGCGGCCTCCCCCTGCTCGACGCACCGATGCCGGACACGGCGACGAGCCGCGGGTTCGGCGAGGCGATCGCCGCTGCGCTCGACGCCGGTGCCACGGGGCTCGTGCTCGGCATCGGGGGCAGCGCGTCCACCGACGGCGGGCGTCCGGTGCTCGAGGCGCTCGGACTCGACAGCGACGGAGCCGGCACCGGCGACCTCCGGGCGCTCCCCCCGCTCGGCGTCACCGTGCTCACCGACGTGGCCTCCCCGCTGCTCGGTCCGACCGGTGCCGCAGCCGTCTTCGGCCCGCAGAAGGGCATCACGCCCGACCGTGTGGCGTACTTCGACGAGCGGCTCGCCACCTGGGCCGCGCGCTTCCCCGACGTCGACCCGGACACCCCGGGGTCCGGAGCCGCCGGCGGTGTCGGGTTCGGCCTGCTGGTGTGGGGCGCCACGCTCGCCGGTGGGGCCGCGGCCGTCGCCGAGGTCCTCGGGCTGCCGGCGCTGCTCGACGGCGCCGATGTGGTGATCAGCGGCGAAGGGTGCTTCGACGGCCAGAGCGCCGTCGGCAAGGTGCCCTCGGTGGTCCGCGACCTGACCGCGGCGCACGCTCCCGGAGCCCGCTCGATGCTCGTCGCCGGCGCGATCGAGGCCCCGCTCCACGACTACGCGGCCGCCGCGTCGCTCACCGTGCTCGCGACGCAGACCACCGGCGAGCCCGACGACGCCCTCGCCGACCCGCTGCGCTTCGCCACGATCGCGGGGCAGCGGTTGGCCCGGCTCGCCTGAGCGAGCAGAACGACGCGAGCACCGCAGCCGCCCCGCCGCGCCGGGCAGCCGCCGCGACGCGCCCGTCCGCGGACACAGGGGTGTCCTGGTTGTACCTCCCACCCGGCCGCGGCTGCGCGCACACTGGTTCCGGGCCGGAACCGGCCCGCAACGCACCACCCCCACGAGGAGATCATTGCGCACCGTCAACGCGTACGCGGCACCGTCAGCGACCGAGCCGCTCGTCAAGACCACCATCACCCGTCGGGACGTCGGCCCGGACGACGTCGCGATCGACATCGCCTACGCCGGCATCTGCCACTCGGACATCCACACCGTCCGCGGTGAGTGGGGCCCCATCCAGTACCCGCAGGTCGTCGGCCACGAGATCGTCGGCCACGTCACCGAGGTCGGCGCGAACGTCACCAAGCACAAGGTCGGCGACCGCGTCGGCGTCGGCTGCATGGTCAACTCGTGCGGCGAGTGCGAGAACTGCGTCGCCGGCCAGGAGCAGTACTGCCTCAAGGGCAACATCGGCACCTACGCCAGCGTCGACCCGGCCGACGGCTCGATCACCCAGGGCGGCTACTCGCAGGCCGTCGTGGTGAACGAGGACTTCGTCCTCCGTGTCCCCGAGTCGCTCGACATCGAGAAGGTCGCGCCGCTGCTCTGCGCCGGCATCACCACCTACTCGCCGCTGCACCACTGGAACGCCGGCCCCGGCACCAAGGTCGCCGTCGTCGGCATGGGCGGGCTCGGCCACATGGCCGTCAAGATCGCCGTCGCGCTCGGCGCCGAGGTCACCGTCCTGTCGCAGACCACCTCGAAGCAGGAGGACTCGCTCCGCTACGGCGCGAAGGCCCACTACGCGACGAAGGACCCGGAGACGTTCGAGAAGCTCGCGAACTCCTTCGAGCTGATCATCAACACCGTCTCGGCGAAGATCCCGATGGGTTCCTACCTCGGCCTGCTCAAGGTCGACGGCACGCTCGTCAACGTGGGCGCTCCGTCCGAGCCGCTCGAGGTGCCGGCCTTCGCGCTCATCCCGCGTCGGCTCAGCTGGGCGGGTTCCGCCATCGGCGGCATCCAGGAGACCCAGGAGATGCTCGACTTCTGCGCCGAGCACGGGATCCTCCCGGAGACCGAGCTCATCAGCGCCGACCAGATCAACGAGGCCTACGAGCGCGTGCTGTCCTCGGACGTCCGCTACCGCTTCGTGATCGACGCGGCCACGCTGGCGTAGTCGTCACCACCTGAACGACGGAAGGCCCGTTGCCGGCTGGCAACGGGCCTCCCGTCTGTCGTCTCGATGCCGTCAGCCGACTTCGTCACCGGACGGCAGCGCGCCGCACCAGTCGACGGAGCCCGCGTCGATGCTCGCCTCGAGCGCGCCGGAGGCCGCGTCGACGATGCTCACGAGCTCGCCGGTCGCCGACTTCGTCGCGACCGCGACGAACTGGCTGTTCGGGGACGGGCAGACCGCGGTGACGCTCGCGTCGTCCGGGATCGTCACGGGCAGCCGGGAGGCCCGTCCCCCGTCCACGCGCACGATCCGTGCCGCGATGGTGCCGTCCGACCGCACGTCCCCCAGCACCCGCAGGTACGTGTCGTCGGACAGCTGGGCGATGCGGCCGAGGACGGCCGCATCGGTGCTCTCGGCGGGCGCCTGCAGCGCAGACTTCGACCCGTCGGTCAGGTCCAGCCGCTCGATCCCGGTGCCCGTCTCGACGACGGCCGTGGTGCCGGTGCCGACGAAGCCGTGCAGGTAGGTGGCGCTGCCGAGCCGGACCGGGTCGGCACGCCCGCTCATGTCGACGAGCACCAGGTCGTCGCTGCCCGTCCGGACCAGCGCGCTCTCGGTGCGCGGGACGTAGGCCCACTGCCCGACCGTCATCGGCACGGCGCCCGTCTTCGGCTTGCCGTTCGCCGCGATCGCCGTGGGCATGTGGGTGCCCGTCATGTCGACCACGTACAGGCCGGTGTTCCGGGACTGCCCGGTCGAGGTGTCGGCGTACTCGAACCCGAACGAGGCACCGTCGTCGGCGACGTGGAGCGCCGTGACACGGCCCTCGGCGGTCGGCAGGGTGAGGTGTTCGACGGGGGCGTCGGCGTCCTGCACGCCACCGCTCAGCGCCACGATGTCCACGGACGAGCTCGCGTCCGTGCCGCTCACGACCACCAGGGAACGGCCGAGCCGGGCGTACTCGGAGATCGCGGTGCCCTCGTAGACCGTGGTGGCACCGCCCGCGTCGAGGGAGCGCCGGACGATGCGGTCCTTCGCCCCGGCCTGCCCCGGCACGAGTGCGAGCACGTCGGTGCTGCCGGTGCGGATCGCCGCGGTCAGGTCGGACGTGGCACGCTGCCCGGGTGCCCGGACGTCCGCGACCGTCACGGTGTACTCGCGGTCGTACGCCAGGGGTCCGGCGAACTCGACCGCGATCGTGTTGCCGCTCGAGGTCACGGTGTGCGCCGCAGCCGGGCTGACCCGGACGTCGGCGGCGGCGACCTTCTGCAGCGCCTGGTTCGCCGTCAGGATCACCCGCTGGGCCGGCCGGGTGACGAGACCGGTCGCGTCGTAGGACACGTCGCGGAGCCGCGGGCCCTGCTGCGAGCCGACGACGGCGGCGAGCGCGGCGACCACGGCGAGGACCACCACGACGGCGACGTACCGGCGGTGGAAGCGGTGTGCGACGGGGCGGCGCTCAGAACTCATACGGGTCCTCGGGCTGCGCGATGTCGGTGATCTTCGCGGCCTTGACGACGATGCGGGCGTCGGCGGACTGGTCCGGGTTGGCGGCCAGGGCCCCGCGGACGGTGACCCACTGGCCCTCGTCGGGGACGGTCCCGGCGCCGTCGCCGTCGCCGGTCACGACACCGAGGCCCACCGGTTGCGCGTCCACGGCGCAGCAGCTGATCACGAAGCGGGTGAGGGTGAAGGACTCGTCGTCGCCCGGCACCACGAAGCCCGTCAGTTCGACCTGCTTGCCGACCAGGGCCGTGGTGTCCGTGGTCTGCCGGATCAGCGCGGCCCAGTCCTTGACGCCGTACTCCGAGGTGTCGACGCCCTCGCTGCCGAGCAGCTGCACCGCGGACTCCGAGCCGGTGGCGTTGGACAGGGTCGCGGAGTCCACGCTCCGCTGCTGGGCGGTGCGGGCGGACAGGGTCGTCGGCGGCAGGACGAGCATCGCGACGGTGACGCCGATCGTGACGACGGCGGCGGCGCCGCCGAGGGCGAGGCGGACGGCGCGACGGCGGCCTCCCGTCCGCTGCTGCTGGTGCAGATCGAGGTCGTCCTCGTCGTCGCCGTGCGTGTGGCCGTACCCGCGGGCGGTGGCCACCAGTCCGGCGATCGACGCGGGCACCCCGACGGCGGCGAGCACGACCGTGAACACCGAGTAGCGCGGGTTGATGTACAGGTCGAGGTGCCCGACCAGCGCGAGCCACAGCGTGCAGAGGGCGGCGGCCAGCACCGACCCGAGACCCAGGTACGCGGCCGCGTTGCTGCGTGCATCAGACGAGGACATTCATCACCAACCCGACGGCTCCGGCGAACAGGACGCACACGACGGACAGCAGCACCAGGAAGCGGACCCGGAACGTCGTGCGCAGCAGGGCGATCATCTTGACGTCGATGATCGGCCCGATGATCAGGAAGGCCGTGATCGACCCGGGCAGGAACGTCGACGCGAAGGACAGCGCGAAGAAGGCGTCGACGTTCGAGCAGAGCGACACCGTCATCGCCAGCAGCATCATCGCCGCGACGGACAGCACCGGGTTCGAGCCGACGGCCACCAGGGTCGATCGGGGCACGGCGACCTGGATCGCCGCGGCGAGGCCGGCACCGACGAACAGTGCCGGCATCATCGTCGCCGTCTCGCCGCCGAACTGCGCGGCGCTCTGCCGCCAGCGGTGCAGGCCGCGGGGCGCTCCGACGGCCGCACGGCACCGGGCCTCGAAGGCGGGGAGCAGCAGGTCGGCCGGACGGCGGTGCGCGGCGACGATCCAGCCGACGAGGTTCGCGATGACGAACCCGCCGACGATGCGCACCGGCAGGATCCACCCGGACCAACCGAACGCCTGCGCGGTGCTGATGATGACGAGCGGGTTGAGGATCGGGGCCGCGACGAGGAACGTGACGGCCTCGGCCGGCGTGAACCCACGCATCATCAGGCCGCGGGCGAGGGGCACGTTGCCGCACTCGCACACCGGGAAGAGCATGCCGATCAGGGAGATCACGGCGCGACGGCCGAAGGCGTTCTGCGGCAGGACCTTCTCGAGCGCGCCGACCGGCACCCAGACCTCGACGACGATCGACAGCACGATGCCGAGCACCACGAACGGCAGGGACTCGACGACGACGCTGATCGCCAGTGTGAGGAAGTCCTGCACGACGTCCGGCAGCCCGGTCGACCCGATGCTCGGGGAGAACAGCCGGATGCCCAGCAGGACGACGACGGCGAGCAGCACCAGGCCGGGGCCGGTGAGGCTCCGGGTGCGCTGCGGCGGCCGCGTGGTCGTCGTCACCGGGACAGGATAGGTGACGCCTCCTGCCCGGGGCTGCACACGGGGCGGCTCAACCCGCGGTGACGCCGTCGAGGTGCCGGTCGAGCACGTCGATCGCCCAGTCGCCGGACTCCCCCGGAGCCAGTCGGACGACCTGCATCGCGAGTCCGTCCAGGAGCGCGTGGAGGCGGCAGGCCTCGTACTCCCGGTCGTCCGCCGGTACCCCGAGCAGCCCGAGGACCTCCTCGCACCACGTCCGCATCGCCGCGACGGTCCGGTCGAGCGTCGGCCGGAGCCCGACGTCGGTGAGCGCGGCGTTGCCGAGCGCCAGGTAGACCTCGAGCTCGACGACCCGCTCCTCGTCGAGGGGCAGCAGCTCGAGCACGATCCGGCGTGCGCGTCGGGCCGGCGTGAGGTCGTCGGGGATGGCGTCGATGCGCTCGCGGATCCGGTCGAACACGAGCGTGATGGTGTGCTCGCGGACGCTCGCCTGGGTCGGGAACGTGTAGCGGACCGTGCTCGGCGGCAGTCCGGCCTCGGCGGCGACGTTCCGCACGCTCAACGCTCCGAGCCCGTCGCGCACGAG
Source organism: Curtobacterium flaccumfaciens (assembly GCF_013359815.1). Lineage (GTDB taxonomy): Bacteria > Actinomycetota > Actinomycetes > Actinomycetales > Microbacteriaceae > Curtobacterium > Curtobacterium flaccumfaciens. The sequence goes on along the minus strand of NZ_JABMCF010000030.1, from coordinate 58,722 downwards.
GACCCGGCACGCCGCCTCGGACACGGTGCGGCGCCGTTCGTCGACGTCCATGCTCCTGGCCACGACGCCATACTCGCACAGTCGTACGAACTCGTGCTACCGTCGAGGTCGTTGTCGCACAGTCGTACGACAACGAGAACGAACGACTCCCGCAGGAAAGGACATCGTCATGGCATGGGCAATCCTCGTGCTCAGCGGCGTGCTCGAGGCCGTCTGGGCCACCGCCCTCAGTGCCTCGAACGGCTTCAAGAAGGTCGTCCCCACGATCGTGTTCGTCGCCGGCATGGCGCTGAGCATGGTGGGGTTGGCGTTCGCGATGAAGAGCATCCCGGTCGGCACCGCCTACGCCGTCTGGGTCGGCATCGGGGCGTCCCTGACCGTGGTCGTCGCGATCCTCCGCCGACAGGAGGCCGCGTCCTTCGCCCGCCTCGCCCTGGTCTTCGGCCTGGTGGCGTGCGTCATCGGCCTCAAGGTGGTGAGCTGACATGGCATGGATCGTCCTGTTCGTCAGCGCCGCGCTCGAGACCGTCTGGGCGACCGCACTCGGTGAGAGCGACGGCTTCACCGAGCTCCGCCCGACGATCGTGTTCGCCGTCACGATCGTGATCAGCCTGGTCGCCTTCGGCTACGTCCTGAAGCACATCCCGATCAGCACGGCGTACGCGGTGTGGACCGGGACCGGCGCCGCCCTCACCGTGCTCTGGGGCATGGCCACCGGCGCGGAGCACGTCACCGTCCTGCGCCTGCTGTTCATCGCCGGCATCGTCGGGTGCGTCGTGGGCCTCAAGCTCGTGCCGGCCCGCCCCGCCGCCGACCTCACGCGCTGAGCGACAGCTCACGCGCCAGCGATCCCGTGAGGTGTCGCTGACCCCGTGAGGCGAGTGCGGTCCGAGCACGCGCGCCGAGCCGGACGGGAGGCCCGGTGCCAGCTGGCACGGCGCCTCCCGTCCGTCTGTGGGTCGCGCCCACCGCGCATGGTGAGCAGCAATGGTCGGGTCACCTCGCGGGACCCGACCGTTCCTGCTCACGAAACGAGCGTCAGACGGACGCGCCCGTCCACTCGTCCTCGGCGGCGACGTGGTCGCTGCCGACCGTGCCGGCCGCCATCGCGGCAGCGGCGCGTGCCGCGTGCGACGGCGGGTCCGACGGCACGTCGGCCGGGCGCCCCTCGTCGTTGAGCTTGCGCAGCTCCGGCACGATGTCCGTCGCCAGGATGTCGATCTGCTCGAGCACCGTCTTGAGCGGCAGGCCGGCGTGGTCGATGAGGAACAGCTGGCGCTGGTAGTGGCCGACGTGGTCCTTCATCGCCGCGTACCGGTCGATGACCTGCTGCGGCGAACCGACGGTGAGCGGGGTCTGGGCGGTGAAGTCCTCCATCGAGGGGCCGTGACCGTAGACCGGAGCGTTGTCGAAGTAGGGCCGGAACTCCTTGATCGCGTCCTGCGAGTCCTTCCGCGCGAAGAACTGCCCGCCGAGCCCGACGATCGCCTGGTCGGCGCGGCCGTGGCCGTAGTGCTCGAAGCGCTGGCGGTACAGGCCGACCATCTGCTCGGTGTGCTGGATCGGCCAGAAGATGTTGTTGTGGAAGAAGCCGTCACCGTAGTAGGCCGCCTGCTCGGCGATCTCCGGCGTGCGGATCGAGCCGTGCCAGACGAACGGCGGGACACCGTCGAGCGGACGCGGGGTCGAGGTGAAGCCCTGCAGCGGCGTGCGGAACTTGCCCTGCCAGTTGACGACGTCGTTCTCCCACAGCTGGCGGACGAGCGCGTAGTTCTCGATCGCCAGGTTGACGCCCTGGCGGATGTCCTGGCCGAACCACGGGTAGACGGGACCGGTGTTGCCGCGGCCCATCATCAGGTCCATGCGACCGTCGGAGACGACCTGCAGCATCGCGTACTCCTCGGCGATGCGCACCGGGTCGTTCGTGGTGATCAGGGTCGTCGACGTGGACAGCGTGATGTCCTTCGTCTTCGCCGCCAGGTAGGCGAGCAGCGTGGTCGGCGACGAGGCCACGAACGGCGGGTTGTGGTGCTCGCCGGTCGCGAAGACGTCGAGCCCGGCCTGGTCGGCGTGCTCGGCGATCGTCAGGATGTCGCGGACGCGCTGGGTGTCGTCCGGCGTGGTGCCGGTCGTGGGGTCGGTCGTGACGTCACTGACCGTGAAGATGCCGAACTGCATGATGCGCCGCCTTTCGCGATATCGATGCGTTTGCATCGACTTGCTGGATACAACGTAGCGCACGGCGTGGCATTCCCGCCAGGCTCGCGCCCGTCGGACGGGCGGCCGGGAGGCCCGGCTCGGCTCCCCGGGTCAGCCGGCGGCGGGCAGCGTGGCCGGGTCGGTGCGCGCGGCGTGGTGCATCCCGTCGAGGAACCACACGACGGTCACGACCGCCAGGACGCTCGCGCTGGACGCCAACCGCCCCGCCACCAGGATCGCGGCGTGGTCGTACGCGCCGTCACCGGTCAGGCCGACCACGAGCGCCGCGACACCGATCACCAGCGTGAGCCCGGTCGCGACGAGGAGCACGACGCTCACCACCCGCCGCGGCCCCCGCCGGCCGTCACGGTCGCCCCGGAGCCCCCGGTCGACCCGGGGGCCGACCGCGCGGACGATGCCGAGCCAGAACACCGCGATCGCGCATGCGCCGATGATGTCGCTGACCCGGTGCCAGCCGTAGACCACGGTCTGGTTCGCCACGAAGACCGCGTACCCGACGCCGACGATGGTCACCAGCGGGCGGAACCGACGAGGCGTGACCATCAGGACCGCGAACAGCGCCGCCAGCGCGATCGTCGCGTGCCCGGACGGGAACGAGTTCGGCGTCGTCGACTGAGCGATCTCAGGGCGCACGGCGATACGCTTGACGAGCGTCGAGGTGGCCGCCGACGCGAGTACCACGACCCCCGCGCCGAGTCCCACCGAGAGCCGCCGTCTGGCGAACGCCACGGCGACGATCACGACGACGAGCAACAGGATCACCGGCACCGAGATGACGTTGAGCGCAGTGTCCGAGCTGAAGAGGTCGGACTCCCGGACCCCGCCGAGCGCGGCGTCCTCCGCTTTCTGACCGACCGGGGTCAGCACCGCGACCCCGTAGACGAGAGGCACGATCACGAACCCCAGAGCCGCCAGCGCAGCCCACCGCCCCCGCCGCGAGACCCACGGTCCGCGCGACTCGGATGCACTGCGCTCGGGTGTCAAGGTCACCGGGCTGGTCCTCCTGGGAGTGGTCGTCGTCGGGCTCGTCGCACGACTGGCGGCGGCGCTGCGATTGGGTCGGTCGGGGTCCGACACGATACCGTTGGAGCACCGGCCGGAGGCTGGGAACCGCACCCCCGTCGGCCGTGCACTGCGCGCTGACACGAGGGGATCGGTGATCCCCGCCGGGCCGTCGCACCACGCGGGACCGACGCACGTCGCGTCGGCAGTGTACGAGGAGGAAACCGAAGTGGCCATCAAGGAACCGGGCATCATCGCCTCGCCGAACCGGGGTCTCGCACTCACGGCCGGCGGCGTCCTCGCACTCTGGGGCGTCCTGGGCTTCTTCTTCGCCGCCGACGGCGACCCGGGCTTCTTCAACCGCCAGGGCGGCATGCTGTGGAACGCGTTCGGCGTGAACCCGGCGCTCTGCCTGGTGTGGGTACTGCTCGCCGCGGTGCTGCTCATCACCGGCCTCGGCAACACCGTCGGATCGCGCAACGGCAACCTGCTCGTCGGGGTCCTGCTCGTCCTCTTCGCGGTGTACGGCTTCATCTTCGTCGACACCTCGGCCAACGTCTTCGCGCTGAACACCACGGACAACGTGTTCCACGCGATCGTCGGTGTGCTCCTGCTCCTCACCGCGATCGGTGCCGACAAGGAGAACCTCCGCGCACTGCGCGCGGCGCGCGCCTGACGCACCCGCTCGACTGCACTCCCGACGCCCGTCTGCCGCTCCGGCAGGCGGGCGTCGTCGTGACGGTGAAGGCGGGGCGGCGGGGTGGTCCGGCGGGGGCTGTCGTCCGGTCACGACTCCCCGCTCAGGTCCGCCGGCCGGTCACGAACTGTCGGATGCAGAGTCTCAAGTCGACGACGAGTGACCACTCGGCGCAGGACCGACGGGGAGTCGTGACCGCTCGGCGGTGTGCGTCCGGGCAGGCAGGCGCGCGTGCCCGGCGGCGTGAAGACGAAGCGGACCCGACGGGTCAGTCGGACGCGTCAGTCGGCGTCGGGCTCGGCGTCGGGCTGCTTCTTCGGAGCTTCGAGCTCGGTGGCGACGATGCGGGGCGCCTCGGACATGAAGCGTCGGACGTCCAGGTCGACGATGATGTCCTGCGGCCGGAGCGGCCGGGTGAGGAACAGCCCCTCGAGCGAGGTCAGCCGCGACAGCGCCACGTACGTCTGACCCGCGCTGAACACCCGGTTGCCGAGGTCGACCACGGCCCGGTCGTAGGTGCTGCCCTGCGACTTGTGGATGGTCACGGCCCAGGCGAGCCGGAGCGGGAACTGCTGGAACTCCCCGACGGTGTCCTTCTTGAGTTCCTTCTTGTCCGCGTCGTACGAGTACTTGAACTTCTCCCACACCGATGGCTGGACCTCGAACGACTCACCGTCGACGTCGACCCACACCGTGTCGCGGATGGCCGTCACGATGCCCAGGGTGCCGTTCACCCAGCGCTGGTCGGCGTCGTTGCGCAGGAACATCACGTGCGCACCGGGCTTCAGCTCGAGGGCTTCGTCGGCCGGGAAGTTCCGTCCACCGAAGTCGCCGTTCACGTCGGCCTTGGCGGTCTTCACCTTGCCGGGCAGCCGCTCGAGGGCAGCCTTGTTGATCCGGGCGACCGTGTCGTTGCGGGTCGCCAGGGTGATGGCGTCGTCCGGGGCCGGGCGGGCCCCTGCGGTGTTGAGCTGCTCGGCGATGTCCGCGGTGACCCGGCCGTGCCGGACGGCGGTGAGCATCGCTGCGAAGGCGTCGTCGCGCTGTCGGTGCACCGTGGCGAGCTCGATGATGTTGAGCTCGGCCTCGAGCCACACCTTGGCGTCGAAGAACCACATCGACCGGTAGTGGTCGGTGAAGTAGGCGCGCTCGTCGGCGTCGCCGGGCACCGGGGGGAGCTGGTACGGGTCGCCGAACATCACGACCTGCACACCGCCGAACGGCTCGAACTGCCGACCGCGGGCCTTGCGGAGCGACCGGTCCATGCCGTCGAGCAAGTCGGCGTTGACCATCGAGACCTCGTCGATGACCAGGGTGTCGATCGTGTTGAGGAGCTTGCGGGTGTCCGGGCCCTGCCGCAGCTCCGCGTCGGCGATGAGCCCGATCGGCAGCCGGAACAGGGAGTGGATCGTCTGGCCGCCGACGTTGAGCGCGGCGACCCCCGTCGGGGCGCAGATGACGACCTGCTTCTCGGTGTTCCACGACAGGTGGTTGAGCAGCGTGGACTTGCCCGTGCCGGCCCGGCCGGTGATGAACACGTGGTCACGGGTGTGCTCGATGTACTCGAAGACGGCGCGCTGTTCGTCGCTCAGCTCGATGCTCATCGGGCGTCCGCCCCGGGCGATGGTTCGAGGTCGTCGCTGCCGTCGTCGAAGTCCAGATCGTCCTGGTCGGCCCGGGCAGCAGGGACGGCGGGGACGGTCGCACCGGCCACAGCTGCGTCGCCGGCAGCAGCTGCGTCGACGACGTCGACCGGGTCTCCGCCGTCACGCCGCAGCCGCACGAGCACCACCACGACCACCGTCACCAGGAGCAGCACTCCGGCGACGATCAGGACGAGGCCGGCCCGGGCCTGGTCGACGAGCGGATCCGGCCCCCACGTCCGGCCCATCGCACCGAACCACGAGGCCTGCAGCAGCCCGAGCGGCCCACGCATCGCGATGCCGAGCGAGACCGTGCCCGCCGCGATCACCACCGCCCCGACGATCCGGACGGCCGCGGCAGCCGTGGTCGGACGACGGTGCCCGGCGGGGATCGGTGTGCAGAGCGTCGGGACGGCCAGCAGCCCGACCAGCAGGAACACTACGTCGCTGACGGTACGACCGGTGGGGTCGCTCACCGACCACCGCACGGCGTCGGTGGCGAAGAACGCCCACCACAAGGCCGCCGCGAGCAGGAACGCAGGGAACGGCTGGGCCAGGTACCGCACGGACGGGTGCTCGACGATGACGTCGGTCCACTCACGCACACCCGTGCTGTCGTCGTGCCGGGGGTGCACGGCGGCGCGGATCAGGGCGACCGGTGCCGCCGCCCACACCAGGGCGGGGACCACCAGGCCGAGCAGCACGTGGGCACCGACGTTCGCTGAGACCAGGAACCGGTCGTACTGGTGGAGCGAGCCCGAGGTCGCGACCACCAGGGACACGATCGCCAGGGCTGCGGCGATCGAGCGTCGTGCCGGCCACCGCACGCCGCTCCGCCGCAGTCGCACGACGCCGGCCACGTACGTCGCGGCGAGCAGCACGGCGGCCATCAGCCAGAACAGGTCGATGTTCCACTGGGTCAGCCAGCCCCACGCACCGGGCGCGTGCGGCAGCAGGTCGTCGGTCAGGAGCTCCGCCGGGCTCGGGTCGGTGGTCTTGCTCAGGGCGATCTGGTCGACCGGGGTGGCGGTCCGTCCGAGCGCCGCGGCGAACCCCGACGCCACACCCATCACCGCGAGCTCGACGACGATGAGGGTCCAGAAGGGCCGCTGCCGACCGGGCGAGGTGGTCAGCGCACGGATGGCCCGACGGCGCTGCACCGCGCCGAGGACACCGATGGCGACGATCGCGCCGATCTTCACCAGGACGAGCGTGCCGTACGGGGTGAACAGGTTCGACAGCGCCCCGACGCGGATCTGTGCCGACGCGGTGCCGGAGACGGCGACGAGCACGAAGCAGCCGAGGGCGATGCTCGAGTACCGGGCCACGACCACGGCCAGCCGGTCCCCGGGCAGCACCCCGCGCAGCAGCACGAGCATGACGAGCCCACCGACCCACAGCGCCGCACCGACGAGGTGCAGCCCCAGGGCCGTCACGGCGGCGTCGTGGCTGGCGGTGCCGGCGGCGTGGCCCTGCTGCGCGAGCGGGATGAGGCCGATCATCGAGACGCCGGCGGTCAGGGCGACCATGCCCCGCGAACGGACTGCGAAGCAGAGCACCGTGACGGCCGCGGCGACGAGGACGGTGACGAGCCAGGCGAGCCCGAGCTCGGTGCCGGTGAGGAAGACCCCCATCGACTGCCCGAACTGCTCGTCGATGCTGATGCGCGAACCGGCGACGCTGAGGAACGTGCAGAACGTGGCGACAGCCGACGCGACCGTCCAGACACCACTGGCCCCGGCGGCGACGTCGATCGCGCGGTTCCACTCGGGGCCGGAGCGCGAGAGGCCGATGGTCGCCAGTGCGAGCCCACCGATCGTGGTGGCCGCGGACAGGTCGACGACGAGCCGGGCGATCGGCAGCCCGAAGCGGACGACGGGCCCCGGGTCGGCGATCAGTGCGGGGTTCGCGCCCCCACCGATGACGAGTGCCGTGAGCAGCGCCACGAACCCGACGAGCAGGAGCACGGCGGGACCGGCGATGCGCGCGATCCGATTCACCCGTCAAGCCTAGGCGGTGCCCACCCGGCGGACGGACGGGGCGGGCCGATCTGTGCAAACCGGCACGGGCCTCCAGGCCAGGACCCGCGCACCACGCGCCCGCGCGCCCCCGGGAACGACGAAAGGGACGGCCGAAGCCGTCCCTCCCGATGCGCGGAACAGTCTTACTTGACCGCAGCCTTGAGCTTCGAGCCGGCGCTGACCTTGACCGAGTCGCTCGCGGCGATCTCGATGGCGTCACCCGTCTGCGGGTTGCGGCCGGTGCGGGCGGCGCGGTGCGTCTTCTCGAAGGCGATCCAACCGGGGATCGTGACCTTCGTGCCGTCGGCGACGGACGACGAGACGACGCTGAAGAGCGCGTCGACGACGCCGTTGACGGTGGCCTGGCTCTGGCCGGACTCAGCGGCGACGGCAGCGACGAGCTCGGTGCGGTTCAGTGACTTGTCAGCCATGGATGTCCTCCTCGGACTTCTTGCAGTATCGGTCGGACGCACGTGTCGTCCGGCGCCCGGAGCGGGTGCCCCGTGCCACGGTGCCAGTGGGCCGAGGGCCCGGCGGAACCGGAGTTGAACCTACCAGCCGCCGGGGGTGAAAACCGCCGACTCGCCCGGATTTCCGGGGTTGTCGGGGCTCCGAGGGGGTGCTGGAGGGGCAGATGTGACGAATGACGGCTCGCGTGTACCCCGTACACAGCGAACGCCCCGCCACCAGGAGGTGACGGGGCGTCGTGTACTGCGAGTGCTTACCAGGAGCTCTTCGTGATGCCGGGGAGCTCGCCGCGGTGGGCCATGTCACGGAAACGGACACGGCTGATGCCGAACTCACCGAGGTGGCCACGGGGGCGGCCGTCGATGGCGTCGCGGTTGCGGTAGCGGATGGGCGATGCGTCGCGGGGCAGCTTCTGCAGGCCCACGCGGGCGGCCTCACGCGACTCGTCGGTGCCGTTCGGGTCCACGAGGGCCTTCTTCAGCTCGAGACGACGCTCGGCGTAGCGCGCGATGATGACGGCACGCTGGTTGTTCTTCGCGATCTTGCTCTTCTTCGCCATGCTTAGCGCTCCTCACGGAAGTCGACGTGCTTGCGGATCACCGGGTCGTACTTCTTGAGCACGAGTCGGTCGGGGTTGTTCCGACGGTTCTTCTTGGTCACGTAGGTGAACCCGGTGCCCGCCGTCGAGCGGAGCTTGATGATCGGACGGATGTCCTGACCCTTTTTCGCCATCAGATCTTCTCCCCACGGGCGAGGAGATCCTTGACGACGGACTCGATGCCACGTGCGTCGATCACCTTGATGCCCTTCGCGCTGAGCGTGAGCGTGACGTTACGACGAAGCGAGGGCACGTAGTACGTCTTCTTCTGCACGTTCGGGTCGAAGCGACGCTTCGTCCGGCGGTGCGAGTGCGAGATGTTGTGACCGAAGCCGGGAACGGCGCCGGTCACCTGGCACACTGCTGCCATGGTTTCCTCCTGAGTACCGTGCGACCGGACGGCCGCACCCAAGTTCACTTGCCTGGTGCACACGCGCAGTGCCACCGGGGTGGCCGTGCGAGGGGGTTGTGTGCACCGCCCAGGTCCGCATCCCCTGTCGAAGGAGAGCCGGACACCGCGCGACCGCGGCGTTCGCGACGGTCGGAGGGCTTGGAACAACGGGTCCGCCGCGCGGACGCGGAGAACCAGGGGTCCACGTTACGCGAGGACCGGGCGTGTCGCAAGCCGCGCCTCCAGGCCTGGAGGCCCGTGGCGGCCGGACGGGGCCGCTCACGCACACGCGTGGTCGCCCCCAATGCGTTCGAGTGCGCAGAAGACACCGGGTGCCGGAGGCTGGCCCGACGTCTTCTGCACACTCGACGGCGACGGCGACGCGCGCTCGAGGCCGCGCGCTCGGCGCTGCGCGCCTACGGCGCCTGCGTCGGCTTGGGCGCCAGCGCCTGCACCATCAGCTCGCCGAGCTGCTGCGGCGCCGTGAACATCGGCCAGTGGCCCGTCTCGAGCCCGACGATGGAGAGCTCCTCGGTCGCCACGAGCTCGGCCGCCCAGGCCTGGTGGTCCGCCACCATCGCCAGCAGCTCGGCGGCGGGGATCTCGCAGGTGATGATCGTCGCCGGGATCGTGTGCCGTGTCGGGTCGGCGTAGTGGAACCGGTCGGACGGCACCGAGGCGGGCTCGGGGATCGCCCGGTGCTCGACGTCCTGCCGGACCTCGGGCGTCATGCCCCGGACGGTGGCGGGTTCCCAGATGTCCCACGGCGGCAGCGGTACGACCCCGTCGACCACGGGTAGCTCGTCGTTGACGCACCCGCCCTCGGGCCCGGGGAACGTGTCGACGTAGAGCAGGTGCGCGACGAGCGACGGGCGCTGGTCGGCGGCCATGTACGCGATCGGCCCGGCACCCGAGTGCCCGGCGAGCACGACGGGTTCGTCGGCCGACGCGACGTCGTCCAGGATCGCGACCAGCGCGGCGACCTGCTCGTCGAGCGTGTCGCCGTCGCGCGTGACGGCCTGCACCGAGTGCCCGGCTTCCCGGAGCACCGGGGCGACGTCGTCCCATGCGCTCGCGTCGAGCCAGAACCCGGGGACCAGGATGACGTGCATGCGGGGCAGGTTACTCGTCGGTGCCGGCGGTCGCGCGGGCTGCCGTGCAGACGGCGCACTCGCCGAAGATGTCGACGACGTGGCTGGCATTGGTGAACCCGTTGGCGGCGGCGACGTCCTGCGCCCACTGCTCCACCGGGTCCGCCTCGATCTCGACGGTCCTGCCGCAGTTCCTGCAGATCAGGTGGTGGTGGTGCGCGTCCGTCGTGCACGCCCGGTACAGCGATTCGCCGTCCTGCTGCAGGGAGTCGGCGTCACCCTCGGTGGCCAGGTCGGCGAGCGCCCGGTAGACGGTGGCCAGACCGATGGTCGATCCCTCGTCCCGCAGGTGCTGGTGCAGCGCCTGCGCGCTGACGAACCCCTCGGTCGAGTCGAGGGCTCCGCGCACCGCTTCGCGCTGCCACGTGTTCCGCTTGGTCTTCTGCACGGCGTTCATGCTGGCACCTCTTCCTTCCGACCGGCTGTCGACGTCGTCCCTGCCTGGAGGCCCGGCTCGCCCCCGCCACGCTGGCTCCGGCCGGCGACGCGGTTGCGTCCCCGCTTGTCGCGTCGCGACCCGATGATCCGGCAGACCACCCAGATCGCGAACGAGATGGTCGTCACGTACGGGCTGATCGGCAGGCCGCCGCCCAGTGCGAGCAGGATGCCACCGACGACCGACGTCACCGCGAACACCGTCGACAGCACCGGCACGACGACCGGGTGCGAGCTGAGGCGCAGGGCCGCGGCCGCCGGGGTGACGAGCAGGGAGAGCACGAGCAACGCTCCGACGATCTGCACCGACACGGCGGTGGCCAGTCCGAGCACGAGCATGAACACGATCGCGAGGGTCCGCACCGGGATCCCCGCGGCCGCAGCTACATCGGGGTCGACCGAGGCGAACATCAGCGGGCGCCAGATGACGAGCAGTGTCGCCACGACGATCGCGGCGACCACGATCAGGAACGTCAGCTGCGGGTTGTCGACCGAGACGATCTGCCCGGTGAGCAGCCCGAACTTGTTGGCGGCCCGGCCCTTGTAGAGCGCCAGGCAGAGGATGCCGAGCCCGAGCCCGAACGGCATGAGGACGGCGATGATCGAGTTGCGTTCCCGGGCACGCGATCCGAGGAGGCCGATGAGCAGGGCGGCGATGACCGACCCGACGAGCGATCCGGACACCACGTTCACTCCGAGCAGCAGCGAGGCGCTGGCCCCGGCGAACGAGAGCTCCGAGATGCCGTGCACGGCGAACGGCATGTTCCGGGCGACGACGAACGGGCCGATGAGCCCGCCGACGATGCCGAGCACCGCGCCGGCCCAGATCGAGTTCTGCACGAGCACGAGGAGCTCGCCGTAGTCCTGGAACGAGAAGACGGTCGATAGCAGGTCCATCAGATCCGCCCTTCGTCGGGCTGGTCGGCGTGCGGGTCGACCTCGCCCGGGTGGTGCTCGTGGGCCTCGTTCGCCCCGACGATGACGATGCGTCCCATGGTGCGGACGACGTCGACGGGCGTGCCGTACAGGTCGCTGAGCACGTCGGCGCGCAGGACCTCGTCCGGTGAACCGATCCGGAACCGACCGCCGGCGATGTAGAGGACCCGGTCGACCACGTCGAGGATCGGGTTCACGTCGTGCGTCACGAACAGCACGGCGGCCTCGCGCTGTCGGCGCTCACGGTCGATGAGCTCGGTGATCCCGCGCTGGTGCCGCAGGTCGAGCGAGATGAGGGGTTCGTCGCACAGCAGCAGGGCGGGGTCGGCTGCGATGGCCTGCCCGACGCGGGTGCGCTGCTGTTCTCCGCCGGAGAGCTCGGCGACCGGGGCGTCCGCGAAGGCGGTGGCGCCGACCTCGTCGAGGACCCGGTCGATGCGCATCCGGTCGGCCTTCGACGCCCGTCGGATGCCCCACCGGTGCCCGGTCACGCCCTGGGCGATCATATCCCGCGCGCGCAGGGGCGTGCCCGCCTCCATCAGACGCTGCTGCGGGATGTAGCCGATCTTCCGGTGGCCGCGGTGCACCGGTTGCCCGAGGAACGACATCGTGCCGCTCGTCAGCCGCTGCTGCCCGAGGACGGTGCGGAGCAGTGAGGTCTTGCCGGCGCCGTTCGGGCCGAGGACCGCGACGAACTCCCCCGGCGCGAGGTCGAGGTCGAGGCCTGCCCAGAGCTTCCGGGCGCCGTACGACAACCCGGCGTCGCGGAGCGCGAGGACCGGACGAGCCGCAGCCCGGTCGTCCACCGTGGTGGTCGCCGGGCTGTGGGTCGCCGCTGCTGCGGTCGAGGTCGTCACTTCTGGAGCGCTGCCTTCACCGCGTCGATGTTCGCCTGCTGCCACGAGACGTAATCCTGCCCCTTGGGGAGCGTCTCCGTGACACCGACGACGGGGATGTCGTTCTGCTCGGCCGCCTTCTGGACCTGCTCGGTCTCGGGGCTGGACGCCTGGTTGTTGTAGGCGAGGAGCTGCACGCGCTTGCCGGTGAACAGCGCGAGGGTGTCGCGGAGGGCCGCCGGCGGGACGTCGTCGCCTTCCTCGATGGCCTCGGAGAAGTCCGGCGGGGTCTCGTTCTCGAGCCCCATCGCGTCGAACAGGTACCCGGGCACCGGCTCCGTGTACGCCACCTTGTCGCCGGAGTCCTGCTTCTTGACGGCCTCGGTCTGGGACTCGAGGTCCTCGAGCTTGGTGGTGAGCGTTGCGGCGTTCTTCTCGAAGGCGTCCTTGCCGCTCTCGTCGAGCGCGCTGAGGTCCTTCGTGACCGCCTCGACCAGCTTCACCATCGTCGGGTAGCTGTAGAAGACGTGCTCGTTGAACTCGGCGCTGCCGCCCTTGTCGAGGCCGGAGAGCTTCACGACGTTGATCGTGTCCGCCTTGGTGTCCGAGGCGTTCGCGAGTGTCGTCATGAAGTCGTCGTAGCCGCCACCGTTCTCGATGAGCAGGTCGGCCTTGGACACGGAGAGCTGCGTGCGGGCGCTCGACTCGAACGAGTGCGGGTCCTGCGACGGGTCGCTCAGGATGCTCGTCACGGTGACGGCGTCGCCACCGATCGTCTTGACGATCGAGCCGTAGACGTTGGTGGAGGCGACGACGTTGATCGTGCCGTCACTGCTGCTGGCCTCCCCCGAGGCGGACGAGGTGGCGCACCCGGTCAGGGCGAGCGCGGCGGCGCCGGCGACGAGCGGGAGGGCGAGGAGGCGGTTGCGCATACGAAGACCGTACCCACTAGTGATAACGATTGTCAAAACCGGTAGCACCCCGACCTGCTCGCCGTCCGCCTACCGTGATGGAACTCCGACGGCAGGACCGGGCAGTACCCATCGTGACCAGCACACACCCACCACCCGACGCGTCCGCGGCGCTCGGCGCGCTCTTCGACCTGCACGGTCGACGCATCCTGCTCTACCTCGCGCGCCGGACGGACCTGCAGACGGCGGAGGACGTCCTCGGCAGACCTTCGTGGTCGCACTCACCCGGTGGGACGCCCGCGATCCGGACTGGGGCGAACCGCTGCTGTGGCTGTTCGGCATCGCGACGAACCTGCTCCGGCGGCACTGGCGGTCGGAGAGCCGAGGCCGTCGGGCGATGGCCCGCGCTGCCCTTCCGGAAGCGCTCGAGAGCGACCCCGGCGACCGTGTGGACCAGGAACGAGCTGTCCGAGCCGTCATTCGTGAGCTCGACCGGATGCGTCCGGCCGTCCGCGACACCGTGCTCCTGCACGCCTGGGCGGAACTCACCTACGAGCAGATCGCGGAGGCGACGGGGGTCCCCATCGGCACCGTCCGCTCCCGACTGAACCGGGCCCGCACCGTGCTCCGCACCGTCCCCGACACCACCGACCCCCTGAACGGAGCAGCCCGTGCCTGACGAACTCACCCTCCTGCGCTCGGTCCGGTCCACGACCGACGGGGCCCCACCCGAACTGGTCGACGCCGCCCTGCAGCGCGCCCGCCAGCGATTCGAGGCGGCCAGCAGCCCCGCACCGGTGCACGCCCGGCGCATCCGACCCCTGCGGCGGTACCGGACAGCGCTCGTGACCGCAGCCGCCGTCGTGACGGCCGGAGCCCTGGTCGCCACCGGGGTCGGTGTGACGCACCTGCTGGGTCCGGAGTCGGCGGCCGCGGCCGCGGCCGCGGCCGCGGCGACCCTGCACGACGCCGCCCGTGCCGCGACCGCCGCGCCGGATGCCCCCGGCGCCGCCACGCGGGTGACGGTCCGCGAGCTCGCCCTGGGGTACGTGACCTCGGACGGCGAGCACTACGACGAGGGGTACCTCTTCCCCACGACGACGGTCACCTGGATCCCCCGGGACGTGTCCGGCACCTGGACGCGGGAGTCGTGGTCCGAGCCCGCGACGAGGATCTACGGCGGGCGAGCCGCACGCGACGCAGCACAGCGGGACTACGCCACGTCGGCCCACCGCGACGATCCCGTGCGCGACCGGGCTGCGGGTGGAGCGTTCGGCAACGGCGAGCTCGGCGGCACCCCGGCCGGCACCCTCACCCCGGCGGACATCGCCACCCTGCCCCGTGATGCGGACGCGCTCGTCCGTCGTGTCGAGGCGGCTCCGCGCGCGAAGGGAGCGACGGACGCCGAGCACGTGTTCGACACGCTCGCCGACTCCCTCCGGACCGGCCTCGTCCCGGACGACCTCCGTGGTGCGGTCTTCGACGCACTGGCCGATCTGCCCGGCATCGTCGTGACCGACGACCAGGCGTCGCTCGACGGGCGGCACGGTACGGCGATCGGCCTCACTGCCAGCGGTGGTATCGACCGTCGCGAGGTCATCGTGAACCGCGTGACCGGAGACTACCTGGGCGAACGGACCCTGCAGACGGAGCGGCTGGGCAGCATCCCCGCCGGGACCCTGATCGACTCGGCCTCCGTCCGCGCGCGCGGTGGACCGCACCCCCTGACGGACAGGAGGCCCGGTGCCAGCTGGCACCGGGCCTCCCGTTTCGGAGACGCTCGCGTCTACGGCTTGGTGGCCGCGTCGATCGTGTTCTCGGCGATCGTGTCCTCTTCACGCCCGGGGGTGCGGAGGTTCCACTTCTTGATCACGAAACTGAACAGGAAGTAGTAGACGACCGCGTAGCCGAGGCCGATCGGGATGAGCCAGATCGCCCCGTCCGCCTTGCCGAAGTTCAGGACATAGTCGATCGCACCGGCCGAGAACGAGAAGCCGTCGTGGATCCCGAGGGCGTTCACCAGGGCGAGCGAGGTGCCCGTGAGCACCGCGTGGATGATGTACAGCGGGAACGCCACGAACATGAACGAGTACTCGAGCGGCTCGGTGATGCCCGTGACGAACGAGGTCAGTGCGGCGGAGATCATGATGCCGCCGACGAGCTTGCGGTTCTGCGGCTTGGCGTTGCGCCAGATCGCGAGGGCACCGGCGGGCAGTGCGAACATCATGATCGGGAAGAAGCCGGTCATGAAGGTACCTGCCGTCGGATCTCCATGCAGGAAGCGGGCCACGTCCCCGTGCCACACACCACCATCAGCGGTGAAGCTTCCGAGCTGGAACCACGGGAAGAAGTTGAGTAGCTGGTGCAGCCCGATCGGGATGAGCATGCGGTTCGCGAACCCGAAGACGCCGCCACCGATTACTGGATTGTCGGCGACAGCAGTCCCGGCCGCAGTGAGCGCAATGTCGAAGTAGCGGTACACGAACGACATGGCGACTGCGATGACGAGACCCGCGACCGCGGTGAGGATGGGGACGAGGCGACGGCCCGAGAAGAATCCGAGGAAGTCGGGCATCTTCGTGCGGTGGAACTTCTCCCACATGACCGCGGAGACGAGCCCCATCACGATGCCGCCGAGGACACCGAAATTGATCATCGCCTGGTCGCCGTTGGTGTCCTTCACACCGTCGAGGACGATCGGCGACATCACCTTCCAGACCTCGAACATGACCATGTAGCCGACGACCGCCGCGAGCGCGGTGGTGCCGTCGGACTTCTTCGCCCAGCCGATCGCGATGCCCACCGCGAAGAGCAGCGGCAGCCAGTTGAAGACACCGTTTCCCGCCGCCGAGATGACTCCGGCCCACTGACCGAAGCCGGGGATCGCCCCGAGGAGGTCGGGCTGGCCGATGCGGAGCAGGATGCCCGCCGCGGGCATGACCGCGATCGGCAGGAGCAGGCTCCGTCCGAGGCGCTGGGCCTGTGCGAACAGCCGTGACTGCTTCTTCGGCTTCTTCTTCTCCGGCACATCCGTGGCAGTGGTGGCGCTCATCGGAGGTCCTCTCGTCATTGGGTGGAGCTGTCGGGGTGAGTTGAGTCGTGCAGCCAGCGCAGGTAACCTCGGCGGTGTCGCCAGGTCCGGTCCTGTCCGGTCATGACCAGTTCCGTAGTCTGATCCGAGAGCGGTCCGGTGTCAACCTGCGACGCAAACCCTTAACGAGGAGGAAACGATGGCCGACATCAAGGCAGCCGACATCATCGCCGCACTCGGCGGTGCCGAGAACATCGAAGAGGTCGAGGGCTGCATCACGCGCCTCCGCGTCGAGGTCGAGGACGGCGACCTGGTCGACAAGGCCGCCCTGCAGGCAGCCGGAGCCCAGGCCGTCGTCGGAGGCGGCACCGGCTGGCAGGTCATCGTCGGCACGGTCGCCGACAACCTCGCCCAGGACATCCAGGACGAACTGTGACCGTCGTCCGCACCCCGTTCGGCGGCCCGGTCGTCGCCCTCGCCGACGTGCCCGACCCGGTGTTCGCCGGGCAGCTGGTCGGCGCCGGCGTCGCGGTCGACCCGACGGGCGTCGAGGGCGCGGTCACCGCGGTGGCCCCGGTCGACGGCACCATCGTCAAGCTGCACCCGCACGCGTTCGCCCTGCAGGGCACCGCTGGCACCGACGTCCTGGTGCACGTCGGCATCGACACCGTGAAGCTCTCCGGCGAGGGGTTCGAGCTCCTCGCGACCGAGGGCGACACCGTCACCGCCGGTGACCCCGTCGTCCGGTTCACCCCCTCGGTGATCTCAGCAGCCGGCTACTCGCCGATCTGCCCGGTCGTGGTGCTCGGTTCAACGCCGGACAGCATCAACCAGGGAAGCGTAGGCACCACAGTGCTCGACGGCGACACTCTGTTCAGCGTCTAAGCCGACGATTTATCTTGCTGCGCCGCCCGTGCTCGTTTGAAAGCTCCCGTCTGAACCTTCGTGTTCGGGCGCCATTCGGCTCTCAGACGCGACTCTGAGCAGAAAACGTCCGTGTAGGGGTTACTGTCAGCGCGATACGCCTCAGCCTCGCCCTTGCGACCAGCCAGTTCTAGAGAAACAGCTATGCCAGCATCGAGCCACGGCGTTTCGATCGCACTCTCGAGAGAGGCGCGTCTTAGGTCGAAGGACTCAAGTATCAGTTGCTCGTCCAGCATTCCAACTACTGCGCTTGCAATCAAGCGCAGATAGAGCAGCTCAGACTGGACTTCCAGGTCCGTCGAGTGAAATCTCCGTAGTGCGGGTTCAAGTAGAGTCGAACCTCCACGCTGAACAATGTGATTGGCTGAATGCCATGCAATCATCCTTGTGTAGTCGGCAGATCCGAGACCTCCGATGGTTCCGGCGAACTCACTGAGTTGAGCCTGCGCTCGGAGAGCCCGAGCGATCTCAGCAGTGGGCATGCTCCCGCCAACATCTCGTATCTGGAAGGCACGCCACCGCGGATTCTCTTCGTCCTCGGCAATAGCTCGCTGGAGAAGCGGGGCGTTGCGTTCAGATCGATCGACCCCCTCGTAACCCTCATGATGAAGGACGACGGAACAGGGGCGGTAGGCGAGCGGGTCGCCACCTCCGTCAACGAGATACTCATGAACGGGTCCGGTGAACCTCGAATCGCCCTCAAGTTGGTGAATTCGACCAACACCGCTGGTGCTGAAACGCGCGTCGTGGATAGTTGGACACCACGCCACCTGTGGCAAGGTCGAGCTGACCGCCTCGAATTCACTTGGCCAACCTCCAACGAGTCGTTCATCGGAGTCGACCCAGAGTACTGCAGAACCGACACTGCGGCGTCGCATTGAATTCAACGCCTCGTTTCGGGCCTCGGCGAATGATCCGGGCCAGGTCACTCGTTCCACGTGAACAGTTTTTGAGCGGAATCGTTGGTGGCGTCCATCGACGGTCGTGTCGAACAGCTGAACGCCAAGACCACTACTAGTGAGTGATCTCACGCACCCGTCCAGATCTCCTCGAGCCCCACCGAGGACTGCAGCCACCACCGCTGGTCGCTCATCCCTAGTTGCGGCCATCGGATCCCCTCGTCTTGAGCCGAGCGTTCATTGAGCAGAAAGGCGTCGCGACGCCGGTAACGCGCGACCGGCCGTTCCAGTCAGCGTGCCTTAGATAGCTTTGCAGGCATAAGCCGAGTATTGTGTCGGCGTGGAACAGGGGTTCCAAGCAGTCGCCAGGAAGTAGTAGCACTTCTGCCGCGGCTTCACAACCGTCTTCTGGTATCCGTAATTGATTTGGCTCAATCCGCAGCGCTTAGTGTGACTATATGCAACGGCCTTCGGCGCAAGAGAGCAGGCGGCGGCCTGCGCAGGAGCCCCTGCCGGAAGGACAATCCCAGCCCCAGCAACCGCAACTGCCATCCCTGTCAACGCCACTGTGCGCCCCAAACGCGAACTCAAAATCGCTTCACGCACGCTCATAATTGCCCCCTGGAGATAACGCGCAACCCCTTGCCGCGCTGATGAAACGAGACTGACCGTTCTGGCCGAACTTGTCAAGCATCTTGGCATCGAATTGCAGCTATCGTGCAGTTCACGCCCCCAAGAAATCAGGCCCCACGTAACTGTGCGGCAAGCTACGCGACCGCGGGGGTCGCGGTGACCTCCATCTGCACCCGGTAGCGGTCCGATCGGTACCAGCTGCGGGTGTGCTCCACGGGTCGCTCCCCCGAGTACGACACCCGGTCGAACTCGAGGACCGGCGCTCCGGTCTTCGTCCCGAGCAGCGTCGCGACGTCGTCGGCCGCCGGGTTCGCCGCGACGGTCTGCTGCGCGCGGTCGATCGGGGTGCCGTACTCCGTGGCGATGATCGAGTACACCGACCCCGACAGGTCGTGGTCGAGCAGACCCGGGAACGCGTCGGCCACGAGCCAGGCGTCGTCGATCGACACCGGTGCACCATCGGCCATCCGCAGGCGCTTCACGTGGAAGGCGGGCACGTCCGGATCGATTCGCAGGGCTGCGGCGGTGTCGGCCGGCGGTACCCGCTCTTCGCGCACGAGCACCACGGTGGTCGGCTCGTGCCCCATCGCCCGCATCTCCTCGGTGAACGAGGCGAGGTGCAGCGTCGACTGCACGGGCCGGTGCGCGACGAAGGTGCCCTTGCCGCGGACGCGCTCCAGGTAGCCCTCGTTGACCAGCTGCCCGAGTGCTTCACGCACGGTGATCCGCGAGACGCCGTACTCGGCGATGAGCTGACGTTCGGACGGGATCGCAGCGCCGGGAGCCAGTCGCGTGGTGACGAGGTCGAGCAGGATGCGCCGCAGCTGCTGGTGCTTCGGTTCGGCACCCTCGGTGATGCGGCTCGTCATGCGTCCCTCGTGCTCCGTTGCTGGTCCTGGGCGGTGGTCATGCGCGGACATGACCAGTTCCCATCACAGTAGCGAGTCAGGCCGGGAAGACCAACGTCGGGCGTCTCGGCCTCAGTGAAACATGCATTCCAGATTCTTGACATCAGTGCTGCGCCGCTGCCACGATCGGTCGAGCATCGCAGGAAGTACGTGCGACCGCTGAGGCCAGGAGCTGGCTTCCCGAAGGAGCGCCCGCTCACCCTCGCCGCAAGGGGACCATGAACATCCGATCGGCGACGCTCGCCTACCTCGTCCCGCCCCTCCTGGCTTCCGTCTTGGGCTTCATCGGCCTGGTGCAGGTCAGTGAAGCCGGCATCGTGGGCGCCTCGTCCGTGGTGACCGCTGCCGCCGGTGCTGAGACCGAATCGAACCAGCGGGTCGCGACCGCACTCGAGCAGGTCGCCGAGGCCGAGCACGCGACGATCGCACGGGTGGTGGCGGACCGCGAAGCTCCGACGACGCGGCGCGTGGCGCTCGTCACCGACGCGCCCTCGAGCCGCGGTGCCGGCTGGCTCCTCGACGGGTACGAGGACTTCACGAGATCGATGGTCACCACCGTCCGTCCGATGTCGGAACTCGACCAGTTCGACCCGACCGGCTCGTACTCGGTCTTCGGGGACGACGACGCTCGGCGAGCCGTCGTGACCGCACTGGCAGACGCCGGGTACGAGGTCAGCGTGGAGCGCATGCCGCTCCTGCAACGCATCGGAGTCACCGACGGCTTGGATCAGACCCTGGCCCTGGTCGGAGCACTCGTCTCGGGATGCGTGGCGCTCTGCCTGATGACGACCGTCGGGGCCCCTCGCCGCAGCGCAGTCCGCCGACTGCACGGAGACACCACAGCCGCCATCGTCGTCCAAGAGCTCGCTGAGCTCCGGACCTCCGTACTCGTCACCGTCATCGGGGTGCCCGTCGCGGCCACCGGGCTCTGGTTCTACAACGGGCTCGCTTCGGCGGCGACCCTCGCCGCCGCGATCTCCGTGTTCTGCGTGGGGCTGCTCGTTCCGGTCGTCGTCGCGCACACGATCGGCACGGTGCTCGCGTGTCGACAGCCGCTGGCCGGCGCACTGCGGGGCGCTCGACCAGCGGGCGCGCTCCTGCTCGTCGCACAGATCGCACGGGTGCCCGCGCTGCTGTTGCTCGTCGCGGCCGTCTTCGAACTGACCGGGGCGGTGACCACCGCGCGACAGGGAACGGCAGAACGGGATCTTCGGGCGGCCGGCGAAACCGTCCAGCTCTGGGTCACCCCTGATCCCCGCCCGGTCGAGGAGCAGGCCTACTGGGACCGCATCGGTGACTTCGCCGGCGGGGCACTCGAGCGGCGTGATGCGTTCCTCGCCGCTGCGGTCGAGGTGTCGAGTGGCCGAGGGAAGTCGACGGTTCCTGCGCTCGTCGTCGACCAGGGCTACCTCGCCCTGCAGGACGTCCGTTCCGAGGACGGGGCCCGCATCACCACCGACGGCGCGGAGATCGCCGTGTGGATGCCTGCCGACAGTGACCTCTCCCGCGAGCGTCTCGTCGCGGGTCTGACCGACTGGCAGTTGCGGGATGCACCCGACGCCCTCCTCGAGCACGTCACCGGCGGCACGCTGGCCCGCCAGCAGGTCTACTCGTACCCGGACGACGCGTCGTCGCGCGCGTGGCTCGACGATGCCGTGATCGTGGTCGTCCCCACGCCGGTCGACGTCTTCTCGGCCGATGAACTCGGATCGTGGTTGTCGACCGGAGACGTCGTCTTCACGTCCCGTGCTGCCGCCGAGCGGTCGATCGGTGCGTCGGGCCTCCGCGCCGAGTTCAGCGCGGTCGTCGCGGTGGGTCAGTCTGCGGCGGAACAGGCACGGCACGCAGCGACGGCAGTGGCGATCGGGACGGGCACCCTGGTCAGCACCCTCGCCGTCAGCGTCATGCTCGGGATGGTCGCCACGATCGCGCACCGACGCCGTCACGGCCGTGCGCTGTTCGCGAAGATCACCAGTGGCGTCTCGCCCGTCCGCACCGATGCTGGCCTGCTGACGATCGAAGCCGGTCTGATCTCGATCGCCGTCACCGCCGTCGTCAACACCTGGTGGTCGCAACGCCCGGACGGAAGCGGGCTCAGATCGGCACTCGACCCGGTCGCGCAGTCGGCCGGAGTCGCCGGCGCGCTCGCACTCGTGACGCTCGCGGCGGTGAGCGCCACCAGCCTCGTCGTCATGGCCGTCACGGCACGGAGCACTACACGCAACCGAGGGAACGGATCACGATGATCGAGGTACGGAACGCATCGAAGCGTCGCGGAGGCCGTGCACTGTGGCACGACCTGACGTTCGAGGTGGCAGGCGGAGAGATCGTCGGCTTGGTCGGGCCGAGCGGCTGCGGGAAGTCGACGCTGCTCGACTGTGTCGGGCACGTCGATGCGCTCGACGGCGGCACGATCCGGATCAACGGGGAGTCGGCGGGCTCGAACGAGCGGCGGGCACGACTGATCCGGCGGCGCCACCTCGGGTACCTGTTCCAGGACTTCGGGTTGGTACCCGACATGACGGTCCAGTCGAACGTCGACGTGGTTCGCCTGCCGGACGGACGGCGGAGACACCGAGGCGTCCGGACTGGTGAGGCCCTGGACCGTGTCGGTCTGGCCGGCCGCGGAACGGACCGCGTCCACGAACTCAGCGGCGGCGAGCAGCAACGCGTCGCGATGGCGCGGCTCCTGGTGAAGCGTCCGTCGGTCATCCTCGCCGACGAGCCGACGAGCGCCCTCGACGACGGCAACGCCGCGATGGTGCTCGACCTGCTGGACGAGCTGGCGGCCGACGGAGCGGCCGTCCTGATCGCGACGCACTCGTCATCGGTCGAAGCGCGCGCCGCACGGAGCATCACGCTCAGCGGACCCGCTCGCTGACGGGTCAGGCGTTGGCGACGAGCCAGGCGAACTGCTCGTCGGAGAGCAGCCGATCGGTCCAGACCTGCCCCTCGACGCCGGCGGCCGCACGGTTCTGCGCGGCTGGAGCCCCCTGCCACACCAGCGACAGCCCGGCACGACGCAGCACGGCCGCAGAAGCAGGGTTGTTCGTGAGCACCCGGCCGGTCACCGGGACGTCCGGAGCGGTATCGGCGGCGGCACGCACGGCAGCGAGGGCGATCTCGGACGCGAAGCCCTGCCCCCATGCCGCGGGCGCCAGTCGGTAGCCGAGGTTCCAGACCCCACCGGCGGTCATGTCGACCCCGCCCACACCGACGAAGGCGTGGTCGGAGGCGCTGCGGACCGCCCAGGACCCGAGGCCGTGGCGTGCACGACCGCCGATCTTGCGCTGCACCATGTCCACGCTCGAGCTCCGCGCCACGTGCCGGCCGGTGGGCAGGTGCTGCCACGTGCGGGCGTCCGAGAAGAGCGCGTGCACGTCGTCGATGTCGGCCGGGGTCAGCGGGGTGAGCAGGAGGCGATCCGTTCGGATCTCCTGCGAGGGGGTCAGGAGCTGGTGGACCATGCACCGATCATGCCGCCGACCCCCGACATCCGTGTGAACACCACGCGACGTTTGCGGAAGCCCGCAGATGGTGAGCAGGAATGGTCGGGTGGCTCGAAGCAACCCGACCATTTCTGCTCACGAAGCGGAACGACCGAACGACCGACGCTAGTCGAGCAGGAGCGCGGGCTCCTCGAGCACCGAGGCGACGTCGTGCACGAAGCGGGACGCCACGTCACCGTCGACGACCCGGTGGTCGAACGACGCACCGATGGTGGTCACCATGCGCGAGCGGACCTCGCCGTCGACGACCCACGGCTTCGGCTTGATCGTGCCCATGGCGACGATCGCGACCTCGCCCGGGTTGAGGATCGGGGTCCCGGTGTCCATGCCGAACACGCCGATGTTCGTGATCGACACCGTGCCGTTCGCCATCTGCTTCGGCGTGGTCTTGCCGTCGCGGGCGGTCAGGGTGAGTTCCTCGAGTGCCTGCGCCAGCTCGAGCAGCGACATGTCCTGCGCGTCCTTGATGTTCGGCACGATGAGCCCGCGCGGGGTCGCCGCGGCGATGCCGAGGTTCACGAAGTGGTGGACGATGATCTCGCGGTCGGTCCAGGTCGAGTTCACCGAGCGGTTCCGGCGGACGGCCCAGATGACGGCCTTCGCGACGATGAGCAGCGGCGAGACCTTGACGCCGGCGAACGTCGGCGAGGCCTTGAGCCGCTTGACGAACTCCATCGTGTGGGTCGCGTCGACGTCGACGAACAGCGACACGTGCGGTGCCGTGAACGCGGACGTGGTCATCGCGGTCGCGATGGCCTTGCGGACGCCCTTGACCGGGATCGTCTCGCTGCGGACCTCGCCCCACTCGGGCGTCTCGATGTTCCGGAAGACGCTGGCCTGCTTCGCGTGCCGGATGACGTCGTCACGGGTGACCTCGCCGGCCAGACCGGTCGCGACGATCTCGGTCAGTTCGACGCCGAGGTCCTTCGCGAGCTTCCGGATCGGCGGCTTCGCCAGCACGTTGGTCGCGGTGCTCTGCTTGTGCGCGGAGCCCGTGCCGAGGGCGCTGATCGCCTCGGCGGTGCTCTCCTCGCCCGGGTCGACGGAGGCTTCGGCCGCCGCGGCGGTGTCCACACTGGAGGCGCGGCTCGCCTCGGCCGCGAGCGCTGCGGCCCGGCGGGCGCCCGGCTTGCGACGGGAGGGCGACGAGGTCGCCGAGCCGTAGCCGACGAGGACGGCACCGGAGGACTCGTCCGTGCCCTGGACGGAGGCGTCGACCGCGACCGGCTGGACCGGCGCCGCCGGTGCGGGTGCAGGGGCAGGCGCTGCCGGTGCGGGGGCAGCGGCGCGTGCCGGCACCGCCGCGGGAGCGGGAGGGGTCTGCGCGACCGGAGCCGACGGGGCGGCAGGGGCCGGCGGGGTGGACGCGCCCATGGGCGAGACCGGGGCGGTCTCGGCGACGGGCGCCGCGCCTCCCGACTGTTCCGCAGGCGGCGTGAGGGCCGCACCGGAGGCGACCGAGGCGTCCGAGTCGACGCGGATGATCGGCTTGCCGACCTCGACCGTGTCACCCTCGGACACGAGCAGGCCCGTGACGGTGCCGGCGAACGGCGACGGCAGCTCGACGAGCGACTTCGCGGTCTCGATCTCGACGAGCACCTGGTCGACGGCGATCTCGTCCCCGATCGCGACGCGCCACTGCACGATCTCGGCCTCGGTGAGACCTTCACCCACGTCGGGCAGGGGGAATTCGGCGGCGGCCACTACGGCTCCTTCGCGGATCTGGTCGTGCTCGGTCGGACGGGTCAGTAGGCGAGGGCGCGGTCGACGGCCTCGAGGATGCGGTCGGCATCCGGCAGGTGCAGGTGCTCGAGCTTCGAGACCGGGAACGGCACGTCGAAGCCGGAGACCCGCAGCGGCGGTGCCTGCATCGTGTAGAACGCCCGCTCGGCGACGGTCGCGGCGATCTCGCTGCCGACGCTGACGAAGCCCGAGGCCTCTTGTGCGATGACCAGGCGACCGGTCTTGCGGACGGAGGCGAGCAGCGGCTCCCAGTCGATCGGCGAGATCGAGCGGAGGTCGATGACCTCGCAGCTGGTGCCTTCGGCCTCGGCGATGTCCGCCGCCTGCATCAGGGTGGCGACCATGGCGCCGTGCCCGACGAGCGTGACCTCGGTGCCGGTGCGGGCGACGCGGGTCGTGTGCATCGGGACGTGGCCGTCGACCAGGTCCACCTGGCCCTTGGGCCAGTAGCGGGACTTCGGCTCGAGGAAGACCACCGGGTCCTTCGACGCGATGGCTTCCTGGATCATCCAGTAGGCGTCGTTCGGGGTGCTCGGGCTCACGACCCGCAGACCCGGGGTGTGCGCGAAGTACGCCTCTGGGGACTCCTGGTGGTGCTCCACGGCGCCGATGTGGCCGCCGTAGGGGATGCGGATGACGACGGGCAGCGACATGTGCGCCGGCAGGCGGTTCGCCATCTTCGCGAGCTGCGAGGTGATCTGGTCGAACCCGGGCCACACGAAGCCGTCGAACTGGATCTCGACGACCGGGCGGTAGCCGCGCAGGGCGAGGCCGATCGCGGTGCCGATGATGCCGGCCTCGGCGAGCGGGGTGTCCCGCACGCGCTCGGGCCCGAAGCGGTCCTGCAGGCCCTCGGTGATGCGGAAGACGCCGCCCAGCTGGCCGATGTCCTCGCCCATCAGCAGGACCTTGTCGTCCGCTTCCATGGCCGCGGCGAGCCCGGCGTTGAGGGCCTTGGCCATCGGCAGGGTCGGGGTGGGGTCGCTCGGGACCTCGCCGGCGCCCGGGTGGGAGCGCAGGGTGTAGTCGAAGAGCTGCTCGGTGGTGCTCATGCGTGGGCGCCCCCTTCGAAGCCGGCCTCGTACTGGGCGAGCCAGGCCTTCTGCTCGGCGATCCGCGGGTGCGGTTCGCGGTACACGTTGTCGAACATGACGTCGACGGACGGTGCGGTCAGGGCGACGGTGCGGCGTCGGACGTCGGCGGCGATGTCCTCGCCCTCTTCGTCGAACGCGGCGAACTGCTCGTCCGTCGCACCCTTCGAGCGGAGGTACGCCTCGGACCGGACGATCGGGTCGCGCAGGACCCACTCCTCGAGCTCGCCGTCGGCGCGGTACCGGCTCGGGTCGTCGGAGCTGGTGTGCGCACCGATGCGGTAGGTGTCGGCCTCGATGAAGGCCGGGCCCTGGCCGCTGCGGGCGTGCTCGGTCGCGACGACCGAGGCCGTGTAGGACGCGAGGATGTCGTTGCCGTCGATCAGGACGCTCGGGATCCCGAAGCCGCGCGGGCGGTCGACGAGCGGCGTCGGGGACTGCACCGACACCGGCACCGAGATGGCCCAGTGGTTGTTCTGCAGGAAGAAGACGACCGGGGCCTTGGTCGACGCGGAGAACACGAAGGCCTCGTTCACGTCGCCCTGGCTGGTGGCGCCGTCGCCGAAGTAGACGATCGAGCAGGCGTCGCGGTCCGGGTCGCCCGTGCCGACGTCGCCGTCGAGCTTCTGGCCGAGCGCGTACCCGGTGGCGTGCAGGGTCTGCGAGCCGATCACCAGGGTGGAGATGTGCGTGTTGCCACGCTGGTCCGGGTCCCACCCGCCGTGGGTCTGCCCGCGGTACATCGCGATGATCTCCATCGGCTCGACGCCGCGGTGCATCGTGACGGCGTGCTCGCGGTAGGACGGGAACACGTGGTCCTGGGCGCGCAGGGCGAAGGCCGAGCCGGTCTGTGCCGCCTCTTGCCCGTGGCTGGGCACCCACAGGCCGAGCTGGCCGGTGCGCTGGAGGTTGTGGCCGGCGTGGTCGAACCGACGGGTGAGCACCATGCGGCGGTGCATCGCCAGCAGGGTCTCGTCGGGGATCGCCCGCGCGGCGGCGGCGAACTCGGCGTTCTCGTCGGTCTCCACGAACCGACCCTCGGGGTCGAGGAGCCGGACGGTGGTCGTCGCGGGAGCCGCGGCGCGGAATGACATGCGGGCCAGCGTAGCGCCAGGCACTAGTCGGCCACCTGGAGGTCCCCCACAAGTGAGCGGGCTGTTTGGAGGAGCGTTTCCACAGCTTCGTGCTCGCCGATCGAGATGCGGATGCCCTCTGGCGGGAAGGCCCGGACGATGATGCCGGCGTCCTCGAACGCGGCCGCCGCGGTCGCCGTCCGCTCGCCCGTCGGCAGCCAGAGGAAGTTGCCCTGGGCAGCGGGGACGTCCCAGCCCTGGGCTCGGAGCTCGACGACGATCCGGTCGCGCAGGGCCGCGATCTCGGTCACGCGCTCGAGCAGCTCGGCCTCGCGTTCCAGGCTGGCGAGCGCCGCCGCCTGGCCCTGGGCGGTCACGGACAGCGGGATGGCGCAGGCCCGGACGGCGTCGAGCACGTAGTCCGGACCGAGCGCGTAGCCCACACGGAGCCCGGCGAGCCCGTACGCCTTCGAGAAGGTGCGGAGGACCACGAGGTTGGGGTGCGCGGCGAGCAGCGGGTGACCGTGCACGGCGGCCTCGTCGGTCACGAACTCGGCGTATGCCTCGTCGAGCACGACCAGCACCGACTGCGGCACCGCGGCCATGAACGCGTCGAACTCCGCGGCGGTCACGATCGGCCCCGTCGGGTTGTTCGGCGAGCAGACGAGCACCATGCGGGTGCGTTCGGTGACGGCCGCGGCCATCGCGTCGAGGTCGTGCCCACCGTCGGCGCGGTTCGGCACCTGCACGCTGGTGGCGCCGGCGACCGTGACGACGCCCGGGTACGCCTCGAACGAGCGCCACGCGTAGACGATCTCGTCGCCGGGGCCCGAGGTCGCGCGGGCTAGTTCGTGCAGGATCGCGACACTGCCCGGGGCGACGTGCACCTGCTCGGCGGTCAGCCCGAAGCGGTTGGCCAGCACGGCGCGCAGGGCGAGGGCGGTGGCGTCGGGGTAGCGGTTGTACGAGGTCTGGGCCTGCACGGCCTCGACGACCCCGGGAAGCGGCGGGAACGGGTTCTCGTTGCTCGACAGCTTGAAGGCGGAGTCGGACGCCTGTCGCCCCTGCTTGTACGCGGGGAGGACGGCCACCTCGGGCCGGATGTGCACACGCTGCTCGCTCACGGGTTCAGGCTACCGGCAGGCCCACGGCACCCACGAGGGGAACGAGGGCATCATGGGCGCATGCGATTCCTCGTCCGCCTCGTCGTCAACGCCCTCGCGCTCTGGCTCACCACGCTCATCGTCAGCGGCGTCTCCGTGACGCCGTTCGGCGACGGCGGGACCACTGCGACCGTCCTCACCTTCCTGCTCGTGGCGTTCGTGTTCGGTCTCGTGAACGCGGTGATCGGAACGCTCATCCGGATCGTGGCGTTCCCGCTCTACATCCTCACGCTCGGGCTCATCTCGTTCGTCGTGAACGCGATCCTGCTGCTCATCGTCGCGGGCATCTCGGAGGCGTTCGGCTTCGGGCTCGAGGTCGACTCCTTCGGCTGGGGCATCGTCGGTGCCTTCGTGCTCGCGGTCTTCGCCTGGCTGATCGGGCTCTTCGCCCGCCCGGTGCTCAACCGCCAGCGGGCGTGACCCCGGCGGACCTCGCGGAGGACCCCGCCCTGCGTCATGATGTGCTCATGACCCAGGACGTCGACGCCCCGTTCCGCGTCTCGTTCGTCTGCAGCGGCAACATCTGCCGCTCCCCCATGGCCGGTGTCGTCTTCGCGCAGATCGCCGCGGACGCCGGCTTGGCTGACCGGTTCCAGGTGGAGTCGGCCGGCACCGGTGACTGGCACGTCGGCGAACCCGCCGACGAGCGCACGATCGCAGCGCTGGCGGCGCGCGGATACGATGGCAGCAGGCATCGCGCCCGTCAGTTCGACCCGGACCGGTTCCCGGACCTCGACCTGGTGGTCGCACTCGACCGCTCCCACGAGCGCATCCTGCGTTCGTGGGCCCCGACCATGGACGACTCCGCCAAGGTGACGCTCCTGTTGCGGTACGACGCCGCCTGGCCCCAGCAGGCCGACGTGCCGGACCCGTACTACGCGGACCGGCACGAGTTCGACCGAGTGCTCTCGACCGTCGAACGGGCCTGCCGGGCGCTCTTCCACCAGCTCGAGCC
This sequence comes from Curtobacterium flaccumfaciens, assembly GCF_013359815.1. Classification (GTDB taxonomy): domain Bacteria; phylum Actinomycetota; class Actinomycetes; order Actinomycetales; family Microbacteriaceae; genus Curtobacterium; species Curtobacterium flaccumfaciens. Next base: position 29,484 of record NZ_JABMCF010000030.1, on the reverse strand, counting down.
GGCAGTCCGTCAGGGAGCCCCATGACCCCCCTTCCCCCGCAGCCGATCAGCCCGCTCGACGGGCGCTACTACCCGATCGTGCACACGGTGGGCGAGCACCTCTCCGAGGCCGGCCTCAACCGCGCGCGCATCGTGGTCGAGGTCGAGTGGCTCATCTTCCTGACCGACCACGCGATGTTCACCACCTCGCCGCTCAGCGTCGACGACAAGGCAGCACTGCGCCGGATCGTCGACACCTTCGGCCAGGACCAGATCGCGGAGCTCGCCGAGATCGAGGCGACGACCCGTCACGACGTCAAGGCCGTCGAGTACTTCGTGCGCCGCCGGCTGTCCGAGCTCGGGCTCGACGCGATCGCCGAACTCACCCACTTCGCTGCCACGAGCGAGGACGTCAACAACCTGTCCTACGCACTCACCGTGCGGGACACCGTCGACCAGGTCTGGCTGCCCGGCTTCCGTGCCGTGCTCGAGAAGCTCCGGACGCTCGCCGTCGAGCTGAAGAGCGTGCCGATGCTCTCGCACACCCACGGTCAGCCGGCCACCCCGACGACGCTCGGCAAGGAGCTCGCGGTCGTCGTCTACCGGCTCGAGCGCGTGCTCGCCCAGATCGAGGGCGGCGAGTACCTCGGCAAGTTCTCCGGCGCGACCGGCACCTTCTCGGCACACCTCGCCGCCGACCCCGAGGCCGACTGGCCCGCGCTGTCCCGCGAGTTCGTCGAGGGCCTCGGCCTGACGTGGAACCCGCTCACCACGCAGATCGAGTCGCACGACTGGCAGGCCGAGCTCTACGACCGGGTTCGTCACGCCAACCGGATCCTGCACAACCTGGCCACCGACGTGTGGACCTACATCTCGATGGGGTACTTCACGCAGATCCCCGTCGCGGGTGCCACCGGGTCGTCGACGATGCCCCACAAGATCAACCCGATCAAGTTCGAGAACGCCGAGGCGAACCTCGAGATCTCGTCGGCGCTCTTCTCGACGCTGTCCGAGACCCTCGTGACGAGCCGGCTGCAGCGCGACCTGACGGACTCCACCACGCAGCGGAACATCGGCGTCGCGTTCGGGCACTCGCTGCTCGCGCTCGACAACCTGCGCCGCGGACTGGGCGAGATCGCCGTGAACGAGGCCAAGCTCGCCGACGACCTCGACCACAACTGGGAGGTCCTCGCCGAGGCGATCCAGACGGTCATCCGCGCCGAGGTCACGGCCGGGCAGTCGAACATCGAGGACCCCTACGCGATGCTCAAGGAGCTCACGCGCGGCAAGCGGGTGAGCCAGCAGGACCTCATCGTGTTCGTGAACCGTCTGGACATCTCCGACGGCGCGAAGGCTCGCCTGACCAACCTGACGCCGGCGACCTACACGGGCCTGGCGGACGAGCTGGTCGACCACCTCGACGTCTGAGCACGACGGACCGGCGGCCGGACGGTCGTCGGTCCGTCATCGGATCCGCGTCCGGGGGGTGCGGAATCCTGAGCGGTTCGATAGGTTCGTATCGCTGAGTACATCTCAGCACGGGGGGCGTCGCAGTGGATGCACCCTGTCCACTGACCGGATGGATCTCCACACCGTGCTTCGTTCTCGCATCACCGCGGCCGCCGTCGGCGCCACCGTGCTCGGCGTCTCCGCCGCCCTCGTCCCGACGGTCTCGACCGCCCTGGTGACGAGCACCGCTGCTTCGGCCATCGTCACCTGGACCGACTCGGCCGACGACTTCACCGCCGCGCCGACCGGTACCTTCCCGCTGACCGACCAGTGGTACTGGGCGTCCGTGACCGACCTGGACGGTGGCGGTTCGATCACCGACCACGCCACGCTGGACGAGGACGGCCTGTCCGTCTCCGAGGGCGAGGCCGTCGGCCTGGTCCGCGGCCTGAACGAGCCCGTGCCCGCGAGCAGCGTCCCCGCCCTCGCCGCCGGCATCAGCATGACGACCACCGGGGCGACGAGCTTCGGTCTCGCGGTCAAGGAGGGCGGCGACGCCAGCGCGCAGACCGTGGTCTTCGCCACGGACGCGCCCGAGACCGGTGACGGCGTCGGCATCTCCGACGGCACCAGCAACTGGATCGACCCCGCGACCGGCGAGGTCGAGTCGACGACGGAGCTCACCGCCGACCTCGAGGCCGCCGACGCGCAGGTCGTCGGGTACGTCGTCTACGTCGGCATCGACGTCGCCGCCGACACCACGGCGCCGCCGACGCCCGAGCCGACCGAGACGCCCGCTCCGACCGACGAGCCCACCCCGGCACCGACCGTCGACGGCACCCCGGCACCGAGCGCGCTGCCCAGCAGCGAGCTGAAGAGCCTCGCTGCCCCGCTCGAGGCGAACGGTCAGTCCCTCGCCGCCGACGCCAGCGGTTCGATCTCCGCGCTGCGCATCGACGACACCACGACGTACTTCACGCCGCAGCCCACCGCGACCATCGACGCCCCGACGTCCGTGCGCGTGTCGCAGACCCTCACCGGATTCCAGGTGACGGGTGCAGGCTTCGCCCCGAACGAGTCCGTCGCCGCGACCATCACGCAGGGCGGCGAGACCTACTCGATCCGCACCAACGCCTCGGTGGCGGACGACGAGGGCGACATCGTCGTCGTGGTGGTCCTGCCCGAGGGCGCGGTGAGCGCCGGCGCGTACACCGCCACGCTCGAAGGCCGGTCCTCGAGCCAGACCGCTTCGGCCGATGGCACCTTCATCGCCGACCCGGCCGCTGCCGGTGACCCGGGCACGGCACCGGTCGCCGTCCCGGTGCCCGGAACGGCGAACTTCACGGGCTGATCTTGCCGATCCTCCCGACCGAGCCACGGCGGCGTGCGACTGTGATCGCCGCCGCCGTGGCCGTCGTCTGTGCGGGGGCCGTCGCGTTCGTCGCGCTCGGTCCCCTGTCAGCAGCGCCCGCCCCGACACCGACCCGGTCCGTCGCGGCACCGACGCCGACCCCCACGACGACACCGGAGCCGACCCGGTCGGCAGCACCCGTCGACGCGGTCGACGCCCCGGCCAGCACCACCGTCGCCGCCGTGACCGGCGCGTCCGTCCCGGTCAGCGCGAGCGCGGGCGGCAAAGCGACACAGACGCTCGAGAACCCGCAGGCGTCCGGAGCCCCGCTCGTCTTCCGGGTCGTCGACCAGCAGGACGGCTGGGCCGAGGTGCAGCTCGCACAACGCCCGAACGGCAGCACCGGCTGGGTGCCGACCAGCGCCGTCACCCTGACCGAGGACCCGTACGCGATCGTCGTCACCCGCTCGACGAAGACGCTCGACCTGTACAAGGACGGCAAGGTCGTCGACAGCTACCCCGTCGCCACCGGCACCGGCGGCACCCCGTCGCCGACCGGCCGGTTCGCGCTGACCGAGCTGCTCGCGCCGACCAACGAGGGCTACGGCCCGTACGCGTACGGCACGACGGCGTTCTCGGACGTGCTCAACTCGTTCGGCGGTGGCCCCGGCCAGATCGGGCTGCACGGCACGGAGGACACGTCGAGCATCGGCACCGCCGCCTCGCACGGCTGCATCCGCATGCACAACGACGACATCACGGCGCTGGCGGAGCGCCTGCCGCTCGGCACGCCGTTCCAGGTGCGCTGACGTTCCAGGTGCGCTGACAGGCGGCCTGGAGGCACGGCGTGCGCCCGGCAGTGGGCGCCACCGTCTCAGGTGGTGACGTCCAGGGCCACGGCGACCAGCGCCTCCAGGACGGTGCGCACCACGGGACGGACGGCACGGTCGGGGCGGACCAGTGCCTCGATGCGGCGTCCGGCACGGACGTCGGCGAGTTCCGCCAGGTGGAAGCGCCCGGCGGCCCGCGTGCCCGACGTGTACCGCGGGACGAGGGCGATGCCGTGGCCGCCCGCCACCAGGTTCTCGATGACCGGTAGGTGGATCGTGCGGAACGCGACACTCGGCGGGGTGTCGGTCGCCGCGGCCATGGCGTGCAGCACCCGGTCGATCGGGTAACCCTCCGGCACGCCGATCCACCGTTCCCCGACGACCTCGTCGATGCCCACGCGTGCGCGGCCGGCCAGGGCGTGGCCGGGCGGCAGGGCGACGTCGAGGGGTTCGCGGAGCAGCAGCACGGTGTCGACCGATCCCTGGTCGGCCGGGCGGACGCCGTCGGACCGGTGCCCGACGACCACGTCGTGGTCGGCGGCGAGCGGTGCGAACTCCCCCTCGCTGACGTCCACGTCGACCAGGGTCAGCGCGATGCCCGGGTGTGCCTGCATCCGGGTGAGCACGCCGGGCAGCAGCAGTTCCGCCGCCGACGGGAAGATCGCCAGGGACACCGGTCCGGTCGTGCCGCCGAGGTGCTCCTGCCAGGCGGCGTCCACCCGCGCGATGGCGGTCGCGACCCCGGACGCCAGGCCCGCGAGCACTTCGCCGTGCGGGGTCAGCCGGACGCCGCGCCCGACGCGTTCGACCAGCGGGACGCCGACCTGCCGCTGCAGGGTCTGCAGCTGCTGGGAGACGGCGCTCGGTGTGCGGTGGGTGGCCTCGGCGACGGCCGTGACGCTGCCGCGCTCGGCGAGCTCCCGCAGGACCGCCAGCAGCTGCACGTCGAAGTCGACCATGCAGGGACCCTACATCGTGGTTCGCGAAGGTTTCGATGGACCTACAACGTCGGGCCCGGGACGATGAAGAGCATGACCACCCGGGACCGCCTCCTTGCCGTCGTCGTCGCCGTGGTCTGGGGACTGAACTTCCCCGCGACGGCACTCGCGCTCGAGCACTTCCCGCCGTTCCTGCTCGCCGCGCTGCGGTTCACGATCCTGGCGGTCCCGACACTGCTGTTCGTGCCGCGGCCGCGCATCCCCTTCGGGCGGCTGCTGCTCGTCGGCCTCGGGCTCGGCGTGCTGCAGTTCTCGTTCCTGTACCTGAGCATGGCGTCCGGCATGCCGTCGGGGCTGGCCTCGCTCGTGCTGCAGGCCTCCGCGCCGTTCACGGTGGTGCTGGCCGGGGTGTTCCTGCGCGAGCGGCTGACCGGCCGGCAGGTCGTCGGGGTCACCGTCGCCGTGGCCGCCCTCGCCGCGATCGCCCTGCACCGCTCCCAGACCGCCGCGCTGCTGCCCGTCGTGCTCGCGCTGTGCGGTGCGCTCGGGTGGGCGATCGGCAACGTCGCGACCCGGCGCGCGGGGGCCGCGAACCCCCTGCACCTGACCCTGTGGTGGTCCGTCGTGCCGCCCGTACCGATGGCCGTGCTGTCGCTCGTGGTCGAGGGCCCGGACCGCATCGGCACCGCTCTCGGTTCGGCGTTCACGTCGGCCGCGCTGCCCGCCGACCTCGGCCTGCTCTACATCGTGGTCGTCGCGACCCTGGTGGGCTACGGCATCTGGTCGCGGCTGCTGGCGGCCTACCCCTCGAGCACGGTCGCGCCGTTCTCGATGCTCGTGCCCGTGGTCGGGGTGCTCGCGTCGTGGGCGGCCTTCGGCGAGGTGCCCGACCTGGTCGAGGTGCTCGCTGGCGCGGTCGTCGTGGCCGCCGTGCTGTGGTCGTCGCGACCGGCGCGGGACCGCGGGCCGCGGCCGGGCCGGAACCCGGCGCCGACCCCGGCCCCGATCGACGGGGTCCCGGTCCCGGCGCTCAGCCCCGGTGCTGGCGACGCTCCGCGATGATCCCGGCGAGCGCCCCGCGCAGGTGCGGGTACCGGAACTCGTAGCCCGCCTGGGTCAACCGGGTCGGCACCACCCACCGGCTCTTCAGCACGAGTTCGGTCTCGGTGCGGATCGCGAACGACCCGAGCTCGAGCATCCACCGCCAGGTGGGCACGCCGAACCGGCGCCCGACGGCGTCGCGGAGGGTGGCCATCACGGTGCGGTTGTCGGACGGGTTCGGGCTCGAGATGTTCACCGGCCCCTCGATCTCCGGGTGGTCGCGGAGGAACCGGATCGACCCGAGGACGTCGGCGATGTGCACCCAGCTGAAGCGCTGCCGACCGTACGTGGGCCGGTGGTGGTGGTACGTGCCGGCGCGGAGCCGGGAGCGCGTCGGCACCCACGGCCCGTCGTACTGCGGCCCGCCGAGGCCGGCCTGCGCGAGCCGGAGGAGCGGCAGCAGGGCGCTGCCGTCGCCGAACACGATCGCCATCCGGAGCGCCACACGACGGGTGCCGGGCAGGTCGGCGCCGAAGAAGGCGTCCTCCCACGCGCGGGCGACGGAGACCGAGAACCCCTCGCCGATCTCCCCCGTCGCTTCGTCCTGCGGGCGGTCGTCGGCGTGCCGGTAGATCGTCGCCGTCGAGGCGTTCATCCACAGCGGCGTCGGGTGCTCGGATGTGCGGATGGCCTCGGCGAGCTCGAGCGTGGTGTCCACCCGCGAGCGCATGATCTCCGCACGGTTGCGTCGGCCGTAGCGGCAGTTGACGCTCTTGCCCGCCATGTTCACGACCATGGCGGCGCCGTCGACGAGTTCCCGGATGCGCATGGTGTTGCCCCACACGGCGTCGCCGGTCCGGCCGATGGTGACGACCTGGTACCCCTCTTCCGTGAAGGCGTCCCGCAGGTACCGCCCCACGAAGCCGCTCGCTCCCGCGATCACGACGCGGCCCTTCTGGTCGCTCATCTCATCCCCGTTCTGTGTCCGGCGCGATCTCGTACCGGAACGCCCCCTCGTACCGGTACAGCGTGCCGAGCACCGGCGCCGTGAGCACCAGGGACACGCGCTGCAGGTCGGCTTCGTCATCGAATCGTTCTGTGAGCGTCACACGCGGGCTCAGGGCGGCCGGGAGGCGCAGATCGCGTCCCAGCGCACGGAACGTCACGCGCGTGGAGACCAGGCGCAGGGCGCCCGCGTCGGGACCGTCCACGTCGACCTCCGCCCGGAGCCGGGCGCTGACGCGCCCGTGGCGACCCAGGTGGTCGACCAGGCCGTCGGGTTCTGCGGTGATGGCGTCCACCATCGTGCGGCTCCCGGAGCGGAACCGGAAGGTGCGGTGCGCGCGGACGGCGACCCGGGCCTCCGGGCTGACCCCTGACCCGCGGCGGACGCGAGCCGGCCGGTTCTCGACCGTGAACGGGACGTCCCGCTCCCAGACCGGGAACATGACGGAGTCGCGGGCGAACACCGCGAGCACCGGCCAGAGCCACCGACGTGGGGTGCCGACGACGTCGAAGACACCCTCGCCGCGGCCGACGTGCCCGGGCCGGATCTCGCCGAAGTACGTGCGGAGCCGCGGGTGCAGCCGGGCCAGCACGTCCGGCGGTGTGGACAGCTCGTAGGGCGACCGGCTCACGGTTCGATCCTGGCATGTCGTCAGTGCGGATCCCTACGATGTCGCACATGGGACACGACCACGGGCACGGCGTCGGGCACGCCTCGGAGCGCGCCCTGCTCATCGCGTTCTGCATCTCGGCGGGCATCCTGCTCGCCGAGGTCGTGGGCGCCGTGGTCACGGGTTCGCTCGCGCTGCTCGTCGACGCCGGGCACATGGTCGTCGACACCGGCGGACTCGGCATCGGGCTCGTCGCGACGCGGCTCGCCCGCCGGTCCCCGACCGCGCAGCGCACCTGGGGCTTCCAGCGGGCCGAGGTCCTCGGGGCCACCGCGCAGGCCGCGATCCTGCTTGCAGTCGGGGTCTACGTGATCATCTCGGCGGTGCAGCGGCTGTTCGTGCCGGAGGAGATCCACTCCGGGCCGCTGCTCGTCTTCGGCATCGTCGGACTCGTCGGCAACCTGGTGGCCTACGCGGTGCTGCTGCGGGCCTCGGGCGAGGGGTTCACCTCGCGCGCCGCCCGGCTCGAGGTCCTCAACGACACCCTCGGCTCGGTCGCCGTCATCATCGCCGCGGTCGTGCTCATGCTGACCGGGTGGGAGCGGGCGGACTCCGTCGCGGCGATCCTGATCGGCCTGCTCATCCTGCCGCGGGCGATCCGGCTGCTGCGCGAGACCGCGAACGTGCTGCTCGAGTCGACGCCGCCGGGGCTCGACCTCGACGACGTGCGGGGTCACATCCTCGAGCTCGACCACGTCATCGCGGTGCACGACCTGCACGCGACGCTCGTGGCGACCGGGGTGCCGAACCTGACCGCGCACGTGGTCGTCGACGACCACTGCTTCTCGACGGCGCACGCCCCGGCGATCCTCGACGAGCTGCAGCGGTGCGTGGCGGAGCACTTCGACGTGCCGGTGGAGCACTCGACGTTCCAGTTGGAGCCGGTGTCGCACCGGCGGCACGAGTACGAGGTGCACGCGTAGGGGTCCGCGCTCGGGCGCGCGGGCGTGCGGGCGTCGCGATCGGGGGCGCTGCGGCGGGGGTGGCGACGCCGAACGACAGGGTCGACGTCGTACGACGACGACATCGTCGCTTCGTGCACACGCGGACTGTTGCGTGGCACCGGTTGCGACAGGGCCGATGTCGGACGTCATCGGCGGTGTCGTTCGGCGTCAGTGGGCAGCGCCGCCGCCCGCCCGGTCAGCAGTCGTCGGTGCGCGTGGGGTAGGCCGTGATCACCCGGTCGGTGGTGGCCGAGACGATCACCTTGACCCAGGGCTCGTCGTCGGGGCGTGAACCGTCGTCGAACCGGACGGGTGCGGCGTAGCAGACCTTGCCGTCGCCGGCGTCGAGCGGGAACCCGGTGCGCGGGTCCTCGAGCGCCGTCTGCACCGCGGTGAGCATGGCGTCGTCCCAGTCGCGCGAGCCGTGCCCGGTGACGACGTCCTGCCAGTCGGCGGTGTGCCGCACCCGGATGTGCTCGTAGCCCTGGGCAGCGGTGCCGCACTGCAGGGTGACGCGGCCCAGGGCCTCGGTCTCGTACTGCGCGACGGCCGCCTGGCTCGTGGTGTCGCACCGGCCGAGTGCGGTGCTGCCGGGCATGTCCGGCCCGGTGCGGGTGATCGTGACGGTGCCGTCACCGGCGGCCGTCGGCGCGTCGCTCGGCGTCCGTGACGCCGAGCCGGCACCGATGGTCGGGTCGTCCGCGCCCTGCCGTGCCGTCAGGAACAACCCGCCGGCGAGGAGACCGGCGGCCACCACGGCCGCGACGCCGGTGAGCACGGGACGGTTGCGGTTCCGGGGCACGCGCCCAGTATGCCGGGAGTTCGACCGCACGACGGAACCAGGCTCCGGACACGGCACCGCGCGATCGCGTGGTTCGGTGTCCGGAACCTGGTTCCGGGCGGACGGGAGGCCCGCCACACGTCAGGCGCGCGCGGCCAGCCGGGTGCCGGCGACGACCGCCAGGACGGCGACGAGCACCACGTACCCGATCAGGACGGGGAGCGTCGGGATCACCAGCAGCGCCGCCCCCACGGCCACGACCGGCACGGTGAGCCCGGCGTAGGCGATGAGGAACGTGGCGGCGAGCACGCCGCCCCGGCGCTCCGGGCCGACCAGTGCTGCGGCGCTGCCGATCGCGGCGCGGAACAGCAGGCCGACGCCGGCTCCCGCGACGACCCCGCCGCCGATGAACCCGGCGACCTGCAGCAGGACCGCGGCGACGGCGAGGACGACCAGGCCGACGACCAGGAGCAGCATGCCGAGCCGGATCTGCGCACGCTGCGACAGCCGGGCGAAGACGATCTGCGAGAGCGCGCTCGCGGCGAAGACCCCGAAGGTCGTGGCCCCGGCGGCCAGGCGGTCGGTGACGTGGAAGGTGGTGCCGAGGAAGCTCGGCGCGACCGAGGTGAAGAGGCCCTGCACGGCGAGCGCGGCGAACGCCGCTGCCCCGGCGGCCCAGAACGCGGCACCCTGCCCCTCCGGCGCCTGCATGCGCTGCGGGCGGTAGGCCACGGGCTGCTCGGGACGGTCGACCGTCTCCGGTGCGGCCAGCACCAGCACGAACGCGACGGCCAGCGCGATGACGAACACCACGTACGGGACCATGAGCGGCTGCCCGACGAACTCGGCGAGTGCTCCGCCGGCAAGGGCGCCGAGCGACAGGCCACCGAGGTTCACAGCCCCGGCAGCGACGCTCGCACCCTTCGCGGAGTCGCTCGACCCGGTGGCACGGACCCGGAGCTCACCGAGGTGTGCCGTCGCGGTCGCCGTCAGCGTCCCGACGCCGAGGCCGGTCACGAGCCGGGCGACGATGAGGCCGGTGACGTCGTTCCAGAGCAGGAACAGCACGGCGGCGACGAGTTCGAGGGCGATCGACACCAGGATGAGCGGACGGCGTCCGTGCACGTCGCTGAGGTGCCCCGCCAGGTACAGCGACCCGACGACCCCGACCCCGTACGCCGCGAAGATCACCGTGGTGGTGAAGGTCGGGAAGCCGTCGCGGGCCTGGTAGATGACGTACAAGGGCGCGGGGACGGTCGCGAAGGCCATCACCGCGAGGAACGCGAAGGCGACGACCCAGAAGCCGAAACCGTGGCGCCGACGAGTGTGGGCACGGCGTCCGCGCGGGGCGACGACACGGTCGCTCGCGGATGCGGGAGCGGCGGTGGTGGCGGGGACGGTGCCCGTCGGGGTGTCGGTGACGGTTGACATGCTCCGATGATCGCGCTCGCGGTGCATCGAGTCCAACGGATGCGCTTGATGTGCACGATCTATCTGCTCGATACTCGGACGATGGAGACCCGACTGCTCGAACAGTTCGTCACCGTCGCCGCCGAGGGCAGCGTCACCCGGGCGGCGGAACGGCTCTGGGCCGCGCAGTCCACGGTGTCCGCGGGCATCGCCTCGCTCGAGCGCAGCTTCGGCGTGCGGCTCTTCGACCGCACCGGCCGACAGCTCGTGCTGACCCCCGCCGGCGAGGACCTGCTCCCCAACGCCCGCGCGGTGCTCGAGTCCCTCGACCGGATGCGCGACCTGGCCACCGCCGACGACGCCGACCTGCGGGGTCGGGTGCGGCTCGGCATCTTCACGAGCATGGACATCGTCGACCTGACGGGCGTGCTGCAGCGGTTCCGGCGGCAGCACCCGCTCGTCGCCGTGGAGCTGATGACCTCGCCGTCGGGGACGACCGGGCTCGTGCAGGACCTGGTCGCCGGGCGGCTCGACATCGCCTACACGGGCCTGCCCACCGTGCCCGCCGGCGTCGTCGTGGAGCCGTTGCGGGAGATGCCGTTCCGGGTGTTCACCGCGGCGGACCACCCGCTCGCCGGCCGGTCGTCGGTGTCGCTCGCCGAACTCGCCGACGAACCCTTCGTGGACACGGCGCACGGGTTCGGCAACCGGATCATCCTCGACGGGGCACTCGAGCGGCTCGGCATCCGTCGGCGCATCGTCGCGGAGATGAACGACATGCCCGCCGTGATCCGGTTCGCCTCGGCCGGGCTCGGCGTCGGGGTCGTGCCGGACTCGGGCGTGCGGTACGACGGAGCGGTGCTCGATCTGGAGGACGAGGTCGACCCGCTCCGCATCGGTCTGGCGGTCCGGACGTCCCCGGAGCCGAGCCGCGCGGTCCGGACGCTGGCGCGCGACATCGTGGCGGCGCGGGTGGGGTGACCCAGCGCCGGTGGGTGGATCCCACCGACGGACTGGAGGCACGGGTCGGGTCCGCCACGTGCCTCCGGGCCGTCAGTCCCCCCAGAACGTCGCGATGAGGGCGGGCAGGAGCCCGTCGGTCGGGACGTTGGTCTGTTCGATGGTGATCCAGGTGTCACCGCGGGCGAAGTACGTGTAGGCCTTCTCGACGCCGTACGGCTCGACGATCCCGCGGGACTGGCAGAAGGTTCCGCCGTCACGCTCCGTGCAGGTCCCGCCGCCGTCGTACGCGGGGAACTCCTCGATCTCCCGCTGGATGGTCGCCTCGGTGGCGGTCCCGGCCCGGACCTCGATCCCGGACACGTCCGCACGCGGGTCACGCCACGAGCAGGAGACCTTCGACTGGGTGCCCTCCGGGTCTTGACCGTCCGGCACTCGATCGGTACCCGACGGTGGGTCGGCCTGCGTCAGCGGGGTGTCACCGAAGAAGCGGTCGTAGTCCTCGGCGGGGACCAGCGCGCGACAGTCCGTGGGGATGGTCGCCGCGGCGGGGGTCGGTGTCGACGTCGGGGTGGGCTTCGGGACCGGGGCACCCGTGATCGGGGCGGAGCTCGGCGTCGTGGAGGACGGCGCGGGCTCGGGCTGCTGGGTCTGGGTGGGAGCGGCGACCGGGTCAGCGTTCTGCTGCGACAGCGTCAGGGCGACGGCGCCGGTCGCGGTGCCGACGGCGAGCAGCGCGACGACACCGATGACGATCCCGGACCGGCCACGACGACGCTTCGGGAGCGGGGTGGCACGTTCGAGGACGTTCTGCTTCATCGAGACGAGCATGCGCTGCAGGTCGTCTCCCTGCGGAGGCTCAGTGTTCATCGTGCATCACCACCTTCTTGAGTCGTCGACGGTTGCGGGACACCCGCTGGGTGACCGCGCCGACCGTGAGTCCGAGGAGTTCGGCGGCCTCGGCGTACGAGTGCCCCTCGAGCAGGCAGAGCTCGCAGATGCGGCGGTCGAGGTCCGGGAGCGCGGCGATCTCGGCGCGGACCCACCGCAGGGTCTCGCGGGCCTCGTCGTGGTCGGCGGGCGAGGCGAGGTGCTCCGGCAGCTCGTCCGTGCGGCGCCGGGCCTGCTTGCGCCCGGTGTTGAAGGCGTGGTTGCGGCACACGACGAGCAGCCACGGCAGCACCGTGTCCGCCGGCAGCTCGAGGGTCGCGGCGCGCTGCCAGAGCGTCAGGAACGCGTCCTGCACGATCTCCTCGACGTCGGACCGGTCGTCGACCAGCGCCCACGCGTAGCGGGTGAGGGTGAGGGTGGCGGCGTACCGGTCGAACGCCCGGGCGAGCGCGCCGGTGTCTCCCTGTGCCATCGCACGGACGAGTCCTTCGTCCGTGTCGGTGCCGGTCGTCACGTCCACATCCCACCTCCTTCACTCAGAGGTGTCGGCAGGACCCGCGATCCTGACAGGACCGTGGCGGATTCGTGATCTCGGGCGTGTCCGCCCGGAGCCGTCAGCTGTCGGCCGTCAGCTGTCAGACATCAGCGGTCAGTGGAAGTCGTCGCCGTCGCCCTCGCCCGGCGTCTTGTGCCCGCCGAGCATGTCGTTGTCGTCCTGCTCGCTCGACGAGGCGAGCTGCAGCATCGCGAGCACGACGACGACCACGATGAACGCGACGCCGAGGAAGATCACGGCCAGCTGCAGTTCCCGCGTCGAGAACAGCACGACGAGCCCGGTGAACACCGCGATGATCGCGGAGATCCCGAGGAGCTCGACCGGGCGCAGACGGTCACGACGGCTGGGGGTGGTCATGCGTGTGGTGCTCCGTCCGGGGCGACGGCCGGCGTGGCCGTGCCCCACTTGTGCGAGAGGCCGGCGATCACGTGGAAGACGGCCGTGATGGCGAGGTACGCGCCGAGCAGGCCGACGAGCACGATCGAGGCGTCGAGGGTGCCGGTGACCTGCTCCACGCCACCGAGCTGCTGGGAGTAGTCCGGCGGCGTGACGAGGAAGGCGACCGCGAGCAGCAGCGTGAGGCCGCCGATCGTGGTCCAGTCGCGAGCGAAAGGCGAGCGTCGACGGGCACGGAGCCCCTGCGACAGCTCGAGGGCCCCGGTCAGCACCGCGAACGCGACGATGACCGTGATGAAGGCCGGCAGCCCGAACCCGTTGCACGCGAACGCGGCGACGGCGGCGAGCAGGGTGATGACGGCCTGCAGCAGGGTCGTGCGACGCGATCGACCGTCGAGGGGCAGTCGGGAGATCCCGCCGAACAGGAGCACGAGACCCTCGATCAGGGCGAAGCCGCCGAACAGCAGGAGACCGTAGCCCGCGGCGTGGTTGGTCGAGAAGGTGATCACCATCGCGACGACCGCTGCGGGGACCGCCCGGAGGATCGGGATCGGCCAGTACCGCGCGCGCTGGGTCGCGTCTTCCACGGTGGTGGCGTCGTCCACGGTGTCGGACACGAGACCTCTTTCGGGCATGCGGATCGTGGATCCGATCCTACCGCCGGTGGGGTGGACGCCCGACCGGAGCGGACTCGGCCCCTGTGGACGTCCACACCCGTGCACCGGGACGACACCGCCGTCCGGTGCCGTCCCGGCGGTGTCAGGGCTGCTGCGGGTCGTCGGTCGGCGCGTTCCGACGAGCACGACGTCGCGCGAGCCGCCAGCACACGGACCCGGCGGCGGCGGCCAGGGCGGCGAGCGCCGCGGCGAGGCCGAGCCCTTCGGCGCCGGTGTAGGCGAGGGCTCCGACGGGGGCAGCCGCCCGACGGTCGGCTGCGGGGTCACCCGCTCCGCCGTCGTCGGCACCGGCGCCGTCACCGTCGTCGCCGCCGGAACCGTCACCACCGGCGTCCCCGTCGTCCGGAGCCGGCCCGGTCGTCGGCACGGGGCCGCTCGTCGGCGCGGGGCTCGGCGCGGGCCCCTCGTCGTCCGGACCCACGACGATCGCGACGCCGGTGGACGGGTCGCCGCCGTCCGCGTCGGTCGGCGAGGTCGCCGTCGCCACGTTCACCACGTCGGAGCCGTCCCCCTGGTACGCGGGGTCGAGCTCGGCGCGGATCCGGAAGTCCAGGGTCTCGCCCACCTCGAGCGACACGTCGGAGCTGCAGGTCACCCGCTGCCCCTCGGCCGTGCACCCGTCGTCGGAGCCCACGAACCGCATGGCCCGGGGCAGGTCGTCGACCGCCCCGACCTGCTGCGCCACGGACGGCCCCCGGTTCCGGGCCGTCACGAGGTACTCGACCTCGTCACCGGGCCGCACGGTCGACGGCGACACCGACTTGTCGGTCTCGACGTCGGCGGCGATCACCGGTGCTGTCACGGTGGTGGTCGCCCGCGAGGCGTTGTCGGCCTCGTTCGTGTCGGACAACGAGGTCGGCGGGGCGATGGTCGCCACGCTCTCCAGCGCTCCGGACGTGCCCTCGGCCACCCGGCCCTCGATCGTGACGACGGCCGAACCCCCTCGGGGCAACGACAGGTCGGTCGCGACGTCACCGGTGCCCGACCCGGTCGCGCAGGCGGAGCCGTCCGCAGCCGTGCAGGTCCAGGTGACGTCCTCGACGCCGTCGGGCACGTCGACCTGCAGCGGGCTCGGGTCGGCGGCGTTCGGGCCGGGGTTCCGCGCCGTCACGGTGTAGCGGAGCGGTTCGCCGGCCGTCGCGGTCGCGGGCAGGTCGTGCTCGACGGACAGGTCCGCCGGCTTCCAGACCCGGAGCGCGTCGACCTCGTGCTTGTCGACGTGGCTGCCGGTGGCACCGGCGAACCCGAGGCGCAGCGTGCTCGGCAGCGCGGCCTGGCCGTCGCCGTGCAGCGGGACCGAGTCGAGCACGGTGCGCATGGTCGAGCCGACCTGCAGCCGGACGGAGACCGCGAGCCCGCCGCCGTCGTCGGGCAGCAGGGTGATCCGGACCGTCCGGGGCGTCGAACCGGCCGTCACGGTGCCGCCCGGTGCCGCGGCACCCGCGACGTACCGGTAGCCCTCGGTCCCGTTGCCGGAGCCCCGGACGACCACGTGGTCGGGCTGCGCTCCGGGACCGGACCCGTTGATGCGTGACGAGAAGTTGCCGTAGTGGTCGATCGCGACGGCCGCGAAGCCCCCGGGGACGCCCGGCAGGTCGCACTCCCGGCCCCCGCCCTCGGTCGCTTCCTTGCGGCAGGCGTACCCGAGACCGGCGCCGAAGGACCCGACGCCCTGCGCCGCAGCGCCGTCGGCCAGGTACAGCAGCAGGCCGTCGGCGCCGGGGTCGTCCTTCTCGGTGTGCATCGCGTACGTGAACTCGATCTCGAGCCCGGTGTCCGACGGGAACGTGTCGTTCGTCGACCACGCTCCCGCCTGGTTCCGGACGTCGTCGGTCAGGCGCAGTCGACCGCCGGACACCGCCGCGTCACCGTGCAGGGCACCGCCGGACGCACTGGAGAACTGGTTGACGTACGGGAAGTCGAGGGCGGCCGCACTCGACCCGGACGGCAGGACCGCGGGTGCCGCGAGCACGCCGAGCGCGGTCAGGGTGGCGCACGCCGCGGCGAGACGGCGGACGACCCGCGAGCGGAACGACCGCCGGTCGAGGGAAGGCGCTGGGGCAGGAGCTGGAGCTGATGCAGTGGGATCTGTCATGCCCCGATGCTCGCGACCGGGACGTCACCCCCGGGCGGCGGCGAGACGATCTGTGGAACGCCCCCACGGGCCTCCCGGCTGTGGAGGACGAACGACGCGAGCGGACCGCTCAGGCCAGCCACACCGTCGTCTCACCCGGCAGCAGCCCCGGTGCGACCCCGTCGAGCGGCCCGGACGCGACGACGACGGTCCCGGCCGGCAGGGGCACCGGCGCGGTGCCGAAGTTCGTGACCGACCGCCAGCCGTCGTGCCGCGCGAACGCCACGACCTCGGAGCCGGACTCCAGCCACGTCAGCGCCTCCCCCTGCTGCAGCCGACGCCGGGCGGCCAGCGCCCGGCGGTACAGCGACAGGGTCGACTCGGGATCGCCGTCCTCGGCCTCGACCGAGGACTCCCCGAAGTCCTGCGGCTGCGGCAGGTGCGGTGCGACGTCCCCGAAGCCGAACGACGGTCCGGAGCGCGTCCACGGGATCGGTACGCGGCAGCCGTCCCGGCCCTTGACGGTGTGTCCGGTGCGGAGCCACTTCGGGTCCTGCAGCAGGTCGCGCGGGATCGCGGCGGCCTCGTGCAGCCCGAGTTCCTCGCCCTGGTAGACGTACGACGACCCGGGCAGCGCCAGCATCAGCATCGTCGCCGCTCGAGCACGACGGAGCCCCCGTGCACGGTCGAGCTCCGGCGTCGTGCCGTCCGTCATGAGCCAGGCGTCGGTGTCGGTGCCGTCCGGCAGGCCGTAGCGGGTGGGGTGCCGCACGACGTCGTGGTTCGACAGCACCCAGGTGCTCGAGGCACCGGACTGCTCCGAGGCGGCCAGGTTCCGCTCGATGATCCGACGGAACACATCGGGCTCGAACGGGGCCTCGAGCAGGTCGAAGTTGAAGGCCTGCCCGAGCTCCGTCGGCCGGGCGTACAGGACACGGCGGGGTGCCGGGGCCCATGCCTCGGCGACCGCGGCACGGGGCGGGTCGTACTCGTCGAGCACCCGGCGCCAGGTGGCGAAGATCTCGTGCACCTCGTCGCGGTCGTACAGCGGGTCGGAACCGTCGAGCGGCAGGTCCTGCTCGTTCGACGGCCGGTACGGGGTCGACAGGTCCTTCGCCAGCCCGTGCGCGACGTCCACGCGGAACCCGTCGACGCCGCGGTCGGACCAGAAGCGGAGCGTGTCCTCGAAGTCGGCGCGGACCTCGGGGTTCGACCAGTCCAGGTCCGGCTGCTCGGGGGCGAACAGGTGCAGGTACCACTGCCCGTCCGGAACCCGGGTCCACGCGCTGCCGCCGAAGTTCGACACCCAGTCGCTCGGCGGCAGTTCCCCGGAGGCGCCGGAGCCCTCGCGGAACACGTACCGCGCACGCTCGGCCGACCCCGACCCCGGCGCGGACGCCAGCGCAGCCCGGAACCACTCGTGCTGGTCCGAGGTGTGGTTCGGCACGATGTCGACGATGACCTTGAGGTCGTGCTCGTGGGCGGCCCTGACCAGGGCGTCCAGGTCGTCGAGGGACCCGAGCTTCGGGTCGACGGCGCGGTAGTCGGCGACGTCGTAACCACCGTCGGCGAGCGGCGACGGGAAGAACGGGGAGAGCCACAGGGCATCGACGCCCAGCGACGCCAGGTACGGCACCCGGCTCGTGATGCCCGCGACGTCACCGAGCCCGTCGCCGTCCGTGTCGGCGAAGCTGCGCGGGTAGACCTGGTAGACGACGGCATCGCGCCACCAGGTCGGGTCGGTGGTTCGTGGCGTGCTGGCCGGGGTCCGAAGCGTGGTCACGACGCCACCGTACTCAGCGGACCGGGAATAGCGCCCCCTACGATCGCATTGGTTGTCGCTGACACCTTTCCGTCCAGCAACAGCATCCCGCAACAGAAGGAGCTCCATGACGAACGTCCTCGTCCTCGTCGGCAGCCTGCGCGCCGACTCCATCAACCGCAAGCTCGCCGAGGCCGCCGCGCACCACGCGCCGGAGGGCATCGAGCTGCACACCTTCGACGGCATCGTCGACCTGCCGTTCTACAACGAGGACATCGACGGCGACACCCCGCCCGCCGCTGCCGTCGCCTTCCGCGACGCCGTCGCCACCGCGGACGCCGTCCTGCTGATCACCCCCGAGTACAACGGCACCATCCCCGCCGTCCTGAAGAACGCGCTCGACTGGGGTTCGCGTCCGTTCGGCGCCTCGCCGCTGTCCGGCAAGCCCCTCGCCGTGATCGGCTCGGCGTTCGGCCAGTACGGCGGCGTCTGGGCCCACGACGACGCCCGCAAGGCCGCCGGCATCGCCGGCGCGAAGGTCCTGGAGGACGTCAAGGTCGCCATCCCGCAGTCGGTCGTCCGCTTCGCGGAGACCCACCCGCGTGAGGACGCCGAGGTCACGACGCTCGTGCAGGGCGCGCTCACCGCGCTCGCCGAGGCCGCAGCCGGCACGGACGAGCAGGCAGCCGCGTAACGCGACGAACCACCGGACAGGAGGCCCGTGGCGACCCCGCCACGGGCCTCCTGTCCGTCCGGTGCGGACGCAACGGTCGTTGCGAACGCATCGGACGGTGCGGACGCACCGGTCGTGGCGGAACCCGGGAGTCCGCTAGACGACCGAGATACGAGACGGGTTACCCTGAACGCCATGTCGACGCAGGAGATCACCGAGGCGTCCGGGTACTGGTTCCCGGACGACGACGCGACCCAACGCGGGGTCGCGGTGCTGAACGCCCTGCGCCGGTACCGGTCCGCCGAGACGGCCATGCGCCGCCGGACCCGTGACTCGATGGGCATGGGCGAGACCGACCTGCTCGCCGTGCGCTTCCTGCTGCAGGCGCAGCGCTCCGGCACCGCCGTGAGCCCGAAGGACCTCGCCGCGTACCTCAAGATCTCGTCGGCCTCGACGACGATCCTCATCGACCGCCTGGTCAAGTCGAACCACGTCCGCCGCGACCCGCACCCCACCGACCGCCGGGCCCTCGTCATCACGCCGACGACCGAGACCGACGACGAGGTCCGCGCCACGCTCGGTGTGATGCACCGCCGGATGATGTCGATCGCCGAGGGGCTCCCCGCGTCCGAGGCGCGGATCGTCGCCGGCTTCCTGGAGCAGATGCGCGACGCCGTCGACCAGGTCGACCCCGCGCCGTCGCACTGAGCGACGCTGCACCGAACGCCCTCGGGGGACGCTGCCTCCGAGCGCACTGAGAGCGTGCACTGCGGCACCGCGTAGACCGGAACGGTCACACCGACGCGAAAGGAGCCACAACCATGCACGCTTCGGACAAGATGGCCAAGAACCTCCAGGCGGTCCTCGTGGACCTCATCGACCTGCACCTGCAGGGCAAGCAGGCCCACTGGAACATCCTGGGCACGAACTTCCGCGACCTCCACCTGCAGCTCGACGAGATCGTCGACGCAGCCCGTGAGTTCGCCGACGACACCGCCGAGCGCATGCGTGCGCTGTACCTCGTGCCGGACGGCCGCTCGGCGACCGTCTCCGCGGGCAGCCACCTCGACGCGTTCCCCTCGGGCGAGATCACCACGCACGACGCCATCGACCAGGTCACGCTCCGGCTGTACCAGGCGACGGGCACCATGCGCGACGTCCACGACGAGGTCGACGAGGAAGACCCGACGACCGCGGACCTGCTCCACGGCTTCATCGAGCGCCTCGAGCAGCTCGCGTGGATGGTCTCCGCCGAGAACCGCGCGCCCAGCACCCCGCTGGCCTCCGCCACCACGCCCGCCGTCGCCGACGCGTCGGCACACGCGTAGGGGCCCGGGTGGACCTCGGTATCCAGGGCAAGACCGCACTCGTCTTCGGCGGCGACTCCGGCATCGGCTGGAACACGGCGCGCATCCTCCTGGCTGAGGGTGCGACCGTGGTCGTCACCGACATCGACCAGAGCCGTCTGGACACCAGTGCCGACCAGCTCGAGGCGCCGCTCGGCAAGCTGCACGCGTTCGCCGCCGACGTCCGGAGCGCCGAGAGCCTCGCCGCCCTGCACGACAAGGTGCGCGAAGCCGTCGGCGAGATCGACATCCTGGTGCAGTCCTCGGGCGTCACCGGTGCCCAGGGCATGTTCCACGAGATCGACGAGGCCGGTTGGGCGGAGACGATCGACATCGACCTGATGGGGCCGGTGCGGATCACCCGCGAGTTCATCGGCGATCTGCGCCAGGGCGGCTGGGGACGCATCGTCTACCTGGTGTCCGAGGACGCCTCGCAGCCGTACGACGACGAACTGCCCTACTGCGCCGCGAAGGCCGGGGTGCTCTCGTTCGCCAAGGGCCTGTCGCGCTCCTACGCCTCCGAGGGCCTGCTGGTGAACACGGTCTCCCCCGCGTTCATCCACACGCCGATGACCGACGCGATGATGGACAAGCGGGCGAAGCAGCGCGGGACCTCGTTCGACGAGGCCATCGGCAGCTTCCTCGAAGAGGAGCGGCCGTACATGGAGCTCAAGCGCCGCGGCGAGCCGGAAGAGGTCGCGAACGTGGTGGCCTTCCTGTGCTCGGACCTGGCCAGCTTCGTGAACGGCGCCAACTACCGGGTCGACTCCGGCTCGGTCGCCTCGATCTGATCGTGGCACCACAGCACCGCCAGGAGGCGTCATGACCGACTTCCGCTACCTCATCGTCGGCGGCGGGATGGTCGCCGACGCTGCTGCCCGCGGCATCCGCGAGCTCGACACCGACGGGTCGATCGGCATCCTCAGCGAGGACGTCGACCGGCCCTACGCCCGGCCCGCGCTCTCGAAGAAGCTCTGGACCGACCCGGACTTCAGCTGGGACGACAAGGTCGACCTGCACACCGAGGAGACCGGGGCACAGTTCGTCCTGGGAACCGCGGTCACCGCGATCGACCGTGCCGCGAAGACCGTCACGACGGCCGACGGCGCGACCCACGGCTACGAGCGGCTCCTGCTCGCGACCGGCGGGAAGCCCCGGGGGCTGCCGGGGCTGTCCCCGTCGGCACGCGTGCTCGACTACCGCAGCGCGTCGGACTACCGCCGGCTGCGCGAACTCGCGGACGCCGGAGCGCACGTCGCCGTCGTGGGCGGCGGGTACATCGGTCAGGAGATCACGGCGGGGATCGTGCAGAACGGTACACGCGTCACGCTGGTCGACCCGGACGAGGTCGTCGGCGGACGGATGTTCCCGGACGACCTGGCTCGGGCGTTCCAGCAGCGCTTCGTCGACCACGGCGTCGAGCTCCGCACCGGTCGTCGGGTGTCCGAGGGCACCGAGACGGCAGACGGCGTGCGACTGACGCTCGACGACGGTTCCGTGGTCGAGGCAGACGCGGTCGTCGCCGGACTCGGCATCGAACCCGCCACGCAGCTCGCCGCCGACGCCGGACTCACCGTCCGCGACGGCATCGTGGTGACCTCGACACTGCTCACCGACGACGACTCCGTGTTCGCCGCCGGTGACGTCGCCGAGTACCCGGACCGCATCCTCGGCACCCGCCGGGTGGAACACGTTGACAACGCCCAGCAGCAGGGTCGGCAGGCCGGCCGCAACCTGGCGGACGCCGATGAGACCTACGACCACACGCCGATGTTCTACTCCGACGTCTTCGACATGGGGTACGAGGCCGTGGGGCAGGTCAGCTCGAAGCTCCGCACGGTCGAGGACTGGCAGGACCCCACCGTCACCGGCGTCGTCTACTACCTGGACGACGACGACACGGTCCGGGGCGTGCTGCTCTGGAACGTGTGGGACAAGACCGACGAGGCCCGCAAGGTCCTCGCCGAGGCGAACGCGCTGACGCCCGACATGCTGCCGGGCCGCATCACGCCCTGACCGCTCGCCCGTCGCGGTGGTCGCGACGCCCTGGAGGCCCGGTGCCGGTCCGATGGACCGGCACCGGGCCTCCAGGCGGTCACCCGCAGATCGCGGCGGACGCTGGTCCGACCGTGGTCGCTACTTCGACGGCGCTGGCTACTTCGACCGTGCTCGCTACTTCGACTCCGGCGCGACCTCGTCGACGACCGCCCGGCGATCGACCGGGTCGACCGGCAGGTCGTCGCCGTCCGCCATCGCGACGGCGTGTGCGGACTTGGCCGCCTCGAGCGTCTCGTCGTCGTTCCGGGCCATCCCGAACAGCTCGATGAACCGCGACTTGACCAGCAACCAGGCGTCCCCCGGGCTGAGCCGCGCCAGGTCCGACGACGTCGAGTCGTCGCGCACCCGCTGCAGCGACGACACGCCCCGGTCGGGGATCCGGTGGTCGACGTGCGCCACGGCGAGCCGCGCGACCGCGTCGGCCTGTGCGTGCATGACCGAGTGTGCGCCGTCGACGACCTCACGGAGGACCGCGTACGGGAACACCCGCGCCAGCCGACGGACCCAGTCCCGCGGCACCATCGCGTCGTGCTCACCGCGGACGATCAGGGTGCGGGCCTGCACGTGGGCGGCGCGCTCCTCGATCGGGAACGCGATCATCCGCGGCAGGACCTTCCGGAACCAGTGCCAGCCGCACAGTGCGTACGCCGTGATGCCGTGCCAGCGGACCGCGGCGGGCTCGTGCAGCGTCGACCGGAGGAACCGGAACGCCGACTGCCGCACGGTCCGTGCCGACGAGTCGACCACCGGGCTGATGAGCACGAGGTCGGAGATCCCCGGACGGCGGGCGGCGACCTCGGTGACGACCTGCGTGCCCATCGAGTGCCCGACCAGGACCGGGTCCTGGAGCCCGAGGTCGTCGATGACCCGCTCGACCGCGTCGGCGTAGCGCTCGATCGAGACCTTGCCGCGGAACCGCGGGACGCCGGCGAAGCCCGGCAGGTCGAGCGCGTGCACCGGCCCGTTCTCGTTGAGGTGCGGGGCGAGCCGCTCGTAGTAGGTCGAGGCGATGCCGAGCCCCGCGACGAGCACGAAGGCCCGCTCGCCCGGCTCACCGATCGAGCTCACCCGGACGTAGGTGCCGTCGACCGCGACCCGGTCCACCTGCACCGTGACGTCGGCGTCCTCGGCCTGGGCGAGCTCGCCGGCCGGGTCCGGCCGGGCTGCCTGGCGTTCGTCGTCCACGTGGGTCTCCTCCGGTCGGGCGGTCGCCCAGGATACCCGGCCGCCGTCCGCGCGGGCGGCGACGACGTGCTCAGCCGCTGAAGGTGTTCGCGGGGAACCCGTGCACCGTCGTCGGCACCGCGAAGACCGCACCGGACCGCGGCGCCTGCTCCAGGTCCTGCTCGGTGAGGTTCTCGCGGGCCGTCCCGACGAAGAGCGTCGACATGTCCGGACCGCCGAACGCCACCGACGTCGGGTTGGCGACGGGGAGCTCCACCGTCTCCAGGTGCGAGCCGTCGGGCCCGTAGCGCTCGACGCGGGATCCGCCGTAGATCGCGCTCCAGAAGCAGCCCTCGTCGTCGCGGACCAGGCCGTCGTGCGCCTGACCGACGATGAACGGCTCGAGTTCGCCGAGCTCGCCGTCCGGGCCGTACGACCCGCGGAAGACCGTCGAGGCGCTGGTGTCGGTGACGTACATCGTGCTGCCGTCCTCCGACCACTCCATGCCGTTCGTCACCCCGAAGCCGCCGCGGAGCACCCGGGTCGTGCCGTCGGCCTCGATCGAGTAGAGCGCAGCGTCGGGTTCGCCCGTCGTCACGTTCATGCTGCCGACCAGGAACCGGCCGAACGGGTCGCACTTGCCCTCGTTGAACCGGTTGCCCGAGGTGCTGTGGGTGACGCGGGCGATCTCGCGCTCCACGGCACCCTGCTCGTCGGTCACCACGACGGTGTCGCCGAGGGCCGCGACGAACCCGCCGGAGGCCCGGGGCTGGAAGCTCGCCAACGGGGGCGGCAGCGGCACGCTCGAGCGCACGGTGCCGTCGGCCTCGGCGGTGTTGAGGGTGCCGAGGGTGATGTCGGCCCACCGGAGCAGCTGTGCGGACGGGTCCCAGACGATGCTCTCGGCGAGGACCGCTCGGGCGTCGGCGAAGACGGTCGCGGGGCCGGTGGTGGCGTTGGTGCGCATCGACCCCGTCTACCGCGGGGGCGGTCCGTGCTCGCTCAGGCGTGCGCGGCGGCGCGGTCGCGCGTGGCGCGGCGGCGAGTTCACGGGCTCAGCGACACCTCACGCCCGCTTCGGCCCGTGAGGTGTCGGGCAGCGCGAAAGTCCGCGCCGGCCCGGTCGTCCGTGCGCCCGCGGGTCAGAGGCGGGCGAACCGCGCGCGGAAGAAGCTGTAGACGCCGAAGGCCAGGAACCCGATGCCGATCGCGACGAGGACGAACACCCCACCGGGCATGCTCCGCACCGCGTCGAAGGCGGCGTCGAGGCCGGTGGCCTGGTCGGGGTCGCTCTGCAGCCCCGCGACGGCGATGAGCACGCCCACGATGACCACGGCGACGCCCTTGCCGACGTACCCGACGACGCCGAGCACGGTGACCACGCGGTCGAGCTGGCCCGACGGTCGCGTGATCTGCTTGCGGAACGACCGGCGGCAGCCGATCACCACGAGGCCGATGCCGACGGCGACCGCGATCGCCCCGGCCAGGACCAGCACGAACACCCCGCCCGGTGTCGCCAGGGTCTTCGCCGCGGCACTCTGCGACGAGCTGCTCGAGCTCGACCCGGCACCGAGCGCGTACGAGGCCGCCGAGTAGGCGATCACGCCGTAGACCACGGCCTTCGCGACGTCCTTCAGCCGGGCGAGCCAGCCCCGGGTGGTGTCGGAACGGCCGCCGACGATCGCCTCGACGACCAGGCGCACGGTGAGTGCGGCCGTGCCGACGGCGATCAGCCAGAGCAGGAACACCCCGCCGGGGACCGCGGCGATCTGCTGCAGCGCACCGGACTGGTCCGTCTCGCCACCCGAGGACGCGTTGCCGATCCCGAGCAGGATCGCCAGGTACCCGATCAGCAGGTGGACGATGCCGCTGCCGACGAACCCGGCGCGTGCCGTGACCTCGAACCAGCGGCTGTCGGCCGCCCGCCGGACCTGTCGTCCGGTTTCCTTCGCTGCGTGCTCCGCCGTGTCGCTCATCACGGCCCAGCGTGCCCGACGCGTGCCGTCCTGTCCGGGGCGCGCCGGGCCGTGCGGTCCGCAACGTGGCGGACGGGAGGCCCGTGGCGGTGCCGCCACGGGCCTCCCGTCCGTCGGTGGGCGCGTCTCAGTCGCCCTTCACGTTGACGACCTGCCGCAGGGTGTGCCGGATCGACACGAGGTCCTCGGCGTCCGCCATGACCTGGTCGATCGGCTTGTAGGCCGCCGGGATCTCGTCGAGGAACGCGTCGGTGTCGCGGTACTCGATGCCGGCCATCGCCTCGCGCAGCTGCTCGTGGGTGAAGGTCCGCCGGGCAGCGCTCCGCGAGAACAGCCGACCCGCACCGTGCGGGGACGACTCGAGCGAGGGCTTGTTGCCGAGTCCCTCGACCACGTACGACGCGGTGCCCATCGACCCGGGGATCAGGCCGGGCTGACCGGCCTTCGCCTGGATCGCACCCTTGCGCGACACCCACACGGACTTGCCCCAGTGCGTCTCACGCTGCGTGAAGTTGTGGTGGCAGTTGATCCGCTCGCGCTCGTCGACGGGCGTGCCGACAGCCTCGGACAGCTGCCGCACGACGCGGTCCATCATCTCCTCGCGGTTGAGCAGCGCGAAGTGCTGGGCCCACCGCAGCTCGGCGATGTACCGGTCGAACTCCGGCGTGCCCTCGACCAGGTACGCCAGGTCGGGGTCCGCCAGCTGGATCCACCATCGCTCCATCGCCTTCTTGGCGACCTTGATGTGGCGCTGCGCGATCTTGTTGCCGACGCCCCGCGACCCGGAGTGCAGGAAGAGCCAGACCCGGTCCTGCTCGTCGAGGGAGACCTCGATGAAGTGGTTGCCGGAGCCGAGCGTGCCGAGCTGGTTCCGCCAGCCGCCGTGCACGCCGTCGGGGTCGAACCCCGCGGTCTCGGCCATCGCCTCGAGCTCGGCGATCCGGGGTACGGCGGTCGCCACGATCTTCCGGTTCGACGCACCGGCCGACAGCGGGATCGCGCGCTCGATCTGCTCGCGCAGCCCCTGCAGGTCGGCGGGCAGGTCGGTGGCGGTGAACTGCGTGCGGACCGCGATCATGCCGCAGCCGATGTCCACGCCGACGGCCGCCGGCATGATCGCGCCGAGGGTCGGGATGACCGACCCGACGGTGGCCCCGAGGCCCAGGTGTGCGTCGGGCATGAGGGCCAGGTGCGGGAACACGAACGGCATGCGCGCGGTCGTGCGGGCCTGCTGCTCGGTGTTGTCCTCGAGCATCGAGGCCCAGCTGAGCAATCGGTCGTTGATCTTCTTCATGGAGTCGTCTCGCTTTCGTGACGGTCGAGGTGACGGTCCGAGACGGTCGTACGCCGGGCCTCCTGGTCGTCGCCGGACGTGGCGGACGGAAGGAAGCGGTGCTGACGAACGCCCCGGGCCGGGTGGGCACGGGGCGTCGTGGGACGTCGCGTGCCTACGCGGGATAGCGGAGGGACCACTGCTGCTCGGGCAGCACGGCGGCCGCGGCGAGCTGGAGCTCGACGCGTTCCTCGTTGTGCTGCACGGTGCGCATGCGCGGTCCTTCCGGTGTGCCCGGGGCGGGCGGTCTGCCGATCGGCAGGAGCACGACGCTAGTGCGACACGCCCGGGATGCGCAAGTCGCGTGGGCGTGTCGGCTGGGCGCCGGGGGTTCGCCGACGGTTGTCCTTGGGTGTTCCGGCGGTGCGCGGGGGGTGCTCCGGCGGTTCTCCACAGGCGGGAGGCCCGGCGTGCGTTCTCCACGAGGGGTACGTCCGCCTGATGGTCGCCACCGGGGCCGGGGCAGGCTGGACGCATGACCGAGCGCACGCGAGACACCCCCGACGCGACCGAGAACGAGGAACGAACGAACGGGTACGTCCCGCTCCGTTCGTACGGCGCGATCGGCGACGGGCGGACGGTCGCCCTCATCGCGCTCGACGGCCGGATCGACTGGCTGCCGATCCCGTCGATGGACTCGCCGCCGGTGTTCGCGAGCATCGTCGACGCCGAGCACGGCGGACACGTCGCCCTGCGGCCGGTGGACGACCAGGCGCAGGTGTCCCGCGCCTACCTGCCGGGGACGAACGTGCTCGTGACGACGTGGACGACCCCGTCCGGCACCGCCACCGTGACCGACGCCATGGTCACCGGTGTGGCCGGACGCCTGCCGTGGGCCGAGATCGGCCGCTGCGTGCAGGGGGTCGAAGGGTCGGTCGAGATGGAGTGGGCGGTCGTGCCCGGCACGATCCTGAACACGGCGGAACCGCGCCGACTCGACACCGCGAACGGCACGGTGATCGGCATCGACGGCGTGACCATCGCGATCGTGGAGCAGGGCTTCGAACCGGTGCACGACGACGGCCCCCGGTTCTCCGGACGGTTCTCGACGACCGAGGGCTCGAAGTCGATCCTGACCATCGTCGGCACGTACGACGAACCGATCTTCCTGCCCGAGCCCGAGCGCACCCTCGAGGGCGTCGACCGCACGATCGAGAACTGGGCGACCTGGTCGAAGGAGTTCAGCTACGACGGCCCCTGGTCGGACGCGGTCCAGCGCAGCGCCCTCGCCCTGAAGCTCCTGATCTTCGCCCCCACCGGCGCCATCGCCGCAGCCCCGACGACGAGCCTGCCCGAGGACCGCACCGGCGGGAAGAACTGGGACTACCGGTTCGCCTGGGTGCGCGACCTGGCGTACACGGTGCACGCGCTCACCCGCTTCGGCCTGCGCGAGGAGACGCACGCCGCCGTGTCGTGGGTGATGCGCACGATCGCCGAGCACGACGAGACGATGCCGATCTTCTACGGGCTCGACGGGTCGAAGAGCGACACCGTCGAGGAGCGTGACGTCCCGGGCTGGAACGGCATCGGGCCGGTCACGATCGGCAACCGCGCCGGTGACCAGCTGCAGCTCGGGGTCTGGGGCGACGTGTTCGAGATCATGCGCCAGTACGTCCGAGCCGGCAACGTCCTCGACCGCAAGACGGCCTCGGTGCTGCAGGACCTGGCCGACGACGCGTGCCACCGTTGGCCGGAGCCCGACTCGGGCATGTGGGAGCTGCAGGAGGCGCAGCACTACACGACGAGCAAGATCGGCTGCTGGCAGGCGCTCGACGCCGCGGTCGAGCTGCACGACGCGGGGATGATCGACGGCCCGCGCGAGAAGTGGATCGAGAACCGCGAGCTCATCGAGGACTGGGTCGCCGAGAACGGGTGGAACGAGGAGCTCGGCCACTACGTCATGTACCCGGGCACCGACGCGCTCGACTGCTCGATCCTGTTGCACGCGATGTCGGCGTTCGACCGTGGACCGCGCATGGAGTCCACGATCCGGGCGATCGAGGAGCAGCTGCAGCACGGCCCGCTCGTGTACCGGTACTCCGGCATCCAAGACGAGGAATCGCCGTTCGTGGCGTGCTCGTTCTGGCTCGCTGCGGCTCTCGCCTGCGTCGGACGGGTCGACGACGCGAAGCAGCTGATGGACGACATGGTCGCGCAGGCGAACGACGTCGGCCTGTTCAGCGAGATGCTCAGTGCCGTCGACGGGGACTTCATGGGCAACATCCCCCAGGGTCTGTCGCACCTGGCCCTCATCCAGGCCGCGCTGACCATCGAAGAAGTCTCAGAGAAGTCCTGACCGGGCTGGACGAACCGTCGGGGGCGCGGGGCATCATGGTCTGACGATGAACGACGTCGATGCACGGATGGACCGGCTCCGCAGAGCCGCGCGCTACCGCTACCAGCAGCTCGTCGACCAGGAGATCGAGCGGGGGTCGCTCGACCCCGACGAGGTGCGGTCGGAACGTGAGGAACGTCGGCTGCTCAAGGCCGCCGACGTCGCCGCGCACGCCCGGGCCCAGATCGCGGAGGCCGAGCGCCGCGGGGTCTTCGAGGGCAACCCGTACCACGGCAAGCCGCTGCCGGGCCTCGACGGGCAGCACGACCCGGACTGGTGGATCAAGTCGAAGATCGAGCGTGAGGACATCCGGGGCATCGCGCCGCCGGCCCTGGCACTCCGGACCGAGGACGCCGAACTCGACGACGCACTCGACGCGCTGTCGCTGGAGTCCGACGTGCGGGACGTCCTCGTGGACTTCAACGCGCGGGTGAAGGAAGCCCGGCGGCAGCTGCTCGGCGGGCCGCCGGTGGTGACGCCGATGCGCGACGTCGAGGCCGAGGTGCTCGCCTGGCGGGAGCGCCGCGAGGTGCGCATGGCTTCGGCCGCGCGGGCTGCGGAGCAGGCACGGCTCGAGGCGAAGCCGCGGCGGTGGTGGCGGCGCCGCTGAGCGGTGGCGCGGTGCGGCGCGGGGGCGGATTTTGCGCTGAGCGACAGACCACGCGAACGTGAGCACGTGAGGTGTCGCCCAGCCCGTGACGACGGCGGCCGCCGGCGGTTCGCGCAACGCAAGTCGGCCCGGACCGCGCTGCTGCGTGGTCCGGGCCGATTGTGGTGGTGCGGGGTGTTACTTGATCTGTGCGGTGATGGTGGCGGTGCCGACGAGGAGGCCGCGCTTGACGGCGTCGGTGCCGAAGGTCTTGTTCAGCAGGCCGGCGGCGTCT
>NZ_JABMCF010000029.1 GCF_013359815.1 Curtobacterium flaccumfaciens | reverse complement strand
GTGAGCAGAAGATGTCGAGTCGCCGTCCGTGACCCGACCTCTTCTGCTCACGAAGTGCGCGAGCGGTCGGACGGGAGGCCCGTGGCGGCCTGGCACCGGGCCTCCCGTCCGTCGCGGGCGCGCGGGCGAAATGCCGCCGTGCGTCGCGAAGGCGACCACGCCATTTCGCCCGCTCGCGCGGGCGGCGCGCTTGGCGAGCAGAAGATGTCGCGTCGCCGTGTGGAACCCGACCCTTCTGCTCACGAAGTGCGCGGGCGGACGGACGGGAGGCCCGTGGCGGCCTGGCACCGGGCCTCCAGGCCGTCCCCGGTCGAGTGGGCGAAATGCCAGCGTGCGTTGCCGAGTCGACCGAGGCATTCCGCCCGCTCGCGTGGGCGGGTCGGACGGGAGGCCCGTGGGCGGCACGCCGCCCGCGCCGCCCGCTCCGCACAGCCCCGGCGCGTTCCCGGACCGGCCGGACGGACGGGACTAGCCTCGACGTGTGACCGGCAACGAGGAGGCACCTGTGACGACGACGACGCGGACCGAGAGCGACTCGCTGGGATCACGGGAGGTCCCGAACGACGCGTACTGGGGCATCAACACGTTGCGGGCACTGGAGAACTTCCCGATCACCTCCGTGCCGATCGCCGTGTACCCGGACCTCATCGAGGCGCTCGTCACCGTGAAGCAGGCGGCGGCGCGGGCGAACCGGGCGATCGGTGTCCTCGACGAGGAGCGCGCCGACGCGATCGACCGTGCAGCGCAGGAAGTCCGCGACGGGGCACTCCGCGAGCAGTTCGTCGTCGACGTCGTGCAGGGCGGCGCCGGCACGAGCACGAACATGAACACGAACGAGGTACTCGCGAACCGGGCCCTCGAACTCCTCGGGCGGGAGCGGGGCGACTACGCGTACCTGCACCCGATCGATCACGTGAACCGCAGCCAGTCGACGAACGACACCTACCCGACGAGCATCAAGATCGCGATGATCTTCGGGGTCCGTCGTCTGATCGTGCAGCTCGAGGAACTCTCGGCGGCGTTCGCCGAGCGGGGCCGCGCCTTCGCCGACGTGCTGAAGGTGGGCCGGACGCAGCTGCAGGACGCGGTGCCGATGACCCTCGGGCAGGAGTTCACCGGGTTCTCGCACACGATCCAGGAGGACGCTGACCTGCTCCGCAAGGTGATGCCGCTGCTCGCCGAGATGAACCTCGGCGCGACGGCGATCGGCACCGGGATCACCGCGGATCCGCTCTACCGCGACGAGGTCCGCCGGCAGCTGCAGGAGGCGAGCGGCATCGACGTCGTCACCGCCCCCGACCTCATCGAGGCGACGAGCGACGCCGGTGCGTTCATGACCCTGTCCGGCACGGTGAAGCGCAGCGCCGCCAAGCTCTCGAAGATCTGCAACGACCTGCGGCTGCTGTCGTCCGGCCCGCAGGCGGGTCTCGGCGAGATCACGTTGCCGGCTCGCCAGGCCGGTTCGTCGATCATGCCGGGCAAGGTCAACCCGGTGATCCCCGAGGTCGTGAACCAGATCGCCTACGCGGTCGCCGGGGCCGACACCACCGTGACGATGGCGGCGGAGAGCGGGCAACTCCAGCTCAACGCCTTCGAGCCGATCATCGCCCACTCGATCCTGCAGTCGCTGCAGTGGATGTCCCGCGGCTGCGCGACCCTGCGCGAGCACTGCGTCGTCGGCATCGAGGCGAACGAGGCGAAGCTCGCGGCCCAGGTCGACACGAACGTCGGCGTCGTCACCGCGCTGACGCCGTACATCGGGTACGCGGCCGCGGCGTCGATCGCGCACACGGCGCTGACCACCTCGACGCCGATCTCGACGCTCGTCGTGGCCGCTGGGTTGATGGACGAGGACCAGGTCATGCGCGTGCTCAGCCCGGCACGGCTGTCGGGCATCGAGCTGGCGACGGGTGCGATCCCGATCGTCACCGAGGAGATGCTGGACGCCGAGGCGCGCAAGCGCTGACGCCGCGCGCACACGCAGAAGCGCAGACCCGTCAGGGCAACGGCCGCTCGCCCACCCGCACCTGCTGCGCCATCGCCCGCAGGTGCTCCTCGTTCGGGGTCAGCTCATCGTCCTCGTCCTCGGCCACCCGCGCGGCCTCGGCCCGGACGTGCTGCGCGGCTGCGATGTCCTGGTCCCGCCAGCGCGCGAGCGTGAAGTTCCGCGTGACGTCGCGCAGCGGCAGCCGGATCGACTCGTCCGCCTCGATGCCGGCGAGCAGCTGCCGCATCCGGATCACCTCGGAGTCGAGCTCCCCGCCGACCACGAGCACGAAGTTCGAGATGTACAGGTACACGAGCAGCAGGATCGCGCCACCGAGCCACCCGTAGGCGCGGTTCCCGCCACCGAGGGTCTCCACGTAGAGCGCGAACCCCACCGTGGCGATGGCCCAGGTCACGATCGCGAACGCGGCACCGGCCGACACCCACCGCAGCTG
Organism: Curtobacterium flaccumfaciens; assembly: GCF_013359815.1. Taxonomy (GTDB): domain Bacteria; phylum Actinomycetota; class Actinomycetes; order Actinomycetales; family Microbacteriaceae; genus Curtobacterium; species Curtobacterium flaccumfaciens. The sequence continues at coordinate 129,330 of NZ_JABMCF010000029.1, read as the reverse complement.
CGGGGTCTTCACGTTCGGCGTCGCGTAGTAGAGCACCGCCACCATCACGACGAGGTCGGCCGCGAGCACCGGCCACTTCACCACGTTCCACACGTCGTCGATCCAGGGCGCCCACCCGAGCTGCCGGATCACGGCCTCGGAGATGGTCGGTGTCCCGAGCAGGATGACGATGGCGACGGCACCGCCGACCATGACGAGCAGCGTGACGAGGAGCATCATGCTGCGGAACTTCCAGATCCGCCGGCCCTCCTCGACCTCGTAGGCGGTGTTCATCGCCCGTCCGAACGCCGTCGCGTAGCCGGACAGCGACCAGAGCGTCAGCACGACGCCGATCGTGAACCCGAGCCACGGGTTGTCCAGGGTCAGCAGCTGCCGGAGCGGCCCCTCGAGGTGCTGGGCGGTCTCCGGCCGCACGATGAACCCGAGGACCTCGACGATGTCGGTCAGGCTGTCGCCCTTGCGGTCGACGATCGACAGCGCCGACACGACCGCCAGCGCGGTCGGGAACACCGTCAGGAGCGCGAAGAACGTCAGCGACGCGGCCGCGTCGACGACGCGGTGCCGGATCACCGAGTGGTAGGTGCGCCGGACGACGGCGCGGACTCCCGTCCGCTGGAGGTCGCGCGATGCGCTGTCCGGCATGTGTCGTACGGTACCCGACACGTGACGGCCTGGAGGCCCGTGGCGGGCCCGCCCCGGGCCTCCCGTCCGCCCTTCGGTCGCGTCGCGAGCTCCTGCAAGACACCGGTGTTCACGCTTTGCACCGCGGAACGCGGGTGTTCGACGTGCGAACACCGGTGTCTTGCGGACCCGCACTCGACCGCGGCCCGCGGTCAGTTGGCGTGGGGGTGCAGGGCGTCGTAGCGGCGGAACGACGGGACCATCCGGAGGAGCAGCGCGACGAGGCCGATGATCAGCACGCCGCCGATGACCGGCGGGTACGCGATGCCGGCCGCGACGACCAGGCCGGCGTACAGGTCGCCGAGCCGTGGGCCGCCCGTGACGACGACGATGAAGATGCCCTGCAGCCGACCGCGCATGCCGTCCGGCGACGCCGCCTGCAGGATCGTGTTCCGGAACACCGAGCTGACGTTGTCCGCACCGCCGGCCATCGCCAGGAACAGCGCCGCGAGCCCGAGCGCCGGCAGGATCTCGACGCCGAACGCCTCACCAGAGCGGCCGCCGAGCACGTGCGCCAGCGCGATGACCACACCGAACGCCGCGATCGCCCCGCCGTACGCCGTGATGGCCCAGCCGACGGCCTCACCCTGGCGTCGGACGTGCCCGAGCGGCCCGGAGAACACGCTCGACAGCAGTGCCCCGATCGCGTACGCGGCGGTCAGGGTGCCGACGGTGATCGACCCACCGCCGATGACGAGCGCGCCGATCGCGGGGAACAGCACACGCGGCTGCCCGAAGGTCATCGCGATGATGTCGAGCACGAACGTCATCGTGATGTTGCGCGACCGCCGCAGGAACTTCGCGCCCTCGATGAGCGAGCCGAGCCCGGGCCGCAGTGCATCGTGGTCGGCGGCCATCCGGGGCAGCGTGAACACCCCGAGGAACGCGAACGTGAACAGCACGACGTCGATCGTGTACGTCGGCGCGAACCCGACGGTCGCGATGAGCACGCCGGCGATCGCCGGTCCTACGGTGACCTGGAACCCGGACGCGATCCCGCCCAGGGCGCTCGCCGCGGGCAGCAGGTCGGTGCCGACGAGCCGGGGGACGATGGCCGAGCGGGAGGCGTTGCTGACGGTGGCGGCCACCGCGTTCACCGTCGCGAGCACGTAGAGCAGTGCGACGCTGTGCAGGTCGAGCCAGGCGTGCGTGGCGATCAGGGCGACGGCGACCCACGCGATGATCGACGACACGAGCGCGACGAGGCGTCGGTCGAAGGCGTCCGCGAGCATGCCGCCGTACAGGCCGGCGACGATCATCGGCACGAGCGCGATGACACCGACCAGGGCCACGGCGAAGGTCGAGCGGGTGATCTCGTAGACCTCGAGCCCGACGGCGACGGTGGTCATCTGGGTGCCGATGCCGGCGATCGCCGTGCCGGCCCAGAGCCGTGCGAAGGCGGGGGAGCGGCGGAGCGGGGTGAGGTCGGCGAGCAGGCGGCGGCGCGGCGGTGCGGGAGTCGATGGTGTCACGGTGGAACCATTCTGCGGGCTGGACGCTCGTTGCGCGTGCCCGGTGCGCGCTCTGGTTGACTGATCCGCATGACTGACCTGAACAGCAAGCCCGAGTTCGACGCCCCCGAGGGCCCCGCCCCCACCGAGCTCGTCATCACCGACATCGTCGAGGGTTCCGGCGAGGAAGCGTCCGCCGGCTCGACCGTCAAGGTCCACTACGCCGGCGTCGAGTACGAGACCGGCGAGGAGTTCGACAGCTCCTGGAACCGCGGCGAGCCCATCGACTTCCCGCTCGCGGCCCTGGTGCGCGGCTGGCAGGAGGGCATCCCCGGCATGAAGGTCGGCGGTCGCCGCAAGCTCGTCGTCCCGCCGGAGCTCGCCTACGGCCCGGCCGGTGGCGGCCACTTCCTGTCCGGCAAGACCCTCATCTTCGTGATCGACCTGCTCGGGGTCCGCTGATGCAGGTCGGTGCCCCGACGATCGAGCTGAACGACGGCCACCGGTTCCCGGAGCTCGGCCTCGGCACCTACGGCCTGAACGGCGACGAGGGCGCGGCGGCGGTCGGCACCGCGATCGCGAGCGGCTACCGGCTGCTGGACACGGCGCTGAACTACGGCAACGAGGACGCCGTCGGCAAGGCGGTCCGTGAGTCCGAGGTGGCGCGCGAGGACCTCGTCGTCACGTCGAAGCTCCCCGGACGGCACCACGGCTACGACGAGGCGCACCGCTCGATCGACGAGACCCTCGGCAACCTAGGGCTCGACCACGTCGACCTGTACCTGATCCACTGGCCGAACCCGTCGGTGGACAAGTTCGTCGACACCTGGAAGGCGTTCGTCGACCTCCGCGACAGCGGCAAGGTCCGCTCGATCGGCGTCTCGAACTTCACGCCGGAGCACCTCCGCCGCATCGTCGACGCCACCGGGGTCGCCCCGGCCGTCAACCAGGTGGAGCTGCACCCGTACTTCCCCCAGGCGGAACTGCGGAAGGTGCACCAGGAGCTCGGCATCGTGACCGAGAGCTGGAGCCCGCTCGCGAAGCGGTCGGAACTGCTCACCGAGCAGCCGATCGTCGACGCCGCCGCGGCGCACGGTGTGGCCCCCGGCCAGGTCGTGCTGCGCTGGCACGTCCAGCTCGGTGCCGTGCCGGTGCCGAAGTCGGGCGACGCCGCCCGCCAGAAGGAGAACCTCGACGTCTTCGGCTTCGAGCTGACCGACGACGAGGTGCAGGCGATCTCCGCGCTCGAGCGCGATCGTCTGTGGGACGGCGACCCGGACACGCACGAAGAGATGTGACTCCGACGCGACCCTTCGGGGACAGCGGGGCTCCCGGTGGGCAGTACACTGGTTCCCCCTCTTCCCGAAGGGTTGCGTGTGTCCGAACCGACCGAGATCGACCGTGAACGCGGCTACGTCGACGGCCTCTTCCGTCGTCTCGACGAGCTGACCGCCGAGGCCGAACAGCGCCTCGCCGAGACCCGCCGACAGGCGGTCGGCGGGAACCACCAGAGCCGCAGCGAGCGCGACGCGTACGCGCGGCTCTACGAGGACACCGTCGCGACGCTCGAGCGGGTGGGGGACCGTCTGGTCTTCGGCCGGCTCGAGGTCGCCGAGCCCGACAACCCCGACGACACCTTCCGCTACATCGGCCGCGTGGGGCTCCGCGACGCCGAGCACCGGCCGCTGCTGCTCGACTGGCGCGTCCCCGGTGCGAGCGCCTTCTACCAGGCCACCGCAGCGCACCCCATGGGCATGCGCTCCCGCCGGCACCTGTCCCTGCAGGGCCGTCGCGTGGTCGGCGTCGAGGACGAGGTGTTCGACGCCTCGCTCTACGACGACGAGCGCACCCACCTGCAGGGCGAGGGGGCGCTGCTCGCCGCGGTGACCGCCGAACGCACCGGCCGGATGACCGACATCGTCGCGACGATCCAGGGTGAGCAGGACCGCATCATCCGCTCCCCGCTCGAGGGCGTGCTCATCGTGCAGGGCGGCCCCGGCACCGGCAAGACCGCCGTGGCGCTGCACCGCGCCGCCTACCTGCTCTACTCCTACCGCGAGCGGCTGCGGGGCTCCGGCGTGCTCATGGTCGGCCCGTCCCCGGCGTTCCTGACCTACATCGAGCAGGTGCTCCCGTCGCTCGGCGAGACCGGTGTCGTGATGGCGTCGCTCGGCTCGCTCTACCCGGGCGTGCACGCGACGACGCACGACACCCGCGACGTCGCCGCCGTGAAGGGCGCCGCGCAGATGGCGTCACTGCTGCGCCGGGCCGTGCGCTCGCGCCAGGTCGTGCCGACCGAGTCGGTCACGCTCGACATCGAGGGCGAGCGGCTCGTCGTGCCGCCGCAGCTCGTCGCCGACGCCATGAAGCGTGCGCAGGACCGCGGCAAGCCGCACAACGCCGCCCGCGTCACGTTCAACAAGACCGCCCTCGACGCGATGACCCGCCTGCTCGCCGAGCAGCTGCGGGAGCGCGGCACCACGGTGGACGAGGCCGACGAGAAGGTCCTGCGCGAGGACATCCGGAGCTCGTACGACGCCCGCGTGCTGCTCAACACCGCGTGGCTGCCGCTGCCGCCGGAGAAGTTCCTCGAGGACCTCTACGCCCGGCCGAACTGGCTCGCCTCGCTCACCCCCGACTGGACCCCGGAGCGCCGCGCCCTGCTGCAGCGCGCCCGCGGGACGGCCTGGACCGTCGAGGACGTCCCCCTGCTCGACGAGGCCGCCGAACTGCTCGGCCCGTTCGACCCGACCGGCGGCGCCGCCAAGCGCGCGGCGAAGGCCAGCCGGAACCGCGACATCGAGAACGCCCGCCAGGCGATCGAGAACATGGGTGTCGAGGGCATCGTCAGCGCCGAGCAGGTCGCCGGCTCGTTCGCCGAGGGCGGCGACCCCCGCTCCACGGCCGAGCGCGCCGCCGATGACCGCGAGTGGACCTACGGGCACATCGTCGTCGACGAGGCGCAGGAGCTCTCGCCGATGCAGTGGCGCGTGCTCGCCCGCCGCAACCCGCTGCGCTCCTTCACGATCGTCGGCGACATGGCGCAGGGTTCCTCGCCCGGTGCCGCACGCACCTGGGACGACGTCATCGGGGCGCTCGCGCGTCGCCGACGCGGCCGTGCGCCGCAGGTGCCGCTCGACCACCGCATCGAGCAGCTCACGGTGAACTACCGCACCCCGCGCTCCATCGTCGAGGCCGCCGGGGCCTTCGCGGACAGCGCCGGCCTCACGGTCACCCGCAACGAGGCCGTTCGAGACGGTGACCCCGTCGAGCGCGTCCGCGTCGCCCGGGCCGACCTGCTCGACACAGTCGTGGCCGTTGCCGACGCCGAGCGTGCCCGGATCGGATCCGGCACCATCGGCGTCATCGTGCCCGAGGCCCAGGTCGACACGGTCCGGCAGCGGCTCGCCCGCACCGAGGCGGACGTCCGGGGCCTCGCCTCGCCGAACGCCGGCTCGCTCACGGTGCTGACGGGTGCGGACGCCAAGGGTCTGGAGTTCGACGGCGTGCTGCTCGTCGACCCGGACGGCGTGGGTGCCGACGCCGCCCGTGCCGCCGCCGCGGTGTACGTCGCGATGACGCGTCCGACCCGTCGCCTGACGGTCATCGACGTCGACTGACGGTCGCGCGCGTGTCCCCGCGCACTTCGTGCGCAGGAACGGTCGGGTCCGTCGGTCCCACGCGACCGTTCCTGCGCACGATCGGTGGGCGGTGGCGTCCACGCGGGGCGGACGGGAGGCCCGGTGCGGGCCCGCCACGGGCCTCCCGGCTCAGGTCGGGTCGCCCTCGGACCGCACCCGCGCGACCAGGTCGGCCCACGGGCCGTCGAGGCGGCGACCAGGGATCGTCACGGTGGTGCGCTCGACGGTGATCGTCCAGCTGAAGTCGTCGGGGACGGGCGCAGCCGTCGGTGCCGGGGTGCGCCGCAGCGCGTCGACGACGTCGGACCATGCCGTGGGGTCGCTGCTCGTGTCGGTGTCGACCCGCCAGCGTCGTGTGGTGCCGGCGAAGCCCCCGGAGCGGCGGACCTCGATGCGCATGGCCCCGACGGTACGCCCGGGTGGCCTGCTCAGTCGAGCACGCCCACCTGCTGCCAGGCCTGACGGACCGCGGTCTGCTCGGCGGAACCGTCCCCGAACCGCCGCCCGGCCGCGTCGACGGTGACGGTGGCGAAGCCCGCGAAGTCGATCGAGGCGGTCACCTCGGCCGACGTCAGGGCGTCCCACCAGACGGCGCCGGCACCCAGCCACGCGGGGCCGCCGATGGCCGTGGCCGCCAGGAAGAACGCGTGGTTCGGGATGCCGGAGTTCGTGTGGACCCCACCGGCGTCGTCCGTGGTGAGGACGAAGCCGGACATGGTCGCCGGCTGCGGGTCCTTCCCGAGCACCGGGTCGTCGTACGCGGTGCCGGGGGCCCGCATCGACCGGAGCGCGTCGCCCTGCACGGCGTCGGTGAACAGCCCCTCGCCGATGAGCCAGCTCGCCTGCTCCGCCGTCTGCCCCGCCGCGTACTGGGCGACCAGGGAGCCGAAGACGTCGCTGATCGACTCGTTGAGGGCGCCCGACTGGCCCTGGTAGGTCAGGTCGGCCGTGTACTGGGTGACGCCGTGCGCGAGCTCGTGGCCGATGACGTCGAGCGCGACGGTGAAGCGGCGGAACACCTCGTCGTCGCCGTCGCCGAACACCATCCGGCGGCCGTCCCAGTAGGCGTTGTCGTAGTCCTGGCCGTAGTGCACGGTCGCGTCGAGGGGGAGCCCGGCACCGTCGATCGACACCCGGTCGAACACCTCGAGCCAGAAGGCGTGCGTGGCGCCGAGGCCCGCGTACGCCTCGTCGACCGCGGCGTCACCGGAGTCGGCGTCACCCTCGCGCCGGACGACGGTGCCGGGCAGCGTCGTGGTGCCGTGCGCGTCGGTGATCGTCCGCTGCGGCGAGCGGTCGACGGCGCCGCTGACGCCGCGCGGTGCGACCAGGTGCTCGTGCTTCGGCGCCTGCACGGCGTCGAGCGAGGCCAGTGCGGTGCGTGCCGCCGAGGCCGCCCGGGGGAACGCGTCGGCACCGGCGACGGCGCGGAGCAGGTAGGGCGGGACGACGGAGCGGATGCGGTCGGTCGCGGTCATGCGCACATGCAACCACCGGGCACCGACACGGCCCTGCGCGGGCTGTCGGGCGGCGGTCAGTCGCGCTTGCGGTGCTCGACGAGGGCCAGCGCGTACGACTCCCACCACTGGCCGGCTGCGGGGCCACCGTTGCAGGTGCCGTCGCTGAGCCCCGGCGTCTTCACCCAGAGCAGGGCGTCGAGTCGGGTGCTGCCGCCGGTGACGTGCGGCTCCTGGCCGAGGCCGGCACCCTCGGGGTTGCACCAGGTGCCCCGCCACCCCTGCCCGTTGCGCGAGACGTCGATGACGAAGTGCGGGTCGCCGCCGATCGCGTCGGCGAGCTCGTCGGCGTACGCGCGCTCCTGGTCGACGCGGTAGAAGTTCGACACGTTCGTGAAGAAGCCCTGCACCTCGTCGACGCCGGCCTGCCGCAGCCAGTCCGCCATGGTCGCGGTCGGCACGCGGTTCTCGTTGCCGCCGTCCAGGTACACGGTGAGCCCGTGGCCGGTCAGCGCGTCGACGGCCTTCCGCAGCAGGGGCAGGCGTTCGTCGCGCAGCCGCTCGCAGTTCTGGATCTGGGCGATCGAGTCGGGTTCGACGAGCACGACGGCGTGCGAACCGGCCATCGCACGGACGGCGGACCGGACCCACGGCAGGTAGGCGTCGTCCTCTGTGCCGCCCTTCGAGTAGCTGCCGCAGTCACGGTCCGGGATGTTGTAGAGGACGAACACGGGGGTGCCCCCACGTTCCTCCGCCGTGCTGACCACCGACCGGATCGTCGAGCGGGTCTCGGCCCGCGAGGTGTTCGTCAGCCAGGTCGCGATCGGCTGGTCGGCGATCACCGCGATCTGCTCGGCGGTCTCGGCGTCGCCCTCGGCCCGGGCCTGGCGCTCGCGGAGGCCGGCCTGGTTCACGGCGGTCGGCTGGCGCGCGAGCCCGCCCGGGAACGCCTCGGCCGCGGACTTCCGCTCGGCGACGCTGCGGCCGCTCGGGGTACGGTCGCCGTCCGGCTGGCCGCCGTTCCACGGGCCGACGACCACGAGGGTCGTGACGACCGCGGCGACGACGACGGCCGCAGCGGCGATCCACCCCCACTGCCGCAGGCCGCCGGTGCGGTTGCGGCGTGGGGTGCTGGGTGCCTCGTGCTCCGGCATGCTGCGGTGCTCCTGATCTGACCGTGCGGTGTCGGTGGTGCGGGCACCGATCGCGCCCGGACCCATGCTGACAGGTGCGGGGGAGTCCTGACCAGCGCCGATCCGCGATCGCCCAGGTGTCGTACCGACGGCTGACAGGAGCGCTCCAGCGACCGCGCAGGACCGTGCAGCACACTGTGCGGATGTTCCGTCGACTCCTCCTCCTCGCCCTGACCGCGGGCTACGCCTGGGTGATCTGGCGGATGACGCTGACCCCGCAGGTCTTCACCTCGGCCCAGAACTCCCTCGTGCTGCACGCGATCGCCTGGGTGCAGCAGCTGCCGCACGGTGCCTGGTTCACGTACGAGCGCACCGAGTTCCTCGCCAACATCGCGATGTTCGTGCCCGTGGGGATGCTCGCGGCGCTGTGGTTGCCCCGGCGCTGGTGGATCCTCGGCGCGCTCGTCGCGGTCGCGCTGTCGACCGGCATCGAGTTCGCGCAGGCCACCTACCTCCCGTACCGCGTCGCGGACCCGCGCGACGTGCTGTCGAACGGCCTCGGCGGACTGCTCGGCGCGACGCTGGTCGGACTCGTCCGCAGCCTGTTGCCGGAGCGTCGTCGTCGACGCCGTCTGCACCCCAGGACCGCCTAGGACTCTGGTAGTCTTGTGCGGTTGCCGTCGAACGGCCGCGGACAAAGAGCGCTCGTGCATCAGGCACGGGCACCGCGCAACGGACAGGAAGGGGATCACCATGGCACTTGACGCACAGGTCAAGCAGGAGATCATCGAAGAGTACGCGACCCACCCGGGCGACACCGGATCCCCCGAGGTCCAGGTCGCCGTTCTGACGCGTCGTATCAACGACCTGAACGAGCACCTCAAGGAGCACAAGCACGACCACCACTCGCGTCGTGGCCTGCTCCTCATGGTCGGTCAGCGTCGCCGTCTCCTCGGCTACCTCTCCGACGTCGACATCGCCCGCTACCGCACGCTCATCGAGCGCCTCGGCCTGCGTCGCTAGTCGACCGACACACGCTTGACCGAACGCCCCGGACCTCTTCGAGAGGACCGGGGCGTTCTTCGTTCCGCGGGGCGTTCGGCGCTCGGCGGGGCCCCGCCCCGACCGCGCTCCGTCCTCGGTCGGTCGCGAGGTCGGTCACGACACGTCGCCCGCGCTCGTGCGGCGGTCACGACTCGTCGGCCACAACGGTCCCAGTCGACAGTTCGTGACCGCTCCGCAGTCACCGCGCGGGGAGTCGTGACCGATCGGCACGCTGTTCGATGGCGGGAATGGTTGCGAGGGGAGCCCGGTTGGATGTTAGGTTCATGCAAACGCATCGAAAGTCGGGAAGCATCATGACCACCATCGCCGTCGTCTCCGCCGGACTCTCCGAGCCCAGCTCCACCCGCCTGCTCGCCGACCGTCTGGGGGAGGCCGCCGTCACGTCGCTCGTCGCCGAGGGCACCCCGGCACACGTCGTGCACGTCGAACTCCGGCCGCTCGCGCACGAGATCACCGACGCCATGCTCACCGGCTTCGCGGCCCCGGCGCTCTCCGCAGCGATGGCCGCCGTGGTCGAGGCCGACGCCGTCGTGTTCGTCACGCCGATCTTCACCGCGGGCGTCAGCGGACTGGCGAAGTCGTTCCTGGACGTGCTCGACAAGGACTCGATGGCCGACATGCCCGTCCTGCTCGGTGCCACCGGCGGGACCTCGCGGCACTCCCTCGCGATCGACCACGCCCTCCGGCCGGTCTTCGCGTACCTGCGTGCCGCGATCGTGCCCACCGGGGTCTTCGCCGCGACCGACGACTGGGGGACCGACGGTGACGCCGCCGCCCTGGACGGTCGCATCCGCCGGGCCGGAGCCGACCTGGCCTGGGCGATCCGGGCCTCCAGGCGGGCCCCGCAGGAAGCCGACGCGCTCCCCGCGACGCCGGACTTCGCGAGCCTGCTCGGCGGCCTCGGTCACTGACCGCCGGCTGGCCCCTGGCTCAGTACCAGTGCGGGTTGACGCTCATCTCGTGGCCCCACGCCCCGCAGGGTGATCCGTAGGCGCTCTTGATGTACGCGAGCCCCCAGTCGATCTGCGTGTTCGCGTTGGTGCGCCAGTCGGCTCCGGCGACCGCCATCTTCTCGGCCGGCAGCGACTGCGGGATGCCGTAGGCGCCGCTCGAGGCGTTCAGGGCGTTCGCCCGCCACCCGGACTCCTGCGTCCAGAGCGACACCAGGCACGAGAACTGGTCGGAGCCCCACCCGTACGACCCGAGCGCGCTCCGTGCGTAGGCCTGCGCAGCCGCGGGGTCCGCGGCGACGCCCCCGGTGCTCGGGTAGGACGAGCCGGTGCCGCCGCTCGTCGCGCCGCCGCTGGAAGCGCTGCTGCCGGCGTTCGCCGCGGCCGCGTTCGCCGCCGCCTCGGCCGCAGCCGCTGCGGCCCGCTTGCGCTGCTGCTCCGCCTTCTGCGCGGCGACCCGCTGGCCGAGTTCGTACCCGGCCTCCTGCTTCGCGGTGCTGTCCTTGAGCGACGCGAGCTGCGCGTACAGCTCGTCGCTGTGCTGCTCCGTCGACTCGACGGCGGCGTCCGCCGCCTGTTCCGCCGACTTCGCCGCGGCCGAGCGCTCCTCGGCCGCCTGCGCGCGCGTCGCGCGCTCCGTCTCGGCCCGCTCGGCCTGCTCGTGCAGCGAGGACGCCGTGCCCGCCGCGACGGACGCGTCGTCCATCACGCCGGACCAGGTCTCCGACAGCTGGTCGAGCGCGCCGAGCTGGTAGAGCAGCTGGTCCGGGTTCTTCGCGGTCGCGATCCGGGTGGTCATCTGGTTCGTGCTGCCGTCGCGGTACAGGTTCGCGGCCAGTTGGCCGGCCCGCTGCTGGGCCCGGTCCGCCGTCTCGCTCGCGTGCTGCGCCTGGGCCTGGAGGCTCGTGGCGGCCTGGGTGGCCGACGCCAGCTCCGACTCGGCCGCGTCCGCCTTCGACGAGGCCACCAGGGCGGCCTGCGACTTCGCGGCTGCTTCGTCCTGCGCCGACTGCAGCGCCGCCTGCACCTTCTGCACCTCGGCGCGCTTGGCGGTCTCGTTGCCCTTGGCTCGCTGGACGTCCTGCCAGGTGGGGTACTCGGTGGCGTTCGCGGGGGCAGCGGTCAGGGCCGGGGCGACGAGCGCGCCGACGACCACGGCGGCCGCGACGAGCACGCCCCGCGAGGGGGTGAGGCGCATGTCGGCAGGCTACCGATGTTCACCAGGAGTCCAGCGAGCCGCGCCGCCGACAGCCTGAGGACTGGTAAAGTCCATCGTGTCCGAGGACTCATTCCCCGGACGTCACACACAACACTGCGCAGGCCGGGCACGGAGCTGGTCATCGGTGGTGGCTCGCGGGCCGGAACGGTTTCCCGAGTGCTTCTACTGCTGGCCAGACATGCGTCCGGAACGATCGGCGCGCACGCACCATCGAGTGCCGTCGCCACGGCCTGCCGGAAACACATCAAGGAGGCGCCCTTTTGGAGGGTCCCGAGATCAAGTTCGCCGAAGCCGTCATCGACAACGGCAAGTACGGCAAGCGCACCGTCCGGTTCGAGACCGGTCGGCTCGCACAGCAGGCCCAGGGCGCGGTCGCCGCGTACCTGGACGAGGAAACGATGCTCCTCTCGGCCACCAGCGCCGGCAAGCACCCGCGTGAGGGCTTCGACTTCTTCCCGCTGACCGTCGACGTCGAGGAGCGTTCCTACGCCGCCGGCAAGATCCCCGGTTCGTTCTTCCGTCGCGAAGGCCGTCCGTCGACCGAGGCCATCCTCGTCTGCCGTCTGATCGACCGGCCGCTGCGTCCGTCGTTCGTCGACGGCCTCCGCAACGAGGTGCAGATCGTCATCACCGTCCTGAGCATCGCTCCGGACGAGTTCTACGACGCGCTGGCGATCAACGCCGCGTCCGCGTCGACGCAGATCTCCGGTCTGCCGTTCTCCGGCCCGATCGCCGGTGTGCGTCTCGCGCTCATCGGCGACCAGTGGGTCGCGTTCCCGAAGGCCTCGCAGCTCGCCGACGCCGTGTTCGACCTGACCGTCGCCGGTCGTGTCGTCACGGACGAGGCCGGCAACGAGGACGTCGCGATCATGATGGTCGAGGCGGAAGCCACCGAGCACGCCTGGGACCTCATCCAGGGCGGCGCCACCAAGCCCGACGAGGCCATCGTCGCCCAGGGTCTCGAGGCGGCCAAGCCGTTCCTCAAGTCCCTCGTCGACGCGCAGGCCAAGCTCGCTGCGCAGTCGGCCAAGGAGATCCAGGACTTCCCGGTCTTCCCGCCGTACGCGCCCGAGGTCTACTCGGCCGTCGAGGCCCTCGCGCTCTCCGAGCTCGGTGACGTCTACAAGATCGCCGCCAAGACCGAGCGTCAGGACGCCGACGACGCGCTCAAGTCGCGCGTCAAGGCCGCCATCGCCGAGCAGGTCACCGCGGGCTCGCTGCCCGAGGTCGCCAACTCGCAGGTCGGCGCCGCGTACAAGTCGGTCACGAAGAAGGTCGTCCGCGGCCGCATCCTGACCGAGCAGATCCGCATGGACGGCCGCGGCCTCGCCGACATCCGTCCGCTCGACGCCGAGGTCGCCGTGATCCCGCGCGTCCACGGTTCGGCGATCTTCCAGCGCGGCGAGACGCAGATCCTCGGCGTCACCACGCTGAACATGCTCAAGATGGAGCAGCAGATCGACTCGCTGTCGCCCGTCACGAAGAAGCGCTACCTGCACCACTACAACTTCCCGCCCTACTCGACCGGTGAGACCGGCCGCGTGGGTTCGCCGAAGCGTCGCGAGATCGGGCACGGCTTCCTCGCCGAGCGCGCCCTCGTGCCGGTGCTGCCGTCGCGTGACGAGTTCCCCTACGCCATCCGTCAGGTCTCCGAGGCGCTCAGCTCCAACGGCTCGACCTCGATGGGTTCCGTCTGCGCCTCGACCCTGTCGCTGCTCAACGCCGGTGTGCCCCTCAAGGCCCCGGTCGCCGGCATCGCGATGGGCCTGGTCTCCGACACCGTCGACGGCCAGACCCGCTACGCGGCCCTGACCGACATCCTCGGTGCGGAAGACGCCCTCGGCGACATGGACTTCAAGGTCGCCGGTACCTCGGAGTTCGTCACCGCGATCCAGCTCGACACCAAGCTCGACGGCATCCCGTCGACGGTGCTCGACGCGGCGCTCAAGCAGGCCAAGGAGGCCCGCTCGGCCATCCTCGGTGTGCTGAACGAGGCCATCGACGCCCCCGACGAGATGGCGGACACCGCTCCTCGCGTCATCTCGGTGCAGATCCCCGTCGACAAGATCGGCGAGCTGATCGGCCCGAAGGGCAAGACGATCAACGGGATCCAGGACACCACGGGTGCCGACATCTCGATCGAGGACAACGGCACCGTCTACATCGGCGCCGTCGACGGTCCGTCGGCCGAGGCCGCTCGTGCCCAGGTCAACGCGATCGCGAACCCGACCAACCCGGAGATCGGGGACCAGTTCCTCGGCACCGTCGTGAAGATCGCCACCTTCGGCGCCTTCGTGTCACTTCTCCCGGGCCGCGACGGTCTGCTCCACGTCTCCGAGGTCCGCAAGCTCGCCGGTGGCAAGCGCGTGGAGAACGTCGAAGACGTGCTCGGCGTCGGCCAGAAGGTCCTCGTCGAGGTCACCAAGGTGGACGACCGCGGCAAGCTGTCGCTCGCGCCGGTCGTGGCCGACGAGACCGAGGGTGACTCCACCTCGGCCGAGACGGTCCGCGCCCACGCCGAGGACCCGGCCGAGGGCTGATCCTCTCCGCGTCCTGACGCACGAACGGCCGCCGTCCCTTCCGGGGCGGCGGCCGTTCGCCGTTGCGGGGCAGGTGCCACGCGTGCGTTGGCCGCGCGTGCTTTCGCCGTCAGCGACACCTCACGGGCACGGCGCCGCGTGAACTGTCGCTGTGCGCGAACGATCACCGCGCCGTGCCACGCGTGTCCGTCAGGCCGCGGGGGTCTCCTGCGTGCCCATGAGCTGCGCGCGCCCGAGCAGTTGTCCACGGAGCATGAAGCCCACGACCGCGGGGGTCGCGTCGGCGGGGACCTCGAGCACGGGGACGTCGAGGGCGCTCAGCGTGAAGAAGTAGCGGTGCGCACCGTGGCCCGCGGGCGGAGCAGCCCCGAGGAACGTGTCCGTGCCGAACTCGTTGCGGCGGCGGAGTGCCTCCGCGGGCAGCAGGGCGTCATCGGTGCCGGCGCCTGCGGGGAGCGAGGTCGCCGAGCCCGGGATGTCGGTCAGGCTCCAGTGCCAGAAGCCGGAGCCGGTCGGGGCATCGGGGTCGTAGACGGTCAGGACGAAGCTCTTCGTGCCCTCGGGTGCGTCCGACCACTCGAGTGCGGGGGAGCGGTCCTCACCGCCGACGTCGGAGCCGCGTGCCGAGGTGGGCAGCTCGCCTCCGTCGGTGAAGTCGGGGCTCGTCAGGGTGAAGGACGGGACGTCGGGCAGGTTCCAGTTGGGATCGTTGGCCATGTCCCCAGCCAACACCCGCCGGCTCGGGCTGCGCTCGGTGCGCACGCGGGGCTGTGGGAGTTCGCACGTGACGGCCTGGAGGCGCGGTGCGGGCCCGCCACGGGCCTCCCGTCCGGCCGCGGTCGCCTCGACCGCCCCGCGGAAGCGACAGATGTGCGTCGCGCGGGTGCGCCCGTGCCGCGAAGGCGACAGGATGCCGCGAACGGTTCGCGGTGATCTGTCGCTTTCGCGAAAGCGACAGCCGACAGCCGACAGCCGACGGTGACAGCGCTGGCGGCGGGCCGGGCGTCAGCCCGCGAGCACCCGGTCGACCACGCGGTTGAGCGCAGCGGTGGCGGCGATCGCGTCACCGGCGTACGCGCCGGCCATCGCACCGTCGCGCGCGAGCATGAGCTCGTCGGCGCCGTCGCCGGGCAGGGGGTGTCCGGCCTCCTGCAGCAGGGTCGCTAGCCGTTCGGTGTACCAGTCGCGGTGCACGGCGACGACCTGGCGGACCGGGTCGCGCGGGTCGTGGTACTCGGCGGCGGCGTGCAGGAACGCACAGCCGCGGAACGCCGGGTCGTTGACGTCATCGGCCAGCGCGGCGACCCACGCACGGACGGCCCGCTCGGGGGAGCCGGCGTCGGCGATGAGCTGCTCCATCCGCTCCTGCACGCGCTCGTGCTGGGTGCGGATGTAGGCCAGGATCAGGTTGTCCTTCGACCCGTAGTGCTTGTAGAACGTCGCCTTCGTGACGCTCGCCTCGGAGATGAGACGGTCGACGCCGACGCTGTGGATGCCCTCTTCGTAGAAGAGCCGCGTGGCGGTCTCGAGGACACGGACCTTCGCGCCGCCGGAGCGGGGAGTCGGGGGGACGCTCGACCCGTCCGGCGACGCGAGGTTCGTGCTCGGGCCGGGGAGACGCTGGACGGCCGGTTGGGGGGAATCGACCGTCACAGCGTGTACTCCTCGGACTCATCGGCTCCGCGACCGGAGTGGGGGGACTCGGTGGTCGCGCAGGACTGATGTCCCGAGCCGCCGGATCGGAACTTAGGGGGGCTTTCGATCCGGCGTGGCCAACAGTAGCACAAGGAGGACAGACAGACGAGTCGGTCTGTCCACATTTTCTGTACCCCACTTCGAGTGGCACGCGACCGAGACCGGGAAACTGGGCGGGCGGCATCGACGGATCACTAGGCTCGTCTGCGATGAACCAGCCAGTGCCACTGCCGCTCGGGGCCCCGGACACGTCGTTCCTGACGTCCGGCGGGGCCTTCGTCCGTCGCACCGTGCTGCCCTCGGGCGTCCGTGTGCTGACCGAGGCGGTGCCGGGTGCCGCGTCGACGAGCATCGGGTTCTGGGTCGGCGTCGGTTCGCGTGACGAGCGCGACGGGCAGTTCGGGTCGACGCACTTCCTCGAACACCTGCTCTTCAAGGGCACCGAGACCCGATCGGCGCTCGACATCGCCATCGCGTTCGACTCGGTCGGCGGTGAGCACAACGCTGCGACCGCCAAGGAGTACACCTGCTACTACGCACGGGTCCGGGACACCGACGTCCCGATGGCCGTGAACGTCATCGGTGACATGGTCACCGGCTCGGTGCTCGAACCGGACGCCTTCGCCGTCGAGCGCGGGGTCATCCTCGAAGAGCTCGCGATGGCCGCCGACGATCCGGCCGACCTCGCGGGCGAGGCGTTCTTCGCCGCGGCCTTCGGCGGACACCCCCTCGGTCGTCCGATCGGCGGGACCCCGGACAGCATCCGTGCGGTCCAGCGCGACGAGGTGCTGGCCCACTACCGCGAGCACTACGCGCCGAACGGCATCGTCGTGACCGCTGCCGGTGCTGTCGACCACGACCGGTTCTGCGAGCTCGTCGCCGGCGTCTTCCACGACGCCCCGGACGCCGAGCCGCTGCCGCGCCGCACCCCCGAGACCGTGGCAGACCCGGTCGAGGCGAAGCTGACCGTGGTGCACCGCCCGACCGAGCAGGTCAGCATGCTCCGCGGCTCGCAGGGCCTCGACCTGCGCGACGACCGCCGTCCCTCACTCAGCGTCCTGAACGCCGTGCTCGGTGGCGGCATGAGTTCGCGCCTGTTCCAAGAGGTCCGTGAGCGCCGCGGTCTGGCCTACGCGGTGTCGTCGTTCGCCCCCGCGTACCTGGACAACGGCGCCTTCGGTGTCTACGCCGGGTGCGCGCCGGACAACGTCGCCGGAGTCATCGACATCGTCGACGCCGAGTTCCGCCGGATGGTCGACCACGGCATCACCGACGACGAGCTCCGACGTGCCAAGGGCCAGATCGAGGGCGCGCTGACGCTCTCGCTCGAGGACTCCGACGCCCGCATGACCCGGCTCGGCCGTTCCGAGCTCGGCACCGGCGAGTACACCGACCTGTCGACGGCGCTCGAGCGTGTCGACGGTGTCACGACCGACGGCGTGCTCGAACTCGCGCGCGACCTGCTCACCCGCCCGACGATCACCTCGGTCGTCGGTGCCGTGCAGCAGGACGAACTCGCCGCGGCCATCGGGATCGGCAGCTGAGCACGGACATGTCGCACTACCTGTACCTCGTCCGGCACGGCGAACACCAGGACGCCGAACACGGCCTGCGGGACGGCAAGCTCTCCGAACGCGGCAAGCGTCAGGCGACCCTGATCGCCGACCGCCTCGGCGGCGTGCCCTTCGACGGCGTGTACCACTCGCCGCTCGAGGCCCCGAGCGAGACCGCCGCGTTCCTGTCGCAGCGCCTGCCGTCGATCCAGCCCGAGCCCTCGACACTGCTGTTCGACTGCATCCCCTCGGGCCCGACCCCGGACATGCCGCACGCCTACCAGGGCTGGTACGGCGGCATCACCGAAGAGGAGATCGTCGCCGGGCAGGCCCAGATGGGCGACGCGGTGTCGGAGTGGTTCACCCCGGCGCGCGAGGACCGGCACGACCTGCTGATCACCCACAACGCCGTGATCGGCTGGTTCGTGCGCGAGGCGTTCCAAGCCCCCGAGTGGCGATGGATGGGCACGAACGTCGCCCACACCGCGCTCACGATCATCCGGATCCGGTCGGCGAAGCCCGCCGAGGTCGTCACGCTGAACGACCTGGCCCACCTGCCGGTGGAGCTGCGCACCGGTCTGCCCGTCGACCAGCCCGTCTAGCGGCTGCCCGTCCGGTCCGTGGCGGCGCGGCCGGGAGGCCCGTGGCGGCTCAGGCGATCGGCTTGCGGTACCAGGCGGTCGCGTTCGGGTTGTCGTTGAACGGTTCGACCCGCTGGTACCCGCGGCCGCGGTACATCGCACCGGCCGCCACGAGCGAGTCGTTCGTGTCGAGGACGATGCTCGTCGCACCGAGGTCGGCTCCAGCCCGCTCGAGCAGGTCCATCACGGCCGTCGCGACGCCCGTGCCGCGCCCGGCCGGTGCCACGAAGACGTGCTTGACCTCGAACCGGACGTCGACGGCACCGGTCGCGTCGACCCCGTCCGCGATCCGACGGAGGCCGCCGCAGCCGACCGCGACGTCGTCGTCGTACGCCACCGCGAACACCCCGTTCGGCGGCGTGAACTCGGCCGCGGGGGTGCGCTTCCGCGAGTACGTGCCCTGCGCGCTCGGGAACGTCGCCGCGCGCTCGTCCAGGTACGCGTCGAGCAGCGCGTCGACCTCGGGCAGATCGGCCGGCACGGTCCTGACCTCGACTGACATGCGTCGATCCTAGGATGGACCGCATGGTCACTCCCGTCGCCGTCGTCGGCGCCACCGGTCGTCTCGGGGGCCTCGTGGCGTCCGTCGTCGAGGAACTCCCGGAGTTCGAGCTCGTCGCCCGCCTGTCGTCGAAGGACGGCGCGCACGAGGCGCCGCCGTCGGTCTTCGGCGGCGCGGCCCTGGTGGTCGACGTGACGGTGCCGTCGCTCAGTCCGGCGATCGTGGAGAACGCGCTGTCGAGCGGCGCGAACGTGCTCGTCGGCACCTCCGGCTGGTCGCTCGACCGGCTCGCGAAGCTCCGCACCGGGCTGCGGGAACGCCCGGACCAGGGGGTGCTCGTGGTCCCGAACTTCTCCATCGGCTCCGTGCTCGGCACCCACCTGGCGACGATCGCGGCACCGTGGTTCCCCGCCGCCGAGATCGTCGAGACCCACCACGCCGGCAAGATCGACTCGCCCTCGGGCACCGCGGTGCGCACCGCCGAGCTGATGGCCGACGCCCGGCGCGAGGTCGGTCCCGTGGACGCCCCGCACGTCGACCAGCGCGCCCGCGGCCAGCAGGTCGCCAGCGTGCCCATCCACTCGCTCCGGCTCCCCGGGGTGAAGGCCGTGCAGGACGTCGTGCTGAGCGGACCCGGCGAGACGCTGACGATCCGGCACGACACCAACGACGACGTCGCCTACGTCGCGGGCATCCGTGCGGCGCTGGCGAACGTGGTGTCGGCGCGGGGCCTCACCGTGGGCCTCGGCAGCGTCCTCGGCATCGGCTGACCGCCGTGGGTCGGATGGAGCGGGCCGGACGCACGATCCGCTCGCCGTTCTGGGGTGCAGCGCTGATGGCGGTGCTGCTCGCCCTGTACATCGTGCTCGTCGGGCAGCGCGCCGTCGCCTTCATCGCGACCGGGATCCCGATCGGCATCGGCATCGGCGTCGCGCTGTTCGTCGTCGCTGCGATCGGGGCGCTCCTGCTCGTGCTGGAGTTCCGCTTCGGCATCCGCATCACCCGGCTCGGCGCGCGGCTCGAAGCCGAGGGCGGCACCCCGGACGACGTCGTCCCGGTGCGGCCGTCGGGCCGGCCGATCCGCGACGCCGCCGACGAGCTGTTCCCGCGGTACCGCGACGCGGTCGAGCAGGACCCGGCCGACTGGCGTGCCTGGTACCGGCTCGGTGTGGTCTACGACGCCGCCGGTGACCGCAAGCGCGCGCGTTCGGCGATGCGCACCGCCCTGGCGCGCGCCGCCGACCGCTGACCGCGAGCTGATCCGCGGATCAGAAGACGGCGTCGATCGCGTCCGCCGCCTGCGTGTACCGGAACGTGTAGCCGGACTCGAGCAGCTTCGTGGGCACCATCCGCTGGCTCGACAGGAGCATGTC
This sequence comes from Curtobacterium flaccumfaciens, assembly GCF_013359815.1. GTDB lineage: Bacteria > Actinomycetota > Actinomycetes > Actinomycetales > Microbacteriaceae > Curtobacterium > Curtobacterium flaccumfaciens. Next base: position 109,429 of record NZ_JABMCF010000029.1, on the reverse strand, counting down.
GTCGGCGGCGTCCCGCAGCGCCAGGCGCAGGGCGAACTCGGGGATCCGGAAGAGGTACGGGCGGTGCAGGACCTCGGCGACGTGCTTCGTGATGCGGTCGGCCACGACGGGCTCAGGGCCCGCCAGGTTCACCGGACCGGACACGTCCGGTGCCGCGGTCGCCAGGTGCACGATCGCGCCGACCCCGTCCTCGAGCGCGATCCAGGGCCAGTGCTGGCCACCGGTGCCGAGCCGGCTGCCGACGCCGAGCTTCGTCAGCGGGACGAGCGGCGCGAGCGCACCGCCGCCCTTGCCGATGACGATGCCGGTGCGGAGCGTGACGACCCGGACCCCGGCGGGAGCGGCGTTCGCGGCGGCCTCCCACGCGGTGCAGACGTCGGCGAGGAACCCCGTGCCCGGGGCGGCGTCATCCTGCAGCACGTCGGCCGGGCGGTCGCCGTACACGCCCGAGGCCGAGCCCGACAGGAACAGCGCCGGGGGAGTGGCGGCGTTCCGCATCGCTTCGACCAGGGTGTCGGTGGCGTCGATGCGCGAGCTGCGGATCTCCCGGCGGTAGGCGTCCGTCCACGGCAGCTTGCCGATGTTCGCGCCGGCCAGGTTGATCACCACGTCGGCACCGTCGAGGATCGCCGGGTCGAGCGGACGCCGCCCCGGTGCCCAGCGGAACTCGGTCGCGGTGCGCGCTTCGCGGCGGACGAGCGTGGTGACGTGGTGCCCCGCCTCGCGCAGGGCACGGACGAGGGGCGTCCCGATGAACCCGGACGAGCCGGCCACCAGGATCGAGAGCGGTTGTTCCGTCGTGTCGGGCATGCCCGCAACGCTACTCACACCGACGTAGGCTTCTGTGTGTGACCGACAGCGAGACCGTACAGCCCGACGCCTCCGTCCCGACGCCCTACGAAGACCTGCTCCGCCGGGTCCTGACCGAGGGCTCGCCGAAGGGTGACCGCACCGGCACCGGCACCCGGAGCCTGTTCGGCGCACAGCTCCGCTACGACCTGTCGAAGGGCTTCCCCCTCGTCAGCACCAAGCGCGTGCACTTCAAGTCGGTCGCGTACGAGCTCCTCTGGTTCCTCCGTGGCGAGGGCAACGCCACCTGGCTGCAGGAGCACGGTGTCCGGATCTGGAACGAGTGGGCGGACGCCGACGGCGACCTCGGCCCGGTGTACGGCGTGCAGTGGCGCTCGTGGCCCACCCCCTCGGGTGAGCACGTCGACCAGATCGCCCAGGTCATCGACCAGATCAAGACGAACCCGGACAGCCGCCGTCTCATCGTCTCGGCATGGAACGTGGCCGACGTTCCGGACATGGCGCTCGCCCCGTGCCACGCCTTCTTCCAGTTCTTCGTCAACGACGGCAAACTCTCGTGCCAGCTCTACCAGCGGAGCGCCGACATGTTCCTCGGCGTCCCGTTCAACATCGCCTCGTACGCGCTGCTGACCCACATGATCGCGGCGCAGACCGGGCTCGAGGTCGGCGACTTCGTCTGGACCGGCGGCGACTGCCACATCTACGACAACCACGTCGAACAGGTCGAGGAGCAGCTGTCCCGCACGGCGTACCCGATGCCGACGCTCGAACTCGCTCCGCGTGACTCGATCGACGAGTACGAGTACGAGGACTTCACCGTCGTCGGCTACGAGCACCACCCGGCGATCAAGGCCGCGGTCGCCGTCTGATGATCGGCATGGTCTGGGCCCGCTCGACCACCGGTGTCATCGGTGCCGACGGCGGCATGCCCTGGCACGTGCCCGAAGACCTGGTGCACTTCAAGCAGGTCACCGGCGACGCGACCGTGCTGATGGGCCGGCGCACCTGGGAGTCCCTGCCCGAGCGCTTCCGGCCGTTGCCCGGTCGGCGCAACGTCGTCCTCACCCGGGACACGACGTGGACGGCCGACGGCGCCGAGGTCGTGCACGACCTGCAGGCCGAACTCGAGCGTGCCGACGGCGCCGACGAGACGGTGTGGGTGATCGGCGGCGGTCAGGTCTACGCCGCCGCACTCGACGCGGCCGACCACGTCTCCGAGACCCTCATCGACGTCGACGTCCCCGGCGACACCGTCGCACCGACGCTCGACGAGACTGCCGCTTGGACGCTCACCGACGAGGGCCCGTGGCAGGAGTCCCGCAACGGCGGCACCCGCTACCGGTTCCTGGAGTGGCAGCGCCGCGCCTGAGCGCCCGCCCCCGCCGGGCGTGACCGGCGGGACGGACGTGATCCGGGCCTCCCGGCCGCGCCGCAGGCGGTCCACCGTCCACACGGACGGCGGCCTCCGCGCGCATCCCCGGTACGCTGGTGCCCGTGTCCCCGCGTGAGAATCCCTTCGGTCAGGTCCTCGTCGCCCTCGTGACCCCGTTCACGGCCGACGGCGAGGTCGACTGGCCCGGCGTCGAGCAGCACATCGACGACTGCATCACCGCCGGCGCCGACGGCATCGTCGTCACCGGCACGACCGGCGAGACGTCGACGCTGACCGACCCGGAGAAGCTCCGTCTGGTCGAGGTCGGCAAGTCCGTCGCCGCCGGCCGCGCGAAGATCATCACGGGCGGTGGCTCGAACGAGACCGCGCACGCGATCCACCTGTACAAGCAGAGCGAGAAGGCCGGCGCGGACGGCGTGATGATCGTCACGCCGTACTACAACAAGCCGACGCAGTCGGGTGTCCTCACCCACTTCCGGATGATCGCGGACGCCACCGACCTGCCGGTGATCCTGTACGACATCCCGGGCCGCACCGGCATCCCGATCACGTACGACACGATCCTGCGTGCGTCGAAGCACCCGAACATCCTCGCCGTGAAGGACGCCAAGGGCGACTTCGCCGAGGTCTCGCGGGTGCTGAACAACACCGACCTCATGTACTTCTCCGGCGATGACACGAACGTGCTCCCGCACCTGTCGATCGGCGCCACCGGCCTGATCGGCGTGACCGCGAACATCACGAGCGCGCCGTACCGCACCATCGTCGATGCGGTGAACCGGGGCGACCTGGCCACCGCGACGGCCGAGCACAAGCGACTCGAGCCGCTCGTCCGCGCCGTGATGACGCACGTTCCCGGTACCGTGGCCGCCAAGTACATCCTGCACGGGCTCGGCCGCATCGGCAGCCCGCGCGTCCGACTGCCGCTCGTCGGCCCCGAGGACTCCGAGGCGTACGCCATCGAGACCTCCCTCGAAGCCGTGCGCGACGTGCCCGGCGCCGACTTCTCGAACTTCCGCCCCGACCGCAACGCGGCGGCCGGCGGTGCACTACCGAAGGTGCCAGGCACCACCCGCTAGCGAACACCGCGGCGCGCAGCACGCGCGTCGCCCGAATCCGTAGGACCGAATGCCCACACAGATCTCCGAACCGCAGCCGCTCGAAGCCGGCACCCTCCGCGTCGTCCCCATCGGGGGCCTCGGCGAGATCGGTCGCAACATGACCGTCTACGAGTACGAGGGCAAGCTGCTCATCGTCGACGCCGGCGTGCTGTTCCCCGAGGAGCACCAGCCCGGTGTCGACCTGATCCTGCCGGACTTCTCGCCGATCCGTGACCGCCTCGACGACGTCCTCGGTGTCGTGCTCACGCACGGCCACGAAGACCACATCGGCGCCGTCCCGTACCTGCTGAAGCTCCGCGACGACATCCCGCTGATCGGCTCCACGCTGACCCTCGCGCTGGTCGAGGCGAAGCTCAAGGAACACCGGATCAAGCCGTACACGCTCGTCGTGGCCGAGGACCAGACCGAGCAGATCGGCCCGTTCCACCTCGAGTTCGTCGCCGTGAACCACTCCATCCCGGACGCCCTCGCCGTCGCGATCACGACCCCCGCCGGTCGTGTGCTGCACACGGGCGACTTCAAGATGGACCAGCTCCCGCTCGACGACCGCATCACCGACCTCCGTGCGTTCGCCCGTCTGGGCGAGGCCGGCGTGGACCTGTTCCTGCCGGACTCCACGAACGCCGACGTGCCGGGCTTCACCGCTCCGGAGCGCGACATCGGCCCGGTGCTCGAGAACATCATCATGCGCGCCCGCAAGAAGGTCGTCGTGGCGAGCTTCTCGTCGCACGTGCACCGCGTGCAGCAGGTCCTCGACGCCGCCGCAGCCGCGAACCGCAAGGTCGCGTTCATGGGCCGCTCGATGATCCGCAACATGACGATCGCCGCCGACCTCGGGTACCTGCGGGTGCCGGAGAACGTGCTCATCGACACGAAGAAGGCGAAGAACGTCCCCGACGACCAGATCGTCTACATGTCGACCGGGTCGCAGGGTGAGCCGATGGCCGTCCTGGCCCGCATGGCGAACCTCGAGCACCAGATCGAGATCGGCGAGGGCGACACCGTCATCCTCGCGTCGTCGCTCATCCCGGGCAACGAGAACGCCGTGTACCGCGTCATCGACGGGCTGACGAAGCTCGGTGCGAAGGTCGTGCACAAGGGCAACGCGAAGGTGCACGTCTCCGGACACGCCTCCGCCGGCGAGCTGCTCTACTGCTACAACATACTTCGGCCGCGCAACGTGCTCCCCGTCCACGGCGAGCACCGCCACCTGTACGCGAACGCCGACCTGGCGATCCAGACGGGTGTCCCGCCGCGCAACGTGATCCTCGGGCAGGACGGCATCGTCGTCGACCTGAAGGACGGCGTCGCGACGGTCGCCGGCCAGCTCGACATCGGCTACGTCTACGTCGACGGCTCCACCGTCGGCGAGATCACCGACGCCGACCTGAAGGACCGCCGCGTCCTGGCGGAAGAGGGCTTCATCTCGATCTTCTGCGCGGTGGACTTCACCACCGGGCAGTGCGTGATCGGCCCGGAGATCCAGTCGCGCGGCTTCGCCGAGGACGACTCCGTGTTCGACGACGTCCGCCCACAGATCGCCAAGGCGATCTCCGAGGCCGCGGCCAACGGCACGCGCGACTCGCACGCCTTCGCGCAGGTCGTCCGTCGCACGGTCGGTCGCTGGGTGAACACGAAGCACCGCCGTCGTCCGATGATCGTCCCGGTGGTCATCGAGGCGTAGGGCCCGTTCGCGGGTGGGCGCGCGTTCGCGTCCGTCCGGCCCGGGAGGCCCGTCCAGCGTCCGTCACGGACGCTGCGGCGGGCCTTCCTGCGTTTGTCCTGAGCGGGCGTTAGGGTTCTGCCCATGGCCGGAGGCACCAAGTCGACCACGCGCTCGCGCGCGTCCACGTCGTCCCGTGGCAACGGGACGCGCGGTTCGTCGCGCACCCAGGCCACGACGAAGAAGCTGCCGCAGGCCGCACCCACGCCGGTGTTCCGCGAGCAGAACCCGCTCGTGACCTTCTGGCTCGCGATGGCGCACGGCGTCGGCGCGATGTTCCGGCTGCTCGGCAAGGAGACCCTCGAGAAGGACCAGCGGCGCGACGGGTTCCCGTTCCTGCTGTTCCTGCTGGCCATCGCCGGCGGGGTCGTCGAGTGGCTCAACCCGACCAACAGCGTCTCCGTCGCACTCGACGCGTACACGTTCGGCGGGCTGTTCGGCCGCCTGGCGTTCGCCCTGCCCGTCATCATGATCGTGTTCGCCGGGTGGTTGTTCCGGCACCCGGCCTCGGTGCACGACAACACCCGGATCGGCATCGGCCTGGGCATCCTGATCGTGTCGATCGCCTCGCTCTGCCACGTCTTCGGCGGCCGACCGAGCGCGGCTGACGGCATGCCCGCGCTGGCTGCCGCCGGTGGGGTGCTCGGCTGGGTGGTCATCGGCTGGCTCGTCACGATCGCGACCGCCTGGGTGGCCGTCCCCGTGGCGATCGTGCTGCTGGTGCTCTCGCTCTTCATCATCACCAAGACGCCGCCGAACAAACTCGGGCGACGCCTGCACGAGCTCTACGCCTACCTGTTCGGCGCCCCGGCCCCCGCGGCAGAACCCGAGGCCGACGCCGCCGCCGTGGCGGAGCCCGCTGCCCGCGCCCGCACGTCGAAGCGCGGCAAGAAGGGCGACACCGACTTCCAGCTGTTCGACGACCTCGGGTTCGGTGACGAGCAGGCCGCTGCCGACGCCGAAGCCGGTGGCGACAACGTGCCGTGGTGGCGCCGGAACAAGTCCGGGCGCGAAGAGGACCCGGCGTACGACAGCCCCGTGCTGCCCCCGGCCAGCGGGGTCGCCCCGGCTGCCGCTGCGGTCGCACCAGTTGCCCCCGTCGTGCCCGCTGCGCCCGCGGTGAGCCCGAACGCCGGTGCCGCCGCCGGGCTCGTCGATCTCACGCCGGCCGAGCCCGCGTCGGTCAACCTCAACGACTCCGTCGAGCAGGACCTGCAGGACGCCGAGCAGGCCCTCCGCGCGTTCGGCACCGACGTCCCCGCGCGGCCGGAGCCGACCGCCGACATCCGTCCCGAGGTGCTGTCCGAGCCCGAGATCGTCGACGAGCCAGAGGACATCGACGCCGCCGCCGAGCTGAGCGCAGCCGCCGCCGGTTCCGACGACGATCCGTCGAAGCCCTACCGACTGCCCGCCGCCACGACGCTGAGTTCCGGAACGCCCTCGGTCGCGCGGAGCCAGGCGAACGACGACATCGTCGCCGCGATCACCGGGGTGCTCACCGAGTTCAAGGTCGACGCGAAGGTCACCGGGTTCTCCCGCGGGCCGACGGTGACCCGGTACGAGATCGAGCTCGGCCCCGGCGTCAAGGTCGAGCGGGTCACAGCCCTGTCGAAGAACCTGTCGTACGCGGTCGCCTCGAACGAGGTCCGCATCCTGTCGCCGATCCCGGGCAAGAGCGCCATCGGCGTCGAGATCCCGAACACCGACCGCGAGATCGTCTCGCTCGGTGACGTGCTGCGCTCGAACGCCGCCCGCAAGTCGAAGCACCCGATGACGATCGGCGTCGGCAAGGACGTCGAGGGCGGCTTCGTCGTCGCGAACCTCGCGAAGATGCCGCACCTGCTCGTCGCCGGCTCCACCGGTTCCGGCAAGTCGGTGTTCATCAACTCGATGATCACCTCGCTGCTGATGCGTGCGAAGCCGTCCGAGGTCCGCATGGTCCTGGTCGACCCGAAGCGCGTCGAGCTCTCGATCTACGCCGGTGTCCCGCACCTCATCACGCCCATCATCACGAACCCGAAGAAGGCGGCCGAAGCGCTGCAGTGGGTCGTGAAGGAGATGGACATGCGATACGACGACCTGGCGTCGTTCGGGTTCCGCCACGTCGACGACTTCAACAAGGCGATCGAGAACAACGAGATCGTCCTGCCGGCGGGCAGTGAGCGGAAGCTCAAGCCGTACCCGTACCTGCTCGTCGTCGTCGACGAGCTCGCGGACCTCATGCTCGTGGCGCCCCGCGACGTCGAGGAGTCGATCGTCCGCATCACCCAGCTCGCCCGCGCCGCCGGCATCCACCTGGTGCTCGCGACGCAGCGCCCCTCGGTCGACGTCATCACCGGCCTGATCAAGGCGAACGTGCCGTCGCGCATCGCCTTCGCGGTGACGAGCGTCACGGACTCCCGCGTCATCCTCGACCAGCCCGGCGCCGACAAGCTCATCGGTCAGGGCGACGCGCTCTTCCTGCCGATGGGCTCGTCCAAGTCGCTCCGCGTGCAGGGCGCCTGGGTGCAGGAGGGCGAGGTCGCCGAGGTCGTCCAGCACGTCACGCGGCAGGCGCAGCCCGAGTACCGCCAGGACGTCCAGGCCGTGGTCGAGCGCAAGGAGATCGACGCCGACATCGGTGACGACCTCGAACTGCTGCTCGCGGCCGTCGAGCAGGTCGTGTCGACCCAGTTCGGCTCGACGTCGATGCTGCAGCGCAAGCTCCGCGTCGGCTTCGCCAAGGCCGGTCGCCTGATGGACCTGATGGAGTCGCGCGACATCGTCGGGCCGTCCGAGGGGTCGAAGGCCCGCGACGTCCTGGTGACCGCCGACCAGCTGCCCGCGGTGCTCGCGAAGCTCCGCGGCGAGGAGCCGCCCGCCGCGGCCGCTCCGGCAGCGCCGGCCCCGACGCCGTCCGGCGACGGCGACCGCTACGGAGCAGACCCCGTCGGGGACATGACCCGCGGGTACGATGAAGTCCACGACGAGCCCGATGAGGACGCGTGGGGACTGACGGGCAGGGAGTGACGGCGATGACCGCCTCGGACAGCACGAACACCACGCACGGCGCACGGTTCCCGTGGCGCGGGCGGCTGCTGCGCAAGGGCCCCGGCCCCGCGTCGACCGCGAACGTCGCGAACATCATCACGGTGGTGCGCATCCTCATGGCGCCGCTGTTCTTCGTCCTGCTGCTCACCGACGCCGGCAACGACGGGCCGCTGCGCATCTGGGCCGCGGTCGTCTTCGTCGTGGCCATCGTCACGGACAGCGCCGACGGCATCATCGCCCGTCGGCAGAACCTGGTCACGGACTTCGGCAAGCTCGTCGACCCGATCGCCGACAAGGTGCTCATCGGTGGTGCGCTCGTCGCGCTGTCGATCCTGGCCGAGCTGCCCTGGTACGTGACCGTGCTGATCATGGTGCGCGAGATCGGCATCACGGTCTTCCGGTTCGCGGTGCTCTCCGACCGGGTGATCCCGGCCAGCCGCGGCGGCAAGATCAAGACCGTGCTGCAGGCCGTCGCGCTGACGGCCGCGCTGTTCCCGTGGTGGAACCTGGTCGGCGACTGGGCGCACTGGGTCAACGGCATCCTGATGACGGCCGCGTTCCTGGCAACGATCCTGAGCGGGATCGACTACCTCTGGCAGGCATGGAAGCACAACCGCACCACCGCATGACCGGGCCCGACCGCTCGACGCAGGCCGCGCCTCCCGTCCCGGTCGCACCGGGGCTCATCGCCGAGCTGACGGCACGGGGCGAGACCCTCGCCGTGGCGGAGTCGCTGACCGGCGGACTCGTCGTGGCGACGCTGGTCGACGTGCCGGGCGCGAGCGCCGTCGTCCGGGGCGGCGTCGTGGCCTACGCGACGCCCGTGAAGCACTCCGTGCTCGGGGTCTCGGCGGAGCTGCTCGAGGCCGAGGGTGCCGTGCATCCGGAAGTCGCCCGGCAGATGGCCGCCGGTGTCCGGATCGCGCTGTCCGTCGACGGGGAACCCGCGACGTGGGGGATCAGCACGACGGGCGTCGCCGGCCCGGACCCGCAGGACGGCAAGCCCGTCGGCACCGTGTACGTGGGGATCGCCTCCGCCGCGGGGGCTGAGGCCTTCGAGCTGCACCTCGACGGTGACCGGGGAGCAATCCGGCACGCCACCGTCTCCGAACTCCTTGCACGGATGTCGTCCGAGGTCCGGGGCCGGGAATAGGTCCCGTTTCCACTGGGTTACATCTCACGAAATCTCCAGCAGTACGGCAGCCAGCCTGGCTAACATGCTGCAACCGGCAACGCTATTGTTGCTGAACCCGAACTCGATCCACCGGACCGAGCGGGCGCGGAGACGACAGAGAGGAGGAGTTCTCATGGTTCTCGTTCGTCAGGAAATCGGCGATGTGCTCCGGGACTTCCGCTTGCAGAAGGGCCGGACCCTCCGTCAGGTCGCGTCCAAGGCCAGTGTCGCGCTCGGGTACCTCAGTGAGGTCGAGCGCGGGCAGAAGGAAGCCAGCTCGGAGATCCTCGCGTCCGTCGCGGATGCTCTGGACACGCCCATCTCGACCATCATGCGCGAAGTGGGCGACCGCCTCGCGATCGTCGAGGGGCTGACCCCCGTCCCCGACACGCTCCCGGACGACCTCGTCGCCGAGTTCGACAACGACCTCGCGGTTCGCTGAGCGCACCGCACCGAACGCCCTCGCCGGTCCTTCCCGGCGGGGGCGTTCTGCGTTCCGGCCCACGACCACGCGCCTAGGCTGGTCGGATGCGCGTGAGTGAGTTCTGGCGAGCCGTCGACCAGGTGTTCGGTGAGGCCTACGGTTCCGTGGTCACCCGTGACGTCGTGCTCGAGGGGCTGGGCGGTCGCTCCGCCGTGGACGCCCTCGCGGCTGGCATCGAGGCCCGCCGGGTGTGGGACGCACTGTGCGACTCGCAGGACGTCCCGATGGACCGGCGGCACGGCAAGGGCCTCGCCGAACCCCAGGACTGAGCGGGTTCCGCGGGGCGGCGCACCCGAAACTGTGTTCGGCGTGTTGCTCGAACGCGTGTTCGATCGGTGGTAGCTTCCTCCACAGCGGCGTCGCCCGGATGTTCCATCCACAGATCGCGTGACCGTCGGCAGTGATGTCGGTGGCTCGCCATAGGTTGATGGACATCGGGAACAGCCCGAAGCCTTGTCGCAGAACCATCGGCCTTGCACCACCGGCCGGCGTGGACGCGACAGCCTACAGGCGGCCGAACATGAGCACGAAGGAGCACCCCATGCCATCACCGGCAGACCGCGAAAAGGCCCTCGAGACCGCACTCGCACAGATCGACAGGCAGTTCGGCAAGGGTGCGATCATGCGCCTCGGTTCGGACGAACGCGCCCCCGTCAACGTCATCCAGACCGGGTCGGTGGCGCTGGACGTCGCGCTCGGCATCGGTGGCCTGCCCCGTGGCCGCATCGTCGAGATCTACGGCCCGGAGTCGTCGGGTAAGACGACCCTCACCATCCACGCCATCGCCAACGCCCAGCGCGCCGGTGGCATCGCGGCCTTCATCGACGCCGAGCACGCGCTCGACCCCGAGTACGCCAAGAAGCTCGGTGTCGACATCGACGCCCTGCTCGTGTCGCAGCCCGACACCGCCGAGCAGGCGCTCGAGATCGCGGACATGCTGGTCCGCTCCGGCTCCATCGACCTGATCGTCATCGACTCCGTCGCGGCCCTCGTGCCCCGTGCTGAGATCGAGGGCGAGATGGGTGACTCGCACGTCGGTCTGCAGGCCCGCCTCATGTCCCAGGCGCTGCGAAAGCTCGCCGGTGGCCTGAACCAGACGCAGACCACGATGATCTTCATCAACCAGCTGCGCGAGAAGATCGGCGTGTTCTTCGGTTCGCCGGAGACCACCTCGGGCGGTAAGGCGTTGAAGTTCTACGCGTCCGTCCGCCTCGACATCCGTCGCATCGAGACGCTCAAGAGCGGTACCGACGCGGTGGGCAACCGCACGCGCGTCAAGGTCGTCAAGAACAAGATGGCACCGCCCTTCAAGCAGGCCGAGTTCGACATCCTGTACGGCGTCGGCATCTCGCGCGAAGGCTCGCTGCTCGACTTCGGTGTCGACCACGGCATCGTCAAGAAGTCGGGCGCCTGGTACACCTACGACGGCGACCAGCTCGGGCAGGGCAAGGAGAACTCGCGTTCCTTCCTGATCCAGAACCCCGAGATCGCTGCCGACATCGAAGGCAAGATCCTCGCCAAGCTCGGCGTCGGCGGCGCCAAGGCCGAGGACGCCCCGGTCGAGTCGATCGCGCCGAAGCTCGCGGAGCGCAAGGGCGCGTGAGCACCGACCACGACGACGACGGCCTCGCACCGGTCACCGACCTGTTCGGTGCGAGGTCGCGTCGCCGTGCCCCCGTCACCCCGGTGACGCCCGCGATCCCCGAGCCTCCGGTGTCACCGGACGAACCGCGCGACACCGACGGTTGGGCGCTGCCCGAGTCGGACGAAGGTCGTGCGGACGAGTTCCCCGCATCGTTCGACGCCGATTCGCCGGTGCCCCTGCTCGGTGCCCGCGGGCCGGCGGCGTGGGTGTCGCCCGTCATCGGAGACGGCAGCGGGCGCTCGAACCGTGCGGAGCAGGACGGCTACGACTCCGAGACGGCTGACGCCACCACGGCGTCGGTGTTCTCCATCGCCGGCGGCGAGGAGATCGACCCGGCCGACGCACCCCGTCCGCTCGACGAACAGCGCGCGGACGCCGAACGGCTCAGTCTTCGTGCCCTCGGGCGCAAGGGCGTGAGCGAGTCCGAGATGCGGACCCTGCTGCTGCAGCAGGACCTCGACCCCGACGTGGTCGAGCACGAGATCGAGCGGTTGACCCGTGTCGGGCTCCTCGACGACGTCGCCCTCGCCACCGACCTGGTGGATCGACTGCACGCCCGCAAGGGCCTCGGTCGACAGGGTGTCGTGACCGAGCTCCGTCGCCGGGGGATCGACCAGGTGGCGATCGACACCGCGCTCGACGAAGCCGCCGACGACGAGGACGACGAGTTCCTCCGCGCGCAGGAACTCGCCGACAAGCGGGCACCGCAGATGCGCGGGCTCGACCGGGCGACCGCTGAACGCCGGCTGTCCGGCTTCCTGATGCGCAAGGGCTACAGCTCCGGCGTCGTCCGGATCGCTGTGGCACGTGCCCTCGACGGTGGCGGGAAGCGGCCGCCTTCCGGCCGCGGGACCGTCCGGTTCGAGTAGCCGCTCCGACCTACACTGGGACGACCATGGCCACCGTCGAAGCGCGCCCCCGCACCTACGAAGTCCGCACCTACGGGTGCCAGATGAACGTCCACGACTCCGAGCGCTTGAGCGGGTCACTGCAGGCTGCGGGCTACACCGCGGCGGACGGTGCGCAGGCCGACGTCGTCGTCATCAACACCTGTGCGGTGCGCGAGAACGCGGACAACCGGCTGTACGGCAACCTCGGGCAGCTCGCGGGGATCAAGCGCGAGCACCCCGGCATGCAGATCGCCGTCGGCGGGTGCCTGGCGCAGAAGGACAAGAACGTCATCCTCGAGAAGGCGCCGTGGGTCGACGTCGTCTTCGGCACGCACAACATGGGGTCGCTGCCGACCCTGCTCGAGCGGGCGCGGCACAACGACGAGGCGCAGATCGAGATCCTCGAGGCGCTCGACGTCTTCCCGTCGACGCTGCCCACCAAGCGCGACTCGACGCACAGCGGCTGGGTCTCCATCTCCGTCGGCTGCAACAACACCTGCACGTTCTGCATCGTGCCGTCGCTCCGCGGCAAGGAGAAGGACCGCCGTCCCGGTGACGTCCTGGCCGAGATCCAGGCGCTCGTCGACGACGGCGCGATCGAGGTCACGCTGCTCGGGCAGAACGTGAACTCCTACGGGGTCGAGTTCGGCGACCGACAGGCGTTCGGCAAGCTGCTGCGGGCCACCGGGGCCATCGAGGGGCTCGAGCGCGTCCGCTTCACCAGCCCGCACCCGGCGGCGTTCACCGACGACGTCATCGATGCGATGGCCGAGACCCCGAACGTGATGCCCCAGCTGCACATGCCGCTGCAGTCGGGTTCCGACCGGGTGCTCAAGGCCATGCGCCGGAGCTACCGCAGCGAGCGGTTCCTCGGCATCCTCGACCGCGTCCGCGTGAAGATCCCGCACGCGGCGATCTCCACCGACATCATCGTCGGGTTCCCCGGCGAGACCGACGCCGACTTCGAGGACACCCTGCGCGTCGTCGAGCAGGCACGGTTCGCCTCGGCGTTCACGTTCCAGTACTCGATCCGCCCGGGCACCCCGGCCGCGACGATGGACGACCAGCTACCGAAGCACATCGTGCAGGAGCGCTACGAGCGACTCGTCGCCCTGCAGGAACGCATCACCGCGGAAGAGAACGCGCTGCAGGTCGGCCGGAGCGTCGAGGTGCTCGTCGCGTCGGGCGAAGGCCGCAAGGACGACGCCACCCACCGGCTCTCCGGTCGCGCGGAGGACTCCCGGCTCGTGCACTTCACCGTGCCCGCCGGGTCCGAGGTCCCGCGCCCGGGCGACGTGGTCACCGTCGACATCACCCGTGCCGCACCGCACTTCCTGCTCGCCGACGACGACGCGCCGCTGCGCATCCGACGCACCCGGGCCGGCGACGCCTGGGACCGCGCGCAGGCCGAGAGCTGCGGCGTGCCCACGCCCGCTGCCGCCACGGGCGACGGGCCCCGTCCGGTCTCGCTCGGGCTGCCGACGCTCCGTGTCGGGCGCTGAGCTCCCCGGGGCTGTGCCGACGAGCGCCGCGTCACCCGCACCCGGTGACGCCGCGGACCTGATCGCAGTCGTCGGGGCGACGGGCACCGGGAAGTCCGACCTCGGCATCGCGATCGCGGAACGGCTGCGCGCTGCTGGCCGTCGCGCGGAGATCATCAACGCGGATGCCATGCAGCTGTACCGGGGCATGGACATCGGCACTGCGAAGCTCCCGCCGGCGGAACGGCACGGCATCCCGCACCACCAGCTCGACGTGCTCGAGGTCACCGACGAGGCGAGCGTCGCCGCCTACCAGGTCGCCGCCCGAGCCGACGTCGACCGGATCCAGGCCGACGGTGGCGTGGCCGTCCTCGTCGGCGGCAGCGGCCTGTACGTCTCCGCGGTGCTGTTCGACCTGGCGTTCCCGGGCACCGACCCCGCGCTCCGTGCGCAGCTCGAGCGCGAGCACGAGGAGCTCGGCCCGGGCATCCTGCTCGAGCGACTCCGTGCCCTCGACCCGGCGGCCGCCGCGACGATCGACGCGCGCAACCCACGGCGGTTGATCCGTGCACTCGAGATCGCGAGCCGATCCGAGGTCGTGACCCCGAGCCTCCCGGCCGCGCCCAGCGCCTGGCGACCGTCCCGGATCCTGCACCTGCGGCGTGACCGCGAGCAGCTCGTGTCGGCGCTGCACGAGCGGGCCGCGCGGATGTTCGAGGCCGGACTCGTCGATGAGGTCGCGGCGCTCCGCGAGCAGGGACTCGAGCAGGGCAAGACCGCGCGGGGTGCCATCGGGTACTCGCAGGCGCTCGAGGTGCTCGCCGGCACGGCGACCCGCGATCAGGCGGTCGAGGCGACCGGCATCGCGACCCGCAAGTACGCCCGGCGGCAGGTGTCGTGGTTCCGCCGGTACACCGATGCCGAGACGCTCGACGTCACGGGCGCGGACCGCGGCGACCTGTCGGAACTGGCCCGTAGGATCGTGCCGTGACCGAGCTGCACTTCACCAAGGGCCAGGGGACCGGCAACGACTTCGTCCTGTTCGCCGACCCCGACGCCACCGTCGACCTGACCCCCGAGCGGATCCGCGCCATCGCGGACCGACGCTTCGGCGTGGGCGGCGACGGCGTGATCCGCGCGGTGCGGTCCGAGGCGATCCCCGAGGGGCGGGCGCTCGTGGCCGTCGAGCCCGAGGCGACCTGGTTCATGGACTACCACAACGCCGACGGCACGGTCGCGGAGATGTGCGGCAACGGCATCCGCGTGTTCGCCAGGTACCTGACCGAGTCCGGCCTGGTCGAGCTCGCTCCCGGCGAGACGCTCACCGTCGGCAGTCGCAAGGGGCTGGTCGACATCCAGCGCACCACGAACGGGTTCGCCGCCGACCTCGGTCGCTGGGGCCTGGGCATCGAGGGCGGTGGCTCCGACGACGTGCTCGTCCGGGCCAAGAACCTCGACGGGGCGCGGCCCGGCATCGGCATCGACGTGGGCAACCCGCACGTGGTCGTCGCCGTCGAGACCGAGGACGAACTGGCCGACCTCGACCTGACGTTCCTGCCGGTACTCGACCCAGCACCGGAGCACGGGGCGAACGTGGAGTTCGTGCTGCCCGGCGACCCCCTCATCAAGGACGGCGTCGGCGAGATCACGATGCGGGTGCACGAGCGGGGGAGCGGTGAGACGCTGTCGTGCGGCACCGGGGCCGTCGCCGCTGCTCTCGCGACGCGCTACTGGGTCGGTGCGGGCGCGCCGGACACCTGGCGCGTGCGGGTGCCGGGCGGGCTGCTGACGGTGCGGATGACGGCGACCGAGGACGGCGAGCACGTCTCGCTGTCCGGTCCCGCCGAGCTCGTGTTCTCCGGCGACCTGACGGTCTGACGGTCTGACGCGGAGCGGCGGCGCTTCGGCTCGTTGCCGTTTCGTGAGCAGAAATGGTCGGGTGCCCAGCGGCGACCCGACCATTTGTGCTCACGATGTGAGCGCTCGCGCTCGCGCTCGCGCCCGCGCTCGCGCACGCGCTCGCGCTCGCGCCCTACGCGCTGCGCTGCACCCGGATGACGCGGAACCCCTTCGCCGTCGACTCCCGCGTGACCGCGAACCCCGAGCCGAGCGCGCCGACGAGCCACTTCTGCAACGAGTCGCCCCCGAGGTCCTTCGACACGACGAGCCAGGCGTCGCCCCCGACCTCGAGCCGGGGCAGCCACGTCAGCAGGATCTGGTGCAGCTCGTCCTTGCCGACACGGATCGGCGGGTTCGACCAGATCGTGCGGAAGCGCAGGTCGGCCGGCACGTCGTCGGGCAGCGCGATCGTGACGTTCGATGCCCCCGCGGCAGCAGCGTTGGCGCGCGCGAGCCCGAGCACCCGCTCGTTGACGTCGACGCCCCACACCTGGGCCTCGGGGGACTGCAGGGCCATCGTGATCGCGATCGGGCCCCAGCCGCAGCCGATGTCGAGCAGCGCTCCGTCGGCAGCGGGCGCCGGCACCGAACCGAGCAGGACCTTCGTGCCGCGGTCGACGCCGTCGGGGCTGAAGACCCCCGCCGCGGTCGACAGGGTGAGGGGCTGACCGGCGAGCGTGACGTGCACCTGGCGCGGCCGGAGTTCGCTCTCGGGGGTGGCCGAGAAGTAGTGGTCGTTCGCCATGGATGAACCGTACCGGCAACCGAGTGTGTCGCAGGGCCTCCAGAGGTAGCCTGTGCACAGGATGACGGATACCCATCAGCAGAACCACCAGACCAACGACGACAGCGCAGACGGTGTCGTCGAGAGGGTGTTGCGCAACGCAGACCACCGCGCAGCATCGTCCATCTTCGCACCCGCCCAGGCCATCCAGACGCAGTCGGTCGACGACCGCAGTTGGACCGGCGACGGCGACCAGTACGACCGTGAGGACCGTGCGGCGTTGCGCCGTGTCGCCGGCCTCTCCACCGAACTCGAGGACGTCACCGAGGTCGAGTACCGCCAGCTGCGGCTCGAGCAGGTCGTCCTGATCGGCGTGTACCCCCAGGGCGACGCCTCGGACGCCGAGAACTCCCTCCGCGAGCTCGCAGCACTCGCCGAGACCGCGGGCGCCGTGGTGCTCGACGGGCTCCTCCAGCGCCGGCCGAACCCGGACCCGGCCACCTACCTGGGCAAGGGCAAAGCCCAGGAGCTCGCGATGGTCGTCAAGGCCACCGGCGCCGACACCGTCATCGCCGACACCGAACTGGCACCCTCGCAGCGTCGTGCGCTCGAGGACGTCGTGAAGGTGAAGGTCATCGACCGCACGGCCGTGATCCTCGACATCTTCAGCCAGCACGCGAAGACCCGCGAGGGGAAGGCGCAGGTCGAACTCGCCCAGCTGCAGTACCTGCTGCCTCGACTGCGCGGTTGGGGTGACTCGATGTCCCGGCAGGCCGGTGGCCAGGTCTCCGGAGGCGCTGGCATGGGCTCTCGTGGCCCCGGTGAGACGAAGATGGAGCTCGACCGCCGCAAGATCCACACGCGGATGGCGAAGCTCCGTCGGCAGATCGCCGGGTTCACCCCGGCCCGTGAGGCCAAGCGTGCCGAGCGCAACCGCAACGAGGTGCCGAGCGTCGCGATCGCGGGCTACACCAACGCCGGCAAGTCGTCGCTGCTCAACCGGCTGACGAGCGCGGGCGTGCTGGTGCAGAACCAGCTGTTCGCGACGCTGGACGCCACCGTCCGTCGGACCGAGAGCGCCAAGGGCCGGGAGTTCACGTTCGTCGACACGGTCGGCTTCGTCCGCAACCTGCCGCACCAGCTCGTCG
Organism: Curtobacterium flaccumfaciens; assembly: GCF_013359815.1. Classification (GTDB taxonomy): domain Bacteria; phylum Actinomycetota; class Actinomycetes; order Actinomycetales; family Microbacteriaceae; genus Curtobacterium; species Curtobacterium flaccumfaciens. Next base: position 91,907 of record NZ_JABMCF010000029.1, on the reverse strand, counting down.
AGGCCTTCCGCTCCACCCTCGAAGAGGTCGGCGACGCCGACGTCATCGTGCACGTGGTCGACGGCTCGCACCCCGACCCCGGTGCGCAGCTGTCCACCGTGCGCGAGGTCATCGGCGACGTCGGTGCGGGTGACATCCCGGAGATCGTCGTCTTCAACAAGGCCGACCTGATCGACGACGCGCAGCGGCTCGTGCTCATCGGACTCGTGCCGGACGCGGTGTTCGTGTCGGCGCGCACGGGCGAGGGCATCCCGGAGCTCCTCAGCGTCATCGAGGACCGCCTGCCGGAGCCCGACGTCGACCTGACGATCGTGGTGCCGTACGACCGCGGCGACCTGGTGTCGTCGCTGCACGACACCGGCTCGGTCGAGTCCGTCGACTACGTCGAGGACGGCACGCGCCTGCGGGTGCGCGTCTTCCAGCGGCAGGTCTCCGAGCTCGAGCCCTACGTGGTCACGCCGGTCCCCACCGTCTGACGGTCACCTCCGACAGTCGCTGGCGCTGGGGAGCGCTGCCGCGCGGCCTGGAGGCCCGTCACGGGTCCGCCGGACGCCGTCGCGTCACCGAGCCGCCCCGGAACACACGGAACGCCGCCGGATCCGGCGGCGTTTCGTCGTGCAGGGGACGTCGTACGGTGACGACGGCGTCTCGCGCTGGTGCAGCGCGAGCCGCGGTCAGAGGGAGCGGAGGACCGCGACGACCTTGCCGAGCACCGAGGCCGCGTCGCCGAGGATCGGCTCGAAGGCGGAGTTGCGCGGCAGCAGCCACGTGTGACCGTCGCGCTGGCGGAAGACCTTGACCGTCGCCTCTTCGTCGAGCATGGCCGCGACGATGTCACCGTTCTCGGCGGTCTGCTGCGACCGGACGACGACCCAGTCCCCGTCGCAGATCGCGGCGTCGATCATCGACTCACCGACGACCTTGAGCATGAAGAGCTCGCCGGTGCCGACGAGCTGTCGGGGGAGCGGGATGATCTCGTCGACGTGCTGCTCGGCGGTGATCGGGACACCGGCGGCGATCCGGCCGACGAGCGGCACGAGCGTGGTGGCGTCGATGTCCGGTCCGCCGACCTCGGACGACGGCTCGTCGACCAGGACCTCGAGCGCCCGCGGGCGGTTCGGGTCGCGGCGGATCCAGCCACCGAGCTCGAGCTGGCCGAGCTGGTGGGAGACGCTGGAGAGCGAGGAGAGCCCGGCGGCGTCGCCGATCTCGCGCATGCTCGGCGGGTAGCCCCGTGAGGCGATCGACGCACGGATCGCGTCGAAGATCGCCTGCTGCTTCGGCGTCAGCGGCTTCTGGCCCCGCAGTTCGTCCACCACGTCGTCTCGCTTTCGTCGGTGCCGGTCCGGCCGCGGCGGGAATGTCGGTGGTCCCCGTCAGGCTTGTCCCAGTCGATCGAAACAGTATCCGACCAGCCAGGGCCGGACAAACACCTGTTCGAGCGTGTCGCAAGAAAACCCCGCAGAAATCCACTCCCAGGACTTGTGCGTCCGCTGATTCGAAACTATGTTCGGTACACGACTTCGGTTCCACCGAACGGGAAGGCAAGAACGACATGAGCACCATCGCCATCGCTGACATCCAGCGCACCGCGGCGCCCGCCGTGCGTACCCGCCTGCGTCTGACGCGTCGCGGCCGCATCGTCTTCACGACGCTCGCCGCGCTCCCGCTCCTCATCGTCGTCGCCCTCGGCGTGCTGAACGGCGGGCAGGCCTCCGCCGGAGACGCCACCGCCGGCGGCGCCCGCACCCAGTTCGAGACCGTGACGATCCAGCCGGGCGAGACGCTCTGGCAGCTCGCCGAGCAGACGGCCCCGAACTCGGACCCGCGTGACTTCGTGCAGGACGTCGTGAGCCTCAACGCGCTCGACGGCTCCGCGCTGCAGGCCGGCGAAGAGATCGCCATCCCCACCAAGTACACCGACGGCGAGTAGCCACTCGGGCAGTGCCGTCCAGACGGCTGGTCGTCGCACGGTGACAGCGGCCTACGATGGATCGGTGGCATTCACGCTCGAAGACCTCCCGATCCGAGACGACCTGCGCGGGCAGAGTCCGTATGGCGCCCCGCAGAAGCACGTCCGCGTGCAGCTCAACGTCAACGAGAACACGCATCCCGTTCCGGACGACGTCGCTGCCGACATCGTCGAGTCGATCCGGCAGGCCCTGCTGACGGTCAACCGGTACCCCGACCGCGAGTTCACCGAGCTCCGGCAGTCGCTCGCCGACTACCTCGGACACGACCTGACCGCCGAGCAGCTCTGGGCGGCGAACGGGTCGAACGAGGTGTTGCAGCAGCTCCTCCAGGCGTTCGGCGGGCCCGGTCGCTCGGTGCTCGGGTTCCCGCCCACCTACTCGATGCACTCGATCCTCGCGTCGGGCACCGGCACCACGTGGATCCCGGCCCAGCGGGACGATGAGTTCCGCATCTCGCCCGAGACCGTCGTGGCGGCGATCCGTGAGCACCAGCCGGACATCGTGTTCCTGTGCGGGCCGAACAACCCGACGGGGACCCCGCTCGACATCGAGACGATCGCGGCCGCCTACGACGCGACCGACGGCATCGTGATGGTGGACGAGGCGTACGCCGAGTTCATGCCGTCCGACGCCCCGAGCGCCCTCACGCTGCTGCCCGGTCGTGAGCGCCTGGTGGTCTCCCGCACGATGAGCAAGGCGTTCGCGTTCGCCGGTGCCAGGGTCGGCTACATGGCCGCACACCCCGCCGTCGTCGACGCCGTCCGGTTGGTCCGGTTGCCGTACCACCTGTCCGCGCTGACCCAGGCGGCGGCGATCGCGGCACTCCGGCACGCCCCAGAGATGCTGGCGATGGTCGACGACATCAAGGGGCAGCGCGACCGCATGGTCACCGAGCTGCGGGCGATGGGGTACCGCACCTACGAGACCTGGTCGAACTTCGTCCTGTTCGGTGGTGTCGCCGACCCGAACGCCGCCTTCGAGGCGCTGCTCGAGCGTGACGTCATCGTGCGCGACCTCGGGATCCCGAACCACCTGCGGGTGAGTGCGGGGACCGAGGCCGAAACAACCGCGTTCCTCGACGCCATGCGGCAGGTCGCCGCCGAGCAGCCGCCGGTTAGGGTTGACGCATGACCGCCCGCACCGCCTCGATCAGCCGTTCGACGAGCGAATCGAGTGTCGAACTCGAGCTCGACCTGGACGGCACCGGGACCTCGTCGATCTCGACCTCCGTCCCGTTCTTCGACCACATGCTGACCGCGTTCAGCAAGCACTCCCTGATCGACCTGCGGGTGCGTTCGACGGGTGACACCGACATCGACGTGCACCACACGGTCGAGGACACCGGCATCGTGCTCGGTCAGGCGATCAAGCAGGCCCTCGGCGACCGCTCCGGCATCGGCCGGTACGGCGACGCCCTGGTCCCGTTGGACGAAGCGCTGGCCCAGGCCGTCGTCGACGTCTCGGGGCGTCCGTTCCTGGTGCACTCCGGCGAGCCCGCGGGCTTCGAGTTCCACCGCATCGGCGGCCACTTCACCGGCTCGATGGTCCGCCACGTGTTCGAGGCGATCACGTTCAACGCCGGCATCACCGTCCACGTCCGCGTGCTCGAGGGCCGCGACCCCCACCACATCGCCGAAGCCGAGTTCAAGGCGTTCGCCCGAGCCATGCGCAAGGCGGTCGAGCTGGACCCGCGCGTCGACGGCATCCCCTCCACGAAGGGCGCCCTGTGACAACCGCCAAGCCGAACGTCGTCGTCCTCGACTACGGGTCGGGGAACGTCCACTCCGCCGCCAAGGCACTCGAGCGCGCCGGCGCCGAGGTCACCCTGACCTCGGACAAGCAGGCGGCACTCAAGGCCGACGGCCTGCTCGTCCCCGGCGTCGGGGCGTTCGCCGCCGTGATCGACCAGCTCGAGGGCGTGCAGGGCGGCGAGATCGTCGACCACCGTCTGGCCGGCGGGCGACCCGTGCTCGGCATCTGCGTCGGCATGCAGGTCCTGTTCTCGCGGGGCATCGAGCGTGGAGCCGACGTCGAAGGGCTCGGCCAGTGGCCCGGCACCGTGCAGGAGATCCAGGCCGAGGTGCTGCCGCACATGGGCTGGAACACCGTGCAGGCGCCCGAGGACTCCGTGCTGTTCGACGGGCTGCACGACGAGCGCTTCTACTTCGTGCACTCCTACGGCGTGACCGACTTCCCGCTCGAGGCGTACGGGCCGTTCCGTGCGCCGCGTCTGACCTGGGCCGAGCACGGGCAGCCCTTCATCGCCGCGGTCGAGAACGGGCCGCTCACCGCCACGCAGTTCCACCCCGAGAAGTCCGGCGAGCCGGGCATCCGCCTGCTCTCCAACTGGGTGCGTTCGCTCTGAACCCGGCCGGTGCCGGGCGCGACGGCCGTGCCGGACGCGCACCGGGCCTCCCGGCTGTCCGCAGCCCCTTCTCCACCGCAACGAAACCGACAGGACCATGACCGACCTCACCGACACCCCGCCCCTCGTCCTGCTGCCGGCTGTCGACGTCGTCGACGGACAGGCCGTGCGACTCACCCAGGGTGAGGCGGGGAGTGAGACCGGCTACGGCGACCCCGTCGCCGCTGCCCGGACCTGGCGCGACCAGGGCGCCGAGTGGATCCACCTCGTCGACCTCGACGCAGCCTTCGGTCGTGGCGACAACCGCCGGGTGATCGCGCACGCCGTCCGCGAGGTCGAGGGTGTCTCGGTCGAGCTGTCCGGCGGCATCCGCGACGACGCCTCGCTCGAAGCGGCACTGGCGACCGGTGCGGCACGCGTCAACCTCGGCACCGCGGCGCTCGAGAACCCGGACTGGGCCGCGCGGGTGATCGGTGAGTACGGCGAGCAGATCGCCGTCGGGCTGGACGTCCGCGGCACCACGCTGTCGAGCCGCGGCTGGACCGAGGACGCCGGCGACCTGTGGGAGGTGCTCGACCGGCTCGAAGCCGCCGGGTGCGCCCGCTACGTGGTGACCGACGTCACGAAGGACGGCACGCTGCAGGGGCCCAACGTCGAACTGCTCCGCCAGGTGTGCGACCGGACCGACCAGCCCGTGGTGGCCTCCGGCGGGATCTCGACGCTCGACGACCTCCGTGCGCTCCGCGAACTCGTGCCGTACGGGCTCGAGGGCGCGATCATCGGCAAGGCGCTGTACTCCGGGGCGTTCACGCTGCCGGCCGCACTCGACATCGCCTCCGAGTAGCGCCGTGGCGGGCATCTCGAACGGCCGTGGCACCGGGCCGGACGCCGACGACGCGCACACCCCCGGCGGGGCGGCGGACTCGGCGGGCTTCTCGTGGGAAGGCCGCACGTTCGACCACCACGACACCGCGTTCGCCGATGACGACGGACTCGCCGACCCCGCGGTGGTCGCGGCCATCGGTGCGATCGCCGACGGTGCGTCCCAGGCGGCGATCGTCGAGGCGCTCCGGACCGCCCGGCTGCTCATCCCGCTCATCGCCGAGGCCGGTGACGTGGGGGAGACCGACGAGGGCAAGCTCGTCGACAAGACCCAGGAACTCTCGATCGTGACGGTCGCCGGTCCGGACGGTCGCAGCGTGATGCCGGCGTTCACCTCGGTGGACGCCATGCACGCGTGGGACCCCGACGCGCGTCCGGTGCCGGTGGAGTCCCGCCGCGTGGCGATGGCCGCGGCGAGCGAGGACACCCAGCTCGTCGTGCTCGACCCGAAGTCGCCGACCGAGTTCGTGCTGCGTCGTCCGGCGGTGTGGGCGCTCGGGCAGGACCTGCCGTGGACCCCGTGCTTCGAGGACCCCGAGGTGGCCCGGGCCTTCGCGGCCTCGGTCGAGGGGGAGTCCAGCGTCGCCCGTGTCGAACTCGCGCCGGGCGACCCGGTCGGCCGGTTCGCCGGACCCGAGCTGACGGTGGGACTGGCCCTGCACCCGGGGCTCGACCGCGAGCAGGTCGGCGAGCTCGTCGGTCGGCTGCAGCAGCGGTGGTCGACCGACCCCGTGATCGCGGAGCGGGTCGACAGCATGCGCGTCGCCCTGCGCGCTGCCTGACGAGCAGCAGTGCGGCGGTGCGACCCGGCCCAGCCCGAGGTCGCCGGTACGATGACGGGGTGAGCCCGAACCCGACGACCAACCCCACCGGCGCGACCACCCACGGTCCGACGGGGCGTCCCGTCCGGGACTTCCCCGTGCCCGAGGAACTCGACAGCACCGGACCCGCCCGCATCATCGCGCTCTGCAACCAGAAGGGCGGCGTGGGCAAGACCACGACGGCCATCAACCTGGGCGCCGCGCTCGCCGAGTACGGCCGCAAGGTCCTGGCCGTCGACTTCGACCCGCAGGGCGCGCTGTCCGCGGGCCTCGGCGTCCGGACGCACGACATCCACACCGTGTACGACCTGCTCATGGGCGCCGTGAAGGACCCGAACCAGGTCATCCAGCCGACGAACACCCCCGGCCTCGACGTCATCCCGGCGAACATCGACCTGTCCGCGGCCGAGGTGCACCTGGTCAACGAGGTCGCCCGCGAGCAGATCCTGGCGAGCGTGCTGCGCAAGGTCGCGAACGACTACGACGTGATCCTGGTCGACTGCCAGCCGTCGCTCGGCCTGCTCACCGTGAACGCCCTGACCGCGGCGCACGGCGTCCTCATCCCGCTCGAGTGCGAGTTCTTCGCGCTCCGCGGTGTCGCGCTGCTCATCGAGACGATCGACAAGGTGCGCGACCGCCTCAACCCGGCGCTCAAGCTCGACGGCATCCTGGCGACCATGTACGACTCGCGCACGCTGCACTCCCGCGAGGTCATGGAGCGGGTCGTCGACACCTTCGACGACCGCGTGCTCGACACCGTCATCGGCCGCACCGTGAAGTTCCCGGACGCCACGGTGTCCGCACGTCCGATCACGCAGACCGCGCCGGACCACCCTGCCGCCCACGCCTACCGGCAGCTCGCACGAGAGCTCGTCCAGCGTGGCGCCGTCGCCTGACGCGGGGTTCCGGGTCCGGCTCGCCAACTTCGACGGACCGTTCGACCTCCTGCTGTCGCTCATCACGAAGCACGAGCTCGACATCACCGAGGTGTCGCTCGGTGCCGTGACGGGGGAGTTCATCCAGTACGTCCGGCAGGCCGAGTCCGCCGACGAGCTCGACGAGGCCAGCGAGTTCCTGGTCGTCGCGGCGACGCTGCTCGACCTGAAGATCGTCGGGCTGCTGCCCCAGGGTGAGCTCGTGGACGCCGAGGACGTCGCCCTGCTCGAGGCCCGCGACCTGCTGTTCGCCCGGCTGCTGCAGTACCGCGCGTTCAAGCAGGCCGCCGACTGGTTCGGGGAGCGCTGGGGCGTCGAGTCGCGCCGGCACGTCCGCAGCGTCCGACTCGAGGAGCGGTTCCGCGCGCGGACGCCTGAGCTCGTCTGGACCCTGTCGTTGCAGGACTTCGCCGCACTGGCCGCGCTGGCCTTCGCCCCGCGGGAGATCCCGACCGTCGGCCTCGACCACCTGCACGCCCCGCTCATCAGCATCCGCGAACAGGCCGCGATCGTCGTCTCGATCCTCCGCACCCGCGATGGTGAGGGCGTCTCGTTCCGTGAACTGGTCGCGGGCGTCGACCAGACGGGTATCGTGGTGGCTCGCTTCCTCGCGATCCTCGAGCTGTACCGGAACGCGTCGATCTCGTTCGAGCAGCTCGAGCCGCTCGGGGAGCTGACACTGCGGTGGACCGCCGAGGACTGGTCCGACGAGAGCCTCGCGAACCTGGGAGCCGACTATGACGGATGACGTGAACGACACGTCCAGCGCCGAACCCGGCGGCGCTGACGAGATGGCCGACGCCCGCGCCATCGAGCGCGAGATCCACGAGCGCGCCGCGTCCGAGGCCCACCCCGCCATCCCCATCGACCGGCAGCTCGAGGCCATCCTGATGATCGCCGACCAGCCGCAGTCGTTCGTCGCCCTCGGTGCTGCGGTCGGTTCGCCCGTCCCCGCCGTCCGCCAGGCGATCGAACGCCTGGTCGCCGACTTCGACGGCGTCGACGGCACGATCCGCCGCGGCTTCGAACTGCGCGAGGTCGGTGGCGGCTGGCGCTTCTACGTCCGCGCCGACCTGGACCCCGTGGTCGAGCAGTTCGTCGAGGCCGAGCGCCCCTCGCGGCTGTCGCAGGCCGCACTCGAGACCCTCGCGGTCGTCGCCTACAAGCAGCCGATCACGCGCTCGCAGATCGCTGCGATCCGCGCCGTCAACGTCGACGGCGTCGTCCGAACCCTGGTGGCACGCGGCCTCATCGAGGAGTCGTTCACCGACGCCGAGACCGGCGCCATCAACTACGTCACGTCCGACCTGCTCCTGCAGCAGCTCGGCATCAACTCGCTCGACGAGCTGCCGCTCATCTCGCCCCTCCTGGACGACGGTGCGGACGGCTTCGAGCAGAACGAAGGGATCCCCGATGGCAGGGTTTGACGACCGGGGGCGCGGCGCGCCCCGAGACCGAGACGACCGCAACGGACGCTCGGGAGGCCCGGATCGCTCCGGCCGCCCGGCCGGCGGACGCGGTGGGGCCGGCTCCAGTGCCGGTGGCCGCTCCGGCGGGTACGGTCGCGACGACCGCGGGGGCGCACGCCCGCCGCGTGACGACGACCGTCGTGGCGGGTACCCGTCGCGCGACGACCGCGGCGGCGAGCGTGGTGGGTACCGCGGGGCTTCGGCTCCGCGTGACGACCGTGGTGGCTACCGGGGTCGTGACGACCGTTCCGGTGGCGGTGACCGTGGTGGCTACCGGGGTAACTCCGCTCCGCGTGACGATCGCGGTGGCTACCGCGGCCGTGACGACCGTGGTGGGTCCGCTCCTCGCGACGACCGCGGTGGTGACCGTGGGGGCTACCGCGGCAACTCCGCTCCGCGTGACGACCGCGGTGGGTACCGCGGTCGCGATGACCGATCCGGTGGCGGTGACCGTGGTGGCTACCGCGGGAACTCCGCTCCGCGTGACGACCGCGGTGGGTACCGCGGCCGTGACGACCGTGGTGCTTCGGCTCCGCGTGACGACCGTGGCGGCTACCGGGGCTCGGCTCCGCGTGACGACCGTGGTGGCTACCGGGGCTCGGCTCCGCGTGACGACCGTGGTGGCTACCGGGGTCGCGACGACCGTGGGAGCTCGGCACCCCGCGACGACCGTGGTGGGTACCGCGGCAACTCGGCACCGCGTGACGACCGTGGTGGCTACCGCGGCCGTGACGACCGTGGTGCTTCGGCCCCGCGCGATGACCGTGGCGGCTACCGGGGTCGCGATGACCGTGCCGGTGGCGGCGACCGTGGTGGCTACCGCGGCAACTCCGCTCCGCGCGACGACCGTGGTGGGTACCGGGGCCGTGACGACCGTGGTGCTTCGGCACCGCGTGACGACCGTGGTGGGTACCGCGGACGTGACGACCGTGGCAGCTCCGCTCCCCGCGACGACCGGCGCGACGACCGTGGCCGCGACGACCGCCGCACCCCGGACGGCCAGCAGAGCCGCGTCTGGCACAACGGCCGCCGCTACGTCGGCGGCACCACGAGCGTCCGCAACAGCGACCGCACGACGCCGAAGCCGAGCGGGCAGCGCGACGACCGGGGCAACCCGGCCGAGGGCACGCCCGAACGGCCGATCATCGAGGACTGGGACGCGGCGGACGGAACGGCGCCTGCCGGGGCCGAGCCGAGCCTCCAGGCAGAGGGAGAGCGCCTGCAGAAGGTGATCGCCGCTGCCGGCGTCGCATCCCGCCGGGTCGCGGAGAACCTGATCGTCGAGGGCCGCGTGACGGTCAACGGCGAGGTCGTGGACGCCCTGGGGCGCCGCGTCGACCCCGAGAAGGACGCGATCAGCGTCGACGGCGTGCCCGTGCAGATCGACTCGTCGCGGCGCTACATCGTGCTGAACAAGCCGACCGGTGTCGTCTCGAGCCTGCAGGACGAGCGCGGTCGCCGCGACCTGACCGAGTTCGTGGACCGCTACGAGGAGCGCCTGTTCAACGTCGGCCGTCTCGACGCGGAGACCTCCGGGCTGCTCGTCCTGACGAACGACGGCGACCTGGCACACGTGCTCGCGCACCCGTCGTTCGGCGTGCAGAAGACGTACATCGCGAAGGTCCACGGCAACGTGAACCCCGCCGTCGTGCAGCGCCTGACCGAGGGCGTCGAGCTCGAGGACGGTCCGATCAAGGCCGACAAGGTGCGGTTGCTCGAGTCCTCGCGGGGTGAGTCGCTCGTCGAGATCACGCTGCACTCCGGCCGCAACCGCATCGTCCGTCGCATGCTCGAGGCCGTCGACCACCCGGTCCTCGAACTCGTCCGCCGGTCCTTCGGACCGCTGCACCTGGGCAGCCTGCCGCCGGGCAAGATGCGCGAGCTCGGCACCGTCGAGGTCGGCAAGCTGCTCAGCACCGTCCGCGACGCGAAGCCGTCCGCTCGTGACGACCGCGACGTCGCGCTCGACCAGGACGACGACGAGTACGAGGACGAGTCGGCGGACTGACCGATCCCGAGGCTCGGGCATCGACCGATGCCCGAGCCTCGATCGGTAGGCTTGCCCGGTGACCGACGTGACCCCGACCGACATCGACCGCCGTCTGCGCGGCCCGGTCCGGATCGTCGGTGCCGGGTTGCTCGGTGCCTCGATCGGTCTCGCCCTGCGTGAGAAGGGCGTGGACGTCGTCCTCGACGACGTCTCGCCCGCCGCACTGGCGCTCGCCGTGGACTACGGCGCCGGGCGTCGACCGGCCGCCGGCGACCAGCCGGAGCTCATCGTCGTCGCGGTGCCGCCGGACGTCGTGGCGATGGTGGTGGAGCGTGAGCTCGCTGCCCACCCCGACGCTGTCGTGACCGACGTCGCCAGCGTGAAGTCCGGGCCGCTCGCCGCCCTGGTGGCGGCCGGGGCCGACGTCTCCCGCTACATCGGGTCGCACCCGATGGCCGGACGCGAGCGCAGCGGTCCGACCGCCGCCCGCGCTGACCTGTTCGTCGGCCGCCCCTGGGTCATCGCCGGGCACGACGGCATCACGTACCAGCGTGCCGCGGTGGTCGAGGACCTCGCGCTCGACGTCGGCGCCACCGTCGTGCCGATGGACCCCGAGTCGCACGACCTCGCCGTGGCCTACGTCTCGCACGCGCCGCAGCTCGTGTCGACGCTGATGGCCTCGCGCCTGCGGGACGCCCCCGACGGGTCGCTCGGCCTGGCCGGCGGCGGCGTGCGCGACGTCACCCGGATCGCCGCGAGCGACCCCGGGCTCTGGGTGCAGATCATCGGGGCGAACGCCGGGCACATCCGGCCGGTGCTCACCGACCTGCGCGACGACCTGTCCCGTGTGATCGACGCGCTCGGCGACCCGGACGGTGCCGGATCGCCGCGCACCATCGCCGAGACCATCGCCGACGGCAACCGCGGGGTCGAACGACTGCCCGGCAAGCACGGCACCACCAAGCGCTTCGCCCAGGTGGTCGTCCTGGTCGACGACACCCCCGGGCAGATCGCCGCACTCCTGACGTTCATCGGGGAGATCGGCATCAACCTCGAGGACATGCGCCTCGAGCACTCACCGGGCGCACAGATCGGCATCGTCGAGGTGTCGGTGCTGCCCGAGCAGGAACAGCGACTCGTCGAGGAACTCGAGGGGCGCGGATGGAGGATCGCAGCAGCATGGGCCTGAACGACGACACGTACGCAGCGACGAACGACTCCGGTGTGACCGGCGGACCGGACGGGCCCGACACCGGCCTCCCGACCCCGGGCCAGGGCGGTGCCGGCGGCCCGCTCAGCGGCAGCGGCGACGGCGGCGCACTCGGGGGCCCGGCAGGTGGCCTCGGCGAACCCGGCGGGGAGCCCGGCTCGACCAGCGCCCCGATGCCGTCCGGTCTGGCCGACGGCGCCTACGTGGCGAAGATCGTCATCGCGGTCGACGGCCCCGCCGGCAGCGGCAAGTCGAGCGTCTCCCGTGCGGCCGCCCGCGCCCTGGGCTACGGCTACCAGGACACCGGCGCCGCCTACCGTGCACTCGCGTGGCACGCCCTGCAGCAGCGGGTCGACCTCGACGACGCCGCGGCGATCCTGGCGAGCTGGGACACCTTCGACTACGCCATCGGCACCGACCCCGACGACTACTACGTCAAGGTGGGGGAGACCGACGTGACGGAGGCCATCCGCACCCCCGACGTCACCGGCGCGGTCGCCCACATCGCGAAGCTCCCGGACGTCCGGAAGCGCCTGGTCCAGCTGTTCCGCAACGTCATGCGGAAGACCGACGCCCCGGGCATCATCACCGAGGGCCGGGACATCACCACGGTCGTCGCACCCGATGCCGAGGTCCGGATCCTGCTGACGGCCGACGAGTCCGTTAGAATGGCCCGACGCTCGGCAGAGGTCACGACCCAGTCGGCCGCCGAGACCTCCGCAGCACTCGCTCGTCGCGACGCGGCGGACGCGAAGGTCGTCGACTTCATGAACGCCGCCGACGGCGTCACGACGCTCGACTCCACCGACCTCGACTTCGACCAGACCGTGCAGGCGGTCGTCGACCTGGCCCGCGCGGCCACGCACTGACGCACGACCGGACGGCCTCGGCCGCCTGGTCACACCACGGCCGGACCCCCGGCCCCGGCCGGCAACGGCCACCGACACCGCGGCCCCGGCCGCTCGCGAGGAACCCAAGATGGCTCAGCTGGACAACCCGGACAACGACGACTTCCCCCGGTACGACGACGCCCTCGGCGAGCGGCTCGCCGGACTCGACGAGGCCGAGGCCGAGCAGCGCGCGACCGCGCTCCGCGCCGGACTCGAGGAGTACGACCTCGAGGACGAGGACCTCGCCCTGCTCGAGGCCGGTCAGGTCGGCGAGGACGGCGTCCACTACCTGCCCGCCTACCCGGTGCTCGCGATCGTCGGCCGCCCGAACGTCGGCAAGTCCGCGCTCGTCAACCGCATCCTCGGCCGTCGTGAGGCGGTCGTGCAGGACGTCCCCGGCGTCACCCGCGACCGTGTCAGCTACAAGGCCGACTGGAACGACAAGCGCTTCACGCTCGTCGACACCGGCGGCTGGGAGCCCGGCGCCGAGGGCATCAACGCCTCCGTCGCCGCGCAGGCCGAGGTCGCGATCGACCTCGCCGACGCCGTGCTGTTCGTCGTGGACGTCACGGTCGGCATCACCGCCACCGACGAGCACGTCGTCAAGATGCTCCGCGGCACCGACCGCCCCGTCATCGTCGTCGCGAACAAGGCCGACGACGAGCGCCGTGAACTCGACGCCTACGAACTCTGGAACCTGGGTCTCGGCGAGCCGCACCCGGTGTCGGCCCTGCACGGCCGTGGCGTCGCGGACCTGCTCGACCTGATCATCAAGACGCTGCCCGACACCTCGGCCGTCGCCAAGCAGGAGGTCGGCGGCCCCCGCCGCGTGGCCATCCTCGGCCGCCCGAACGTCGGCAAGAGCTCGCTGCTCAACAAGGCCGCCGGTGAAGAGCGGGTCGTCGTGAACGACATCGCCGGCACCACCCGTGACCCGGTGGACGAGCAGATCGAGCTCGGCGGCAAGGTGTGGCGCTTCGTCGACACCGCCGGCATCCGCAAGCGCGTGCACATGCAGCAGGGCGCCGACTTCTACGCCTCGCTCCGCACCACCGCTGCGCTCGAGAAGGCCGAGGTCGCCGTCGTCGTCCTCGACGTCACCGAGCCGGTGTCCGTGCAGGACCTCCGCATCATCGACCTCGTCCTCGAGTCCGGCCGTGCCCTCGTGCTGGCCTACAACAAGTGGGACCTGCTCGACGACGAGCGCCGCCGCTACCTGGAGCGCGAGATCGAGCAGGACCTGGCGCACGTCGCCTGGGCCCCGCGCGTGAACATCTCGGCCCGCACCGGCCGTCACCTCGAGAAGCTCGTGCCCGCGCTCGAGACCGCCCTCGAGTCGTGGGACACCCGCATCCCGACCGGCAAGGTCAACGCCTTCATCGCCGAGCTCGTGCAGGAACACCCCCACCCCGTGCGCGGCGGCAAGCAGCCCCGCATCCTGTTCGGGACCCAGGCCTCGAGCCAGCCGCCGACGTTCGTGCTCTTCACGTCGGCGTTCCTCGACCCGCAGTACCGACGCTTCATCACGCGTCGCCTCCGCGAGGTCTGGGGCTTCTCCGGCACGCCGATCAACGTCAACATGCGGGTGCGCGAGCGCCGGAAGCGCTGAGCCCTCACACCCGTCACGCAGAACGCGCCTCGATCCGTCGGGGCGCGTTCTGCGTTCGCGTCCGGCCTGGAGGCCCGGAACCGGTCCGGCACGCCGGTGCGGCATCATGGGGGCGTGGGTACCGGGCCGTGGGCAGCGGGCCGACGTCGGCTCGCCCTGGTGGGCGTCCTCGTCGGTGTGGTCGTCGTGGGGTCGGTGTCCCTGTGGACGATCTCGCACGCACCGGACGACGGCGACTCGGTCACCCGTGCCGACTCCGTGCCCTCCGAGCCGGCGCAGTCGCCCGACGTCCGACTGCCGCCGTCCGACGGCCTCGAGGAACCGATCGAGCCCGAACCCGTCCGTCCGGTCGACGGTTCGCCCATCGACCCGTGGTGGCGCCGCGTCCCGCCGGTCTCCGGTGACATCGTCGGCATCGGGGCCGCGACCTCCGGGCACGTCCGGATCGCCGGGAACACGGGCGACGAGACCCTCGCGGTGGAGATCGACCACCTGGAGACCGGCGGGGACGGCCCGGTCGACGTCGTGCTGTCCGCGGGGACGGTGCGCGGTGGCTCGAAGCCGGTGTGGACACCCGCCGGGGAGTCCTACGACCTGTTCCAGGCCGCCGGGGTCGAACAGGGACTGACCGTCGTGCTCAGCGACCCGTGGTCACTGCCCGACGAGGTCCGCTCCCTGGTCCTGCTGGACGCCGGCACCGGCACCGTGCTGGGTGGCGCGGCACTCGTCCCGTCGGACTGAGCGGGGCGCGCTGGGCGGGGCAGTGCCCGTGTGCTGTGCCGACGCCGGACGACACTGTCGTGGTCGTCCGACGTCGACAGTGTCGTTCCGCATCGGTGCTCGTGGCTGTGCCGCGTCCGCTGCCGTCGCCGGGATGGGGCACGATGTACTGGTGACGCAGCAGAACGACGGACTCGGTGTGCTCGCCGACCGCGTGTGGTGCCGTCTGCGGCTCGACCGGTTGGCCGGAGGCCGGCAGTCCGGGTACGTGATCCGCGAGGACATGCTCGAACACCCCGACACCGTCCGCTCGTTCCGGTGGATCCGGTGGCTGCTCGTCGCGGAGACCGTCGTCGGCCTCACCGCCATCGTGGTCGCCGTGCTGCTGACCCGCGCAGGGGAGTCCCTGTCGTGGGCGGTGTGGTTCCGGTCCACCGTGGTGCTGCTCATCACCCTGACGCTCTACGTGTTCGCCTGGCGGGCACAGCTCGGGTACTACTGGGCGTACCAGCGGCTGCGGTTGTTCAGCCGGATCTTCCCCATCGTGACGCTGATCGTCGCGGCGATCCCGGGGCTCTACCCGTTCTGGATGGTCATCGAGCAGATCCTGTTCTCGGTGCTCATGGTCGGTATCGGCGACGTGCTGACGAGCGACCACATGCGGGCCACGTTCCCGAAGCCCGCGCGGCGGTAGGGCTCCGGCGGGGGGTGGACCGGCTCCGCGACAGAACACGAGTCGATCGACGCGTGGACTGTCGCAAAACAGGTGCGGGGGCTACGCGACCGTGGCCAGGGCGAACGGGAGCACGGCGGAGGCCCCGGCACGCCGGAGCTCCCGACCGGCGACGGTCATCGTCCACCGGCTGTCGACCAGGTCGTCGACGAGCAGCACCGGGCCCTCGTGCGACTGCAGGGCGGCGGTGAGCGACGGATCGACCACGAAGGTGTCCCACACGCCGGACAGTCGGTAGGCGCTGTTCGTCGCACCGTCGCCGCGAGGGGTCCCGCCGGCACGGCCGAGCGTGCCGAGGAACTGCAGCCGCCCGATGGTGGACAGCGCCTGGGCGAGGGACCCCACGAGCTCGGGCCGTGACCGCGAGGACATCGCCACGACGCCGGTCGGCCGGGTCTCCCACGGCCAGTCCTTGAGCGCCCGGACACAGCCGTCGACGAGCTCGCGCGAGATCGGGGCATCCGGGGTGGACGGCGAGAACAGTGCACGCAGCGGCCCACCCCAGCCGAGGTCGGTCAGGCGCGCCACCGCACGGCCGGGCTGCACGAGCTCGCCCGGGCCGATCTTGCCCCGCACCGAGACCCCGAGCGACGACATCCCCGAGGGCCACTGGGCACGAGGGGCGATCTCGACGCCGACCTTGTCGAGCGCGGCCGCCGCTCCGGACGAGTCGGTGTCGGACACTGCGGTCGGGAACCAGGCGCCGGCGCAGTTGTCGCACCGGCCGCAGGGCTCGGCCGAGGGGTCGTCGAGGTCCTGCTGCAGCAGCTGCATGCGGCAAGCCGAGGTGGACTCGTAGTCGAGCATCGACGCGGCCTCGGCAGCACGGGCCGCTGCGACCCGCTCGTACCGGGGGGCGTCGTACTCCCACGGCTGCCCGGTCGACACCCAGCCGCCGGTGACGCGTCGGACGGCGCCGTCGACGTCGAGCACCTTGAGCAGGAGTTCGAGGGTGGAGCGCTTGATGTCGACCAGGCCCTCGAGCGCCACGGTCGACATCGCGGTGTCGGTGGACAGTGCGCCGAGCACGGCGCCGGCGCGGGCTTCGGTCGGCATCGAGGCGCTGGCGAAGTACTGCCAGATCTCGCGGTCCTCACGCCCGGGCAGGAGCAGGACGTCGGCGTTGTCGGTCGCACGACCCGCACGACCGATCTGCTGGTAGTAGGCGACGGGCGACGAGGGAGCGCCGACGTGCACGACGAACCCGAGGTCGGGCTTGTCGAACCCCATGCCGAGCGCACTCGTGGCGACCAGGGCCTTCAGCTCGTTGCCCTTGAGCTGCTGTTCGAGCTGCTCGCGCTCGTCGGTGTCGGTGCGCCCCGTGTAGGCGCGGACGGCGTACCCGTTGTCGCGCAGCAGCCGGGCGATGTCCTCGGCTGCCGAGACAGTGAGCGTGTAGATGATGCCGCTGCCGGGCAGGTCACCCAGGTGCGCGAGGAGCCACCCCAACCGCTGCCGGGCATCGGGCAGCGTCAGGACACCGAGGCGTAGGGACTTGCGGGCCAGGGACCCGCGGATGGTGAACACCGGGTCGGCCGGACCGGCGGTGAGCTGCTCGGCGACGTCCTCGACCACGCGCTCGTTCGCCGTCGCGGTGGTCGCCAGGACGGGGACGCCGTGGGGGAGCGACCGGATGAGCTCGGCCAGTCGGCGGTAGTCCGGCCGGAAGTCGTGGCCCCAGTCCGAGATGCAGTGTGCTTCGTCGACCACGAGCATGCCCATCCGGGCGATCAGGGTCGGCATCTGCTCGTCGCGGAACTTCGGGTTGTTCAGGCGCTCGGGGGAGACGAGGAGCACGTCGACCTCGTCACGGGCGAGGGCAGCCTGGGTCTCGCCCCACTCGTGGGCGTTCGCGGAGTTGATCGACACCGCACGGACACCGGCCCGCGCGGCAGCGGCGACCTGGTCGCGCATCAGGGCGAGCAGCGGCGACACCAGGACGGTCGGGCCGCCCCCGCGTCGGCGCAGCAGCAGCGTCGCCAGGAAGTACACCGCCGACTTGCCCCACCCGGTGCGCTGCACGACCAGGGCGCGCTGCCGGTGCTCGACCAGCGCGGAGATCGCCTCGAGCTGGCCGGGGTGGAACACCGCGTCGGGGCGCCCCGTGAGCGCAGCGAGCGCCTGCTGCGCCTCGGCGGCGATGTCTGCAGAAGGCGGGGCGGTGGTTTCCATGCCCCCATGCTGTCAGCACCGACCGACGTAACGCAGGTCGCGCCTCCAGGCTGTGGAGAAGCTCCCTACTGGTAGGTGACCAACGACGGCGTCGGCGTCACGTCCTGCATGGTCTGCGCGGGCGTCAGCATGGGCGTGTCCTCGTCGTAGAAGTTCTTCCAGCCCCAGTGCAGCCCCTCCGGCGCGCCCTGGTGCAGTGCCTTCCACGTCGCCTGCTTGTCCGGCTGCGACCCCTGCCCGTCGACGTGCACGAGCATGTCGAGCTCCGGGTGGGTCTGCAGTGCGGAGCGGTCCTGGACCATCGACAGCCGGAACTGGTGCAGCACCAGGGCCTTCGGCGGCAGCCCCTCCTTCTGCACGAGCGCAGCCAGCCACGAGGAGACCTCGTTCACCTCGGACGCCGAGACACTCCCGATCTGCTCGAGCGGCACCTGGTCCTTCGTCAGCCGCCACTCCGGGTCGAGCGCCAGCCAGACGCCCGGCTTCTTCAGCAGCGACTCGTACTTCTTGGCCTGCGACAGGAAGTCCGACCGCCCGGGCTGCAGATCGATGATGACCGGCATGTCCGCATCATGGGCGGCCTCGACGTAGGGCTCGAGCGTCGACACCGGCAGCTCCGTCGAGTAGTCGCCGTCGGCTCCGGCGTCCCCCGCGGCGACGGTCGCGATGACCTCCATCGCGGGCGTCACGAGCTCGTCGGACTCCGCCCGGTACGGCTTCGCGACCTGCTCGGCACGCTGCACGGTCTCCTTCGGCCCCTGCTCGCCGAGCACGCCCAGCGCCGGCGCCCCGGGAGCCCCGTACAGCGCGACGTACCGGTGCCCGTCGAACGGCCGCTGGCCGCCGTTCCGCAGCTGGAACCCGCCCTCGGCCGCCCGCACCGTCCACTCCGGATCCGGCAGGGCCTCGAACGCCGCACCGACCAGGACGGTCGGGTGCTTCGCCCGCTCGTGCAGCGCGGTCACCACGTCGGGTGCAGCAGCCAGGTCGGTCACGCCCTTCGGCATGGTCACGACGCGCGCGCCTGCGGCCTTCGCGGTCGCCACGGCAGCAGCGTCCGCGCTCGCGTCCGCCACCACCACGGTCGCCTGCCGGGAGGCCCGGTTCGAGTCCGGCGCGTCACCACTGTCCGGCGCCTGCCGCTGTTCGACGTCCGTGTCGAGCGACACGTCGCCCTCGGCCTGGTACCAGTCGGCGCCGAGCCGGTCGAGCTCGCGGGCGACGGCAGTGCTCTTGTCCTTGGCCGTCAGCAGCACCGGGACGTGGGCGCTCGCCGCAGCCTCGGCCGCATCGCGGATGCCGTCGGTGTCGCCTGCCCGGGCGACGACCGCTCCCGGGGCACTCGCGAACAGGGCCTTGCTGACGCGGACCGACCGGGCGGCGGCGTCCGAGGCGTCGGCCACCGTGACGGTGTCGGCCGAGGCCTTCGCCAGGGTCGGGCGGCTCGTGTCCGGTCCGCTCGACGTGCACCCGGCGGCTCCGAGCAGCAGCCCGGAGACCGCGATCGCGACCAGGAGACGAGGGGTGGAACGAGAACGCATCGAGCCACCATACGAGCCAGACGGAGAGGTCCCTGGGAATCCGACGGGTGTCGTCTCGTAGAAGGGAGGCATGCCCCACCACCCCGACGACCGCCCGCTCATCGGACCGGTCCGGTCGCCCGAGGTGCACTGCATGACGCTCAACGTGCGTCGCCGCGTGCCGCGACAGCCGACCCACCCGGACGCGTGGGAGCGTCGCCGCGACGCCGTGCTCGCGCTCGTCACGTCCGAAGCGCCCACCGTCCTCGCCGTCCAGGAGGCCCTGCCCACGCAGGCGGACGAACTCACCGCCGGCCTCGGGTCGGGTTGGGAGCCCGTCCTGGCCGGACGGGGAGCGCGCGGCGGTGGCGAACAGGTCGGCCTGTTCCTCGACCGCTCCCGCCTCGACGTCGTCGAGCGCCGCACCTGGGCGCTCTCGCGCACGCCCCACCGCCCCGGCTCGCGGTCGTGGGCCACGTCCTTCCCCCGGCACGCCGTCGGAGCCGTCGTCGACGACCGCGCGACCGGCGTCCGGTTCCTGGCGATCGCCACCCACCTCGACGTCGCCTCGCCGTGGGCCCGGCTGCGGTCCGCCGAACTGCTCGGCCGGATCGTCCGGCAGCGCGGCCTGCCCGCCGTGGTCATGGCCGACTGGAACAGCCCCGCCGGTTCCGCACCATGGCGAGCCCTGGCGGAGGCGGGGGTCGAGGACAGCTGGGGGCGGGCCTCCAGGCAGGTGGGTGAGCCCTACGGGACGTACCCGCACTACGGGAGTCCGCGCGTCGGTGGCCGGCGGATCGACGGGGTGCTCGTGACGTCCGAGGCGGAGGTGGACCGCGTCGCCGTGGACGTGCGGCGGCCGGGCGGCGTGTGGCCGTCCGACCACGCCGCCGTGCACGCGGTCGTGCGGTGGGCGTCGTGATCGCCACGCTCGGACCGACGTTCCTGCGGCCGCGGTTCCTGGTGGCCGACGTGGTGCGGGCGCTGACGCTCGTGAGCGTCGTCGTGGCGACTGTCGGGTGGGGCGGGACGGCGTTCCCGGTCATGGCGCTGGCGCTGCTCGGTGTCGTGGTGCCGCGGATGCTCGGGCTGCGGCCGGCCTTCGACGTGGCGGTGTGCGTGCTCGTGCTCCTCGCCGGGTGGTCGAGCGTGCTCGAGTGGTACACGACGGTCTTCCTGTGGGACAAGTTCATGCACGTCGTGCTGACGGGGCTGCTCGCGGCGGTGCTCTACGTCATCGGTGCCGACCTGCGCGCTGTGCCGGCGCCGCACGCCGAGCGCCGGGTGGTCGTCGCGGTGCTCGCGCTGTGTGCGGGACTCGCGGTCGGGGCGGTCTGGGAGATGGGGGAGTGGCTCGGGCACAACTTCGTCGACTCGAAGATCTTCGTCGGGTACGACGACACGATCGGGGACCTGGCGGCGGACGGGTCCGGCGGGTTGCTCGTCGGGCTCGGGTTGCCGTGGTTGGCGGCGCGGCGCGAGGTGGTGCGGCCGGGCTGAGCGTGTCGTTCGGGTCGCGTTGCTCCGACTCGCCGTGGCACGGAGGGGGTCTGACGTCCGCTATGCTGGACCGGTCGCTCGCGCTCCGGTCGGACGTGGGCGAGGATCCTCCGGGATCCTGAGTTCTCCGGAACTCGCGGGCTGTGGCGCAGCTTGGTAGCGCACTTGACTGGGGGTCAAGGGGTCGCAGGTTCAAATCCTGTCAGCCCGACCGAAACGTGTCTGACACGATGACAGAAGCCCACCGAGGATCTCGGTGGGCTTCTGTCATTCCGGCGGGTGTCGTTGGGTCGTCCGCATAGCGCTCCCTCATTGCGACGATGAGCGGACCACCTATGTGCGACACGAGTCTGCTCGCGGATCGTCCAGTTCCGGGTTGGACACCGAGGTCCGTGGAAGGACCGGCTTGCAGGACAGGCTTCGGCTTCCGTTACGGTCAAAGCATGGCGAGCATCAGCTACCCAACATCGCTCCGAGCGGGCGGCCGGATCGAGGTACCTGCACCGTCGATGGGAGTCCCCGCGCATCTGCTCGAGCGCTTGCAGACTGCGGTCGAAGCGCTCACGGCACTCGGGTTCGAGGTCCACGTGCGCCCACACGCGTCCTCGGCTGGTCTCACCCCAGCGTCTGCCGCTGCCCGCGCCGCGGACCTGCACGCTGCGTTCGAGGCAGCCGACGCGGTACTTCCACCGTGGGGCGGGGAGCTCGCTATCGAATTGGTCGAGAAGATCAACTGGGACGCCCTTGCCGAAGCTCGCCCCTGGTTCGTGGGGTGGTCGGACATCTCGACGTTGCTGTTGCCGCTGACAACGCGGACCGGGCTCGCGACACTCCACGGCGCCAACCTCATGGACGAGCCGTACGAACTCCCCGCCGAGTTCGAGCGATGGACCGATGTCGCGGCGCTTCCGCTGGGGAGCACCTTCGAGCAACGCAGCGCACCTCGTCGGCGCAGCCGGCCGTGGGGACCGTGGGCTGATGAGCCGTTGGATCGTGAGCACGCGTACGAAGCGCCCACGAGGTGGCGGTCCCTCGACGGCGCGAACGACGTGACGATGCGCGGCCGTCTGATCGGCGGGTGCCTCGAAACCGTGTCGCTGCTCGCCGGAACGCCCTATGGCGACGTGCCTGGATTCGCGCGGAAGTATGCCCCGGAGGGCACGATCGTCTACCTCGAAGCGGCCGAGTCCAACGCGATCACCGTCCTTCGGATGCTCACCTCGCTGCGTCTCGCGGGCTGGTTCGATGACGCGAACGGTGTTCTGATCGGCCGGACCGACGGCGCGGCCGTGCCCGAACTGACCCAGGACGAAGCAGTGCGGAGGGCGCTGGGCGACCTCGACGTGCCGGTACTCCTCGACTTCGACACCGGACACCAGCCGCCGCAGATGCCACTCGTGAACGGCGCCCTGGCTGAAGTTCGACTCAACGGGGCGGACGGCTCGATCATGCAGAACCTGATCCCGTAGCTAGACCGGTTAGGGATCTGCCACCGGACGCATCAGCTGAGACGATGGGGTGTGCCCGATACGACTGCGCTTCTCGTCATCGACCTTCAGCGTGGCGTCGTCCAGGACTGCTTCGACGTCGCCGGCGTGCTCGGTCGTACCGCGCAGCTCGTCGAGCGCGCGCGATCGACAAGCGTGCCTGTGGTCTGGGTGCAGGATCACGGCAGCTTCGCAGAAGGCACTGATGAGTGGGCACTCGCGGCACCGCTCGAAAGAGCGGGGAACGAGCCGCTCGTCCGGAAGGAGTACCGCGACTCCTTTGCAGACACCGACCTCGCCGACGTCCTGGACTCCTTGGGCGTGGAGCACCTCGTCGTTGCCGGCGCCCAGAGCGACTACTGCATCCGGACGACCACGCAAGCAGCGGCCGCGCGTGGGTTTGATGTCACGCTGGTGTCCGACGCGCACACGACGACGGACGCCGAGCACGACGGCGTCCTCATTACCGGCGAGCAGATCATCGCGCACACGAACATGTTCTTCGACAGCCTGCGCTACCCCGGCCACAGGTATTCGGCCGAGCGGCATGACCAGGTGCAGCTGCAGCCCGATCGGTGAGCGATCGTCTACGGTCGCATGATCGTCAAGGGCGCGCTCATCTGTACTCGTCGTCCGTACCGGTCGAGCCCATGCTCGGCCTCGACCGCGAGTAGGGACTGGTGGAACGAGGTGACTGGGTCTTCCTCGACGAAGCCGGCTGTTGCGTAGAACGGCGCGTTCCAAGGCACGCCTGCGTACGTGCGGAGAGAGATGCGCTCGTAGCCACGCTCGCGAGCTTGGTCCTTTGCAGCTTCGACGAGCGCTCGACCCAGGCCCTGCCGCGCCAACGTCGGCGATACCGACAGCTGCTCGAGGTGGCAGATGCCGTCCACCTCGAGCACGTGCACGAAGCCAGCGACTTCGCTGTCGACGTCGACGGCGAGCAGGAAGCCGGGCTCGGAGAGTCGCGTGATCCCGGGAGGGGCTGCAGACCACACGTCGGCGTGAAGGAAATCAATCAGCAGCTGGTCCGCGCCGTTCTCAATCCGCTCGACAGCATGCGCGTCGCCTGCCTGGGCGAAGCGGATCAGTCGTGCCATGCCGCAAGCGTAGAAGTCCCGAAGGACGTCTCGGTGAACGATCGGCTATCGAGACGGCGCCGGTGGCGTTCGAGCGCGGGTGATCGCTCGATGGGCTCAAGGGCCGGAGTCGAGCCTGGCGGATGCCGCCGTGACGAGACGCGATCCTTCCCAGCTGCAGAAGAAAGGCCGTCGATGAGCAGCTGCACGAGGCGGCTGGCCAAGGGGCGTTGACTCTCGTGGCCGGCGATGACGGTTATTGGGCCGAGTGGCCGGATGCCGCGGTCCTGGTGCGCAGGGGAGGGAACGCTTGCTCCCGCCCGACAGGGGTGCGCTGTGGGAGAGGGACCAAGGGCACCTGTTGGGAGTGGGATGAAGAACCTCGGCTACGGGGCTGGAACGATCCTTCTCAGCGACGCAGCTGCATCGGCGGTTCTGCGCTCCGCGGCGATCCTCGCGCACACCGGGGGAGACGACGTCGTCGACGTCCCCACGTGGGATGACGACGGCCTCGGCGCGCACGCCAGAAATCTCTTCGGCCCGAGCATCCCCGCGATCGCCCCGAACGCCCCCGCCGACGGGGCTGTGTGAGCCTGCAGCCTCCAGACGCCGGCAGTTCACGTGTCGTACCTCGAAGACTTCCCCTGCGCTCTTACATTCGTGGAGTCGGCATGAGCCGTCACTCAGAGGGGGATGAACATGCGCTTGTACTCCAAACGGCGGGGAACCGCGGTCCTCGCGGTGTCCTGTGCCGCAGCACTCGGCCTGGTTTTCGGAAGCGCCGTGGCGGCGTCGGCCGACACGACACCCGGGAACGACGCTGCACCGTCAGTCGTGCTGTCCCCGGACAGCACGGACACGGTCGCGGCTGAGACGTGGAGCCTCACCATCCCCATTGAAAGCTCCACCGACCCCACGATCGGCCAGTCGAAAGCGACCGTTGGAGGCTGCCAGGGCAGCTTTACGACCGTCACAGCAGTCCCTGTTGAGCACGAGTTCCAGTGGGGCTCGCAGCTCCGCTGCACGGAGAGCGTCGCGGCGCGCACTGGTATAGCCATCCAGTACTGCACACGCGACGGTGGACCTGACGACTTTGACTGCAACGACGTCGCCGCGAACGGCGGCGAATACACCGCCGGTGTTTACCACGTTGCGCACACATACGCGAAGTGCCGTGGCGCTGCGCACTTCCGTCCGATCGCTTTCAACATCAAGGTGAAGAACCGCACCTATCCGACGGTGACGGGCAACGTCAACACGATCACCTGCAAGTAGTCGTAAATCAGAAGGGGCATCATGCCGCTGGGACACAACCCGTCGCGAGTGGAACTGTCGTTCTGGCGTGACAAGGGGCTCAGCGACGCGGCGTTCTGGGATCGGATAGGTGGATCGAAGGGCATCACCTATCCGATCTCGGACGCGGACTCAACGGGTCAACGAGTGCAACGGAGCGTGTGGACGGTCCTCATCGACGGCGGGCCAGACAAGGTCACTGCGACCAGCGTCGGCGACCGTGACGACTGGTCCACCGTCCGCTCTCACGGAGACGGATACGTCGCTGAGTACGAGGGTGAGCTGCTCGAACTCGATGGGCACGAGATCAGTGCCGTCTTCACCTATCTCGACATCCGACCACTCCTCGCGCGCGCTGGCGACGCGGCACACAAACGCTTCGACGGGCCCGTAGCCGATGTCACCTACACCGACCCGGAGACGATGGCCACGCTGACTCGCGCTCTGGCGCTTGTCGAGGGCGGCGAGCAGCTCGATGTGTCTTACGATCCACAGACCGGGTTCGTGCGCTCCGTCCGCAGGTTCGCTGCGGAACAGATCTGCGAGAGCGTCGAAGTGTCCGTCGATTGAGATCCGTGTCAACTGCGTATCGCCACCGAGAGCGCTCAGTCCCCTCCGGTCCCTCCCCACAGTCCAGTGGGCTCGTGCGGACCGTGCGGACCTTGCGGTGAACGATCGGCTATCAGATGGGATCAGTGCTCAGCGGCCGTAGGCAAGAAGGCTTCCCAAAGGAGCTCGCCGTCGACCAGAGCGCTCGTAGGTGCAAGCCCGGTCCGTCGCGCTACCTGCATCGAGGCGGTGTGATCGGGATGGATGAAAGCCCTGATGTGTCGGACGTCGATCGAACGCAACCACGTCACGACGGTTGCTGCTGCCTCGACGGCGATCCCTCGACCCTGTTCCTCTGGCGTCACCAGCCAGGCGAGGTCCGCCACGAGGCCGTCCTCCTTGCGCTCGAGGGTGGCCTGCACGAATCCGATCGCCGGTCCACCGCAGGCAGGACGGACGATCCAGTTCAGCCAACCCGCGCTGCCGTCCTCGGACTGGCCCTGGGATTGGCGGCGGTACCGTGCGCCCAGTTCGTCCAGGGTTGGTGGCTCGCCGCCAGTGAACCGGTAGAGCTCTGGTGGAGCCAGGGCGGTCAGCATCTCGGCTGCGTGGTCAACGGCAAGCGGTTCCAGGGCGAGACGATCCGAATCCAGGGGATCAGCCTGTGGCCACGACATGACCCGAGCCTCGCAGATCGCGAACGGCATGGGGTCTCCCGCAAAACATCCACAGTGACCACGGCCTGACTCCGCACCTGATCACGAGAGCGGCTGTCGCCGGATCCACACGGTCACCCCGAGGTGAGCGATCCCGGTCGCAGCGAGACAGACCATGGCCCACCCGACGACGCTGTGCCTGGTGGCGAGCAAGAAGATCCCGAAGGCGAGGACGAGGGCGACCAGGAGCGCACCGACCAGGAGCAGCAGCAGGCTGGTCACGGGGCTGGCGTTCAAGGTGAGCTGCGCGTCACGCACCCAGGCCGGGGTCCGCACACGATTCACGAGGATCGCGACCGTACCCACCAGGACTGCGATGCTCGCTGCGAGCAGACCTGCTTCAGCCATGCCGAGATGGTACCGGCGAAGGTGGATGCTTCGGCTGGTCCGCGGGCTCGAACGCCCCGGCTGACGCTGACAGGATGAGTCCGTGCAGATCGAGGAAGTGGACGAGCGGCGGTACGGCGCCGAAGGCGAGCGTGACACATTCGTCGTGCACTTCTTCCACGCGCTGAGCGGCGAGATGGTCGCGCCCGACTGGGACGCCACGAGTTGGTCGGTCAGTGTGATTCGCGTCACCGACGCGACGTACCGTGCGGCGTTTTCCGAGGCCCGGCGGATCGCCGCAGGCGAGGTGTTGCCGACACTGTTCTCGGTGTCCCTCGGGACCGCGGAGCCGAGTGGTCCTGGGATCCTGCGACTGTTCGGCACCGACCTCAACATGGAGGGACTCGAGCTCGAGCCCGATTCACACGCGGCGAAACGGGAGATGTTCGCCGAGTTCTTCAGCCGCGACCGTTCTGCGCACGCGTGATCGGCGATCTGGAGCGCAACCGCTGACGGACTGGAGGCCCGGTGCCAGCCGGCACCGTGCCTCCAGTCCGTCACGTGCCGCGCGCGATGAGCTGCTCGTGTTGTAGCTGCAGTCGACGTCCACATCGCTGTGCAACGCGCTCGCTGTGGGTGACGATCACGAACTTGGTTCCCGCTTGCTGCAGCCGATCGAAGAGGGCGAGCACGTCGTCTTCGGTCGCCTCGTCCAGTGCGCCGGTGGGCTCATCGGCGAGGACGACGGCAGGGCGCTTCGCGATGGCTCGAGCGATCGCGACGCGCTGCGCTTCTCCTCCTGACAGTCGTCGTGGGCGCTTGCCAGCGAGGTGGCTGATGCCGACCGCCTCGAGAGCCTCATGCGCTCGGTCGGCGGAGTCAGCGCGAGCAGGAACGCCGAGCCGGACGTTGTCGAGCACGCTCCGGTCGCCGAGGAGCCCGTGGTCCTGGGTGACGATGCCGATGTGTCGGAGTCGATGCGCCGCCATCCTCCGTGCGGTGCGCTCGAGCACGTGCCCGTCGTGCTCGTATGTCCCGCCGAAGTCGGTGTCGAGGCCGGCGAGGATCCGGAGCAGCGTGCTCTTGCCGGATCCGCTCCGCCCGGTGATCGCGACCGAGTGATCGTCTTCACGAAGGTCGAAGTCGAGTCGGTCGAACAGCGCTCGGGTCGATCCGTCGGGCTCGGTGATGGTCTTCGAGACGTCGCGCAGCACGATCATCGTGGGGTACCTCTTCGCTGTTGGGCGGTCAGTTCGATGCGGATGGCTCGCCGGCCGAGTGCGCCGTCCGCCACGCACCAGAGGAGCAGGGCGGTGCCGGCGCCGAGTCGAGCCATCTCGCTGTCGTTGGGGAGCAGTGCGCTGGTCGCGAGGAACAGCCCGAGCGCCGCGGTGAACTCGGTCAGGCGGCTTGCTCGGAACAGTCGGTTCGTGGCATCCGGGCTCCTCCCGAGGAGATGGTGCACCCGCGCAACTGGCGCTCGACGGTGATGCAGGAGCCGGTGGAGGAACGCCGTGACGATGCCCACGCCCGCGGTGAGGACGACGAGCAGCGTGGTGACGAGCACCAGGTTGTCCTGGATGAGCTGGCGGACGAGGGAGAGCTGCACGAGGTAGGTCGGAACTCCGAGCAACGTGTACGACCGGAAGCCGGTGTCGTCTCCGATCGCGTCGAGACGCGCGACGACGGCTCCGAAATCGAGGCTGTGATCGACGGCGAGGTCGGAGTTCAGCACCTGGAACACCAGGCGTCCGAACAGCTCGGAATCCAGTCGGTCCAGTGCTGCTCGGTCGAGTCCGGCGAGTGTCGGCGGGTAGGGCACGATGACGGTGTCATCGAGGTAGTGGTTCGCTTCACCGCGGAAGTACATGCCGCTGTTCGGTTCGAGGAAACCGACGACTTCGAGCTCCTGTTCCTGCAGGATGACCGCTCCGGTGAGTCGCTCTCCGAGCTCGTACACGCCGCGGTACTCGTTGCCGAGCAGCACCGGGATCCGGCCGGATCCCCAGTCGACAGCGCTCCACTCGATCGGCTTGCCGTCCTGCACGGAGAGCCCCGCGAACTCGTACGCGGTCTCGTTGAGCTGAATGGACTTGATGTCCTGGACGCTCCGTCCGGACTCGTCCTGGTACTTCCCGTTGAGCGTGTACTCGGTCCCGTAGCCGACGTCGAAGCGGTCGTCGCCGCGGAAGTCCTGGACGGTGACGGGCTGGTCGTACGAGGAGATGAAGTCGAATCCGGGCTCGTCATCGATGCGGTCGACGAACGAGGCGACGTCGTCGAGCGCGTGCTGGTCTCGCCGGATCGCTTCGAACGCATCCGGGTCGAGATCGTCGACCACCGTGTAGAGGTCGACGTCGGCATCAGCGGACAGGCCCTGGGCGACGGCCTGCGAGGTGGACTGGGTGAACGACGCCACGTTGTACCAGCAGAGCGCGAGCAGCACGAGCAAGACGATCTTGGCGACGATGATCGTCCAGTTGGATCGAAGATCGTTCAGCAGTTCCATCGACGGCTTCCCTGCCAGAACGAAGCGACGGACACGGCAAGCACGACGGTTCCGACCGCGACGACCGTAGGGGTGACGTCGAGGTCGACGATGGTGGTCTGCCTGACGACTGCCGCGCCCGCGAGGGCGGTCGCGCAGGCGGCGGCGCCGATCACAGCGACTCTGGCGGCCGCGCTGCGAAGGGTGTTGAGCGATCGGATCCCGGTGGTGAAGCGGACGGCGGCGGCGCGGAGTTCCCATCGTCCGGCCTGAAGACCTGCGACCACGGCGATGAGCATGATGACGAGCGCGCCGAGCGCGACCAAGACCGGCGACACGGCGTCGACGTTCGTCCTGCGGTTCGTGCCGTCGTCGATGATCTCGATGCTCCTGCCGGGGAATTCTGCGCTGTAGTGGCGGACGCTGTGCGGGCCGTCCAGGAGGAGCCGCTGTGGTGACGCTGAAAACCGCGACGGATCAGCGAGGACCACATCGTCGGACAGCAGACTGTCGCCCCGGACGCCGAGACGTCCCACCACGTTGTAGGTCTTGCCACCGACGGTGATGTCCTCGTCGCGGACGTCGACGGCAGCGCCGACGAGGGCCTCACCGGGACGCCCGGTCAGAGCGTGCCCGTCGTGCAGTGGGACGTCTGTCCACTTTCCGGACAGGACCACGACGGCGCGGACGTCACCATCCAGACCCACGAACACCTTCGTCCCCGGTTCGAACGCGCTCCGAGCACGCATGAGTTCGTCGATCGTCGCGGTCACCCACGCGCTCTGGCCGGAGCGAAGATCGTTGCCCTCCGCGGCGATGACACGTCGGCGAGCGTCGAACACCCCGATCAAGACCGTCAACAGCATTGCCAACAGGAGCAGGCCCGCGATTGCTGTGATCTGTTGCTTCGTCACGTCTTCTCCTCACGCAGCAGCGGGTGCGAGCCGTCGGCTCGCACCCGCTGCGATGTGTCACCTGCCGTAGTAGGTCTTCGCGCTACCGACACCGTTGCCGGGCTGGTTCGGTCGGTACGGCTTCCACGCGGTCACTGCTTCCGTGCCGGACTTGCCCCACTTCCGGCCGGAGTCAGCGATGATCCTGCTGCCGTGCTCGAGCCGCGCGCGCGTGTAGTGCTGCACCCCTGCCCAGGTCGTCCAACCGTGCGAGCGCTTGTGCGTCGTCCCGCTTATGGTCTTCCGTTCCGATGCGCCACGGTGGTTCACCGCGAACACCGACATTCCGGTTCCTGCGCCATCGACGGTCCCGGTGCTTTCCGACCATCCGCCGATGACTCCCTGGCTCCCGGCATCGTCCTGCGCATGCGCGGGGGTCGTGCCGAGGAACACCATCCCCCCGACGGCTGCTGCGGTGAAGCCGGCGGTGATGCGCCGGGCCTGTTGGCCGATCTTGCTCATCGACTACTCCTTCTCTTGACGCTGACGTTCAGCCGTTAACATGTCAGACGTAGAACGTTTTGTCTAGGAGTTGTGTCTTCAGCCGCAACCCTCCTGCGGACGCTTGACGGGGGATCCGCAGCGCGACCACGGACGGACGGGAGGCCCGGTGCCAGCTGGCATCGGGCCTCCCGTCCGTCCGTCATCCGTCCGTGACGGGTGACCGCTCAGTCGGGCTCAGGCACGCGCGCGGCGTCGCCGGCTCCGCAGCGTCCACACGAGTCCACCGGCCGCGAGCAGTACCGCCGCCAGCAGTCTGAGGGGGAGCAGGGTTCACTCCCGTCCAGGCGAGCGCACCGCCGGGGTCGCTGCCCACATCCGTGCCGTGGCTAGTGGGACGAGTTCGCGGTTCCTGCACGCAGCTGCCGCAGGGCTGCGTCCGTCGGTGATCCTGGCGCCGCTCGGTAGGTGACGAGGCTCTTGTCCTCTTCCCCTGCGACGCGGAACGATTCGACCTGCAGCTCGAGCTGACCCACAGCGGGGTGGTCGAGGTGCTGGACGCGGTGACAGTGGTCCTGGACCTCGTGTCGGGCCCAGAGCCGGGCGAAGGTCGTGCTCTTCATGGCGAGTTCGCCGACGAGTGCGGCGAGGTGGAGGTCCGTCGGGTGGAAGCCGGCGTCGATCCGGAGCTGTCCGACGACGTCGGCGGCCTTCTGGTGCCAGTCGATGAAGAGGTCCCGGTGCGCCGGGTGGAGGAACACCAACCGTGCCCAGTTGCGCTCCGATCGGGGGAGACGCTCGAGGTCGCCGAAGAGGAGCGACGCGAGGGCGTTCCACGCCAGGATGTCCGACCGCCGGCCGACGATCATCGCCGGGACCTCGCTGAGTGCGTCGAGCAGCGACTGCAGCTCCGGCCGGACCACAGCGTTGCTGCAGGTGTTCCTCCGCACCTCGCCTCGTGGGTCCACGAGTCGGAAGAGGTGCTCAGCTTCCACCGGTGCCAGGCGCAGGGCGCGGGACAGCGCGCTGACCACCTCGTTCGACACCCGTCCGGCATCGCCTTGTTCCAACCGGGTGTAGTAGGCCGGGGAGACGCCGGCGAGCATGGCGACCTCTTCGCGGCGCAATCCCGGGACACGGCGGCGCCCACCTGCCGGCAGCCCGACGTCGTCCGGTCGGATCCGGGCGCGCTTCGCAGCGAGGAAGCGTCCGAGTTCGTGCCCCTCGTCCTCGTCCGCGCGCACCAGGGGTGCTGCCGGATCGAAGGAGCGCATCCATCCAGTATGTGCGTGATGGGTGCGGACAGCCCACCACTGCCAGTGGTACCCACGGCGGGCGTACGCAACAGGGGTGTCTGGCTCCGGCAGGTGTCCTGGGCGAGTGTTGCGGTGTTCGTGGGGCAGGACTCGTCCTGCTCCGGTACCACCGTCGAGGAGAACCACCCATGCCGATCGTCCCCGCATACGTTGCCCCCGCCGCCGGAGCCCTCTTGGAACCGGCGACGGTCGACCTCCGAGCGCTCGGCGAGCACGACGTCCTCATCGACGTCCGCTTCACGGGTCTGTGCCACACCGACATCCACCTGACGCGCGATGAGTGGGGCCCGGGGATGTACCCGATGGTCCCGGGTCATGAGATCGCGGGCGTCGTGGCGGGCGTCGGTTCCGCTGTCACGGCGCACGAGGTCGGCGACCGTGTCGGCGTCGGGTGTCTGGTCGATTCCTGTCGGGAGTGCGAACGGTGTCTCGCCGGCCAGGAGCAGCAGTGCCTCCGTGGTGCCACGGACACCTACAACGCGATCGGTCGCGACGGGAAGCCGACGTACGGCGGGTACGCGAAGCAGGTCGTCGTGACCGAGGCCTTCGTCCTCCGCATCGCGGACAGCCTGCCCCTCGACGTCGCTGCACCGCTGCTCTGCGCGGGCATCACGACGTACTCCCCGCTGAAGCGCTGGGACACCGGCCCCGGCAAGCGGGTCGCGGTCGTCGGGCTCGGCGGGGTCGGCCACATGGCGGTGAAGATCGCCGACGCCATGGGTGCAGAGGTCACCGTGCTGTCCCAGAGCCTCGGCAAGCGGGAGGACGGGCTGCGTCTCGGAGCCTCGGACTACCGTGCGACCTCGGACCCCGCGACCTTCACCGAACTCGCCGGCCGCTTCGACCTCATCCTGTCGACGGTGTCCGCCCCGATCGACCTCGGCGCGTACCTCGGTCTCCTGCACGCCGAGGGGACCATGGTCATGGTCGGCATCCCCGACCAGCCGCTGCCGTTGCACGCGTTCTCGCTGATCGTCGGGAACCGCGCGCTGGCGGGCTCCATGATCGGTGGCATCGCCGAAACCCAGGAGATGCTCGACTTCTGTGCCGAGCACGGCCTCGCCGCGGAGATCGAAACCGTGGCCGCGACCGACATCAACGACTCCTACACCCGGATGCTCAAGAGTGACGTCCGCTACCGGTTCGTCCTCGACGCCAGCACGATCTGACGGCGGCGGAACGGGCCTTCCGTTTCTTCCGGGACGGGTCGCGGCACTGGACGGGTGGCGTTGACGGACTGGAGGCGCGGTGCCAGCTGGCACCGTGCCTCCAGTCCGTCCGTCACCCCGCTGGCGCGGGGCGCCGGTACCGGCTGGTCATCTCGAGAAGCCGCGGATCCGCGTCGGTGTCACTCGGTGGGTCGCAGGCGACGCCGGCGACGCAGCACCAGCGTCCCGGCGCCGGCCAGGAGGAGCAGTGTCGCGAGCAACGCTGTTCCGACAGGTGACTCCGCTCCGGTCGCGGCCAGCGTGCCCGTCGCCGTCGCCGGGGTCGTCGGTGTGGTCGTCGCCGGGGTCGTCGGTGCGCCGGCGCCCTGCGCCGCTGGTGTCACGGTCGGGGTCGGCGTGGGCTCCGCGGTGGGCGTCGCGGTCGGTCCTGGCACGGCTGCAGCGATCAGCGGGCTCTCGGTCATCGCCGTGCCGGTGAGGCAGTGCTTGAGCTCGGTCTCCTTGACCCAGTGCGACCCTGCGGCGACCGCACGGCACCCCGAGGCGAACGCGATCTCCCGCTCGTTGTAGAGCATGCGCACGAGCGGCGTGTAGGTCGCTCCGGTAGCCGGATCGATGCCTGCTCGTGACACGACGTCCCATTGCACGTTCGCCGCCATCGGTGTCACCTGGGAGCCTCGCCACGGGTTGGTGGCGTCGTCGTAGACGTCGGCGTCCGAGGTCGGAGCAGCATTGTCGGGCGCGGCGACGGTGGATCCCGGCAGACGCAGCAGCGCAGCGAACGGGATGATCGTCTCGGCGTGCGCGAAGCGGAAGGTCGCGACCACGTCACCGCCTGCGACGCGGGCGTCGATCGTGGCGAAGAAGTCATCGAGCAGGGGCTCGGCGATCGAGTAGGTCTCGTCGTGCCCGGCGAGGCTCGGGCCCTTCTCGTAGAAGTCCTCGGCGTCGAGCAGGTACGCGAACCACTCGGCATCCGCCGGCCGGCCAGCGAAGTACTGCGCGAAGTCGAACTGGTGCGGAGCGACGTTCTCCTCCTGCATGTCGGCCGCGATGATGTACAGGTTGTACAGCGACATCGCCGCATCGACGGTGCTCTTGATCGACTTCTTGGGATCGCCGCAGGCATCGGGATCGGCCTTGGTGTCGGCATCGGGCGCACACGCCACCGCGCCGCCCTTGGAACCGTCGGCGGTGTTGTACCAGGTGTGCGCCTTGTCCGTGCCGATCGCGGCGATGAACCCGGGCGTGAAGATGCCGGAGAGCAGGTCCTTCGCCGCTTCGACGGATCGTGGCTTCGCCTCGATGTACTGCAAGGCTGCGGCGATCGTGCCGCCGTCGCCGGTCTGTGCGGCGACGTAGTCCTCGTACGCCTGGGCGCGCTCGCGCTCGGGCGACCCTTCGGCCTTGTCGGTGCCGTCCGGGTTCTCGACGTCGTGGAAGTAGAGCAGGTCAGGGCGCGGTTCGAGCTTGACACCCGTGGCCCCGAAGCCCCGCAAGAAGTTCTCGCCGGACTCCGTGGCGCGAGACTCACCCGAGGTCTCGGCGACCACTCGCCCGCCCGTCTTCGCCGCAGCTGCGAACAGCTGCTTGTTGCGCTGCGCGGCCCGTGCTCCGATGCCCTGGTGCTGGGTGGCGCCCTGACCGGTGAGCATGCCGTAGCCGTTCGCGACGTTCGCCGCGGTGATGGCATCGAGGTTCGCGGAGAACGCCTTCCCGATCTCCGGCGTCAGGAACCCGTTCTCGGCCTGCGCGGTCGCGGCGAGACGGTGCAGCAGCGCGTCGTACTTGTACGCGGAGAGTCCCCGGGAGCCGTGTCGGGCGACCGACTCCGTGGCGACGGGTGCGTAGCCCGTCGGTGCCGGCGAGTAGGCGTCGATGTCCGACTGGCTGGGGGCGATGTAGGGCTGCTTGCTGCTGTAGGAGCTGGCCTCGTCGGCGTGCGCCGGTGCCGCGAACACCAGCGAGGCGAGGGCAGCGACGGCAACGCAGGACAGTGTGGTGCGGGTGTTCATGGGTCCTCCGGTATCGGGACCCTCGGGCAGCGGTCCGACAAGCAGAGGTAGCGGCAGCGGGTGAACAGCCCTTGACCTGGGGGTGACCGGACGGTGCTGCCGGGCACGGCAGCGCGCGTGGGACGCGAGGACAGGAGCGCGGGCCCTGGACGCGTGCCACTGACGGACTGGAGGCCCGGTGCCGGCTGGTACCGGGCCTCCAGTCCGTCAGTTGCGGGCCACCGAGACCTGCCTGTAGCTGCGAGGAGACATCAGACCTTCGTTCCTTGCACTGGCTGGCGCCCTTGTCGAGGACGAACGGGTTCCACCCCGAAAACGTTACGGCGCCGCTCGTTGATAGTTGGATGGAATCATGTTCTCTCGCATTCCGCCTCGTGTGTTCGGCCTTGCGTTCGGCCTCGGGGCTCTGGTCGCGGGTCTCGTGATGGCGCTCCTCGGTGCGGGCGTCCAGTACATCGGGCTCGTGGCCGGAGGGCTGGTCATCGCGGCGATGGGATTGCTGGCTGCGATCGTCGGTGCGATCGGCTTCGCACTCCACGGATCCGCCCGACCCGAGCGTGACCGGTCGAAGCGAACCTGAGTCGCTGGCAGGCTCGTTCGGTGGTCGATCCGTTACCGAACGGCGATCGTCCTGAGTGGTGAGCACATCGCCACGACGACGGCGCCGGCGAACACGAGGGTCACCGCGAGCAGCGCGACGCCATCTCCAGCGACGGTCATGAGCGCGCCGCCGCCCACTGCTCCTGCAGCCGCGACGGTCCTGTTCGCGCTGCGCATCGTGCCGTTCATCCGACCGAGCAGCGCGTCGGGTGTGACGGTCTGGCGGAGACTCATCTCGTTCGCGTTCTCGCAGCCCGCTGCAGCGCCGTGCACGGCGAAGGCGACGAACAACACCGCGACGGTCGCCGGTGTTCCTGCGGTGCCGGTGCCGACCGTCGTGAGCGTGACGGCGGCCCAGGCGATCGGGTACGCGGCTCGAGCGGCGATGATCGTCCGGCCGGCACCGAAGCGGGTACCGAGGCGCGGCGCAGCGGTGGCGCCGAGGAGCATCGCGACACCGCTGACGGCGAGGATGCCCCCGTACACGGCCGCTGGGAGCGCGAAGGTGCGGAGCGCGAGTGTCGCGAACACCGTCAGTCCGGCGGCGTTGGCGAGGAACCAGAGATGTGTCGACAGCGCCAGCGGTGCGAGCGTCGCATGACCGTACGTCCACCGCAGACCGTCGGCGATGTCGCTCCGCAACCGCGCACCCGCCGTGCGCGCTGGAGTCTGCTCGATGACGCGGACGCGCGCGATGAGGACGGCGTCGATGAAGTAGCTCACCGCGTCGAGGGCGATCGCGACCGGCGCGGTCACGATGCTGACCAGGACACCTCCGAGAGCCGGGCCCACCGTCTGCGCTGCCGCATCACTCTGGTCGACCCGCGCATTCGCCGCCAGGAGGAGCGGGCGAGGGACGATTCGAGGGAGGAGGGACTGCGTCGCGGCGAATCCGATGACCGACAGGATGCCGAACACGAACAACGCCGCCGCCGTCACCCAGAGGTTCAAGAGCCCGGTGAACCAGAGCACCGGGATCGCGCCCAGGCACACGCCACGACCGACACTCGCCCAGATCAGGAGTGGCTTGCGCCGGAATCGATCGACGTACGCGCCGACGATCAGCCCGAACAACGCGTACGGGAGGAACTGGGCAGCGTTCACCAGCCCCACCTCGAACGGGCTGGCGTGCAGCACGGTCACCACGAGAACCGGTACGGCGACCGCACTGACTGCGGATCCGAACGACGAGACGGTCGCAGCAGACCAGTACGGGCGGAACCCGGGCACTCCACGCAGCGTGGTCGCGTCCTCGCCCATGCGCCAACGCTGGCAGACCGCGACGCTTCCAGCAAGACAGTTCGCCCAAGACACTGTTCAAGCGTCGATGTCGGTCGGCTCCGCGACTTGTACGCGTCCCGGCAAACCCCGGACCGCTCTGTGCCAAGCCCAGGCGGCGGCGAGGAACACACCCGTGGCGATGAGCCAGAGCAGCCGGGGCGTGCGCGAGTCCAAGAGTCCGAGAGTGAGCGGGAACAGTGCCATGCCGATCGAGCTCGCGGTCTGGAACACCCCGATCGCTCGGCCGCGGATTCGAGGGTGTGGAGCTTCGGCCATGACCGCGTTGGCGGCCGGGAGGTAGATCATGTCCGCAGCTGCCAGCAGGATCGCGACCACGATGACGAAGGACCACGCCGCCAGCCCGTGCAGCGGAGGAAGAACGATGAGCGGTGCTGCGGTCGCGGCAGTCAAGACTGCACCGAGCGCGATGAGCGTTCCACGCTGCTGACCAGCAACCCAGCGGGTCACGGAGGTCTGGAGCAACGCGCACAGGCCCGTAGCGACAGCGAACTGGACGGGAGCGACCGCTGGGGACATGCCCCACTGCTCGACGAACAGAACGCTGAACGCGACGTTCGGCAACACCATTGCGGGACCGATGAGGAACTGTCCGAGCGTGATGAGTCGCATCGACCGGTCGGCGATGAAGGAACGAAGTGACCCGGTCGTGTCCGCCCCTTCCGCATCGGCGAGGGCGGACGTCGGCGTGGATCGATGCCCGGTGGGTTGCGTCGCGAACACGCCGGCCGCCAGAACGCTGGTGACGACGTTGGCGAGGACCAGCCACCGCAACCCGTCTTGGTGGCCGTTCGCGAGGGTGACCGCGGCGATGATCGCGCCAGCGCCGAGCGCTGCGGCCTTCGTCGCTTCGAGGAACGCGAACCACCGCTCGAACGGGCGGCCTTCAGCGAGGTCGTGGACGTACGCGGTCCATGAGGTCCAGTAGAGCCGCTCGGAGCCGTTGGCGAGGAAGATCGCCGCGAAGATCATCATCGGGTCATGGGCGAACAGGTAGAGCGTGAAGCCCGCTGCCGAGAGGAGGTTGTTGAGGATCATCGACGCCTTCGCGCCGAATCGATCGGTGAGGACGCCACCGACCAGTCCGATCGGGAGAGCAATCAGTGTCGCGACGGTGGAGACGGCACCGAGCACTGCAAGCGGCACATCGGTGGTGATGGTGAAGTAGACGATCGTCAGTGGCAGCGTGAGGCCGGCGCCGATGGTGTCGGTCAAGACTGCGAAGGTGACGAAACGGTGTTCGCGCAAGCTCGCGAGTGAGGCCCGAAACCGGGCAGGGGTGAAGAGCATGGATGTGGTCCCGTGAAGTCGTCGCACCGCCGTCGTACGACGGCGCGGGCAAGCAGAAGCACGCGAGCAGAACGCTCGCGGCGGGGAGGGGCCGACCTTCGTGGTCAGCTCAGTTCTGCGTTGCCATGACTCCGGGAGGGATCGGCCGCGGTCCGACGAACTCGGGCGCAGGCTTGGTGGAGAACAGTCGACGAGGGGCACAGAACGGCATCGTTGCCACCCTTCGCCATCATCGGACCAGTTGAACGAACGCTAGCAGCGCTCAAGATGAGAGATCAACGGTGAATAAGCAGCTGGCGATCGGCCAACGAGAACCCTGGTGATCGGCCGGGCAACTTCGATGGCGTTTATCCGCGGAGCCGGTCCGCGGCATCCGACGCGGCACCGACCATGCGGCGGATGAACGCGGCGTGGTGCTCGAGCTCCGCTGCAGGCACCTGTTGCAGGGCGGCAGCGATCTCGGCGGTCGACCGCTCCGTGAACGCCCGCGCACGTTCCCGTGCCGCCGGTGTCGGACGGAGCGTCACCCGGCGCCGGTCGGTGTGCTCGCGGCTACGTGCGAGCAGACCGGCCGCTTCCAAGCGGTTCAGCAGCACCGTCACGGAGCCGGAGGTCATACCGATCCGCTGCCCGAGCCGTGCGGGCGACAGCGGGTCCCCGGACGAGTCGGCCCAGAGCACCTGTCCGAGGGCGTTCGCATCCGTGGTCGGCAGGTCGAGCCAGGAGGACATCAGCTGGTTGAGCTCCGCGAACGCCACCGCCCATGTCTGGAGCGCCTCCATCACCTCGACCTGGGGCGCGTCCCACTCCTTCTCGAACACGTCGTCCATCAGATTCCTTTACTGTGTAGTATCTTTACTGTAAAGCTCGCAACGGAGGAACACCATGGCAAACCGCACCGCTGTCATCTCAGGAGCCAGTATCGCTGGACTCTCGACCGCCTACTGGCTCCGACGGACCGGATGGGACGTGACCGTCATCGAACGAGCCGCTGCGTTCCGTGACGGCGGACAGAACGTCGACGTCCGAGGCGTCGCGCGCGACGTGCTTCGCAGGATGGGCTTGTTCGACGCCGTGAAGGCACGGAACACCACCGAGACGGGCACCGTCCTCGTCGACGGGCGAGGGGCCGTCACCGCCGAACTGCCCTCCGACGGGGCCGGCGGTGCGACAGCGGAACTCGAGATCCTGCGCGGCGACCTCGCTCGGACGATCCTCGACAACCTGCCGGTCGGCATCTCCTTCATCTACGGGGACACCGTGTCGGACGTCGCCGACGACGCTGCGGGAGTCACCGTGACGACCGCGAAGGGACAGCGCCTGAGCGCGGACCTGTTCGTCATCGCCGAGGGTGTGCGGTCCCGGACCCGTGCGATGGTCTTCGCCGAGGGCGACGTCGACCAGCGCGACCTCGACGTCACCATGGTGTTCGGGACCATCCCGCGGACCGACAGCGATGACGACCGTTGGCGGTGGCACAACGCCGTTCGCGGACGCCAGGTCCACCTGCGACCCGACCCGTACGGCACCACCCGCGCGATCCTCGCCTACTCTCCCGGGGACGATGTCATCGGTCTGACTCGTGAGCAGACACTGGCGGCGGTGCGGCGCAGGTACGACGGAGTCGGATGGGAGGCGCCACGGGTCCTGGACGCGCTCGACACGTCCCCGGACGTCTACATCGACCAGCTCCAGCAGATCCGGATGCGGACCTGGCACCGCGGCCACGTCGTGATGGCCGGTGACGCCGGATGGTGCGTCACGCCGATGGGCGGCGGCGGCGCCTCACTCGCGCTCACCGCCGGGTACGTCCTGGCCGCGGAGCTCGCCGACGCGACACAGGACCAGGAGGCAGCGCTGACCGCGTACGAGAAGTGGATGCGTCCTCTGGTCGACGATGTGCAGGACCTCCCTCGCGGACTCAAGGCCCTGGCGTACCCGCAGTCCCGACTCGCGCTCGCGCTCCGCGGGCTCCTGAACAAGGTGTTGATGTCGCGGCCGCTTCGACCCGTCGCCATGAAGCTCACCCAGGTCGCCGAGACCGATCGCGAGTTGCCGG
The DNA here is from genome assembly GCF_013359815.1 of Curtobacterium flaccumfaciens. Taxonomy (GTDB): domain Bacteria; phylum Actinomycetota; class Actinomycetes; order Actinomycetales; family Microbacteriaceae; genus Curtobacterium; species Curtobacterium flaccumfaciens. Next base: position 52,037 of record NZ_JABMCF010000029.1, on the reverse strand, counting down.
TCCTCCTCGATCGCTGAGCTCGCAGCGCGGGAGGGGCACCCGCTCCGCGAGGAGTCCGGCAAGCTGAGAGCATGGCCGACACAGCCCCAGGGACCGTCCACTTCCACCAGAAGCACCACGAAGCGATCATCCGCGGCGAGAAGGTCACCACCGTCCGGTGGAACGAGTCCGTGCAGGTCGGCGCGGCGACGTTCGTCTTCGACGATCACCCGACCGCCGAACCAGTGACCGGCACGATCACCGCCGTGCACCGATACCGGCTCGACACCCTCACAGCAGAACAGGCGCATCAGCCGCCGGAGACGGACATGCGGCGCTTCGGCCAGCAGCTCCGTGAGAACTACTACCCCGACATGCCGGACGATGCGATCGTCGAGGTGGCCGAACTCACGACCGGGCCGTCTCAGTAGTCGCAGCCCGACCTCGACGTGGTCACTCGCGAGTTCACGCTCGTCGGGGCGAACCCCGCCCTCGACCAGTTTACGGAGCTGGCCGACGAACTACGGGTCCGCGCCGAAGAGCAGGCGGCCCGGCACGGCCGCACGTTGGCGGCCGTGCCGAAGGCTGCGTGAAGCCGACTCCTACGACGCGAGCATCTGCGCCACCACCGCGTACAGCTCCTTCGGGTCCCCGGCGAGCATCTGCTTGATCAACGCGGCCTGCTCGTCCACCACGACCTCGTAGTCGTCACGTTCGACCCCGTCCAGGGTGGCGCGCGCCACGTCCGCCGGGTCGGTCTTGGCCATCGAGATCCCCGCGGTCATGTCGGTGTCGGCCACTCCGAGGTGCACGGACATCACCGCGGTCCCTTGGCCGGCCAGCTCGTGCCGCAACGCGTTGCCCATGTTCCACAGGGCGGCCTTCGACACCGCGTAGGCGGAGGCTCCGGGCATGGCGAGCCACGAGGCGCCCGAGGCGATGTTCACGATGCTCCCACCGCCGTTCGCCGCCAGGACGGGTGCGAACGCGCGGATCACGGACAGGGTGCCCCAGACGTTCGTGTCCATGTCGGCGTGCGCTGCGTCCAGGTCGCCCAGCAGGGTCGCCGTGGTCGCGATCCCGGCGTTGTTGATCAGGAGATCGACGTCGGTCGCGACCGCGGCGGCCGCTGCGACGGACGCGGGGGAGGTGATGTCGAGGGCGAGGCGCTCGACGCCCTCGAGGTCGATCAGTTCGGGGCGTCGGGCGGTGGCGTAGACCTTCGCCCCGCGTGCGATCAGCTGTGCGGCGAGGTGGCGTCCGATACCGCGGTTCGTGCCGGTGACGAGGGCGGTGGCTCCAGAGAGGTTCATGCCCGCTACGGTAGAACCTGACGTCAACGTGAGAATCAAGCCCGAGGGACAGAACGATGCGGATCGGTGAACTCGCAGAACGGGCCGGCGTCAGCGTCCGGTCACTGCGGTACTACGAGGAGCAGGGGCTCCTCGAGTCGGAGCGGACCGCGGGCGGACACCGGGAGTACCGCGAGCCCGACGTCGCGCGGGTGCGCTTCATGCAGATGCTCTACGCGGCGGGCATGCCGAGTCGTCGGATCGTCGAGATCCTGCCCTTCCTCGACACCGGGGTCGCGACGCGGACGATGCTCGACCACTTCGACGAGGAGAGCGATCGCATCCGACGCCAGATCGAGGCCCTCGGCGCCACCCACGACCGCCTCGCGCGGCTCCGCGACATCGCGGCGGAGTCCGTCGCGGGGCGGCCGCCGGAGGAGTGCCGCTCGTCGGCGAACGCCGCCGCCGCCTGAGCACGCCGACTAGCTGGCGGCGGGCCTGCTGAACAGGTTGACGACGTTGCCGTCCGGGTCGCGGACCAGTGCGGAACGGTTGCCCCACGGCATCGTGGTCGGCTCCAGGACGACGTCGTCGCTGCCGAGCTGCAGTCCGGCGAAGTCGCCGTCGACGTCGGCGACCTCGAACTCGATGAGCACGGAACGGTTCGTGGCCGGCGTCAGCGCGCCGCTGAGCATGGCGACCGTGGCGGTGCTGGCGATCGCGAGGGTCGCACCCGGGCCGCTGAACTGCGCGAAGACCGGTGCGGGGCGCTCGGCCGGCTGGCCGGTGATCCGCTCGTAGAAGGCGACCATGCCCTCGAGGTCGTCGGTGATGATGCGGACGGATGCGAACGACATGGGGTTCCTCACGGTGGTGCTGCTGACTCGGAGCGACCAGCTTCACCGGCCGCCGCGACACCGTCCTGTCGGTGTTTCCGGAAACCGACCGCGTTTCCGGAAACCGACCGCGCTAGTCGTCGAGGACCGGCCGGAGTCGTCCGTACTGGATCGCGAGGTCCTCGGATCGCAGGACGCGCTGCGCCGGCCGCTCGTCGGTGACCTCGACCGACAGCATCCGGTCGCCCCGGAACGCCCGCACCCCGTCGCGGGTCCGGCACCAGGCGATCAGGTACCACTGACCGTCCTTCCCGATCGACCCCAGCGGTTCGACGTCTCGGACGGACTCCGCTCCGCCGGCGTCCCGGTACCGGAGTCGCACGACCCGATCCGCGCGCAGGGCCGCCGCGAACTCGGCCGGGACGACCGTGTCCTCGTCGTCCTCCAGGAAGTGCACCCGGGACGCCAGTGCGCTGGCTCGTGCGGCGTCCCCGGCGGGCATGACCGCGAGCGTCTTCCTGGCCGCGGTCTGCGCCGCGTGCCGGAACGGACTCCGCCCCAGCGAGCCGAGCCCGATCAGCACCGCGAGGGCCTCGTCCGGCGTGAAGCCCGCCGGGCCGAGCGTCGCGGACGCGTCGATGACGTACCCGCCGGTCCGGCCGGGCTCCGCCCAGATGGGCAGACCCGCCTGCTGCAGCGCGGAGATGTCCCGTTCGATGGTCCGGACCGACACCTCGAACCGCTCCGCGAGACGACGCGCGCTCCGCGGCTGCGGGGAGACGGCGCGCAACTCCTCCACGAGGCCGTAGAGCCGATCGGTGCGATTCACCTCGCCATCTTCGCTGTCGTCCCGATGTTCCGTCAGATCCACGCCGCCTCGTCTGCCACGTGACGGACTGGAGGCACGATGCCAGCTGGCACCGTGCCTCCAGCCCGTCCTGGGGTCGCGCCCAGGGCGTGTCAGGACTCCGACAGGAATCCGGCGCGAAGCGTGAGGGCTCCGTCAGGGAAGCGCGCCCGCCGTCGGCGGTCCGGCATGATCGGCAGGTTGCCCGCATGCACCACGGAACCAGGAGGACACCGGTGGCCCTCATCGACAACGGCATCTACGTCAACGGAACCCGAACGGAGTCGCCGCAGGACCTCAGCTTGACCGACGAGGCGCTCGACGCCGCGGGGAGCGGTGCGATGGCCTGGATCGGGCTGTTCCGACCGACGGCCACCGAGCTGGCCTCGGTCGCGGACGAGTTCGGGCTGCACCCACTCGCCGTCGAGGACGCGCACAAGGGGCACCAGCGCGCGAAGCTCGAGCGCTACGGCGACACTCTGTTCGTGGTGCTGCGACCCGCCTGGTACGACGAGGACGAGGAGACGGTCGAGTTCGGTGAGGTGCACCTGTTCACCGGGCGCGACTTCGTCGTGACCGTCCGGCATGCGGAGCAGCCGAACCTCGCCGACGTGCGGAAACGACTCGAAGCCGATCCGGAAGCCCTCGGGCGCGGATCCGAGGCGGTCCTCTGCGCGGTCCTCGACGAGGTCATCGACAGCTACGCCCCGGTCGTCGCCGGGCTGCAGGACGACATCGACGACATCGAGGACGACCTGTTCGACGGGGACGTCGACCCGGCGTCCTCGCGGCGGATCTACCAGCTGCTCAGCGAGGTCATCGGGTTCCAGCGCGCCATCGGCCCGCTTCCCGGGATGCTCAACGCGTTGCTGCGCGGCGCCGAGAAGTACGGCACCGACATCGAGGTGCAGAACCAGCTGCGGAACGTGCTCGACCACGCGATCCGCGTGACGGAGCGGGTCGACACGTTCCGGACGCTGCTCGAGAACGCGCTCACGCTGCACTCGACCCTGGTGACGCAGGAGCAGAACGACGCGATGCGCCGGATGACCAGCGCGAGCCTGGCACAGGGGGAGGAGAGCCGGCGGCTGGCGCGGGCGTCGATGGAGCAGGGCGAAGAGGTGAAGAAGATCTCGTCGTGGGCGGCGATCCTGTTCGCGCCCACGTTGGTCGCGTCGATCTACGGCATGAACTTCGAGCACATGCCCGAGCTGCGGTGGGTGTGGGGGTACCCCGCTGCGATCGTCGCGATGGTCCTGCTGGCGGTCGTGCTGTGGGCGGTGTTCAAGCGGCGGCACTGGCTCTGAGCGTGCGTGACGACGGACTGGAGGCGCGGTGCCAGCTGGCACCGCGCCTCCAGTCCGCCGGTCAGTCCGTCCAGGTCTGCTGGACGAGCGCCTTCAGGAGGCCGTCGGTCGGGACGTTCGACTGCGTGATCGAGATCCAGGTGTCGCCGCGCACGAAGAACGTGTGCGTCGTCTCCACCCGCTCCGAGTAGTACATCGACGGCTCGGTGTGCTGGCACGAACGTCCACCGAGCGTGTCGGTGCAGGTCCAGTCCTTGTCGGCGACGACGCGGAGGCGGGCCTGCAGGACGTCACGATCTGCCGTGCCCATCTCGAGGAACAGCCCCTCGTCGCCCTCGGAGGTACCGCCCGGTGTCCAGGAACAGACCAGCTCCGCGTCCTCCTTGAACGGGATCTCGGGGTCGATGTAGTAGTCGGTCCTGCCGCCCGGTACCTGGGGGCGGAACTGGGTGATCTCCAGCGAACCGAACAAGCGCGGAGCATCGGCGGCCGGCACGGCGTCGGTGCACGCCCCGGGGATCGTCGCCGTGGTGTCGGCCGGCGCCGGGGTCGGCGTGATGCGGGCGGCGGACGGTGACGGTGACCCGGTCGGTGCCGGTGTCGGCGGCGCAGAGGACGGCACGGGTGCCGGTGCTGCGGCGAAGGGCGTCGGAACGAGTCCGAGCGCCACCGAACCGCTCGCGGTGCCGATGCCGAGCACCCCGATCAACGCCACGATGAGGCCGACGCGACGGCGTGCGGAGGCCGGGCGTGGCTTGTCGTGCATGCCCCGGACGACCTGCTGCCGCATGCCGGCGAGCATCCGCTGCATCTCGTCGCCACCGGGCGGCTCGTTGCTCATCGGGGAGCCGTGGTCGGTTCGTCGTTCATCGTTCATCGTTCGTCACCGCCTTCTTGATCCGTGCACGGGACCGCCACACGCGCTGGGTGACGGCGCCGACGCTCATGCCGAGCAGGTCGGCGGCCTCGGCGTAGGAGCGGCCCTCGATGAGGCAGAGCTCGCACACCTGGCGATCGAGTGGTGCGAGCGCGTCGATCTCGGCGCGGACCCACCGCAGCCGTTCGCGGGCGTCGTCGTCCGGCTCGGGCGCGGCGAGCTCGTCGGGCAGGTCGACACCCTCGTGTCGCCGCTGCTGTCGCCGCAGGTTCGCGGCGTGGTTCCGGCACACGACGAGCAGCCACGGCAGGAGTGACTCCCCGGGGACCTCCACGGTGTCGGCCTTCTGCCAGAGGGTCAGGAACGCGTCCTGCACGATCTCCTCGACGTCCATGCGCCGCGTGACCAGTGCCCACGTGTACCGGGTCATGGTCTCGGCGTGACGGTCGAACAACGCGGTGACCGCACTGCGGTCGCCGCGCGCGGCTGCCGCCACGAGCGCGCTGTCCGGCTCGGCTGATCGGTTCATGTCCACCCCCTTCACTCCGCAGTGTGCACGGAGGGGACATCCTCACAGATCGGTCGCCGCCGGGCGTGTCGCGACCGGGGCCGCCGCTCCGACCGGCACCGTCACCGATCGCGAGGGCACCCTGCCCTGGTGACCGCGCGGCGGTCCCCACACCGTGACGGACTGGAGGCGCGGTGCCAGCTCGCGCCGTGCCTCCCGTCCGTCCGCTGGTCGCGTCGCGCGACCGACGCCGGCTTGTTCACCCAACCGACGCATGCGCGTGGCAGGGTGGTCCGGGGCATCGTCGCCCGCAGCCCAGCCAGCCGCCAGCGGAGCACGATGCCAACACCCGACCTGATGATCGTCACGGACCTCGACGGGACGTTCCTCGACCACCACGACTACTCGTTCGACGCGGCCCTGCCGATGCTGGAACAGCTGCGGGCGGACGACGTCCCCGTGGTGTTCTGCAGCAGCAAGACGCGTGCCGAGATCACGGCGCTGCAGGCGCGCACCGGGCTCGACGGACACGCGTTCGTGGCGGAGAACGGCGCGGTCGTCGTCGGACCGGCGGGCGACGTGCTGGTCGGACCGGTCGCCGGCGACCTCGAGCGGCTGCACGCAGAACTCGACCGCGTCCGCCAGTCACTGCAGCTGCGGTTCGAGACCTTCGGCGGCGTGACCGACGCGGTCGTCGCCGCGTGGACCGGCCTCGACCTCGAAGCGGCCGGACGAGCACAGCAGCGCGAGGCGTCCGAGGTGCTGCTCTGGCACGCCGAGGACGACGACCGGGCGGACGCGTTCCGCGCGGCGCTCGCCGCGGTCGGCCTCGACCTGGTGCGCGGCGGGCGGTTCTGGCACGTGCTGCCGGCCGGCCGCGACAAGGGCGCGGCGGTCCGGACGTTGATCGCCGACCACGATCGCCGGACGGGGACGGTCCCGCGCACGATCGGACTCGGTGACGGCCCCAACGACACGGCGCTGCTCGACGCCGTCGACTTCGCCGTCGTGGTCCGCGGACACGGCCCGGCCCCGGGACCGCTCGCCGACGACCGCCCCGAGCGCGTCCACCGCACGACCGCCCCCGGCCCGCAGGGCTGGACCGAGGGCCTCACCCGGTTCACCACCCCGTCCGTCAGGAGCCACCGATGAGCGACTTCCACCAGAACGGCGTCATCACGACGTTCCACGACCTCGGTCGCCGCAGCACCGCGAGCCTCGAGGAGGACCTGCGGGGCTTCGCCGAGAAGCGCCCGATGAGCCTGATCCTGCCGGCGCTGTACTCCGAACTCGAGCGTCCGGCCCTGTCGCGGATCGTCGACGAGCTGGCCGAGGCCGACTGGCTCAGCGAGATCGTGATCGGGCTCGACCGCGCCGACCGCTCGCAGTTCGAGCACGCCCGCGAGTTCTTCTCGCGGCTGCCGCAGCGACACCGGATCCTGTGGAACGACGGGCCGCGACTGCGCGAGCTCGACGCCGAACTGGAGCGCGCGGGCCTGGCGCCGGGGGAGCCCGGCAAGGGCCGGAACGTCTGGTACTGCACCGGGTACGCGCTGGCGTCGGAGCGGGCGGACTGCATCGCCCTGCACGACTGCGACATCACCACCTACGAGCGGGGCATGCTCGCGCGGCTGTTCTACCCGGTCGCGAACCCCGCGTTCGACTACGAGTTCTCGAAGGGCTACTACGCCCGCGTCGCCGACGGTCGGATCAACGGCCGCGCCGCACGGCTGCTCGTCGGGCCCCTGCTCCGCTCGCTCCGCCAGGTCTACGGGGAGTCCGAGTACCTGGAGTACCTGAGCAGCTTCCGGTACCCGCTGTCCGGCGAGTTCGCGATGCGCGCCCACGTGCTGAACGGCCTGAAGATCCCCGGCGACTGGGGACTCGAGATCGGCATGCTGTCCGAGGTCTACCGCGACTACGCGACACGGCAGGTGTGCCAGGTGGAGATCGCCGACGCGTACGACCACAAGCACCAGCCCCTCGCCGAAGCCGACGGCACCGGCGGCCTCGCCCGGATGGGCAATGACATCGTGCAGTCGCTGCTCCGGAAGCTCGCGACGATGGGCGTCCCGCTCACGTCCGACTCGTTCCGGGTACTCAAGGCGACGTACTACCGGAACGCACTCGACATCGTCGAGGTCTACCGGCACGAAGCCGAGATGAGCGGGCTCGCGTTCGACCAGCACGCCGAGGAAGCCGCGGTGGAGCTCTTCACCAAGGCGATCCTCGACGCCGGCGGCGCCTTCACGGCGCGGCCGAACGACAAGCCGTTCATCCCGAGCTGGAGCCGGGTGCGCTCAGCGGTCCCGGACGTGCTCGACCGGCTGCGGGACGCGGTGGAGGCGGACCAGCAGGACTGATCCGGCGCCCTGCGCGCGCCCTGGGCGCGAGTCAACGGCGGACGGGAGGCACGGTGCCAGCTGGCCCCGTGCCTCCCGTCCGTCGGTCTGGCGCCGTTCTCAGGCCGCGCGCTTCGGCGCCCAGCCGAGTTCCGGACCCAGCCGTTCGGCGATGTCCGTGATGATCTGCGCGTAGTCGTCGGGCTCGAACGAGAACGGGAGCGCGAAGGCGACCTCGGTGACCGCCTGGTAGCCGACGTCGGCGCGCAGCCGGTCGGCGATCTCGGCCGACGTGCCGACCAGGTCCGCAGCGAAGAGCATCCTGGCGGGGCCCATCGGCACGCCGACGCGACCCGAGCGGCTGTCGACGTAGGCGCGGTAGCGGGCCGCTTGCTCGGCGGTCGCGGTGTCGGTCGGGATGACGACCAGGCCCTGCGAGACGCGGGCGGCAGCGGGGTCGGGGTGGACGTCGAGGTAGGCGTCGATCTGGGCGCGCTGGTTCGTGGCGAAGTCGGTGCCGTTCTCACTGCGGGTGACGCTCGAGGTGAGCAGGTGGAAGCCGTTCTCGCCCGCCCACACGGCCGACTTCGTGCTGCCGGTGCCGTACCAGATCCGTTCGGCCAGGCCGGCGCTGTGCGGCTGGACGGTGCTCGCGAACTCCTCGATGCCGCGGCGTTCGACGGTCTCGGTGGCCGTCACCGGGTCGCCGCGCACGAGGTCACGGAAGCGCAGGAGCCGGTCGTTGCCGAGGTCCTCGTGCTCCAGGGTGTCGGGGTAGATCGCGTCGCGGTACAGGTCGAAGTTCATCGGCGTGCCGACCGAGAACCCGGGGTTCAGACGGCCGCCGAGCAGGACGTCGACCGTGCTGAGGTCCTCCGCCAGGCGGAACGGGTTCTCGGCGCCGAGCGGGGTGACGGCGGTGCCGAGGTCGATGCGCGAGGTGCGCTGCGAGGCCGCCGCCATCACCGCGACGGGGGAGGAGATGCCGTGCTGCAGGTGCCGGTGGCGCAGCCAGGCGCTGTCGAAGCCCAGGGCCTCGGCGCGCTCGATCACGCGCAGGGTGTCCTCGTGGCCCTCGGACGGTCGTGCGGGGTCGAACGACCCGATCGTCAGGAAGCCGAGCCGGTGCAGGGGAGTTCCGTCGAGGGGCATGGGTCGATCGTGCCAGATGCGTCGTGCCGGGTCCGTCGTGCCCGGTGCGTCGTGCCGGGTCCGTCGTGCCCGGTGCGTCGCGCAGACCTCGGTCCTGTGGGTCAGGGCCGGGTCTCCTTGATCAGCGCTTCGACGTTGTTGCCGTCCGGGTCGGACACGAACGCGGTGTACGCGTGGTACTCCGGCCAGTAGCGCGGTTCGTGCCGCGACACCCCGCCGGCGGCGACGGCTTCGCGGTGGAAGGCGTCGACCTCGGTCCGTGACCCGGCCTCGAACGCCAGGTGGAGTCCGCGCGTCGTCGCCTCGGGGGTCCGGGCGGTCTCGAGCGAGACGCTCGGGGTGTCGTCCCCGTGCTGCCAGAACTCCGCGACGGAGTCGGTGCGGTAGCCCGCTCCGATGCCGAGGGGCGCGAGGGCGGCGGTGTAGAACGCGTCGCTCGCGGCGAAGTCGCTGGCGAAGACGCCCAGGTGGTGGATGAGGTGACGACCCGGCATGGGACGACCCTAGGCCGCCGTCACGGCATCCGTCCGGGCAGCTTCCCGGTCCCGCTGGCAGGCTGGATCCGTGCACATCACCCTGGACTCCGCGACCGACATCGTCATCTCCGGCATCCGCTTCCCGGAGGGCAACCGCTGGCACGACGGACGGCTCTGGTACTCGGACATGCACACCGGCGAGGTGTTCTCGGTCGACCCGTCCTCGACCGACGGCCCCCGGCTCGAGGCCACCGTCGACGGGCAGTCGTCGGGACTCGGGTGGCTGGCCGACGGACGGCTCATCATCAGCTCGATGGAGTCCCGCACGGTCATCGCCGTCGAGCCGGACGGCAGCACCTCGGTGTTCGCCGACCTGTCCACGATCGAGTCATCGCTCGTGAACGACCTGGTCGTCGACGCCCAGACCGGCCGGACCTACATCGGCGCCTTCGGCTACGACCTGTACGCGGGCGAGGAACTGCGCCCCGGCCCGCTCTACGTGATCGACCCCGACGGCTCCGTCCGCCTGGCCGCCGAGGGCCTGGTGTTCCCGAACAGCGCCAACATCCTGCCCGGCACCCGGGCGCTGGTGGTCAGCGAGACGTGGGGCGGCCGGCTCACCGCGTTCGACATCGAGGACGACGGTTCGCTGACCGGGCGGCGCGAGTGGGCAGCCCTGCCCGGTGGCGTGACCCCGGACGGCAGCACCGTCGACCGCGACGGCGCGATCTGGGTCTGCTCGGTCGACACGGGGGAGTTCCTGCGGGTCGTCGAGGGTGGCGAGGTGACGGACCGCATCGACGCACCCGGGGACTGCGCGATCGACTGTGCGCTCGGTGGCGAGGACGGCCGCACCCTCTACCTGGCGACCGCCGACAGCTACGACCCGGCCGTGACGGCGACGACGCGCGCCGGTCGGATCAGTTCGGTGCGCGTCGAGGTGCCGGGGTGGTGAACCCGAGCGACCTCACCGACGCGACGCGTCGTGCCGAGTACCTGGTCGAGCACGGGCCGACGGTGGTCGTCATGTCGCAGCAGGCGGGGTTCGCCTGCATGTCGATCCTGTGGGCGTTCATCAGTGTTCCCTCCGTGCTCCGCACCGACTCGGTGATCTGGTTCCTGTTCGCCCTGGCCGGAGCGGTCGTGAACGTGACCGCATGGGTCCGTGCTCGACGCCACCGCAGGCTGCTGCCGTACCTCGTCGAGACGCCGCAACAGCCGCTCGGCGCGCTCACCCCGGCGGACCGCAAGTCCGTGACCCGACAGGTCAGCGGACGAGCACCGGTGCCGCCCGAGACCGTGCCGCTCGTGCGGGCGATGCTCGCGTGGCAGCGGCGGTCCATCCGAACCTCGGCGCCGACCCTGATCGGCACCGGGCTGAGCCTGTTGGGACTCGGAGGCGCCACAGCCCCGACGTTCGGTTCGGATTGGGCGTTCCTGGTGTTCATCGCCGTCGTCGTGGTGTTCGTCACGGTCGCGACGGTGATCGGCGTGCGTCGAAGCCGCCGAGTCCTGGCCGAGCTCGATCGGGCAGGCGCGCCCGTCTCCTGAGCCCGGTCAGTCGCTCGGCTGCGCTCCCGGCCCGAGCGCGATCACCGTGCCGAGGAACCGTTCCGGTTCCTTGTCGACCTCGTCGAAGCGGACCGGGTCGGCAGGGGAGATCGGGGTCACGCCGGACACTCCGAGGTCGGTCCTGAACCAGACCATCGGTGCGGGCGTCCGACCCGCGCGCGCATCGCGGAGCGCCGCATCAGCCAGCTGCGGCCACACAGCTTCTTGCTGTGCGGAGACACGCATCGTCGTCGCACTGATTGTCAGGATTCGCACACGTCATCATGCGCTCCTGAGACCGGTTCGGGCATACGTGTCGTCGACCCGATGGTGCTGGTTGTTGTCCTCGCGTCCGTCAGCGTGGTGCGGGGAGGCCGAGATGGACAGTCGCCACTCATGCAGAGCGACGCGGCCTGGCGCGCTGGGCACCTCGCCGCCCGCCGGGTCATGCGGCCGTTGCTCATCGGTGCCGCGATCGTGGCGATCGTGTCCGTTCCGGCCCAGCTCATCCCGGCGCTCTCCGTGGTGCTGCTCGGGCTGTCCTTGGCGACCACGCTGGCGGCGCTCGTCGTCGGTGCGGTTTCGGCATCCCGCGCTGCGATCAGCGTTCCGCGCGACGGTTGATCGGAGCGGCCATGCTGGTCCCGTGCAGCGAATCGGTCTGAAGGACCCCGAAGGCGTTCGGTTCGTCCCGCCTGTCGGATCTGGGACCGGCGTCCTGGTGCTCGCGGGGTCGAGCGGTCGGGTCGATGAGGACCGCGCGCGGGTCTTCGCGGGACTCGGGCACGTCGCTGAATCAATCGGGTGGTTCGGGGGAGCCGGCCAGCAACCGGGACCGTGGTCCGTCCCGCTCGAGCTCTTCCTCGCCCGCATCGACGAACTCGAGCGGAGCTGCGACCGTGTCTGGCTCGTCGGGACCTCCCTCGGCGCGGAGGCCGCGCTGGTCCTCGGCGCGCACCGCCCCTCGGTCGCGGGCGTCATCGCGTTCGCACCCACCGACGTGGTGTGGCCCTGGCCGGACGGCGCCGGCGCCGAACGATCACACTGGACCCTCGACGGATCGCCACTGCCGCACGTGCCGCTGGCGTGGAACACCTGGCGGCGGGAAGAACCACCCCGCTTCCGATCGCTCTACGAACACTCGTACGAAGCTGCCCCGGACCGGGTTCGGGCAGCGGAGATACCCGTCGAGCGGATACAGCAGGTCGTCCTGATCGCCGGTGAGGACGACCAGGTCTGGCCGAGCGCCCAGAGCGCTCGACGCATCGCAGCTCGGCGGACCGCGGCTGGGTGCGCGACGACCCTGGTCATCGATCGGGACGCAGGGCACCGGGCGGTCCTGCCCACCGAGCCGGTCGTGGCCGGAGGGACCGCGATGGTGCGCGGCGGTACCGCGGTCGCCGACGCTGCGCTCGGAGTGGTGGCACTCGAGGCGATCCGTGGTGCCCTCGACCAGGACCGCATCCGTCCACCGAGCTGACCGAAGGGGCTGTTCGCCGCCGCTCGGTGCGAGGTTGCACACGTGGTGCGAGGCATCCGAGGTCGCACCACGTGTGCAACCTCGCACCAGACGGAACCGGCGCCAAGCGACCGGGGCGACACGGACGGCGCGCACCGCCCGCCACCACGCGCACCCGCGTCACCCGCACCCCTCCGGGTACGGCAGACTCAACGGACAAGCATCCAGGAGTGATCGTCATGTTCGTCGCCGCCATCGTCTTCCTCGTCATCGCGCTCGTCGCGCTCTTCTTCCGAACACGCACCTACTCCACCCCCGCCCGACCGGCCACACCCGGCCGCGAGGCACGTCCCGCCGTCCCGACCCGCCGCCCGAACCTCATCGCGACGTGGACTGCAGCAGCCGCCGGCGTCCTGTTCGTCGGGCTCACGCTCGGCAGCACCCTGTACGCGCAGGACACGGGCGAGTCGAAGGTCCAGGTGGACATCTCCGGCAACATCGTCGGGCAGACCACGGACTCCGGGTTCCACTTCAAGGCGCCGTGGGCCACGCTCCACACGTTCAACATCCGGAACCAGACCGTCACCTACATCAACGCGGTCAACGGCTCCGACTCGGACAACAACGGCAACGTCCGCTCAGGCCCGTACGTCACGGTGCAGGACCAGGACGGCGTCTCGTCGAACGTCAGCCTGAACCTGCAGTACAGCATCGACGCGAAGTCGGTCACCGACATCTACCGGTCGTACAAGACCGAGGAGAACTTCAAGACGCAGTTCATCGGCAACTCGGTGCGCAGCGTCGTCCGCCAGGTGCCGAACGACTTCACCACCATCGAGCTCATCACCAAGCGCGGCACCGTCGAGAAGGCGATGATCCAGGCGCTCGAGACGCGGTGGAAGGGCTCGGGCGTGCACGTCGACAACTTCGCGCTGCAGGAGATCACCCCGCCGAAGTCGGTCATCGACGCCTACGCCACGGCGCAGCAGGCGCAGATCCAGGTCACGAAGGAGCGCGCGCTCCTGGATGCCAAGAAGGTGCAGGCGCAGCAGCAGGTCGCCGAGGCGCAGGGTCAGGCCGACGCCAACGAGGTCCTCAACGAGCACCCGCTGTCCGACGCCGCGCTCAAGCAGCGCGAGATCGAGGCGCTCAAGAGCGCCGGCGACAACGGCTCCTTGATCGTCGTGCCGCAGGGCACCGACAACATCCTCAGCCTGCCCGGCACCTCGGGTTCGAAGAGCAAGTAGCGCTCGCCGAGACGGACGGGAGGCCCGTTGCCAGCTGGCACCGTGCCTCCCGTCCGTCGACGTGGCGGAGTCCAGGGCCCCGCTCAGGCCGCGCCGTGACTGGCGCGGCTGCGCCGCGAGAGCGAGTCGATGATGACGGCCAGCAGCAGGACCGCGCCGGTGATCATGTAGCGGATCGACGAGTCGAGGCTCAGCAGGGTGAGCCCGTTGGAGATCGACTGGATCACGATGATGCCGAGCAGTGCCGACCAGGCGCTGCCACGGCCACCGAACAGGCTGGTCCCGCCGATGACGGCTGCGGCGATCGCGTTGAGGTTCGTGTCCCCGGCGCCGGACGACAGGCTCGCCGAGTTCAGGCGGGCGGCGGCGAGGATGCCGCCGACGGTGGCGAAGAGCGAGGTCAGCATGAACACCGAGATGTAGATGCGGTTCACCCGGATGCCGGAGCGCCGTGCGGCCTCGACGTTGCCGCCGACCGCGAAGACCGAACGGCCCCAGCGGGTGCGCTTCAGTACGAAGTTCATCAGCACGACCAGCACGATGAAGAACACGAACGAGGTGCCGGTGCCGAAGTCGCGCGACAGGTACCAGACCATCAGCGCGAGGCCGAGGAACAGGGCGACGGCCTTCACGATGGTCAGCGACATCGCCCCGGTCGACAGCCCGGCACGGCGGCGGCGGGCAGCGCGTCGGATCTCGGTGAAGAAGAGTCCTCCGGCGGCCAGGACGGCGAGCAGGTAGGCGAGCCACGGCGGCAGGTACGAGGCCGAGGCGAACTGCACGATCGGGGAGTCGTACGGCAGGTTGATCGAGCCGTTCGGGCCGAGGATGAGCAGCTGCAACCCGAGGAACCCGAGCAGACCGGCGAGCGTGATGACGAAGCTCGGCACCCCGAAGCGGGTGAACAGCAGGCCGTAGAGCAGACCGGCGGCGGCGCCGACGGCCAGGGCGACGGTGAGCACGAGCCACAGGGGCCAGCCGAGCGTCGTGAGGCCCTGGCCGAGGATCGCGGCGGAGAGCCCGCTGACGCTGCCGACGGACAGGTCGATCTCGCCGAGCAGCAGCACGAGGACGATGCCGATCGCGATCGTGCCGACCGCGGCGCACTGCAGGGCGAGGTTGACCAGGTTGCCCGGGGACAGGAAGTCGGGGGAGAGCGCCTGGAACACCGCCCAGATGACGATGAGCCCGACGACCACCGGCAGCGAGCCGATGTCACCGCCGCGGACCCGTCGGACGAACGCCTTCGCCGCGCCGCCGATCCCCTGGTCGCGCAGGAGCCGCTCGTCCTGCAGGTCCGCGGCCGAGGGAGTCGGGGTCGCTGCGGTGAGGGTCTCGTCGGTCTTGCTCATGCGCTGGTCTCCTGCTCGGTGCGGGCGGCGGCGCGACGGGTGACGGCGTTGTCGGTGGCGCCGGTGATGGCCGCGATGATCTCCTCGTAGGAGACGTCGTCGATGCGGAACGTGCCGTTGTTGCGCCCGAGTCGCAGGACCGCGACCCGGTCGGCGACGGCTTGCACGTCCGCGAGGTTGTGGCTGATGAGGACGACGCCGAGGCCGCGCTCGCGCAGGCGTTCGACGAGGTTGAGGACCTCGGCGGTCTGTGCGACACCGAGTGCGGCGGTGGGCTCGTCGAGGACGACCACCTGCGGGTCACCGATCAGCGAGCGCGCGATCGCCACGGTCTGCCGCTGCCCACCGGACAGCGACGCGATCGGGATCCGCACCGACGGGATCCGGGCGGCGAGCTGCTGCAGGAGCTCCCACGAGCGGCGCTCCATCTCCTCCTCGTCCAGGAACGGGTGGGCGATCTCGCGCCCGAGGAACAGGTTCGAGACCACGTCGAGGTTGTCGGCGAGGGCGAGGTCCTGGAACACCGTGGCGATGCCGAGGGTCTGGGCCGCCGCGGGGTTCGGGACGCTGACCTCGTCGCCGCCGAAGGTGATCGTGCCACCGTCCGGCGTGTAGACCCCGGCGAGGATCTTCACGAACGTCGACTTGCCGGCGCCGTTGTCGCCGACGATGGCGACCACCTCGCCCGGGTAGACGTCGAAGTCGATGTCGCTGAGGGCCTGGACGGCGCCGAACCGCTTGGTGATCCCGCGCAGGGACATCACCGGGTCGGCGGAGGGGTGTGCTGCTGGTGACGCGTTGCTCACGGGTGTCGTGCTCACGGGTGTCGTCCTCGATCGGTGAGGCCCGCCCGGTCCGCAGTCGGACCGGGCGGGCAGAGGGTGTCGGACCTACTTGATGCCGGCGCTGTCGCAGGCTGCCTTGTACTGCGCGGTGCAGATCTTCGACACCTCGTACAGGCCGTCCTTGACCACCGTCGACTGGACGTTGTCCGTGGTGACGGCGACCGGGTCGAGCAGCGTCGACTGGACGCTGGCGCCGCCGGCGGTGTCGACGGTGGTGTCGCCCTTCGGGGTCTCACCCTTCGCGAACTGGATCGCCAGATCGGCAGCCTTCGACGCCTCGGGCTTGAAGGCCTTGTAGACCGTCATGTACTGCTCACCGGCGAGGATCCGCTGGATGCCCGCGAGCGAGGCGTCCTGCCCGGTGACGGGCGGGAGCTCGGTGACGCCGGCCGACTTCAGGGCCGCGATGACGCCGCCGCCGGTGTCGTCGTTCGCCGCGTAGACGCCGGTGATCTTGTCCTTGCCGAGCTTGCTGATCTGGCCGGCTGCCCAGTCCTGCGCCTTGGCGGGGTCCCATCCGGGGGTGTCGTACTCGGCGAGCACCTCGTAGCCGCTGTCGTCGATGACCGAGTGGGCGCCCTTCTTGAACTGCGAGGCGTTGTTGTCGGTGGGGGAGCCGTTCACCATGATGATGCCCGAGCCCTCCGGGACCTTCTTCGCCTTGAGGGCGTCGACGAGTGCCTGGCCCTGCAGCTCACCGACCTTCTCGTTGTCGAACGAGATGTAGTAGCTCAGGTCGGGGCTGTTGATGAGCCGGTCGTAGGAGATCACCGGCACCTTCTTGGCCTTCGCCTGCTGGACGATGGACGCTGCGGCCTCGCCGTCGAACGGGTCGAGGACCAGGACCTTGACGCCCTGCGTGAGCATCGACTGGGCCTGCTGCAGCTGCTTCGACGCGTCGCCGTCGGCGTTCGCGTAGATGACCGAGCAGCCGCTGCACTGCTTCTTCACCTCGGCGGTGAAGAGCGGGCGGTCGGCGCTGGCGTAGCGGGCGGTGACGGAGTCGGGCAGGAGCAGGCCGATCTTGGCCTTCGACGCGTCGCCGCCGCCTCCGCCGGAACCGGTCCCGGCGTCCGCGCCGTTGGAACAGCCCGCCAGGGTGGTGATCGCGAGCAGCAGGGCGCTGACGCCCAGCATCGCTCGTGTGGTGGATTTCTTCATTGAAACGTCCTCCAACAGTGGACCGCCCCCATCGGCGGTGCCCTGAGTGTGACAGCGAGCGTTCTTGGCTGCAAGAGTTGAACGCAAGGACCGCGCGCCGTGACGAAAACGTTATCCGGAGGGCGCGGGTGGCGCGGTCGGTGCAGCACGGAGCGCCCCGGCGCGTCTCCGCCTAGCGTGCGCGCGTCACGTCCACGGCCTCGATCGCCAGGGCCAGCGCGCCGGTCACCGAGGCCTTCTCGCCGAGCTGCCCCTGCACCACGTCCGGCGTGCCGTCCACGTCGACGATCAGTGACGACTCGAGGGTCTGCCGCATCGGCCCGAGCAGGAGCTCTCCGGCACGCGCGAACTCGCCGGTGACCACCACCCGCTCCGGGTCGAGGACGTTGCAGAGTCCCACCGCTGCCGAACCGATCGCGCGCCCGGCGTCGGCCACGGCGCGCATGCAGACCTGGTCGCCGCCCATCGCGCGCAGGATCAGGTCCGCCAGCTTGAGGGTGCCGACCTCGTCGCGGACGCCCTCGAGCACCGCGGGTGCGCCGGCGATCGCCTCGAGGCACCCGCGGTTCCCGCACCGGCACAGGGGTCCGTTCGGCAGGACGGGTGTGTGTCCGAACTCGCCGGCGATGCCGTGGTGCCCGCGGAACAGGTGCCCGCCGAGCACGAGTCCGGCGCCGATGCCGTTGCCGACGTCGAGCGTCACCACGGTGTCGCGGCCGCGGGCCGCCCCGCTCCGGTGTTCCGCCAGGGCGGCGAGGTTGGCGGAGTTGTCGACCTGCACGGGCTTGTCCATCCGCCGGGCGAGCGACTGGCCGAGCGCGATGCCGTCCCAACCCCGCAGGATCCCGCCACGCGCCGTCATCCCGCTGCGGGCGTCGATCGGGGCGGCCACGGCCAAGCCGACGGCGAGCACCTCGTCCATCGACGACTCGATGGACTCCACCATGTCCAGCACGAGCAGTGCAGTCTTGTCGAGCTCGGCGTCGGCCCGGTGGTCCCGGGCCAGGGGCATGTGCCGCTCGGCCAGGACGGCGCCGTTCAGGTCCGACAGTGCGAGCCGCAGGTGCCGCGGCGAGACGTGCACCCCGGCGACCAGCCCGAGGCCGTGCGGCAGGGTCACGCGGAGCGCCCGTCGGCCGCTCGAGGTGCTCGGCGTCGCGTGCAGGGCACCGGTCGCGACGAGTTCCTTGACGATGTTCGAGACGGTCGCGGGGGAGAGCCCGGTCACCCCGGCGAGCTCGACCTGCGTCAGCCCGCCGTGCCGCTTCACCGCGCTGACGACCCGGCCCCGGTTGGCTTCACGCAGTGAAGCTTGGTTCCCCGGACTGCGGCGCGGCTCTGACACGGGGACAGCGTAACGGGCGGGCCCGGAACGCTCGCCGTGACGGCCTGGAGGCACGGTGCCAGCTGGCACCGGGCCTCCAGTCCGTGGGGGGTCGCGTCCACGGCCCGCACCGGTCGTCAGACGCGTCGCGCCGTCCGGTCGAGGCGCGGGGTCGGGATGCCCAGGGCGGCGGCGGTGCGCCGGACGTCCTCGAGGACCGCGAGGGGTTCGGCGGCGGTCGGGTCGTCGTGCGCGGCGAGGCTCGCCCGCGCGATCGGGACGAGCGCCGTGGCCGCGGCGACGAGCGTTGCCGTCGTCCCCGGCAGCCGGACGGGCAGGGTCGTGGAGCGGTGTCGGGAGAGGTCGACGCCCCGTGCCTCCAGGACCGGGAGGAGCTCGCGGCCGGTCAGGAACGCCTCGCGGAGCGCCTGCCGGTCCCCGACCATCGTCGCCAGGCCACCGCTCTGCAGGGCCTGCGCGAACATGCCGGCGTCGAGCACGAAGTGCAGCCACAGCCAGCCACGGATGTCGTCCTCGTCCTGCACGGTGAACCCCGCCCGCTGGAACACCGACCGCACCAGCTCCCGCCGGTCCGGAGCCGTGCCGCTCGTCCCGAGCCGGACCGAACGGAGGACGGCACCGTGCAGGACCCCGTCGGCGTCGAACCCGCCGCCGGCGCCCGGGAACCCGAACAGCACCCGGTCCGCGGCGAGCGGTGCGACCGCGGCGAGGGGTTCGTCCCACACGTTGCCGAGGACCAGCACCGTGGCGTCGCCGATGTGCGGTGCCAGGGTGGCCACGGCCTCCTGCAGCCGGTGGTGGCCCACGCTGAGGGCGACGAGGTCGTACTCGTCGTCCGTGTCGATCGACTCGACCAGCCGCGTCGGCGACGTCGATCGGGTCCGCCGACCCAGGGGGCCGCGGCGGCCGTCGATGACGTCGGTCTGCACGGTGTCGCCGTACTCGGCAGCGCGCCCGGGCCGCACCAGGTGGTCGACCTGGTGCCCGGAGTGCTGGAAGGCCTGGCCGTAGATCGTGGCGATGACGCCCCGTCCGAGCATGAGGATCCGCATCAGGCACCTGTCCGCTAGTCTGGAGACGATCTCCACTTGGACGATATGGAGATTGTTTCCACTTGTCAAGGAGGCTCCATGTCGGTCGAGGAACCCCTGCCTGCCGAGAAGCCGATGCGCGCCGACGCCCGTCGGAACCGTGACGCGATCGTGGCCGCTGCCCGGACGGCGTTCGAGCGTGACGAGCAGCTCCGGTTCGACGACTTCGCCGGACGCGCGGGAGTCGGCGTCGGCACCCTCTACCGACACTTCCCGACACGCGAAGCGCTGGCGGCTGCGGTCTACCGGGGTGAGGTCGACGTCCTCTGCCGCCGTGCTCGTGACTCGACGCGACCAGCGGCCGAGAGCCTCGACGACTTCCTGCACGGGTTCGTGGAGTACGTGGTCGACCACGCGGGGCTCGCGCGCACCCTCGCCGCCGTCGTCGACGCCACCACGCAGGCCGAGGGCGGGGGAGACCTGGAGCGGACGCTCGCCGAGCTGCTGGCGCGCGCTGCTGCCGACGGCACCATCCGGTCCGACGTCGCCCCCGGGACGGTGCTCATGCTGCTGCACGGCATCGGGGCCGGGATCGATCGCCCCGGGTGGGCGACGGAAGCCCGTGCTGCCGCCGACCTGATCTCCCGAGGGCTCCGGGTCCGCTGATCCGTCAGTGCAGTCGCGCCGCCGGAGCGGTGCGGGCACGGAGCAGGCGGGCACGGAGCAGCACGGCCGCGCTCGCAGTTGCGGCGAGCACGACGAGTGACCACGCCACCGCGCCCACCGCGCCGGCGGGGTGGACCACCGACTGTCCGACCGCGGCCTGCACGGTGAGGAGCACGGTGCCCGCCGCCCACGCGACCGCGACGACGACCACGATCCGCACCTGCGTGGTCGGGTCCGCCAGCCACGGCAGTCGCCGACCCGCGGCGGCGACCAGGAGCGCCACCAGCGGGAGCACCTGCAGGGCGTGCAGGCCGACGAAGTGGGCGACCCGGTAGTCGCCGCCGACGGTGCTCCACCCGAGCAGCGGTACCCCGGGTCCGCCGTCCGCGATCCCGACGGTGTGGGCGCCGACGATCCCGTCGGGCGCGGTGAGCTGTGTGGGGGTCGGGCCGGTCATCAGGAACGCGACCCCGATGCCGCCGAGTGTGATGACGGCACCGGCCCGGACGGCGATCGTCACCGCCGGGGTCGGCAGACGCAGGAAGAACAGGGCGATCGAGGTGACGAAGGTGCAGAGGTAGAGCGTCGTGATCGCCACCGCCATCACCGCCCACACCACCAGGTGCACGCTGTTCGACACGTTGAAGTGACTCGTCGTGCCGGTGGCGGCGGCCCACGCGATGAGCACCTGTTCCACCACCAGGGCCACGGCGACCACGGTGCCGAGTCGGCGAGCCAGCGTCCGCCACTTCGGCAGGTGGGCGATGAGCCACGCCCACGTGACGGCGTAGAGCAGGATCGACAGCGAGAACTTCAGGGGCTTCGCCCACGCCGGCGCCCCGAGGATGGTCCGGGGATCCACGACGAGTCCGACGAGGCAGACCGCGGTGGACACGACCATCAGGCCGGCGACGGCCATGAGCGCCGGATGCCACGCGACCGCTCGGCGGACGGCGGCGATCACCGGGTCACGCTCCGGGCGTGCAGCAAGGCGGCGGCCACCACGTCGGCGGTGGGGGTCGGGTGCACGCCGAAGGTCTGCTCGAACGCCGACGAGTCGAAGACGTAGGGGTCGGTGTACTGGTACCGCAGCTCGAGCGTCTCGCGGGCGGACGTGTTGAACAGCGCACCGAAGCGCAGCGTGGCCGACGACATCACGGCCGTGCGAGCGGCGGGTACCCCGGCGAGCTCGACGTACTGCCGCCCGGTCAGCGCCGGGGCGGTCGGCAGGTGCCAGGTCCGGCCCGTCGCACGGTCGTCGGTGCCGAGGACCACGAGCGCGTCGCCGATGTCGGTCGTGGCGGTGAGGGAGTGCGGCTGGTCGGCGTCGAGCAGCCAGGTCGGCCGCTTGCCGGCGGCGATCCTGTCGACGACGAACCCGTTGAACACGCTCGTCGTCGCCCCGGGGCCGGTGAAGTCGGCGCTCCGCCCGATGGTGACGACCAGTCCGCGGTCGGCCGCGGTCCGCAGCTGTTCGAGGGCGGCCGCGCGCACCGCACCCTTCCGGCCGGAGGGGTTGATCGGGGTCGCCTCGGTCATCGGCCCGGACACGCGGCCGTAGGCGTAGACGTTGTCGAGGTAGACCAGGTGGGCGCCCTCGGCCAGGGCTGCCTCGACGGTGTTGTCGACGATCCGCGGCCACTGGTCGGCCCAGACCCCCGACGAGTACGGCAGGCCGGCGACGAGGTACGCGACGTCGGCACCGTGCAGTGCGCGGCGGACCGCGGTGGGGTCGAGCAGGTCGGCGATGACGTGGTCGGTGCGGGCGTCGGCGCTCTCGCTCTCGTCGTTGCCTGCCGTTGCTGGTGTCGACGGGCGCCGGCCGACGGACACGGCGGCGACGTCGTGCTCGCGGAGGGCTCGGAGCGTCTCGCGCCCGACGACACCGTTGCCGCCCAGGACGACGTGCAGCGGAGCGGTCATGCGCCGGCCTCGTCCGTCTCGGCGACGGGGAACAGGTCGTGGGTGGCGTCCTGCTGCGCCAGGCGCCGGAGTCCTGCGAAGAGCGGATCGCCGAGGACGGTGCCGATCACCATCAACTCCGCCATCGCGGTCCGGCCGTCGCGGTCCTGCAGCGCGGCGACGTCGGCACGTGCCGCGCTCGCCGCTGCCGACACGTAGGCGTCGAGGTAGTCGTCCGGGGCGTCGAACCCGATGGTGCGCAGCCCGTCGAGCGCCCGAGCCGCGGTCTCGAGTCCGGGGTTGTCCGACGTGGCGCACCAGCCCGCGGCCGACACCCGGCTCTCGATCCGGGCACGGGCCTCCGGGGTCGCCTCGGACACGGGCGACCGCGGCGTGGTCAACGCGTGCTGGGCGACGGCGAAGACCTCGGCCAGCGGTGCGGCCTCGGCGTCGAGCACGGCCAGGACCTGCTTCGTGACGGCGACCGAGAGTCCGCCGGTCTCCAGGAGTGCCCGGACGAGCCGGACCCGTTCGATGTGCCGGTCGGCGTAGGAGGTCTGGTTCGGAGCCGACTTCTCACCGGGAGGCAGCAGGCCTTCGCGTTGGTAGTACTTGACGGCGGTGACCGGCGTGGACGCCGCTCGGGCAAGTTCAGATATTCGCACTATCGGAGAGTAGCGGTATCTACTCGTGTCCACAAGGCTTTCGCCTCTGGGTGGGCACGTGAGGGTGTGTCAACCTGCCAGTCCGCCTGTGTCTGCGCGCAGATCGGCACGCGGGGAATTGTCATGTCATACTCAGCGAAGCAGCACGACCGGCCGTCGGCGGGTCCCTGCTCGCAGGGCTTCGTCTCCTGCACTTGCCGCTCCCAGCAGGTCGAGCACCACGTTCTCCGGTCGATGCGCCGCGCCCTTCCCCGGGGCCTGGCTGCCGGCAGCTCATCGAGCTGTCCGCCCGCCCGTGGTCGACGCAGATCCGACGTTCGACGTCGCAGAGAGCACATCATGAAGAAGATCATCACCGCCTCGATCATCGGCGCAGCGGGCGTCGCCCTCCTGCTCGGAGGCGCCGGCACGTTCGCGCTCTGGAACTCCAGCGCCGAGACCGCCGGGGGCACCATCGTCGCCGGCGCACTCTCGATCAAGCCGACCACGCAAGCGGCGAGCTGGACCGTCAACGGCGGGTCGCCGCTCTCGACGCTGGACGGCTACCCGATCGTGCCGGGCGACGTCGTCACCTACTCGCAGGACATGGTCGTCACCGCGAACGGCAAGGGCCTGAAGGCCACCCTGGCCGTGGACCCGGCATCGGTCGAGGCCACCTCGACGTCGGCCCCGGCGGACGTCGCACTGGCGAAGTACCTGTCGGCGAACGCGGTGCTCACCGCGTCCGGTGACGGGGTCTCCGGTGCCGCTGCGCCGTACACGGTGACCGGGCAGACCGGCTCGCAGCAGGACGTCCGCGTCGGCGTGACCATCGCCTTCCCGAAGAGCACCACCCCCGGTGTCGAGGACGGCACGCAGAACGGGTCGGTCGACCTCGACGCCATCGCCGTGACCCTGACCCAGGCGTGAACCGCCGGCGCCGAGGGGGCGCGATGACCGGCTGGCCGACGGCGACGTTGCTCGCCGTCGCCGCGGTGGGGATCGTGGCGGTCGTCGCCATCTCCACCGACGGTGGCACGTTCGCCCTCCTCAGCGCCCGGTCCTCGACCGAGCCCGCGACGATCACCGCCGGGTCCGCGGACCTGTCGCTGAGCGGTCTCGCGCTGCCGTCCGCACCCCTCTACCCCGGTGCCACCGAGTTCGGCGTGGTCACCGCGACCAACACCGGTGACGTCCCCCTCGACCTCGGCGTCGCGATGGCGCGAGCCGGCACGACGACGTCGGCCTCCGGCGTCCGCAGTGACCTGCGGGTGACCGTCGGCGCTGCGACGTCGGCGGCCGTGTGCCGGGCAGGCAGCGTGCGCCCCACGTGGTCCGGCACGCTCGACTCGACCTCGCCGCGGTCCGCGGGCATCGCGCTGCCCCCGGGCGCCGCCGTCGTCCTCTGTCTCGCCGTCGCGATGCCGGCCGACGCAGCCGCATCGCAGCAGGGCCTCTCCACCGACTTCACCACGACCATCAGCGGGACGCAGGCAGGATCATGACCGACCGCACTCCACGTCGACGCGTGCTTCTGCTCGGAGCGACGGCCGCCGCGGTCGTCGTGCTCGAACTCGTGAGCGGCGGGACGGCGTGGGCGACGTGGACCGCCCCGGCACAGTCCGTCCGGGCCGCCGCGACGACCGGCTCCGTCTCGGTCGGCATCCGCGGGGTCGAGGACCTCGCCACCACGTACTCCTCGGCCGCGCTGTCCCACACGGCGCTCGTCACGGTGTCGAACTCGGGGTCCGTCCCCGCCACCACCTCGCTCTCGCTCGCGGCGACCGCCGGGTCAGCGGTGTCGAGCGCCGTCCGGGTCGACATCTGGCAGTCCACGAACGCCAACCCCTGCTCCGGTGCTCCGTCGAGTGCCGCGGTCACCGGTTCGGGCACGACGACCGCCCCCGTGGTCGCCGCCCTCGCCGCCGGCGCGAGCCGTTCGACCTGTGTGCGGACCTCGGTCAGCCAGGGCCAGCGCTTCGACCTCTCCGGAGGCTCGACCACCCTCGACGCGACCGTCACCGCCCGCCAGGGGGCCTGGGTCGGCACCGCGCACGCCCGCGCCGCCCAGAGCGTCGCCGACACCGTCACCCCGTCGGTGCCGTCGAAGACCGCCGAGAGCGACAGCAGCATCACGGTCACCTGGGCAGCGCCCGCGGACGCCAGCGGCATCGGTTCCTACGCCGTGTACCGGGACGGCGTCCTGGTCAGCGTGACGTCGGCGTCCGTCCGGTCCTTCACCGACACCGGTCTGCAGGTCTCGAAGTACTACGCGTACACGGTGCGAGCGGTCGCCAGCGGGACGGGTGGCCACGCGTCGCCGGCGTCCCAGGGCATCCAGCACGCCACCGGCTGGTACACGTCCACGAGCCGGTACGTCCTGCGGAACGACGCCACCGGCACGTGCGTCGCGAGTGGTGGGTCGGCGTCCGGCTCACCGATCACCACGACGACCTGCACGACCAGCGCGGCGCAGACCTGGCACTTCACGCCCGAGGACGCCTGGCTCCGGATCACGTCACCGGCGAACCCGTCGCTGTACTGGGACGCCCCGAGCTACCGCTCCGCCCTGCTCCGACCCGACAACGACATCAGTGCCCAGAAGTGGACGGCCGAAGCGGTCGGCGCGGGCACCGGGCTCTTCCGGTTCCGCAACCGGAACGACCTCTGCCTGACGGCGTCGAACGGGTCCGCCACCACCAACCCGATGACGGTCGCCGACTGCAGCACGTCCGGACTCCAGCTGTTCTCCCTCCGGGCCACGTCGTGACGACCGCAGTGCCGCAGTCGGAGTCGGAGTCGGAGTCGGAGCCGCAGCCGCAGCCGCAGGGCGCCCGCTGGTCGAGCGCCCTCCGGCTGCTGGGGCAGACGGCCGCGGTCCTGCTCCTGATCGTCGTGGTCGGGCTCGCGGCGCTGGCGATCCTGGTGCCGCGGATCACCGGTTCGGTGCCGCTCACCGTGCTGACGAGCTCGATGGAACCGGGGATGCCACCGGGCACGCTGGCGGTCGTCCGCCCGGTGGACCCCTCGGACATCGGTGTCGGCGACATCGTCACCTACCAGATCCGGGTCGACCGGCCCGGCGTGATCTCGCACCGGGTGGTCGCCGTCGCGATCGGGGCCGACGGCCGCCGTCTGTTCACGTTCAAGGGCGACAACAACTCCGCCGTCGATCCCGAACGGGTGGTCGCCGCGCAGGTCATGGGCCGGGTCTGGTACTCGATCCCCGGCCTGGGGTTCGTGAACACCGCCGTCGCGGGCGACGCGCGCGCCTGGCTCGTGCCGACGCTGGGCGGCGTGATGATCGGCTACGCCCTGCTGCTGGTGATCCGCTCGGTCGCCGTCACCGGAGCCCGCGGAACGTCGCACGGACGTCGTCGACGAGCAGCTCCGGCTGTTCGAGCATCGCGAAGTGCCCGCCGCGCGCGACCTCGTTGAAGAACACCAGGTCCGTGTACCGGCGCGCTGCCCAGCGGCGCGACCGGCGGACGTACTCGCCGGGCATGATACTCAGCCCGACCGGCAGGGTCAGCGGTTCCTCGACCGTCCCGGGAGTGGCCCAGCCGGTCCGCGTCGCCTCCCAGTAGACGCGCGCCGAGGACGCAGCGGTGTTCGGCAGCCAGTACAGCATGACGTCGTCGATGATCTCGTCGAGCGGGAAGAGCCGTTCGGCATCGCCGTGTTCGTCGTGGGAGCCGCCGACGTCCTGGAACATCGCGTAGATCCACGACGCCAGCCCGACGGGGGAGTCCGCCAACGAGTACCCGATGGTCTGCGGGCGGGTCGACATCTGCTGCGAGTAGGCCGACAGCTCCCGCCAGTAGTGGCCGCTCTCCTGCAGCATGACCTGCTCGTCGGGGGAGGCGTTCCGGGCTTCGTCGTCGGTCGGCATGAACAGCGCCATGTTGAGGTGGATCCCGGCGAGCCCGATGTCCCCGGCGGCCTGCAGGGCCGCGAGCTCCGCGGTGACGGTGGCGCCGAGGTCGCCGCCCTGGGCGAACCAGTCCGCGTACCCGAGCCGGGACATCAGCACCGACCAGGCCCTCGCGGTCCGGGCGGTGTTCCACCCGGTCGTCGTCGGCTTCCCGGAGAAGCCGAACCCGGGCAGGCTCGGGATCACGACGTGGAACGCGTCCGCCGCGTCGCCGCCGTGCGCCACCGGGTCGGTCAGCGGACCGATCGCGTGGCGGAACTCCAGGACGGAACCGGGCCAGCCGTGGGTGAGCAGGAGCGGACGGGCACCGGGGACGGCGGACCGGACGTGCAGGAAGTGGACCTCGAGCCCGTCGATGTGGGTCGTGTACTGGCCCCAGTCGTTCAGCAGCGCCTCGGTCCGGCGCCAGTCGTACTCCGTCGTCCAGCGTTCGACGAGGGCGCGGACCTTCTCGAGTCGGGGTCCCTGCGAGGTGTCCTCGACGGTCTCGGCATCGGGCCAGCGGGTGGTCAGGAGACGGCGGCGCAGGTCGTCGAGTTCCGCCTGGGGGACGTCGAGGGTGAACGGGGTGATGGCTGCGGTGTCCGACATGGGGTCCTCGGTGCTCGGCGTCGTGACGGCTGTCCGTCTTGATCGCAGATGATCTTTGCACAAGACGATCTTGTTCCGGTACGGTCTCCGGTATGGACAGTCCGACGCCGACCGATGCACTCCCCGAGATCGACTGGGGTGCCGAGGGCATCGAATCCGAACTCGGGTGGGCGCTGCCGCTGGCGCTCCAGGGCTTCACACGGCTGGGCAGTGAGGCGGTCGCCGACGTGCCGGGGGGTCCCCGTGGCTACCAGGTGCTCGTCGCGACCACCACCGAGGAGCCGTCGTCGCAACTCGGGCTCGCGCAGCGCCTCGGGATCGACAAGACCCAGATGACCTACATCGTCGACGCGCTCGAGGCGGGCGGGTTCGTCGAACGTCGCCCCGCCCCGACGGACCGGCGGGTCCGGCAGGTCCACCCCACCGACGCCGGGCGTGCCCTGCTCGCCCGGACGCGGTCCGCCCTGCGCGGCGCCGAGGACGTGCTCATGCGGCACCTCGACGACGACGAGCAGACGACGCTGCGCCGGCTGCTGGCCCGCGTCGCGCTCACCGCCGGGCTCGGCCCCGCCGGGCCGGACCAGGCAGACCCCACGTTCCAGCACCCCCTCGCCGTCCCGGAGCGATCCCGACGGCGCACCGCGACGACCACGTCGACCACCACTGCAGTGAGGCCCCGCCCATGACCACCACCATCCTCGTCGCCGGCGCCACCGGCGACCTCGGGCACCGCATCGTCCGCGAGCTCACCCAGCACGACGTGCGGGTCCGGGTCCTCACCCGGCCCGGCAGCAGGACCGCCGGAGAGCGCTTCGGCGACGACCCCCGTGTCGACGTCGTCGCCGCCGAGTACGGCGACCACGAGGCCCTGACCCGGGCCGTCAGCGGCGCCGACGTCGTGGTCTCCGCCGTGAGCGGGACCCGCCCTGTGATCGTCGACGCCCAGCGCGCGCTGCTCGCGGCGACCGTGGCGGCGGGCGTCCGGCGGTTCATCCCGTCCGACTACTCGGCTGACTACCGGCGGATCACACCCGGCACCAACCGCAACTTCGAGCTGCGGCGCGAGTTCGCCGCCGACCTCGATGCGGCCCCGGTGCAGGCGACCTCGATCCTGACCGGCATGTTCACCGACCTGCTGACCGGCGAGGCCCCGATGATCCTGTCCGGCCGTCGGCTCGTGCTGTTCTGGTCGTCGGCGGACCAGGTGCTCGACTTCACCACGAAGGACGACGTCGCCCGCGTCACGGCCCTCGCCGCCCTGGACGACGATGCTCCGCGGGTGATCGAGATGGCGGGCGACCAGGTCACCGCACGCGACGTCGCACGCACCATGAGCGAGCTGACGGGGGAGCGCTTCCGGCTGCAGTGGGCCGGCACCACCGGCACCCTGTCCGCGATGAGCGCCGTCGGCCGGCGCCTGTCGAAGGACCCGGACGAGACGTTCCCGGCCTGGCAGGGGATGCAGTACTTCGTGAGCATGTTCAGCGGGCAGGCGCAGCTGCACCACGTCGACAACGACCGCTACGGCGTGCAGTCGTGGACGAGTGTCCGTGACGTGCTCCGCGCACACCTCAGCGGACAGGGCCACCCGGCGACGGACTGACGGGCGCGGTGTGCGGTCGTCGGCGGCGGAGCAGGAACGCGAGCCCGACGACGACGACCGGCACCAGCGCGAGCGCGGCGAGCCAGACGAGGACGTCCCACTCCGGCGAGAGCGGCACTCCGAGCGTGCTCGACGAGGTCCGCCAGATCTGGTCGCCGGGCCCCTCGTGCTCGTCCATCCCCGTGACCGGGAACAGCAGTGCCGTCACGACCGCCCAGCCCACCAGTACCGCGACGGCGATCAGCGTCCACGGACGCGGATTCGCCCACCCCACCGCTCGTTCCACCGTGTGCTCCGTCCTGCCTGCCATCGGTGGGTCAACCATGCCGTACGACGGACCGGACCGGTGTCTCGATCAGGCAACGAATCGGCCGTGCCGACAGGCGGACTGGAGGCCCGGTGCCAGCTGGCACCGGGCCTCCCGTCCGTCAGCCGCTCGCGGTGACCGCATCGCTCACGCCCGATCGCCACCGCCTGCGGGCGGTGGTCAGGCGGTCAGCAGCGTGTAGACCTTCGCGATGACGTCGCCCTCGATGAAGCAGATGTCCATGCCGGACACGACGGGCGGTGCTCCCTCGGGGCCGAAGTGCAAGGCGAGGTACCCCATCCCGTGGTTCTCGTAGACCGGGCCGGCCGGCGAGAACACGAACCCGGGGGCGTCGTCGAGCAGGCGCTGCGCCTTGGCGTGCAGGGCGTCGTGGCCGGTGACGACCTCGTCGGGGTCCAGGAACTCAACGTCCGGGGCGTAGGTCCGCTCTATCGCGGCGCGGCGGCGCTCGGGGTCCCGTTCCCCGAACACCTCGAACAGGTTGGCGTGCATGAGCGATTCGAGCGGTTGCGACATCGTGTCTCCGTCGGTTGTCGGCTGTTCGGTCGAGTGTGCGTGAAGCGGGGGCGTCAGCGCTACCGGATCTCGAGGTCGTACAGCGAGTAGCCGTACGGGGTCGCCCGTTCGACACCGTGCACGCGGACGTACCGCCACGAGCCGTCCAGGGCGTGCCGGTCGGTCCCGCCGTCACCGTCGGTCTCGGCGGCGAGCGTCGTCCACCCGTCGTCGCCCGCGTTCCGCGCCTCGATCCGGTAGGAGCGTCCGAAGGCGTCCTCCCAGCGGAGCACCGCGCCGTGCAGGCGGTGCGGTGCGCCGAGGTCGACGGCGAGCCACTGGTCGTCGGTGTGCCCGCTCGCCCAGCGCGATCCCGGGTCGCCGTCCACGGCGTTCCGTGCGGGGACGCCGTCCCCCTCGTCGGCCGATGACGACACGGTCGCCCGTCGTGCCAGGTCCGGCGTCGGTTCGCCCTGCGTCGAGGTGACGCGGAGGTCCCAGAGGGAGACGCCGAACGCGGTGTGCCGGCGGTCCGCGACGACCCGGACCCAGCGGCCGGTGACGTCGTCGCCCTCCAGCCGGTGGATCACGTCGCCGCCGGTCCCGTGGGCTTCTTCCGCGACGGTCCGCCAGGGGGCGTCTTCGTCGTCGCGGACCTGGACGCGGTAGGCCTCGGCCCACGCGGCCTCCCAGTCGAGCTGCACCTGGTCGATCGGCACGACCTGCCGGAGGTCGACCGCCAACCACTCACCGTCGCGTGCTGCGCTCGCCCACCGGGTCCGGGCGTCGCCGTCCACCGCATTGCCGCCGGACAGGTCGCCGCGCTCGTCCGACGAGGTGGTGACGGGCTTGCCGGCGGCCACGTCGCGAGCGCGGGCGGGTGCCGTTCCGTCGTCGTCGTCACCGTCGGTCGCCTCGCCGAGGGTCGTGACGGTGGCCGTCCCGGATGCTCCCGGCACGGTGGCCGTGACCGTCGCGGTCACACCGCCCTCGGCCGCTGCGGTGACGACACCGTCCGGGTCGACCCCGCCGCCACCGTCGACGGTCCACTCCGGATGGTCCGCGGCGAGCCGCCCGCCGAACCCGTCGTGGTCGAACCCGTAGGCCACCATCCGGACCGTGTCACCGGTGCGGACGGTCGCGGTGCGCGGCGCGACGAGCACGTCCTCGACGTCGACGGTCGAGGCCGCCGGGGTGCCGGACACGTGCACCTCCCAGATGGAGTAGCCGTACCCGGTGAGGCGGTCGGTCAGGTGCAGGCGCACGAACCGGGCGGTCTCGCCCACGGCCACCGTGTCCGCGTCGGCGGTGGTCTTGTCGACGGTCCGCACGTCGCGCCAGGGGTCGTCGGCGGTGTCCCGG
Organism: Curtobacterium flaccumfaciens; assembly: GCF_013359815.1. Lineage (GTDB taxonomy): Bacteria > Actinomycetota > Actinomycetes > Actinomycetales > Microbacteriaceae > Curtobacterium > Curtobacterium flaccumfaciens. Next base: position 20,905 of record NZ_JABMCF010000029.1, on the reverse strand, counting down.
ACCTGCAGCACGTACCGTGCGGCGGCGGCGTTCTCCCAGTCCACCCGCACGGTGTCGACGTCGGTCAGCCGCCCGAGGTCGATCGTGTAGTCGACCTCGTCCACACCGTGCGCGCTCTCCCACCGGGTGCTGCGATCCCCGTCGACGGCCTTCCCGGCGACGTTCCCGCCGTCCGAGGAGCTCGCGTCGACGTCGGCACCCGCTGCGGCGTCGGGGATCGACGTCACCGAGGCGACGACCGCCGAGCCCTCGACACCGCCACCGGTCGCGACGACGTACCCGGAGCCCGCGGCGGTGGTCGTCACGGTGCCGTCGTTCCCGGCGCTTCCGGCACCGGTGTACGACCAGGTGACGTCGGCGGGCAGGGCCGCCGGGTCGCCGTACTGGTCGTGGCCGGCGGCACGGAACCGCTGTGGCGTCCCGACGACGAGCCGGTCGAAGCCGGGCGTGACGTCGAACCCGGTGAGGACCGGTGCCGGTGCGACCCGGAAGGCGTACGACCCGTGCACGCCGCCGATCGTGGCGGTGACGGTCGCCCGCTCCGCGCGCTCCGATGCACGGTGGACGCCGTCGGCGCTGATCGTGCCGGTGTCGGTCGACCAGGTGACGTCGTCCAGCGCGACGGTGGCGCCGTACTGGTCGTAGCCGGTGGCGGTGAAGGTCGTGGTCGCACCGGGGACGATCGTCTTCGGGGCTCCCGGGGCGCTGACGACCACCTCGGTGAGCCGCGCGTCCAGGTGCGAGGTGATCTGCGTCTGCGCCGGGACCGCGATCTGGCCGATCACCTCGGTGCCCTCGTAGACGTCGTACGTGTGCTGCACGGTGTCGGGGTTGTCGAGCACGTAGCTGATCGTGCCGTCCGGTGCGCGGAACACCTGGCTGAGCGGGTCCGAGGTGTGCCGGTCGGTGACCTCGGTGCCGACGGTCCGGTTCGACATCGCCTGGTGGTAGACGAGGCCGGCCATCGACTGTCCGGTCACGGCCGGGTCGTCGGCCGCCCACAGTGCGGCGTGCACGTCGGCGTAGGTGTCCGGGTCGTACTGCCCGAGGAACCCGAGCACGACGTTGCCGAGGGCGTCACCCATGCCGCTGAACACCCGCGCGGCGTGCTCGGTGTCCTCGCCCGGGGTGTGGTCGGTGAGGTCGACGCCGTACAGCTGGTCGATGGTCGCGGTGTCGGCGCGGAAGTCGTCCACCAGGAACGGCATCAGCGGGGACGGCGTCGGCCAGTCCTGGGGCTTCCGGTCGGCGGTGGGACCGTCGAGCTCAGTGGGCACCAGCGAGTCGGGCAGGTTCTCCGGGGTCCAGTACCGGTCCGGGAACACCACCCGTCCGTCGTCCTCCACGCTCACCAGCAGGGTGTCGGTGGCCGGGTCGTACAGGGGGTTCGCAGCGGTTCGTCGGGTGATGTACCCGGGGTGGTTCGTCTCGACCGCGCGGATCGCGTCCTGCAGCTCACCGATCGCGGCCGGGCGGTCGCGGGTGATCTTCACGTCGCCGTAGCTGCCGACGCCCCACCACTTCTTCGTGAGCATCTGGATGCGTGCCGCGTTGCCGTCGGTGACGCCGGCCTGCCCGATGGACTCCGGGCGGGCGACCATCATCTCGCGCATCAGGGCCTTCGAGAAGCCCGGGTCCCAGCCGAAGTAGTCGAACCACGGGGCGATCGGCATCCACTGGATGCCGGAGATCCAGGCGGGGTCGCCGGAGAAGTACGTCGCGTGGGCCTGCCCGGAGTCGAACAGGATCCCCGCCTGCCCGTGCTCGTACTCGTCCGGGAACGCGCCGTTGCCGTCGTACGACGCCGAGGCGGGGTTGCCGCGGACGTTCTGCCAGTAGTCGCGGACGGCGGCCCGCTCGGTGACGTACTGCACGGCACCGGCGGCCTGCATCTCGTCGTCGCCGAGGACCGAGCCGAGCAGGAAGAGCCCCGCCTCGGACTGGATCGCCTCGGACGACGACTCCTGGTTGTTGCCGCCGGGTGACGACACGCCACCGGCGTTCGACCGGCCCTCCCAGACGCCGAACGTGCGCATGTGCGGGAACCGGGCGTCGTCGCGGTCCCAGTTCGCGTACTGCTTCGCGACGAGTGTCGCCATGCCCTGGTACTTCGCGACCCACTCGTGGTCGACCCGGCCGAGCATGGCGGTCGCGACGGCGAAGTACCCGTAGTGGAAGTGGTTGTCGTTGAACTGGGCCGACCCGTACGAGTCGGCGAACCCGATCAGGGCCTTCCACGTCGGGTACATCGCGAAGAAGTGCTCCGCTTCGCCGTCCGTGTACGTGTACCAGTCGGTCAGGGCGCGCTCGAGGGTGTCCTGCAGCGTCCGGGCGTCCTCGGTGGCACCGATCTGCCGCGCGATCGTCATGTACTCGGCGAGCTGCAGGACGTCCTTGCCGCCCCAGTAGGTGTCCCCGCCGTACGTCGTCTTCGCGGCGTACTCGTGCAGGTACTCGCGCATGACCTCCTCGGAGTACGGGTCGTCGCCGACCGCCTCGGGCGTGGCACCGATCGGTGTGATGCCCGTGAACGCGTAGTCCAGGGTCCAGCCGTCGTGGCCGACGGTGGTCCGCATGGTGCCGCGCGGGGTCTCGTAGGTGGCGCCGGTGAAGCGCAGGTTCGTGGTGGCGTCGGCGTACTGGTGCTGCAGCCAGCCCTGCACGGTGTCGTGGTTGTCGCCCTGCAGCGTGTCGGTACGGATCGACCACTGCTGGCGGACGTTCGCCGCCGCCGGGTCGTACGAGTACGTCATCGTCGTGTCGCGGGGGACCGCGAACGCGGTGCGGTGCAGGTCGTCGAGGGACAGCCCCTGCTCGGGTACCGCGCTGAGCACCAGGTAGGGCGTGCCGGACGAGGCCTCCAGCGCGTTGCCGACACGGGTGAAGGTCGTCCCGTCGGGGGCGTGCACGCCGAAGACGTGGCCGTCCTGGCGGATCTCGAACCGGTCCGTCGTCACCGGCAGGTCGAGCGGTTCGCCGTCTCCGTCGGTGATCTCGGCACCGTCCTGCAGGGTGAGGCGCGGGGTCATGCCGTGGAACTCGAACCACTCGTACGGCGAACCCTGCACGCTCGTGACGTCCATGTACTGCCCGCCCGGGCCGTCCTGCGGCATCCGCCAGCTGACGTTCCAGTCGCCCCAGCGGAGCACATCGGCCTGCTTCGCCCGGAACGTGGTCGCGAAGCGGTCGGCGAGACCGTCCGGGGCGTCGGTGAGCAGGACCTGGTCGACCAGCACGTGTGCCCACCCCGCCCGCAGGTCGTCGACGATCCGCAGCTGCGCGGACTGCCCTCGGTGGGCGGAGACGTCCCAGCTGTCCCAGCGCAGCTGCTCGCTGTCCGTCCCGGTGCTGCTCGCCACGACGTCGCCGTCGACCAGGAGCTGCACGGCTTCGTGGTCGGGGTGCCGGCCACCGCCGACCAGGAACGCCAGGGTCGAACGGTCGATCGTGAACGCTGGCGACGTGAGCGTGCCGGTCGCGCCGTCGCCGTCCTCGTCGCTGAACGAGTTCAGGAAGCGTCCGCCGAGCCACCCGGAGACCGCGCTCTGCCCGGCGGCCGTCCCGGTGGCGGTGGCGGTGAAGGCGTCACCGGTCGCGGTCCAGCCGTCGGGCAGGCCGTCCTCGAAGTCGGCGAGGGTGCGGTCGCTCGCGTCGGGGGTCGGCTCCACCGTCCCGCCCACCGTCACGGGGGACTCCAGGCGCATCGCCGTGCCGTCGTTGTTCCACCGCGTCGGGATCGTGAGCTTCGTGCCTGCGGCACTGTTCGACGAGACGAACGGGTACGCCCACATGTCGCCGGAGTACTTGCTGACCAGCAGGTCCGTCCACCACTGGTTCGTCGGCACCGGCTCGCCGGCCTTCGACGGGTCGATGTACAGCCGCTGGTCCAGCGTCTTCCGCACGTCGGCGATGTCCGTGATCTCGTCCGGCGGGGCCGGCGCGTAGGAGCCGGAACCCACCTGCACGCCGTCCGCGGCCGGACCGACGCGGGACGAGCCTCCAGGCTGTTCCTGCGGTGCGGCCACCGCAGCGGTCGGATCGGCCGGTGAGCGCGGGGTGTCCGAGGTCGCGGCGTGCGCCGGGGTGACGGCGAACGCCAGCAGCGTGGCGGCGGTCAGTGCGCCGGCGGTGGCGCTGACGGCCGCTCGGCGGAACGACCTGGGACGGACGGCGGGACGCGGTGAGGTCACCGGGACTCCTGTCGGAGGGGTTCGGCCGGACACGACGTCCACGGCCGAGACGGGCTGGGTCTGGTGGTGCGGGGCCTGCACCCGGACAGATCGGCAGGGCCGGTCCCGCCGTCAGTGGTCCGCGTTCTGGGGATGCCCTACCGTTGGCCCCATGCCGACCATCGGACTGCGCCGGATGGTGCCGCGTGACCCCGATCAGCGACACCGCGCCGCGAGCCCGCTGGAGCTCCTGTTCGACCTGGTGTTCGTCGTCGCGGTGGGTTTCGCCGCGACGAACCTGCACGAGATCGAGCTCGAGGGACACGTCACCTCCGCCGTCCTGGCCTACGGGCTGGTGTTCTTCTCGATCTGGTGGGCGTGGATGAACTTCACCTGGTTCGCCACGTCGTTCGACACCGACGACTGGCTCTACCGGGTGATGACCTTCGTGCAGATGGCCGGGGTGCTCGTCCTTGCCGCCGGGGTGCACGCGGCCATGGTCGAGAACGACTTCACGATCGGCGTCATCGGCTACGTCGTCATGCGGCTGGCCCTGGTCGCGCAGTGGATCCGCGCCGCCGCGTCCTCCACCCGCTACCGCAGGACCGCCGTCCTGCACGCGGTCGGCATCACGGTCGTGCAGGTGCTCTGGGTCGTCTCCCTGGCCCTGCCCGACGACGTCTGGTCGTACGCGGCACCGCTCCTCGTGCTCGCCGAGCTGTCGGTGCCGATCTGGGCGCAGACCTCGACGGGGACGGCCCCGTGGCACACCCGGCACCTGGCCGAGCGGTTCTCCCTGTTCACCCTCATCGTCCTGGGCGAGGGGCTGGTGGCCTCGGCCGGCGCGGTGATCGATGCCCTCGCGCACACCGAGCACCTCGGAGCCCTGCTGGCGCTCGCCGGGTGCGCGCTGGCGATCACCGTCGGCATGTGGTGGATTTACTTCTCCCGCGAGCAGCACGCACACATCCGCTCGCTGCCCACCGCGCTCGTGTTCGGCTACGGCCACTACTTCGTCTTCGCCGCCGCCGGTGCCCTGCCCGCCGGCATCGAGGTCGCGGTCAGCGCCGACGCCGGACACGTCGCGCTGTCGTCCGCCTCGGTCGCCGCGACCGTCGCGGTGCCGGTCGCGGTGTTCGTGCTGTCGATCTGGGCGCTCGCGATCCGGCCGTCGCTGTCGGCACGGGCCAACGCCGTCGTGGTGGCCCTGGTCCTCGTCGTCCTCGCGTCGATCGCGGTGCCCGCGGTGTCGCTGCCGGTCACGGCGCTCGCCGTGGTGGCGGTCGTCGTGACCCTCGAGATCGCGTCCGCACGGACCGACACCTGACGCACTGACGGACGGGAGGCGCGGTGCCAGCTGGCACCGCGCCTCCCGTCCGTCAGGTGGTCGCGTCGACCGCCCGTCAGCGCTCCGGCTGCTCCGTCGCGGGCCCGTCGTCCGCTGCCGGTCGCGCGTCGAGGCTCGGGTCGACCGCCGGGTCAGCCGAGACCGACTCGGGCCGCACCGGGAAGTCGTCGAGCGCGCCCGCGCCCACCGTCGGGGCCGCGGTTCCACGGCCGCCGCGCACACGATTCTTCACCGCGGCCCACGGACGGCCGAGGCCGGACCGTGCCGGACGCTCGGTCGGTGCCTCGACCTCGAGGCCGTAGTAGGCGCCGACGTGCTCGAGCAACACCTCGCGCTCGGCCTTGTCGTAGGCACGGCGCTCACGGGTGAAGGCGATGATCGTCGACCAACAGGTGAGCAGCAGCACGATGCTGAACGGCAACGCGGTCGTGATCGCCGCCGTCTTCAGGGCGTTCAGTCCACCGCTGAGCAGCAGGGCGACGGCGAGCAGTGCAGCGACACCGGCGAAGAAGACCCGCAGCCAGTTCTTCGGCTCGATGTCACCACCCGACGCGATCATCGCCATCACGAGCGACCCGGAGTCCGACGAGGTCACGAAGAACACGCCGATGAGCAGGATCGCGCCGTAGGTCAGGACCATGCCGGCGGGCAGGTCGCCGAGGACCGCGAACAGCGAGCCCTCGATGTCGACCGACCCGTCCGAGCCGATCAGGCCACCCGAGCCGTCGGTCTGGCGGTGGATCGCGGTGCCACCGAGGACGGCGAACCACAGGAACGTGAGCGCGGTCGGCACGAGCAGGACACCGAACACGAACTGGCGGACCGTGCGGCCCTTGGAGATGCGGGCGATGAAGACACCGACGAACGGCGCCCACGACATCCACCAGCCCCAGTAGAAGGTGGTCCAGGCGCCCTGCCAGGCCTCGCCCTCGGCGCCCTGCTGCGCGGTGACGTTGAACGACAGGCCGACGATGTTCTGCAGGTAGGAGCCGATCGACTGCACGAAATCACGCAGCAGGAACTGCGTCGGGCCGACGATGAGCACGAACAGCAGCAGTGCGGCGGCGAGCAGCAGGTTGAAGTTCGACAGGATCTTCATGCCCTTGGTCACGCCGGTGACGAGCGAGACGATCGTGACGGCGGTGATCACCGCGATGATCGCGATCTGGCTGACGATGCTGCTGTCGGCGATGCCGGCGCTCTCGAGTCCGGCACCGATCTGGATGACGCCGAGGCCGAGCGAGGTCGCGACGCCGAACAGCGTGCCGACCAGGGCGATGACGTCGATCAGGTTGCCCCAGCCGCCGCGGACGCGGTTGCCGAGCAGCGGTTCGAGGGCCCAGCGGATCGACACCGGGCGACCCCGACGGTGGATCGCGTACGCCAGGGCCAGGCCGAGGACGACGTAGATCGCCCACGCGTGCAGGCCCCAGTGCAGGAACGTCTGGGTCAGCGCCTGCTGCGCGAGCTCCTTCTCGGTGCCGGTGACGCCGGGGCGCGGGGACGCGAAGTGGCTGAGGGGCTCGGAGACGCCGTAGAACACGAGACCGATGCCCATGCCGGCGGCGAAGAGCAGTGCGAACCAGGAACCGGTCGAGAACTCGGGCTCGTCCTGGTCCTTGCCGAGCTTGATGTCACCGAAGCGGCTGAAGCCGACGAACAGCGAGAAGCCGACGAAGAACGCGGCGATCAGCACGTAGTACCAGCTGAAGTTCTTGACGATCCCGTCCTGCAGACCGAGGAACAGCGCCTCGGCGGTCGAGGGGGAGATCAAGGTGAACGCCACGAACCCCAGCACGATGACGGCGGCGGGCCAGAACACCCACCGCCGCAACTGCGGTGTCGTGGTCACGGGTCCGGGCAGGGGAGGAGTGGTGCTTGCCATCCCTCCATGGTGCCTGCCCGCGTTCCTGTGTGTTCGCCCAGGCGTGTCGTGGTTCAGAAATCGCGCGCGGACTCCGTGGGGTTCCCCCGGCCGACCCGGGCGAGGTGGAGCCTCCGTGACAGCCGGATGACGGGACGGATGAGCAGCTGGATGCTCCCGATCAGGAACAGCCAGGTGCCGGCCGTCGTGGTGGTCTCGGAGAAGAAGAGGACGCTGCCGACGATGAACCAGAGCGCCACCATCACGTCGTTGATGATGCTGATCGTCTCGTAGACCCCGCGGATGCGGAGCTCCTCGTGCCCCACCCGGAGTGCGATGTCCCGTTCGTCCTCAGCCATCAGACGATCCTGCCAGCTCCGTGCCGTGTCGTCCCGGTGGGCGGCGGCGCGCGGCCGTGGACGCGCTGCGCGGCGACGGGAGGCGCGGGGCGGGCTGGCACCGTACCTCCTGTCCGTAGGATGCACCGACTACTGCCACATGCGATTACAACGTTGACGTACGCTTTACAGCGCTGTAAACAGGAGCCTGCGCGACGATGCGCGACGAGGGAGAGACCCGATGGTGGGAAGCAGGACCGCAACACTCCAGGCGGCGGTGAGCCGGCGGGGGTTCCTCGCGGGCGCGGCCGGTGGCATCGCACTCGGCACGATGGCGCTCGCCGGGTGCGCGACCCCGGGGCGTGCCGCCGGTGGTGCCACGACGCTCCGCTTCTACGAACAGAAGCAGGAGGTCATCGCGTACTTCGACAAGCTGCTGCGGCGGTTCGAGGGGGAGCACACCGGCTTGTCGGTCGTGCACGACAGCACGGCGGCCATCGCCCCGCAGTTCGTCCGCGGCGAACCGGCGGACGTCGGGTGCTTCAACGACAACCTCGAGCTGGCGCGGTACATCTCACGCGGCGTGCTGAGCGACCTCAGCGACCTGCCCTCGGCGGCGCGGGTCCGACCGGACATCGACACCCTGACGAACCAGTACGCGAAGTTCGAGGACCGCACGAGCGTGCTGCCGTACTCGCTCGCGGCGGCCGGGGTGATCTACAACAAGCGCATCTTCGCCGAGCACGACCTGCCGGTCCCGACGACGTGGGACGAGTTCGTCGAGGTCTGTCGGACCCTGCAGAAGGCCGGCGTCACGCCGATCTACGCCACCGACCGGGACACCTGGACGCTCTGGCAGGGCCTGTTCGACTACTCGGTGGGCAGCCTCGTCGACACCGGCTCGTTCTTCCGCAAGATGAAGGCCCTCGGCGCCGACGTCGGCCCGGACTCCGAGGTGTCGTTCGAGAAGGACTTCGCGGTGCCGATGGAGCGGGCGAAGACCATCTCGTCGTTCTTCAACCGTGACCACGCCACCCGGGCCTACGCCGACGGCAACCTGGCGTTCGGCAAGGGCGAGGCCGCGATGTACCTGCAGGGCCCGTGGGCGCTCGGGCAGATCGCGCTGATCGACGACAAGCTGCCCGTCGGCACCTTCGCCCTGCCGGTGTCGAACGACCCGGCCGACCGCAAGGCCCGGGTCAACATCGACCTCGGGCTCTGGATCCCCACGGCGTCCGAGCACCCGGAGCAGGCGAAGGAGCTCGTCGAGTTCCTCATGCAGCCCGAGGTCATCGACGCATACAACCGCGACAACCTGGCGTACTCGCCCCGCATCGACGCACCCCCGCAGCAGGACGAGCGTCTCGCCGGTCTGCAGCAGTACGTCGACGACGCCGCGTTCTACCAGGGCGCCGGCACCTTCATCCCCACGTCGATCCCGCTCGGCAACTACCTGCAGTCGGCGATCCGGAGCGGGGACTTCACCTCGATGCTGCAGCGGCTCGACTCGGACTGGCGGCGGCTCGCCGGCCGTTCCGCGACGGTCTGAGCCGGACCAGGACACAGGAGTCACCATGACCATGCAGACCCCGCTCTCCCGCGACACCGACCCGGAGACCTCCGGACCGGCGACCGACGCAGCCCGCACGCACCGGCGTGTGGGTTCCCGCGGTGTCGGTTCACTCAGCCGCACCGAGGGCATGTACTACCTGTTCCTCGTGCCGGCCCTCGTGCTGTTCACGGCGTTCGTCGTCGCCCCCGCCTGCGTCGGCGTCTTCTACAGCTTCACCGACTACCTCGGGTTCGGGCAGTGGGACTTCATCGGCGTCGAGAACTACAAGGCGCTCGTCTCCGACCCGGCGATCCTGGCGTCGTACGGCTTCACGCTCGGCTTCGCGGCCGTCACCGTCGTCGTCACGCAGGTCGTCGCGCTGTCCCTGGCGATCGCCCTGGCGAAGAAGATCCGGTTCGCCGCCGGGTTGCGGTCGGTGTTCGTCATCCCGATGGTGATCTCGGGGATCATCGTCGCCTACGTGTTCAACTTCCTGTTCTCGAACACCGTGCCGGCCCTGGCCACGAGCGTCGGCTTCGGCCCGCTCGAGCAGAGCATCCTCGGCGACCCGAACCTCGCCTGGCTCGCGATCGTGATCGTGTCCGCCTGGCAGACCGTGCCCGGCGCGCTCCTCATCTACACGGCGGGACTGACGTCCATCCCCGAGGAGCTGTACGAGGCCAGTGCGCTCGACGGCGCGACCGGCTGGAAGCAGCTCCGCTCGATCACGCTCCCGCTGCTCGGTGGCTTCATCGTCATCAACACCGTGCTCGGTGTGAAGGGCTACCTCGGCGCCTACGACGTGATCGTCGGTCTGACCAACGGCGGCCCCGGCAGCGCGACGAGCAGCGTCGCGATGACCATCTTCGGCGGCTTCACCGGCGGTGACTACGCCTACCAGATGGCGAACGCGACCGTGTTCTTCATCATCACCGTCCTCATCTCCGTGCTGCAGCTCGCGGCGACCCGCGGAAGGAACCTGCGACTCGCATGACCGCCATCGACACACGACCCCCGACCGACACCCGCGCCGTGACCACCGGCGGCGGCGGACGTTCCGGTCGCGGCCACCGCCGACGACTGGGCGGCACGAACTGGACGCTGACGGTGGTCCTCGGCCTCGCGTCGCTGACCGTGCTCGTCCCGCTGTACGTGACGCTCTCGATGGCGTTCAAGACGACCGAGCAGTCCGTCGACGGCAACGCGCTCTCGCTGCCGTTCCCGTTCAACCCGGGCTCGTTCGCCGAGGCCTGGCAGTTGACCCGGTTCCCGGTGTCCTTCTCGGTGTCGCTGGGCGTCGCGGCGCTCACCGTCGTCGCGACGCTGCTGCTCAGCTCGTTCGCCTCGTACGCGATCGTCCGGAACTGGCACAAGCGGTTCTTCCGGTACTCGTTCGTCTACCTGCTCGCGGCGATGTTCCTGCCGTTCCCGGTGGTGGCGCTGCCGCAGATCAAGTTGACCGCCGAGATCGGCCTCGACAACCCGATCGGCGTCGGGATCCTGCACGCCATGTTCCAACTGTCGTTCAGCGTGCTGCTCTACTCGGCGTACCTGCGGTCGATCCCGGTCGAACTCGAGGAGAGCGCCCGCATCGACGGGGCGTCCACGTGGCAGATCTTCTGGCGGATCATCCTGCCGCTCCTCGGCCCGATGAACGCGACGGTCGGCATCTTCGCGTTCCTGGCATCGTGGAACGACTTCATGATGCCGTCGCTCATCACGGCGGATCCGGGGTTGCAGACCCTGCCCGTGGTGCAGAACATCTTCCAGAGTCAGTTCGGCACCAACTACAACGTCGCCTTCGCCTCGTACCTGATGGCGATGGCGCCCACGATCATCGTCTACCTGTTCGCGCAGCGCTGGGTCATCAGCGGCGTGACGCAGGGCGCGGTCAAGAGCTGAGAGGCACCACGTGAGCAGCAGCACCACCGGCAGCAGCACGACCGGCACCACCGGCACCACCGGCGCCGTCCTGCCCACCATCCGTCCGTTCCCGGGGTCGGACCCGGTCGCCGACCCCGCAGCCGTCGTCACCGGCGACCACTGGCGCATCACCGTGCTCGACGCCGGGGCCTTCCGCATCGAGTGGAGCGACGACGGCGGGTTCGAGGACCGCGCATCGACCTTCGCGATGCGCCGCCGCCTGCCCGTGCCGGCGTTCACCGTGGAGCGGACGGCCGTCGCCGACGGCACCGGCACCGCCGCCGGCGTCGTCGTCACCACGGACCGCGCCCGCCTGCGTTACGACGGCCGTCCCTTCAGCCCGAGCGGCCTGGTCGTCGAGACCACCGGCCCGGACGCCAACCGCTGGCGCTGGGGGCAGGAGCCGCGCGACCTCGGCGGCACCGGCCGCACCCTCGACGACGTCGACGGCCGGATGCGGCTCGAGCCGGGGATCCTGACCCGCGACGGCATCACCGCGCTCGACGACAGCGAGTCGTTCCTGTTCGCCGACGACGGCTGGATCGGCACGCGGGTCCCCGGGCGCCGCGACGTCACGGTCTTCGCGTACGGCCGCGACTACGACGCCGCGCTCCGCACGTACCACGCCGTCTCCGGGCCGCCCTCGCGGATGCCGCGGTGGGCACTCGGCAACTGGTGGAGCCGGTACCACCCGTACAGCGACACCTCGTACCTCGAGCTGCTGGACCGCTTCGCCGACGAACACCTGCCGTTCTCGGTCGCCGTCATCGACATGGACTGGCACCGGGTGGACTCGGTCCCGCCGCGCTTCGGCAACGGCTGGACGGGGTACTCCTGGGAGCCGTCGCTGTTCCCGGACCCCGAGGCGTTCCTCGCCGAACTCCACCGCCGGGGGATGCGCACGACGCTGAACCTGCACCCGGCCGACGGCGTGCGGGCGTTCGAGGACGCCTACCCCGCGGTGGCCCGGGCGATGGGCGTCGATCCGGAGACCGAGCAGCCGATCCCGTTCGACCCGACGGACCGGCGGTTCCTGCAGGCCTACTTCGAGCAGCTGCACCGTCCGCTCGAGGAACAGGGCGTCGACTTCTGGTGGATCGACTGGCAGCAGGGTCGTGAGACCGGGTTGCCCGGGGTCGATCCGCTGTGGCTGCTCAACCACTTCCACCTGCTCGACTCGGCGCGACACGCGCCGTCGGGCGGAGACGCAACCGGCGACACGACCGCGGACACCGAAACCGACACCGACACAACCGCAGTCCCGGCCCCCGTCGACGGCATGACCTTCTCGCGCTACGCCGGGCCCGGCAGCCACCGGTACGCCGTCGGGTTCTCCGGCGACGCCGTCGTGTCGTGGGCGTCCCTGGCGTTCCAGCCCGAGTTCACCGCCACCGCCGCGAACATCGGCTACCCCTGGTGGAGCCACGACATCGGCGGCCACACCCGGGGCGTCCGCGACGACGAGCTCGCCACCCGCTGGGTGCAGTTCGGGGTGTTCTCGCCGATCATGCGCCTGCACTCCGCGAACAACCCCTTCATCCGCAAGGAGCCGTGGGCGTTCCCCGCCGAGGCGCGCGCCGCGATGGGCGAGGCACTCCGCTTCCGCCACCGCCTGGTGCCGTACCTGCACACGATGAACCACGGCACCGCCGAGGGCACCGCGTTGGTCCGGCCGCTCTACCACCTGGAGCCGCGCCGCGACGAGGCGTACCGGGTGCCGAACACCTACGCGTTCGGCTCGGAGCTGCTCGTCGCCCCGATCGTCGCGCCGCGCGACCCGGTCAGCCGGCACGGGGTCGCCCGGGCCTGGCTGCCGCCGGGCACCTGGACCGACGTCTTCACCGGCACGGTGTACGTGGGCGACCGCTTCGTCGACCTGCACCGCACGCTCGACACGGTGCCGGTCCTGCTGCGCGCCGGTGGGATCCTGCCGCTCGCGGCGGCCGACCAGCTCGACGCCACCGTGAACCCGACGGCGTTCGAGGTCCTCGTCGCGCCGGGTGCGGCGGGTGACTTCACCCTGGTCGAGGACCACGAGGGCGAGGGCAGCCGCACCGCCCGGACCCGCCTGACCTGGGATCCCGAGCACGCCGAGTTCCGGGTGCACGCCACCACCGGAGCCCTCGACGTCGTCCCCGCCCACCGCGACTGGCGTATCACGTTCCTCGCCGCACCGGCCGACGGGCAACCGACGTCGGCACGCTCGGCCGACCGGTTCTCGGTCGACGTGTCCGTCGACTCGGCAGCGGGCGGATCAGTCACGCTGGTCGGCGCTCCGGTCGTCGGTGTCGACGCGCGGGAGGCCGTGCGGCGGGTCCTCGAGGGCGCGCAGGCCGGCAACCCGGAGAAGCTCGAGGCGTGGGAGGTCGTGGGGAAGGACCTGCCGCGTGCGGACCGCATCGTCGAGCTCGGCACCGTCGGGCTGCCCGACGCCGTGCGGGACGTCGTCGTCGAGCTGCTCGGCAGCGTGCACCCGGGGGAGTCGGCTCCCGCAGGTCGCTGACGGCACGCGACGGGGCGACAGGCGGACGGGAGGCCCGTGGCGGCGCCGCCACGGGCCTCCCGTCCGCCGTTCACGCGCCCTGGTGCGCCGCCCGGTCGGACGTGCCGTCCGCGTACGGCGCGCTCTCGCCGACGAGCAGGCGGTGGCCGACCGTGACCAGTCGGCCGGGCACGTCGGAGCCGTCCATCCGCTCGACCAGCAGGTCGAGCGCGGTGTCGGCGAGGGCGACCGTGTCGGGCGCGACGGAGGTCAGGCTCGGCACCAGGCTCGACCCGAGGCCGACCGCGTCCCACCCGACGACGGCGACGTCGCCGGGGGCGTCCAGGCCGCGCAGGCGCATCGCCCGGAGCGCCCCGAGTGCGGCCAGGTCGTCGCGGCAGAGCAGACCGTCCACGCGGAGTCCGGCGTCGAGCGCGGCGCCGAAGGCGACCTCGGCGCCGGCGGCGTCACCGACCTCGCGGGGGACCAGCAGCGCGTCGTCGAGCGACAGGCCCGCGGCGACGAGTCCGGCGCGGTAGCCGTCCAGACGCAGTCCGGACGTGCGCGACGACGGGCCGGTCTCGTGCCCGAAGAACCCGATGCGGCGGCAGCCGAGCGCCACGAGGTGCGCGACGGCCTCGGTGGCAGCCCCGGCGTTGTCGATGACGACCTGGTCGGCGTGCGGGGGCCGGACGTCCTCGCCGAGGAACACCACGGCGGTGTCCCCGCGGATCCGGTCGATCGCCTCGGGCGTGAGCACCTGCGGGTGGATCACGACCCCGTCGACCACACCGGCCTCGCGTCCCCGTACCGCTGAGCGTTCACCGTCGGGGTCGCCGCCGGTCTCCTCGAGCAGGAGCTGGTAGCCGCGGTCGGCGCACACCCGGGAGAACACGTGGGCCAGTTCGGCGAAGTACGGACGCCGCAGGTCGGGGAACGCGAAGGCGAGCATGTTCGAGCGTCCGGTCGCCAGGGACCGGCCCGAGACGTTCGGGCGGTACCCGAGCTCGTCGATAGCGGCCTGCACCCGGCTGCGCATCGGGTCGCTGACGTGCTGGTAGCCACGGACGACGTTGGACACGGTCTTCATCGAGACGCCTGCGTGCGCGGCGACGTCCTGCAGCGTGACCTTGCCCATCCGCTCACCGTAGCGGGCGGAGGGGCACCGGACCCGGCGGACCGGCCGGGCTCGTCAGGGGACGAGTCGGCGCTGCACGATCGCGCGGGCGACCTCGGAGAGCGGCTCGTGGTGCTCGAGCGCGTACCCACGGATCACCGCGAAGGCGTCCTCGATCGAGACGCCGCGCAGGTACGACACGACGCCCTTGGCCTGCTCGATGACCTCGCGCGACCCGATGGTCCGCTGCAGCTGCGCGCGGACGACCTCGTGCTCGCGCAGGGAGCGTTCGTGCAGGATGCCGATCGTCGCAACGTCCGCCAGGGCCCGGGCGACGCGCAGGTCCGACTCCGCGAGGGCACCGACGCCGGCACCGAACAGGTTGAGCGTGCCGATGACGTTGCTCCCCAGCCGGAGCGGGACGGCGTGCACGGACCGGAACCCGAGCGCGAGCGCACCCGTGCGGAACATCGCCCACTCCGCCGGGGCGACCTCGATGTCCGGGCACGTCACGACCCGTCCGGTCGCGAACGAGGTCATGCAGGGGCCGGCCTCGGCGTCGAGCTGCAGCACCTCGACGAGACGGGTCGCCTCCGATGTCGAGGCGACGACCTCGAGCTCCTGGTCGTCGTTCGCCAGCAGGATGCCCGCGGCGTCGATGCCGAGCACGTCGGCGCACGTCTCGACCAGGGTCTGCAGCAGTTCCACGACGTCGTAGGCGTCCACCAGGGTGTCGGCGAGCGACGTGAACGTCTCGAGGATCCGGGCTTCTCGGCCTGCCGTCGTCACTGGACCTCCTCGATCAGGTCGCCTCGCTTCTCGAACCGGACCGTGCCGTCGAGGATCTCCTCCGCCACCCGCCGCATCGTCGTCCGGCGGGCGAAGGCGTGGCCCTGCAGCAGCAGGTAGGCGTCCTCGGGGCTGATGTCGAGCTGCGCGAGCACGACCCCGGTGGCCTGGTGCACCACGCGCCGCGACGACGGGCTCCGATCGAGCAGGGCGTCGTCCTCGTCCGCGATGGAGCGGAGGGCTCGGCGCAGGACCCGGCGGCTGACGGCCGAAGCGAGGGTCATGGCCTGCCGCACGGTGTCGTCCTCGATCGTCGCGGGCTCCGGCACGTACACGTCAATCGCGCCGAGCGGGAACGGCCCGAAGGCGACCGGGAACGCGAAGACCGCGCCGACGGGTTCGCTCCGGACGGCATCGTTGAAGGCGGGCCACGCGGCGTTCGGACGCTGCACGAGATCCGTCTCCAGCACTGGAGCATCGGTCGCGAGCGCGGTCCAGCACGGTCCCTCGGACAGGTCGAGCTGGATCTCGTCGATCCGGGTGGCGACCTCGTCGGTCGCGGACACGGTCTCGCTCGGGCACAGGTCACCGAAGGTCGAGATCGAGACACCACCCATCGGCAGCGCGAGCGCGAACGGCCGACTGAGTTCGTCGTCGGCGATCTCCGCCGACCGGAGCGCACGGAGTGCACGCTCGAATGCGTCATCCATGGGCGCCTTCCCTGCCGTCTCTCGATCCTACGCGCTGGGCGGTGTCGGACGATCCGGACGGCGCAGGCGTGTTCGGCGGTGGGCCGGCGCGCCAGGCCGGGAGCTCTGCAGGAGGGTAGGACCCCTGCTCGTCCTGCACCCGGAGCATCGCGTCGAGGGCGACGAGGTTCACGCCCGGGGTCTCCCGCACCGCCGTCCGCACCGCGTTGCCGAGCAGGAACGCCATCAGGTCCTCGCTGCCGCCGTCCGGCCGGTAGTCCCGCCAGGGACCGGCCCCCGCTCGCTGCAGCGCACCGGCGAGCACCGCCTTCGCGTCGTCGACGTCCACCTCGCAGTCCAGCACCAGCCGGAAGCGCCGCTGGTTCCGGTCAGACAGGCTCGGAGCGCCGTCCTCGTCGTCCTCGGGCACGAAGGACCGCAGTGCCGACGACGGCGCGATGCCGTACGCCGCACGGAACGCCGCAGCCATCCGGCCCGCGTTGCTGAACTGCCACCGCTCGGCGATCTCGGCGATGGTCCGCCGGTCCGTCGCGCCGGACGCTGCCTGCAGGTCGCGACGGACCCCCTCCAGGCGCACGGCGCGCAGGAAGGCTCCCGGGGACTGCCCGATCTCGGCCTGGAACCGCTTCTGCAGGCTCCGCGGCGACAGCTGCACGGCCGCGGCGACATCGGCGACGGTGACGTGGGTCGCAGCCTGCTCGTGGACGAACCGCATCGCATCCCGGACTGCACGCGAGAGTCGGGGCGGGCCGTCCTGGGTCGCGCTGCTCCCGTCGCTCATGCGCCGACCGTACGGGACCCGGCGATGGCGCGCTCCCAGGGCTCCGATCGAGGCCACGAATGATCCACCTTGCGCGGTACGAAGTCAACCCCTGACATGACCGGAATCGTCCTGCCGATACTGAAAGTGTCTCGCGCACTGCGGTGGAGCAGTGCGCCACATCGAACCGGCAGGGAGGCGAGATGGGACACCGCCAGGGATCCACGACCGTGACGACCGAGGCCGCCGTCTGGCAGCAGGTCGTCCACACCGACCGGATCCGGGCGCTCGCCGCGACGGACCCGACGGACATCCGGGTGCAGCCGGTCGATGCCGGGTGCTGGCGGGTCGTCGACGCCGCTGCTGCATGGGGGGACCCCGACATGCTCCTCGGCTTCATCGAGCGCACGGTGGACGGTTTCGACTGCACGCTCATGGCGACGCTGCACGAGCACGACCGGCGAGCGAGCCTGCAGGACGCCCGCGCCTGGTTCGAACACCGCTGCGGACAGCACCTCGACGAGGCGCCGTGCTGACCGCGGTGCACGGGACCGATGCCGCCCGGACCGTCACCGCGCGGATCGACGCCCAGCGTCGCCGCACCGAACGATCCGGCACCGACCGCACCTTCGCCGCACGCGTGCTCGCCCAGGCCGGGCACGGCCGTGACGTGCGCTTCGACGTCGAGGACGACGCCTTCCGGCTGCCGTTCCGGTTCCGCTACCGGACCCGCCGCGACGGTTGCGTGAGCCTCGTCACAGCGTCGGCGACCGCCGGCTTCTCCGGGGTCTTCGAGCCCCTCGACCGCATCGTCGTCGGGTGGTCGAGCACCGGCGGTGTCCGCATCGCCGTCGAGGACGGCGTCGTCCTCGAGACCCGACCCGGCACGCCCGTCCTGATGCCGACGTCCGGGGAGTTCTCCGTGCACGCCCCGAAGGGCACGCTGCAGCTCGTGAGCATCGACCGGTCGCTCGTCGACCAGGTGTGCTCGTCGCTGGGAGCAGCAGCGCCGGGGCTGCCGACCCGGGGTGCCGAGCCCGCCGTCGCGGCCCTCGAACACCTGCGCCGGTGCGTCGAACAGGTGGCGGTCACGGCGACGCGCGACGGCTTCACCTCGGGCACTCGGAGCGCCGCCCAGGTCGCGCTGGTCGAAGCCGTGGTCGGAGCCTTCGGCGAGCGGACATCCGCGGTCCTCCGCCGTGCGGTGACGCCGTCGACGGTCGAGCTCGCCGAGGCCTACCTCGACGGACACTGCGAGCGGATGCTGTGCCTCGCCGACATCTGCGACGCCGTGGGCGTGAGTCCGCGGACCCTGCAGACGGCCTTCATGCGGGAACACGGTGTCTCGCCGATGACGTTCCTGCTGCAGATGCGGCTCGACCGGGTGCGCGCGGCACTCGAGTCCAGCAGCCGGCACGAGACGAGTGTGAGCGAGGCCGCGATGGCCTGGGGCTTCCGGCACCTGGGGCGGTTCTCGGGCACGTACTTCCGTCGGTTCGGGGAGTACCCGGGGCAGACGTTGCGCGCATCGTCCGGCCGGTGCGCGGACGGTCCGGAGCGCCACGCGGGCTGAGTTCGTGCACTGCGCAACGTGTTCTGGACACCACGGTGAACACGCAAGTTCGGCCCCTAGGGTCGCCGCAAGCGCAATCGCGTGAACTCCCTCGAACCGGTTGAAGGACCGATCCGTACCGGAAGGCGGTCCACATGACCACCACTCCGCTCGCTCCGGGTTACACCCGCACTCGTCCCGCTACGGGGGCCCGCAAGGGCACCTCGACCTACTCCGCGCTCCTGGCGCAGGTGAAGGAGAACGGCCTCCTGCGCCGTCGTACCGGTTTCTACTGGGCACTGTTCGGCGCACTCGTCGGCAGCCTCGCCCTCGCCTGGGTCGCGTTCGCGTTCCTCGGCGACTCATGGTTCCAGCTGATCGTGGCCGGTGCGCTCGGCGTGCTGTTCACACAGTTCGCGTTCCTGTCGCACGAGGCCGCGCACCGTCAGGTGTTCGAGTCCCAGAAGTGGAACGACCGCGCTGGCCGCTGGCTCGGCACGTTCCTCGTGGGCCTCAGCTACTCGTGGTGGATGAACAAGCACACGCGCCACCACGGCAACCCGAACACCGTCGGCAAGGACCCGGACATCGCCCCCGACGGCATCCGGTTCCTGCCGGAGGACGCCGCCGCCGTCAAGGGTGGCGCGATGAAGACCTTCATGCGCTTCCAGGGGTGGCTCTTCTTCCCCCTCCTCACGCTCGAGGGCCTGAACCTGCACCGCTACGCCGTGATGTCGATCGTCACCGGCAACGGCACCAAGGCCGACAAGAAGCACCGCCTCATCGAGGGCGCACTACTCGTGGCGCGGTTCGCGATCTACCTGACGGTGGTGTTCTGGTTCCTGCCGTTCGGGATGGCGTGTGCGTTCCTCGGGGTGCAGCTGGCCGTGTTCGGCGTGATGATGGGTGCCTCGTTCGCCCCGAACCACAAGGGCATGCCGACGATCGCGCACGACGCGAAGGTCGACTTCTTCTCCCGCCAGGTGCGCACCTCACGCAACATCCGTGGCGGCTGGTGGGTGTCGTTCCTGATGGGTGGCCTGAACTACCAGGTCGAGCACCACCTGTTCCCGTCGATGCCGCGTCCGGCGCTGAAGCAGGCCCGCCTGCTCGTCCGTGAACACTGCGACACCCTCGACGTGCCGTACACCGAGACCACGTTGCTGCGTTCCTACGGCATCGTCGTCCGGTACCTCAACCGCGTCGGCCTCGCCGCCCGCGATCCCTTCGCGTGCCCCATGGTCGCGCAGCTGCGCATCCACTGACGCCGTGCTGACCGCCATGCCGACGGGCACCGTCAAGTGGTTCGACCACAGCAAGGGGTTCGGCTTCATCCACCCCGACGACGGGTCCCAAGACCTGTTCGCGCACTTCTCCAGCATCGTCGCGGCGACCGGCTCCCGGCCGCTCGCCCAGGACGACCACGTGCAGTACGAGATCGGGCCCGGCAAGAAGGGCCCGCAGGCGGACAACATCTCGATCATCCGCTGATCGGCACCACCACGAGCAACGCCCCGACCGGTCCGGTCGGGGCGTTGCTCGTTGCGCGCGTGCGGCCGCGGCCGACCGAGTCGGCCGTGGCCGCGGCGCGGCGGACCGAGTCGGCCGTGGCCGCGGCGCGGCGGACCGAGTCTCGTGCTGCCGGACACGTTGCGTGACCCGGCATCCGCAGGGTGTCCGCGGAACCGAGTCTCGGCAGGAGCCGCCGGCCCCGCGCACCACGAGACGGACGGGAGGCCCGGTGCCAGCTGGCACCGTCCCTCCCGGCACGGCCGTCGTGCCGCCTGCGCCCGGTTCATAGCTGCCGGCTGTGCTGTGTTTCGCGCTGAGCGACAGTCCACGCGGACGTGAGCCCGTGAGGTGTCGCCCAGCCCGTGACGACGGCGGCTGCCGGCCCGGCGTACGCACATGACGGACGGGAGGCCCGGTGCCAGCTGGCGCTGGGCCTCCCGTCCGTCGTGTGCGTACGTTCTTTCCCATCGCGCGCGCGGTGGTTCGCAAGAACGGGCGTACCTGGTCGAAAGAACCGACCAGGTACGCCCGTTTCCGCCAGGTACGCCCGGTTCCAGCAGGTACGCCCGGTTCGACCAGGTACGCCCGGTTCCGCCAGGTACGCCCGGTTCTGCTCGACGCACGTCGTGCGACGCAAGTCGGCCCGGGCCGCGCTGCTGCGTGGTCCGGGCCGATTGTGGTGGTGCGGGGTGTTACTTGATCTGTGCGGTGATGGTGGCGGTGCCGACGAGGAGGCCGCGCTTGACGGCGTCGGTGCCGAAGGTCTTGTTCAGCAGGCCGGCGGCGTCT
>NZ_JABMCF010000028.1 GCF_013359815.1 Curtobacterium flaccumfaciens | reverse complement strand
GGCGCGGGCGGGGCGGGGGGGGGGTCGGGCGGCGGCGCCGGGCGGGCCCGCGGCGGCAGGCGGCGAGCGGGCGAAATACCGATTCCTGGCGTCGAGCGTCCGGGTGGCTCTACCGTCGCGGGATGGCACACCGGAGCGACACCTGGCCCACGCACGAACGCAACGAGCGACCGTGGCGGAGCACCGTCCGCGGGTGCCGTGACGACCGGCTGGTGACCACCGTGCGGGTGTCGCTGCCCCCGTCCATCGCGAGGGCCCGGTGGACGCCCGACGACGACACCGTCGCGCTACTCGACCGGAGCGCCACGGCCCTGCGCGCCCTCGACGTCCACCACGGCTCCCGGCTCGCGCCGCTCGGGTCCGTGCTCGGCCGGACCGAAGCCGTGGCGTCGTCGCGGATCGAGGACGAGTCCGCGTCGATCGACGACCTGGCACGGGCCCTCGTCGGCATCCGGGCGAACGCCGGTGCCACCGCGGTCGTCCGGGCCGGCGGCGCTGTCGAGCACCTGGTGTCCGGAGCGGACTCGGGCACCGTCACCGAGGCCTCCCTGCTCGAGGCACACCGCCTGCTGATGCGCGACGACCCGGTGGACGGACGGTACGCCGGCCGGTACCGCGACGTGCAGAACTGGATCGGCGGCGGTGCCACGCCCCGCGATGCCGTGTACGTGCCACCACCGCCCGAGCTCGTGGCACCGCTGATGGCCGACCTGTTCGCGTTCGTGCACCGTGTGGACCTGCACCCGATCGCCCAGGCCGCGATCGCCCACGCGCAGTTCGAGTCGATCCACCCGTTCACCGACGGCAACGGTCGGATCGGGCGCGCGCTGATCGGTGCCGTGCTCCGGCGTCGCGGGGTGACGACCACGGTCACGGCACCGGTGGCCACCGCGCTCGCGGCGGATCGGCGGCGGTACTTCCGGCACCTCGAGCAGTACCGCGACGGCAAGGTCACCGGGTTCGTGGTCGACCTGGCCCTCGCGATCGGGACGGTCTGTGATGAGGCGACCCTGAACGCCCTGCTGCTCGCCGAGCACGACGCCGGTCGGTCCGTCGGCCCCTGCGCCTCGGGCCCGCACGCCGTCGTCGGCCGTGCGCTCGCCGACGACCCCGTCCTGACCGAAGCGCACCTGGACACCCTGCTCACCACCGACGAGGTCGAGCGCGTCACCCACGACCTGGTGCTGGCGGGAGTGCTCCGTCCGGTCACCGATCGTCTCCGAGACCGGGCGTGGGTCGCACCGGCCGTGGTCGACGAGCTCGAGGCGTTCGAGCAGCGGGTGCAGGCGGCGGTGGGCGGGCGCGAGCGCACGGCGGCCTGACCGGGGGGTGCGGGCGAATAGGGTGGGACGGTGAGCAACGAGCACACCGCATCCACCCCGCCCAGCGCCGCCAAGCGGCCCGTGACACGGACCCACCACGGCATCGACTTCGTCGACGACTACGAGTGGCTGCGGGACAAGGAATCCCCCGACACCCTGGCGTACCTCGAAGCCGAGAACGCCCACACCGACGCCGCCACCGCGCACCTCGCGCCGCTGCGCGACCGCATCTTCGCCGAGGTGAAGAGCCGCGTCCAGGAGACCGACCTCTCTGTGCCGGTCCGCATGGGCGACTGGTGGTACTTCACCCGCACCGCCGAGGGCAGCCAGTACGGCGTGCACTGCCGCGTGCCCGTCGCCGGCCCCGACGACTGGACGCCGCCCGCCGTCGTCGAGGGCGAGTCGACGCTCCCCGGCGAGCAGGTGGTCCTCGACGGCAACGCGCTGGCCGACGGCCACGAGTTCTTCTCCCTCGGCACGTACGACATCAGCGACGACGGCACCCGCCTGGTCTACGGCATCGACGTCGAGGGCGACGAGCGGTACACCCTGCACGTGCGCGACCTGGCCTCGGGGACCGACCTCGGCGACGCCATCCCGAACACGGGCGCCGGCGCCACGTTCGACCCGGCCGGCCGCTACGTCTTCTACCCCACGGTCGACGAGTCGTGGCGTCCGGACAAGATCTGGCGCCACACGGTCGGCACCGCGGCGTCCGAGGACGTCCTGGTGTTCGAGGAGCCCGACGACCGCTACTGGGTCGGTGTCGGTGTCACCCGCTCGTCGCAGTACATCGTCATCGAGCTCGGCTCGAAGATCACGTCCGAGGCGCACGTCCTCGACGCTGCGGATCCGACCGGTGAGTTCCAGGTCGTCTGGCCCCGGCGCGAGGGCGTCGAGTACGAGATCGAGCACGCCATCGTCGGTGGCAGCGACCGGTTCCTGGTGCTGCACAACGACGGCGCCGAGAACTTCGAGCTCGTCGACGTCCCCGCCGACGACCCGACGTCCGAGCGTGACCGCCGCGTCGTCGTGGCGCACCACACCGAACGCCGCATCGAGTCGGTCGACGCCTTCGCCGGACACCTCGCCCTGGAGTACCGCTCCGAGGCACTGCCCCGCGTCGCGATCATCCCGATCGAGGGCGACGGCTACGGCGACGCGCACGAGGTTCCCTTCGACGAAGCACTGTTCTCGGCGGGGCTCGGCGGCAACCCGGAGTGGGAGCAGCCGACGCTCCGCATCGGGTACACGTCGTTCGTGACCCCCTCCGAGGTCAGCGACCTCGACCTGGCCACCGGCGAGGTCACCGTCCTGAAGCGCCAGCCCGTGCTCGGCGGCTACGACCCGGCCGACTACGTGCAGGAACGCGACTGGGCGACCGCGTCGGACGGTACCCGTGTGCCGATCTCGCTCGTCTGGCGTCGTGACGCCGTCGAGGACGGTACCCCGGCACCGCTGCACCTCTACGGGTACGGCTCGTACGAGCACTCGATCGACCCCGGCTTCAGCGTCATGCGCCTGTCCATGCTCGACCGCGGCGTCGTCTTCGCCGTCGCGCACGTCCGTGGTGGCGGTGAGCTCGGCCGGCACTGGTACGAGAACGGCAAGACACTGACGAAGAAGAACACCTTCACCGACTTCGTCGCGGTCGCCGAGCACCTGATCGAGTCCGGCCGGACCACCGCCGACCGGCTCGTGGCCGAGGGCGGCAGCGCCGGCGGGCTCCTGATGGGTGCGGTCGCCAACCTCGCACCCGAGCGGTTCGCCGGCATCCTGGCCGCCGTGCCGTTCGTCGACGCGCTGACGAGCATCCTCGACCCGGACCTGCCCCTCACCGTCATCGAGTGGGACGAGTGGGGCGACCCGCTGCACGACGCCGAGGTCTACCGCTACATGAGCGAGTACACCCCGTACGAGAACGTCCGCGACGACGTGCAGTACCCGCAGATCCTCGCCGTGACCTCGATCAACGACACCCGCGTGCTCTACGTCGAGCCCGCGAAGTGGACCGCGAAGCTCCGCGAGGTCGGCGCGCCCGTGCTGCTGAAGACCGAGATGTCCGCCGGCCACGGTGGTGTCAGCGGTCGCTACGCGTCGTGGAAGGAGCGGGCGTTCGAACTCGCCTGGCTGCTCGACGTGCTCGGGCTCGCCGACGAGACGCCCGCCGCGGCCACCGCCAACCCGATCGCTGCGGGCTGAGCAACGCCTCGCACTTCGTGAGCAGAAGAGGTCGGGTCCGAACGCGGGACCCGACCTCTTCTGCTCACCAAGCGAACAGCGGCGCTCACACGCGGTTGAGCGCGTGCACCGCCTCGTCGTAGGACTCCTCGGCCAGGCGCACCCGGTCCCCCGCCAGCACGCCGTACCCGAACGTGCCCTCACCCCCGCGCTCCGCGATCGCCGCGTTCGCCCGGAGGATGTCGAGGGCGTGCAGGGATCGCACCCGTTCGGTCAGCACGTCGGCAGCGGTGCCGATCCGCTTCCACAGTGCGTGCGGGAACGCGTCGTCGCCGAGCACGTCCATCGCCATCCGGGCGCGCATCGTCTCCTGCCACGCGGCCTCGGTGGTGGTCCGGTCGGCGGCCTCGCGCTCGGCGGCGGTGTCCGAGGTGTCGTCGGCGACGGCGGCCCGGACGAGTTCGCGCACGCGCGGCTTCACGTCGGCGCCGACGTCCTGTGCGACCTGCTTCGGTGCGCGGAGCGACCACGCCGTCGGAGCCGGTCGCTCGGCCGCGTCGTCGAGGGCGTCGAGCAGTTCGAGGAACGGCTCGCCGTGCAGGAACGCGACGACGTCCCGCACCGCCTGGTCGCGACGTTCCCGGGTCGAGGCGAGGATGCGCTCACGGGTCATCGCGTCGACCAGGTCGTCCTGCGCCGGCGACGACGCCCGCGGCAGCCGGTCGATCAGGTACTCGGCCAGCGCCGCACGCGCGGTGACGCCCGCGAGGCCGTCCGCCGCCTCGGCGGCGCGGTCGACGGCCTCGCCGTCGGGGAACGCCGGGCGGTAGGCGCCCAGGATCGCGGCGATCTCGAGGGTCGTGTCGGCCGCCTGCCGGAGGTCGGCCGTGTCGCCGGAGCGGAGCCGGGCCTCCTGGCCGAGCAGCGCGACGCGCAGCTTGCGCACCCGCTTCGCCAGGATGCGTGCGGTCGTGCCCTTGGCCGGCTTCTCCTCGGTCTGGAGGCGCGGTGCCGGTGCTCCTGCCAGCCCGCGTGCCAGCTTGGACGCGACGGCGGCGGGGCCGGCGCCGACGGCCGCGAAGCGTCCGTCGAGGGCCGCGAAGAGCTCGTGGGCGATCTGCGGGTCGACGCCGTCGACGGTCTCGACCTCGACCTCGCGCCAGGTGCGCGGGGTCTCGGGGGCGTCGTCGTCGAGGCGCTGGGCGGTGACCTGGTCGTCGGCGAGCTCGGCGATCTGGTCGCCGTCCTCGTCGAGCAGTCGGGTGACGGTGCGGGTGGTCGTGATCCGGACGACGGGACGCAGCCCGCGGCCGCGGCGCTCCGTGAAGAGCGCGGCGAGGACTTCGTCGGGCACGGTGTCGGCGTCGTCGGTCAGGGGGAACTGCTGCTCGTGGCGGACCGTGTCCGACTCCGAGCGCTTGATGTGCCAGCCGGCGTCGGGGCCACCCGTGCGGCGGCGCACGGTCACCCGCGCGGCCACCAGGTCGTACCGCTCGGTGTCCCAGTAGGTCGCGTCCAGTTCGAACGGCTCCTGGTGCTCGGTGCGGAGGATGCCGCCCGCGCCGACGAGGTCGGGGAGGGCACCGCCCTCGGGCAGGTCGTAGGTGCGCTCGATCTCGAGGTGCGTGTGGCTCACACGCTCTTGTCTACCAGGCACTGCGGGGTTTCCCCGCACCCGGGGTTAGCCTGCAGGGATGAGCGACACGATCACCCGCGAGCAGTTCACGCCCGAAGCCGGCGGCGTCACGATGTTCACCACCACGTGGTGCGGCTACTGCGCCCGGCTGAAGAACCAGATGTCGAAGGCCGGGGTGCCCTTCACCGAGGTCGACATCGAGCAGACCCCCGGTACCGCCGAGCTCGTCGCCGAGGTCAACGGCGGCAACCAGACCGTGCCGACGCTGGTGTTCCCCGACGGCTCGACGGCGACCAACCCGTCCCTGGCCGAGGTGCAGTCCCGCATCTGAGCGGCGGCCCTCCGCAAAACACCGGTGTTCACACTCCGAACACGCGCATGACGCGGTTCAGAGTGCGAACACCGGTGTTTTGCTGTCAGCGCCGAGCGCCGCGCTAGCCGCCGAGCGCCTCGGTCAGCAGCGCAGCCATGGCGTCGAGCTGGATGTCACCGGAGTCGACCACCTCTTCGTCCGAACCGTCGAGCGCGCGGGCGGCCAGGGACGCCTTCGAGTCGATGAGCTCGGCGATCTTGGTGTCGATCGTCTGCGCGGCGATGATGCGCCACGCGGTGACGGGCTCTTCCTGCCCGATGCGGTGCACGCGGTCGATCGCCTGGGTCTGCTCGGCGCTCGTCCACGACAGCTCGGCGAGCACGACGTTCGACGACACCTGCAGGTTCAGACCGACACCGGCCGCGGTCAGCGAGCAGACGATGACGGCGACGTCGGGGTCGTTCACGAACGAGTCGATCTCGGCCGTGCGCTGCGTCGGCGTCTGGTCGCCGCGGATCGTGGCGGTGCGCAGCCCGCGACGGGCGAACACCTCTTCCGCCTGGTCCATCACGTCGAGGTGCTTCGCGAAGAACACGACCTTGCCGACGTTCGAGGCGAGCTGTGCCGCGTAGTCGGCCGCGAGCTGGGCCTTGGCCCGGCCGATGCGGCGGACCATCGAGAACACGTTCTCGCCGGTCGACGAGGCGTCCTGGTCCTCGAGCTCCCAGCGCGCGACCTGGCGGACCAGCTTGTGGTCGATGCCGATGACCGGGTCCTGCCCGGTGCGGGCGTCGAGCGCCTGGTGGTAGCGGCGGACGAGCTTCGCGGTGAGCTCGCGCTCGGCGTCGCGGATGGAGCGGCCCTCGTCACCGTCGAGCTCGACGGGGATGTCGGCGATCCGGCGGGCCGGGATGTCCGCGGCGACGTCGACCTTGCGGCGTCGCACGATGCCCTGGTCGATGACGGCACGGCGGGCCTCGACGAAGAACCCGGGGTCGGCCGGCGTGAGGCCGATCTCCTCGAGCTCGTTCATGAGCTTCGCGCGCGGCTTCTTGTCGTCGATCCAGCCGAGGTACTCCCAGATGGTGCGGAAGTCCTCGACCGAGTTGATCAGCGGCGTACCGGTCAGCGCCATGAGCAGCGGTGCGGCGGTGCGCTGCCGGATGCGCTCGGCGATCTGCAGCACGAACCGGGCGCGCTGCGAGTCCCTGTTCTTGATGAAGTGCGCCTCGTCGACGACCATCCCCTTGAACCCGAAGTTGCCGAGCCACCCGGCGTGCCGGTCGAGGATCTCGTAGTTCACGATGACGATGTCGGCGAACCCGTCGAGGTCGTTGCCGTCCCCGTGGATCACCGTGGCGCGGTGGTTCGGCACCCAGCGCTCGGCTTCACGCGCCCAGTTCGTCTTGACGACGTTCGGCACGACGACGAGCAGCGGGAACGCGTTCGCGGCGTCGGCGGCGAGCAGCGACTGTGCGGTCTTGCCGAGGCCGGGCTCGTCGGCGAGCAGGAACGTGCGGTGCCCCTGCGACGCGGCGGCGACGAGTTCCGCCTGGTGCTTCATGAGCGTGGTGCCCGAGCGCGAGTGCAGCGTCGTGGGCTCCGGCAGCGGCATCGTCGCCGCTCCCCCGCCCGCGCCGTACTCGAACGACTTGAACAGCGGCCCGAACAGCTCCCAGTTCGCTAGGCGACGCGGGTGCGCGACGGGCTGGTCGGCGAGGGCGAAGTCCGGCGGCATGAAGGGGTTCGCCAGCTGGCGCTGCACGACCGCCTGCGGCATGACGGCCCGCACCGGGGTCTCGACCACCGCGGCCGGCTCGGACGCGATGACGAGGTCCTCCGGCTGCAGTTCCATGCCGCCGGCGATCATCATGTCGCGCTTGACCGCACGCGTCGCCTCGGACACCTGGACCTCTTCGGCGAGGAGCTGGATGACACTGGTGTCGCGCGCCGCCGTCTTCGCCAGGATCGTGGCCACGCCGTCGAGCCGCTTGAGCTGCTCGGCGCGCTGCGCGTCGGTGAGCTCCGTGTCGGCCTTCACCCGCGCGCGCTCTTCGCGCATGAGCAGGGCGACCGCCTGGAACTTCGTCCGGTTCGATGCCTTGAGCGGTCCGCGCTGCGCCGCGGCCTCGACCTCGCGCACAGCGCGGGCGAGGACGGGGATGACGCCGTCGTTGTCCAGCGGTCTGGTGCGGCGTGACGCGGTCCGCGTCCCGCCGGCAGCACGCCGGGTGCCTGATCGAGCCAACGCTCCTCCTGTTCCGCCCACACGTCGGGGCGATCCGCCCGTGGGGCGGGAAGTCCTGCACCGGCGCCTGGCGCGGCTCCGGTTCAGCTGCGGGCCACCGTGGCCCACCGCATCGCCGGTCCCCGCATCGGGACGTCCGGTGGACTCCCGCGAGCCGTTCCACACGAGCACCTGCCGGGAGCAGGTTCGGACGGTCCGCGCCGGGATCCGGCGTCGTCACACGCACGTGATGCCCCCTCGGGGCGGTCACGGCCCGGTCCCCGCGTCGATCAAGTGATCGACGGCTGCGTCCGGAATCGACGCGGCACGCGGGAACGCGGTGCGTGCGTGCTCAGTTTACTCCCGGACCACCGACGGAGGCGACCGTCGCGTTGCCCGCGCGCGTCGCGACGGCGGACGGGAGGCCCGTGGCGGGCTCGACCCGGGCCTCCAGTCCGTCCTCCGGTCGTGTCTCAGACCTGCGGTGCGGACCGCGGACGCGTCGAACCACCGGTCGGGAGGCTCGGGGCCGCGTCCGCCAGGGCGGCCTGCGTCGCGGCGAGGAGCTGCTGGGCCGTCTGGATCCCGTTGGCGGAGCCGGTGGTCGCCTGGCCGCCGGCGTGGGCGAGCAGCTGGGCGCCGATGGCGGGTCCGATGCGGTCGGCCTCGCGCGGGTTGCGCGCGACCCAGTCGCGGGCGATCGCGTCGGCGAGGCGCTCGGCGGCGGCGCCGCGCTCGGCGTCGCCTCGGGACCGGTGCCAGAGCCCGGTGACCACAAGGTGGGCGACGACGGCGCCGACGTCACGGACCGGGAAGCCCCAGCCCGCGGTGTCGATGTCGAGCAGGCCGGAGATGCGCCACGGCTCGTCCTCGTCGACGAACACCTGCTCCAGGTGCAGGTCGCCGTGCACGACCTGCTTGGTCGAGCTCGACCAGCCGATGGAGCGGCGGCCGATGGCGTCGTACAGGCGGTCGATCTCCTCGGCGTCACGCGGCAGCGCGGCGATGAGCGTGCGACGGTGCCAGTCGGCGTGGTCCATCGCGTCGGCGCGCGCCTGCTGGGTCATCGGGACGGTGGCGACCCGACCGCTCAGCGCGGCGAGCGACGCCACGAAGCGGGGGTCGTCGGCGATGTCGAGGATGCGGCTGCCGGCGGGCACGCCGCGGATGCGCTCGAGCACGAGCAGGCCGTCGCCACGGCTGGACAGCACACGCGGCACCGGCAGACCGGCCGCGACGAACTGCTCGTGCGACTGCACGATCGGCGCGACCCGGTGCGGACGGACGATCTTCAGGAACAGGGTGCGCTCGGGGGCGTCCACGCGCACGACCGCGCGCTTGCCCGGGCGGTACGCCGCCACGGTGAGCACCGGGTCGGTGACGGGCATGCCGAGCGTGGTCAGCAGCTCGGCGACGGCATCGCGGTAGGTGACCTGCGGCAGCACCGGTAGGCCGGGGTCGTTCGGGTACGCCCACACCGACACCGGGTCGCCCGTCGCCGGGTCGGTGACGATCGCGCTGTTCTGGTCGTGGGTGCCGCCGGTGTCGACGTAGGTCAGGACCGTGGCGCGCTGGCCGTTGCGGTCCACCGTGTCGACCTCGTAGCCGTACAGGTAGCCGTTGCCCGAGGGCTCGACGGAATGCGCCCGCGCGGCCACCACGGAGGTCCCGGAGCCGGCGAAGGCCTGCGGGATGACGCGCTCATGGTTGGGCCACACGACATCAGTCAACCGTGTCGCGCGGGTTTCGTCGCGTTCGTGCACGGCTCGGCGCGCGGCCGGTGGCTACCGTGGTCGGTGTGAACCCGGTCGCGCGTCTCCGCAGCTCCAGTCGCACGCCGTTCCTGCAGGTCGTGAAGACCGCCGTCGCGGTGGTCGCGGCCGTACTCCTCTGCCGCCTGGTCATCCAGGGGCCGTTCCCCACCTTCGCGGCGATCGCTGCACTGCTCGTGGTGCAGCCGAGCATCAACCAGTCGTTCGTGAAGGGGCTCGAGCGGAGCGCGGGCGTCGTGATCGGCGTCGTGCTCGCCACCGGGTTCCACCTGCTGCTCGGCGACGGCGTGTTCGTCGTGCTGCTCGTCATCGTGCTCGCGATCCTCATCGCCTGGGCGCTCCGGCTCACCCCGACCTCCGCCACCCAGGTGGGGATCAGCGGGATGCTCGTGCTCACCGCCGGGGTCGTGACGCCGAACTACTCCGCCGACCGGATCCTCGAGACCGTGATCGGTGCGATCGTCGCCCTGGTCGTGAATGCGCTCATCGTGCCGCCCGTGCTGCTCGAACCGGCGCACCTCGCCGTCGCCCGGCTCGCCCGCGACACCGCGGTGGCGTTCGAGCGGATCGCGATCGGCCTGACCGAGGGGTGGGACCGCGACCGCTGGGACGAGGCGCTCGTCGCGGCCCGCGCACTGCGGCAGCAGCACGCCAAGGCCGAGGCGTCCCTGGGGTCGGCGCGCGAGTCCCTGACGATGAACCCGCGCAGTGGCCGGCACCGGACGATCCTCGACCGCGACGTGGTGACCACCGACCACCTGCGCGTCCTGGTGACCCGGGTCACCGGCATGACCCGGGCGATCCGCGACAACACCGCACCGGACCTGCGCGACGACCCGGTGGTGCACGGCATCGCGACCGAGGTGGCACGGATCGGTGCGGACGTCCGGGCGCTGAGCGCTCGGGTGGAATCGACACGGCTCGACCCGGTGGACGGGGTCGGCGGAGCGGACACCGCTGCCTCCCGGCCGGACGTCGGGCCGTGGGCGGAGGCTTCCGAGCCGGCGCTCACCGCGCCGCTCGAGGTGGTCCGGCCGAACTCCCGGCACTGGGTGCTCATCGGGGCGCTGCTCGAGGACATCCGACGGGTGCGTGGCGAGCTGCTCGGCGAGGACGACTAGCGCCGGCACACCGGCACGTTGCGCTTGCGCGCTGCTGGGCGTCGGCGCGCTGCTGGGCGTCAGCGCGCCGCGCAGGCCGCTTCCGACGCCGTCCGCACGACGTCCGACCAGATCACCGCGGTCGGCACGACGTCGGTCGCGGTCGCACCCGGGATGCCGGCGTCGGCGTACCGGCTGATCTCCGCGACGACGGCCTCGGTGCCGACCTCGCGTGCAGCACGGCTCGCCACGTCCGGTACCGCCGTCCGCAGTTCCGCGACCACGCGGTCGCGCGGTGCGTCCTCCAGCTGCGCGAGCGCACCGATGCCCTTCCACGCGGCGTCCAGTTCGGCGCGCAGGCGCACGATGGCCGGGTGGTCGATCGAGTCGTTCATGATCCCCCAGTGCGGGCGGCGCATCGGGTCGCGCTGTCCGCTGCCGGAGCCTAGCAACGAAGCAAGCGGCGCTCACGTCCCTAGAACGTGGGACAGACCGTTCCGCCTCGTCCTGTGACGAGATTCAGCGAGTCGGACCCGGAGAACGGCCCTCCGCGCCGGTTCGATGCCACGATGGGTCCGAGGAGGTCCACTATGCGGCTGTTGGTGGTCGAGGACGACGACGAGATGCGTGCCCTGATGGAACGCGGACTCGCGGCCGAGGGGTACCGGGTCACGGCCGTCGAGAACGGTGTCGAGGCGCTCATCGCCCTCGGCGAGCAGGCGTTCGACCTGGCGGTCGTGGACGTGATGATGCCCGGCATGTCCGGCTTCGAGCTCGCCCGGCGGATCCGTGAGCGCGAGGACCCCGTGCGGATCCTGCTCGTGACCGCGCGCGATGCCGTCGACGACCGCGTGTTCGGGCTCGACGCGGGCGCGGACGACTACCTCACCAAGCCCTTCGCCTTCGCCGAGCTCACCGCTCGGCTGCGTGCGCTCGGCCGTCGTGAGTCCGCCGGGGCACCCCGAACAATCGAGGTCGGGGACGTCTCCATCGACTCCGAGGCCCGCCGCATCTCGATCAAGGGCCAGCGCGTCGCCGTGAGCCCCACCGAGTTCGCCCTGCTCCGACTGCTCGCCCGGTCCGCCGGCAGTGTCGTCGACCGCCCGAAGATCCTCGAAGAGGTCTGGGACGGTTCGCAGCACGTCGACCCGAACGTGGTCGAGCAGTACATCTCGTACCTCCGCAAGAAGCTCACCGCGCACGAGGCCACCGTCGCCATCGCCACGGTCCGCGGTCGCGGGTACCGCCTGGATCTGCTCGGGGCGTGAGCGGGGCCGACGACGCCCCACGATCGGACCGTCGACGCGGCGGTCCGATCCGGCCGCTGCGTCTGCTGTCGCTGCGTGCCCGGATCACGATCGGCTCGACGGCGATCGCCGCGATCGTCATCCTGCTGCTCGTCCTGGTGATGCGCTTCCAGGTGGTGAGCGTCGTCGCGAGTGCGACCCGCACCCTGCTCGACGCCGATGCCGACCCGTACGTCGCCACGCTCGAGGTCGACAGCGACCCCGACCTCTCGCCGCCGGGCAACGCGCAGCTCGTCGCCGTCGTGTCCCCGTCCGGCGAGATCGTGCTGTCGACGATGCCCGATCGTGTCGAGCAGGCCCTCGGCAGTCTGCGGTCCACCCCCGCCGGCACCTCGATCATCACGGCATCCGGCTCGGAGTACCGCGTCGTGGTGGAGCACCCCGTCAACGAGGCCGGCCGCTGGACCGTCGTCGCCGCCCGCAACTCGCAGGCCGAGGCCATCGTCGTCGACGACCTCACGACGACGCTGTCGCTGACCGGTCTGGCCATCCTGCTCGCCTTCGGCGTTGCGTCCTGGGTGCTCGCGACCACCGCGCTGCGCCCGGTGAACCGGATGCGCCGCGAGGCCGAACGGCTCTCCGTCGCCCCGGAGCGTGCCGAACTGCCGGTGGGCCCCGCCCAGGACGAGCTGGCGTCCCTGGCGACCACGCTCAACGCCTTCCTCGCCCGGACCCGGCAGGCGACCGAGCGCGAACGCCAGATGGTGTCGGACGCCAGCCACGAGCTCCGG
Source organism: Curtobacterium flaccumfaciens (assembly GCF_013359815.1). Taxonomy (GTDB): domain Bacteria; phylum Actinomycetota; class Actinomycetes; order Actinomycetales; family Microbacteriaceae; genus Curtobacterium; species Curtobacterium flaccumfaciens. Next base: position 108,877 of record NZ_JABMCF010000028.1, on the reverse strand, counting down.
ACGCCCCTGGCGATCCTGACGACCCAGCTCGACCTCGCCTCGCTCGACGGCAACGACGCCGCCGCCCTCGCCGCCCACATCGAACGCGCCAAGCACAGCGTCGCGCGGTTGTCACGGCTGGCGAACGACCTGCTCGCCCTGTCGCGGATCGAGGAGTCGGAGCGCCGTGAACAGGACGGCGACCGGCGCCCCGAGACCGCCTGGTCGGACCTCGGCGACGAGGTGATGGCCGCGGTCGACCGCGTCCGGCTCATCGCGTCGGCGAAGGACGTCACCGTCGACTTCGACCTCGAGCCGCCCGTCGCCGTCGGCGGTTCCGGCCCGGGCATCGGCGGCGGCACCGTCGAACCGCGGTACCGGATCGACACCGGTGGGATGGCACAGCTCGTCACGAACATCGCGGGCAACGCCGTGGCCGCGCTCCCCCGCGGCGGCGGCATCTTCGTGTCCTGGCGGAGCACCGGCGGCGAGGGCGTGCTGCAGATCACCGACGACGGCCCCGGCGTGCCCGAGTCCTTCATCCCGGTGGCGTTCGACCGCTTCACCCGTCCGGACGAGGCCCGGACGTCCCGCCCCAACCCGGACCCGTCCACCGGTGCCGGCGCCCTGCCCGGCGGCTCGGGACTGGGACTCGCGATCGTGCGTGCGGTGGCGGAACGGGCGGGAGGCACGGCGTCGCTCCGCAACGTGCCCGCCGGTGGGCTCGAGGTCACGATCAGCCTGCCCGAGGTGCGCTGAGGACGACCGCTCACTCGGGCACGCCCGCTCACTCGGGCACGCCCGCTCACCCGAGCAGACCGCTCACTGGAAGTCCCGCGAGCGGGTGCGGACGGACAGCGACAGGTGCTCGATGCGGTCCGCCACCAGGTTGACGACCCCGTCGGGCGAGCGCTCGAGGATGCCCCGGACGATCACCGCCGGGGACTCCCGCGCCACCCGGCGGAAGCGCCCCCAGACCCCGACGCTGCAGATGACGTTGACCAGCCCGGTCTCGTCCTCGACGTTCAGGAACGTGATGCCGGAGGCCGTCGCCGGACGCTGCCGGTGCGTCACGATCCCGCCGACCTCGACCCGTCGTCCGGTCTCGGCGGTCGCGGTGTCCTGCACGCTGAGCACCCGGCGGGCTGCGAGCCGGTCGCGCACGTGCCGGACGGGGTGGTCGTCGGTCGTCATGCCCGTCGACCACATGTCGGCGATGAGCACGTCCCCGCTCGTCATCTGCCCGAACAGCGGCGGCTGCACGAACACCTGCGTGTCCGGCAGCTGGTCGGGGCGCTCGGCGGCCGCCTGGGCAGCCGACCACATCGCACCGCGGCGGTCGATGTCGAACGGGGCGAAGGCGTCGGCGGCGGCGAGGGCCTCGAGCTGCGGCGTGGTGAGCCCGACCCGGCGGGCCAGGTCCGACATGTCGCGGAACGGACCGTTGGCGTCCCGCTCCGCGACGATCTTCTCGGCGCTCTTCCGGCTGAGCGACGCGACCTCGGCGAGCCCGAGCCGCACGGCGAAGGCACCGTCGCGTCGGTGGCTCGCGGTGTCGTCGGGGAGTGCCTTGTCGAAGGGCAGCACCGGTGGCTGCTCGGCGGCCAGGCACGCGTCGGCACCGGCAGGAGCATCCCCGTCCGGTAGCGGTTCGAGCGTGGCGTCGACCCCGGACCGCAGGATGTCCGGTCGCAGCACGCGGACGCCGTGCCGTCGGGCGTCGGCGACCAGGGTCTGCGGTGAGTAGAACCCCATCGGCTGCGCCCGGAGCAGTGCCGCCAGGAACGCCCCCGGGTAGTGCAGCCGCATCCACGCGCTCGCGTAGACGATGAGGGCGAAGCTGATCGAGTGGCTCTCCGCGAAGCCGAAGTTCGCGAACGCCTGGATCTTCGCGTAGATCGCGTCGGCGTCGGCCCCGTGGATGCCGTTGTCCGCCATCCCCGCGTACAGCTTGTCGCGCAGTCGGTCGATCTTCTCGTGCCCGCGCTTCGACCCCATCGCCCGTCGCAGCAGGTCGGCGTCGTCACCGGAGCAGTTGCCGACCGCGATCGCCATCTGCATGAGCTGCTCCTGGAACAGCGGGACCCCGAGGGTGCGTTCGAGCACGGGTTCGAGCGCCGGGTGCATGTAGGTGATCGGTTCCTCGCCCGTGCGCCGGCGGATGTACGGGTGCACCGCGCCGCCCTGGATGGGCCCGGGGCGGACGAGTGCGACCTCGATCACCAGGTCGTAGAACCGCCGCGGGAGCAGTCGGGGCAGGGTGCCCATCTGCGCACGGGACTCCACCTGGAACACCCCGATCGTGTCCGCGCGGCAGAGCTGGTCGTAGACCCCCTGTTCCTCCTTCGGGATGGAGTGCATCTCCCAGCGCTCCCCGCAGTGCTCTGCCGCCAGGTCGAACGAGTACTGCAGCGCCGCGAGCATGCCGAGCCCGAGCATGTCGAACTTCACGAGCCCCATGTAGGCGCAGTCGTCCTTGTCCCACTGCAGCACGGTGCGGCCGTCCATCCGGGCGTGCTCGATCGGCACGACCTCGCCCACCGGACGGTCGGTCAGCACCATGCCGCCGGAGTGGATGCCGAGGTGCCGCGGGAACCCGAGGACGTCGCTCGCGAGCCCGACGACCGCCGGCGGGATGTCGTGGTCCTGGCTCTCGGTCACCGACCCCCACCGCTCGACCTGCTTCGACCAGGCGTCCTGCTGCCCGGGGCTGTGGCCGAGCGCCTTCGCCATGTCGCGCACCGCGCCCTTGGGCCGGTAGGTGATGACGTTCGCGACCTGGGCGGCGTTGTGCCGGCCGTACTTGGCGTACACGTACTGGATCACCTCTTCGCGGCGGTCCGAGTCGAAGTCGACGTCGATGTCGGGTTCCTCGTCACGCATCGCCGACAGGAACCGCTCGAACGGCAGCCCGTACCGGATCGAGTCCACCGCGGTGATCTCGAGCAGGTAGCAGACCGCCGAGTTCGCCGCCGAGCCCCGCCCCTGGCAGAGGATGCCCCGACCGCGGGCGTACTGCACCATGTCGCGCACGATCAGGAAGTACCCCGGGAAGTTCTTCTCCTCGATCACGGACAGCTCACGCTCGATGCGCTCCCGCTTGCGGGGGTCGACGCCGTCGGCGCTGCCGGGGTAGAACCGCCGGGCACCCGTCCACGTGAGCTCGCGGAGCCACGACATCGCGGTGTGCCCGTCCGGGACGTCGAGGTCGGGCAGCCCGGGCTGCACGGTCTTCAGCCGGAACCCGAGCTCGTCGGCGAGCTCCACGGTCCGCTCGATCGCACCGGGGTAGCGCCCGAACCGTCTGGCCATCTCGGCGCCGGAGCGCAGGTGAGCGGTGTCGGCGGCCGGCAACCAGCCGTCGATCTCGTCGAGGCTGCGCCGGGCGCGCACCGCCGCGAGCGCGGTCGCCACCGGGAACCGGTCGGGGGTGGCGTAGTGCACGTTGCCGGTGGCGACCAGGGGCAGCGCGTGCTTCGCGGCGAGGGCGGCCAGTGCGTCGTTGCGGGCGCTGTCGAGCGGGTCGCCGTGGTCGAGCAGCTCCACGACGACGTTGCGGCTGCCGAACCGGTCGAGCAGCACCCGGAGCGCGGTCTCGGCGGCGGACTCGCCACCCTGCTCGAGGGCCTGCCGCACGGATCCCTTCCGGCAGCCGGTGAGGACCCGCCAGTGCCCGTCCGCCCGCGCGGCGAGGTCGTCGAGGTCGTACTGCGGGCTGCCCTTCTCGGACCCGGCGGCCAGGTGTGCGCTCGTCACCGCGCCGGCGAGCCGGTGGTAGCCGTCCTGGCCGTCGGCGAGCAGGAGCAGGTGCGAGCCCTCGGGGTCGGGCACACCGTTCTGCGGTTCGGTCAGCCCCAGGGACAGCTCGGTGCCGAAGACGGTGCCGACCTGCGGGTACGACTCGGCGACCTCGGCCATCCGGGCGGCCCCGTAGAAGCCGTCGTGGTCGGTGAGCGCGAGGGCGTGCAGCCGGAGCCGAGCAGCTTCTTCGAACAGGTGCTCGGGCTGACTGGCGCCGTCGAGGAAGCTGAAGGCCGAGTGCGCGTGCAGTTCGGCGTACGGCACGACGGGTCCACCGTCGGTGTCGAGCGGCGACGGGACGTACGGCTCGCGCTTCCGCGACCACGCGGGGCTGTCGCCGCCGTCGCCGTCGTGCGCCGTGCCCGGGCTCCGCTTGTCGGACAGCGCGCGCTCGAACTGCGACCACGGGATGGGTGGGTTGCTGTAGCCCATCAGGTCACGCTCCTGTCGGTGGTGGTGGTCGGGGTCACGTCGCGATCGCCTCGGCCCACCAGCGGTGGTCCGCCAGCACCAGGTACCAGGCACGCCCCTCGGCGTCGACGAGCTGCAGCCGGTGCAGGCGTCGGCCACCGGACTCCCACCACCGGACGACGAGCGGCCACGGCCCCGCCCAGGCCGTCACGGCGGAGAACCCGCCGCCCCGGTCGCCCTCGGCGCGGAACCGGTCGGGTGCGCCGGACAGCACGCCGCGCTCGTCGACGTCGACGCTCGCACCGCCGACGGCGACGACGTCGACCGGTCGGGGGCGCTCGAGCACGGTGGCGGGTGGCGGGCCGGGCAGCTTGCCGGGCCACGGTCGGTCGCGGACGGTCGCCAGGGCTCGCTCACCGCCGGCGGGCGCGTCGCCCCACGGCACGAGCACCACGCGCTCGGACAGGGTGCGGCCCCCACCGATGCGCGGACTCACCACACCGTCGTGGCCGACCATGCCCTGGATCCGGGCGAGGCCGTGGTGCACGCGCTCGTCCGGGCCGGAGCCCCACAGCCCGCGCTCGTGGTTCGCCATGTCGTCGACGGCGACCGGCTCGAGCACGACCGAGGTGACCGGCGCCTCGAGCCCGCTGGGGTCCACCCCGCCGGCGAGCTGCCACCGCACCCGGTCGACCACGTCGGCGGCGTCGAACCAGCGCGGGTGCGCCCAGGTCCGTTCGAGCAGGATGTCGCGCTCGTCGACGATCCCCACACGGATGGTCGTCGCCACGAGCCCCGCGGCCCGGAGTCGCTCGGCGAAGTCGTCGGCGGAACGCCGGAACGCGAACGCGATCTGGTCGGCACGGTCCAGCGGGGGTTCGAACGACGCCTCGACCCGGAGTTCCGGCGGGATCTCCCGCGCCGCGATCTCGCGGGGGTCGCGGCCCCCGGCCAACCGGTGCAGGAACGCCCCGGCCACGCCGAAGCGGTCCCGCACCTGCTCGTCGCCGAGTGCCGCGAAGTCGCCGAGCGTGGTGATGCCGAGCCGGTCGAGCACCGTCGTGAGGTCGGGGTCGCCGAGCACACCGAGCGGCAGGTGCGCGAGGAAGTCCGCCGATCCCCCGACGGGCACGAGCCGCACCCGTTCGCCGGGACGCACCGGACGGGCCCGGGCGGCCTGGTCCGCCGCGAACGGGGTGTCGGCCACCCCGGCCCGCACCGCGGGGGCGCCGTGGTCGGCGGCGATGCCGGCGAGGGTCGCCGCCGCCGCGCGCTCACCGCCGTAGTACCGGGCCGGCCCGCGGGCGCGGAGCGCGAGGGTGCCCGGCCGCAGCACCTCGACCCCGGGGACAGCCGCCTCGACCGCACGGATGACGGGCTCGAACGCGCGGTGGTCGAGGGCGTCGTCGTAGGGCTGCACGAGGAGCTCGGGGCACCGCGCCTGCGCCTCACGCACGCGGAGCCCCCGCACGACACCCTGCTCACGCGCGGACGCAGAGCTCGCGAACACGAGCCCCTTCGCGGTCAGGGCGAGGGGCTGCTCCGGCGGGGTGCCACCGGCCCGAGCCGCCGCGATGACCGGCCAGTCCGGGCACCAGAGCACGATCGTCCGGGTCGGGGGTGGTTCGGGCAGTGCCGCCCCACGCGTGATCGCGTCGGTCCGGACGCGCCCGGAGGCGATCACGACGCCACCGCCACGGGCCGCAGCACGCGGGTGTCCCCGGAGCCCACCGTCGGCACCGGTGTGGCGGCCCGGACCGCACCGTCGGCCGCGGGCAGGAGCAGCTCGGCGGTCGCCGGACGCACCGCGCCGGCACGCCCGGTCGCGGTCACGGTGGCCCGGCGCTCCGTCAGGTGGCCGTGGCCCTGACCGATGCCGCTCCACGTCGAGGACGTGACCCGCAGCGTGACGTCCGCCCCGGGCCAGGAGCCGAGCGCCACGAGTGCACCACCGCGCTGTCGCAGCCGAGCCGACAGCCGTGCCACGTCGCCCGGCACGACCCGGCCGAGCGGTCGGGTGAGGACGATCTGGGCGACGTCGGCCATCGCCGCCGTCACGGCGAGCCACTGGTCACCCGGATCGGGGACGAGCACGAGCCGTTCGAGGTCGATCCCCGCGGCGGCGGCGGCTTCGATCCCGAAGGACGGCACCCCGACGACCGCACACCACGCCCCGGCTGCCGAGGCCGCCTGCAGCATCGTGATCGCGAGCAGCACCGACTCGGGGACGGCGTAGGTGCCACCGACCCGGATCGCGCCGCCGGGCAGCAGGGGTTCGAGTGCCGGGGCGGTGGGGAGCCCGGCGGTGTCGACCCGGGTGGACTCCATGTCGGCCACCCGGGACCGCAGGGACGTGATGCGGTCGAGCGCGGCCCGGGCATCGCTCAGGTGGTCCGGCCCACGGCGCGCACCGCCACCGCCCGCACCGTTGCCGCCGCGTGCAGCACCGCTCCGCCCGCCCCGGTCCGGGGTGGGCGACCGGAGTGCCGCCGCCGTCTGCATGCCCTCATATTCGAACATGCGTTCGATGATGTCAATCGCGTCCGACATCCGTGGACAGTCCTGGTCGAACACGTGTTCGGATCAGGGCAACAGCTCACCAGCCGGCGACCGCCCCGACCCCGCCGAGCACCGAGCGCGTCTTGGTCTCGACCTCGTCCGCCTCGTCCGCGGGCACCGACGACCAGGTCACCGCTCCCCCTGCTCCGAGGGTCCGGGATCGCACCGCCCCCGACTCGTCGAGCACGGTCACGAGGCTACGGATCGCCACCGACAGGTCGACCGCCCCGCTCGTCGAGAAGTACCCGATCGCGCCCGAGTACACCCCGCGCGGCGCTCCCTCGAGCCGGTCCGCGATCGCCGTGGCACTGCTCTTCGGCGCGCCGGTCATCGACCCCGGCGGGAACGCCGCGTGCACCACGTCGGCCCGCGACGTCCCCGGCGGCAGCACCGCCCCGATCGTCGAGACCAGCTGGTGCACGCTGGCGTACGTCTCGACGGCACACAGCCGCTCGACGTGCACCGACCCGGGCACCGCGGTCCGCAGCAGGTCGTTCCGCAGCAGGTCGACGATCATCACGTTCTCGGCGCGGTCCTTCGGGCTCGCCGCCAGGTCGTCCCGCGCGGCCGCGTCCGCCACCGCGTCGGCGAGCCGCCGCCGCGTGCCCTTGATCGGCTCCGCGAGCACCGCTCCGGCCGCGTCGATCCGCAGGAACCGCTCCGGGGACCGGCTCGCCACGCGCAGCGGGCCGAGCCGCAGGAACGCGCCGAACGGCACCGGGTCGGCCGCCCGCATCCGCAGGTACTCGCCCAGGTGCGGGTCCGTACCGGGGCCGCCACGGGCCTCCAGTCCGACCGCGAAGGCGGTGGTGAGGCAGACCTGGAACGCGTTCCCCTCGCGGATCTCCGCGCGGCACGCGTCGACCGCCCGCTCGTAGGCGGCGCGCGTGACGCGTCCGGTCGCCGTGGACACCCCGGCCGGGAGGCCCGTGGCCGCGTCCACGACGCCGGCCGACGTCGTGGGGGTGGTGAGCTCCTCGAGCCACGCGCGGTTCCGTGCGCTGGCCGCCGGTTCCGCGTCGGCGACGAGCGCGAGCGCCCAGGCGCCACCGGTGTGGTCGACGACGACGGCTCGGTCGACGAACCGCAGGTCGGCGTCGGCGTGCCCGTCGGCGGTGCGGTCCGGGCCGCCGGACTCGCGGCCGAGCTCGTAGCCGAGGAACCCGACCCAGCCCAGCGCGAACCCGCACCCGACGACCGGCTCGGGCAGGCGGGGCGTGCGTCGGAGCAGGTCCGCCAGCACCGCGAAGGCCGGACGCTCCTCGGATCGGGCGGGCCCGAACCACCACTCGGCGGACGCGGCGACCGTCAGGTGCGCGCGACGGTCCTGGTGCCGGAACCGGGCGGCGAACGGCCCGTCCGTCCACGCCAGCACGGAGAAGCGTGCCCGGGGCCGAGCCGTGGCGGGGGCACCGTCGGGCAGGCCGGAGTCGAGCCACACCACGTCCCCGGCGACCTGCGTCGCCAGGGCCGCGAGGTCGGGGGCCGCGTCGAGTCGGCGGACCTCGACGCGGACGCCGGGGTCGGGGGTGCTCAGATCGCGGCGATCGTCCATGCGGCGGCGTGCGAGGCACCGGGCGCGAGCACCACGAGGCCGCGGTCCGCGCCGTCGTTGAAGGCGTCGGGGGCGCACGTCATCGGCTCGACGGCGAGACCGACGCGGTGGTACTCGGGGACGACGTGGTCGGCGGTGTGCACCTGCGCCCAGCCGCACTCCGGCCCGAAGGTCGCACGGACCCCGCGACCGTCCGCCGCCGTGACCGCGATGGTGGCGAGGCCGGCGGCGTCGCGGTCGAAGCCGGTGAAGGCGTGGTCGATGAACCGGTCGCCGATCAGCGTGGGCGTGCGCAGGTCGAACTCGTCGTGCACGGGCACCAGGTCGGTCGGGATGAGCCGGTCCGGCGTCACCTCGAGCACCTGGGCGGCGGGGAGGGTGAGGGTCCAGTCGTCGACGGCGCCGGTACCCGCGACGAGGTACGGGTGCGGGCCGGTCCCCCACGGTGCGTCCTCGGCCCCGGTGTTCGTCCCGGTGATCGTGGTGTGCAGCCCCTCGGCGTCGAGCCGGTACTCCACGGTGACCTCGACGCGGTACGGGTAGCCCTGCTGCGCCTGGACGGTCGTGGCGAGCACCACGCGGTCGTCCGCCTGCTCCTGCACGCGGAAGTCCGTCCACGCGACGAGTCCGTGCAGGGCGTGGTGCCGTGCGGGCTCGGTGAGGGCCAGTTCGTGATCGACGCCGCCGAACGAGTACTCGCCGTCGACGATCCGGTTCGGCCACGGGGCCAGGACGGCACCACGGAAGACCGGGCGGACCTCGTCGGCGTCGAACGGGACGACCAGGTCTCGGCCCTCGTGCCGCAGGGTCCGCAGTGTCGCTCCGACGGTGGCGATGTCGGCCGTGTACCCGGCGGAGGCGATCGTCAGCGGGGACCCGGACAGCGGCGCGTCGTTGCTCATGCGCTCAGCGTATCGGGCCACCGAGTCCCGCCGGGCGTACGAAAAACCCCGCCGTTCCGAGGAACGGCGGGGTTGAGGGTGGATCTGAGGGGACTCGAACCCCTGACCCCCTGCATGCCATGCAGGTGCGCTACCAGCTGCGCCACAGACCCAGATCGTGCTGCTTCCGTACCAACCGGTTCCCCGGAGGCACCATAGAAGCGTACACCATGCGAACGCCGGGCAACGAAATCGAAGCCGTCACCCGGGCGCGTCGCTGATCAGGCGGTGTGGTCCACCGGGAGCTCGAGCGGGATCGTCGGGCAGTCGGCCCAGAGACGCTCGAGCGAGTAGTACTGGCGGTCTTCGTCGTGGAAGACGTGCACGATGATCTCGCCGAAGTCGATGAGGACCCAACGGCCCTCGGTACGGCCTTCGCGGCGGAGCGTCTTGGCACCGAGCTCGAGGAGTCGTTCCTCGACGGCATCGGCGATGGACTGCACGTTGCGCTCGTTCCGACCGGTTGCGAGCAGGAACACGTCCGTGAGCTGCAACGGCCCGGTCACGTCGAGAGCGACGAGGTCCTCGGCCTGCTTGGCGTCGGCCGCGAGTGCTGCGGCCTGCACGAGTTCCAGTGCGCGAGTGGAGGCGGTCACGGATTCCTTCCGGTCGTCGAACCGACGGACAGCCGGTTCGCTTGATGGGTCACGATCATAAGCCACCCCGCCGACAGCGGCCAGGCCAGGGTCGGCGGGGTGGTGGAGAACGGACGTCGAGGACGGCAGCGGTCAGCCGCCGAACGCGTGGGTGGTGAGCAGTGCGGTGATGATGACGCCGGCCGCGGCCAGCCCGACCGCGCCGACCGTCACACCGAGGATCAGCGGCGTGCGCGACTCCTTCGGCTTGGCGGCGGCGAGCACGACCTGACGGGTCGAGGTGTGGCTGGACACCGCGCGGCTGGCCCGCACCGGGCTGGCATCGGTCTCGGGCTGCTCGTCCTGCTGCTCGAGCAGGCGGTCGACCTCGGCGCCGTCGATCGGCCGGTGCGACCCCGTCGACGACAGCGACGCCGGCAGGTCGATCGACCCGGTCAGGATCACCTCGCCCGTCGCGTTGAGGGCACCGGTGGGGTCGGCCAGCGCCGAGTTCGGCAGGATGATCGCGTTCGTGTTCGTCACCGCGACGCGACGGGTGCCGGTCTCGGCGTCGTGCACCTCGGAGTCGTTCGAGTCGTGCGCCTGCTGCGACCAGTGGCCGGCGGGCGGCGCGAAGGCCGTGGTCACCGGCTTCGGCTCGGTCGGACGCTGGAACGCGGCGGGGACCTTCGGGGCCTCGGTCGCGGGCTCGGGCAGCGGCACCTCGTTGGTGTCGTCGTCCTCGGCGTCGAGCGAGAGCGGGAACACCGCGGGGGTCGCTGCTGCGGCGTTCGTCGGGATCGGCACCGGCGTGAGGGCGGGCTGCGACCCGGCAGCGGGAGCGGGAGCGTCGTCGGCAGACCGATCCGGAGCGTCCTCGGACGACTCGTCCGCCGGGGCGACGTCGGTCGTCTCGTCCGCAGGGGCGTCGTTCACCGGCGCATCCGACTCAGGGACGTCGGTCTCCGGCGCACCGGACTCGGGGACGTCGGTCGCGGACGCGTCGGACTCGGTGACGTCGGCGGGCGGCGACCACGTCGACCGGTGACGGCGGGGCTCCTCGGCGTGCGCAGCGGCCTCGTCGAGGGGCTCGAGCGCGTCCGGGGACCCGTCGGCCTCGGTGGCCTGGGCGACGGCGGCCTGGTCGAGGACCGTCGGGGCAGCGGGCTGCTCGTCGTGCGCGGCCTCGGCGTCCGGAGCGCTCTGCGGCGCGGCGGGGTCGATTGTGTCCACCGACCCGAGGACGTCCTCGACGGTGCGGTCGGACGACTGGGGCGTGGGGTTCTGCAGCGGCACCGGCAGGACCGCCTGGCGCTCGGCGGCACGGAGCTGCCGGATCTGCCGACGGGTGAGCCCACCGCTGCCGGGGACGATCTCGGTCGCGGAGGCCGGCGGGAACGGCGGCACACCGGCCGCGGGCGCCGACACCGGGACGGACGGGGCAGAGCCGGGGTCGGTCTGCGCCGATGCCGGCGCGGACGACTGGGCGGGGCCACCGGGGGCCGGGGCGACGTGCGACCCGGGGCGGCGACGGGACTCGGCGGTCTCGGCGGCGGGTGCGGCGACGGTCGGGGGCGGCGTCGCGGGCTGCGAACCGGCCGCGGCGGCACGCTCCCGCTCGCGCGCCTGGCGCCGCGACAGGGGCGGCTGCGCGTCGGACGAACTCATGCAACGCTCCGATACAGATGGTGCTTGGAGATGTACTGGACGACACCGTCGGGAACCAAGTACCAGACGGGGAACCCCCGTCGAACCCGGTCACGGCAATCCGTCGAGGATATGGCCAGTGCAGGGACTTCGAGCAAGCTTACGTCCCGCTCGGGCAATCCGGTGAGGCTCAAGGCGTGTCCCGGACGCGTCACGGCCACGAAGTGCGCGAGGTCCCAGAGACCATCATGGTCTTTCCAGTCGACGATCTGCTGAACGGCGTCTGCGCCCGAGATGAAGACGAGCTGGGCATCCGGTCGCTGTTCGTGCAGGTCCCGCAGGGTGTCGACGGTGTACGTCGGCCCCGGGCGGTCGATGTCCACGCGGCTGACGGTGAACATCGGGTTCGACGCGGTGGCGATCACGGTCATCAGGTACCGGTGCTCGGCGTCGGTGACGTCGGACTTCATGTACGGCTGTCCGGTGGGGACGAAGACGACCTCGTCGAGGTCGAACGCCCGCGCCACCTCGGACGCCGCGACCAGGTGCCCGTGGTGGATGGGGTCGAACGTGCCACCCATCACGCCGATGCGTGGCCGTCCGGTGGTCTCGAGCATCGAGTGGTCGGTCAGATCTTGGTGTGACCGAACTCGTCGACACCCGTCTCGTGGTGGCGGGTGGCCTCGAACTTCTGGGAGTGGCGGTAGGCCACGTCGCGGAAGCTCCAGGTCACGAAGCCGAGGAAGATGAAGAAGAGGGCGCCGACCATCGGGAACACGAACGCGGGCGCCCCGGAGGCGTGCTCAGCAGCTTCTGCGAGGAGGGTCATCGTTCGTGCTCCGTTCGGTCGGGGAAAGACGCCGTTCAGTCTAGCCGCGGATCTGCCCGGACCCGCGCACGATCCACTTCGTGCTCGTGAGCTCCGGCAGGCCCATCGGACCGCGCGCGTGCAGCTTCTGCGTCGAGATGCCGACCTCGGCCCCGAAACCGAACTCACCGCCGTCGGTGAACCGGGTCGAGGCGTTCACCATCACGACCGCCGAGTCGACGGTCGCCAGGAACCGTTCGGCGGTGTCGACGTCGTTCGTGACGATCGACTCCGTGTGGTGCGTCGACCACCGGGCGATGTGCGCCATCGCCGTGTCGACGTCGGGCACGACGCGGATCGACAGGTCGAGGTCCATCGACTCGGTCGCCCAGTCGTCGTCGGTGGCGCGGAGCACTCCGGGCACGATCGCCCGCGTGGCGTCGTCGCCGCGCAGCGTCACACCGGACGCCCGCAGCCGGTCGGCCAGCAGTGGCAGGAGCCGTTCGGCCGCGGCCTCGTGCACCAGGAGGGTCTCGAGGGCGTTGCACACGCTCGGCCGCTGCACCTTGCTGTTCAGGACGATGTCGACCGCACGCTGCTCCGGCGCGGACGCGTCGAGGAACACGTGCACGACGCCCGCACCGGTCTCGATGACGGGCACCTGCGACTCGGTGACGACGGTCTGGATGAGCGCGGCGCTCCCCCGCGGGATCAGCACGTCGACCAGGCCCCGTGCCCGCATGAGCTCGGTGGCACCGGCGCGGCCGAACTCGTCGATGGTCTGCACCAGGTCGCGGGGCAGCCCCACCGACTCGACCGCGTCCTGGATCCGGGCGACGAGCACGGCGTTCGTGTGCTGGGCGGCCGATCCGCCGCGGAGCACGACGGCGTTGCCCGACTTGAGCGCGAGGGAGGCGATGTCGACGGTGACGTTCGGGCGTGCCTCGTAGATGGCCCCGACGACACCGAACGGCACGCGCACCTGGGTGAGCTGGAGTCCGTTCGGCAGCTGCGACCCGCGCACGTGCTCCCCCACGGGGTCGGTCAGCCCGACGACGTGTTCGACCGCGGCGGCGAGGGCCTCGATCCGGACGGGGTCGAGTCGCAACCGGTCGAGCAGCCCGGACGAGAGTCCGCCGTCCTCGCCGGCGACGAGGTCGTCGTGGTTCGCGGCGACGATCTCGTCGGTCGCGGCACGCACTGCCGAGGCGATCGCACCGAGGGCGGCGTCCTTGACGGCGGTCGTCGCGGTCGCGAGCGCCGACGAAGCGGCCCGTGCCGCCACGAGCTTGTCGGTGAGGGTCGGGGCGGGCGCGATGGACGACATGGACCGATTGTAGGTCCGCCCCTCGGTTCGTGACGGGCCTGCCGGACGCTCGCCGTGCCTCCAGGCCAGGTCCGCCGCGCCGACCGGTCACGACACGTCGTCACCCGCCTGCCGAGCGGTCACCGATCGTCGCTCCGCGACGCCCGCGCCGACGGTTCCCGACCGCACGACGGTGTCCCGACGGGGAGCCGTGACCGCCTGGAGGCCCGGCACCGGTCTCGCGCACCCGCACCGGGCCTCCAGGCGGTCGCGTCCACCCCACCGACCGGTCACGACACGTCGTCCTGCGCCACGCGCGCGGTCACAGACCGTCGCTCCGCGACGCCCACACCGACGGTCTCCGACCAGTCGGCGCCGTCCCGACGGGGAGTCGTGACCGCTCGCGGCCACCGGCGGGCGCGGCGCGGACTGCGTCAGGGACGCGGTGCGGCGTGGAACCAGGTACCGAGGTGTTCGCCGGCCAGCGCGCGGTCGACCAGCGCCGTGTCGGTCACGAGCACCGCGGTGCCCGCCTCGGCCGCGAGCCGCGCGGCGGCGACCTTGGTCCCCGCTCCCCCGGTGCCGACACCGGCGGTGCCGATCGAGCCGAAGGTGACCCCGGCGAGCTCGTCGCCGAACGGCACCTCGTCGATGCGGGTCGCGCCGGGCTGCTCCGGGGGCGCCGTGTAGAGCGCCTCGACGTCGGAGAGCAGCACGAGGGCGTCGGCGCCGAGCAGCCGGGCCACCAGGGCTGCGAGCCGGTCGTTGTCGCCGAAGCGGATCTCGTGCGTGGCGACGGTGTCGTTCTCGTTCACGATCGGCAGCACGCGCAGGGCGAGCAACCGGTCGATGGCGCGCTGGGCGTTCACCCGGTGCGTGGGGTTCTGCAGGTCACCGGCGGTGAGCAGGATCTGCGCCGCGACGACACCGTGCCGGTCGAGTTCCTTCTGGTACCGGAACATCAGGACGTTCTGCCCGGTGGCAGCCGCCGCCTGCTGCGTGGCGAGGTCGTCCGGTCGGCCCTCGAGTCCGAGGAACGGGAACCCGGTCGCGATCGCACCGGACGAGACGAGCACGACCTCGGTCCCCCGGCCGTAGGCGGCAGCCAGCGCGTCCACCAGGGGGCCGATCTGGCCGGCGGCGTCACCGCTGACCGAGGACGAGCCGACCTTGACCACGATCCGCCGCGCACGCGGGATGTCCTCGCGCCGTGTGACGGGTCCGAGGTCGGTGCGGGCGGTCGTGTCGGTCATGCCGCGGTCAGTCCTTCTGGTCGCTGGTCTCGACCTGGTCGGCGTCGAACTGGTCGCCGGTGCCGAGCTGGTCGCTGGTCACCACCTCGTCGTCCACCCAGAGCCCGGAGACGCGCTCCTGCTCGAGCTCGGCACGGGCCGCCGCCTTGGCGTCCATCCGCTCGAAGTACTCCTCGCGCCGCTCGTTGCGGGTCGGACGTGACGTCGCACCGATGCGGGCGTCGGTCCCACGGGCGCTCGTGATGAGCTCCGCGGTCGACGTGAGCGTGGGCTCCCAGTCGAAGACCATGCCGCCGTCGCCACCGATGACGACGGTGGAGCCGGCGACGGCTCCGGCCTTGAACAGGCCGTCCTCGACGCCGAGCTTCGCGAGCCGGTCGGCCAGGTAGCCGATCGCCTCTTCGTTGGTGAAGTCGGTCTGCTGGACCCAGCGCTCCGGCTTCGCGCCGCGGACGCGGTAGAAGCGGTGCTCCTCGCCACCCTCGGCGCGCACGGTGAACGGCTTCTCGTTGACCGAACGGGGGCGGAGCACGATGCGCTCCGGCACCGGCTCGGCCGCACGGGCGGCGCGGGCCTGCTCGACGATGTCGGCCAGGGCGAACGTCAGCTCGCGGAGCCCCTTGCGGGACGCCGTGGAGATCGGGAAGACGCGGTAGCCGCGGCCCTCGAGCTCGGCGGTGACGAACTCGGCCAGCTCCTGCGCCTCGGGCACGTCGATCTTGTTCAGGGCGATGAGCTGCGGGCGCTCGAGCAGCGGCACCTGGCCCTCGGGGACCGGGTAGCGCTCGAGTTCGCCGAGGATGACGTCGAGGTCGCTGATCGGGTCACGGCCCGGGTCGAGCGTGGCGCAGTCGATGACGTGGAGCAGCGCCTCGCACCGCTCGACGTGGCGCAGGAACTCGAGCCCCAGGCCCTTGCCCTCGGACGCGCCCTCGATCAGACCGGGGACGTCGGCGACGGTGAAGCGGGTGTCACCGGACTCGACGACACCGAGGTTCGGGGTGAGGGTCGTGAACGGGTAGTCCGCGATCTTCGGCTTGGCGGCGGAGACGGCCGCGATCAGCGAGGACTTGCCGGCGCTCGGGAACCCGACCAGGGCCACGTCGGCGATGGTCTTCAGCTCGAGGCTGATGTCCCCGGCCCAGCCCTCGGTGCCGAGCAGCGCGAAGCCGGGGGCCTTGCGCTTCGTGGTGGAGAGCGCCGCGTTGCCGAGGCCGCCCTGTCCACCGGGGGCCACGACGACGCGCATGCCGGGCTCGGTGAGGTCGGCGATGACCTCGCCGGACTCGTCGTACACCACGGTGCCGACGGGCATCGGGAGCTCGAGGACCTCGCCGCTCACACCGCTGCGGTGGTCACCCATGCCGGGCTGCCCGTTCTTCGACGAGCGGTGCGGGGAACGGTGGTAGCCGAGCAGCGTCGTCACCTGCGGGTCGGCCACGAGCACGATGTCGCCGCCGTCACCGCCGTTGCCGCCGTCGGGCCCGGCGAGGGGCTTGAACTTCTCACGGCGGACCGACACGCAGCCGTTGCCGCCGTGCCCCGCGCTGAGGTGCAGGGTCACGCGGTCGACGAAGGTCGCCATGGGTCCACTCCAGGTGTTTCGTTGTGCCGACGGGATCGTCGGCGGGAAAAGCGAAGGAGGGGCGGGCACTCGGCCCGCCCCTCCAGCTGCAGTCGTTCGAACGACTACGCGTTGACGATGTTGATGACCTTGCGGCCACCCTTGGTGCCGAACTCGACCGAACCGGACGAGAGGGCGAACAGCGTGTCGTCGCCACCGCGGCCGACGTTGGCGCCCGGGTGGAAGTGCGTGCCGCGCTGGCGGACGATGATCTCGCCGGCGTTGACGACCTCGCCACCGAAGCGCTTCACGCCGAGGCGCTGTGCGTTCGAGTCACGACCGTTGCGAGTGGAACTCGCACCCTTCTTGTGTGCCATGAGTTGACTCCCTTACGCGATCTTGGTGATCTTGACGCGGGTCAGCTCAGCGCGGAAACCCTGGCGCTTCTTGTACCCGGTCTTGTTCTTGAACTTCTGGATGATGACCTTGGGACCACGGAGGTCGTCGAGCACCTCGGCGGTGACGGTCACGTTCGCGAGCTCGGAAGCCGCCGACGTGATCTTGTCACCGTCCACGAGGAGCACGGGGGCGAGGTCGATGTTGCCCTTGTCGTCCGCCTTGGCACGGTCGATGGTCAGGATGGTGCCGACCTCGACCTTCTCCTGACGGCCGCCGGCGCGCACTACTGCGTAAACCACGTGGAAATCCTTACGTAACTCTGCTTGAGGGAAGTCTCGGGTGCCCACTTCTGCACGAGCGGCTCCCGGAAGGCCGGGCCCGATCGGCGACGCAGGCAGAACGGCCCGCTGACACCAGGGACCGAGAATACTCGATCACCCTGGGTCCGGTCAAACGGCGACACCCGTACGATTGCACGGTGACCGTGTTGATCGACCCACCGACGTGGCCCGCCCACGACACACTGTGGTCGCACCTCGTCAGTGATGAATCCTACGCGGAACTCCACGCGTTCGCTGCGCGGGCCGGGGTGCCGCGCCGTGCGTTCGACCACGACCACTACGACGTCCCGCTCTCGCGGTACGACGAACTTGTGGCCGCTGGCGCCTCGGCCGTGACCGGTCGCGAGCTCGTGCTGCGGTTGATCCGGAGTGGGCTGCGCGTGGCGCAGCGGGACAAGCGCGGCATCTGACCGCGCGTCCGGACGCCCGGGAGGCGCGGCGTGCGTCCGCCCCGCCCGGCGCCGCACACGGTGCGCCGCCGGCTCGCAGGGCCGCGCGAACGGTGCGAGGTTCCGTGTTCGGTGCGACGTGGAGACGGGCGCACCGAGTACGGAACCCCGCACGGCTCGAAGGGGGCGGCTGTGACGCGGCGGGGCCTCGCGCCGTGCGAGGGGTCGCGAACGGGCTCAGCGGGGCGCTGGACCGCCCCAGGGGTTCGCCGGGGGCTGCTGCTGATCGGAGCGCGGCCCGGCGCCGTACTGCCCGCCGTACTGGCCGTGGGGGTCGGGCTGCACACGCCCCTGCCCGTACGGTGCCGGCGGCTGCTGCGGCTGCTGCTGCTGCTGCTGCTGCTGAGCCTGCGGCTGGATCGTCGAGGGCGGGACCGCGTCGGCGGGTCGGACGGTGCCCGGCATCCCCGGGGTCGTCGGCGCGCCTCGTCCGCGGCGCGGCCGACCGAGCCAGAGCCAGGCCGCCGTCGCGGTCGCCAGGAGCATCACGGTGAACGGCAGACCGTTCTGCAGTGGCCGCGTGAGCACGTCGATGACGAGCTGGGAGCCGCCGGCGGTGGCCGCTCCGAACGAGCCGGTGAAGACCCCGACGAGCATCAGGGCCACCGTGCCAGCGGCGCCCGCGAGGACCACGCGGAGCAGGAGCCTCGGCAGCGGGCTGCGGCGGTCGATCGGCGTCAGGAACGCCAGGGCCAGGAACGCACCGACGTAGTACGGGAACGGTGCCACGAAGACCCCGGTCGTGAAGCTGCCGAGCAGACTCGTGCCGGCGCCGTAGTGCCGGAACGGACTGACCACGAGCGAGGTGCCGAGCAGCCCGAAGAGCCCGGACACGAACTCGACGAGCACCAGGGCCACCACGGCGATGAGCGCACCGGCCGTGTTCGTCACCGAAGCGCCGGGCGCGAAGGCCCGGCGCGGGTCGGCCGGGGCACGGGGCGGCCGCGGCGGGGCGTACGGCGCGCCGGCACCGGGCTGACGCCCGTACTGCGGCACACCGCCCTGCTGCGGCGGCACCGGGCCGCCGGGCTGCTGGGCACCCGGGCCGGGCGGTGCGGGCTGGGACCAGCCCGCACCGTAGTACCCACGCTGCTGCTGCGGGTCGCCCGGGTTCGTCACGTCAGTTCCCCAGGATCACTGCGCCGTCGGAGCCGTCGGCGTCGTCGGTCGACTCCTCCGTCGGCGTGGCGGGAGCGCTGATGCTCGGCGACGAGACCCGGCGGGAGCGCGAGCGCCCCTGTCCGGGCTGCTTCGGCTCCGGGAGCGCCTGGAGCACCGAGTCGAGCAGGGACTCGGCGTCCGGGGCGACCGCGCGGGGCTCGCGCTTGGGCGCCGCGGCGATCGGGATGTCCAGGATCGCCACGGTGTTGTCGGTCGGCGTCACGGTGGCGCTCGAGCTCACGCGACGACGGGCCGGGGCCTTCGTCTTCGGTGCGGCTGCGGGCTCGGTGACGGCCGGAGCAGCACCCTTCGGCGCGCGCGCCTCGGCCTCGACGACCACGGCGGGCTCAGCGGTGACCGACGACCCCGACGCGTCCGACTGCTCGGCAGCGGGTGCCTGCGGTGCATCGGTGGCCCGAGCGTCGGCAGCGGCCTGCTGGTCGCCGCTCTGCTGGTCTCCGGCGCGCTGGTCGCCGCTCTGCTGCTCTGCCCCGCGGCCGCCACGGCCACGGCGACGACGCTTCGAACCGGTCGGCTGCTCGCCACCTGTGCTGTCCGGGCCGGTCGACGCGTCGGCCGACGACGGTGCCGTGGCCTCCGTCGCTGTCACGGCAGCGGCTGCGGCCTCTTGTTCGTCGTGCGAGAGGGTCGAGGCCGCGATACGCGACAGCGCGTTCTTCACGTCGTCGGTGATCTGGTGCGCCTGGCCGGAGGCACCGTTCGACTGCCCGGAGGAACCGGAGTTCCCCTTGCCGCCGTTGCCGTTGTCGGATCGGCCGTTCTCGTTGCCGTTCCCACCACGACCCTTGCGACGCCCCTTGCTCGGGCCCGGGTCGGCGTTGTTGTCGTTGATCTTGGCGTTGACCTCGTCGAGGGACTCGCGCAGGCCGACACCGATCTTCTTGCGGGTCATCTGCACGAGGCCGAGCGAGGTGATCTCGGCGACCTGGTGCTTCGTGCGGTCGCGGCTCAGGCACTCCACCAGGCGGCGGAGCACGAGGTCGCGGTTCTCCTCGAGCACCATGTCGATGAAGTCGACGACGATGATGCCGCCGATGTCGCGCAGGCGGAGCTGGCGGACGAGCTCCTCGGCGGCCTCGAGGTTGTTCTTCGTGACCGTCTCTTCGAGGTTGCCCCCGGAACCGACGAACTTGCCCGTGTTGACGTCGACGACCGTCATGGCCTCGGTGCGGTCGATGACGAGCGAACCACCGGAGGGCAGCCAGACCTTGCGGTCGAGCGCCTTGTCGATCTGCTCGTTGAGGCGGAACTCCTCGAAGGAGTCCGGGCCCTCGTAGCGGACGACGCGGTCCTTGAGGTCCGGGGCCACGGCCGACAGGTACTCGTCGATGGTGCCACCGGCGGCCTCGCCGTCGATGATCAGCTTCGTGAAGTCCTCGTTGAAGACGTCACGCACGATCTTGATGAGCAGGTCCGGCTCGGAGTGCAGCATGACCGGTGCGTGACCACCGGCGACCTTCTTCTGGATGGCCTCCCACTGGCTGGTCAGGCGCTGCACGTCGCGGGTGAGCTGCTCCTCGGTCGCGCCCTCGGCAGCGGTGCGCACGATGACGCCCGCGTGCTCCGGCAGGACCTCCTTCAGGATCTTCTTCAGTCGGGCACGCTCGGTGTCCGGCAGCTTGCGCGAGATCCCGTTCATCGAGCCGTTCGGCACGTAGACCAGGTAGCGACCCGGCAGCGAGATCTGGCTGGTGAGGCGGGCACCCTTGTGGCCGACCGGGTCCTTCGTGACCTGCACGAGGACCTTGTCGCCCGGCTTGAGTGCTGCTTCGATGCGGCGACCGTGGTTGCCGGTCTCGACGGAGTTCCAGTCGACCTCACCGGCGTAGAGCACGGCGTTCCGGCCACGACCGATGTCGACGAACGCCGCCTCCATCGAGGGCAGGACGTTCTGCACCTTGCCGAGGTAGACGTTGCCGATGAGCGACACGTTCTCGGACTTGGTGATGTAGTGCTCGGCGAGGATGCCGTCCTCGAGCACGCCGATCTCGATCGTCGACGAGCTGGAGCGGACGATCATCTGGCGGTCGACGCTCTCGCGGCGGGCGAGGAACTCGTCCTCGCTGACCACCTGGCGGCGGCGTCCGGCGTCGCGGCCGTCACGACGGCGCTGCTTCTTCGCCTCGAGCCGGGTCGAGCCCTTGATGCGCTGCGGCTCGGTGATGAGCTCCGGCTCGCGGCGGCGCGGCTCCTGGTGGTCGCGCGGCTCGCGGGCCTCGCGGTCGGCGCTCGAACCACGGCGACGCGAGCGACGGCGCGAGCCGCCCTGGTCGTCGCGGTCGTCGCGGTCGCGGTCGCGGTCGAAGCGGTCCTCGCGGTCGTAGCGGTCGTCCTCGTCGCGGTCACGGTCGCGGTCGCGGTCGCGGTCACGCTCGAACCGGGGCGCGCGCTGCGGCAGCTCCGGCAGCACCGGCGCGTGGAAGATCAGGCTGAGCGTGCTCGTGGCCTTCGGCACGAACGGCTCGTCGGCGGGTGCGGCGTCGCCGCTCACCTCGGCCGTCGGTGCGGCGTCGGCCGGACGGGAGGCGCGGTCCGCGTCCGCCCCGTCGGTCGCGGTGGCCGACCGGTCGCCCGTCACGACCGGCAGGTCACCGGTCAGCGTGCTCACGTCGTGCGGCTCGGCACCGCTGTCGGCGACCGCCTCGACCGCGACGGAGACCGCCCCGGTGCCGGTCGGCTCGACGGGCGACGCCGGCGATGCCGGGGAGTCGGGCGAGTCCGGCGAACCGGGAGAGTCCGGCGAACCGGCCGACGCGACGCTGGCCGCGGGACGGGCGTCAGCGCCGCCCGTCAGCGCGAGGGTCTCGTCGGCGTGGGGTGCCTGCTCGGCGCCCCTCCCCACGAGCTCGGCCGCCACGTCGCTTCGCGACGCGTCGGAACCGGCTCGCGTGGGCCCAGCCTCCTGGCCGGACGACCGGGCGCGGCGACCGCCGAACAGGCGGCTCCGGCGCTTCGGCGCGTTCTCGTCGTTGGTCGTGTTGTCGTTGTTCTGCTCCACCATGGACTGGTGCACTCCTCGGCCCCACTCGCACCCTTTCGGGTGGCGGGAATTCTGTGTCGTGGCGGGCGGCGTCGACGCCCCCGCGCTCGCTGTCTCGTGATCGGTCCGCGTCAACTTCTCGTTGCGTCCGCGCCCGTTCCGGTCCGGGCACCCGGCCCGTTCCGGCTCGGCATCGGAGTGACGCTGCCCGACCACAGTGCGCTCTCACCGCACCGGATCGTCCGGGTTCGGCCCGGTGGGGCGTCACTCGGAAAGCTCTCTTCGGTGTGCGGTTGGCCGCACGACCTCCAGGCATTATCGCATGCCGCACCCGGAAAGCACCGGAACCCGCATGCGATGATGACCGCGTGACCGCGTCTGCACCTGCCCCCCGTCGTCCGATCGCGATGGCGGTCTTCCTGCTCGTCACCGGGATCGTCGGCCTGTTCGGCTCGTTCCGGCTCGTCCTCGACGAGTTCACGAAGTACGAGAACCCGAAGGCCGTCCTGAGCTGTGACGTGAACCCGTTCATCAACTGCTCCGACGTGATGGCCAGCTGGCAGGGGCACCTGTTCGGGTTCCCGAACCCGCTGCTCGGCGTCATGGGGTTCGTCGCCCCGATCGCGGTCGCGGTGCTGCTGCTCGCCGGGTTCCGGAACGGTTCGCGCTGGTTCTGGATCGTCTTCAACGCCGGTGTCTTCCTGGCGTGGGTGTTCGTGACCTGGCTGTTCACGCAGACCGTGTTCGTCATCGGCGCGCTGTGCCCGTGGTGCATGCTCGTCTGGTCGATGACGATCCCGATGTTCTGGGTGTTCACGATCTGGAACGCCGCCCAGGGTCGCTTCGGCGCCGGGGCACAGCGTGTCGGGCGGTCGCTCCTGCCCTTCAGCTGGGCGTTCGTGCTGGCGAACTACCTGGTCATCATCGTCACGATCATCATCAAGTTCCCCGCGGTCCTCACCAGCTTCTGAGCCGTCCCCGCTGCCCCTACGCTCGGGATCGATGAGCGAGCACGAGAGCAGCAGGGCGCGCCGCGACGCCGCACTGGAACGCGCGCGAGCGGCACGGGCGGCAGAGCAGTCTCGACGCCGGCGCCTCCGCACACTCGGCATCAGCGGGATCATCGTCGGTGGCCTCGCGGTGGTCACGGTGGTCGTCCTGGTCATCGCGAACTCCGTGCAGCCCGCCGGGCCGGGTCCGCGGAACGCGGTGAGCGACGGTGTCCTGCTCACCGGGGTGCACGGCAGGATCGTGCCCGTCGAGACGCGAGCGGTGCCCGACGGCGGGACCCCGACGCCGACCGCGCAGGACGGCTCGAAGGCCGCCATCACGATCTACGCGGACTACATGTGCCCGTACTGCAACCAGTTCGAGACGGCCCAGATGCCCCGGATCCGACAGTGGGTCGAGGACGGAACCGCCACCCTCGAGCTGCATCCGCTCGGGCTGCTCGACCGCGTGTCGCTCGGATCGCGGTACTCGACCCGCTCCGCTGCGGCTGCCGCGTGCGTCGCGGACCACGACCCGGACGCGTTCCTGGCCTTCAACAGCTCGCTCTACGACCACCAGCCCTCGGAGAGCACGCGCGGACTGACGAACGACGAGCTGGCGTCCCTCGCGCACGAAGCCGGGGCGACGGACCCGGCCGTGACACCGTGCATCACCCGGCAGGACTTCGCCGCGTGGGTCGCCGACGCCACGAACCGGGCGATGAACGACCCGGTGCCGAACTCGTCGCTCGACGGGATCACGAGCACGCCGACGATCATCGTCGACGGCGAGCAGTACAACGCGGACGGTGCAGCGTCCCTCGCCGACGTCGACGCGTTCGCGGCCTTCGTCCGGCAGCACGGCGGGACGTCCTAGCCCCCCTCACGACGAACGGCCCCCGCTCCCGGATGGGAGCGAGGGCCGTCAGTCGTTCGGGGAGTGCTACTTCGCCGCGGCGTCGATCGCGGTGATGACGGTGCTCAGGTCGTCCAGGCGCGTGCCGTCGACGACGATCGTCGGCGTGCCGAAGCCCTGCGTGCCCGCGAGCGCCTCGTTCGTGGTGACGGCCTGCGTCGACTTCGTCACCCAGCCCTTGAACTGCTCGGACGACAGGCACTGGGACAGGTCCGAACCGGTCGCGCCGCCCGCCTTGACGAGCTTCGCGATCTCGGAGTTGGTCAGGCCCTTGGTGCCCTCGGCCGGCTGGTTCTCGAAGAACTGCGTCTGCACGTCGAGGAACTTGTCCGGCGCGTAGTTCGCCACGCACATGGCGGCGTTCGCGGCGCGGCTGGCGTAGCGGGAGCCCGCGTAGCTGCGGTCGAGGATCGACACCGGCTGGATCGCCAGGGTCGCGTCGCCCGACTTCACCTTGTCGAGGATCTGGTCGGAGTAGGCCGCCTCGAACTGCTTGCAGACCGGGCAGGCCCAGTCGACGTACTCGGTGACCGTCACGGCACCGTCGCTGTTCGCCGTCGGGACCGGCGAGGCCGAGCCCGTC
Source organism: Curtobacterium flaccumfaciens (assembly GCF_013359815.1). Taxonomy (GTDB): domain Bacteria; phylum Actinomycetota; class Actinomycetes; order Actinomycetales; family Microbacteriaceae; genus Curtobacterium; species Curtobacterium flaccumfaciens. The sequence goes on along the minus strand of NZ_JABMCF010000028.1, from coordinate 84,639 downwards.
GGGGAGACGGCCGGCGTGGCCACCGGGGTGACCTTGCCGTCCTGGCCGGTGAACTGGATCGCGCCGGTGGCCATGTTCTTCGGCCCGGCTGCCGACACCACGGGCGCGTTGTTCACGTTCACCACGACGATCGCGATGATCGCGGCGATCGCCACGATGCCCAGGCCGATGCCGCCCTGCAGGAACCACTTGTTGCGGCGCTTGCGGCGCTTCTCGGCGTCGGCGCGCTGGCGTGCGACCTCTCGGGCGTGCTGACGCCGCTCGTTCTTGGTGGGTCGGTCGTTGTTCGTCACGTCGTCCCCGTCGCTCAGGCGAACCAGAGCGCGAGCTCGCGCGCGGCCGACTCGGGGCTGTCCGAACCGTGGACCAGGTTCTGCTGCACCTTGAGGCCCCAGTCGCGGCCCAGGTCACCACGGATGGTGCCGGGCGCGGCCGAGGTCGGGTCGGTGGTGCCGGCGAGCGAGCGGAAGCCCGCGATCGCACCGTTGCCGGCGACGCGCACGGCGACGACCGGACCGGACTGCATGAACTCGACGAGCGGCTCGAAGAACGGCTTGCCCTGGTGCTCCTCGTAGTGCGCGTCGAGCAGGTCACGCGGCGCGGTGAGCATCTTCAGGTCGACGAGCTCGTAGCCCTTCGCCTCGATCCGGCGGAGGATCTCACCGGTCAGCTGGCGGGCGACGCCGTCGGGCTTGACGAGGACGAGGGTCTCTTCGAAGTCGGACACGCAGTACTCCCTGTGTTCGGGGTCGAATGTGGTGGTCAGTCCTCGCCCATGGCCGCTCGGCGCGCGGCGTTCTGACCGTCCAGTTGACCGCCCTTGACGAAGCAGAAGACCCACAGCGCCAGGAACACCACGGCGACCGCGAACATGAACGGTTCGATGAACCCGGTGGCGAGGATGGCCGCCTGCAGCAGCCACCCGAACCATACACCGGCCCGGTTGCCCATCAGACGTGAGGCAGCTGCGAGGACGATGATCGCGCCGATGCCCCCGCCGAAGGCCGCTGCGGGCGGCAGCGTGCCCTTGCCGAAGACGACGAGCATGGGGAAGAAGAACATGATCGCCTCGAGCACGAGCGTGATCGAGAGCAGGCTCTCCTGCGCCCCGCGTTCGCGGCGCGGTTTCCGGGTGCGCGGTGCGCGGCCCGGCCGGGAGGCCCGTGGTGCGTCCGTCACTTCGCCTCGCCTTCGCGGTGCACGAGGTCCATGACCGCGCCCACCATCACGATGGAGCCCGCGACGAGCACGAGGGCGTCCTCGGCGTCCGCCTCGTCGGCCAGGCTGCGCGCTTCCTGCAGTGCGGACGCCAGGGACGGCTCGACGACGACGCGGTCCTCGCCGACCTCGTCGACGACGACCCGGGCGAACTCGTCCGCGTCGAGCGCACGCTCCCCTGGCGGCTGCGTCACGACGAACGTGGCGACGGTGTCCTTGAGCGCACGGACGAACCCGCGGGCGTCCTTGTCGCCGAGGATCCCGACGACGCCGACGACGTGCTCGGACGGGAACGCGACCGGCAGCGCCTCGGCCAGGGCCTTCGCACCGTGCGGGTTGTGCGCGGCGTCGACGACGACGGTCGGGTCGGTCGCGATGGGCTGCAGGCGACCGGGGCTGGTCGTGCCGGCGATGCCCTCGGACAGGACGTCCTCGTCGAGGGCCTGGGCCCCGCGGCCGAGGAACGACTCGACCGCCGCGATCGCCACGGCGGCGTTCTCGGCCTGGTGCCGACCGAACAGCGGCAGGAACAGGTCGTCGTAGCGGCCAGCGATGCCCTGCACGGTGATGAGCTGTCCGCCCACGGCCGGGGTGACGTCGACGACACTGAATCCCGTGCCCTCGACGGCCAGGGTGGACTCGGTGAGCTCGGCGGCGCGCTCGAGTTCGGCGAGGGCCTCGGGGACCTGCCGGCTCGACACCACGGCGGACGACGGCTTGACGATGCCCGACTTGGTGCGGGCGATCTCGGCCACGGTGGCACCGAGCTGCTTCGCGTGGTCGATGGCGATCGGCGTGAACACCGACACCTGGCTCTGCACGACGTTGGTGGAGTCCCACTCGCCGCCCATGCCGACCTCGATCACGGCGACGTCCACCGGGGCCTCGGCGAAGCACGCCAGGGCGAGCACGGTGAGCGCCTCGAAGAAGGTCAGCGGGAGTTCGCCCTTGTCGGCGAGCTCGCGGTCGGTGATCTCGAGCACCGGGGCGATGTCGTCCCAGTTCTCGACGAACCGGTCGGCCGCGATCGGCTGGCCGTCGACCACGATGCGCTCCCGGATCGACACCAGGTGCGGGCTCGTCATCAGGCCGGTGCGCAGACCGTGGGCCCGGACGATGCTCTCGATGGTGCGCGCGGTCGACGTCTTGCCGTTCGTGCCCGTCACGTGGATCACCGGGTACGCCAGGTGCGGGTCGCCGAGCAGCTCGACGGCGCGGCGCGTGGCGGTCAGCCGGCGCTCGGGGGCCTGTTCGCCGATGCGGGCGTACAGGGCGGCCTCGACGCGGCGGACCTCGTCGTCGTCGCCGCCGTAGGGCACGGCGTCGGCCGGAGCGTCGCCGGAGGGGCCGACCGGGATCCGGATGCCGTCCGCACTGCGCCCGTCGAACTCGTCGTGTCCGACGAACTCCTCGTTCGCCTCGTGGTCGTCGTACTGGTCGTGGTCACTCATGCGCGTGCTACCTCCACGGATACCTTCGCACCGTCACCGACGTCGGTGGTGGTGTCGTCCGCCCCGAGGGGCACGATCTCGACGCTCGTCGCCAGGGTCTCCCCCGCGATGAGCTCCTGGTGCGCGCGGACCGCGCCGTCGGCCGTGTCGTCCACCCGGAGGGTCAGGGCGATGCGGTCGCTGACGTCGAGGTCGGCGTCGCGGCGGGCCTGCTGGACGGCGCGGACGACGTCACGGGCGAGCCCCTCGGCCTCGAGCTCGGGCGTCGTCACGGTGTCGAGCACGACGAAGCCGCCCTCGTCGAGGAACGCCACGGCCACCGAGGCGTCGGCCACGGTGAGGTCGAGCGAGTACTCGCCCTCGATCAGGTCGACGCCACCGACGGTCACGCCGGAGTCGGTCGCGGTCCAGTCGCCCTTCTTGGCGGCCGGGATCACCTGCTGCACCTGCTTGCCGATGCGGGGGCCGGCGACGCGGGCGTTGACGGTGAGCTTCCGCTCGATGCCGTACTGCGCCAGCGACTCCTCGGCCTGGGCCTCGAGCACCACGCGCTTGACGTTGAGCTCGTCGCGCAGGATGTCGGCGAACGGTTCGACCGCGGCCGGGTCCGGCACCACCAGGGTCAGCGTGGCCAGGGGCAGGCGGACGCGCTTGCCGGTGGCCTTGCGGAGCGCCAGACCCTTCGAGGCGACGTCGCGCACGCGGTCCATCGCGTCGACGAGGGCGTCGTCGGCGGGGAACTCGTCGGGGTCCGGGAAGTCCGTCAGGTGGACGCTGCGTCCGCCGGTCAGGCCCTTCCAGATCTCCTCGGTGACGAGCGGCGCGAGCGGGGCGGCGACCCGGGTCAGGGTCTCGAGCACGGTGTACAGCGTGTCGAACGCCGCACGGGTCTCGGCGCCGGCGTCCGCGTCGGCCCCGGTCCAGAACTTGTCGCGCGAGCGGCGGACGTACCAGTTCGTGAGCACGTCGGCGAAGTCGCGGACGGCCTGGGCCGCGAGTGGGGTGTCGAGCGCGTCGAGGTGCGTCCGGACGTCGGTGACGAGGACCCGGGTCTTCGCGAGCAGGTACCGGTCGAGCACGTCGGTCGAGTCGGTCCGGCGCTGGGCCCGGTACCCGTCCGGACCCGAGGCGTTCGCGTACAGGGTGAAGAAGTAGTACGTCGACCACAGCGGCAGCATGAACTCGCGGACGCCCTGGCGGATGCCCTCTTCGGTGACGACGAGGTTGCCGCCGCGGATCACCGACGAGGACATGAGGAACCAGCGCATGGCGTCGGCACCGTCGCGGTCGAAGACCTCGGAGACGTCCGGGTAGTTCCGGAGCGACTTCGACATCTTCTGGCCGTCCGAGCCGAGGACGATGCCGTGGCTGATGACGTTCTGGAACGCCGGCCGGTCGAACAGCGCGGTGGAGAGCACGTGCATGACGTAGAACCAGCCGCGCGTCTGCCCGATGTACTCGACGATGAAGTCGGCCGGGCTGTGCGACTCGAACCACTCCCGGTTCTCGAACGGGTAGTGCACCTGGGCGTACGGCATCGACCCGGAGTCGAACCACACGTCGAACACGTCGGTGATCCGGCGCATCGTCGAGTTGCCCGTCGGGTCGTCGGGGTTCGGCCGCGTCAGGTCGTCGATGAACGGCCGGTGCAGGTCCACTTCGCCCTCGGCGTTCACCGGCAGCCGACCGAAGTCGCGCTCGATGTCGGCGAGCGAGCCGTACACGTCGGTGCGCGGGTACTCGGGGTCATCGGACTGCCACACCGGGATCGGCGTGCCGAAGTAGCGGTTGCGCGAGACCGACCAGTCGATGGCGTTGCCGACCCACTTGCCGAACTGGCCGTCCTTGACGTTGTCCGGCACCCAGTTGATGTCCTGGTTGAGCTGGCCCATGCGGTCGCGGAGCTCGGTGACGCGGACGAACCACGACGAGACGGCCTTGTAGATGAGGGGCTTCCGGCACCGCCAGCAGTGCGGGTAGCTGTGCTCGTAGGACGCCTGGCGGAGCAGTCGCCCGGCGTCGCGGACGGCCTTGGTCAGCGGCTTGTTCGCGTCCGACCAGAGCATGCCGGCGACCTCGCCGAACTGCGACGTGAAGACGCCGCCCTCGTCGAGGGACAGCACGACGGGGATGCCGGCGGCGGCGCAGACCTCCTGGTCGTCGGCACCGTAGGCCGGGGCCTGGTGCACGATGCCGGTGCCCTCACCGGTCTCGACGTACTCGGCGACCAGTACTCGCCAAGCGTTCTCGTACCCTTCCTGGTCGGCTAGGAAGTCGAACAGCCGCTCGTACTCGACACCGTCGAGCTCGGCGCCCGTCAGCGTGCGCGCGACGGCGGCGAGCGCCTCGTCACCCGAGGCGTAGCCGAGCTCCTTCGCGTGCGCGGCCACGGTGTCGGACGCGAGCAGGTAGGAGACGGAACCGGCGTCGGCACCGTCAGCCGCGCCTCCAGGCCCTGCCGGGACGACCGCGTACGCGATCTCCGGACCGACCGCGAGCGCGGCGTTCGTCGGGAGGGTCCAGGGGGTCGTCGTCCAGGCGAGCGCCCGCACACCGGTCAGGTCGAGCGCGGAAGCGCGGTCGCCGTGCAGCGGGAACGAGACGGTGACGGACTGGTCCTGGCGCATCTTGTAGACGTCGTCGTCCATGCGCAGCTCGTGGTTGGACAGCGGCGTCTGGTCGTTCCAGCAGTACGGCAGGACCCGGAAGCCCTCGTACGCCAGGCCCTTGTCCCAGAGCTGCTTCCACGCCCAGACCACGCTCTCCATGAAGGTGACGTCGAGGGTCTTGTAGTCGTCCTCGAAGTCGACCCAGCGCGCCTGGCGGGTGACGTACTCCTGCCACTCGTCGGTGTACTGCAGCACGGACTTCTTGGCGGCGGCGTTGAAGACGTCGATGCCCATGGCGTCGATCTCGTGCTTCTCGGTGATGCCGAGCTGCCGCATCGCCTCGAGCTCGGCGGGCAGGCCGTGGGTGTCCCAGCCGAAGCGGCGGTGCACCTGCTTGCCGCGCATGGTCTGGTAGCGCGGGAAGACGTCCTTGGCGTAGCCGGTCAGGAGGTGCCCGTAGTGCGGCAGGCCGTTGGCGAAGGGCGGGCCGTCGTAGAAGGTCCACTCCGGGCAGCCCTGTCGCGCGTCGATGGACGCCTGGAACGTGTCGTCGCGCTTCCAGAAGGCGAGGATGCCCCGCTCGACGGCGGGGAAGCTCGGCGAGGGGACGACGCCATCGGCATCGGCGTTCAACGGGTACGGCACCGGGACTCCTTGTGGGTTCGCTCGATCTCCACGAGGACGGAAACAGGTTCCGCGGTACCACCTCGTTTGCCGCCCAACGTGCGCTGTGCGACCACTCTGTGTCGGGGATGGTGACGGTCCCGAACCCGCCCGGTTCTACTGACGGAGGCGCTGGTGCGCTCCGTGTTCTTCCGGAAGCTCCCCGGTGATGGCCGGATCGACGCTCGTGGAACACGACTTTACCGGACGGGAGCATGCTTGAGTGATGCCCGCAGAAGAACGCCCCGAGTCACTCGTCACCGTCCTGATCGCGTTCGGGGCGAACCTGCTCGTCGCGATCGCGAAGACCGTCGCCTCGCTCGTCTCGGGTTCGGCCTCGATGGTGGCCGAGGCGGCGCACTCCTGGGCGGACACCGGCAACGAGGTATTCCTGCTCGTCGCGGAACGACGGGGCGGCAAGAAGCGGGACACCGCGCACCCGCTCGGGTACGGACGCGAGACGTACATCTGGTCGATGTTCGCCGCGTTCGGCCTGTTCACGGCCGGCGCGATCGTGTCGATCTACCACGGCATCTCGGAGTTCGGGGACACCGGGCCGGCCGAGGACGTCGTCCTCAACTACGTCGTGCTCGGGGTCGCGTTCCTGCTCGAGGGCACGAGCTTCCTGCAGGCGTACCGACAGGCGCACGGCGCCGCGACGAAGCGCAAGGTCCCGGTCCTGCGGCACGTGCTGCAGTCGTCGAACCCGACGCTCCGTGCGGTGTTCGCCGAGGACGCGGCGGCGCTGATCGGCCTGGTCGTGGCGTTCCTCGGGGTGTTCCTGCACCAGGTCACCGGGCTGGCGGTCTTCGACGCGCTCGGCTCCATCGCGATCGGTGTGCTGCTCGGGGTCGTGGCGATCGTCCTGATCGACCGCAACCGCCGGTTCCTGCTCGGCGAGAGCACGTCCCCGGAGCTCGAGAACGCGGTGCTCGTCGAGCTGCTGGGCCGGTCGCAGGTCGAGCGGGTCACCTACCTGCACCTGGAGTTCGTGGGGCCGTCGCGGGTGTACCTCGTCGCGGCCGTCGACCTGACGGGCAACGAGACCGAGGAGCACGTGGCGGTGCGGTTGCGCGACGTGGAGCAGTCGCTCGAGGACAGCCCGTACATCGAGGAGGCCGTCCTCACCCTGAGCTACCCGGGCGACGAGTCGCTGGTGCCGACCGACGGCGACGTGCCCGAGGTCGTGCGCGACGGGACGGCTTCGGACGTGGCGTCCGGTGGGGCGGGGACCCTGCGCACGGAGTGAGCGTCGACTGGGCGCGCGGGTGGCCGGGTGGCCGGGTGGCCGGGTTCGTGTCGCAAGACGCCGGCGTGTCCGTCTGACGCCGCCCCGGGCTCGAGACGCCGCCTCATTCGGCGGCGTCTCGCCTGCGAGGCGGCGTCATGCGAAGACGACGGCGTGTTCTGTGGGCGACCGAGCGGCGGACGGGAGGCGCGGTGCCAGGCCGCCACGAGCCTCCAGACCGACCGTCGGTCACGACCACCGCCCCGCGCGCGGCGCGGGGGACGCCCGCGTACCAGCAAGACGCCGCCACGGGCTCGAGACGCCGCCGGTTTCAGCGGCGTCTCGCCGTCGAGGCGGCGTCGCGCGAAGACGCCGGCGTGTCAGCGGGCGTCGAGGCCCGCGACCACCGGGGTGAGCGCCGCCGCGACGTACTCGACGAGCGCACGGCGGCCGACCCCGTCGGTGACCCACACCCCGAACGCCGCGGCGGCGGCACCGAGCATCGCGCCGGACACCGTCTGCGGCCAGAGCGAGCGCTGCTGCTCCCCCGTGCGGCCCGCGACGAAGGCGGCGACGGCCTCGTGCTGCGCCGTCACCCGGACCGCGACGCCCGCCACCAGCTCGGGCCCGATGCCCATCACCTCGGCCTGCGCGACGGCCCACGGCACCCGCTCGGGGTCGTGGGCACGGGCAGCGGCGAGGAGCGCCTGCTCGACGGCCCGGACGACGCTCGGCTCGGTCGACGCGGCGAGGTACCCGGGCAGCCCGGCGACGGCGGCGTCGAGTTCGAGCCACATCACGTCGGCCTTCGCCGGGAAGTAGTTGAAGAACGTCGCACGGCTGACCCCGGCGCGCGCGGCGATCTGGTCGACCGTGGTGCGTCCGTACCCCTGCTCGAGGAAGAGCTCGGCGGCGGCGTCCGCGAGGACCTCGGCGCTCGAGCGTCGGGGTCGGCCACCGCGGCGGATCGGTTCGTCCATGGGCCCCAGTAAACCGCTAGACTCGGTCAGCCATGATCTTGGACTCAGTACAGAAAACCATCACCGCCGTCGCGGGCGCCTCGGCGGTCCTGCTCGTCCTCGCTGCCTGCAGCGGACCGGGCACGAGCACCGGGAGCAGCACCCCGGTCGCGGGCGGCACGCTCACCTACGCCTCCGGCGACGCCGAACCGACCTGCCTCGACCCGCACGTCGGCGGCAACTACCCGCAGGCACTCCTGGCGACGCAGTACATCGAGGAGCTCGTCGGACTCGAGGACGGCAAGCCCACGCCGGAACTCGCGACGAAGTGGAGCACGAGCGACGACGGGAAGACCCTGACGTTCACCCTGCGTGACGACGTCTCCTTCACCGACGGCACCCCGTTCGACGCCGCCGCGGTCGTGGCGAACCTCGAGCACGTGCAGGACCCGGCCACCGCCTCGAGCACCGGGTACCTGGCGCTGCAGTCCATCACGAAGGCGACCGCCACCGACGAGCACACCGTCACGCTGACGCTGAGCCGACCGGACAGCGCGCTGCTCGAGTCCTTCTCGCAGCCCTGGGTGGGCATGGAGTCCCCGAAGGCGCTCGAACGGAAGCAGGCAACGAACTGCGAGTCCCCGGTCGGCACCGGACCCTTCGAGGTCACCGGTTGGAAGCACGGCGACCGCGTCACCCTGACGAAGAACACCGACTACTGGGGTGCGACGAAGCCGCGCCTGTCCGGCATCACGTGGCGGTTCCTGCCGGACTCGACCTCGCGCTACGCCGCACTGCAGTCCGGCCAGGTCGACGTGATCGACAACGCCCAGCCCGACCAGCTCAAGGCCGCGTCGGCGAAGGGCGCCATCCGCGACCTCGACGCCCCGCGCCCCGGCGCCTCGAACCGGCTCGAGCTGAACTCCGGGCACGGGGTCTTCCGTGACGAAGCAGTGCGCCAGGCCTTCATCGCCGGTGCCGAGATCGACCCCGGCCTGCAGTCGCTGTTCCTCGGCACCGCGAAGCGCTCGTACTCGGTGCTCTCGAGCGCGGAGCCGCTCGCGTACTCCGAGAAGAGCCGGTTCGACTACTCCCCCACCAAGGCGAAGCAGCTCCTCGACGACGCCGGGTGGAAGGTCGGGTCCGACGGCATCCGCGAGAAGGACGGCCAGCAGCTCACCGTGACGTTCCCCGTCTCGACGAACCAGTCGGTGCCGGCCGAGCGCAGCCTGTTCCAGCAGATCCAGGCGTCCGAGAAGGCCGTCGGGTTCAAGGTCGTGCTCGACGAACTCGACCTGTCCAGCTGGTACGCCGCCCTCGCCGCGAACGAGTACGACGTCGTCAGCGCCCCGTACACGAAGGTCGGCCCCGACGTCCTGCGCATCCTGTACGACAGCGCGAGCATCGAACCGGCACCGTCGGGCTACTTCGCGAACCTCGCCCAGCTCGACGACCCCGCCGTCGACCGGCTGCTCGAGCAGGCCGCCCGCACCTCGGACGCCGACGAGCGCGCCGACCTGTACGAGCAGGCGCAGAAGGCGATCCTGGCGAGCGACACCGTGCTCCCCCTGTACGACCAGCAGAACCACTTCCTGGTGCGCTCGTCCGTGCACGGCATCCGGGCCACCCCGGTCTCGACGCCGTGGTTCGGCACCGCCTGGATCGACCGCTGACACGGATGCGATGGGTCTGGTGGGCCGTCCGGCGGCTCGCCGGGGGCATCGGCGTGCTCTGGGCCGTCGCGACGATCGTCTTCGTCGCGATCCGGCTCATCCCCGGTGACCCGGCGCTCGCGATCCTCGGCGGACCGGGCTCGCAGGCCTCGTCCGAGGCCGTCGCCCAGGTCCGCCACGAGTACGGCCTCGACCAGCCGGTCCTGGTGCAGTACGCGGTGTTCCTCGGACGCCTGGCGACCGGCCAGCTCGGCGACTCGTACGCCTTCCGCACCCCGGTCGCGACGCTCCTCGCCCAGCAGCTGCCCGTCACGCTGACGCTCGCGGTCGCCGGCCTCGTCGTCGCCTGGGTGCTGGCGATCGTCGCCGCCTGGGCCTCGACGCAACGCGGCCGGATCGCCGCCGGGCTCACCAGCGCCCTGAGCGTCACCGCGAGCGTGATGCCGCACTTCTGGCTCGGCAGCGTGCTCATCGTCGTGTTCGCCACGTCCCTGGGGTGGGTGCCGGCGGTCAGTGACGGCACCGCGCGCGGCTGGGTGCTCCCGGTGCTGACCGTGGCCGTGCCGGTCGCCGGGTACCTGGCCGAGACCGTGCGCGACGGCGTGGTCGACGCGCAGCGCTCCGCCTTCGCACTCGCCGCCCGGGGTCGGGGCGAGACCCGCCTCGGCCTGTTCGGACGGCACCTGCTCCGGCACGCCGCCCTGCCCGGGATCGCGCTGTCCGCGTGGGCCTTCGGGTCGCTCGTCTCCGGGGCCGTGGTCGTCGAGTCCGTGTTCGCCCTGCCCGGCATCGGCCGCGCCCTGGTCACCGCGGTCACCCAGCGGGACATGCCGCTCGTCGCCGGCATCGCGATGGTGTCGGCGGCCGCGTACGTGGTCGTGCTGGCCGTGGCCGACCTCGTCGAACGTGCCGTCGACCCGCGCAGCACCGCACGGAACGCGGCCCTGCGCCCCGGCGGTGCGCGACGCCGTGAGCCCGGCCGTCCGGCGGGCGCGCGGTGAGCGGGATCGCCGACCCGGGCCTCCAGACCGGAACGCCCGGCCACCAGACCGCCGTCGGCACCGAGCGCGTCCGTGGGGGGACGCTCGGCGCCGGCGGCATCGCCGCGGGGGTGGTCGTCCTGGTCGCCGTCGTGGCGGCGGTGTGGCCCGCCCTGCTCGGCGGCGGGGACCCACTCGCGGTGCACCCCGAAGATGCCCTGGCCGCCCCGAGCGGCGCGCACCCGTTCGGCACCGACGAGTCCGGACGCGACGTCTTGGCGCGGGTGGTCGCGGGGACCCGGGCATCGCTCGTCGTCGGCGTCGCCGCGACCCTGATCGGCGGCGGCGTGGGCGTCCTGCTCGGCGTCGTCGCCGGGCTCGGTGCCGGGGCCGGACGACTCGGACGCCTGCTCGACGCCGTCATCGGCCGCGTCACCGAGGTCGCGTTCGCCCTGCCGCTGCTGCTCGTCGCCCTGGTCGTCATCGCCGTGACCGGTCCGGGTCCGGTGCCGGCGGTGCTCGCCGTCGGGTTCGCGACCGCTCCCGGGTACGCCCGGATCGTGCGCGGCCTGGTCCGGGCCGCCCGGAGTTCGCAGGTGGTCGAGACGGCGGTGCTGCTCGGCCGCTCCCCCGCCCGCACCGTGGTCCGGCACGTGCTGCCGACGGCGCTCTGGCCCGTCGTCGCCGTCGCCACGCTCGGGGTCGGGCAGGCGGTCGTGTGGGCCTCGGCGCTGAGCTACCTCGGCGTCGGCACGCCCCCGCCCGCGCCGGAGTGGGGCGCGATGCTCGCCGACGGTCGCACCTACCTGCAGACCGCACCGTGGATGAGCACCTTCCCCGGACTCGCGATCGTGGTGCTCGCGACCGCCGTCACCGTGCTCGGCCGGGCGATCCGACGGACCGGGGCCGCGCGGTGAGCGCCGTCCTCGACGTCCGCGGGCTCACCGTCGCCATCGGCGGCACCCCGATCGTGCACGGAGTCGACCTGCGCGTCGACGCCGGCGAGTGCGTCGCCCTGGTCGGGGCGTCCGGCTCCGGCAAGACCGTCACCGCCCGCGCCGTGCTCGGCCTGTCCGCGCCCGGCGCCGCCGTGCACGCCGACGTGTTCACGGTCGACGGCGTCGACGTCGGCGGGTACACGGACCGGCGGTGGCGCCGGCTGCGGGGATCACGGGTCGGCTACGTCGGCCAGGAGGCCCTGGGCGCGTTGGACCCGCTTCGCCCCGTCGGGCGCGAGGTCGCCGACAGCCTCCGCCTGCACACCGAGATGCGTGCGGCCGAGCGCGTGGACGCCGTGCGCGACGCCCTGGCCGCGGTGGGCCTCGACCCGGACATCGCGACCGACGGCCGGCTCGCCGGGACCCTGTCGGGCGGGATGCGACAGCGGGCCCTCATCGCCGCAGCGACCGTCGGGTCCCCCGCGCTGCTGGTCGCCGACGAACCGACGACGGCGCTCGACGCCGAGGTCGCCGTCACCGTGATGGAACAGCTGCGTGGCGCGCAGACCCGGGGTGCCGGACTGCTCGTCATCACGCACGACCTGGGGCTCGTCGCGGGGTGGGCGGACCGGGTCGCCGTCGTGCACGAGGGCCGGATCGTCGAGCAGGGCGCGGTCGCCGAGGTCTTCGCGGCGCCGCAGCACCCCGCGACCCGGGCGCTGGTGCGCGCGGCCGGTGCTGCCGCGGCGGCGCCCGCTGTGGTTCGGTGCGAGGTTCCGGATACCGTGCGAGGCGTCGAGGCTCGCACGGGAGCCGGATCCTCGCACGGTTCGGAACCGACCTCGCACGGTGCGAGGGACGTGCTCGCGGCGCAGGGGCTCTCGCGCGGCTACGGCGGGATGCTCGCGGTGGACGACGTGTCGTTCAGGCTCGAACGCGGCCGGGTGCTCGGGGTGATCGGCGCCTCGGGCTCGGGCAAGACGACGCTGGCGCGGATGCTCCTCGGGCTCGAGACACTCGACGCCGGTACGGTCACGCTCGACGACGAACCCTGGGCTCCACTGCCCGAACGCGAGCGACGCACCCGACGGCACCGGGTCGCGGCCGTCGTGCAGGACCCCGGCGCGACGTTCGACGAACGGTGGAACGTGGAGCGGGTCCTCGCCGACGCGTTCTCACGCGGAGACGAGCGGCGGGCACGCGGTGCGCTCGGCGACCGGGCCGACGCGGCACTGCGGCAGGTCGACCTCGACCCCGTGCTGCGGTCCCGCTCCCCCCGCACCCTGTCCGGCGGGCAACGACAGCGGCTCGCGATCGCCCGTGCGCTGGCGACCGACCCCGAGGTGATCGTGCTCGACGAGCCGGTGACCGCCCTCGACGCCACGGTGCAGGACGCCGTGCTGCGGCTGCTCGAACGGCTCCGCGACGAGACCGGCGTGGCGATGGTGTTCGTGTCGCACGACCTCCGGGCGGTCCGGCGGATGGCCGACGACGTCCTCGTGGTGCACCGCGGCGCGGTCGTCGAGCACGGCCCCGCCGCCGAGGTCTTCGCGCGCCCGGCGCACCCGGTGACCGCGCGGCTGCTGCACGCCGCGGAGCGGCTGGCAGCGGGCCCAGCCGCGGGGACCGCAGCCGACCTCACGGACTGAGCGACAGTCCACGCGCGCTCCTGCCCGTGGACTGTCGCTGCGCGCGTGCCGTCACCGACGGCCCTGGTACGGCCAGGAGGCCCGGTGCGCGTCCGTGACGGACGTGCACCGGGCCTCCTGGCCGGGTTGCCGCGGGGCGGCCCCGTGGTCAGGAACCGGAGGGTTCCTTCTGAGCGGCGTCGGTCGAGATGATCGGGATCTCGCTCGTCGAGAAGTCCTTCGCCCAGTCGGACTGCGCGAGCTCCGACGTCGGGTCGTTGTAGTCCTCGATGACGCCGGCGATCTCGTCCTCGGAGCCGACCGTCGGGCCGGAGCCCATGAGCGGGCTCGCGGCGGTCTCCTTGGTGAAGTACACCGCGACCAGGCCGATCACGGCGGCGAGCATCAGGTAGAACGCGGGGATGTCCTCGGCCCAGCCGTACCCGGCGTCCTTCGCGGCGTTGATGAGCGCAGCGGTCGCGAGCGGGGTGGTCCCGCCGAAGAGCGACACCGACACGTTGAACGCGATCGCCAGGGCGCCGTAGCGGATGATCGTCGGGAACAGCGCGGGCAGCGTCGACGGCATGGTCGAGGTGAACGTGACCAGGACGACGCCGAGGATCAGCAGGCCGGCGAAGACGCCGACACCGGTGCCGGTCTGGACCAGCTTGAGGGCCGGCCAGGACAGCAGGATGAAGCCGATGCAGCCGGCGGCGAGCACCGGACGGCGCCCGAACTTGTCGGACAGCCGACCACCGAAGGTGATGACGACCATCATGAGCAGCATCACGATGACGATGAGGATCAGGCCGAACGTGGCGTTCTGGCCGAGGTTCTGCTCGAGGTAGGTCGGCATGTACGACAGCAGCATGTAGTCGGTCACGTTGAAGACCAGGACCAGGCCGATGCAGATGATGAGCGAGCGCCAGTTCTCGGCGAAGAGCTTGAGGAACGGGGTCTTCTGGCCCTCGCGCTCGGCGGCCTGCTCCTGCTGCTTCTGGAACGCCGGGGTCTCCTCGAGCTTGAGGCGCAGGTAGAGGCCGATCAGGCCGAGGGGGCCCGCGATGATGAACGGGATGCGCCAGCCCCAGCTGAGCAGGGCGTCCTCGGACAGGCCGAACTGCAGGCCGGTGACGATCGAGGCGCCGAGCACGTAGCCGGCGAGGGTGCCGAACTCGAGCCACGAGCCCATGAAGCCGCGGCGCTTGTCGGGCGAGTACTCGGCGATGAAGGTCGCGGCGCCGCCGTACTCACCACCGGTCGAGAAGCCCTGCACGAAGCGGGCGACGAGCAGCAGGACCGGGGCCCAGAAGCCGATCGTGTCGTACGACGGGATCAGGCCGATCATGAGCGTGCCGGCGGCCATCAGGATCATCGTCAGCGCGAGGACCTTCTGGCGGCCGATCTTGTCGCCGATCGGGCCGAACACGGCACCGCCGATCGGGCGCACGATGAACGCTGCGGCGAAGAAGCCGAACGTGGCGACGATGTTCGCGGCCGGGTCGCCCTGCGGCAGGAACACCTGCGAGATGGTGACCGTCAGGTACGCGAAGATGCCGAAGTCGAACCACTCCATGGCGTTGCCGAGCGCGGCAGCCGCGACGGCACGCTTGAGCAGCGACTCCTCGACGACGGTGACGTCGTCCTTCGTCAGATCGCGACGAGCGCGCTTCGCGGCGCCCTTCGTGCGCAACGGCCGATCGCCGTGCGGGTGGGGTGCGTTGTTCGGTGCCAAGTCGTTCCTCCGGGGTGCGGTGCTTCCTTCGGGCGTCCGGCGGACGGCGACGTTGCAGCTCCTGCGAACCCTGCGCTCGCCGGACAAACCCAGGAAGACTAGCAGGCTCCGGGCGTGTCCGACAGTTCGGTGTGCTAGGCGCTGCTCGGTGATGGCCGCGTCCGACCGGTTCGTCCGCCTGCGTACGCGTGCACGGCCGCTACGATTGGGGCACCGCGCGTCAGGCGCGGAACACTCAGGCACCTCATCACGGACTCGGTGCCGCACACACGTACGGAAGGCACACCCATGACCAAGCCCATGCCCGAGAAGCCCAGCGTCGACGGACTGGAGCAGGTCTGGGGGCCGGTCTGGGAGCAGGACGGCACCTACCGCTTCGACCGCGACGCCGCCGGTCACCGCGACGCCGTCTGGTCGATCGACACCCCGCCGCCCACCGCCTCCGGCTCGCTGCACATCGGGCACGTGTTCTCGTACACGCACACCGACCTCAAGGCCCGGTTCGAGCGCATGCGCGGCAAGCACGTCTTCTACCCGATGGGCTGGGACGACAACGGTCTGCCCACCGAGCGCCGTGTGCAGAACTACTACGGCGTCCGCTGCGACCCGACGCTGCCGTACGACCCCGAGTTCACGCCGCCGTTCGAGGGCGGGGACGGCAAGTCCTCGAAGGCCGCCGACCAGCTGCCCGTGTCGCGCCGCAACTTCATCGAGCTGTGCGAGCGCCTGACCGTGCAGGACGAGCAGCAGTTCGAGGAGCTCTTCCGCACGCTCGGGCTGTCGGTCGACTGGACCCAGTCGTACCGCACCATCGACGACACCTCGCGGGCCAGCGCCCAGCGCGCGTTCCTGCGCAACCTCGAGCGCGGCGAGGCCTACCAGGCCGACGCCCCGACCCTGTGGGACGTCACGTTCCGCACCGCGGTCGCGCAGGCCGAGCTCGAGGACAAGGAGATGCCCGGCGCGTACCACGGCATCGCCTTCCACCGCACCGACGGCGGCGACGACGTCGTCATCCAGACCACCCGCCCCGAGCTCCTGCCGGCCTGCGTCGCCCTGGTCGCGCACCCGGACGACGAGCGGTTCCAGGACCTCTTCGGCACCACGGTCCGCTCCCCCCTGTTCGACGTCGAGGTCCCGGTGCTCGCACACCACCTGGCGCAGAAGGACAAGGGTGCCGGCATCGCGATGGTCTGCACCTTCGGTGACACCACCGACGTCGTGTGGTGGCGCGAGCTGCAGCTGCCGAACCGCGCGATCATCGGCTTCGACGGCCGCGTGCGTTCGGACGAGCCCGCCTGGATCGAGTCCGCGACGGGCCGGGAGCTCTACGCCGAGATGGCCGGCAAGACCGTGTTCTCGGCCAAGAAGGTCGTCGTCGACGCGCTGACGGAGTCCGGCGAGCTGACCGGTGACGTCAAGACCATCCAGCACCCGGTGAAGTTCTTCGAGAAGGGCGACAAGCCCCTCGAGATCGTGTCGACCCGCCAGTGGTACATCGTCAACGGTGCGCGCGACGAGCAGCTGAAGAGCACGCTCCGCCAGCGCGGCGAGGAGATCGCGTTCCACCCGGACTTCATGCGGGTGCGCTACGACAACTGGGTCGGTGGCCTGTCCGGCGACTGGCTCATCTCGCGCCAGCGCTTCTTCGGCGTGCCGCTGCCCGTCTGGTACCCGCTCGACGCCGACGGCAACCCGGTGTTCGACCAGCCGATCGTCCCGACCGAGGCGCAGCTGCCCGTCGACCCGGCCTCCGAGCCCGCCCCCGGCTTCACCGAGGACCAGCGCGGCGTGGCTGGCGGGTTCCAGGGCGAACTCGACGTCATGGACACCTGGGCCACCTCGTCGCTCACCCCGCAGCTCGCGGGCAAGTGGGAGACCGACCCGGCGCTCTACGACCTGGTGTACCCGTACGACGTCCGCCCGCAGGCGCAGGACATCATCCGCACCTGGCTGTTCACGACCGTGCTCCGCAGCCAGCTCGAGGCCGACGTGGTGCCGTGGAAGCACGCCTCCATCTCCGGCTTCATCGTGGACCCCGACCGCAAGAAGATGTCGAAGTCGAAGGGCAACGTCGTCACGCCGCTGTCCATCCTCGAGCAGCACGGCGCCGACGCGGTCCGCTACTGGGCGGCCTCCTCCAAGCTCGGCACGGACGCAGCCTTCGACCCGCAGAACCCGAAGCAGATCAAGGTCGGCCGTCGTCTGGCGATCAAGGTGCTCAACGCGGCGAAGTTCGTCTACGGCTTCCCGCTGCCCGAGGGCGCCACGAGCGTCACCGAGGCGCTCGACGTCGACATGCTCGCCGAGCTCGGTGCCGTCGTCGAGCAGGCCACCGCGGCGTTCGACGGGTTCGACCACGCGCGTGCCCTCGAGATCACCGAGCGCTTCTTCTGGACGTTCTGCGACGACTACCTCGAGCTCGTGAAGGAGCGTGCCTACGGCACCGCGTCCGACGCGACGCACGAGACGCAGGCGAGCGCGGTCCTGGCGCTGCGCGGCGCGATCGACGTGCTGCTCCGCCTGCTGGCACCGTTCCTCCCGTACGCGACGGAGGAGGTGTGGGCCTGGACCCACGACACCAGCGTGCACCGGGCCTCCTGGCCGACCGCGGCCGACCTGCCGACCGACGCGGCCCCCACCGGGCTGCTCGCGGCCGTCGGACAGGCGCTCATCGGGATCCGCGGCGCGAAGACGGCGGCGAAGGCCTCGCAGAAGACGCCTGTGACGCGTGCGGTCGTCGCGGCACCCGCCGAGACGCGGGTGCTCATCGAGCGCGCGGCGGTCGACCTGGCGGCCGTCGGCCGCATCGAGAACCTGTCGTTCGTCGACGGCGACGAGCTCGCCGTCACCGAGATCGAGCTCGCGGAGCAGCAGGCGTAACGTCGCCTGTCCGGGCCGGGTCGCCTTGGTGACCCGGCCCGTCAACCACCGGACTGGAGGCACGGATGCAGTTGGGCACACGCTGGAACGTGGGTGGGGAGCCGCCTGCGCGACTACCCGAGACGATGGTCGTCGCCGTGCGCGGGGTCGAGGACGAGCTGGCGGCGGAGTCCGTCGACACGGCGACGTGGGGCTGGACCCTGACGTTCCTCGAGGGCAAGCCGATCGTCGAGCTCGACGACGGCACCTCGATCCACCTCGACGCGCTCGGGCACGCCCAGGTGACGAACCCCGACGACGCGGGCGAAGAGGACTAGCGCGCGGCGCGCTGCGCGGCGCGCGCTGCTCGCTGCGCGGCGCTTGGAGTGCAGAAATGGTCGGGTCCCCGGTGGGAACCCGACCATTCGTGCTCACGATGCGGGCACCCCGCCGGGGAGCGCCCGCGTGATCGCCGAGGGATCAGGACTCGGCGAGCCAGGTGCGCAGGACCTCGTTCACCTCGGCGGTGTGCGTGGTGAGCAGGCCGTGCGGGGCGCCCTCGATCTCGACGTACTTCGCCGCGGGCAGCGCCTGGGTGAAGCGTCGGCCGGTGGCGTCGATCGGGAGGATGTTGTCCGACGTGCCGTGCACGATCAGGGCGGGGACGGTGACCTTCGGGATGTCCTGACGGAAGTCGGTCGGCCAGGTCAGGGGTGCTGCGGCGGACGCGATCGAGCCGGAGCCTGCCGCGACGTTCCAGGCGTTGCGGACCTGCTCCTCGGAGATGCGGGTGCCGAGGTTCTCCGACAGGTTGAAAAAGTCCTGGTAGAAGTTCGTGAAGTACGCGTAACGGTCCTTCGCCACGTCGGCGGCGATGCCCTCGAAGAACGACATCGGGCCGGCGCCGTCGGGGTTGTCGTCGGTGATGGCGAGGAACGGCTCGAGCGAGGCGAGGAACGCGACCTTCGCGATCCGGTCCTCACCGTGGCGGCCGATGTAGCGGGCGATCTCGCCGGTGCCCATCGAGAAGCCGACGAGGATCACGTCGCGCAGGTCGAGGGTCGTCAGGACCGTGTGCAGGTCGTCGGCGAAGGTGTCGTAGTCGTAGCCGGTGGACGGCTGCGAGGACTGGCCGAAGCCGCGGCGGTCGTACGTGATGACGCGGTAGCCGGCCTCGAGGAGCATCGGGACCTGCCCCTCCCACGAGTTGCCGTCGAGGGGGAAGCCGTGGATCAGCACGATCGGCTGCCCCTGGCCCTTGTCCTCGTAGTGGAGTTCGATGTCGACGCTGTTCTCGGTTCCGACGGTGATGGCACCCATGATCGTTCCTTCCCTGAGTATCCCGGAGAACGATCGTTCTCCGCCGATGTGGACTACAGTAGAGAACGCCCGTTCCCAGCGCAACTCGAGAGCGGTGAACACTCAGGGAACGGGGTACACACATGGCCACCAGCACCGTCGAGCCGGACGTCCGAGCACACATCGTCGAGGTCGCGGACCAGCTGTTCTACACGCGCGGGATCCAGTCCGTGGGGATGGACGAGATCCGCACGGGCGCCGGGGTCTCCCTCAAGAAGCTGTACGCGGCGTTCCCCGGCAAGGAGCAGCTCATCGCCGCGGTGCTCGCCGGCCGCCACGACATGTGGGAGCAGGGCGTGCACGGCGCGGTCGAGGCTGCGGCCAGCCCGCGCGACAAGCTCCTGGCGGTC
The DNA here is from genome assembly GCF_013359815.1 of Curtobacterium flaccumfaciens. Lineage (GTDB taxonomy): Bacteria > Actinomycetota > Actinomycetes > Actinomycetales > Microbacteriaceae > Curtobacterium > Curtobacterium flaccumfaciens. The sequence continues at coordinate 64,986 of NZ_JABMCF010000028.1, read as the reverse complement.
TACGACTTCCTGGAGTCGTGGTTCGGCGACGACACGTTCCGCGGCTGCGGGTTCATCAACGCCTTCGGCGAGCTCGGCGCGACCTCGCCCGCCGTCGCCGAGATCGCGCGCGAGCACAAGGACTCGTTCCAGCAGTTCGTGCAGCGGCTCACCACCGAGGTCGTCGCCGACCCCGAGCACGCCGAGGAACTCGCCGCGCAGCTCGCACTGCTCGCCGAGGGCGCGCAGACCACCGCGGCCATCGCCGGCACCACGGCGCCGGCCGCGCACGCGCGTCGTGCCGCGGTGACCCTGATCGACGCCGCGATGCGCTGACACGCGACCGCGATGCGGACTGGGCCCACGCCGCCGGTTCCAGTGCGACGCGCCAGCGGCGCGACGGCCGTGCCGGTGGGGGGAGGAGCGTGGCGGCGCCGCCACGGGCCTCCCGTCCGTCCGCTGGTCGCGCCGGGCGCGGGGACGCCTGCCGGGCCGTTCCGGGCGTACCTGGTCGTTCCGGGCGTACCTGGTCGGTTCTTTCGACCAGGTATGCCCGATTCCGCTTCCCAGTCCGGGTGCCATGGGAAGGAACGGACTCCAGCACCCGTGCATAGGGTGGGCAGATGGCAACCCCGTTCGACGTCCCGAGCACCCTCCCCTACGCCCTGCCGCCCTTCGGCGACGTGCGACTCGAGCACTACCGACCGGCGTTCGAGGCCGGCATGGCCGAGCAGCGCGCCGAGGTCGAGGCCATCGCCACCGACCCGCACGCCCCGACGGTCGAGAACACCCTGGTCGCACTCGAGCGATCCGGGCAGCTGCTGACCCGCGTCAGCCACGTGTTCTTCACGCTGTCGTCGGCCGACTCGACCCCGGAGCTGCACGACCTCGAAGCCGAGGTCTCCCCGCTCCTCGCCGCCCACCGTGACGCGATCACGCTCGACTCCCGCCTGTACGCCCGCGTGCAGGAGGTGCTCGACGGCGCCGAGGCCGCCGGGCTGACCGGTGAGGCGCTGCGCCTGGTCGAGCGGACCCACGCCGAGATGACCCTGGCGGGCGCGGGCCTCGACGACGCGGGCAAGGAGCGTCTGACCGCGATCAACCAGGAGCTCTCGACCCTCACGACGACCTTCGAGCGGAACCTGCTCGAGGACACCAACGACTCCGCCGTGCACGTGACGAGTGAGGACGAGCTCGAGGGGCTCGACGACGGGGCGAAGTCCGCCGCGGCCGCCGCTGCCGCCGACCGGGGCCTGGACGGCTGGCTCGTCACGCTGCCGCTCTACACCGGACACCCGTGGCTGTCCTCGCTGGCGAACCGCGACCTGCGCGAGCGGATCATGCGCGCCTCGCTCGCCCGCGGTCGTCGCGGCAACCAGTACGACAACCGCGAGGTGCTGCTGCGCATCGTCCGGCTGCGGGCCGAGCGCGCCGAGCTGCTCGGGTTCCCGAACCACGCCGCCGTGGTCACCGCCGACGAGACCGCGAAGACCCCCGAGGCCGTCGACGGGCTGCTGTCCTCGCTCGTCGGCGCCGCGGCAAGGAACGCCGACGACGAACGTGCGGTCCGATCGCGCACGGTCGGGTTCGACATCGAGTCGTGGGACTGGGCGTACGCCACCGAGATCCTGCGTGGCGAGCAGTTCGCCGCGGACAGCACCGCGCTCCGCCCGTACTTCGAGGCCGACCGGGTCCTGCACGACGGGGTCTTCCACGCCGCCGGTGTCCTGTACGGCTTGAGCTTCACCGAACGCCCGGACCTGCACGGCTACAACGACGAGGTCCGGGTCTTCGAGGTCACCGGCGACGACGGCGAGCCCGTGGGGCTGTACCTGCTCGACCTCTACACGCGCGACGGCAAGCGCGGCGGCGCGTGGATGAACCCGGTCGTCGAGCAGTCCGAGCTGCTCGGCACCCTGCCCGTCGTGGTCAACAACCTCAACGTCGCGAAGCCGTCCGCCGGCTCCCCCACCCTGCTCATCCAGGACGAGGTCGAGACGCTCTTCCACGAGTTCGGCCACGCCCTGCACGGCCTCATCGCCCGCACCACCTACCCGCGGTTCTCCGGCACGAACGTCGAGCGGGACTTCGTCGAGTTCCCGAGCCAGGTGAACGAGATGTGGCTGTCGTGGCCGTCCGTGCTGGCGAACTACGCGAAGCACCACGAGACCGGAGCACCCCTGCCGCCCGAACTCGTCCTGGGGCTCAGCGAGTCCGAGGGGTTCAACGAGGGCTTCGGCACGACCGAGTACCTCGCCGCAGCGCTGCTCGACCAGGCGTGGCACCGGCTGTCGGCAGCCGACGCCGCGGCGGTGACGTCCGTCGAGGACTTCGAGCGGGACGCCCTGGCCGCCGCCGGCATCGCGGTCGAGGCCGTGCCGCCGCGCTACTCGTCGACGTACTTCGCACACACGTTCTCGGGCGGGTACGACGCCGGGTACTACGGGTACATCTGGTCCGAGGTGCTCGACGCCGACACGGTGGAGTGGTTCCGCGACAACGGCGGGTTGGACCGAGCGGCCGGCAAGCGGTTCGCCGAGCGTCTGCTCGGGGTCGGCGGGGCGAAGGACCCGCTCGAGGCGTACCGGGACTTCCGCGGCCGCGACGCCGAGGTCGGCCCGCTGCTGCGGCGCCGCGGGCTCGAGTAGGCGCGCCGGCGCGCGCCGCCGCGCACCGCACCGCGCGCTGGCGCACCGCACCACGAAACGGACACAGCACCACGGAATCCCGTGGTGCTGTGTCCGTTCGCTGGTTCCGGAGGGCTACGCCGACTTCTCGACGCGCTTGGCCCGGGGACGCGGCACGATCGTCGGCGCCGCGTTCTCGAGCACGGACTCGCGAGTGATCACCACTCGGGCGACGTCGTCGTCGGACGGGACGTCGAACATCACCGGGCCGAGGACCTCTTCGAGGATCGCCCGGAGCCCGCGGGCACCCGTCTGGCGCAGCACCGCGAGGTCCGCGATGGCCTCGAGCGCACCCTGGTCGAACTCGAGCTCGACGCCGTCGATCTGGAACATCCGCTGGTACTGCTTGACCAGCGCGTTCTTCGGCTCGGTCAGGATCTGCATGAGCGCCGCCTGGTCGAGCTGCGACACCGTGGTGACGACGGGCAGACGACCGATGAACTCGGGGATCAGACCGAACTTGTGCAGGTCTTCCGGCAGCACCTCGGAGTACAGGTCCTGGTGATCCGTCGCGCTGTGCAGGGGCGCCCCGAAGCCGATCCCGCGCTTGCCGACGCGCGAGGACACGATGTCCTCGAGCCCGGCGAACGCACCAGCAACGATGAACAGCACGTTCGTCGTGTCGATCTGGATGAACTCCTGGTGCGGGTGCTTGCGGCCGCCCTGCGGCGGGACCGAGGCGACCGTGCCCTCGAGGATCTTGAGCAGCGCCTGCTGCACGCCTTCACCGGAGACGTCGCGGGTGATCGACGGGTTCTCGGCCTTGCGGGCGATCTTGTCGACCTCGTCGATGTAGATGATGCCGGTCTCGGCACGCTTCACGTCGTAGTCGGCGGCCTGGATGAGCTTGAGGAGGATGTTCTCGACGTCCTCGCCGACGTAGCCGGCCTCGGTCAGGGCAGTGGCGTCCGCGACGGCGAACGGCACGTTGAGGCGCTTGGCCAGGGTCTGCGCCAGGTACGTCTTGCCGCAGCCGGTCGGGCCGATGAGCAGGATGTTCGACTTGGCGATCTCGATGTCGTCGCGGTCTTCGGCGGCGGTGATCTGGCCCTGCGCGCGGATGCGCTTGTAGTGGTTGTAGACGGCCACGGCGAGGGCGCGCTTCGCCGGGTCCTGCCCGATGACGTACTCCTGCAGGAAGTCGAAGATCTCCCGCGGCTTGGGCAGTTCGAAGTCCCCGCTCGAGGTGTCCTCGCCGGCTTCGGCCAGACGTTCCTCGATGATCTCGTTGCAGAGCTCGACGCACTCGTCGCAGATGTAGACGCCCGGTCCGGCGATGAGCTGCTGGACCTGCTTCTGGCTCTTGCCGCAGAACGAGCACTTGAGGAGATCGCCGCTCTCTCCGATGCGTGCCATTCCCGTGCCTCCCTGATTGGACATGCCGGCCGCGCTGTCGCACCACCGCTGGTGCACCGCTGCTGGTGGGCACCTCGTCGTGGACACGAGCCTAACCGCAACCGGTGACACCGACCGTGATGCCCCTCCGGAATCCGCCCGCGCGTTCGCCCAGGGCGTGCGAGCCTGCTACGGTGATCCGGACTTCTCTACATCTTGTAGAACAGCAGGTGCAGAACCACCCCGGAAGGAACCCCATGCAGAAGCGTCTCGCCGCCGGCGGCGCCGTCACCCTCGGTGTCGCAGCCGTCATCGTCCTCGGCAGCGCCACGGCGGCCAGCGCACACGTGTCCGCCACGGCCACGTCGACCGCAGCGAACTCGTACACCACGGCGACCTTCTCGGTCCCGCACGGCTGCGACGGCTCCCCCACGACGAAGATCCAGTTCCAGGTGCCGGAGTCCGTCATCGAGGTCACGCCCACCGTGAACCCGAACTGGACGATCACGAAAGCGACCGAGCCCTACACTGACCCGTCGGCCTCGGCATCCGACGAAGACCACGCCGAGACGGCCGCCGAGCGCGTCACCAGGGTCACGTACACCGCGAAGACCCCCCTGCCCGCCGACGAGCGCGACACCTTCGCGCTCTCGTTCTCGCTGCCGGACGGCAAGGCCGGTGACCTGGTCGAGTTCCCCGCGATCCAGACCTGCGAGAAGGGCAGCGTCGAGTGGAACCAGGAGCAGCAGGCCGGCGAAGCCGAGCCCGAGCACCCGGCCCCCTCGATCACGCTGACCGCCGCCGAGGCGACGGACGACGACGGTGACCCCATCGCCGCGACCCCGTCGGCCGAGGCCGCCGGCACGACCGCGTCGAGCGACCCCGACCTGGTCGGCCGCTTCCTCGGCCTCGGCGGCCTGGTGCTCGGCGCCGTCGCACTGGTCGTCGCCGTCGCCGGCACGCGTCGTCGGAGCTCCGCCAAGTGACGCAGCGCGGCTCGCGTCGGTCCCGGCCTCGGTCCTCTGCCTGGAGGCTCGTGGCCGGGTCCGCCGCGGCCGTCGCGATCGCCGGTGGCGCGGTCCTCGGGCTCGCCGGTCCGGCCAGCGCGCACAACTACCTGATCTCGTCCGACCCGGAGGTCGGCGGCACCCTGACCGAGCTGCCGAAGACGTTCGACATCACGACGAACGACAAGCTGCTCGACATCGGCGACTCGGGGTCGGGCTTCGCGTTCCGCATCGTCGGCCCCGACGGCAGGTACTACGAGGACGGCTGCGTCGACGTCGCGGGGCCGTCGATGACCACGACCGCCGCACTCGGCGACTCCGGCAAGTACACCGTCGAGTGGCAGATCGTCTCCGCCGACGGGCACACCGTGTCCGACGAGTACCCCTTCACGTGGAAGGCACCGTCGGGCTTCACCCCGGCCTCGGGTGCGGCGAAGCCCCCGACCTGCGCCACCGCCGGTGACGACGCTGCTGGTTCGGACACCACCACCGGCACCGCCTCGGGGTCGAGCGACTCGGCGGCGTCCGACGCGATCTGGATCGGCGCCGGTGGCGTCGTGCTGGTCGGCGTGGTCGTCGCGGTGCTGCTGCTCCTGCGCCGCAGGCCGGCCCCGGAGTCCGACGACTCCGACGACTAGCCGCAACGCAACGACGAAGGCCCCGCACCGTTCGGTGCGGGGCCTTCGTCGTTCCTGCTGGTGCTACTTGACGAGCGCCGGCAGGTTCTTGCGGCTGGTGAGGACCTGGTCGATCAGGCCGTACTCCACGGCTTCCTGCGCGGACATGATCTTGTCGCGCTCGATGTCGTGGTTGATCTCCTCCGGCGTCTTGTTGGAGTGCTTCGACAGCGTCTCCTCGAGCCAGGTGCGCATGCGGAGGATCTCCGCCGCCTGGATCTCGATGTCGGACGCCTGACCGCCACCCTGCTGGGTCGCGGGCTGGTGGATCAGCACACGGGCGTTCGGCAGCGCGAGGCGCTTGCCGGGGGTGCCACCGGCGAGCAGCACCGACGCTGCCGAGGCAGCCTGACCGAGGCAGACCGTCTGGATCTGCGGACGGATGTACTGCATCGTGTCGTAGATCGCCGTCATCGCGGTGAACGAGCCACCGGGCGAGTTGATGTACATCACGATGTCGCGGTCGGGGTCCATCGACTCGAGCACGAGCAGCTGGGCCATGACGTCGTCAGCCGACGCGTCGTCGACCTGCACGCCGAGGAACACGATGCGGTCCTCGAACAGCTTGGCGTACGGGTCCTGGCGCTTGTAGCCGTAGGCGGTGCGCTCTTCGAAGCTCGGCAGGATGTACCGATTGGACGGAGCCGGGACGTTCTGCGCGCCACCGAGCATGGGGAGATGCATTCTCGTTTCCTTTTCTTCGGTGGTGATCAGGACTGGGCGTCGGGCTCGGCTGCGCTGGTGGGCGTCTCGCCGTCGCCGACGGTGCCACCACCGCCGATGACCTCGGCGCTCGAGGCGCGGAGGTGGTCGACGAAGCCGTACTCGAGCGCTTCCTGCGCCGTGAACCAGTTGTCGCGGTCGTTGTCCTTGAGGACCTGCTCGACCGACTTGCCGGTCTGCTCGGCCGTGAGCTCCGCCATGCGCTGCTTCATGTCGAGGATGACCTTGGCCTGCGTCTGGATGTCGGCAGCGGTGCCGCCGAAGCCACCGGACGGCTGGTGGAGCAGCACGCGCGCGTTCGGCGTGATGTAGCGCTTGCCGGGCGTGCCGGAGGACAGCAGGAACTGTCCCATCGACGCGGCGAGGCCGATGCCCACGGTGACGATGTCGTTCGGGACGAACTGCATCGTGTCGTAGATCGCCATGCCGGCGGTGATCGAACCACCGGGCGAGTTGATGTAGAGGTAGATGTCCTTCTCAGGGTCCTCGGCGGCGAGCAGCAGCAGCTTGGCTGCGATCTCGTTCGAGTTGTCGTCGCGGACCTCGGAGCCGAGCCACACGATCCGGTCTCTCAGAAGGCGGTCAAAAACACTGGGGTTCAGTGTTGCTTCGGCCATGGAAAAGCTCCCGTTCAGTTGTCGCTTGTTGTCGAACTTATCGGGTGCAACGCACCAGTTCTCGTCTGTTCGCCGACAGCAATGCGGTGGTGCGGAAATACGGACGGGAGGCGCGGTGCCAGCTGGCACCGCGCCTCCCGTCTGTCGTACTGGTGGCGTCGAGATCGTTACTCGGCGTCCCCTGCCGGCTCCTGCGCGACGCCCGCCGTGAAGGCGGACAGGTCGACGGCGTCGCCGTTGGTGTCCTTGACGGTCACCTTGGACAGGACGGTCGCGACCGCCTTCGAGCGGGCGACCTCGCCGACCATGCCGGGGATCTGGCCGTTCTGGTCGATGACCTTGATGAACTCGGCCGGCTCCATGCCGTACTGCGCGGCGGCCTGGATGAGGTACTGGGTCAGTTCCTCCTGCGAGACCTGGATCTCTTCCTTCTCGGCGATCGCGTCGAGGAGGATCTGCGAGCGGAAGGCGGTCTCGCTGGACTCGGAGACCTCCTTGCGGTGCTCCTCGTCCTCGAGGCGGTTCTCCTGCTCGAGGTGACGGTGCACCTCGTCGGCGATGAGCTGCTCCGAGATCGGGATGTTGACGTCCTCGGTGAGCTTCTCGACGAGCTTGTCGCGAGCCGCGGCGCCCTGACCGAAGGTCTTGGACTTCGCGATCTGCTCCTTCAGGTCGGCCTTGAGCTCGTCGATGGTGTCGAACTGGCTGGCGATCTGGGCGAACTCGTCGTCGGCCTCGGGGAGCTCGCGCTCCTTGACGGCGGTGACGGTGACGGCGATCTGAGCGGTCTCGCCCTCGCGGTCGCCACCGACGAGCTTCGACTCGAAGGTCGTCGACTCACCGGCGGTCAGGGACTCGAGCGCCTCGTCGATGCCCTCGAGCAGGTCGCCGGAGCCGATCTCGTAGGAGACGCCGGTGGCCGAGTCGACCTCGTCGTCGCCGATGCTGGCGGTGAGGTCGATCTGCGCGAAGTCGCCGGTCTTCGCCGGACGGTCGACCGTCACGAGCGTGCCGAAGCGGGTGCGGAGGTTCTGCAGTTCCTCTTCGATCTCGTCGTCCGACACCTCGACGGCGTCGACGGTGAGCTCGTACGAGGAGTAGTCCGGCAGGTCGAACTCGGGGCGGACGTCGACCTCGAAGGTGAGGACGAGGTCGCCGGTGAAGTCCGCGACGTTCGGCAGCTCGGCGACGTCGGCCTCGGCACGGCCGAGGATGCGCAGCTCCTGCTCTTCGACCGCCTGGCGGTAGAAGTTGTCGATGGCGTCACCGACGGCGTGGTTCAGGACCTCGCCGCGGCCGACGCGCTGGTCGACGATCGCCGGCGGGACCTTGCCCTTGCGGAAGCCGGGGATGTTGATCTGCTCGGCGATGTGCTTGTAGGCGTGGTCGATGCTCGGCTTGAGATCGTCCGGCGTCACGTTCACGGTGAGCTTGACGCGGGTGTCGCTCACCTTGTCGACGGTGCTGGTGGCCAAGGGATGTTCTCCTGTTGGTTGACGTTCGTGTGGTCGGTGGTGCTCGGAGGACCTGGTCGGGGCGACAGGATTTGAACCTGCGACCTCCCGCTCCCAAAGCGGGCGCTCTACCAAGCTGAGCTACGCCCCGTTGCTTCGTGCCAGGGATCAGCCGCGCACGCCGAGGGGCGCATGCGACCCCGGTGAGTCTAGCGGTCCGACGGCGCGCTGTTCCCGGGGGTTGCTCAGTCGTCCTCCGCGGCGCGTCGCAGACCCCGCCGCCACCGGATCCCGACGGCCACCTGGACCCCGAGGGCAGCCACCGCGAGCAACAGTCCGACGACGATCCGCCAGACGTGCAGCAGTGCGTGCGCGGGTTGCGACTGCGGGTCACCGAACAGGTCGGGACGCAGGGACAGCACCGCGGCGGCGAGGACCACCAGCACGTACGAGACCACCCGCGACCAGCGGATCGTGCGCTCGGCACCGTCGTCCGGCTTCGGGATGACGCGCGTCGGCATGTCGGTGCTCGTTCGTCCGCTACGATGGTCTGGCTGCGCCTGGTGCGCAGGCGCGGGGATGTAGCTCAATGGTAGAGCCCCAGTCTTCCAAACTGGCTACGCGGGTTCGATTCCCGTCATCCCCTCCACAGAACCCCTCGGCGCACGCGCGTCAGGGGTCGGCGAACTCCAGGGTGATCTCCGGGGAGTCGCCGAGTTCCACCCGGGCACGCTTCCGCTCCGCCGCACGCAACGGCACGAGGTACCCGCCGTCCTTCGGGAACAGCGACGTCGTCCACGTCACCGCGCCGATCGTCACGCGTGCCGGGATCACACCCCACCCGTAGGTGAGCACCGGCGCGAGGTCGGCGATGACCTCGGCGGCGTCCGGCGGCACGACGGCGAAGAAGAACGGTGACGGGCCGCGCCACTCGATCACCTCGCCGCGGAACTCGAGCTCCATGCCGCGATCGTACGGCCGCGGCGTCGAGCGCGCCGGGCCGGGATTCGTCTTCGGCGGATGACGGTTCCGGTTCACGATCGCCGGGTTCTGCGAACCGGAACCGTCACGGGCGAGAAAGAACTGGTGCCTCCCCCTCCCCCCGCCCAGCGGGACCCGGACGACGGACGCGCCCCGTGCCTCCAGGCCGGAGCCGGGGAGCACGGGGCGCGAGCCGCCGTCAGGACGCGAGCGTCACCGGTACGACGCGGCCTGTCCGTACAGCACCTTCGTGAAGGAGGAGACGTAGGAGGACTCGTCGCCTCCCGGCAGGTTGTACGTCATGAAGACGCCGTAGCCGTCGTCCTTCGTGCGCTGTGCGAGCGACACCGCCGTCGCCTGCGGGGTGTTCTGGATGTCGACCGCGGCGGCGGAGACCTTCGACTTCGGCAGGCCCGGGATCGTCGGCGCCGTGTAGGTGCCGTAGTACGGGTTCCAGGCGTAGTCGAGCTTCCCGCCGATCGACGGGCTCGCGGTCTTCAGGGCGTCGGAGGACGGGCCGATGTCGTAGAACGAGATGATCTTGCCCGGCATGTCCGCACGCAGGGCGCTGATGAGCCAGCCGATCGACTGCTGGTTCGGCTGCGGGGTGCCGTTCACGCCGTAGTCGGAGTACTCGTCGTCCAGGTCGACGCCGTCGAGTCCGTACTTCTTCACCGTCGCGGAGACCTGCGCCGCGAAGTCCCGCGCCGCGGCCTTCGTCGGGAAGTTCGCCAGGCCGGCGCCCTGGTGGTTGCCGAGCACCGAGAGTGTCACCTTGATGCCCTTGGCTTGCAGCGGGCGGATCTGCGTGGCGGCCTGGTCGAGGGTCCGCTGCACGTTCTCGTTGTTGTACAGGACCGCCTTGCCGTCCTCGTAGTTGATGTTCGCGGCGAAGATGATCGCCACGTCGAACGCGTTCGCGCCGTTCTCCAGCGTGTACCGCCCGACGTTGGCGAGCTCGTCGTTGTTCACCTCGACGTACGCGATGCTCGTCGGCCCCGACTTGGTGGGCGCAGCGTGGTGCCCGTGACCATGACCGTGGCCGTGCCCACCGCCGTGGGACGAACCGTGTCCGTGCCCGTGGCTGGATCCGGACGAGGAGGGCGCCGCGGATGCTGCGGCGGGCACCAGTGGTGCCGCGAGCATGGCGACCAGTGCGGTCGCGATGCTGAACTTCGTGGACTGCTTCATGTGGTTCCTCCTTGGATGGGACGGGCGGTTGGTCGGTCAGTCGGTCAGTTGGTCGGTCAGTTGCGCGGGAACCGGAAGGTGCGGACCTCGTAGGCGTCGACGGCGAACGAGGACGCATCGGCGTCGGACGACGCGTCCCCGAGCGGTTCTTCGAGGAGGGTCACCTCGACGGCAGCGCCGAAGGTCGCCTCGTCGGCCGAGACCGCGATGCCCCCGGTCCCCCGCTGCCCGGACGGCTCGTAGACGCGCACGACCAGGTCACCCGACCGGTCGTCGGCGAGCTTGACGCTCGACAGCACGACGTCGCCGGAGACCTGCACCAGCGGCTCGAAGCCGTGCGCGCCCGTGATGGTCCGCGCGCCCGCGTTCATCCGCACGCCGGCCGACGTGGCTCCGAGCTGGTCGGTGCCGATGACGATGCCGTACCGGTGCGTCTGCACGCCCTGGTCGGTCTCGGGGTCCGGGAACCGCGGTGCCCGCAGCAGCGACAGCCGCACGGTGGTGGTGACGTGCCCGTCAACGGCGTCGCGCGTGGTGTCGAAGCCGTGGATCGAGTCGTTCACGAGGGCGACGCCGAAGCCCGGTTCCGACACCAGCACGTAGCGGTGCATCGAGGTCTCGAACTTCGCGGCCTCCCACGAGGTGTTGGTGTGGGTCACCCGCTTCTGCGCGCCGAACTGCGTCTCGGCGACGGTGTGCTCGGCACGGACGTCGAGCGGGAAGGCCACCTTGAGGAACTTCTCGGTCTCGTGCCAGTCGGTCACCTGGTCGAACTCCAGGGTGCGGGACGCCGGTGCCAGGACGATCTCCTGCGTCACCGTCGAGTCGCCGAACGCCCGGGACACGACGACCCGTGCGACCCCGGACTGGTCGACCGACGCGGTCAGCCCGGTGGTCGACACGAGGTCCTCGACGCGGTTGCGGTAGTACCGGTCGACGTCCCACGCGTCCCACATGTTCGGGAAGTCCTGGTGCAGCTGCAGCAGGTTCGCCGCCTGGCCGGCCGCGATCGCCTCGCGCCCGCTCGCCAGGTCCACGGCGCTCGTCACGAGCCCCTGCGCGTCGACGACGACCCGCACCAGGTCGTTCGCCAGCACGTACCCGCAGTCCTGCTCGGTCAGGGACACGGCGGTCGCCGCCGCCACGTCGGTCGCCACGACGGCGCCCTGGGCGGGTGCACCGGCCTGGAGGAACGGGGCCGGGTTCACGACGACGGCCGTGTCCCCGGTACCGGCGAGCGCCGAGAGCGCCCGGTCGATGATCGTGGTCAGCGCCGCGGCCGTCTCGGCGTACCGCTCGACCGCTTCGCGGTGCACCCACGCGATCGAGGTGCCCGGCAGGATGTCGTGGAACTGCTGGAGCAGGACCTGCTGCCACAGGGCGTCGAGCTCGTCGTACGGGTAGGCGAAGTCGGTCCGGGCGGCGGCGGTCGCGGCCCAGAGCTCGGCCTCGATGAGCAGCTGCTCGCACCGGCGGTTGCCCTGCTTCGTGCCGTGCTGCGACGTGAGCGTGGCCCGGTGCAGCTCGAGGTACAGCTCCCCCACCCACACGGGCGGATCGGTCAGCTCGGACTTCGCCCGGTCGAAGAACGTGTCCGGGTGCTCCCAGCGGACCTTCGCGCTCCCCTCGAGGTCGGCCAACCGCGCGGCGGTGCCGGTCATCTCGCGGGTGGTGCCACCGCCGCCGTCGCCCCAGCCGACCGGGGCGATCGAGCCGCTGGCGAGCCGGTTCTCGCGGAACTGGCGGGAGGCCTTCGCGACCTCGCTGCCGGACAACCGCGAGTTGTAGGTGTCCATCGACGGGAAGTGCGAGAACACCCGCGACCCGTCGATGCCCTCCCACAGGAACGTGTGGTGCGGGAACTTGTTCACCTGGTTCCACGAGATCTTCTGCGTGAAGAACCACTCGAAGCCCGCGCGGCGCATGAGCTGCGGCAGCGCCGGCGAGTACCCGAAGCTGTCCGGCAGCCAGACGCCCTTGGGTCGGATGCCGAACTCGCGCTCGAAGAACCGCTGGCCCTGCGAGAACTGCCGGACGATGCTCTCGCCGGTCGGCATCACGGTGTCGGACTCGACCCACATGCCGCCGATCGGCAGGAACCGGCCGGCCTCCACCGCGGCCTTGACGCGGGCGTAGACCTCGGGGCGGTGCTCCTTGATCCACGCGTACTGCTGCGCGCTCGACATGCCGTACAGGAAGTCGTCGGTCTGGTCGATGAGCTCGGTCATGGTCGACGTGGTGCGGGCGACCTTGCGGATGGTCTCGCGCACGGGCCAGAGCCAGGCGGAGTCGATGTGGGCGTGCCCGACGGCCGAGATCGTGTGCGCGGAGGCCTCGGCGGGAGCGGCCAGCACCTCGGCGAGCGCCGCACGGGCGTCCCCGGAGGTCTCCGGGATGTGCTGCAGGTCGAGCGCGTCGAGGGCGTCGTCGAGGGCCTGCAGGATCCGCATGCGTCGGGGTCCGGCGGGCAGCTCGGCCTGCAGTTCGAGCAGGACGTCGATGTCGAGGGCGAGTTCGTGCACCTCGGACTCGAAGACGGCGAGCTCCATCCGGCGGGTGGCGTACAGGCGCTTCGAGGACGAGGTCTGCACGTCGCCCTCCTGCGTCGGCAGGAAGGGGTGGTAGTCGAGCAGGACGGGGTTCGACGCGGCCTCGACGAACAGTTCGACGGTCTCGCCGCCCTCGGCCCGTTCGGTGACCAGGACCCACTGGTTGCGCGGGTTGATCGACTTCACGGGGGTACGGTCGGCCAGGTAGACGAGTCCCTCGCACTGGAACCCGGGCATGTTCTTGTCGAAGCCGAGGTCGATCACGGCCTCCACCCGGCGTCCGGCCCACTCGGTCGGCACGGTCCCGGTCAGCCGGAACCACGTCGTGCCCCAGGCCGCGCCCCACGGGGTGCCGACCTCGTAGGGCTCGAACGTGAGCGCGAGCCCCTCGGTCGGCGGGACCGGCTCCCCCGGCAGCTCGTGCCAGGCGGCCTCCAGAGCCGTCGTGGTCGCGTGCACCGCGGGGGTGATCCGCTCGTCGAGCACCCGTCGGGCGCGTCCGGTGGTGAGGGGGATGTCGTCGTGCATGGGGCCTTCCGGGGTCAGGGCGTCGTCGCCGGGTGGGCGACGCGGACGGTGGTGGTGTCGAGGTCGGAGGGCACGTCGACGCAGCGGTCGATGCCTCGGGCGGCCAGCAGCGCGGTGTCCGACAGGCGGGAGCGCAGGACGACCTGGGGGCCGCGGCCGTCCGGTGCGGCCTCGGCCAGGGCGAGCCAGGCGGCGGCGAACCGACCGCCGGGGGCGCAGTCGGCGCGGGTGCCGTGCCGGTCGGTGCCGTCGGACAGCACGTCGTCGAGGACGAGCGCGGTGGTCGGCGGTGCGGCACGGGCGTCGCGGGTGTGCTCGGCGCGGGCGAGGGCGGCGAACGCCTCGCCGGCGGGCTTCAGGCGTCCGTCGTTCGTGAACAGCCCGAGGTCGTACTCGAGCTCGGGGAAGTCGGCGAGCGACCGGGCGACGTCGTGGGAGCACCACCACGTCACCCCGAGCACCTGCTGCGCGTCGAGGACGTGCCGGATGGTCTGCTCGGTGAACGCGGCGGCGTCGGCGGGGTCGACGACGTTGGTGGGGGCGCCGACCTCCTGCAGCCAGTTCGGCCGGGCGGCGTCGCGGTTCCAGGCCGCGGCGAGCTGGAGCAGGTACTCCCCGTGCCGCACCGACCCGGCTCCGAGGGCGCCGTGCAGGGCCGCCGAGCCGTTGAACACCCACGAGTGCGTGACCGTGGCGTCACCGTGGTCCGCCGCGTGCTCGGGGCCGAAGGGCTGGGCGTCGTCGTACCAGGCCGCGTCGTACTGCGCGACCGTGACCAAGGGCCCGGGACGCGACCCGGTGGCGGACGGGACCGACGAGGCGGGGTCGAGCCGCGCCTCCAGGCCGACCGACACGGACGACGCGGCCGACGCCGACGACCCGTCCGACAGCCCCGCGCGCGCCGCCGCGACCATCGCCGCCACCCACGCGTGCCCCTGCTCCGCCGTGATCGCGTGCGGGGCGGGGTGCGGCGCGTGCGCGAACTGGTTGACCTCGTTGCCGATGGTGATGCCGAGCAGGTTGGGCTTGTCGGCGACGGCTCCGGCGAGCGCCCGGACGTACGCGGCGGTCGACGCGACCACGTCCGGGTCGGTGAACATGTTGCGGCGGTGCCAGCTGTCCAGCCAGGGCGGCACGAAGTCGAAGCTCGACAGGTGCCCCTGCAGGGCGTCCACGTTGACGTCGAGTCCGAACGAGCCGGCGAGGTCGACGACCGTCGCGACGTCGTCGAGGGCCTGCTGCCGGATGAGCGTCCGGTTCGGCTGGACGACCGGCCAGAGCGGGAAGATCCGCACGTGGTCGGCGCCGATCGACGCGATGGCCTCGAGGTCCCTGGCGGTGTCCGACCGCGAGAAGTCGAGCCACGAGTGGAACCAGCCGACCGAGGGCGTGTAGTTGACCCCGAACCGCATCAGCCCTTCACACCGCCCTCTTCGACGCCCTTGAAGAAGAAGCGCTGCAGGACGGCGAAGATCACGGCGATCGGGATGAAGGCGATCATGGTGCCGGCCGCGATCATCCGCTGGTCGGTGGCGAACGTGCCCTGCAGGTACTGCAACCCGACGGTCAGGGTGAGGTTCTCGGGCGACTGCAGCACGATGAGCGGCCAGAGGAAGTCGTCCCACGCGCCGATGAACGAGAAGATCGCGATGACCGCGATGGTCCCCTGCACGGCGGGCAGCGAGATGTAGCGGAGGCGCTGCATCGCGTTCGCGCCGTCCATCACCGCGGCCTGGTCGATCTCCTCGGGGATCTGCCGGAACGCGTTGAACATGAGCAGGACGTTGAGCGCCGCGATCATGCCGGGCAGGGCGACACCGACCAGGTTGTCGGCGAGGCCGAGGTCCTTCACGGTGACGAACTGCGAGATGATCGTCGCCTCGCCGGGCAGCACGAGGGTGCCGAGGAACAGGCCGAGCACGAGCTTCCGGTGCCGCCACTGCAGACGGGCGAGGGCGAAGCCGGCCAGGGTCGCGAACACGATGTTGCCGAGCACGTCGATCGCGGCGACGAGCAGCGAGTTGCCGATGTAGCGCCAGACCGGGATCGCGGCGGCGACCTTCAGGTAGTTCTCGATGGTCGGCTCGGACGGGATGAACGACGGGTTCGCCGTGTAGATGTCCTCACCGGCGCCCTTGAGCGACGTGGAGAGCTGCCAGAGGAACGGGCCGATCGTGATGAAGAGCACCACGATGAGCAGGACGTAGCGGACGACCTTCTCGCGGGTGGACATGACGCCCCAGACCGCGCGGCGCCGCTTGCGTCCGTCGCGTCCGCCCCGTCCGTTCTGCCTGGAGGCCCGTCCAGCGCCCGTCGCGCCGGTCACGTCCGGCGTCGGGCTGGCTGCGCCCTGCGCGCCGCCGATGACGGGTTCGGTCGTGCTGGTCGTGTTCGTCACTTGTCCGCCTTGCTGTTCATCCGGGCGAGGGCGAGCATCGGCACGAGCGTCACGACGAAGAGCAGGAGGCTCAGGGCGGACGCGTAGCCGAGGTTGCCGGTGAAGCCGCGGGCGTACTGCTGGATGAGCATGACGAGCGAGTTGTCCTGCCCGCCGGGCCCGCCGGTGCCGTTGGTGAGGATGTAGAGCTCGCTGAACACCCGGAGCGCGGACACGCACACCAGGATCCCGACGAGCGTCATGGTGCCGCGGACCCCGGGCATCGTGACCGACCAGAAGCGCCGGACCGCGCCGGCGCCGTCGAGCGCGGCGGCCTCGTGCAGGTCCTTGCCGACGTTCCCGAGGGCGGCCAGGAAGATGATCATGTAGTAGCCGAGCCCCTTCCACACCGTCAGGCTGATGGCGCTGAGGAGCAGCAGCCACCGGTCGGTCAGGAACGGGACGCTGCCCTGCACGACGCCGAGCGCCTGCGCCATCTCGTTGATGACACCGCGGTCGTCGAGGATCCACGTCCAGATGAGCCCGACGACCACCGCGGACGCGATGACCGGCGTGTAGAACGCGGTGCGGAAGAACGCGATCCCGGGCAGCTTCTGCTGCACGAGCACCGCGATGAGGAGCGGGAGGACCGTCAGCAGCGGCAGGCACACCGCCATGTAGATGACGCTGTTGAGCAGCGCCTCCCACACCTGCGGATCGGCGAGCAGGGTCTCGAAGTTCTGCACCCCGACCCACTGGCTGACGCCGCCGAGCGGGCTGGCGTTCGTGAACGACAACCGGACCGTGTTGATCGAGGGCCACAGGCTGAACGCGACGAGCCAGATCAGTGCCGGCAGGACGAGCAACCAGGGCGTGTACCAGCGGTTCGCACGCATGACGATCCTCCCTCTTCCTTCTCCGGGGCCGGATCAGCCGTTGGCCAGCAGGCTGTTCATCTTGGTCTGGGCGGTCTGCAACGCCTTCTCGGGCGCCACCTGGCCCTTCATCGCGAGGGCGATCTGCTGGTCGAGGAAGTCCGTCATCGCGGAGTTCGCCTCGACCGGGTTGATGACCTTCGCCGTCTTCAGGGCTTCGTTCGCCAGGACCCGGGCCTCGCCGTTCACGGTGCCGTCGTCCTTCGAGAAGTACGGGTCGGACTGCGACGACGTGGTGGACGGGAAGATGTTGACCTTGTGGGCGAACGCCTCCTGGTTCTCCGCGTTCGTCATGAACTTCGCGAAGGCCTCGGCGGTGGCGAGGTGCTTCGACTTGCTCGAGACCGACAGGCCCTGCACGTAGAGCGGCGGGGTGTCGAGTGCCGGGCTGACGGTGACCTTGCCCTTGAGCGACGGGTTGTTCTTCTCGAAGTCGGCGAGCGAGGTGGCGCCACCGGTGGTCCAGGCGACCTTGGCCTGCGTGAACAGGGTGGAGTTGCCGAGGTAGTCGCTGTTCAGCACGTTGGAGGGCATGTAGCCGTCCTGGTACGCGTCCTTGTAGCGGTCGATCAGGTCGGCGGCCTTCGACGAGTCGGCGAAGGTGAACTTCGTGCCGTCGGCGTTGAGCACCTTGACGCCGGCGAGCGTGAAGTCGCCGAGGCCGGGCTTCCGGCTCATCAGGTAGTCGGTCGGGCAGTTGTCGTGCATGGTCTTCGCCTGCGTGAACAGCTCGTCGGTGGTCTTCGGCGGGTTCTTCGCGTCGAGGCCGCACTTGGCGAACATCGTCGAGTTCCAGTAGTTCACGTCGGTGTTGAGGTACCAGGGATACCCGAACGTGCCGTTGACGCCCTTGTACTCGTAGGAGTCCAACGCGCCGGCGACGTACGTGCTGGCGAGCTTCGAGTCGTCCTTCGCGACGTCCTGCAGGAACCCGCGCTTCGCGAGCGGCAGGGCGATGTCCGGCGGCAGGTTGATCACGTCGGGCAGGCTGTTCGACGAGGCCTGGCTGAGCACCTTGTCGGCGTACCCGTCGCCGGGCTGGTCCTGCAGCTTGACCTTCGCGTCCGGGTGGGCCTGCTCGAAGTCCTTGATGACCCCGTTGAGGTACCCCGTGTAGGTCGGCGTGAGCGCCCAGGTCTGCAGGGTGATGGTGCCGCTGATCTCGCCGCCGCCGTTGTCGGCCGCGTTCCCGCCGCTCGAGCAGCCGGTCAGGACGAGCGCCGTGGCGGCGGCCGTCGCGAGCAGCGCGGTGGCGCGGCCCCTCGTCATGCGTGTGGTGGTCCTCATGGCGTCTGACTCCCTCGTCATAGCTGAACCGGTTCAGCAGCAGTCACCGAACCCGTGTGTGGCAGCCACTGTGAATGACTAAAGCGCTATAGTCAACCCCGTGGCCACCAAGCGTCGAACGACGATCGCCGACATCGCCGCGCGGGCCGGTGTGTCCATCAGCGCGGTGTCGTTCGCGTTGAACGACCGCCCCGGCGTCTCCGACGAGACCCGTCGCCGCGTGCGCGAGATCGCCCGCGAGCTCGACTGGCAGCCGCACACCGCTGCCCGGGCACTCGGCGGCGCGAAGGCCGGTTCCATCGGGTTCGTGCTCAACCGCCCGGCCCGGACCCTGGGCACGGAGTCGTTCTTCGGTGACCTGATCTCCGGCATCCAGCTCGGGCTCGCCGGCACCCACGTCGGCATGAACCTGCTCGTCGCGCGCGATGCCGAGGAAGAACTCGAGACCTACCGGGACTGGTGGCGCGGACACCGTGTCGACGGCGTCATCGTGATCGACCCCCGTCGCGACGACGCCCGGCTCGCCCTGCTCGCCGACCTCGGCATGCCGACCGTCGTCGTCGGCTCGCACCCCTCCCCCGACGGTGCCGCCCCCACGGTCTGGATCGACGACTCGGACGCCACCGACACCGTTCTGCGGTACCTGCACGCCCTCGGGCACCGACGCATCGCGCACGTCGCCGGCAGGCCCGAGTTCGAGCACACCGCCATGCGCATGGACCGGCTCCGCACGTTCGCTGCCGACGAGGGGCTCGACGACACGGTCTCGGTGCCGACGGACTACTCGGCCGAGGCCGGCGCGAGCACCACCCGGACCCTGCTGTCCCGGAGCGTCCGACCGACCGCGATCGTCTACGACAACGACGTGCTCGCCGTCGCCGGGCTGGGCGTGGCGAGCGAGATGGGCGTCGCGGTGCCCGGGGACGTCTCGATCGTGTCCTTCGACGACTCGGCGATGATCCGGCTCGTCCGCCCGGCGATCACCTCGCTCACCCGCGACACCGTCGAGCTCGGGCAGCGTGCGGCGACCCTGCTGCGCGCGCAGATCGACGCCAGCGCCCAGCTCCCCTCACGCCCGGGCCCCTCGCTCACCCTGAGCGTCCGCGAGTCCACCGGCCGCGCCCCCGCCTGACCCGCTCCGGACGTCGGCGCCGACGACCCGCTCCCGCTCCCGCCGCCGCCGCTCCCGCTGCCGCCGCTCCCGCTCCCGCTCCCGCTCCCGCTGCCGCCGCTCCCCCTCCCGAAGCGCGGCGCGGCTGCCTGCATCTGGCGCACGCACCGCACTGCACTGCGCCGACGCGGGACGACGTGGTCTTCTCCGCGCCGTGACGGTTCTGGTTCACGAAACCCGAGGATCGTGAACCAGAACCGTCACGGCGCGGAGCGGAACCTCCTTCCCCCGCGGTCGACGGTCACCGGCGGTTCGTCGGGGGTCGGACCCGCTCGAGGGCCCGCCGCATGGACGACGTCGTGCTGAAGCCGAAGCGGGTCGCGACGTCGGACGGACGGTCGCCTCAGGTGAGTGCGCTCCGGACGGCGAGACTGCGGTACCAGCGGCCGAGCTGCGCGGGCGAGCAACCGGTCGCTGCGGCGCACCGGCGCTCGAGGGTGCGCTCCGACATCCGGACACCGACGAGGAGGGCCTGCAGGGACGACGGACCGGCCGGATCGAACAGGCGGTCGAGGATCCGCGCGAGACCGTTGTCGCCGAGCATCGGGGGCGGGTTGTCGCGGAGCACCGTCGTGACGACGAGTCGGGCGAGGGCCTGCTGCTGCGCGCCGTGCCACCTCCCGCCGTCGAGGTGCCCGACGTGGCGGAGCGCGAGGCCGACGTCGGGCGAGGGAGCCCCGGGCGGACCGGTGCTCGCGACGGGTGGGAGTGCGAGGACCTCGTCGGCGAGCGGGCCGAGCGTTGCGGCGCCGACGAGGACACCGGTCAGCGCGAAGAGTGCCTCGTGCGGGAACGCGTACGTCTCCGCGACGCGGGGCGGGCCGGAGCGCTCCGGGCCCGTGCCGATCGTGATCGTCGCATGCCCTTCGACGAGGGCAGCGGTGCCGGCGTCGACGATCGCGATGTCGTCTCCGCGCCGGACCCACACGGAGCGGGACCGCGTCGCCACCCAGACGTGGGTGCGCGTCGGTTCGACGTCGAGCGTCCACGCCTCGTCGTCGGACCGGACCTCGGTGCCCGGCCCCACCTGGAGCCCGACGGCGTCGATCAGTGCTCGGAGCGCATCAGCCATCCGACGAGCGTGATCCACGGGCCTGACGCGTGGGCGTGGATCGGGCGACCTGTGGAAGAGGGGGGATAACCCCACCCGGGGTGGGGAGAGGGCAGGATGGGGGAACGGCTCCGCGATCGCGAGGCTGGATGCATGACCGACACCGACCGCCTCGACCAGGCGCGAACCGTCCCGCTGGACGACGTCACGCCTTCGCCCGACCAGGCCCAGACCGTCCCGCTGGGCGACTCCGTGCCCCCTGGAGCCACCAAGCCGATGCCCCAGTACCCGCGCCAGCACCAGCAGGACCCCCAGGACGCCCGGCAGTCGCCGCCGGCGTCGTGGAGCGCCACCCCGCGGGTCGGGTCCGGTCCGGTCGGTGGTTCCGGTCGCGGTTCCGGCATGACCGCCGGGCAGTTCTACCGCGACGCGTGGAAGCGTCTACCGCGTGACTTCGGCTACATGGCGCTCACCGCCGTGCTGCTCTGCACGCTGTACTTCGCGTTCCCGACGGCGATCTTCGGTGGCGGGTTCCGGGACCTGTTCAACCCCTTCGTCCTGCTCATGTTCTTCATCGCGCTGTTCGTGGCGCGGTGGCTCGGACAGTTCGAGAAGCTCCGCATGAGCTGGGCCGACCCGAGGCCGATCCGCCCGGTGGACTGGACGCCCCGCTGGCAGCAGAACTGGTGGACCCGCACGGGGTCGGCCGTCGCCAACCCGCACTACTGGCTCTACCTGCTGCACGCCGCGGTCGTGTACCCGCTCGTCGCGGTCGTGACCGTCGGGACCGGTGCACTGCTGCTCGTCGGCTTCGCCTGGCCGATCGTCGTGGGCGGACTGTACTTCGCGAACAACGTCCGGGTCGGCTACTTCACGGACAGCGTCGGGTTCGTGACCGGCGTCGGCGCCCTCGGCCTGCTGTCGATGGCGGCCTCGGTCGTGCTCTTCCCGCTCTGGGCCCGCGGGTCCGTCCTCGCGCACTACTGGGTCGACTTCGGCCTGCTGGGTGGCTTCCGGGCCGAGCAACTCGAGCAGCGCGTCGCCGGCCTGCAGGCCTCCCGCGCCGGTGCCGTCACCGCCGAGGGCCAGGCACTGCGCCAGATCGAGCGCGACCTGCACGACGGCCCGCAGCAGCGGCTGGTGCGACTCCGCATGGACCTGTCCGCCGCCGAGCGCGCCTTCGAGAAGGACCCCGAGAAGGCCAAGCAGCTCATCGGTGAGGCGTCCGAGCACGCCCAGGACGCCCTCGACGAACTGCGCGCACTGTCCCGCGGCTTCGCTCCGCCGATCCTGCTCGACCGCGGACTCGTCGCGGCGCTCGAGGCGCTGGTCGCCCGCACCCCGATCCCGGTGGGCCTGGACGTCCGGCTGCCCGAGGGCCTGGAACTCGCCACGGAGATCCAGCGCAACGTGTACTTCACGGTGAGCGAGCTCCTGACGAACACCATGAAGCACGCCGGCGCCACCACCGCCGGGGTGTACCTCGGCCTGGTCGTCGACGCCTCGGGCCTCTGGTACCTGACGGTTAGCGTCACCGACGACGGCCGGGGCGGTGCCCGACCGCAGCAGGGCCACGGGATCGAGGGCCTGATCGGCCGCATGCGGGCCCTCGACGGCGACCTGGTCGTCTCGAGCCCGGAGGGCGGCCCGACCGAGGCCACCGCCCGGATCCCCCTCGGTGCCCTGAACGGCGTGCCGACGGCGGCGAACCAGCGGTCGTGACCCCACGGGGGCGCCCGCGCTCCCACTAGGCTGGTCGGCATGACAGACGGCCCGGATGCAGCACGCATCCGGGCCGTCGTCGTCGACGACGCCGTCCTGCTGCGCGAGGGCCTGGCCCGCGTGCTCGACGAGGCCGGCATCGACGTCATCGGGCAGTACTCCGACGCCCGGGCCTTCCTGGCGACGCTGCCCGAGGGTGCACCCGACGTCGTGGTGATGGACGTGCGGATGCCGCCGACCTTCACCGACGAGGGTGTCCGCGCCGCCGTCGAGACCCGCCGGATCGCTCCACGGACGGGCGTACTCCTGCTCTCCCAGTACGTCGAGGCCACCTACGCCGAGGACGTCCTCGCGGCCGGTGCGACCGGTATCGGGTACCTGCTCAAGGACCGCGTCACCCGGCTCGAGGAGATCGACGACGCCGTCCGCCGCATCGCCGCCGGGGGCACCGTGCTCGACCCCGAGGTCGTCACGCAGCTGATGAGCCGCCGCCGCGACCCGCTCGCAGCCTTGACCCCGCGCGAGCGTGACGTGCTCGGGCTGATGGCCGAGGGCCGCACGAACGCCGCGATCGCCCGCGCCCTGGTGATCGGTACCGGTGCCGTCGAGAAGCACGTGTCGAGCATCTTCGGCAAGCTCGCGCTCGAGGACACCGGAGAGGACCACCGCCGCGTCCTCGCCGTCCTCGCCTACCTCGGATGAGCCGAGCCCGAGGATGAACCGGGTCCCCGCACCCCTGCTGGCCCTCACCGCGATGGTGTCCGTCCAGCTCGGCGCCGCGATCGCGAAGACCCACTTCGACGACGTCGGCGCGGTCGGTGCCGCCACGCTGCGGCTCGTCATCGGCGCCGTCGTGCTCGCCCTGGTGGTCCGTCCCCGCGTCCGGCACTGGACGCGGGCGCAGTGGCTCGGTGCGGTCGGCCTCGGCCTGGCGCTCGGCGGCATGAACGTCTTCATCTACCTGTCGTTCGCGAGCATCCCGATCGGTGTCGCCGTGACGATCGAGTTCCTCGGGCCGCTCGCCCTGTCGCTCGTGCACACCCGGCGCTGGCGCGATGCCCTGTGGGCCGTGCTGGCGCTCGCGGGGGTCGTGCTGCTCGGCGTCGGCCCGACCGCGGTGACCGAGGTGGGCGGGGTCGTCTGGGCGGTCCTCGCCGCCGCGTGCTGGGCGGGCTACATCGTGATGAACCGGCACGTCGGCGCCGCGATCCCCGGCGTCGACGGGCTCGTCGTGTCGATGGTGGTCGCGATGCTCGTGTCGTTGCCGTTCGGGCTCCGGTCCGCAGTGGACGGCGTCGTGCGCGAGCCGACGCTCCTGCTCGTCTTCGGCGCCGTCGCCGTGCTGTCCAGCGTGCTGCCGTACGCCCTCGAGATGCTCGCGCTCCGCCGGATGCCGACACGGGTGTTCGGCGTGCTGCAGAGCCTCGGTCCGGCGATCGCCGCCCTGGCCGGCCTGCTGGTACTGGCCGAGGGGCTGTCGGTGCTCGAGACGGTCGCCCTGGCGTGCGTCACCGCCGCGAGCGTCGGCGTGACGTTGTCGGCCCGTCGCCGACGCGGCGGACCGGTGGGGTGAACGAAGAGGAGGCCCGGATCACGTCCGCCGACGGCGGTGCGTGATCCGGGCCTCCTGAGAAGACCGTCTACTCGTCGCGCAGGAAATCTGCGTACGTGGGTTCCGACTGCTCACCCGACAGGAGGGCCGGATCGTTGATCCGACGCTCGACGTAGGCGCTGATGACCTCGGGCGGGGTGAGCACGTGGGCGACCCAGGACGGCACCGCTGCGTTCTTCATGGTGCCTCCTTCGTGAGCACGGGTCCGGATCGAATGCCTCGATCAGTGAGTTACTTGCTGAACCCGCGTTCGCTAAACCATCCTCGGAGTGCGGGTGGAAGTCAACGCAGTGCGTTCTGCGGACTCCGGTTCGCGCTGTCCCGGTCGGCACGGAGCGTGCGGTGCTTCACCGCGGAGCGCCACACCCATGCCTCGGCCTGCTGCCCGAACTGCGCCCACTCCACCAGCACGGCGTCCCGGGTCCAGCTCTTCGCGAAGGCCTTCACCCGGACGTGGAAGGTCGGGAACTGGATCCACGCCCAGACCGGCTTCGGGGTGACGGCGTGGCAGACGTCGCCGCCGCGGGCGTCCTCCGACAGGGAGTACGCGCGCGGACGCTCGACCTCCGGGTGTTCCGGGGGCTGCCACCGGTTCTCGCGACGCCGTCCCACGACGGTATTCGAACGTGTGTTCGAACGGCAGTCAAGTCGACCGCGTCGTGTGGACGACGACCTGGCGTCGGACGGGCGTGTCGTCGGCGGGCGGCGAGCCGGGGCGGATGGGTACGCGTTCCCACCTCGTTGACGGTTCTGGTTCACGATCCCCGGGCGGCGCGAACCGGAACCGTCATCGCGCGGACACGAACGTCCGTCCCTCGCCGGGCGGAGCAGCGGGAGTCGACGCGCACTCCGGCTCCGGCTCAGCCCGCGCGAGCGGCCAGGCGCTCGGAGCGTCGGCGTGCCTGCTCCGCGGGGTCCGGCACCGGGGCGGCCTGGATGAGCCGTCGTGTGTACGGGTCCTGGGGCGAGCGCAGGATGGCGTCGCGGGTGCCGTGTTCGGCGACCCGGCCGCCGTGCAGCACGACGACCCGGTCGCACAGGGTGTCGACGACTGCGAGGTCGTGCGTGACGAACAGGCACGCGAACCCGAGGCGCTCCTGCAGCTCGCGGAACACGTCGAGCACGCGGGCCTGCACCGACACGTCCAGTGCGCTCGTCGGCTCGTCGGCGATCAGGAGGGCGGGGTCGAGGGCCACCGCGCGGGCGATCGCGACGCGTTGCCGTTGGCCACCGGAGAGTTCGTGCGGGTAGCGCTCGGCGTACCCGCCGTCGAGACCGACGTCGGCGAGGAGCCGTTCGACACGCTCCTCGACCTGCGCCGTCGGCAGCCGGAGGATCTGGCGGAGCGGCTCGGCGACGGTCTGCCCGACGGTGTACCGGGGGTTGAGCGACCGGAGCGGGTTCTGGAACACCACGCCGACGTGCTGGCGCATCTGCCGTCGGGCGGCTCGTCGTGCGCCGGCGACGTCGGTGCCCTCGACGACCACCGAGCCCGAGGTGATCGGCGCGAGGCCGACCGCGGCCCGGCCGATGGTGGTCTTGCCGCTGCCGGACTCCCCCACCAGGCCGACGATCTCGCCACGGCCGACGGTGAACGACACGTCGTCGACGGCACGGAAGCGCCCGCGCAGGGCGCCGCCGTACTCGACCACGAGGTGCCGGACGTCCAGGACGGCGGCCGGGGGCGCCGTGGCGGAGCCGAGCCGGGCCTCCAGACCGGACCCGGTGCCCATGCGCGGGACCGCAGCGAGGAGTTCGCACGTGTAGTCGGCGGACGGTGCGGCGAAGACCGCCTCGGCGGTGCCGGTCTCGACGACGCGGCCGCGGCGCATCACGACCACGCGGTCGGCGAGGTCCGCGACGACGCCCATGTCGTGGGTGATGAGCAGGATCGCGGTGCCGGTGCGCTCGCGCAGCGCGCGGAGGACGTCGAGCACCTCGGCCTGCACGGTGACGTCGAGGGCGGTCGTCGGCTCGTCCGCGATGAGCAGGTCCGGGTCGGCGGCGAGCGCCATCGCGATCATCACGCGCTGGGCCTGCCCGCCGGAGAGCTCGTGCGGGTACTGGCCCAGGCGGCGTTCGGGTTCGGGGACCTCCACGGCGCGGAGCAGCTCGAGCGAGCGTTCCCGGACGGCGGAGCGGTCGTGCTGGCCGTCGGTGCGTCGGACGGCCTCGGCGAGCTGGAACCCGATCGTGAACACCGGGTTCAGGGCCGCGGACGGGTCCTGGAAGATCATCGACACGCTGCGACCCCGGACCGACCGGAGGGTGCGCTCGTCGGTGCCGATGACCTCGAGGTCGCCGAGCCGGATGCTCCCCGAGGCGTGCGCACCGTCGGGGGCGATGCCCATCGCGGTCATCGCGGTCATGCTCTTGCCGGAGCCGGACTCCCCCACGACCGCGACGACCTCGCCCCGGGCGACGGTGAACGAGGCGTCGTCGACGGCGCGGACGACCTCGCCGTCGACGTCGAACGTGACGGTGAGGTGCTCGACGGTCAGGACGTCGGTGGTGCCGCTCATGGGGTCTCCGGAGGGTCAGTGTCGTCGCGGGCGGCCTTGAAGGCCTCCCACTCCTCGAGCATCTTGCGGTGGTAGCCCTGCAGCCACTGCATGTAGTCGCGGCCGTTGAGCAGACGCTCGCGGACCTCGGCGTCCACGTCGCCCGTGCCGGTGCGGCCCGCACCCTCGACGACGGCGAGCCCGCGGCCGATGATGTCGCGCTGCCGGTCGAGGTACTTCCGTTCGCTGGCGAGCCAGGAGCCCCAGACGTCGGCCTCGGCGCGGAAGTAGTGACTGCGCTCGCCGGGGACGATGTGGCGCTTCACGAACCCGGAGTCGACGAGCCGTCGGGTGGCCATCGACACCGACCCCGAGCTGGCGCCGAGCGCTGCCTGCAGGTCGGACGACGACGAGTGCGGTGCGCGGGTCATCATCAGGTAGCCGAGCACCCGGGCGTCGGTGAGGGGCATGCCCGCGCCGTCGTTGAGCATCAGGGCGAACTCCTCGACGAACGCCTGGCGCTCCGGTCCGAGCAGCCGGTCGTCGTCGGCGTCGGTGCCGGCGCCGTCGGTGCCGTCGGTGCCCCGGTCGTCGGTCACGAGGCCAGCCCGGCGGCCACCTCGGGTCGCTCGTCCGGGATCGACCACGGCTCCTGCGACATGCCGCCACCGCCACGGATCGCCCGCACGGTGCCGTCCTCGTCGCGGGTGTAGGTGATGTCCTCGTCGACCGAGCCGAAGCGGCTGCCGTGGGTCATCCGCAGGGTGTCGGCGTCGACGACCTCGAGCCGGGTGGGGGTGTCCATCGGCTCGGGGCCGGACGGGTCGACCTCGACGAGCCGGTCACCGATCCGGGCGACGTCGGTGACGCCCCACGGGTTGGCGAAGCGTCCGGTGAAGGCGGCGGTGTCGACGTCGTCGGGTACCGGGGTCCCCGGGGCGTCGGCGTCGGCTGCGGCGTCGAGCATGGCGATGACCGCGGTGGCGATGACCGTGGCGGGTCCGGCGGCGGCACTCGTGAGCACGGACACGACGAGCCCGGACGCCGGGTCGAACATCGACTGGGTGATGTGGCCCGGGAACCCGCCCGAGTGGCCGCGGATCTCGCGTCCGCCGATCCGGTCGACGATGAACCCGGCACCGTAGCCGCGGGCCGCGGGGTCGTCGGTGGCGCTCCATGCCTTCCGCTGCGCGAGGCGCTTGGAGTGGTCGTCGAGCAGGGTGCCCTGCCCGATCACGTGCTGCGAGAAGTAGCGGACCAGGTCGGACGCGGTGCCGTGGAAGCCGGTGGCGGCGGCCATCGCGCGGGTGTCGACGTGGTCGATGCGCTGCCGGTGCCGGGCGGTGTGGAAGCCGGTGTACCCGACCACGAAGTCGTCCGCGCGTGCGGGGTCCCAGTCGGGGCCGGTGTTCCGCAGGCCCAGGGGTTCGGTGATCGACTCGCGCACGAAGTCGTTGTACGACTGGCCGGACACCGCGGCGATGACCAGGCCGAGCAGGGAGTAGCCGAGGTTCGAGTAGTTGAACGACGAGCCGGTCGGCACCTTCTGGCCGCGGTCGAGCACGAGCGCCAGGAGTTCCTGCTCGTCGGGGAACGGACGGAGCAGGGACCAGTAGTCGCCGTCGTGTCCGTCGCGGATGACGCCGGCGCCCATCTCCATGAGCTCGCGCAGGGTGGCGTCGGCGAGCGGGGAACCGCCGTCGACCAGTGCCGGGACGTACGTGCCGACGGTGTCGTCGAGCCGGAGCGACCCGCGCTCGGCGAGCTGCAGCAGGGCCGTCGCGGTGAAGGTCTTCGAGTGCGAGGCGATGCGGAACAGGTCGGTGGTGGTCAGGCGGCGCCCGGCCTCGACGTCCGCGTAGCCCCAGGCCTCGTCGAACAGGACCTCGCCGCCGTACCCGACGGCGACCTGCACGCCGGGCACCCGCAGCTGCCACACCTTGTACGACACCCACTCACGGATGTAGGGCAGGGTCTTCCGGTACGCGGAGAGGGTGTCGGTCACGGTGGTCCTTTCGAAGGGCGGTGGTTCGAGTCTGGCGCGTCGGTCGCGACGGTGCCCGCCGCGACGCGGCGTGTGCCGTGCCATTCAGCGCCGACGTGGGTCGAGCGCGGCGCGCAGCGTGTCGCCGAGCGCGATGACGGCGAGCACGGTCACGGCGAGGAACGCCGCCGGCGCGATGAGCATGTGCGGGGCCCGGAGGAACTGCGACGTCGCCGCGGACAGCTGCAGCCCCCACGAGATCGCCGGACGCTCCAGCCCGATGCCGAGGTAGGTCAGCGACGACTCGGACACGATGACCCCGCCGACGGTGATGGTGGCCAGCACGAGCAGCGGCGAGATCGACGACGGCAGCACGTACCGGGTGGTGATCCGCCACGTCGACAACCCCATCGTCCGGGCGGCGAGCACGAACTCGGCACCCCGGACGCTGCGGACGCTCGACCGCACGAGCCGGGCCATCGTCGGCCACCCGAACAGGGCGAGCACGAGCGACACGGTGAGCACCGACCGCTCCCCCACGCTGTTCAGCACCACGACGGCGCCGAGCAGGAACGGGAACCCGAGGAACACGTCGGTGAGCCGGGCGAGGACGGCGTCGACCCACCCGCCGACCATGCCCGCGACGGTCCCGACGACGACCGCGACCATGCCGGCGAGCAGGGTCGTGAGCACCGCGACGGCGATCGACGACCGGGTGCCCCAGATGACGTTCGCGTACACGTCGCAGCCCTGCAGGTCGAAGCCGAACGGGTGCCCGGCGGTCGCTGACGCCCCGCTCCGGCCGAGGTCGCACACCCGGGGGTCGCCGTGGCCGAACAGCCCGGCGAACAGCTGCGGGAACGCCGCGACGAGCAGGACCACCACGAGCACCGACGCGGGCACCCAGAACCCCGGCGTCCGTGCGGCGGCGAGCAACGGGCGGCGCCGGACCCCGACGACGGGGTCGACGGTGGCACCGAGGGCTTCGGTGGTCATCGGGAGGCTCCTGTCCGGACGCGCGGGTCGAGGGCGGCGTGCAGCAGGTCGACGAGCACGCTCGTGACGAGGAACACCAGGATGAGGGCGGTCGAGATGCCGACGACGACGGCGCCCTCGTGCGAGCGGATGCCCTGGAACAGCAGGTTCCCGACGCCCGGCAGGTTGAAGATGCCCTCGATGATGACGGTGCCGCCCATCAGGTACCCGAGGTCGGTCGCCAGGTAGGTGGCGGTGGGGATGAGCGAGTTCCGCAGGACGTGCACACCGACGATCCGGCCCGGCGCGAGCCCCTTGGCGCGGGCCGTCCGCACGTAGTCGGCGTCGAGCGTCTCGATCATCGACGTCCGGGTGAGCCGGGACACCGCGGCCAGGCCGAACAGGGCGATCACGAACGCCGGCAGGACGTACGCGGTCGGCCAACCCGCGGTGACGCCCGCGACCGGGAACCAGTGCAGCCGCACCGAGAACACCAGCTGCAGGGCCACGCCGAGCACGAACACGGGGACCGCGCCGACGACGATGGTGCCGACGAGCACCGTCTTGTCGAGCACGGTGCCGCGCTTGAGCGCCGAGACCACGCCGAGCCCGATGCCGAGGACGATCTCGAGCACCCACGCGCTGAGCGCCAGCGTGATCGTCACCGGCCACCGCGAGGCCATCTGCTCGCCGACGGACTGCCCGTTGAAGTCGGTGCCGAAGTCACCCCGGAACAGGCCGCCCAGGTACTGCACGTACTGCAGCCACAGCGGCTGGTCCAGGTGGTACTCGGCCCGCAGCGCCCGCACGACCGAGTCGGTGAGGGGGCGCTCGCCGCCGAGCGCCTTGATGGGGTCGCCGGGCAGCGCGAACGTCATCGCGTAGATGAGGAAGGTCACCCCGAGGAACACGATGACCAGGCCGCCGAGTCGGCGACCGACGGCGAGCGTCGGACGCATCACGCGCCTCCCGACACGGCCGCCGACACCGGACGGGAGGCGCGGGTCGGGTCCGCCACGTGCGCCGCGCAGGCGAGGATCGCCCCGTACTGCACGCCCACGAGCTTCCCCACCGGGATCGGCTGCGCACCCGTCGACGCGTCCGCCTGCCAGCGCGCGTAGCGCTCGGCCAGGCGGTCGCGGAGCCGCCGGAGCGGCGCGGACGCCGTACCGGCGGTCGTCTCCGCCTCGACGGCGCGCAGGAGCATGCCGCCGTAGCGCAGGCGGAAGCAGCGGACGAGGTCCTCGCAGCCGAAGCGCTCCGCGACGGTGGCCGTCCGGTCGGCCGGTTCCCGTTCGGCGCGGCGGCGGTCGGTGTCCGCCATCCCGACGAGCATCGGGACGAACGCCCGGGAGGCCTCGACGAACGGGGACGGGATCGAGAGCATCGGCGACGCCTCGTCGAGGAACGCCTGCAGCTCCGCACCCGAGGCACCGAGCTCGACCGCGCACCGGCGCAGCAGGTCGGCGTACGACTCGCCGGTCGGGGTCTGGTCGTCGGCGTCGGGGTGGCTCCAGTACGGCAGCTCGGCCACCATGCAGAGGGCCCCGTGCCGCATCGCCCACGCCGCACTCGACCCGCCGTGGATGTGTTCGCCGGGGTCGACGCCGAGCTCCTCGAGGTAGGCGTACGCCGTCTCGATGCCGTCCATCGCGAACACCGCCGGGGCGAGCTCCCGCAGGTACGGGGACTCCGGCTCGCCGGTGTCGAGCGGCAGCCCGAGTGCGGCCGGCACCGCGTGCAGGGTGTCGACGACGTCGGGCAGGTCCTCGGACAGGTAGTAGTAGACGCCGCCCATCTCGCCGTTGTGCAGGCTCACGAGCAGGTCCGGCTCGGTGTCGTCGATGAGCCGCATGAACGCGAGCGTCTCGGGCAGCACCTGGTCGAAGTACACCGACTTGTAGCTGTTCGGGAACGTCCACTCGACCTGGCTGTCCGGAGCGGGTCGGTAGAAGTGCCGCGAGTAGAACACGCGGTCGTGCGGGTCGTGGAACCACGCCTCGTTGAGCCGCATGCCGTCCGGGTCGATCGTCGGGACGATGTGCCAGGTGACGTCGAGGGCCTGCACCCGCTCGTCACCGAGGGCCGTCTCGGCGAGGTGCAGCGCCGTCCACGAACCGATCGGCTCGTTCGGGTGCACCCCGCCGACCACGACGGCCGCGTGCGACCCGGTACCGATGCGGTAGCTGTGCAGGGGTTCGCCGAGGCGGCTCGTGCCGATCCGGGTGACCGTGACCCGGTCGGGGTGCGCCGCGGCGAGCGCGGCGAACCGGGCGTGCAGGTCGTCGACGACCGGGAAGCCGTCGCGGTCGGGGACGTCGCGGACCAGGTCGAGGACGGTGTGCTGTTCCATGCCCCGCCCTACTTCACGGCGATCTGCGCGATCACGGGGCTGCCCGCCACCGCCGGCAGCTTCGCGATCTTGTCGCTCGTGACGTACGAGTACTTGTCGAAGAAGGTCGGGACGATCGGGAAGTCCTCGAGCACGGCCTGCTGCGTCTTCGTGTAGTACCCGTTCGCCTCGTCCTGGGACCCGGCGGAGTCGGCCTTCGCGAGCAGCGAGTCGACGTCGTCGGACTGGTAGTAGCCGGTGCACGGAGAGCAGCCACCGGCCGTGGTGAACAGCGCACGGAGCGTGTTCTGCTGGCTGATGTACAGCGCGCCCCAGTGGCCGAAGTGCGGGCCGGCGACGGTCTTGTCGGTGAGCTCCGAGTAGTAGGACGCCCAGTCGGTGGTGGCCTTCGCCTCGGCGTCGACGCCCAGGTTCTGCCGGATCTGGTTGGCGTACGCCTCGTACAGGGAGTCGAGGCCGGTGCCGCCCGGGTAGACGAGCGTCATCGTGCCGTCGAACCCGCCGGCACTGGCGAGGAGCTTCTTCGCCGCTGCCGGGTCGAACTCGCAGGCGTCGCCGCAGATGCCCTCCTCGGTGCCGGACATCGACGGCGGGGTGAGCGCGGTGGCCGGTTCGTACAGGCCGCCGTAGATCGCGTCGTTGACCTCGTCACGGTCGATCGACATCGAGATCGCGCGGCGCACGTCGGGGTCGGAGTACCGGTCGTCCCACAGCGGGAACCCGAGGTAGTCGATGCCGGGGGCGTCGAAGGAGTGCAGGCGGTCGCCGAAGTCGGCCTTCGCGCTCGTCATCTTGTCGGTCGGCAGGAACAGCACGTCGGCGTTGCCGGCCAGGACGTCGGTGTACGCGGTGTTCATGTCGGAGTAGCTGCGGAAGGTCACCTCGTCGGTGACGGGCTTCGTGCCCTCGTAGTCCTTCCAGGCCGTGACGGTGAACTCCTGGTCCGCCTTCCACGCCTTCGTCATCTCGTACGGGCCGTTGCCGATCGGCTTCTTGTCGTACGCCTTCAGGTCGTCGTACGCGGCCTCGGGCATCGGGTAGAACGCCGTCTGGGCCTGGCTGAGCTGCAGGGGGAACTGGCTGTCCGCGTGGGTGAGCGTGACCGTGAAGGTGTCCTTGCCGGTGACCTTGAGTCCCGACATCTCCTTGGTCTTCGGGGTGCCCTTCGCCGGGTTGAGGTCGGTGTACCCGACGATCCCGGCGAGCTGACCGCTGTTCTCCCACGCGTTCGGGCCGTAGGCGACGTGGTTCCAGGCCTTCACGTAGCTCTCCGGTGTGACGGCCTCGCCGTTCTGGAACGTCCAGCCGTCCCGCAGCGTGATCGTCCACGTGGTGGCGTCGTCGCTCTCGACGCTCTTCGCCGCCACGTACCGCAGGTCACCGTCGGCGTCGGTCTGGGTGAGCGGCGCGAAGACGCTCATCACCTGGTCGAAGGCCACGGTCTGCCGGCCCGGGGTCAGGTGGTCGGGTTCGCCGGTCGCGTAGACCAGGCTCGAGGGAGCGTCGTCGTCGGCCGCGCCGCCCGCCGAACAGCCGGTCGCCACCAGTGCCAAGGTTGCCGCCGCGGCCAGCGCGGCGATCGTCCTGCGTCGCATGATCTCTCCTCGATCGGGTGCGGCCGGATCCCTGCCCGGTCGTCGTGGTGGGAAAGCTAGGACGGTTCGAATCCCGACCACAAGACTTCTTTCAATGCGCTCTGAGAGTTTTACCGCGCAGAAACACTGACGAAACGACACCCGTCGCGCGACCGGGCCCGTTGTGCCACGCTCGGAACATGCGCCACACACCGCACTTCCTGATGACCGAGGTCGACGAGGTCCGACGCCTCATCACCGGGAACCCGTGGGCGACGATCGTGTCGCACACCGAGGCCGGGCTGGTCGCCTCGCACTACCCGGTCCTGCTCGAGACCCCCGGCCCCGACGACGACCCGGACGCCCTCGTCCTGGTGTCCCACGTCGGCCGCCCCGACGAGGTTGCCCACGAACTCGGACGGCACGAAGTCCTCGTCGTGTTCCAGGGTCCCCACGGCTACGTCTCCCCCGCCTGGTACCCGCCGGAGCAGTTCGTGCCCACCTGGAACCACGTCACCGCCCACGTCTGGGGCACCCCCGAGATCCTCTCCGACGACGAGAACTTCCGGGTGCTCGGCGAACTCGTCGACCACTTCGAGCGGGTCATGCCGTCGCCCGTGTCGTTGCAGATCGACGAGGAGACCGCCCGCCGGATGGCCAAGGGCACCGTGGGCATCCGGATCCGCGTCACCCGGTTCGACGCCCGCGCCAAGCTCTCGCAGAACAAGGCTCCCGAGGTGATCGACCGCATCGTCGCCGGGCTGCGGGGCGACGGCCCCTACGCGTCGCCGGCGCTCGCCGACGAGGTCGAGCGGGTCCGGCCCGTCCCGTCCCCGGCGAACGGCCTGGAGGCGCCGTGACGGAGATCCTGCTCCGCACCGTCCGGCGTGTGGGCACCTCCGGAGCCCCTGCCGACGTCCGCATCGTCGACGGTCGCGTCACCGAGATCGCACCGACCGGCACGCTCGACCCCACGAGTGTCGACACCGACGTGGTCGAGGCCGCCGGCGCCTGGCTCGGCCCGGGGCTCCGCGACCACCACACGCACTTCGACCAGTGGGCACTCGTCCGCCGTCGTGTCGACGTCACCGGCTGCGACTCCGCCGAGGCGACGGCCGACCTGCTCGCCGCCGTCGCGCGGGCGGGCGTGACGGACCGCGTCCTGGTCGGACACGGCTACCGCGACGGGATGTGGCCGCGCCCTGCGCGACGCGAGCTGCTCGACCACGCCGCCCCGGGCCTCCCGGTCGTCGTCATCAGCGCGGACCTGCACGCGGTGTGGTGCAACGCGCTCGCGCTCGCGCACTTCTCAGCTGCTGTCGGTCGCCCGCTCGAGGCGGGCGAGGACGGGGTCCTGCGCGAGCAGGACGCGTTCGACGTGACCGGTGCGCTGTCGCAGGTGCCGGACGACCTGCTCGACGCCTACGTGGCGGACGCTGCCGAGGCTGCGGCCGCCCGCGGGGTGACGGGTGTCGTCGACCTCGAGATGCGCTTCGGGCTCGACCGCTGGCGCCGCCGGATCCACGCCGGCACCGACGCGATCCGGGTCGCGTCCGGGGTGTACCCGGCCGAGCTCGACGAGGCCATCGCCCGGGGGCTGCGCACCGGCGACGTGGTCGACGGCACGCGGGGCCTGCTCACGATGGGACCGTTCAAGGTGGTCACGGACGGGTCCCTCGGCACCCGGACCGCCGCCATGACCGACGGCTCCGGTGTGCTCGCCTGGCCGTTCGAGGACCTCGTCGCGATCACCCGCCGTGCCGTCGACGCCGGACTCGTCCCCGCGATCCACGCGATCGGCGACCGGGCGAACACGCTGGCGCTCGACGTCTTCGAGACCGTCGGGGCCCGCGGCACGATCGAGCACGCGCAGTTGCTCGTCGACACCGACGTCGACCGGTTCGCCCGGCTCGGGGTCGCCGCGTCCGTGCAGCCCGAGCACGCCATGGACGACCGGGACATCGCCGACCGGCACTGGGCCGGGCACACCGACCGGGCCTTCGCGTTCGCGTCGCTCGCACGGGCCGGAGCGCGCCTGCTGCTCGGCTCGGACGCTCCGGTGGCGCCGCTCGACCCGTGGGTGTCGATGGCGGCGGCCGTCGGTCGGGACCGCGACGGGCGGGACCCGTGGCACCCGGCCGAACGGCTCTCGGCACTCGTCGCCTGGCAGGGGTCGACCGACGGGCGCGTCGGGGTGTCCGTCGGCGAGGTCGCGGACCTGGTGCTCGTCGAGTCCGACCCGCTGGCGTCCTCGTCCGCCGCACTGCGTGGCATGCGGGTGCTCGGGACGGCCGTCGCCGGACGGTTCACCTACCGGGAGCTGTGAGCGGGCGGGCGTGCCCGTGCCCCGTGGGCTACTTCTGGTCCTTCGGGCACCAGTAGAGCTTCCGGCCGGCCATGTCCGCCATCCGGATCTCCGTGCCGCAGACGCGGCACGGCTCGCCCTGCCGGTGGTACACCCAGTGGCGGTCCTTGCGGGAGCGCAGGGCCTTCTTGTGGTCGGCCTCGGACAGGTCGTCCATCGTCATCATCAGGCCGTCGCGGACGCCGTCGTGCAGCAGCTTCGACCAGTCGGCCCAGAGCGCCTTGGCCTGCTTGACGGTGATCTTCTTGCCCGGCTTGTACGGGTCGATGCGCTGCCGGAACAGCAGTTCGGCGCGGTAGATGTTGCCGATGCCGGCCACGACGGACTGGTCCATGAGCAGCTGCCCGATGGCGACGTTCCGACGGCGGACGTTGTCGACGAAGGTCTTCTCGGCCTCGGGCCCGTCGTCGTTCATCGGGTCGGGGCCGAGCTTGTCGAGGGCACGCTGCACCTCGGCCGGGGTCTCCACGACGCACGCGGTCGGGCCGCGCAGGTCGGCGACGGTGTCCTCGGTGAGGATCCTCACCCGGACCTGGCCCACCGGGTCCGGCGGGAAGGACTCGATCGGGTCCTCCGCCTTCTCCTGCTCGGCCATCCGGTAGCGGGCGAGCCGCGGTGCGCCGATCGAGCTGAGCGACTCTTCGCGGTCGTCGTCGTCGGACAGCGCCTCAGCGGTGGAGATCACGCCCGCGAAGTCCCACGCCCCGTACAGCCCGAGGTGGACGCGGAGGAACAGGTCGCCCTCGAACTCCAGGAACATCTGCTTCGCCACCGCACGCGCGGCGATCATGCGCTTGCCGTCGAGCTGCGCGGCCCCGGCGGCGAAGCGACCTTGGGGGCTCGACACCTCGCAGCGCTTGCCGACGAAGTGCCGGGTGAACTGGTTGGCGATGCGGTGGACGGAGTGACCCTCGGGCATGACTACCGTTCTACCCGGTACCCCTGACGGGCCGGACTACGCGTCGATCTGGCGGCCGGCGATCAGCCCGGTGGTCTCGTACTCGGCGAGCTGGGCGATGCGGCGGGCGTGGCGCTCCTCGCCGGAGAACGGCTCGGCGATGAACAGGTCGACGAACCGGATCGCCTCGTCCTCGGTGTGCTGGCGGGCGCCGATGGAGATGACGTTGGCGTCGTTGTGCTGCCGGGCGAGCAGGGCGGTCGACTCGTTCCAGACGAGCGCGGCGCGGATGCCCTCGACCTTGTTGGCGGCGATCTGCTCACCGTTGCCGGAACCGCCGAAGACGACGCCGAGGGCCTGGACACCGGCGCGCTGGTCCTGCACCACGGCGTGCGCGGCGTTGATGCAGAACGAGGGGTAGTCGTCGAGCGCGTCGTACTCGGTCGGACCGTGGTCCACCACCTCGTGCCCGGCTTCGGTCAGGTGGGTTGCGAGGGTCTTGTTGAACTCGAGGCCGGCGTGGTCCGTTCCGAGGTGGATGCGCATGGAACCGATCATATTCCTGCGGCTCCGAAGCTCGGACCGCCAAGGACTACGGTGCGCGGACCACGACCACGAGGTACCGGGTGGGGTCCTCACCCGGGTTGCTGTAGACGACGTCGGCGGGGTCGCCGAGCTCGATCCGGTCCCCCGCCGCCAGGCGCGTCGGCTCGCCGCCGACGACGACCTCGAGCACGCCGTCGACGACCCAGATGCAGTGCCGCAGGAACGCGTAGGCGGACGCCGGGTAGGCCACCTCGCGGCCGGCCGGGAGGCGCACCTCGGTGACGTCAGCGGGGAACGCCGCGCTCGAGACCGGACGGCGGCGGTACCCGGTGTCGGGATCGGTCCAGGAATCGGCGGTCGCGCCGCGCTGGACCCCGCGCGCCTCGTCGGGGTCCGTCACCCTGGGCACCTCGTGCTCCAGGGCATCGTCGAGGAGCTGCGAGATCGTCAGGCCGAAAGCACCGGACAGGCGACCGAGGATCGTCGCGGTGGGGCTGGAGACCCCGCGCTCGACGCGGTTGATCATCGCGCGGGAGACGCCGGACTCCTCGGCCAGCTCGGTGAGACTCCACTTCCGCTCGGTGCGGAGGCGCTGGAGGCGTTCACCGAGCGCCCGCTGCTCCGCGACCGAGGTGTCGTCGGCGCCGGTTGCGGGATCGGAATACGCGTCGTCTACGATGTGAGACATGACGACAGCATATGCGACGAACGGGGTCGTGATCCGCGACTGCACCCCGACCGACCTCGACGTCGTGCACGCCCTGCACGTCGATGCCGTCCTGCACTCCACGGCCATCTGGCAGGACACCCCGCACCCGCGTGCGTACTTCGACGGGTGGCTCGCCGAGCGGCAGGGAGGCGGGTACCCGGTGGTCGTGGCCGAGGTCGACGGCGTCGTGGCCGGCTACGCCACGTACTCGCAGTGGCGGCAACCGGACGGGTACCGGCAGACCGTCGAGCACAGCGTCTACGTGGTCGAGACGTTCCGCGGCCGGGGCATCGCGACGACCCTGATGGCCGAGTTGGTCGCGCGGGCCACCGCCGAGGGGCGGCACGTCATGATGGCCGGGATCTGCAGCACCAACACGGGGTCGATCGCCCTGCACGAACGTCTGGGGTTCACCACGGTCGCGGTCGTGCCCGAGGTCGGACGCAAGTTCGACCGCTGGCTCGACCTGACGCTCATGCGCCTGCCGCTCGTCTGACGCGACTGGCGGGGCGGGCGCACCACGGGCCTCCCGGCCGCCCGTCGACGAACGGAACCTGGTTCCGGACACGGAACCACGCGATCCCGCGGTGCTGTGTCCGGAACCTGGTTCCGGAGCGTCAGTCGGTGGTGTCGAAGATCGGGCCGACCGTGCGCGAGCGCTTGAGCTCGAAGAACCCGGGGTACTTCGCGACGGCGACGACGCCGTCCCACAGGTCGAGCGCCTCCTGGCCCTTGGGCGCCGGGGAGATGACCGGTCCGAAGAACGCGGTGCCCTCGACGGCGATGACCGGCGTGCCGACGTCCTGTCCGACGCGGTCGATGCCGTCCTGGTGGCTGACGCGCACGGCGGCGTCGACCTCGTCCGTCCAGGCGTACTCGAGCAGGTCGGCGTCGAGGCCGAGCTCCGCGAGCACGGCGGGGACGACCTGTTCCGGGTCGGACTCCTGGCGGTGGTGGATGTGCTCGCCGAGGGCGTCGTACAGCGGCTTGACGACGTCCTGCCCGAGCCGGAGCCTCGCCGCCGTGACGATGCGCGGGTAGACCTGGCCGGCGTGCAGGCGCTCCTTGTAGCTCTCCGGCACGTCCTGGTCCTCGTTGAGGACGAACAGGCTCATCACGTTCCAGGTCACGTCGAGGTCGCGGTGCTCGGCGACCTCACCCACCCAGCGGCTCGTCATCCAGGCCCAGGGGCAGTTCGGGTCGAACCAGAACTCCACGGCGGTGCGCTCGGTGGTGGGGTCGGTCGGGTTGTCCACAGTCGTCTCGGTCACGATCCGAGCGTACGCGGCGTCGCTAGGCTGGAACCCATCGTCCCGCCGGCGCACGACGCCGTCCGGGGCCCCGTACGCGGACACCGATCGTCCGCGTCCCCAGCGAAGATGGAGCGTTGCGTGCCCGGAGAGAACCTCACCCGAATCGAAGCCCAGGAGCGCGCGGCCGTCGTCGCCGTGCAGACGTACGACGTCGAGCTCGACCTGACCCGCGGCGCCGACAGCTTCGGCAGCACCACGCGGGTGCGCTTCACCGCCACCGCCGGCGCATCGACCTTCATCGACGCCATCACGAAGACCGTGCACTCGATCACCCTGAACGGCACGGCGCTCGACGTCGCCGCGGTGAACGACGGCGTGCGCATCCAGCTCGACGACCTGCAGGAGCAGAACGAGCTCGTGGTCGTCAGCGACGCGCTGTACACGAACACCGGTGAAGGCCTGCACCGCTTCGTCGACCCGGTGGACGACGAGGTGTACCTGTACTCCCAGTTCGAGGTCCCGGACTCCCGCCGCATGTTCGCGGTGTTCGAGCAGCCCGACCTGAAGGCCGAGTTCTCCTTCACCGTGACGGCGCCGTCGCGGTGGCAGGTCGTCTCGAACTCCCCCACGCCGGAGCCGCACGTCGACGGCGACGTCGCGACCTGGGCCTTCCCGCCCACCGCGCGCATCTCGAGCTACATCACCGCGCTCGTCGCCGGCCCGTACGAGGTCGTGCGCGACGAGCTGACCAGCCGCGACGGCCGCACGATCCCGCTCGGAGTGTTCGCGCGCAAGTCGCTCGCCTCGTACCTCGACCCCGAGTACGTGTTCGACATCACGAAGAAGGGCTTCGCGTACTTCGAGGAGAAGTTCGACGTCGCCTACCCCTTCGACAAGTACGACCAGCTGTTCGTGCCGGAGTTCAACGCCGGTGCGATGGAGAACGCCGGCGCGGTCACCTTCACCGAGACCTACGTGTTCCGGTCGAAGGTCACCGACGCCATCAAGGAGCGCCGGGTCGTCACGATCCTGCACGAGCTCGCCCACATGTGGTTCGGCGACCTGGTCACCATGAAGTGGTGGAACGACCTGTGGCTCAACGAGTCCTTCGCCGAGTGGGCCTCCACGATCGCCACGGCCGAGGCCACCGAGTGGACCGAGGCCTGGACCACGTTCCAGGCGATGGAGAAGTCCTGGGCCTACCGCCAGGACCAGCTCCCCTCGACGCACCCGATCGTCGCGACGATCAACGACCTCGAGGACGTCCAGGTCAACTTCGACGGCATCACCTACGCGAAGGGCGGCTCGGTCCTCAAGCAGCTCGTCGCCTGGGTCGGCATCGACGCGTTCTTCGCCGGTGTCTCCGCCTACTTCAAGAAGCACCACCACTCGAACACCGAGCTCCGCGACCTGCTCGTCGAGCTCGAGGCGACGAGCGGCCGTGAGCTGACCGAGTGGTCGAAGCTCTGGCTCGAGACCGCGGGCGTCAACACCCTGCGCCCCGAGATCGAGACCGACGACTCCGGTGTCATCACGTCGTTCACCGTCCTGCAGGAAGCCCCCGCCGACTACCCGACGCTGCGCCCGCACCGTCTGGCGATCGGCGTGTACGCCTTCCGGAACGACGAGTCCGCGCCGTTCGGCGCCGACACGGCCTCCGCCGGCGGCAAGCTCGAGCGGGTCCACCGCGTCGAGATCGACGTCGACGGTGCCCGCACCGAGGTGCCCGAGCTCGTCGGCGTCCAGCGCGGCGACCTCGTGCTCCTGAACGACGACGACCTGGCCTACGCCAAGATCCGTCTCGACGAGCACTCCCGGCGCACCGCGATCGAGCACCTCGCGTCGATCGCGAACCCGCTCGCCCGCTCGATCGTCTGGGGTTCCGTGTGGGACGCCACACGCGACGCCGAGTCCCCGGCCAGCGACTACGTCCGCCTGGTGCTGGGCAACATCGCGACCGAGACCGAGTCGACGACCATCCGCACGACGCTCTCGCAGCTGCTGCTCACCGCACGCAACTACGTGGCACCGGGCTCGGTCGAGGCCACGGTCCGCACCGTCGGCGACACGCTCTGGCAGCTCGCGTCCTCGGCCGAGGCCGGCTCGGACGCGCAGTTCCAGTTCGTGAAGTTCTTCGCGCAGGTCCCGTCCACGCCCGAGCACGTCGCGACCCTGCAGGGCCTCCGCGACGGATCGGTCACGCTGCAGGGCCTCGAGATCGACACCGACCTGCGCTGGGAGCTGCTCGAGGGCCTCGTGCTCGCGGGTGCTGCGGACAACGCCGAGATCGACGCCGAGCTCGCCGCGGACAAGACCGCGTCGGGTGAGCAGGCCGCGGCCCGCGCCCGGGCGACGATCCCCACGGCCGAGGGCAAGCTGGCGGCGTTCTCGTCGCTGGTCGACTCGTCCGAGCTGCCGAACGCCATCGTGCGCCAGACCACGGTCGGGTTCCAGCACGTGAACAGCCCGGTGCTGCTCGAGGGCCTCGTGCCGAAGTACTTCGAGGTGCTCACGCGCATCTGGGCCGAGCGCAGCTACCACATGGCGGACACCATCGTCTCGGGCCTCTACCCGGCGCCGCTCGCGTCGGCCGAGCTCCGTGACGCCGCCGCCGCGTGGCTCGAGGAGCACCCGGAGACGCCGGCGCTGCGCCGCATCGTGTCCGAGAGCCTCGCGGGCACCGAGCGCGCACTCCGGGTCCAGGCCGCCGACGCCTGACCCCTGCTCTGATCCGGCGGGGTCTTGGTGTTCCTCCAGGGATGCCGAGGCCCCGCCGCTTAGCATCGACCGGATATGAACCTGGCTGCAGCAGACACCACCGACGTCCCGAAGTGGGCGTCCAACGCGTTCCTCCAGTTCGTCGATGCCTGGCAAGCACCGATCACGATCGTCATCACGATCCTCGCGGCGATCATCCTCCGGCTGATCCTCCGTCGCATGATCAAGCAGGTCGTCGACCGCATCGTGAACGGCGTCAAGAAGCGTCAGGGAGCGGCCGACACCCAGGCCCTCATCGCCTCACCCGTGCAGACCGCGCGGGTCGTGCAACGGACCCGGACGCTCGGAAGCGTGCTCGAGAACCTCGCCACCGTGGTCGTCGTCGTGATCGCGCTCGTGATCATCGCGACGGCGCTGTGGAAGGGCGCCGCGGTCGGCATCGTCGGTGGTGCGTCCCTCGTCGCAGCCGGCCTCGCCGTCGGCGCCCAGTCCATCGTGAAGGACCTGCTGTCCGGCATCTTCATGATCCTCGAGGACCAGGCCGGCGTCGGTGACGTCGTCGACACCGGTCAGGCCACCGGCGTCGTCGAGAACGTCGGGCTGCGCGTCATGCAGATCCGCGACGTGAACGGCATCCTGTGGTTCGTACCGAACGGCCAGATCCTGCGCGTCGGCAACCTGTCGCAGGGCTGGTCGCGCGTGCTCGTCGACATCACCGTGCCCTACGACACCGACATCGACGCCGTGCAGGACGCCCTGCTCAAGGCCGCCGTCACGATGTCGCAGGAGTCCCGCTGGCGGCAGCGGATCGTCGAGAAGCCGGAGATCTGGGGCCTGCAGTCGATCACCGACGCCGGCATGGTCTTCCGCCTCGTCGTGAAGACCCGCGCGTCCGAGCTGGACGTCGTCGGCCGGGAGCTCCGCACCCGCCTGAAGCACGCCGTGGACGAACTCGGCATCACCCTGCCGGCGATGGCGATGATCATGCCCGAGGGTTGGGAGAACGCCACCTCGATCAATGGCCTGCGCACCGTCCGGACCCAGCCGACGCCGGCCCCCACGAAGCCCCGGCGGCCCAAGCGCAACATCCTCGGGCAGCCGATCCGCACCGACGACCCCGACAGCGGGAAGGACCCCCGATGACCGACCCCACACCCCCGAGCGGCACAGGCGGCCCCGGAGCACGCGGCTCGCTCGGCATGCCCGGCGCCCCCGGGATGCCAGGCTCGGTCGGCGTCCCGGCGCAGCCGATCACCCTGCGCGTCGGGGAGCACGGCGCCTCGGCCACCGGGTCGCTGTACGAGCGGATCGGCGGTGCTCCGACCTTCGACCGGCTCGTCCGGCGCTTCTACGAGGGCGTGCAGCAGGACGAGGTCATCTGGCCGATGTACCCGGCCGACGACCTCGAGGGTGCGATCTGGCGCCTCTCCGCGTTCCTGCAGCAGTACTGGGGCGGCCCGGGCACCTACAGCGAGCAGCGCGGCCACCCCCGTCTGCGGATGCGGCACAACCCGTTCCGCATCACGTCCGAGGCGCGGGAGCGCTGGCTCCACCACATGCACGAGGCGGTCGAGTCGCTCGAGCTCGCGCCCCTCGACGAAGCCGAGCTCTGGGGCTACCTCGACCGCGCTGCCCACGCGATGACGAACACCTTCGACTGACACACGCCCGGCGCGACGCCGGCGTGTCGTCGAGACGCCGCCGAATCCGGGGGCGTCTCGACGCTCCCGCGGCGTCTCCCGCTGACGCCGGCGTGCAGTGATCGTCACGAGCGGCGGACGGGAGGCCCGTGGCGGCGCCGCCACGGGCCTCCCGTCCGCCGGTTCCCACGTTCTCGTACCCTCTGAACGCCGGCGTGTCCGTCCGACGCCGCCATGTGCGTTCCACGTCTCCGAATTCGGCGGCGTCTCGCGGAACCGGCGGCGTGTTTGCGAAACGACGTCGCCTTCGGGAGGCAGCTCCGTCAGCGCACGTACGAGCCGGAGGCGAGGTCCTCGACCAGGGACGGCCGCGACGGCCGCCAGCCGAAGGCCGACCGGGCGTGCGCGCCGGACGCCTCCTGGTGCAGCAGCAGGGCGTCGGCGAAGTCCCGCCCGAGCCGTTCGCGGCTCGCGTCCACGCTCTCGGCGACGACCGGTGCACCGTGAGCCCCGGCCTCGGCGATCTGCCGGACGGTCGGGTTGTCGCCGGTCGCGGCGACGATGTACCCGTCGGGCTCGCCGCGGTGCAGCGCGAGGACGTAGAGCTCGCCGAGGTCGTCGATGTGCACCGTCGTCCACCGCTGCGAGCCGTCGCCCACCAGCCGCACCGGCTGCTCGCCGTCGCTGACGAACATCGCCGGGATGCCGGCGCCGCGCCCGTAGACGATGCCAGGGGCGACGATGGCGCTCCGCACGTCGCTCGCCCGCAGCAGGGCCTCGTTCGGTCCGCGCCAGGCGGTCAACGCCGGCGGGTCGATCGGCGACTGCTCGGAGATGTCCGTCGAGCCACCGAAGGTGAAGATGCCGCCGGTGTGCACGAACGGCTTCGGTGTGCCGGCCAGGGCACCGATCGCGGTGCGGATGAAGTCCGGGTCGACGCCGGGCGCCGATGCCGTGTGGACGACGCCCTCGCTCTCGTGCAGCAGGCGTTCGACGACGTCGGTGTCGGTGACGTCGCCGACCAGGGCCCGGCCACCGGCGTCACGGACGTGCTGGGCCTTCTCGTCGGACCGGACGAGCGCGGTGACCTCGTCGCCGTGGGCCACGAGGGAGCGGAGGACAGAGGAGCCGATGTAGCCGGACGCACCGGTGAGGAAGACGTGCATGCGGCCAGCCAACCACGGCGCCCGGGCGGCGTGGTCGGCGTCCTCGTCGACCGCGGCGTCGCGGTCGTCGTCGTTAGGAGCTCAGGGTCCAGGCGCGGCGCTTGACGAGCACGTGGCCGCGCGAGGTCGTGAGTCGGCTCCACGGACCCGTCTCGAACAGGCGGACCGGGTCGTGCCCGAGGAACCCGAGGCTCTCCCCCGCGAAGCCCGCACCGGCGGGCAGGTGCTCGACGCCGGGGACCGGTCGGCCCCAGACCTCGGCGCGGATTCGCCGGACGATTGCCTCGCCCGCGTTGGACGGCACGGCGTCGGCGACCTCGGCGATGCCGTCGC
This sequence comes from Curtobacterium flaccumfaciens, assembly GCF_013359815.1. Taxonomy (GTDB): domain Bacteria; phylum Actinomycetota; class Actinomycetes; order Actinomycetales; family Microbacteriaceae; genus Curtobacterium; species Curtobacterium flaccumfaciens. The sequence continues at coordinate 20,088 of NZ_JABMCF010000028.1, read as the reverse complement.
GTGTGGCGCGGCGGAGGAGTTCCGGTGAGACGTCCGGCAGCGGGACCCAGCCACCGCGGGGCGGCGAGATGGCTGCCCACGTCACGGTGTGCACCTCGTGCGGCAGCTCGACCTCGATCGGGGTGGCCCGCGTGGGGTCGGCCCCCTCGGCGTGTTCGGCGTCCTGCGCCTCGGCCAGCAGGCGGAGACGCTCGAGGAGCGACTGCAGCGGGACCACGGTGTCGATCGACGCCGGCTCGGTGAGCGAGAACGTGCGGAGGCCGAGCACCGTCGGCAGTTCGTCGAGCAGCCCGAGCGGGTAGAGGATCGCCGTGTAGACGGCCAGGACGCCGGAGTCGGCGATGAGCCGGACCGAGCCGTCCTCGATCCGAGCGGCACGTCCGAGGTACGTGCGGAGGTCACCGAGTGAGGCGGCGTCGGGAAGCGTGAACGAGTTGCCCATGTCGCCACCGATCCTACCGGCCGTCGATGCCGCAGCACCTGAGCGCGACGACCTGCGACGGCGGCGGGCAGCCGTTCGTAGACTGCACAGCGTGAACGGCGAACCCGACTTCCTGCGGACCCTGCGACTCGAGGACACCGGCGCGAGCACGGGCGAGACGATCCTGACCGGTGCCAGCCACTGGTCCCCCGGTGGACGGGTGTTCGGCGGGCAGGTGCTGGCGCAGTGCATCGTCGCCGCGCAGCGCACGATCGAGGGACGCGACGTCCACTCGATGCACGGCTACTTCCTGCGGCCCGGCGACATCGACGTGCCGATCACCTTCGGGGTCGAGCGCATCCACGACGGCCGGTCGTTCGCGGCCCGACGTGTGCAGGCGTACCAGCGGGGTGTCCCGATCTTCTCGATGATCGCGTCGTTCCAGGTGCCGGACACCGGCATCGAGCACCAGGACCCGTACCCGGTGGACACCCCGGACCCGGAGTCCCTGCCGTCGGCCGCGTCGATCCTGTCCGCGATCGACCACCCGGTCGCACGTGCCTGGGCCGCGCGGTCCATCGACCTGCGCCACGTCGAGGGACCGGTGTTCGTCGACGTGCAGGGCGAGCACGTGCCGCACCAGGCGGTCTGGTTCCGCGTGCAGGGCGACCTGCCGGACGACCCGGCGCTCCACCGTGCGGTGCTCGGGTACGCGAGCGACCTGTCGATCCTCGAGCCGATCATGCGGCGGCACGGCGTCGCCTGGGGCACCCCGGGGGTCAAGAGCGCGAGCCTCGACCACGCCATGTGGTGGCACCGCGACGGTCGCGCCGACGAGTGGATCCTGTACACGCAGGAGTCCCCGAGCGCACAGGGCGGACGGGGACTCGCGTTCGGCCGGATGTTCTCCCGCGACGGGCAGCTGCTGGCCACCGTCGCCCAGGAGGGCATGATGCGGGTGCCTACGGCCGGCTGAACTGCACCGGCTCCTCGAGGTAGCGCTCGCACGCGGCACGCTCGGTGTCGGTCAGTCGACGCGGACGGTTCGTCGCCGCGTCGACCATCACGAGTGCCGTCGTCGCCCGGGTGTACAGGACGGCGGGGTGCTGCCCCACCGGCGACCAGACCTCGTACGAGACGTCGATGCTCGCGCCCCCGAGCCGCCCGATCCACATCTGGATGTCGAGCGGTTGGCGGAGGTACGGGATCGACGCCAGGTACTCCAGGCGCTGGCCGGCGATCACCGTCATGGTGCCGGAACCCGGCCGACCGTCGATGATCGGCTCGGGTAGGTCACCGTCGGGGTCCTCACCGGGGTCGGCACCCCAGAACCCCACGATGCGCGCCTCTTCGAGGAGGCGCAGCATCGCGGAGTTGTTGACGTGACCGTAGGCGTCGATGTCGCTCCACCGCATGCGGATGGGAGCGTGCAGTCTCGCCACGAGGGTCAGTCGCGGGTGAGCTTGCGGTACGTCGCGCGACCGGGCTTCGCGGCATCGGCACCGAGGCGCTCGATCTTGTTCTCCTCGTAGGCCTCGAAGTTGCCCTCGAACCAGTACCAGTTCGGCGTGCCGTCCTCGTTGAGGCCCTCCCACGCCAGGATGTGCGTGGCGATGCGGTCGAGGAACCACCGGTCGTGGGTGATGACCACGGCGCAACCGGGGTACTCGAGCAGGGCGTTCTCGAGACTGCCGAGCGTCTCGACGTCCAGGTCGTTGGTCGGCTCGTCGAGGAGCAGCAGGTTGCCGCCCTGCTTGAGCGTCAGCGCCAGGTTCAGACGGTTGCGCTCACCACCGGACAGGATGCCGGCGCGCTTCTGCTGGTCCGGGCCCTTGAAGCCGAACTGCGACACGTACGCGCGGGACGGGATCTCGGTCTTGCCGACCTGGATGTAGTCGAGTCCGTCGGACACGACCTCCCACAGGTTCTTGTTCGGGTCGATGCCACCACGGCTCTGGTCGACGTACGAGATGTCGACCGTGTCGCCGATCTTCAGCGTGCCGCCGTCGAGGGGCTCGAGGCCGACGATCGTCTTGAAGAGCGTGGTCTTGCCGACACCGTTCGGGCCGATGACACCGACGATGCCGTTGCGGGGCAGCGTGAACGACAGGTCGCCGATGATGACGCGCTCACCGAACTGCTTGCGCAGGTGCTCGGCGTCGATGACCTGCGAACCCAGACGCGGGCCGACCGGGATCACGATCTCTTCGAAGTCGAGCTTGCGGGTGCGCTCGGCCTCGGTGACCATCTCCTCGTACCGGGCGAGACGGGCCTTCGACTTCGCCTGACGGCCCTTGGTGTTGCTCCGGACCCAGTCGAGCTCCGAGGACAGGCGCTTCGCGAGCTTGGCGTCCTTCTTGCCCTGGACCTCGAGACGAGCACGCTTCTTCTCGAGGTAGGTCGAGTAGTTGCCCTCGTACGGGTACAGGCGGCCACGGTCGACCTCGGCGATCCACTGGGCGACGTGGTCCAGGAAGTACCGGTCGTGGGTCACGGCGAGGACGGCACCGTGGTACTGCTGCAGGTGCTGCTCGAGCCAGAGCACGCTCTCGGCGTCGAGGTGGTTGGTGGGCTCGTCGAGGAGGAGCAGATCGGGCTTCTGGAGCAGCAGCTTGCAGAGCGCGACGCGGCGCTTCTCACCACCGGACAGGTGGGTGACGAGTTCGTCCCCCGGGGGGCACTGCAGCGCGGCCATGGCCTGCTCGAGCTGGGAGTCGAGGTCCCACGCGTCGGCGGCGTCGATGTCCTCCTGCAGGGTGCCCATCTCGGCCAGGAGCGCGTCGAAGTCGGCGTCCGGCTCGGCCATGAGCGCCGAGATCTCGTTGAAGCGCGCGAGCTTGCCGTGGATCTCGCCCACGCCTTCCTGCACGTTCTCGAGCACGGTCTTGCTCTCGTCGAGCTCCGGCTCCTGCATGAGGATGCCGACGCTGAAGCCCGGCGTGAGCTTCGCCTCGCCGTTGGACGGCTGGTCGAGACCCGCCATGATCTTCAGGATCGTCGACTTGCCCGCACCGTTCGGTCCGACGACGCCGATCTTGGCACCGGGGAGGAACGACATCGTGACGTCGTCGAGGATCAGCTTGTCGCCGACCGCCTTGCGGGCGCGGACCATCTGGTAGATGTACTCAGCCATATCGGCCCCAAGTGTAGTGACACCGCCGGAGCACCGCTCGCCCGACGCCGGATCGCCGCTTCCCGCACCTGTACGAACAAGCCTGTTGTTCGTGACACGGACGACGTAGCTTGGCCTCACCCCGCTACCTCGGGCCCGTCGCCCACCACGACGAGGACCAGGATCAGGACCACGGACAGGACGAGGACCATGACCACGCACACGACCACGACCCCGTCGCGGCTCCGCCGCCTCGCGCTCCCCTTCGTCGGAGCGATCGCACTCACCGTCGCGCTCATCGCCCCGGTGTCGCCGGCATCGGCCGCCGGTGCCGTGCCTAAGGGCAGCCCCTACCTGCTGTACACGGCGAGCATCAGCGCCAACGGCACGGGCACCGGCTACTCGTCGTACATCAACGTGCACGACGCCCACAACAACGCCTACTCGTTCGGGATCCAGTCGGACAAGGGCTCCCCGCAGAGCAAGGGCAAGCCGCGCTACATCTGGGAGCGCGTGCAGAACGGCAAGTTCACCTACGGCTACCTGGGCCTGGCCACCAACAAGCTCACGCCCATCGGCATGCGCTGGTACAAGAACGACGTCGCGACGATGATCGTGAACCACAAGACGATCGGCACCCTCAAGCTCAACCTCGACGGTCGCCTGTTCTTCAACGCCGAGGCCAACGCCCGCCTGAACGGTGACGTCGTGCACTCGACGGTGCAGAACACCCGCATCACGGTCGGTGACCGCAAGTCGAACACCGGCCTGAACGGCAAGTGGGACACGAGCTTCTCGTTCCACGGGCTGAAGGCGAAGCAGACCAACAGCCCGCGGGTGCAGGGCGCCAGCTTCAAGATCGACGGCCGCGTGACCGGGCTGCCCCGAGGCGGCAACTGGGACACCGCCCAGGTCTCCGGCATCGGGATGATCGCCCAGAAGTGGTGACCGACGCGACGCGGTGAACCGCACGCGCACCCGGCGGCCTGATCCGCACCCTGACTCCGGTCGGCGTGCGGGTCAGGCCGCTTCGGCGTCGTGGGCGTGGTCGTCGAGGGGCGGCGCGGGGTCCCAGGGGGCGGCGTCCTGTTCGAGGACGTGCTCGGACGGCCCCGCGGGCTCCTCGCCGTCGCCGGGCGGCGGTGCCCCGTGCACCCCGTCGACGTCGCCGTCACCGTCACCGTCCGGACCGTGCTCGGTCGCCGGTGCGTGGTCGTGCGAACCGTCCGACTCCGCGCCGTGGTCCGCCCCCTGACCAGCGCCGTGCCCCGCGGGGTCACGGACCTCGCCGGTGCGGGGGTCCACCCCGCGCAGGCCACCCTGCCCCGAGGTGCCGTCGCCGACCTGCCGCGGCACCCGCAGCCAGTTGCTGATCCCCCACGCCAGGTCGTGGCCGATGCCGTCGGCGTCGATCTCGACCGAGGTTCCGCCGCGACCGTCGCGTTCCCACGTACGGATGCGGACCCGGCCGGCGACGACGATCCGGTCGCCCTTCTTCAGGGACTTGTACACGTTCGACGCGAGCGACCGGAACGCGGTGACGGTGTACCAGTTGGTGGCGCCGTTGACCCAGGCGGCGGTGGCCCGGTCCCAGCGGCGCGAGGGTGAGGCGAGTCGGAGACTCGTGATGGCGATGCCGGTCTCGGTGACGAGGTGCCGGGGCTCGGTGGCGACGATTCCGCAGACGGTGATGATGTCGTTCATGCGTCGATCGTCACGGAGCCCGGGGCCGCGTCAGCGACCCCGGGCTCGATCTGTGGCGTGTGGACCCGATCAGGTGACCTGGGGAGGACGAGTCCCCCGGGCCTCCTGTCCGGACCCGGTCAGTGCGCTCGGAACTCGGGCCGGGCGGCCAACGGTCCGAGCGCGGCGTGGACCGCGCCCTTCGCGGACTCGAGGGACGGGTACGGCCCGCCCACCCGTCGTCGTCCGTAGAGCTCGACCTGGAACCCGTCCGCCGCGCGGTGGATGCTGCCCACCGCTCCGGCCGGACCGATTGCGACCCAGGTTCCCGTGTTGTCCGTCATGTTCGAACCACCTCCTTGTGGCCCTGCCGCCCCGGGGTCAGGACGCCAGGATGTACTGACTGTAGGCCTTCCGCACCTTGTTCACCTTGGGCAGCGCGACTGCGAGGCAGTAGCCCTGTCCGGGGTTCTTCGCGAAGAAGTCCTGGTGGTACTCCTCTGCCGTCCAGAACGTCGAGAGCGGCTCGATGGTGGTGACGATGCCGCCGTCCCAGATGTCCGACGCCCGCTCGATCGCGCGCTCGGACAGCTCGCGCTGCGCGTCGTCGGCCGGGAACATCGCCGAGCGGTACTGCGTGCCGACGTCGGCCCCCTGGCGGTTCAGCTGCCGGGGGTCGTGCAGCGTGAAGAAGACGTCGAGGATCACGTCGGCCGGGATCATCGACTCGTCGAACGTCACCGCGACCGCCTCGGCATGCCCCGTCCTCCCGGTGCACACCAGTTCGTACGAGGGCTCCTCGACCCGTCCGCCGACGTAGCCGGACACCACGTCCTGCACACCCTGGAGCGTGCGGTACACGGCGTCGAGACACCAGAAACATCCACCTGCGAGCACGAACGTGGTCATGGCCACAACCTCTCTCCGGGCTGCCCGTGCAGCCCCGTCGTTCCTCCACAACAGTGTGTGCGGAGACCCTGTTCCCCAGATCGGACGTTGCCCCTCGGCGTGTCGGTGGTCCCCCGTAGCGTCGGCACCACACCGACCAGGAGGCCAGCGATGCAGACCATCACCGATCCCGCACTGCGGATCCGCACCGTCCCGCTGGCCCGCGCCCGGGGCGACTACCGCATCCTCGACGTCCGCGACGACCTGAGCCGGGTCACCCGGGCCAACGGTGAGATCGTCGGGTACGTCGACCGCATCGACGTCGCCGGTGACACCGCCTACCGTGCCCGCCGGTACGTCGCGACCGAGCGCCGGTTCGTCGAGCTGCCGAGCGTGTGGTCCGCCGACGACGCCGTGGACACCCTGCGCTGGTCATGATGTTCCACATTGGAATCATCTGCACCGGGATGCACGGAACGCCGTCCGGCCTCCCCGACGCCTGACCGTTCCGTGGGTATGGTGCGCGCATGGACTGGTGGAACGACCTGACCGACTGGACTTCGTCCGACACGGGTTGGCGGGTGCTCTCGGGCGCTGTGATCCCCTTCGTCGCCATCGTCGTGGCGGGCGTCATCGCGGCGCTCATCGGGCGCAGCGCGACCAAGCGGGTCGTGGCGCTCCAGGAGCGGGAATCGAAGAACGCGGCCGTCGCCGCGATCCTGACGGCTGCGCGCAAGGCAGCGGCATGGGGATCGCTCGGACACGACGAGCGTGCGTACGCTGACCACCTCGCCGAGGACGCCGACATCCGGCTGCGCCTGCTCCCCGTGCAGGGTGCGCCGCTGGCCGCGAACTGGGCCCAGCACGAGATCGCCGACATCAAGAAGAACTCGTCGACGTTCAGCTTCCAGGCGGACCAGTCCCTCGCCGAGTTCCGTGACCGCCTGCTCGACTGGCAGGCGCGACCGAGCCGTGCGCGCAAGCTCTTCAAGGCCGACCTCGAGCGCTGGAAGTTCGAGTCCCCGGACCCCGACGCCGACCTGATCAAGCGCCAGCAGGACTGGAACGCCGACCAGGCCGAGGCCCCTCGCACGCAGGCACAGTCCCCGGCGCCGGCTGCGGCCGCTCCCGCCGAGCGTCCCACCCCGACGACGACCTCGCTGCGTCCGGCCCAGCGCCCCGCGTCCGCACCCTCGACTCCTCCGGCGCCGACCGCTGCAGCTGCCACAGCCGGTGCTGCCGCGCCCGCTGCGTCTGCCGGTGCCGCCGGCGGGACGACCCCGTCGTTCTCCGTGAACCGTGGCGCGGGCACGAACCCGAACCGCGGCAGCGCCGACCAGAACGCCACGCGCTCCTTCGGTGACAACACCACTCGCGTCTACGGCAACGACGAGGCTGCACCCCCGGTCCGTCCGGCGCTCGGTACCCCGACCTCGCCCGCCCGCTCCGTCCAGGGCCGCGGCACGGACGACACCGAGGTCGTGGACGACGACAGCGCCACGCGGGCCTTCGGCGACGCGAGCGCCACCCGCGCACCCGGCGACGCGAGCGCCACCCGCGCCTTCGGCGACACCGACCGCGCACCGCGGAACGACCGTCCGTCCTCGTCCGACCGCCCCGTCGCGACGCCCACCGCGGCCGACGCCCACGTCAACCGGGCGCCCGCGAACGACGTCCCGCCCGCATCGGCACCCCGGGTCGACTCCCCCGGCGCGACGAACACCACGTCCGTCCCGACGCGTCTGAACCAGGTCCCCGCCGAGCCGGCCGACGCGAACGAGACCTCGGAGGCGCCGTACACGCAGCCGATCAGCGCCGCCGAACTCCGACGCCGCGCCGCGGACGACGACGAGTAACCACCCCCCCCCACGACGAGAACAGGGCCGCCATCCGGAGAGGATGGCGGCCCTGTTCGTCTTCGGCGCCCCCGGCAGGAATCGAACCCGCGGCACGGTGGGTAGAAACCACCTGCTCTATCCACTGAGCTACGGAGGCGAGCAGCGTCGATTGTAGCGGCGAGCAGCCCCCGGACGCTCGATGCGCGCCCCACCGCGTCGCCGTGACAGGACCCGGCGGTCGCCCAACGGTCGGCCGCCGTCTGCTCCCCGTTCCCCTCCGCGACACCCGCGCTTCGTAGCGTCCGGAGCATGCGCACCACCGGTTCCGTCCTCGCCGTCGTGCCCGCACGTGCCGGGTCGAAGGGGATCCCCGGCAAGAACCTGCGCACGGTCGCGGGTCGTTCGCTGGTCCGGCGAGCGGTCGACTCGGCACGACGTGCCACCCGCATCGACGAGGTCGTCGTCACGACCGACGGTGACGCCATCGCTGCCGAGGCGGTCGCCGCCGGTGCCGCCGTGGTCCGCCGTCCGGCCGAGCTCGCCGGTGACGAGGCGTCCTCGGAGTCCGCCCTGCTGCACGTCCTCGACGCGATCAGCACGCCGCTGCCCGAGGTCCTCGTCTTCCTGCAGGCGACCTCGCCGTTCATCGACCCGGCCGACCTCGACGCCGCCGTCGCGCGCGTGGTCGACGGGCACGCCGACGCGGTGTTCGCCGCCACGCCGTCGCACGCGTTCCTGTGGCGGACCGCCCCGGACGGCACCGCGGTGGCGGTGAACCACGACGCTGCGACCAGGCCCCGCCGGCAGGACCGGGAGCCCGAGTACCGCGAGACCGGTGCCTTCTACGTCATGCGGACGGCGGGGTTCCTCGAGAACCGGCACCGGTTCCACGGCCGCGTCGAGCTGGCCGTCGTCGACGGTGCCGGCGCGATCGACATCGACGACGAGGCCGACCTGGCCCTCGCCGAAGCCCTCGCCGAAGCGCCCGCCCCCACCACGACCCGAGACCCATCCCCGACGCGGGCCACCCCCGCACCGAACGGAGCACCATGACCGTCACCATCGGTACGTCCACGATCGGCGCGGGCCACCCCGCGTACCTCATCGGCGAGATCGGCCTCAACCACAACGGCGACGTCGACATCGCGAAGCAGCTCATCGACGTCGCGGCCGACGCGGGCCTGCAGGCCGTGAAGTTCCAGAAGCGCACCCCCGCGATCTCCACGCCGGAGCACATGAAGAACACCCCGCGCAGCACCCCGTGGGGCGACATGACCTACCTGGAGTACCGCTACCGCGTCGAGTTCGACCGCGACCAGTACATCGAGATCGGCGACCACGCGACCCTCCGCGGGCTCGACTGGTTCGCGTCGCCGTGGGACGAGCCGTCGGTCGACTTCCTCGAGGACCTCAACGTCGTCGCGTACAAGATCGCCTCGGCGTCCGTCACCGACCTCGGCATGCTCGCCGCCGTCGCCGCGACCGGCAAGCCCGTCATCCTGTCGACCGGCATGTCCACGCTCGAGCAGATCGACGCCGCCGTCGAGGCCCTCGGCACCGACCGCCTCGTCCTCATGCACGCGACGTCGACCTACCCGCTGCCGGCCGAGGAGGCGAACCTCCGCATGATCGACACCCTCGCCCACCGCTACGCGGGCGTCCCCGTCGGCTACTCCGGCCACGAGCCCGGCCTGCAGATCTCCATCGCCGCGGTCGCCCTCGGTGCCACGGCCGTCGAGCGCCACATCACGCTCGACCGCACGATGTGGGGCTCCGACCACGCCGCGTCGCTCGAGCCGCACGGCCTGAAGACGCTCGCCCGCGACATCCGCATCATCGAGACCGCCCTCGGCGACGGCGTGAAGCGCATCTTCCCCGGCGAGCAGGCACCGCTCGCGAAGCTGCGTCGCGTCGGCGCGTGAGCGAATGCAGTCCCCATCCGACCACCGGCGAGCAGGCACCGCTCGCGAAGCTGCGTCGCGTCGGCGCGTGACCGGCCCGGTCGACGGGACCAGCGCCTTGGACGCGCCGGCTGACGGCGGTGGGTCGACGGTCGGACTGGAGGCGCGCCTCCCGTCCGACGCGTCACCACGCGTCCGACGGGTGGTCGGCCTGGTCGACACCGACTCGTTCGCGAAGTGGGGCGCCCACCTGCTGGCGAGCGCACCGGCGGACTGGGACCTGGAGCTGCGCACCGTGGCGACCCCGCGGTCGGCGAGCCCAAAGCAGCTGCGGTCGGCGTTCCGCGGGCTCGACCACAGACTCGCCCACCTGCACCGCGAACCGCCCGCTCCGAAGGACGTCGACGCCGTCGTCGAGGAGCTCCGACAGGACCCGCCGGACGCCGTCCTCGTGTCGTTGATCGGACCGGTGGCCGAGCTCGTGATCGACGAGGTGCACCGGCGGATCCCGAATCGGCCGGTGCTGGTGTCGGGGCTGCCGGGGATCTCGTTCCCGTCGAAGTGGAAGGGCATCTTCTTCCGTGCCCGGGCCGACCTGTTCGTGCTGCACAGCCACCGCGAGGTCCGCGCGTACGAGGAGATGGCGCGCGAGGGCGGCGTCGAGCCGCACTTCGCGCTCGCCACGCTGCCGTTCGCGCGGGGTGCCGGCGCGACCGGCGGTGTCGGCGGTGTCGGCGGTGTCGGCGCGACCGTCCGCGACTCCGTCGTCTTCGCGGCGCAGCCGAGTGTGCCGTTCGAGCGGGCCGACCGGGCACTCGTCGTGCGGTGGCTCGTGGACACGGCGCGGGCGCACCCGGAGTGGCGCGTCGTCATCAAGACGCGCGCCGCGGCCGGCGAGCACCAGACGCACCGCGAGGAGCACCCGTACCCGGACCTGGTGCCCCCGGACGCGCCGACCAACCTCGTGGTCGAGAGCGGACCGATGGCCGAGCACCTCGACCGTGCGGTGGCGCTCGTGACGATCAGCTCGACCGCGGTGCTCGAGGCGGCGGCACGGGGCGTCCCCGCGCTCACGCTGACCGACTTCGGGATCGGGCGGCACCTGATCAACGAGGTGTTCGCGGGGAGCGGCCTCGAGGGTGACGCCGTCGACCTGGTTGACGGACGGTTCGGTGTCGTCCGGCCGGAGTGGATGCGGGACAACTACTTCCACCCGGCCGCGGAGGACGACTGGCAGCACCGGCTCGTGGAGCTCATGGCCCGACGGGACGCCGGCACACTGGTGGACCGGGCACCCGCTCGGCGGAGTCGCGGTGGGGTGCTGCGCCGCGCGTGGGAGCGGAAGAACGCCCTCGGTGGGGCCGATCGCAGTCCGCTCGGGCTGGTGGCACTGGGCATCGGGGCGCCGATCCGGGGCGCGAAGCGTCTGGCACGACGCGTGCGGGCGCTGATCGATCCGCCGGAGCCCGTCGTGGTGGCGGCGCCGACGTCGCAGCGTGCGGGGGCGCGGGCCGCTGTGCCCGTGCCGGGGACCGCCGCGGCGGCGGCTGCCCCGGCCGCGGCGGCGGCTCGTTCAGAGCGCCTTGGCCACCGCGAGCAGGAGTTGGTCACGGGTCGGGACGCCGGGTGAACGGAAGACCTCGGTGCCGTCGTCCTGCCGCACGATGATCGTGGGCGTGGACCGGATACCGAGGTCTTCCGCGTCGTCGGGGTGTGCCGCCACGTCGCGTTCGGTCACGGTGAGCCCGGGGACGAGCGCCGACGCCTCGGCCGACACCCGGCGGGCGGCGGCACACGGCGCACAGAAGGCGGACGTCCAGAGGTCGAGCTGCATGTGGTCCTGCAACGCGGCGGGTGGGGGTTCTACTCCCGGTCGAACTCGCCGCTGCGGTCGCCGCGGTCCTGCAGGTCGTCGACCGGGTCGGACTCGCCGGGCTCGTAGGTGAACTCGACCGAGATCTGGTCGAGGACCTGGCGGGACTTGGTGGCGCGGTAGGTGAAGGCCGTCTGCAGGCCCTCGACGTCGGCGAACACCGTGACCTCGTCGTCCAGCGCGTCGCTCGTGGCGGTGCGGGTGTCGGTCGTGCCGTCGAAGGGGCCGCCGTGGAAGATCGCGGTGTACTCGTCGCCTTCGTGGATGGTGATGTCGCTCATGCCTCCCTTCTACCAGGCGGCGGCTGGTGCAGTCTGTCCAGCACGTCGTTGCGTTATCCATAGCACGGCTATATAGTTCAGCTATGGAAACACCACGTGAGCAGGCGATCGAGACCCTCCTCGTCTCCGTCAACCGCCTGATCCGCAGCGCCGTCCAGTCGACGGGCAACACCACGTCCACCGCGGTCTGGCGCACGCTGGGCATCCTCGAGACCGACGAACCCCTGCGACTCGGCGAGCTGGCCACCGCCTCCCGTGTGGCGCAGCCCACGATGACCCGACTCGTCGCCGGCATGCTCGCCGACGGCCTGGTCAGCCGCAGCGTCGACCCGGACGACTCCCGCGGGCAGCTCATCGAACTCACCGAGGCCGGACGCGAACGGCTCGCTTCCTGGCGCTCCACCCTCACCAGCACGGTCGGTCCGTTGTTCGCCGACCTGACCGACGACGACTGGGACGTCCTGCACCACGCGGCGAACCTGATCGCCCAGCGCACCCGGACAACCCCCAACGGAACGGAGATCCCCGCGTGAACGCCCACGCACCCGCCGGCCAGTCCGGCTCCATCTTCAAGCAGTCGTCCGCGGTCTGGGCGATCGCCTTCGCCTGCGTCGTCGCGTTCATGGGCATCGGGCTCGTCGATCCGATCCTCCCGGCGATCGCGGCGTCCCTCAAGGCGACCCCCGCGCAGACCGAACTGCTCTTCACGAGCTACCTCGCCGTCACCGGCGTCGCGATGTTCTTCACCAGCTGGGTCTCCAGCCGCATCGGCGCGAAGCGCACCCTGCTCATCGGACTCGCCCTGATCGTGCTCTTCTCGGTGCTCGCCGCGACGTCGAACAGCGTGTGGAGCATCATCGACTTCCGTGCCGGCTGGGGCCTCGGCAACGCGCTCTTCATCTCCACCGCGCTCGCGACCATCGTCGGAGCGGCGTCTGGCGGCACCGCCTCGGCGATCATCCTGTACGAGGCAGCGCTCGGCCTCGGCATCGCCGTCGGTCCCCTCGTCGGAGGTCTGCTCGGCTCGGTGAGCTGGCGCGGCCCGTTCTTCGGCGTCACGACCCTGATGGCCGTCGCGTTCATCGCCATCGTCGCCCTGCTGAAGACCGGCAGCCTCGAGAAGCCCACGCCGACGAAGCTCTCCGCTCCCTTCCGCGCCCTGACCCGTCCGGCACTCGCAGCCCTCGCCGCGACCGCGCTGTTCTACAACATCGGCTTCTTCGTCCTGCTGGCGTACACGCCGTTCCCGCTCGGCTTCGGCGCGCTCGGCATCGGGTTCACGTTCTTCGGCTGGGGTGTCGGTCTCGCCATCACGTCGGTGTGGGTCGCCCCGATGCTCACCGCCCGTCTCCGGAGGACGACGGTGCTGAAGATCGCGCTGCCACTGCTCGCGCTCGACCTGTTCGCCGCGGCCCTCGTCGTGCGGTCCCAGGTCGGCCTGATCATCTGCGTCGTCATCGGCGGCCTCGTGCTCGGTGTCCTGAACACCGTGCTCACCGAGTGCGTCATGGAGGCCACCGACCTCCCCCGCTCCGTCGCCTCGAGCGCCTACTCCGCCGTCCGCTTCATCGGCGGCGCCATCGCCCCGCCTGTCGCGACCCTGCTCGCCGACGCGTACTCCCCCTCGGCCGCCTACGTCTTCGCGGGTGCTTCCGTCGCGGTCGCCTTCGTCGTGATCCTCTGCACCACCAGGGTCCTGCGCCGCGTCGACGACGGTCCCGAGCCGGAGCGCGTCGAGGCCGAGGCCATCACCGCCGGCGAAATGGCCTAGCCGCCGGGGTGCGGGGGCGCGGGGGCGCCTTCCCCCTTCTCCCACTTCTCCCACTTCTCCACGAACGGGCGAAATGCCGGAGTGTCCCCCGTGGGCACCCCGGCATTTCGCCCGTTCGTGCGTCCGCGCGTGCGCTCGCTTACCCCTCGTTCCACGCTCCACCCGCGAGCGGGCGAAATGCCCGGCCTCGACCGCAGAGCGACTCCGGCATTTCGCCCGCTCGCGCGGGGCTGGCCAGAACCGAGCGGCAGGCGGGGTGGAGGGCGACTGCCGGGAGGCGCGGGTCGGCCTGCCGGGGTCGCCACGGGCCTCCAGGCGGTCGCTTTGCGGCGCTCGCGGTTCGCGTCCCGGACGAGCGGGCGAAACATCCGGGTCCGTCCACGGGGTGGCCGTGGCATTTCGCCCGCTCGGCTGGACGCGGGCGGGCGGAGCCGCGACCGCAGCGCGGCCGCAGTCGGCGAGCGGGCGGAATACCGCGGTCCCTACGTGGGGCAACCGCGGCATTTCGCCCGCTCGTGGTGAGGAGGCGGGAGCGGGCGAGATCGGCGCGGCAGGCGGGGTGAAGGGCGACCGCCTGGAGGCGCGGGGCGGCCTGCCGGGGCTGCTACGAGCCTCCAGACGGTCGTCTGCAGTGCTCGCGGCTTCGTCGCGGACGAGCGGGCGGAACACCCGGGTGCGGCCGCAGGGCGACCGCGGCATTTCGCCCGCTCGCGCATCCGACGCACGGAACGCACAGAACGGGCGGGCACGGACAGGCGGGCGCAGCTGCACGTACGGGACGAACGCAGGGCGGGAATAGGATCGGGGACATGGCAACCGCGAATGACCGCCTCGTCTGGATCGACTGCGAGATGACCGGCCTCGACCTCGAGGTCGACGAACTCGTCGAGGTGGCCGTGGTCATCACCGACTTCGACCTCGAGCCCGTGCACCCCGGGTTCGACATCGTCATCAAGCCGGACCAGTCGGCGCTCGACAACATGAACGAGTTCGTGACGAACATGCACGTCACCTCGGGCCTCATCGAGGAGATCCCGAACGGCGTGAGCCTGGCGGACGCCGAGTACCAGGTGCTCGAGTACATCCTCGAGCACGTCCCCGCCGAGGGCTCCGCCCCTCTGGCCGGCAACACCATCGGCACCGACCGTGCGTTCCTGTCGAAGTACATGCCGCGGGTCGACGGACACCTGCACTACCGCAGCGTCGACGTGTCGAGCATCAAGGAGCTCTGCCGCCGCTGGTTCCCCCGCGTGTACTTCAACGCGCCGGAGAAGCACGGTGGGCACCGGGCCCTCGCGGACATCCTCGAGTCGATCCGAGAGCTCGAGTACTACCGCCGCGCCGGCTTCGTCGCCGAGCCCGGCCCGAGCACCGACGACGTGCGTGCCGTGCAGGCCGACGTCGTGGCGAAGTGGGAGTCACGGCTGGCGCAGCCCGCGGCCGAGTAGCGACACGGGTGGTCCGCACCCCGTCCCGCATGTACTACTATTGAGTGGTCGCGCCGGTCCGCCGGTACGAACATGGTGGATATAGCTCAGTTGGTAGAGCGCCTGGTTGTGGTCTAGGAGGTCGCGGGTTCGAGACCCGTTATTCACCCCAGTCGAGGGAGAGTCCTGTTGCGTGTGACGCAACCGGGGCTCTCCCTCAGTGTTTTTCCGGGCGGCTCCGGCGCCGTGCGGCTTCGCCCCGAGTGGTGAGCCACGAGTAGTGAGCCGCGAGTGATCAGCGCGGTGTGGGACGATCCACCCGTGATGGAGATGTCCGCCGACGCGTTCGAGCAACTCGTGACCGACGAACTCGACCTGCTCCCCGACGAGATGGTCGACGGGCTCGACAACGTGGTGTTCGTCGTCGAGGACGAACCGGAGAACGGCGAAGAGCTCTTCGGCGTGTACGACGGCATCGCAGCCACCGAGCGCGGGCAGTACGGCTTCGGCGAGCTGCCCGACCGCATCGTGGTGTTCCGGAAGCAGCACCTGGCCGAGTGCGACACCGTCGAGGAGCTCAAGGACGAGGTGCACACCACCCTCGTGCACGAGATCGGCCACTTCTACGGGATCGACGACGAGCGGCTGCACGAGCTCGGCTGGGCGTAGCGGCCAGCGACGCGCCCGCGCACCCGCACCCGCAGCAGCCCCGGCAGCCAGCGCCACCTCAGAACCGCGTCGGCCCCACCTCGTGGTACTTCTCCCACGCCCCCACCGGCCCCCGCCCGTGCAGCGCGTACTCCCCCACGAGCCGCTCCTTGTAGACCGCCGGGTTGTGCGACGCCACCACCCGGGCGTTCCGCCAGTGCCGGTCCAGCCCACGCGTCCGGTCGGCCGCTGACGCCCCGCCGACCTCGAACAACTCGGACGCCGACCGCAGCACCCGCGGCCCGATCTCGACCTGCGCCTGGTACACGGCGTTCTCGGCCGCGTCGAGCAGCACGCGGTCGACGCCGACCCCGGGCTCGTTCGTCGCGACGACCCCGTCGAGCAGCCCCGCGGCGGCGACGACGAGTGACCGGGCGGTGAACGCCCCGGCCGACACCCGCCCGAGCACCGAGAGCACCTGCGGGTCCTCCCCCGGCACGGCCGCGTTGGCGTGGATGTACGTGCGGGTCCGTGGTCGCACGAAGGCCACGGCATCGTCCGACACGGCCTGCCCGATCCCGGCGAGGACCGCCAACAGGTACAGCTGGTAGAAGGCCTGGATGTGCGACAGCGGGGCGTCCCGGTACGCCGACACCACCGACGGGTCGACCGACACCCCGTCGAACACCGTGGTGCCGGACGCCGTCAGCCGCTGCCCGAACCCGTCCCAGTCGTCGATGCTCGTCACGCCCGGCGCGGAGGCGTCGACGGCGAACGTCACGCGCTCCCCGTCACGGTCGGCCGCCAGGTAGATCCAGTCCGCGTAGAGCGTGCCGGTCGAGTAGTACTTCGTGCCGTCGAGTCGCGCCGCCCCGGGCCCGGACGGCGTCACCGTCGTCGAGATGTCGGCCAGGGTCGTCCCGGTCCGCTCCGAGGTCGCGTTCCCGATGATCGCTCCGTCGACGATGCGCTGGAGCCACTCGTCCCGGCCGGCGGAGGACGGCCGCAGCAGCACCAGTTCGGTGTACCCGAAGTGGCCTCGCCACAGGTGCGCGATGTTCGAGTCCGCCGCCGCCAGGTCCGCCACCAGGTGCGCGAGTTCGACCAGCGTCACGCCGAAGCCGCCGCGGTCCTCCGGCACGCGCAACCGCCCGAACCCCGCGTCGGCGAGCGCCCGGACCTCGGCGTGCGGCAGCGGCCGGTCGCCGGGCGTCCCGGACGCGAGCTCACGCTCGACCGCGCCGTCGCGGATGGTCGCGAACACGGGCGCGAAGCGTTCGCGCAGGGTCGCCAGACGGTCGGCCGGGAGGCCCGCCACACGTCCGTCGGTCGTCGTCGCGGCCGTCACGCGGGCACCTCCACCGCGCGGCTCGCGTCGTCCGCGTGGGCTGCGGTCACGCCGGCGCCGCCCGAGAACGCTCCGCGCCACTGCCGGGCGGGGTGCGAGTCCGGCAGCTGTGCGTGGCCGAAGAGCTTCTCGCGCAGGGTGCCCTCGCGGTACTCGGACTGCATCAGTCCGCGCTCCTGCAGGGTCGGCGCGATGTGGTCGACGAACTCCTCGTACGATCCGGGCAGCGTCCAGTTGATGACGTTCACGCCGTCGACGCCCACCCGCTGCCAGTCGGCGAGCTCGTCGGCGATCTGCTCCGGCGTCCCGACGACCCGGGCGCGGAGCTTCGCGGACAACCGGGCGAGGTCGGCGATGGTCGGTTCGCGGTCCCCGGCGGCCTCGCGGAGCCACTGCAGGTGCGACTGTCCGGCGTGGGTGCGGACCTCGGACAGCGGGGTGTCCGGGTCGAGGGGCTCGCCGGTGTCCGGGTCGAAGCCGAGGTTCGAGTGCACCAGGAACCCGTCGGCCGCCAGGTACTCGTCGATCTCCGCTTCCTTCGCCTTCGCCTCGGCCTCGGTGGAGCCGGTGACGAAGGTCAGGCCGAGGAAGAACGCGATGTCGTCCCGCTGCCGACCGGCGGCCTCGGCCAGGTCGCGGGTCTCGCGGATGAGCTGTTCGGTGGCGTCCCGGTTCGAGGTCAGGATGAACTGGGCCTCGGCGTTCCGGGCGGCGAAGGCACGGCCGGCCGGCGACGACCCGGCCTGGAACAGCACCGGGGTCCGCTGCGGCGACGGTGCCGACAGGTGCGGGCCCTGCACGTCGTAGCGCTTGCCGTGGTGGTCGATGCGGTGCACCCTGTCGGGGTCGGCGTAGCCGCGGACTGGGTCCTTCAGCACAGCGCCGTCCTCCCACGAGCCCTCCCAGAGCTTCGCGCAGACCTCGAGGTACTCCTCGGCCCAGACGTAGCGCTCGTCGTGCTCCTCGAGCCGGTCGGCCCCGAAGTTCCGGGCGGCGCTGTCGAGGGCGCTCGTGACGACGTTCCAGCCGATGCGGCCCCGAGTGATGTGGTCGAGCGTGGAGACCTTGCGGGCGAAGTCGAACGGGTGCGCCTGGATGACGCTCGAGGTGAACGCGAGCCCGAGGTGCTCGGTCGACACGGCGAGCGCGGAGAGCAGCACGGAGGGGTCGTTCGAGGGGATCTGCAGCCCCTCGCGCAGGTTGGTCGAGTAGTCGCCGCGCCCGGGGCCGTAGGTCCCGACGACGTCGGCGAAGAACATCGCGTCGAATTTGCCGCGCTCGAGGGTCTTCGCCAGGTCGGTCCACAGCGTCACGTCGTCGAAGTCCGCCTGCCGGGCGTCGGGGTGCCGCCACAGCCCGTGCTGGATGTGCGAGGTCGTGTTCATGACGAAGGCCGCGAAGCGCAGCGGGCGGTTCGGTGCATCGCTCATGCGTCCCATCGTGGTCGGCGGGCACCGCCCGACGACAGCGACGTGACCTCCCGTTACGCGCGGTGTTCCCCGCGGCCCTGGACGCGACCATGCTCCTGAGGCATGCCGAGCCAGACCACCCTCACCGCGCCTCCAGGCCGTCCCGCTGCACCGTCGACCAGCGCGACCCGTCGTCGGGTCGCCCTCGCGTCGTTCGTCGGCACGACCGTCGAGTACTACGACTTCTACCTCTACGCGACGGCCTCGGCGCTGGTGTTCGCACCGACGTTCTTCCCGTCCGTGACACCGGCCGTCGGGGTCATCGCGTCGTTCGCGACCTACGGCGTCGGGTTCGTGGCGCGGCCGCTCGGCGGGGTGATCGCCGGCCACCTGGGTGACCGGATCGGGCGGAAGAAGCTGCTCGTCGCGTCGCTGGTGCTGATGGGCATCGCGTCCACCTTGATCGGGGTCATCCCGTCGGCCGCGACCATCGGTGTCGGCGCCGTCGTGGCGCTCGTGTTCCTGCGGCTGCTGCAGGGCGTCGCGGCCGGTGCGGAGTGGGGCGGCTCCGCGCTGCTGTCCGTCGAGCACGCACCGGAACGGCACCGGGGGCTGTTCGGGGCGTTCACGCAGATGGGGTCGGCCGGTGGGATGCTCCTGGCGACCGGGGTCTTCACGCTCGTGCGGTCGCCGCTCGGCACCGAGGTGTTCCTGGCTTGGGGCTGGCGGCTGCCGTTCCTGTTCTCGGCGGTGATCGTGGCGGTCGGGCTCGTCATCCGGCTCGGTGTGCAGGACGCCCCGGTGTTCCAGGAGCTGCGCGCCTCTGGCGGGGTCGAGCGGTTCCCGGTGTGGCAGGCGATCCGGCAGCACCCGCGGTCGATCCTGGTGACGGCGGGCCTGCGCCTCGTGCAGCCGGCGCTGTACTCGATCCTGACGACGTACTCGCTGACCTACCTCGGCAACGTGCGGGGGCCATCGGGCTCGGACGCGGGGCTGCAGGCCGTGCTCGTGATCTCGGCCGTGTCGCTCGTGTCCACGCCGTTCTGGGGGTGGCTGTCCGACCGGGTCGGGCGGCGGGTGCTCACGATCTGGTCGGCGGTGGGCATCGCGGTGCTCATCTGGCCGTTCTTCGCGTTCCTCGACGCCGGGCCGCTCGTGCTGCTGCCGCTCGTGGCGCTGATCGGGATGTGCGTGTTCCACGACAGCATCTACGGGCCGCAGGCGGCGTGGTTCGCGGAACAGTTCCCGACCGGGCGGCGGTACTCGGGGATGTCGCTCGGGTACCAGATCGGGTCGATCTTCTCGGTCGGGCTGACGCCGCTGCTGGCCGCGGTGTTCGTGCAGCTCGGGGGTGGGTCGCCGTGGATCCTGTGCGGGTACCTCGGGGTGTACGCGGTGCTGACGATCGTGGCGGCGGTGTTCGCGGTGGATCCGCGGGCGGTGGCGCGGCGGGAGGCGCGGGCGGGCGCGGCGGGCGCGGGCGCGGGC
>NZ_JABMCF010000027.1 GCF_013359815.1 Curtobacterium flaccumfaciens | reverse complement strand
AGTTGTAGCCGATGCCGGTGATGACGTCACGGACGAGCTTGGGGATCTCGACGTAGCCGGAGGTCGTGACCTCGCCGGCGACGTGCACGAGCCCGGTGGTCACCATCGTCTCGACGGCGACGCGCGCGTTCGGGTCGACCGTCAGCAGTGCGTCGAGGATGCTGTCCGAGATCTGGTCGCAGATCTTGTCGGGGTGCCCCTCGGTCACCGACTCGGACGTGAAGAGGCGCAGCTTGCTGGCGATGCGACGGCCGGTCGTCGCCGGACCGCGGTCGGTAATGGTCATGGTTTCCTTTCGATGAATGAAGCCGTGATGCGGGGCCGCGGTGCTGCACCGAGTGCGAGGGCGACCCCAACTGCAGCGATGAGTGCCCACCCGCCGGCAGAGCCCGCGATGCTGGCTGCCGGGACGAGTAACGCCGTTACCCCGGCGGCCGTGATGCCCCACGCTGACCCGACAACCCCGAAAGCCGCGGTGTGGAGGCGGGCCGGGGTCCGGTTGAGGATCGTCGGCATCATGCCCGCAGCGAGCAGCAGCTCGGTGATTGTCCAACCCACGCCGAGGACGGCCCAGCTGTCGGTGACGGCCATCGTGATCGCTGTTACGGCACCGACTGCCGACCCCGCCATGAGGTAGTGCGTCGCTGCGGAGTCGCGGAGGAGCCGTACGGCAAGGGGCTGCAGGACGAGGACGAGTGCCCCGTTTAGTAGAGCGGCTGACACGTAGGACTCCGGGTGGCGGGTCCCGAGGGCGAACGCGGTCCCCAGGCCCTGCATCAGCGCGGTGGCGCCGATCCCGACGGTCAGCGCAGCTCCGAGGCGTCGGGCGTCTTCGAGGCGAAGATCTCGCAACGACCCGAGCGCCGGGACCGCGATTGGTCCGAGGATGAGTGCGATTGGGGCCGCTGCAAGCAGGACGACGCCCTCGATCGCGAACAGCACGCCGTATTGCTGGGTCGTGGCGGTGACCAGCCCGGCGACGCCCGCTGCGGCCGCGGCGCCGAGGTTCGCGGCCCAGGCGATCGTGGACTGCGTCCTGGCCCGCTGTCCGTTGGGCGCCGCGAACGTGATCGCGGTCCCGAGCAGTGACCGGGCAGCGCCGGACGTCGCCCCGACGAGGAACATTAAAGCCACCGGGGCTGCGACGGGCGCGCCCACGACGAGCGGGAGGATGAACATGACTAGCCCGTTCGTGGTCATCACCACCCCCAGCACCCTAGTTAGGGTCCGAGCATGGACGAGCGCACCCGCCAGTGCGGGGAACACCACCGTGCCAATGCCGAACGCGGCGAGCACCAACGCGGCACCGGTGGCCTCGTAGACGTCGCGGAACCAGACCACGGCGATGATCGAGCTGAAGCCACCCGCGCGGACGACGACCAGCAGGACGAGCGCCACCATGTAGCGGAGGCTCACTCGTAGCCCTCCGTGCCGCTGAGCCAGGTCGCGACGGCGTCGAAACGCCGCCGAGTCTCCGGAGCGAGGGCGTCGAGTAGCGCAGGGTCGGCCCGTGCGACCAGGACGGACCGGGTGATCCGCGCCAGGTCGACTGCGTCCAGGTCGGCCTCGAGGAAGTGCCCGAAGCCCTCCGAGCCGCTGGCGCGGCGCGCCCGCGGCGGCGTCCCGAGTTCGCGCCGGCGTAGCAGCGGCAGGTCCCGCAGGGCGAGATCCGCGTCGCGCCGGGTGAGTCCGAGCCGTGCGAGCCACCAACGGACTGCCGAGACGCCGTGTGCCTGGAGGAGCGCGGAGAGTCGGCCGGCCCGGCTCGCGGCCGACCGAGGGTCGGCTCCGTCGAGGCGCAGGTTGTGGTGGATGTGGAGCTGATCGGCGCTGGGGACGTCGAGCGCGGTGCAGAGCATCGGGACGACGGTCGTGTGGAGGTTCACCAGTCCCTTTCCGAACACCTGGGTCCGCCTCGCCGCGGTGGTCCAGCCACCGATGCTCGTGGGTAGCAGGTATGCGGCTGCGGCGACTAGTCCGGAGTGGATGACCTGGCCGGGATCATTTGGCACCGGGACGCCGACGTGTCGGGTCCGTGAGGCCGATCGGGAGACGCTGATCCGGTCCGGGACCCGGGTGTTCGACCGGGCGGCCGCGGCGGCGCGGCGCTCAGGACCTCGGTCGGAATGGCATCAGTGTGGCCGGTCGAACGACTGCAGAGCCTGCGGGACTGCGGACACCGAACCGCGTACCCGGATCGGCATCGGGACGAGCTGTTCACCGACGGTCAAGTCCGGGTCAAGGAGGGTGCGGACCGCCAGGGCCCCCATCTCCTCGTACGGCAGCGCCGCGGTGGTCAGGGTCGGTTCGAGGTACAACGCGATGTCGTCGTCATCGAAGGAAACGACTGAGACGTCCTCGGAGACCCGGAGTCCCGCTTCGGTCAGCGCACGGTAGACACCGAAGGCGAGCCGGTCGTTCAGGGCGATCACCGCTCCAGGGCGACGGCCGCTGGCGAGCAGGCCCCGCATGGCTTCGTAGCCGTGGTCGGGATCCCACTCGGGCATGTCGATCTCACTGATCGGCACGACGTCGTGGGCCGCGAGGGCCGCCGATATCCCGGCGAGGCGCCGTTCGATCGCGCGGGTGGTCCAAGCCGGGCGGACGGACCGATCGCGGCCGATGATGACGACGTCCTCGGTGTGGCCGGCGTCGAGCAGGAGCCGCACGATCGACTCGCCGCCGGCGTGCTCATCGGCGAGGACGGTGGCGGTCGGACGGGATGCGACTGCGTTGAGCATGACGACGGGGATGTCCGCGTTGATCTCAGGGAGTTCGACGGCGTGCGGTCGGATCGAAGCGTAGATGAGCCCGTCCACCTGGTGGTCGACGAGCACACCGAACGACGAGACGATCCCGGCCTGCTGGTCCTCGGTCTCGGTGATGAAGAGGACGTATCCCTGGCGCTTCGCCTCGGCGAGGGCGCCGCGGATCATGCCCGACCCGAACCGGTCAGTCGTGATGGCCTCGGAGACGAGTCCGATGACACCGGACCGGCGAGTGGTGAGTGACCGTGCAGTGAGGTTCGGTCGGTAACCGAGTTCACCCGCTGCGGCACGGATGCGGGCTGCGGCGTCGACGGAGACGCGCGATGCCGGGTGGGAGTTGAGCACCTGCGAGACGGCTGCCTTGGACAGCCCGACGCGAGCGGCGACGTCGGAGAGCGTCACTCGACGGGCGCTCATCTCGACCTCGTCGTCATTGTTCGCACCTCTCCAGCATACGGGCTTGACAGACCGTGGTGAACCGGTACACCATACGTGATTAACCGGTTCACCATGGCGGTGGACCCCTCGATGATGAGTGGTGGAACCCCGTGCACGACCTTCCCTCGACCGACGGCCAACGCCGCTTCCGGGCAACGGTGCTCCCGTGCTGAGGCTCCCCGACCACTGGGTGTGGGACTTCTGGTTCGCCGACGACGGCGACCGCCACCACGTGTTCTTCCTCCACGCACCGCGGTCACTCGGCGACGAGCACCGTCGACACCGTGCAGCCCGCATCGGTCATGCCGTCTCCGACGACCTCGTCGACTGGGCGATCCTGGACGGACCGTTCGGGCCCGGTCCCGACGACGCGTTCGACGGGACGACGACCTGGACCGGGAGCGTCGTGCGCGGCCAGGACGACCGCTGGCGGATGTTCTACACCGGCACACGGTTCCTCGAGGACGAGCCCGTCCACACCAACATCGAGACGGTCGGGGTCGCCGTGTCCGACGACCTCGTCACCTGGCAGAAGCTGCCCGGCCCTGTGACGCGCTCCGACCCCCGCTGGTACGAGACCCTCGGCAACGACCCCGACGTCGACGGCGCACTCTTCCCGGAAGAGGCCTGGCGCGACCCGTGGGTCCACGAGGACCCCTCTGGCGGCCTCTGGCACATGCTCGTCACCGCCCGCTCCACCGAGGGAGCGCTCGACGACCGCGGAGTCATCGGACACGCGACGTCCACCGACCTCGAGCGCTGGGAGGTACAGCCGCCGCTGACCTCACCCGGATCGGGCTTCGTCCACCTCGAGGTACCGCAGGTCGTGCAGGTCGACGGCGCCTGGTTCCTGGTGTTCTCCTGCCCCGCTGACGCCCTCAGCACGGCCAATCCACGCGCCGACGAGACACCGGGCACCTGGTCGGTCCCGATCGACGGGCCCTTCGGTCCGTTCGACGTGACGGATGCCGAGCCGCTGACCGACGTGACGTGCTACTCGGGCCGGATCGTCCGTCGTCGCGACGGCTCACCCGTCCTGATGACCTTCGCGAACGGCCGCGCCGGAGAACCCCTGCCCGGCTTCCTGCACGACCCGGTCGACGTGCACGTCATCGACGGTCGGCTGGCCCTCCGTCCAGCGACGCCCACGGCCCAGACCCAGACCCAGACCCAGACCCAACCCTGCCCCGCCGGCAGCGGTACGGCCGCTCCCTGAGCGCCGTCCCACCGACCGACACCCGATCCCACTCAAGGAGAACCATGCACACCACGTCCCTCGTCCGCCGGACAGGAACGGTCATCGCCCTCGCCGCGGTCGCCGCTGCTGCCCTCACCGGCTGCTCCTCCGGCTCCGCTTCCAGCAGTGCTGCTGGCAGCGGGACCGGCAGCATCGTCGTCTGGGGCCACCAAGGCCAGGACTCCGAGGTCGCGGCCATCCAGAACGCCGTCAAGGGCTTCAACGCGTCGCAGAAGAAGGTGAAGGCGACCCTGAAGCTCATCTCCGGCGACACCTACACCAGCACCGTGACGAACACCCCGACGAACAAGTTGCCGGATGTGCTCGAGATCGACGGCCCGACGCTCGCGAGCTACGTCTACAACGGCAAGCTCACTCCGCTCAGCGACTACGTGTCGAAGTCCACCGTCAGCAACGCCACGAGCGGCTCGATCGCCGAGGGTACCGACAACGGCAAGCTCTACGGCCTCGCGCAGTACAGCTCGGCGATGGGCCTCTACGGCAACAAGAAGCTCCTCAAGGCCGCCGGTGTTCAGCTCCCGACTTCGCCGTCCACTGCGTGGACGCCGGAACAGTTCTCGGCGGCGCTGAAGAAGCTCGCCGCGGCGAACTCCTCAGGGAAAGCGCTCGACCTCACCGAAGCGTCGCTGAACGCCGAGTGGGGCACGTACGGCTTCTCGCCGATGGTCCAGTCTGCCGGGGGCAACCTCGTCCAGGGTGACAAGGCCACCGGTGTGCTGAACTCCGCCGCCTCGGTCAAGGCCCTCGAGGACATCGCGTCCTGGAAGCCCTACGTCGACGCGAACACGGACGGCAACGCCTTCCAGAACGGCCGCGTCGCGCTGAGCCTCAGCGGACACTGGAACTACCCGGCCTACTCGAAGGCGGTCGGCAGCAACCTCGTGGCCCTGCCGCTGCCGAACTTCGGTAATGGCGAGAAGGTCGGCGCCGGGTCCTGGACCTGGGGCATGAGCTCGGCCACCAAGAACGGCAAGGCCGCAGGTGCCTTCATGGACTACCTGCTCAACGACACCAGCGTCAAGGCGATCACGGACGCGAACGGTGCTCCGGCAGCGACGAAGTCCGTGTTCGACAAGCAGGCCGACTACCAGCCCGGTGGTGCCCTCGCCCTCTGGGGGCAACAGCTCGAGCAGTCCTGCCCCGCCACGGCGATCACGGACTCCTGTATCGCGGTCTACCGACCGGTGACCCCGGGCTACCCGGTCATCACCTCGAAGTTCGCCAGTGCGCTCTCCGCGGTCTGGGGCGGCGCCGACGCGAAGGAGCAGCTGACCACCGCGGCCCAGTCCATCGACCAGGCCTTCTCCGACAGCAACGACTACAAGTGATCGGCGGTGGAGACGTCGGCCTGCCCGACGTCTCCACCGGCACCGCCCCCGAACAGGACGACCAGGAGCACCAGTGACCAGCACGACCAGTCCCCAGTCGGATGCCCCGCCGATGCCATCCAGGGCGCGGGAGCGCCGCGATCCCCGACAACTGCGCAAGCAGCGGAGCGGCACCTTCGCCGGTCCGCTGATGGCCCTCCCCGCGATGAGCGGCATCGTCCTGTTCATCGCAGTACCCTTCGTCGCTGCGATCGGGCTGTCGTTCTTCAACGTCCAGATCGGGTCGCCGCGTCCGCCGACGTTCCTCGGGTTCACGCAGTACGTGCGCCTCTTCACCGACCCCGTCGAGGCGCCGCAGTTCTTCCGCGCTCTCGGCAACAACCTCTTCTTCGCCGCGGTCGTCATCCCGGTGCAGACCGGGCTGGCGCTCGTGTTCGCCGTCCTGCTCAACCAGCAGCTCAAGGGCATCAAGTTCTTCCGCACGTTCTTCTTCATGCCCGTCGTCTTCCCCATGGCGCTCGTCGCCGTCATCTGGCGCGTCATCCTCGACCGCAGCGGGGACGGTCTGCTGAACAGCGCGGTCGAGACCGTGACCGGCGGGACCGTCGGCGCGCACAACTGGCTCGGCTCCGGCAACACGGCGATGCTCTCCGTCATCGTCCTGTCGGTCTGGCAGGGCGTCGGCTTCCAGATGGTGATCATCCTCGCGGCGTTGCAGGAGATCCCCGAGGAGCGCTACGAGGCCGCACGACTCGACCGAGCGAACGTCTTCCAGCAGTTCCGCTACATCACCGTGCCCGGCGTCCGGAACACCCTGATCTTCGTCGTGCTGCTCACGACGATCTTCGCCTTCCGGGTCTACGACCAGGTGTACATCCTGATCATCACCGCCGGGGGGAACGAGAACGCCCTGCGCACTGTCCTGTACCAGGCGACGAACGCGATCCTCGCCGAGAACAGCGTCGGTCAGGCCGCCGCCATCTCGGTGGTCCTCTTCCTGATCATCGTCATCATCACCCTCGTCCAGCGAGCCGTCCTGCGCCAGAGGAGCGAAAGTTGAGCACCATCCGACCCACCCGCAAGCGACTCTCGAAGGCCGGCTCCTACACCATCCTCATCGTGATGTCGGCGGTCATGTTCTCGCCGATCTACTACCTGCTGATCGGCAGCTTCAAGCCGAGCTCCGAGGTCCTCGACGGCTTCACCGGCTTCCTCCCCATCCACCTGTCGCTCCAGAACTACCTCGGGGTCTTCAAGGCCCTCGACTCGGACGCGACGGGGTACTTCTGGCGGTTCATGGGCAACTCCGTCGCCATCTCGCTGGTCATCGTGCTCGGCGGGCTCGTCGTAAACTCGATGGCGGGCTACTCCTTCGCGCGCCTGCAGTGGCGCGGTAAGAACGCGGTGTTCGTCATCG
Organism: Curtobacterium flaccumfaciens; assembly: GCF_013359815.1. Lineage (GTDB taxonomy): Bacteria > Actinomycetota > Actinomycetes > Actinomycetales > Microbacteriaceae > Curtobacterium > Curtobacterium flaccumfaciens. Next base: position 54,904 of record NZ_JABMCF010000027.1, on the reverse strand, counting down.
TCGTCCTGCTGATCATCGTGCCGTTCGAGTCCGTCGCGGTCCCGCTGCTGTTCCTGCTGAACGGCCAGCGCGACACCCTGTTCGTACAGATGATCCCGTTCGTGGCGAACGCGTTCTCGATCTTCTTGTTCTACACGTTCTTCCTCAACCTGCCGAAGAGCATCGAGGAGGCCGCGCGCCTGGACGGTCTCGGGGCCTTTGGCACGTTCGCCCGGGTCGTCGTCCCGAACGCCAGACCGGTCTTCGCGACCGTGGCCATCCTCACGTTCCTCAGCTCCTGGGGGTCGTACCTTTGGCCGTCGATCGTGACGTCCGACCCGACCGCCCGCCCGCTCCCACTCGAGATGAGCGTGTTCTCCGGCCAGACGCCGGTCGACTGGGGACAGACGTTCGCCTTCGGGACCCTGCTGGTGCTCCCGGTCTTGATCGTCTTCCTCGTGTTCCAGCGGTTCTTCATCCAGAGTATCGCCGGTTCGGCCGTCAAGGGTTGACGCAGAGATCTCGCGGCGGCGGGATCTCCGTGGTCTCCGCTTCCACCGGTGCCTGCGTGGACCACCGACACCGGTACCGGTGGTCCACGCAGGCACATCGATCCCACTCAGGCACAACGGATGAGCTCCCCACCGTTCTCCTCGACCGGCTTGGCGACCACGAGCTTCGAGACTGATACGCCAGCCGGGCCGCTGGGCATTGGTGGGCGCGAAGCATGCTTGAGCACAGATCCGCTCCGAGCCCCACACGCGGCTGCGGGCGGGGCCGACGACCTTCGTAGCGGTCGTCGCGTCGGGGGAGTCGGATCTGTTGCAGCAGATCCCTAAGGGTCCACACATGTTGGACTTCCCGCGCTCGATGGCGACGGGAATCAACGGACGACGAGATTCACGACCCCGCCGACAGCCCAGGCATACGGCGCCGAGGACGCCGGGGGAGATCGCGGGCTTCCTCGCGCCGGAGGCTACTTCCGAGGTAGCACCGGAGCGTCAATGCGCCCCGTAGACGATTGCGCAGTACTTCCCCTCGGCCAACTGAGACCACGAGCGCTGTCACTTCGATCCGCCCGGGAAGCACTCGCGGGTCCGCGACACGATGCAGAGTGACCGTCGTGAGACCCCACCGCCGGTCCTGCGTACTGCATCGCTGAAGCTTCAGCAGCGCACACCGCGCGCGATCGACATCACGCAGTTCCAGCGCGAGGCCCATCACCGCCCCGGACGACCTCATCCTGTCCAGCTTCGTTGGCGTGTTCTGCACGGGAGGGAGTTCGTCGCGACCGACGTCCGGAAGCGAAGATCGACGACCGCGGAACTTCGCCCGACGACCGCTGCTTTCTGGCGCTTTAGCATTTTTGGCCGAAGCAAGGCCCGGTAGCTATCGTCAGGAATTCCCCGTCGTTCTCAGGGGTGGCGATGCAATGCACTTCCACGACAGAATCGACGTTGACGCGCTTGCCGTATGGTGACCTACCGCTAAATCAATAGCGGCACGATAATCCTTTCCCGGGAAAGAAATGCTGAGGCGTGTGAACGCTCGTCGGAAATTCGGCGATCGTTCGCGTGCCTCCCACAGGGGCTATGACTTTGTAATACTTTGTGGCTATACGCCAGGCTCAATCTCAGCGCGGCGACCTACTGTGCAATGATATTGCTATGTGGCGCGTCTGGCGGAGAGCGACGGCCGCTCATTGCCGAATTCCGGCGACAGATTGTACGCGAACTTGGTGGCAAGGTGACTTCTTGAGCAGACAGAGCTTCGACCTTCCTCAGCGATTATCTGTGACATAGCGCTTTTCCCGTTCGTTCGAATGGCAATCTCTTACGGAGTCACTTGTTCCATACAATTACCCCTCCCCAGGACGTTGGGGTACCTTCAGGAACAATTTGTTCCGCTGTTGGTGCGCCTATGCTCCCCGCGCCCGTAAAATCGCCGCAATTAGACGATCGTCTAGACAACTCCAAGACAGAAACTGAGGTCTGTAATGACCTTTCCTCACAAAGGCCGTAGGATGACCCATCGTTCGTTGCAGGTAGGCGCTCTCTGCGCTGTCATCGGGGTTGCGTTCGCCGGGGCGTTCGCGCCAGCCGATAGCGCGAGCGCCGCCCCATCGGATCTGGCAGCGACGACTTCGCAGCAGCTTCCCGTTATCCAGGCGACGCCACCCGCCTCAGGGTCGATTGCCGACCAGAAGCCCCGGATTTCCGAGCGACTGCAGCTCCCAATCGTTGCCGGAACGAGGCTGCTCGTCGACAATACTTCCTGCACTGCAGGGGCGGTTCTCTACCGATCGAGTCTGTTCGGACGCATCACGCAGGCGCAACGGGCGACCCGCTATATCATCACCGCGAAGCACTGCGGAGACGTCGGCAGCACCGTCTACGTTAATGGGGCGGTTGTCGGACACGTCGTTAGGACTTCTGACGATTTCGACGTCTCGCTCATCGCCGTTCCGCCGGCCCCCTTCTTGCGGCAGCAGTGCTCGGTGACCCACAGCGGTGGACCCTTCTGCACGACCGTTACTGACTACGCCCCTCGTGCACGCGGGATGGTGCTGGTCGGAGGAACCGCCGTTCCGTTTGCAATCCCCATCAACGTTCTCGGCGCCGGAGCCCCGACCCCTGATGAGGATTTCTGCGCGAGCGGCTCTTTCTCAGGCTGGTTCTGCGGATTCCACACGCGACCGATCGAGGCGACTCTGCGCACCAACGGATACGACCAAAAGGCTATGAGTTATAGCTGGATGCTCCAGCAGGGGGACTCCGGAGGTCCGGTGGTGACCCGAAACGGAACCCTGTACGGAATCGTGTCGGCCAGAGGCAGGCAAGAACCACGCGCCATGTATTACGTCTCGATGCACGAAGCGCTAGCCCAGTTCCCCGGCTTCGCCCTACAGCGGGGCTGAGTACACCTCCGCGCATTGCTCGGCCGTGACACCACCACCTGGCGAGATCGCAGGGTTTCCTCACCGAGCGTGGCGCGCCCGCACGGCGGTTCGTCTCGGGCTACGACGGGTGTTCAGCCCGGTGAAGTCCGCGTTCGTTCTGTGGGCGCTGGCCGACCGAAACGACCCCCGCGAGGCGCACATCGCCCGCGAGGTCCACGCCGCACACGAGGCTGCCTGGGAGGGTGCGATGACGTGGTTCGAGCAGGAGGCCGCGTACACCCGTGCCGGTGCCGGCGGCGTCGCGCAGATGAAGACCAACGGCCTGCTGCTGGCCGCGTTCGAGCACCGTGACTCCCGTACCGGGGATCCTGACCTACACACCCGCGTCGCCGTCGAGACGAAGGTGCAGGGCGTCGACGGGAAGTGGCGTTCCCTCGGCGGCCGCATGCTCCACAACCTCGGCGTCGCCGCCTCCGAGCGGTACAACTCTCTCTCGGGGCCGAAAGCTGCAGGCGAACCTCGGCGGCGTTGAAGACACCATCGAGAACCTCGACCACGTCGAGGCGGTCATCCCCGGCTAGCTCGACAAGGCATGCGACGCCGCACTCCTGACCGTGATCCCCGCCGGCTGACCGATTGACGACAACACGAAGCAGCTCGTCACCGGCATCCGTAACCTGACGAAGAACACCGCCGGTGTCAGCGTCGAGGTCATCGGCGAGACCGGGAGATCCCCGGAGCAGTGTGGGAGGAACTCCAGAAGCGCAAGCGGCGTCGGAAGAAGCAGCTCCACCAGATCCTCACTTCGCTCAGCGACTCCCGCGTCGCGGAGCGTGATGTTAACGGCCCCGCAGATGATAGCGCTGGGGACGAGCAGGCATCGGCCGTATACGTCCTCGGTCGACCCGATTATGATCCGGTCTCCGTCCGCGGAACTTGTCGCAAGTGACGAGTTCCCGCGGAACCTACAAGTCCGTAGACGCAAGGAACGCCCGGCCTGAAAGGAACAACTGTCAGATCGAACCTTGGCCGGGCGTCCTGTGGAGTGATTCTACGGCAGGATGCGGCGAGCGCCCCTAGTAGCGACGGACTTGGAGGGTATGCCGACTTGAGGGTGGCGGTTGAGTCACCCCTGGGTGATGTTTAGTTGTCAGTCCCTGTGGCCTGTGGTTGCTACCTGCGTACATGTACTCATGTACGCAATTTTCGCTGGTTGACCGGGGTTGGGTATCCGAGTTTGTGGGGTCTGCTGCACGGATAGGTGACAGTTGAAGTCACGCCGCGAGAGCGACGTTGGTCCTCATGATGGTTTCGAACTCGATTGGCGTCAATCGGCCGAGGCGGGCTTGGCGGCGTCGCCGGTGGTAGGTCCGCTCGATCCAGGTCACGATCGCGATGCGCAGGTCTTCTCGCGTGGCCAACGAGCGCCGGTTGAGGACGTTCTTCTGCAGGAGCGCGAAGAAGCTCTCCATCGCCGCGTTGTCGCCACAGGACGCGACCCTGCCCATCGAGCCGACCATGTTGTGACGGGTCAGTGCCTGCCGCAGTTTCCGGCTTCGAAATTGCGAGCCCCGATCCGAGTGCAGGATGCAGCCGGCTACGTCGCCAGAATCCGGACCGCGTTCTCCAACGCGGTCACGGCGAGCTTGGATGTCATGCGGGAGTCGATCGAGTAGCCCACGATCCGGCCGGAGTAGACGTCCTTGATCGCGCAGAGGTAGAGCTTGCCCTCGCCGGTGGTGTGCTCGGTGATGTCGGTCAACCACAGCCGGTTCGGCGCCTCGGCAGTGAACATGTGCCGGGTCCGGCCGTGCTCGTCGGTGACGGTGCAGAGGTCGTCGTGGACCGCGGGGCCGGGCTTCTTCCCGTTCTTGCCGCGCTTCTTGCCGAACGCGCTCCACCAGCCGTTCTGCGACGTGATCGTCCACGCGGTCCGATCGGCCATCGGTTCGCCGGCGTCGCGGGCCTCGTCGACGAGGAGTCGATATCCGAACTCGGGATCCTCCGTGTGCGCGTCGAACAGCGCGTTCGCCCGATACGCCCGCACCACCTCGCTCTGCGAAACGGGATCTGCCAGCCACCGGTAGTACGGCTGGCGGGCGAGCTTGAGAACCCGGCACGTCACCGCGACGGGGATCCCGTCGGCGGCGAGCTCGCTCACGAGCGGGTAGAGCCTTTTCCCGGCAGGTTCGCCTGCGACAGATACGCAGCAGCACGCCGGAGCACCTCGACTTCCTGCTCGAGGAGCCGGTTCCGCCGCCGCAACTCACGGACCTCCTCCGACTCAGGACGGGCGGTTCCGGGACGTTCCCCGTCGTCGACGGCGGCGCGACGCATCCACTTCGTCAACGTCATCGGGTGGACACCGAAGTCGGCGGCGATCTGCTCGATCGTCACGCCCGCTTCACGGTTCCGAGCGACGCGGACGACGTCGTCGCGGAACTCCTGCGGATAGGGCTCGGGCACGAGTGCATCCTTCCAGGCCCACCCCACCGGGCAAGCCAGATCAGATGTCACCTATCCGTGCAGCAGACCCAGGCGGTGTGACCAGGACAGGAAGCACAGCTGCCAGTGACACCGCGCGTTGCGTCCCACGGCCCTGCAGACCGCAGTACCGCGCGGCCGCGCAGCTGACGCAGTAGCCAATCGGCTACGGGGAGAACGGACTCGATTAGGGGTGGAAGCGAGGCTCCGTTGCGTAGAGGCCGACCGCTGCGTCGGCCAGAGTCATGGTGGGTTCCACGCAGACATTGGTGATCCCGCGTTCGAACTCGTGGATGAGCGAGTCGGCGGGGAGCCCGGTGCCGTCGTCAATCTTGTTGCGCGCTGAAGTGAGCATGTCCGCTGCCGCAGCGAACTGTTGTTGCGCGGTCAGTTTGGTGTTCCACTCGGCACAGCTCGTATCTGAGTACTGCTTGCTCCAGGTCTGTGTGTACTTGGACACGCTGGTGTCAGCAGCATCGTCATCGGGACTGCTGCCGAAGGAAGAGAGCACTCCGATTAGAGCGGCGAGCAGCACGATCCCGCCGCAGCCGAGCCCGGCGATCACGCCGCATCCGGGCGAGCCTTTACCTTGGGTGGGGCCGCTGAGGTCTGGCGGTTTCGGCAGGTCGGTAGGCACTGGAGTTACCCGGCGTGTTGGCGCACCGTGGCACGGATTGCTTCCGCGTGTTCGTAGATGCTGTCCATGCCATCGATGGGGTGTTTCGTCTCGACCTTGTTTTCGTTGAACAGGCCGAGGTACTTCTGCTTCTTGCCGTTGAACCACAGGCGGGCGATCGGCTTGCGGTTGTTGTCGTCGAGCAGCACGGCGAAGTACGACTTCTGGTCGCGATGCGCGATCCGATCCGGCTTGACCTCACTGCAGGCGATGGCCTTGACGATCTGGTAGCCCTCGAGCTCCTCGAGTGTTGTCTCGATCTCGGTGTCGCGGTCGAGGTCCTCCTCGGCCACAGCCGCGCTCGGGACCGTCTCTGCCGGCGCCTCAGCACCGATGGGCGCGCTGTACGAAGCACCGAGGGCAGTCTTCAACCGGTCGTTGACCTGCTCGTTGAGGAACTGCTTCGAGGCCTTCGCAACGAGCGCCGTGAACTGGGTCCGCGCCTCCTGCGTGAACCGGCCGTCGTAGACACGTGACGTGAAGAGCCGCACGAAGTCCTCTTCCGGCTCGCGGAACTGCGCGGCGATCGCTCGCTTGATCGAGCCGACGTACTTCAGTTCCTCAGCGGCGCTGATGACTGAGTCGAGGTCGAAGACGTCCTTCGTGAGCTTGCTCAGTTCGGGGAGCAGGGTCTCGTCGATGTCGGCGAGGTCCAGCACGAGGAACGGACGATCGTCCATCTTGTTCGGTGCGTCGAGGTCCGTGTAGAAGTTGTAGACCTCGCCGTTCGTCAGGACAGCGATCCGGGCGTTCGTGACGGAGAAGTAGCGGAACAGCTGCGACGCGTGCTCGATCTTCAGCGGCTCGGTCGACTTCTTGCACTCGATGAGGATCTGCACCTCGCCGTCGCGCATGATCGCGTAGTCGACCTTCTCGCCGCGCTTCACGCCGACGTCGGCGGTGAACTCGGGGACGACCTCCAGCGGGTTGAAGACGTCGTAGCCGAGGATCGTCGAGATGAACGGCATGACGAACGCGTTCTTCGTTGCTTCTTCGGTCTGGATGGCCTCGCGCTGGTTCTGCACCTTGGTCGCCAGCGCAGCGAGGCGTTCTTCGAACTCCACTGGTCCTCCTAGATCGGTCTCAGGCTAGTTGAGGAACCGTCCTATCTCCCGCCGCACGGCACCCCTATACAGGGGGCGAGGGCTGTCCCATTAGCCGGTCGTCCACCGATACGCGGCTTGCGCCGACAACCACGACAACTTGCCCGTGTGCTGCTTGACCTGGGGATTCCCGTATACCTGTCCCGCAAAAATGCCCGGTGAAGGTGCCCTAAGTGCTACAGGTCGAAGTCGTCTCTCGTGGTCCCGCGGGTCGATGGCGGATTGGCCGCGGGCGACGGAAGCCGACCGGTCGTGCAGCCCGGACACTCGGCACGGCCCGCGAGTGCGACCGGACACGTCGTCGCTGCCAAACCACCTGTCCTTATCGGTATTTCGGACACGTTGCGTGGCAGTCGGACAAGTTAGCTGGCGGACGACAGAGACAAGTTATTCGGCCGGCGACACTTCGGATCGCCGCTACTTCCACCCCTGCCGAGATGTTCCGAGAATGATTATTATCGGAACCGACACGGCAGCCGCGCGCAGTGCTGGCGCCGCTGTCCTCGCGCACACAACTTGCTCCTCCCCGCGGAGTCCGCACTGATGAATGTCTGGCCCATGCGCCTCGACCGAGAAAGTGACGGCCTCCGGTGATCTCCACGTTCCTCGTCGAACACGCGACCCTCGTCCGCATCGGCTTCTGGGTCGCCGTCGCGGCCGCTACCGTGCTCGCCTGGGTCCTGCACTGGTTCCGGCTTCGGCGTGTCCTCCTCTGCCTCTCGGCTGTCGCACTCGTTGCGGTGCTCGTCCTGACCCTGCTGCCCGATGGGGCTCGGCCCGGCGGTGCCACCTGCACCGCGCAGTTCAGCGTCCCGTTCCAGGGCATCGACACGCTCGCCAACGTTGCGATGCTGCTGCCGCTCGTGCTCTTCCTCGGGACGGCGACGAACCGGCCGCTTACCGTCCTCGCCGGTGCGGTCGCCCTCTCCGCAGTCATCGAACTCGTTCAGGCCCTCGCGCCCGTTCTCGGTCGCCGGTGCGACACGAACGATTGGTTCATGAACTCCGTCGGAGCGGTCCTGGGAGCGGTCATCGCTCTCGTCATCTGCGCGATCATCCGGCGCGGCAGGACCACCGCGGTCTCGTAACGAGTCACTGACCACCAGCGGTGCACCCGATCCGCGATCGGTGTGCTACTAGAGATCAAAGCGCGATGTGCGCGTGCTCACCGGCAATGCTGAGGATGATGAACTCCTCGGCTGTCTGACCGCCGACCCAGGGCGGATTTCCGGCGCCGCGCTCGGTGCCGTCCCGTCATTGCTCCCGGCGGGACGTGCTCGGTGCCGTCAGTTACTGACTGCGGTCTCGAAGGTGCGCGGTGGGGGAGTCCGGTGCGTTCCAGCGGAAGAGGACGAGGTGCCAGAGGTCGGGTCGTCTCCGCGAGGGATCGATCAGACCGTTCGCGCCGGCCTGGACGAGACGGTCGCGCACCGACCATGACGACGGCGTCCCACCGGCTGCAGCGACGTGCTGCCAGGGCGCCATCGCGTCGGCGAGGTCGATGCCGAGCTTCGCGAGGGCGGTCGGGTCTCGAAGGTCGACGATGCCGACTGCTTTGACATCGATCTCGACGATCTCGAGTGCGCTTGCCCTGGCGTTCCTGTGGGCGATCAGCGCTGCGTCGACGCCTTCGACCGAGGAACTCAGGTACAGGGTGGGTTCATCCGCTCGTGAGTAACGGCCGGCGGTGCGTGACCCGGCGAGTGCGAACTGGCGAAAGCGCGGGTCGATTGCCCGGTAGAACGTGCCACGGACTTCCGGCGCGACGACGGTGTCGGGACTGTTCATGTCTGCAGCCTCGCACGAGCCGGCGCGTGCTGTCCGCATTCCTGGCAACTGTGCGAACGGCACTGTTGGCGGGAGGCGTTGGTGACGTCGCATGCGTCAGTCGAGGGTGAGTGCCCGGTGGGGGAGCCACCCCTCGCGCCCGTCGGCGTTGCGACACCACGCCCAGCCGCTCTCCGGATCGTCCACAACGAGTTGGACCGTTTCCCCTTCGGAAGCGGGGAGCTCCTGGGTGTCGTACGCCGTCCGCATCGTGGGCGGTGAGCTGGTCGTATCGACGTGGCGGGCGGGAACCCACCCACGTCCCCGGTCGGCGGTGACGAACACGAACGCTGGCCATTCGGTGTCTCGGGTCCCGACCGTGATGGTGTCCCCGACCTCGAACCGGTGCGGGGCTCGCTCCGGAACCGAGTGATCGGCACGAACTCTGCAGTAGGTCGGGAGCGGCGGATGAGGTGTGTGCTGCATGTCGTCACATCCCGGGCCGGAGGTAATCGTCCGGGTTGTCGCCACCGGTCACGGCCGCGAAGATCGACTTCTTATCCGCTGGGTGCGTGGGGTCGTAGAGGACGGTGATGGTCGCACCGATCGTCGGGGCCGACCCGTGTGGGAATCCGTTGGTGCGCTCGACCCATCGCGTCTGGCCGGCGCTGTCGGTGAAGGTGAAGGTCCACCGGATGAGTGTGAGCGCTGCATCCGGGGTTGTTGTACCGCTCACAGCGGTCACGGTGCCCGGGGTTCGGCGTCCAGCGGAGAGGAGTTCGGTAACGCGGCCACGTCGGTCGCGTTGCCCGCGGCGGCCGGTGGCGCCGAGTAGCAGTGCAGCGATTGCCAGCATGGTGAACAAGGCGGGGAGCCACCAGGCCGACGCGTACCAGACCCATGCGCCGAATCCCCATGCCGTGTCTTGGCCGAACTCCGGGTCGACGGCGGTACCGACGCGGTCGGGTGCGGGCCAGAGCGCGGTGGTTGTCCACCACAGTCCAGCCGCGGCACCGATCAGCCAGAGGCTTCCCGGACCGATGCCGGCGAAGTCAGCTGACCTGCCGGTGAAGCGGTGGTTCCATCTCGAGTAGATCGCTGTAGCGATCATGGATCCGAAGATGGCTGTCGGTGCTGCCCACCAGGGATGGTCCGGGTCAGGGGAGTGCGAGAAGACACTGTTGAGGTGCATCTCCCGGAACACTCCGGTGAACGATCCGATCGCGTAGCCGGAGACGGAACCTGCTCCGAGGACGAGGACCGCGCCGACCAGCGTCATCATCAGAGCAGTGGTGCTGCCGCGAAGGCGAGCAGCGCGGTCCCGTTTCGCGGCGGACGGATCAGTGGTGCTCATTGGCGGCGATCAGTACGTGGTCGGCGTCGACGATCCGGCCACGGCGAGGGCGATGATCAGGATCACGTACAGCGCCGTGATGATTCCACCGACGATCACCGCTCCCAACGCGAGCCCCCGGCCGTTCTCGCCACGAGACTTCACCTGCGACAGTGCGATGAAGCCCAAGACGAAGCCGATGAGTGGGGCGACGAAGGCCAGGACGAGCGACACGATCGCGAGCGTGTTCGTCCGCGGCGCAGCGGAGTACGGGGCGGCTGAGGGGTGCTGGGTGGTGGGCTGCTGAAAAGTCACGGCCAGGACCGTATCTCATATCTATTTATTGCGTGAACCGTCTCAAAATTCGATCTCGGCAGCCGCCGCCGCATTTTGTAAGCGCTTCCATTCACAAAGGGCGAGCCGTTACCCTCGTCGCGATGGAGCGCGGGGAGCGTGCTCCCCGACACGGCGAGGGTAGGACCCATGGGGCTGATGGACAAGTACAAGGCGCTCTTCACGGGGCCAGCGATTGACGTCGCGTCCGAAATCGGCAGGTTGCTCCCTGACGGGGACCGTGTGCTGGTCTACTGCCAGGTGATCCCGAGTGGTTTCAAGCGCGGCGGGGTGGCGTCGGCGTCGACGGCCGGCTGATGAATCTGGTGACGTCGGCGGTCGAGACGGCCGTGTCGCGGTCGCAGCACATCGGCGGCGAAGACGGCTCGACGGCACGGAGTCTGCCGAACGAGGCCGGGCCGTACCTCTTGGTCATCAGCGAGCAGAACCTGTCGATGTGGGATCTTGGGATGACGGGGAACCAGCTGCCGGCCGAGCACCTCGTGACTGTTCCGCGGTCACAAGTGGCCTCGATCGTCGATACCGGCAAGACGGCGCAGGGTGGTGTTCCCGTTGCGCGGTTCACCTTTGCTGACGGCTCGTTCACGGACCAGCGGCTGATCAGCAAGCCTGGGCCGGAGTTCTGGACAGTCGCCTCGACCGTCTGAAGACGCACGCGGAAGGCTCCGTCCTCATGAGTTGAGGGCCTCGAGGTGGCAGTCGCCGGATCCTTCAGTGGCCTCAGCTGCGTCGGGCGTGGTACGTCACCATGAGGGCGTCGACGACCACGAATGCGAGCAGGCTCACGCCGAACGTTGGGAGGACGAGGCTGATCTCGACGGCGACGACGATCACTGCAGCCGTTCCCCACCATGGTGCCCGTGCGAGGGCGCCGGCAGCCGGGGCGCGGCCGAAGCGGCTACCTGCCGGTAGACGCTTCCACCACATGGCGTAGCCGAAGACGACCATGGCCGCGATCCCGAGCGCGGTGCCGAAGAGCAGGATCTGGTTCGGCAGTCCCCACATGGTGCCCATGTGGGTGTCGATGCCCCACCGAGCAAGCTTTGCGGGGATCGAGTAGGAGCTGAAGTCGGTGCGGGACACCACGGACATGTCGTTCGGATCGATCGCGACGGAGGACACCGCGGTGGGGTATGACCGTTTGATCTCGGCGACAGTCCAGGCCTGGTCCGCGGTTGCGGGCGCGGTGATCTGGACCTCCCCGGCATGGATGTTGACCGTCCTGGCCTTGGCGAGGACCTCGTCGAAAAGCGACGCAGTGACCGTCGCAGGACCGGTGTTGCCCGCGACCTCCGCGCCGCCGTGGTGGGCGCTGTGCTCGCCTCCAGGCGTGGTGGGATGTTCAGACAGGGTCGTCGTCAACGACGGGGTGCCCCAACCCCACGCCGCTCGGAGCGAATCGACGTTCGCCCCGCCGAACTGTGACCAGGTGATCCCCGTTGCGGACAGGAACAGGGCGCCGAGCAGCAGCCAGATTCCGGTCGACGCATGCCAAGAGAAGAGCCGGCGGTACCCGCGGACACCGCGGGCGGGACGGACGAGATCTCGCTTCGCGCGTGCTCGCCGGATCCGGGCGATCCACAGCCCGAGCCCGGCCAGGGCGACGACGCCCAACCACGATGCTGCGGTCTCGCTGTAGAGGCGACCGGCATCGCCCAAGAACAGCGACCGGTGGAACGTGTCCACCCATGTTCGGAACGGCAGCGCACCAGAGGTCCCGTAGACGAGGAGGTCACCACGCACCTCGGCCGTGCCGGAATCGATGAAGATCGCACGCGACTGCGATTCGAGGAGCCCGTCCTCGGCGTACATCACACGCGTCGTTGCTCCCGGTGCCGGTGCCGGTCGAACAGCGGACAGCGAGTCTTCCGGGTGGTGGCGGTTGATGTACGCCTGCGCGGCATCGATCTGGTCTGCGAGCGGGAGCGGTGCGGCGCTCGAGGGTGCCGTCAGCTCATGCTTGTCGACGATCTGCTCGATCGAGGGGCCGAGGGCGTACGCGGCACCGGAGAGCGCGGCGATCAGGATGAACGGTCCGATGAACAGCCCTGCGGTGAAGTGCAGCCGCAGCAGGAGCTGCATGAACCAACCCCGGGACGCCTCCCGTCCGGGTCGAATCGGTGTCGCAGTCGACGGGTTGACGGGACGATCGTCTACGGCGGTCATCGAGTCCTCGCGCTGGTTCAAGATCGCGCACGGTGCACGACAGAAGGCACTCTACAACTTGTAGAAGTGATCCGCCGGAGGCGGGCGCGTCGACGACGGGACCGTGTCGCTGCCATCGTCCGTGCGGTACGACTGCGATGCGGCGCGCATGGGCAATGAGCTGCGTTCGAAGGCGAGCTCGATAGTGACTTGGACAGCCGGGGGAGCCGCGGGAATCGAGGATGCGGGCACCGTGCACGGCGTCGGTGACGACGGGGTGGTCGTAGTGGGCAATGTATTCGCCCTGATGGGCTCCGTGGTTGGGAGGGGAAGAGCCGCGGGGAGGCGGAGGGGACGACCTGCTGGCGATCACTCAGCGCCAGTGCCTCCCCGCGGCGGTCTATGGGACACCCTGGCGCGTGGCCTAGGGGTGTGGTGTGTGGGCTTCTTGCGCGCTCCGGATGGCGGCTTCGGCGGCGGTCCGGTCGGCCCACCCGTTGGTGGTGACGTGCTTGCCGTGCTCGAGTTCCTTGTAGTGGGCGAAGAAGTGCTCGATCTCCGCGAGAGTGTGCTTGGGCACGTCGCCGATGTCCTGCACGGCAGCGAACCGGTCATCGTTGGCGGGGACCGTGAGGATCTTGTCGTCGCCGCCGTTCTCGTCGACCATGCGCAGCATCCCCACCGGACGGACGTCGATCACGACGCCGGGGAACGTCGGGCAGGGCAGGAGCACGAGGGGGTCGCCGTCGTCGTCGAGGGTGTTGTCGATGGAGCCGTAGTCCTGGGGGAACACCATGCTGGTGAACACGGCCCGGTCGAGGCGGATGCGACCGGTGGTGTGGTCGACTTCGTACTTGTTGCCGCTGCCGCGCGGGATCTCGATCGTGACGTCGAACTGCATGGGAGCCTCCGGGTGGGGAGCTGGTGTGGTGGTCATAGGGTGCCGCCGAGGAGAACGCCGGCGGTCGCTGCGGCGACGGAGACGATGAGCATCCCGAGACCGTTGGCGGCTGCGGCGGTGATCCGGCCGCTGCGGGCGAGGCGGACGGTTTCGAAGCTGGCGGTGCTGAACGTGGTGTAGCCGCCCATCACCCCGGTGCCGAGGACCGCGACCGGCACCGCGCCGCGCTCCTCTGCAACTGAGGCCAGCGCGCGCGCGGGATCGCCCGCCTTCGTCAGTACCGAGGCCTGGACTGACCGGGCCGAGGCGATCTCATCGATGACGGCCCGATCAGCGTCAGGGAGGTCCACCGGCCGGGCGTCCGGCGTGTCCGGATCGATCGGTTCGATGATCTCGGACCCGTCCGCCCGACTCCCGGCAGACAGCAGCGCGGGGTCGACCATCACGCAAACGAGGGGAACCTTGAAGCGTTCTGCGATTTCCGCTGCGACCGTCACAATGTCGCGCACTCGCCCTGCCTGCACACCGACAACGACCGCGCCAGCTGATGCTGCTTGTTCCATGTCGTCTCCCTACCTCAGGCGCGCAGAAGCGCGACCAGCTGAGATAGGGACTGTTGTCGACGAGTGTCGAGGTTGGGTCCGGCAAGCCCCACTGCCGGGTCTGACGAAATGATCAGTATGCACCCAACCTCGACAGCGTGACCGCACGCCGGGGCATCTCGACCGTCCCGACCCCTGCACGATTCAGGAAGCGTGCAGGGTGCGCGTCTGAGCGGCAGTGTTGCCCCTGGCCCGCGACCCGATTCCAACGATTTGCACGACTGGGGAGCGACGCACACACGCTGTCTCGAGGGCCCGCGGGCGCTCGCGTCCTCTACACGTGGCTTGCGAGGCGAGTCCGTTTCGACCGGCTCAACACCACCGAGAGAGCCGGCTGCGGCAGTGGACGTCAAAGAGCGAAACGCTGATGGCCCGCCTCCTGTTCGAGGACGGGCCATCAGTTGGTGCGCGGTGCTACTTGAACACGTCCTTGACGTCTTCGCCGACCTTCTTCGTCGACGCAGCCGCCTGGTCCTTCTGCCCCTCAGCCTTCAGGCTGTCATCGCCCTTGTGATCGCCAACGGCTTCCTTCGCCTTGCCAGCGACATCCTGCGCGGCATTCTTGATCTTGTCGTCGAGTCCCATACTCATCTCCTCCGTCGTCCGCACACCACCTGCGCGTGACCCGAAGATACGCACGCCGTTTTGCGTCGCTCGCAGCCCGCCTCCAGGGGGCGACTTCCTCCCCCTCGCGCAGCCGCAACTTAGCCACGAAACCACGCCCGTGCCTGGTCTCCGATCCACATCAAGGCCGAAGGGTCAGCACGCAACTGAGCGCAGAACGTCGGCTCAGCGGAAGATCAACGCGGCACCGGTGAGACCGAGCGCAACAGCGGCCAACACGACCAGACCTGCCCATTCCCAGGACATGAGACGCCGCGCCCCGCTCGGAGACCGCCGCCGTCGGCGCGACCGTTGGCCCGAACGTTTCGCTGTCATCACCCGCACCGTACGCCACTGCGGACCCGAACCCCTGACCGCGGCCACACCCCTCACGCCTCGACGCGAGCGCCTTGAGAACTGTCACCAGCCCCGAGTGAACTTAGCCAGAGGAATGCAGTCAGCGCTGATGGGCCCGGAACAGCGGGCCGCGATGGCGATGCAAGCCCCCCTTAGGCGCCAACATCGCCACCGCAGTCCCCACCATCAACGATGGCAAGTTCGAACCCAGGAGCTCGCTCAAACCGAATCCGCACCTCGAAGGTAGCCATCTTCACGTGAAGGCGAAAGGTCCTTCCGGTCAGAGTCCACGATTCCTTCACAGACCCACACGAAATCCTCATCCGAGATCTGGCGTCCAGAGTCCATCCGAGAGTTCCATCGATCGGGTGAGATCATCACTGTCCTCTCCCTGGTGCTGATCAGCGCCGCAGTCGCCGCAACTCCGTCGACGTCCTCAGCCTACTGATGACGTGCGCGAGCACGACTGATCAGTCTGCAGCTCGACGCGGCGACGTCTCCCGGCCGCGAGGAAGCGATGTTGCACGTGCGCCCGCGTCCGGCGTTGCCTTCCTAGTCATCCGTGGTGAGCCGCCGGCCCGCTAGGCCGTGTGTAGAACGTCACACGAGGGCGTCAAGCAAACTCACTCCGAATGCAGGGCGGACGAGGCCAATTCCGACGACGACCAACGCTGCTGCCGCGCCCCGCCATGGTGCACGATCGAGCGCACCGGCCGCCGGTGCGCTGCTGGATGCGGTCACCTCACGAAGAGAGCCGTCGCTGAGCGCTCCTACCACCAGTACGAGGACGAGTCCGACCGATCCCGCCAAAGACGACAGGCCCCGCGGGTGTAGCCAAACGCCTGCGCTGGCAGAGTGCAGAAGCGCCCCCGCGTCAAACCCGAATTGACACGACGGCGCTTCCTGCGACGACGGTAACCGATGCACCCGCACGCAGGCTGAGTCGCCGAGCCAGCGGATGCCCATCTTGGGCCACAGCGAAAGTTGACCGCTGGGCAGTAGACCGCTTTGTCCGCCCGGCGCAGCAATACGCGGTCCATACGGATCAGGCGTTGAGTCAAAGTAAGCGGGCGCCTGTCGCTGGTTCGGGTCGGGGACAGACGCCCGCAGCTACGGCGTCGTCGGGTTCAACGCTGAAGGTGAAGACGATGACCCACTCGGCCCGGCCGAGTGACCACAGGCTAGGGACCGTGGTGCAGCAGAGGTGATCATATTCCGCACCACGGCGATCGTCCGGCGTGCTGCGGAGAGCGGCTAGCGGCGCCACGTTCGTGCTTTCCCAGCGCCGTGACTCCATACCGGGTGCGTTCCGCTGCCGTCCGCGGACGCCCTGATGCGTCACGTCGCAGCGCTTGCGGTGGGGCGAGCCGGCAAGGTCGTGGATGTCCCAACGGACGAAAACGAGGGCGGCCCCAGGTGCGCGTCGCTCCTTCCGGAGGCCCGGTGTACGGATGCTCGCGATGCGTGTGCCGGATGACGAGCTTGAGGAGGAGACGCGGCTTCATGGCGAACCTCACGGATCGGATGCGAGCTGCACTCGCGAGATGAGCCCCCGTCGTACGGATGC
Source organism: Curtobacterium flaccumfaciens (assembly GCF_013359815.1). GTDB lineage: Bacteria > Actinomycetota > Actinomycetes > Actinomycetales > Microbacteriaceae > Curtobacterium > Curtobacterium flaccumfaciens. Next base: position 38,134 of record NZ_JABMCF010000027.1, on the reverse strand, counting down.
AGCGGTCAGCGAACGCGTGCGCGTGCAGCGCGGAGCGTCTGCCTGGGATACTCGCCGAACTCAGCGATGTAGGAGGCAGAGAAGCGTCCCATGTGGTGGAAGCCCCACCGCTCTGCGACAGCTGCGACGAAAACGCCGTCGTGTTGTACCGCGGCCTGCAGCTCCTCGTGCGTGCGGCGGAGGCGCGTGTCGCGGAGATACCCCATCGGGGTTGTCCCGAGGGAGCGTTGGAACGTTTCCTGCACGCCGCGGACGCTGAGATCGCAAGCCCGAGCGATGTCGACGACGGTCAGCGGTTCCTGAGCGTGCGTCTGGATGTATTCGATCGCGGTCCGGAGGCGCCGGCTGCTGGTGCGCGTAGACCCGATCGGGAACCTGTTGGCCTGCAGCGGATACAGCTGCAGGAGAGCCCGAGCGACGTCACGTTGCGCCTCGTGCCAGGGCAGCGAGCTCACGCCGCTTCCCCGCAGGACGCGCATTGCATCCGTCACCGCGCCGCGCCACCGCGCTATCGCGCTGGCATCGTCCTGGGCAGCGGCAGACTGGAACGCGAGCGAGCCGTCAACGACGTAACCCTCCGACGCAACGTCGAGCACAAGATCGCGACTGAGGTGGACCAGCCGTTGGTCCCAGTCCTCATATTCCATCTCGAAGCGACGCTCAACGGGGAACATGGTGGGCACCCCTGGCCGCATCTGGATCTCGTCCCGGCCGATGTCAACGCGGGCACTGCCCTGCTCTAACCACTGCACAACGATCTCGCCTTCGACCGCGACGTCGCCGCGGAGGTAGCCGTGCATCTGTGAGCGGCGGATGCTGAGCTGCTCATCGCCCACGGCGACGTACTTGTACCAGTAGTCCTGGTCGACGGGACGGGAGTACCACGTCTTGCCGGCATACATGCCCGCCAAAGAGGCAATCGCGGTGTCGGTGTCACGGCCGGACACTGCGACCAGCGGCTGCAGAAGTGCAGACGAGGTGCAGTCCTCAGTCACAGCTGCCCCGCGATCGTGTCGAGACCTCTGGCCCGGAAGACCAGCTTGTCGCGAAGGACGAACGACGGTCGACGCCGCGTCGCGCAGTTCGTTTCGAGAATGTGCGGCGCTGCCGCGATGCAGGTGCGTGTTTCGGTGGTCACGAAGACCTACTTCCATGAGGCGATGGATGCCTCTGGCTGCCGACCGGTCCGCTGTGTGCCGAGGGTCCCGCAGAACGCGGAAGCTATCAAGGCGACGGACTGCCAACTCGGCCGGTGATTCCACGCTACTCAGCGACTGTGTGTGGTTTCGGGATCCGCGCAATCCGTCCCTCGGAACCGCGGCACCGCGTTGGTGGCGGCAATACGGTGGACGATATCTGGCACTGTCCCCGTCCGAACGCAAGTCACGAGTCGCACCGCATAGCGCGGGTAGCTCGCGTCACGGCGGGGACGGGCCAGCACCTACGGAGCTGGCAGACGCGGCTCAAGAGCCCAACGTCACACCTGTTAGACGACGGTCCGGGTGCCGATCGTTGACAGCTCAGCGCGCAACGCTTCAGCGAGACGGGATGCGAAGCGTTGCACTGCAACTGCTTCCTCGGCGCTGAGCGCGTTGATGGCGGCAAGCAGCGGCGCGTGAATATGCCCGTAGGCACGCGCGAGTTCATCTTCAGCAGCACCAGTGGTGGCGATGATGATGCCGCGGCGATCCTTCGGGTTCGGCTGTCGTTCCGCCCGCCCGTCGCGCACGAGCCGATCGATGAGCTTCGTAATCCCGGCCGTAGAGAGACGCAATGCTCGCGCCAGCTGCGTCGCGTTCACGAGCCGACCCTCCCGCCGCTCAACGATGAGGTGCCGCAGGGCAAGGGCATCGATCGGCAACATCCCAAGCTCGCGAAGGGCCTCACCGTCGGCATCGTGGACGCTGTCGCGCAACGCCTGCAGGCTCGCGATCGCAGCAGCGCCCTCGGTAGTCCGAGGCGGCTCAGGGAAGAAGGCAGGCGTGCTACCTGGGTGACTCTCGTTGCTCATGTCCGCCGCGCTCCGTCCATCGTTCCGTGGATAATGCCATCCTTCCCGGCGCACCTGAGAACTCAAACTGGGCGAGTAACCAGCCGAGCGAGACAACGCTTCGAGTCATGACGTCACCGATGCTCGGTGGCGGAGATCAGAAGGAGCCCCATGTCGAACACGGCAGGAAACACCGCACGCCACGACTCGGTCGTGCGTGCCACCTGGAACGAGACCAAGTCCGCGCTCAAGACCACGGAGTTCTACGCCTGGCTGGTCGTGTCCATCGCGATCCTTGTCGCGTCGGCCGTCGTGGACAACGCGGACGAGGGCCACACCGGCTTCGGCGCGGACCAGGCCTGGCTGTACGTCGCGATCGTGACGGCCGCCTACGTCGTCAGCCGTGGCATCGCGAAGTCCGGTGTGCGCAAGCCCGACTGGAACGACGACGACCGACGCGACCTCAACGGCCGCTCGAACTAACCACCGAGCGTGATGTTCGCCCTTCCCTGAACGGGCGAATCACGGATGAGCTGCTGCTTGTCAATACCGAAGTGGTGACCGACCCGGACAGTGGGCCGTTCCGATTCCATGCGGAGCGGCCCACGCTCATACCCCCGCAACGCCAGGATGTTGCTTACCGGAGGAGAGGGGTTGCGGGAGCTTCTGGCAAGCGACGGGTTGCGTTGGTGCCCGGAATCCGGCCAGCACTCACTCGAAGAGCAGCGGGCCGGGCCGATCAGATCCGGCTTGCACCGTAGATTCGAAGCCGAGCTGGTGTCGGTTGTGTCTCCCGCCACAGCATCGCCGTATTGCGCGCAGATCGTGCTCGGCGCGCTCATCGCGGCAGGGCTGGACAACGTCACCAACGTTCCCGCGGTGATCCGCAACGGACGCGGTGACATCCTCGCCACGAACGAGCTCGGCCGGGCCCTGTTCTCCGAGATGTACGTGCAGCCGGCACGGCCGGTGAACCACGCCCGGTTCATCTTCCTCGACCACCGGTCGCACCGCTTCTACCCCGAGTGGGACAACACCGCAGCCGACATGGTCGCCATGCTCCGCGACGAGGCCGGCCGGAACCCCTACGACCGGGCCGTGAGCGGCCTCGTCGGGGAACTGTCTACCCGGAGCGATGAGTTCCGCATCCTGTGGGCGGCGCAGAACGTCGTCCGCCCGGCGCAGCACCTGCGCCGAGGCTCTTCTGCGTCTCGATAGCCGATCGGTACGGGCAGCTCATAGGCTTGCTGGGTGATCGCGCAAGTTCTTGGTTCTGGTCGCCCGCTCGTCGCCCTTCACGGGTTTGGTGTCGACCACCGGATCATGCTGCCGCTGGCGGACGCGGTGCAGGACCTGCCTTGGCGGCTGGTGTTCCTCGACCTGCCGTGGGCCGGAGCCGCCGCGGCGACCGCGACCGCGAAGAGCGCGGTCGACGTGGCCGACGAGGTACTCGTCGACATCGACGCCCACCTCGGGGACGAGCCCTTCGCCGTCATCGGGAACTCTTTCGGCGGCATGATCGCCCGACACGTCGCGCACGAACGCCGAGACCAGGTGCTCGGCGTCGCGACCTTGGCGGGTGTCGTGCATCCTGCCCACGCAGACCGTGACGTCCCCAAGCGCACCGTGCTGTACACCGAACCGTCCGTCCTCGAAGCCGCTGGCGACGCGCGAGAAGCATTCGAGGAGGTCAGCGTTATCCAGGACGCCGCCGCGTTCACGGCGTTCGAGCGGTACGTGCTGCCCGGTCTCCGTGGCGCCGACCCTGCTGTGATGGACCGCATCGCCGCCGACTACGCACTGGACGCGGTGCCGGAGGAGCTCCACCCGGAACCGTTCACCGCTCCGGCCCTGCACCTGTTTGGTCGGCAGGACGACGTCGTCGGGTACGAGGACGGGCTCGCGCTCCGGGACCACTACCCGCGTGGCAGCTTCGTCGTCCTCGACGGTGCTGGACACAACGTGCACCTCGAGCGACCCGGGATCACCGCCGCTCTGGTCCGCGACTGGCTCGCGCGGATCGACCGGTAGCCGATCGGCCAACGGGACATCTTCGTCGCCTTGAGTGGGCATGCGAGCCGTAGCTATCGCGGCAGCCACCGACGAAAACGGAACTCTTCCGGCAGGATCGGGCAATACCTACTGTGCCTAGTCATCACCCCCCGCCTGAAGCCGCTGCTTAGCTCGGTCGTCAGTTCGACCAGCACGGCCGCCGCATCCTGCTCTACCTCGCGCGCCGAACTGACCTGCAGAGCGCCGAGGACATCCTGGGCGAGACGTTCGTCACCGCACTCGTCCGGTGGGGATCGTTCGACCCGGACCGGCAGGAGCCGCTGCCGTGGCTGTTCGGTATCGCTTCGAACCTGCTTCATCGACACTGGTCCGCGCGATCTTCGTGAGCGCGATGCGTCTGTCTCCAGTCGGTCGGGGGTTGTGAGCATCTCGATGGGGCGGTTCACTCGAAGGTGCACCGAGTTCCGGCGGTAAGGGAGACCAGCACTGATGCGTTCGATCGTCTACACCAGCACGCAGACCCGTCCGATCACGGACACCGAACTCGCACAGATCCTCGCGGTGGGGCGGGAGAAGAACACCGCCCTGGGGGTGACCGGGGTCCTCGCGCACAAGGGTGACAACTGCTTGGGGATCCTCGAGGGCGATGACGAGGTCGTGGGTGCCCGTTTCGACCAGGTTCGCCGTGATCCTCGCCACACCAACGTGCGTGTCCTGCTGGACGAGCCCATCGGGCAGCGGGCGTTCCCGGACTGGTCGATGGCGTTCCAGCCCCTGGACCCGCTGATGCAGCAGGTTCCTGGGTTCAGCGACTTGTTCGCCCCCGGCCAGCCATCGGATCCGGATTTCGGCATGACGCGTGCTCGGGGGCTGCTGGACTGGTTCCGGCGGCACCCGCTGGCGCCGTTGACCAGCAAGACCGCGGACGAGGATGAAGCGCCCCGCACGCGTGCGATCAATGGGGCGATCATCGCCCTGCACGACGGGGGAGTGACTCGGTTCAGCCTCGAGGTCGCCGCGACGCACGCGGGGATGAGCGTGGCTGAAGTGCTCGAGGTGTTCCCGACGGATCGCGCGTTGCTGGCTGCGACGGTCGAGCGGTGGACCCAGGCGATCTCCGAGCCGTTGGCGCCGTTGATCGCGGAGAAGGGCACCGTCGCGTTCATGCACGCACTCCTGACAGCGCACGCGGAGGAGCCGGCGCTGATGGAACTCCTCGCAGCCAGCCTCGCGACCGCCGCCGACGCGACCGTCGACGGAGCGGACTACTACCGCTCCACCTACCGCCGATTCCGGCAGATGATCCGTGACGGACTCACTTCGGATGTTCGGGAGGGACGGGAGCCGGCGACGATGGATCCGATCCGGGGCGCGCAGCAGCTTCTCGCCCTCTACGACGGGCTCCGCCTGCAGTCGCTGCTGACGGCGGACACTGACCTCGTGGACGCGTTCGACCGCGCAGCAACTCGGATGCGCCGCGGCTGGTCCGAGCAGTACGAGCAGCCGTCCTTCTGGGACATCCCCGTCGCTGACCCTCGATAGGGAAGCAGCACCCGGATCCGGATCGGCGGACCACGGGTACCGCCCGAACCCCTCCGTGCGATCAGAGAGCACGGCGCGGCTCTTCCCCGGTAACCAGCCGGAGCACAACCAGTATGCGGCTGTTCCGCCCCTGTCGATGTCCTCACTTCAGCCGTCTTGCGCGAGTTCAGCCACTCCGGCAAGGTAAGAGTTGCGTGATCAGTTCGGGTCTGATCACGCAAACCGGGGTGCCGGCTCTGGATCAGAGCCGGCACCCCGCATTTCCGCGACGGCCTCGCCGACCTGTCTGCTGCTATGTGGATCAATTTATGACCGATCTTCGACGTGGATGTGGAGTCTCGGTACGGTGTTGCTCGGCTGACCATGTGCGCTGACCGAATGGTCGGTTGCAACTATGGGGCCAGCCCCGGCTGCGTGCCGGATGCCTAAGGGGGCGGCACGCCTCCATGCGCCTGGGGCCGCTCAGGGGGGACGCGGAGCGACCCGAACGCTTCGCGTTCCCCACTGACATGTCCCGCTACCGCACTCTGCCGGAAGTCCTCGATTTTTGATCACGTTCGGGGTTAGCGTTCCCGCAACCCGGTTCGAGCATGCTCCTGGGCCAGGGGTCACCATCAGTGTGAGTCCGCGGCGGTGCTGCCAGGTTCGGGAATCGGCAGCACCGCCGACCACCACTCGAGCCCCAACCCAGCTGATGCGACGGCATCTACCGACGTGCCCGCGAGGGGCTACGGAGCGTATGAACCACTCACCGAAGTGAGCAGCTGCCCGTCGCCTGGGGGTCCGCATCGACGCCTGCCGACGCGGCCCGCGCGCGAAGCGCTCTTGCCGCCCTCAGCAACGCCGATCCCGACGCCGCCGACCGCACCGCGCACGGACACAAGGTGTCCGACAGCAAGGAGTCCGAGGTTGGGGGTGTGGGTATCGCTACTGCCGCCGAGAAGCGCTTCGCGGGTGTCCGGCGGCGAGCCGGCCGCTTCCGCGGTATCAATCACCGGGTCATGTGGGCCCTTAGCGCAGCCGTCGTCGTGATCGCCTAAAAAAGCCCGGTAAAGCGGCGCTAAGCGCTACACACCAGCGACGCCGCCGACGGGTGTGTCCGGGCTGACAGGGGAGAGGGGTGTCGCGAGCATCCGATACAGGGTGCTGCGATCGATGCCGAGCCCTCGAGCGACAGTGGTCTTCGGCACCCCGGTGCTAAGGAGTCGGCGTGCTTCGGCAATCTGGTCGTCGGTGAGCTTGCGGTTGCGGCCCTTGTACTTGCCGGCAGCCTTAGCGATACGGATGCCCTCGCGTTGCCGTTCGCGGATGAGTGTGCGTTCGAACTCGGCGAACGCGCCGAGGAGGTTGAGCATGAGCCGACCGATAGCGTCGTCGGTGTCCCGGCTGTAGGTCTGCTGTTCCTTCACGAACTCGACCGAGGCGCCCTTAGTGGTGATCTCGTCGACGATATCGCGTAGATCACCGAGGGAGCGGGCGAGCCGGTCCATGGATGCGACTCGGACGACGTCGCCGTCACGGACGTATCCGATGCAGTCGGCCAGGGCCAACCGGTCGGTGCGTGCGCCGCCGGAGATCTTCTCCTCGAACACACGGTCGACCTCGCCGATGGTTTCGAGCTGCCGGTCGAGATTCTGATCGATCGAGCTCACCCGGACGTAGGCGACGATCTGCGTCTTATGCTGCACCACCCCTAGACCCTCGCACATTCCTGTCGCAGAAGTACGAAACAGCACCCTAGAACCACGCGTTTCGACCGGGTGAGGGCATGTAGCGCTGGGGTATACCCCAGAGCCACGCAGCCGCCGCTAGTCTGTTGCCCCCGGACGGAAGGTAGGCAATGAACGGCGACCAATTCGACCCGCGTGCTTACATAACAAATAGATTGACCGGAGAACGTAGGCTCATACCTCGGGAGGACATGACCGGCGCCGACGAATTTCTTGAAGCCATGCAGTCGCGCTTCGAGCTTCCACCTGAAGTCCGCTTTCAGGGGTGGCAGGAAAGCGATGACGAACACCCCGTTGGCAATGGGAGACCGGGGTATAGGGTGATCTACAAGACCCTCCGCACAGTACCTACTGGCCCCGTTGCTGTGGAATCACCAAATTGTCGCGTGTCCTTGATGAATGGGACTGTGAGCTGGGGAGAACCTAGATTTGGCCGTGCGCTTCCTTGGCGTCGTCCGAATAGGTACCTGATACCCGACTGGGGGCGGGTCTACTACAATCCCCTCCGATACGTGAGGAGTGAGGACAACACGGTCCATATGGAGGCTCACCAAGAAACGAGCGCTCCCATGAATTACGTGGAGATCCTTTACGTCCTGAACGATGACGTGGCGAGTAAGGATCACTACGGCAAACTAAGCGCAGCGCAAGCGGCTGTTGCGCCGCTTTTGGCCTCCCTAGACTTGACGTTTGGTGCCCGTCTCTTAGGGGTGCGGATTACCGAGGAGATAGGTGAGGTCTTCGATGACTGGCATTGGAACCGGCGCCTCGATGGGCCAACAGTCGCCCTAGAAGCGCAAGCCGACCTGGCTTTCATTGAGGCTCAAGCAGGCCTGGGTCAGATTCGTGCCATCTTCGAGGCGAACGCAGGTCGATCACTCGAGCATCGGTCGCGACTCCGCATTGCTTCACAGTGGTACTGGCGGGCTGACGCCGAAACGGATCCAGTCCAGAAGTTTATTGCTTTCTGGCTTGTGATTGAGGCGCTGGAGATGGACGGTCCGAACATTGCTCCTGTGAAGCAGGTGGTCCAGTCTTTAACCGGTGACGATTCTGTTCCCGTTGCAGCAGCAATAGGGCGTTTGCACGGCCTTCGGAGCAGGCTTGTTCACGGTAAGCAGGATGCAGTTTCGAGCGTGCAACTTGGTGCCGTGGAAGCGGTGTCCTTGGCGCTTCTTGAACGACATCTGCTGGGTGTATTAACTGACGATCGGAAATCTGCGCTACGGCAAGCTGTGCAGGATGCCTCGTCGGCTATCTTCTCAGGCTGACATAAGAGCGCGACATCGGCACCCGGCAAGAGGAACGGCCGGGCCGTCAGCGTGTGACGGTCCGGCCGAAGCTCTGCGGGAAGGCTCAGGGGAGCGTTCCCGGGGAAGCGATGCCCTCTACTCGAGCCGGCGGCTCTAGACGGGGCTACTTCAGGTTGTACATCTCAGAGCCGAGTTCATCGCTGATGAGGGTTTCCTTCGCGGTGAGCTTGACTGGTGTCGTCTCGTCGTCGAGCTCGTACGCGACCGCGTTCTCGACGGTGCCACCTTCCTTGATTGCTTCCGACTGGGAGTCGAGGTACTGGTCGCCCGGGGTGGACCCGACGTTGAGCTTGTTGACCGCGTTCGGGTTCGTGTCCTGGTAGGCCTCGAATGTGCCAATCCATGCCAAGGAAGGATCGAGCGATTCGTTGGTCAGGTTCGTCGTGTTGTACACGAACGCGATGACAGGCTTCTCGCCGTACTCGTTGCCAGGCTGGCCGACAGGGATGACTCGGTGGCTCGTGATTTCGATCTTCATCTTCGACGTGAGCAGCACGCCGTCCTTGAACGAGGCGGTCGCTGCGTCTGCTGGCGCGGATGCCGAAGGCTTGCCGGCCGGAGGAACCGTCTCCTTGCTGATCGCTTCCGCTGCTCCCGTAAAGACAGCGGCGTACACCACCACGAGAATGATCGACAAGACCAACCCGAGGCCCGACAGGATTACGCCGGCCACCGCTGCCTTACGCGGGCGGAACTTGATGACGAGGCCGACGATCCCCAGGATGACGCCCACCACACCCGTGGCGATCGTGACGTAGTTGAGGACCGGGACGGCGAACCCCGCCATTGTCAGGATCCCAAGGACTAGGGAAGCGATGCCGAAACCATTGCCCGCGGCGCGTTGCGGCGGCATGGGAGCCGAGGGCTGTTGAGTTGCTGCCGAGTAAGGGGTGTCGGACACGGGTTCTCCTGAAGGCTGAGGTTCTGAGCGTTGCTCGGGTGGCAGCGCGACAAGGAGCGTATCCGACTGAGAGCCGCCTCAGGGCAGTGCTGAGGCCCCCTGTCTTGGTGCTACCGAGCGGCCCGCAAGAGATGGGAGTCTGTTCACATGAGTTTGCCTGTGGGCTGGTTTCCCGATCCCTCGGACCCAGAGCGCGAGGTGCTCTGGGACGGTGAGCAGTGGACTGGCCTCACTCGCCCCCGCCGGACGGACAGCCCGGTTCGGGGAGTCGATGATGACGCAGGCGCGGCGGAAGCCCGGGAACCGTCTCGAGGACGCCGCAAGCCTCGGTCGCGACGGCGCCCCTGGGTGCTGGCGCTTGTCATCGCTGCCGTAGTGATCTTCGTCGGGGGCGGCGGCACAGCGGTAGCCGTGGTTCACGCGCAACAGGTTGCAGCCGCTGAGGAGAAGGCGGAGCAGAAGAAGGAAGCGGCCGCCCGGACGCGCGCTGAGCAGCGGGAGGCGCAACGAGCAGCGCAAGAAGACGCCGACGACGCGGAGCGCTCTGCCCGCGCTGAGACGGTGAAGGAGGTCGAGGGGTCGGTAAAGACCATGGCAGAGGAGAACGTGACGAAGGGTCTGCTCGATGGTCCGATCATCTCCGTGTCCTGTAATCCAGTCAGCGGTTCCACGGATGACTTGACCGATACCACCACCTCCTTTGACTGTTTCGCTGCGAACACGGACAACGCGGATGGAACCCAGTCGGGCTACTTCTTCAACTCCACCGTCAATTGGGACTCGGGCGAGTACACCTACGGTCTGGGCAAGTCAGCGTCCTAACGAGCTCCGCGGTGCCACGCCCGCTCGAGCATCGCGACTTGACATAAAACCGCCGTATCGGCGCGAACGAGAACAGCCGGCCAATTCGAGAGTGGCCGGCTGTTCTGCGCGAAGGAGCGGCGTTAGCGTTCGAGTTCCCGCGCTTTTGATCGCTGACGCCGCACGCCCGGAGGATTCAACGCGGCCAGCAGTCCGAGTGCTGGCGTCGCCCGATTTGGCTGCTGCGTGCACTTAGGGGACGAGAGGGGCAGCCGATGATGCCGCTGGTCGGCCAGTATGGATGGGTCACCCGAGGAGAGGACGCGCGTGAGCCGCCATCGAGCCGACCGCTCGCGTAACGCACCGATGACGGCCGCGGACCGTAGGCAGGTTCGCGGCGTTGTCCGCTTCGTCGGCGGGATGGGTGTTCTCGTCTTCCTAATCGTGGTCATCTTCGTCGCTCCGGCCGTCCTGCGCTCGTACGACCTCGATCACCGGCTCACGCTTCGCTGCCACGTCACTTTGGTCGAGGGGACCACGCGCGGCTCGTCGTACCGCGGGATCGGTGGCCCGAATCCGCGGGTTGTCGTAACCACCGATGACTGCGGGAAACTCATCCTCTGGGAAGGCGTGACGGAGAGGAACTACCGGGCGATCGCCAGCCGGATCGATGCCCAGGGGGAGTACGCGATCGAGGTCGGAGCGGGGACGTGGAAGGCCCGTGGGCTGCTGTACGCCATCCGCCGGAGCCCCTCAGCTTTCGGAGTCGAGCCAGCGTCCTGAGGGACGAGCCGCCCCTCTTGCCCGACGGAGCGGCAGGAGTCGCATGGGTCAGTCTCGTCGCGGCCGCAGCTTCCGTGTCGTTGTCAACGAGAGAACAGCCGGCCACCTGAGGGGTGGCCGGCTGTTTGTGTCGGGGAGTGGCGTCAGTGTGCGGTGTCGTATGCGTCGCGGACGGTCTGGCTGATGCGGCCGCGGGAGGAGACCTCATGGCCGTTCGCGTTGGCCCATTCGCGGATCTTCGCGAGCTCTTCCGAGTTCCCACGCTTCGGCGCGCTGCCGGCAGTAGCGCGCCCGGAGCGGCCGTTGACCTTGCGGGCTGCGGCGATGTAGTCGGAGAACGCTTCGCGGAGCGTGTCGGCGTTGTCGTCGGTGAGGTCGATTTCGTAGTGGCCGCCGTCGAAAGAGAAGGACACGGTGCGGCCGTGGCCGTCTTCGATGGTGTCGCCGGTGAGGTCGTCGACGAGGTGCGTGGTGACTTTCTGCGCCATGGTGGAGGTCGCCTTTCGCTCGGGGATCGTCTCCACCCTGGCATAACTGATCCCGGAGAACGCTTTGTTCGTTCTTATTGCCGTGCACGGTCGGGCAGACTGAGCGGTGATGTCTGATTCGTCGCCAGCCGCATCCGGGTATGCCGCTGCTCTTGCCGAGCTGAAGCAGCAGGTCCGCGCGGCCCGCTTTACCGCGCAGCGCCGCGTGAACACCGAACTGATTCGCCTCTACTGGGGGATCGGCGCGACCATCCTGCAGCGCCAGGGCGATGAAGGGTGGGGCAGTAACGTCATCGGCCGGCTCGCGACGGATCTACGTTCGGAGTTCCCCGAGATGAAGGGGTTCTCCCGGGCGAACCTGTTCTACATGCGCCGGTTCGCGGGGGAGTGGTCGGCAGAAGCAGTTGTCCAACAGGCTGTTGGACAATTGCCGTGGGGGCACATTACGGTGCTCCTCGACCGGCTCGATGACCATGAGCTCCGCAACTGGTACGCCGGCCAGGCGGCAGCGCACGGGTGGTCGCGGAACGTGCTCGAGCACCAGATCCGGTCAGAGGCGTATACGCGGTTGCAGGCGGCGCCGACGAACTTCGCTGAGGTGCTGCCGCCGGGGGAGTCGGATCTGGCGCAGCAGATCACGAAGGACCCGTACGTGCTGGACTTCCTCGCTCTCGACGGGGACGCGAAGGAACGCCACCTCGAGCAGGCACTCGTTGACCGGATCATCGACACCCTCCGCGAGCTCGGCGAAGGGTTCGCGTTCGTCGGCCGGCAGGTGCACTTCGACGTCGACGGGGATGACTTCTACGTCGATCTGCTGTTCTTCCACGTCGAGCAGCTCCGCTACGTCGTGATCGAGCTCAAGACGGGGAAGTTCAAGCCGGAGTACCTCGGCCAGCTCGGCTTCTACGTCGCGCTCGTCGACGACAAGCTCCGCCGGCCTCAGCACGCCGATACCGTCGGGCTGCTGCTGGTTGCGGACAAGAACGACGCCGTCGTCCGGTACTCCCTCGCGGGGCAGCAGACCCCCATCGGTGTCGCCAGCTACGACCTCCTCCCGCCAACGGTCCGCGCTGCCCTGCCCTCGGAAGCCGACCTCGCAGCCGCACTGACGACGGAGACCGACACCCTCGAACCCTGACCTGGAGCACGTGCCACCAGAAGCTCCGCCGTGTCTCACGGAGGGAACCGTCACCGGGCACATCGCCGGGCGGGTCTGTTGAGACACCGAGATCCCCGGATCTTCGCGGGCTCCCGAATCGCCGCCACGTGTGCGGTAGCCGATCGGCTACTGAGACAGGGTTCTGTGACTCCGACCGCTTGGCCAGCAGAACTCATCCGGCGAAGACGCTGTGTTGGTGGAGTGCGTAGTGAGCACGCATCAGACCGGCTCGTTCCGAGACACGTCCCGCGAAACGCGGCGGGGGAGGCGCTCTTCAGGCGCACAGGGATATGCTTGTCTCACGACGGGCCGGTTACCGGAACGTTGCCAGCCGAAGGCCCCGCTTGCGGGGCCTTCGTTCTTTCTCACGGCCACCACTCCCAGCTGTGTTCGACAGCAGGACCGATCTCCTTCCACTGCCGCGCAAGCGTGCGCTTCGCCGCGGGGTGAGCGTTCAGGACACGTTCGCGGCGGTAATGGACGTACACGGCGAGGTCCACGGCCTGTAGGCCGTCTGATCCAGCAGAGGACGCGAAGTTGATTGGCGCGGAGATGTGCTCGAGCTTCGAGGAACGGTAGCCATCGGTGCCGTACGCCTGATAGCCAGCGAACGCCCGCTGATGGTCGTCCTGAGTGCCGATCTCGTCAGCGACGACGATCGTCTGTTCCTGCTGACCGGTCTTGACGGTGTACTCGTCGATGCGTTCAAGGAGGTGACCCAGGACCACTGCGTGTGGTGGTCGAGGGTAGCTGTAACGAGCATTGAGTCGGCCAACGTCCACGCCTCGAAAGATGTACCGGACACCAGCTTCGCGAGCGGCACGGAGTGCTGCGATGTAGATGCCGGCAGCTTCGCGGTGGCGACCACGGAACAATTTCCAGGCGCCGGATCCACCCATGAGCTCATGTGCGTGGAACTCGATCGAGGCTGGAACGCCGTGCTCCATCGCCGTGCGATCGCGGATCTCTTGCAGACGCCGGCTGAGGTCTTCCCATTGCGTGATCGTCGCGACAGCGGCGCCGATGTAGTAGTAGTCCCGGTCGTAGGACTCGTCGACGTAGGCGATCAGCACGCCATTAGGTTCCCACGAGTCACTGCGTCCCGCGGGCGGTCGAGTGGTTACTGGACGGCTACTGAGGCGCGGCGCCCTGCTCGTTGGGCACTTCGAGGAGCGCGTCGCTGTAGCGATCCGATGCAACGCGTACGTATTGCGGCGTCACGATGAACAGCCACCCGAGGCCGATCATGATGCCGAGCACGCCGGCGATGACGGGCATAACCCAGCTGACGTTCCAGAGCGACAGCCAACTCGCAGCGGTCATGCCGGCGCTTAGCAGGACGGTTAGGCCAGCAACGCCGAGCGCTGCGGGCTTCGCTCCGTACATGTTGCGGGCGGCGCCGTACTGCTTGAGCTCGGACCAAACTCGCGGGAAGCGTTCATGATCACGGGTCATTTCGCGAAGACGTGCGACAGCATCCTTGTAGATGTCGTCGGCATCCACTGTGCTAGCGGCCTCTGCGCTTGCGTCGGGAAGCTGGACGCCAGTCATGTGTGCGACACGGCGGTGAAGACGCTCCACACGTTGCCGGGGCTGCTCGGCCCATCGGAGGCGCTGCACGGTGGTGCTTCCGCCCCAACTATCCCAGAGGCGCCCTTGGATGCGATTGCCGCGGTCGCGTACGAGACGCATCGCGACGACATGGAAGCCAGCTGCGACCAGTATTCCAAGGATCGAGCGGGTAACGCTTACAACGTCGTCCGTTCGGAAGACCACGACAGCAAGGATGCTCAGCGGTGCAAGAACAGCTGTGGCGGGAATGAGCTGGGTAGAGCGTTCGTAGGACGTATCGGCCACGTCACTCGTCTGGTTCGAGCCACGTGAGCGGTGTCAAGCTGGTCCAGCCCTGACGGGATCCGGCGTTCCTGCTCCATCGAATGGTCTGACCGCGCGTCGCGCAGACTGAATAGCCGCGACGCGTGAAGGCGTTTGCCACCTCAGGGCGGGGGAACTCGTCGGCCAGCTTGCCGACGCTGACGAAGGCGCTTCTCGACTGTGTGGCACCTTCGACGGGGCCCGCAAGACGGTTCATGACGTCCGTTGTCAGGTTGTGTCGGGAACCGTGGTGGGGAACGTCGAAGAGGGTTGGCAGGCCGATGGCGTTTCGGAGGGAACTGTCGAGGTAGTCTGCGGCTCGGGTCAGGGCGGGAGCGCCGGCGTCGCCAGTGAGTAGGACACGGTATGCGTCCACCTGCAGGTCAAGGATGATGCTTGTGTTGTTGCGGGCGGTGGTGCCGCCGTTGTCCGTGAGGGTCCCTTCGCCAGGATCAGTGCTACGCGGCGAGAGAGCGTTCCTGATGGTTTCGTACACCGAGCGGAACAGCCCGCTTGCCTTGCTGGCGGCCGACGTCCCCGTCTTTTGCTCGCTGAGCAGCGACTCGTAGTAGGACGCGGAGGGGCCTGCGATCCTGATCGCGTCGGAGAAGAACGAGGTTCCTGCGAAGTAGTTGGTTGAGACCGCGGTCCCCTCAGCCTTGGCGAGCCGGATGAGGTCATCGACCTTGTCGGAGGCCACGTCATCCGAGGCGTATCCGTAATCGGATGGGCGGTGGATCACGAGCTGCGTCACGTGCAGCTGTTCCAGGACTCCAAAGAGCCCGTTGATGTGGTCCTCGTCGGGGTGTGTGCAGATCATCAAGTCGATTCGATCGGTCCCGTAGTACTTCTGTACGTGGGCGACGATCGCCGCGGCAGTGGCCGCGAACCCGCCGTCGATCAGTACGACACGATTCGTGCTCGTCCCTGGCTCGGTGAAGTGGCACAGGATCGCATCTCCGGTGTCGGTCTTCTCGCCTACCGGTATGTACTCGACCTCGATCATCTGCGACCGGCTCCTTCCGACCGCAACTCAGCGGCCCTCTCAGAATAGAGCGACCAACTGACATGTGAGAAGCAATTGCTTTCGACGGAGCGTTTGGTGGATGTGCAAATACGACCGTTTCTGGGATGTCTCTTGTTCGTCGCCGCGAGCGTTCGCGGAAGCGTCCCTGTCGCCGAACACGATCCGGGCGTACCGGTCGGATCTGCGGCAGTTCGCCCGGTGGCGTGCCGGGTTCCTCGACTACGAGGTCGCCGAGCCCCACGAGCTCGAGCAGATCAGGACGGCACCGGTCGACCCGGCGGAGGTGGCGGCGTTCCTCGCCGACAAGGCCAACGCCCTCCTGCCCGATGGTCGGCAGCGGTACGCACCCGGCACGATCAGTCGTTACGTCGCCGCGATCGACTGGGAACACGCCCGCCGCGGCCACATACCACCCGGCACCACCCCGATCGTCCGCGACGTCCTCAAGGGGATCCGTCGGACCCGGTCCGTGCCAGTGCGGCGGGCGAAACCGATGACGTTGAAGGCGCTGCAGATGACCCTGCTGCAGATCGACATCGCCGACCTGCGGACCGGCGCCCTCGGCACACGCGATCAGGCGCTGCTGCTGTTC
This sequence comes from Curtobacterium flaccumfaciens, assembly GCF_013359815.1. Classification (GTDB taxonomy): domain Bacteria; phylum Actinomycetota; class Actinomycetes; order Actinomycetales; family Microbacteriaceae; genus Curtobacterium; species Curtobacterium flaccumfaciens. The sequence goes on along the minus strand of NZ_JABMCF010000027.1, from coordinate 21,917 downwards.
GGGTTCGTCGGCGCGTTCCGCGAGTCCGAACTCACCGCACTGACCGTCGGAGATCTCCGCCTCGTCGACGGGGAGGGTGTCTACGCGCGAGTGCGGAGGTCGAAGACGGACCAGGACGGCCTCGGCCGCATCAAGGTGCTGCAGCGGGGCGCGAACCCGGTCACCTGCGCCCCGTGCGCGTTCATCCGGCTCTCCCGGCTCATGGCCGCGCAGGACGCCCGCGGCGAAGCGGGCCTGTTCGCCGCGCTCACCGGCGCGAGCCTCGCAGTGCATGTCTGTGCGGATGGGCTCGGTCCAGACCGGTTGCCGTCGGCGGCGCCGTTCTTCCGCGCCGTGTCGATATGGGGTCTGTTCCGCGGCGTCGGCATCAGCCCCACCACCGTTGGGAAAGCGGTCGCCCGCCGCGCAAAGGGTGCCGGGCTGGGGGAGGAGGGGTGGTCCGGGCATTCCCTCCGTGCTGGGTTTGTCACCGAGGCGCGCAACGCGGGAGCTACGGACGTGGAGATCATGAACCGGACTCACCACACCAACGCCGCGACCTTGCAGATCTACGACCGCGAGTACGCGCCGCTGGTCCGCAACGCCGTCACCCGGATGCGGCTATGACCCCGCACACCCCACCCGAACCGCAGCCCGACATGGAGATCCTGCTCGAGGCGCACTGGGACCGGTTCGTCGCGTGGTGCAGCGTCACAGGGCAGGAGCCGTTGCCTGCGGCGCCGGCCACGGTTGCGCAGTTCCTGACTCGGTTCCCTGGGGGTGCGTCGACGCAGCGGCTGCGCCGGCGTGCGATCCGTGCGCACCACCTCGCCGCGGGCCTGGCGGACCCGATACCCACAGTGCCGGCGCGGGTATGGCCGCGACCAGACGCCCCCGACCACACGGCCGTCGGAGAAGTGCTGGCGGTGATCCCGAAGTACCGGTACCCGATCGGTCTCCGCGGCCGCCGCGACGCGTTCCTCATCGTCCTCCTCGGCGTGCTGCACCTCACCCGCCAACAGGCGCAAGCCATCATGGCGGACGATGTCGCAGTGACGAGCATCGTGCGGATCCGCGGCACGGTCGTCCCCTCCGCCGATGACCCGGCAGCGTGTCCGGCGTGTGCTGTGACCCGGTGGTTGCGGATCGTGGGCCTGGTCTGGGCCGGATTCAGAGGCGACGTCATCGGCCTGCTCGATCCCACCAAGGGCAACCTCGACCAGCATGACTGCGAACAGCCCCTGCCGGGGCAGTGGCGCAGGGCAGAGCAGCTGCTGTTGCCGTTAGACGTGCACGGCTGGGCCCGCACCGGGGTCACCTTGTCCGGCAGGTCGATGACGAGCATCATCCCCACCAGACGCGCCGCCACCGCACACGAGACGGATCGAGAGGCTGTCGGACCGATAGTTCGCCAACCGTCCCGGTTCGCGCAACTCACCTTGCAGGAGACCTACGACGAGCTCGGCGCCGCGGACGCCACCGCTGACGACATCCTCTCTCGGATCACCGCCCTCTGGCGCGACGCTCGAGCGCTCGACGCTGCCTTCGAACTCAACCCCCAGCACACGGAACCATGAGATCGCAACTGATAACAAGGGAGCGGGACATGCCGCGCCCTGGGCGGATTGCCGGCGCCGCGAGCAAGCTCACCACTAGCGTCGACGCGCACGACGTCGACTCGTCTCGGAGGTCTGCAGGACGCCGTGGCGTAGCTCGTCGCCGGGTTCGATAGCCGTGCTGTACACGGCGAACGAGGCAGTGGTGCGTGGCCGGATGAAGTTCCGCGCGCCCACGGCTGACATGACCATCGCCTGTGATGCGGCGGTCGCAACCGCTGGCGCCCTCGCGAAAATCCAACCGCCGACGCTCGGCGCGACGCATAGCGGACTTGAGCGGCCGATGGCCTGGGGCGAGCTCTGCAGCACACGCGTGGCAGGACCCGGCGAGGCTTGTTAGGTGTTCGCGCTGGTGTCAGGGCTTGTTCCGCTGTGCCGGATTCGATGTGATCGCGGTTGCTCAGCGAACGGTGCGGGGTGTCGGTGTTCTCGATGACGAAGCCTTGGTCGGCTGTACCTACTTGCCCCGCGGTGGGGAAGTAGTCGCCGACGAACTTCGAGTTCGAGAGGTGGAGCGCAAGCGCTGGAGCGTGCCGAGGTGGAGCTCACGTCCGTCGGCCAGCCGACCCTCTGCGGTCGGACAGAGCGCTTGAGTCACGGTTGACCGGTGACAGCGCGGACGGTGATTTTCTCGGCCGCGGGTCGAGCTGGGCATGCTTATCTGCTCGACGTCGTACGCGGTGTCGTCCGTCGACGGCGTGAGCCCGGGCGCGGGCAATTATGGTTCGTGGAGCGGATCTTGCCGCGAATGGCGGCCATAGATTCACCGCGGCAAACCAGTTTGAAGGCGCAAACGGAACGTTCTTCGTTGCGACGTGGGCCTAGTACGCATTGATTATTGTCGCCGGATCGTACTGACAATATTTATCCGGACCTTTGTAGGGGAGAAAAGTTGCCTTCCCGCCCTTGCTACCCAGCGACTCTTGGCAGAGCGGAAGTCGATTACCGATGACGGTGATGTTCGCAAACTTCGCCGTGTCTCCGTAATTGATATTTATCCCGCCAACATGATAATGTCCGTCCCTAATTAACGAATTGATCACCTCAATGTGGCGACGATACTGGTGCAGACAATTTCCGCAGCTTCGAATAAGTGTTCCAACGTCATCGGCGGAAAAGTTGCGCACGATAACGCTGCCCGCGCCGTCAATCTGAAAGACTTTGTCGTGAGCATGTCTTGCGCCGCCACCGTCAATTGTCATCACGGAATTGGCAGATGAGCCGTCTTCTAGCGTACCGGCATCTTCTCCTACGTTTGGAAACCAAACGCTGTCGAGGGTGCAGGTCGCCTGGCAATGCACGCCGTCCGCAGCTGGCGCTTCGACGATTAGATTCTTCACCGTGGCACCAGGCTCGACGATCACCACGGGAAGCTGGTACTCACTCGAGCCGGAAGTTGTACCTGATATGGCGGCGTCATGAAAATCGATCGTCGTCCCGGCAGGAATCCGGAGCGGTTGAACCGCCCGGGGGAGATTGCGCGTCGGTTTAGGAAAGCCCGCCGGGGCGTTGAAATTAGCGCCAGCCGTTCCGTCGATGGAGGAAGCTGCTATGACGGGCACGCTACCTGTGAGAAGTGTGCAGAGGAAGGCGGCGGTGGCGGCCGCGGCATAGGTTGAACGGCGCGTCCAGCCTGCTGAGGACCACGGGCTGAATGAGAGGGTTGCCATTTTGGATGCGCTCAGGCGCGTGTTGCGAATACTTCGAATCAATAACCACGCCGTCGAAGTGCGGCACTTCCACGAGGCCACTCGCCTAGCCCTTGGCAATCGCGGCGGCGCGATATTCATCTTCGATGGCAGCCGTCCACTGCGGGCCGAAACTCGCGTGCACGAATCGCTGGTAAGCAAACGTCGTCATTCCTCGTTGGACGTCGACAACTGGATCGCTGTCGGTTGACACCCACGGAGCGCCGCTCACTCCCGTGCGAGCGTCCCATTCTAGCCCTTCAATAGCGTAGTCCGTGTTCATCCACGGGTTAGGTTCCGCGGTACTCGTAACCGAGATGGGGACGTTGGGATTACTACCAGCGTCGAGAGAGTAGCCCGTTGCGCGGAATTCATCGTCATCCTCCTGACCCTTGAAACTGACACCCGACGCACCGACTGTTTCCGAAAGAGGAGCCTTCTGTCCCAATGCAATCGCGGTTTGGAAGAACGCTGAGTCGTCGTCGACGAGGCGTTGATGGGTCCACCCAGTTCGTGCGGTGACGATCACCGCGGGCCAAACTCCGTGCGGAGCTGTCCCGTTATAGGCCGGAACAAAGGCAAGTCGATCCACGAACTGGTCCTTGAGGGCCGATACACATCGTCCAGCTGTAGCTACAAGATTCCCAGAATCGGACACAATGACATTGCCAGTGCATCGCTGGTCCCGACCACTTGAGCGGAAGAACACTACGCCGAGATGGTCGGACGGCTTGAAACCAGGAGTCGGCTTAGTCGGGTCAGTACGGGGAACTATTCGCTTCGTCTCATGACGAGTGGTCAACCGGTCATCAGTCGCCGGAAGAGCGGATGCTACTCGCGGCGGATCACCTCCGTCCGGGTCCGGATCGACGAAGCTTCCAGACTGTGCTTGTTGCATGCGAGCCGGAGTCCAGTACGATGCAGTCTGCGCGATCTCAGCGCTGGAAGGGCGGTAATGAATGACTTCATCTTTACCGGGTTCTCCAGCATGCGCCTCAGAGGCTCCGCTTGGGGAGACCAGACCACCGAAAACACCGACGAGAAGGACCCCCAAGGTAATACCGCAACTCAGCTTCGAACGACTCAGTAGCATTTTTAACTCCATCTAAGTAATCACGCGACGCGCCTGCCCAACATGCTCGCTGACTGTTTGTCATGTGAGAATGTCGGAGACGGCAATCGGGGCGGATCGAACTAACTGCGGAAATCGAGTAAAAGTGTCACTAGACGACTTCATGACTGCGAAGTGCTCGTGTCGATGAATGAGCACTCAGGGTTAGGCGATGTGCTCGTAACCTGCCTGACGGCATCGAAGAGAGGGGTCGTCTGGTCTCTACGAACACCGAGTTGATGCCGAAAGAACCATGTGGATCGGCATTCGGCAGAATCGCCGGCCGATGCCCAGGCCCAAGAGGGACCGACGGCTTCTTGAAGCGGCCGGTCCCTCTCCGACTCATGGTTGTCTGTATGAGTCGAGTGACGGTACCTTCGACCTATCGGTGCCAGAATATTACCGAACCGGTCGACCGGGGGTGCACTAGATCAAACGTTGAATAGTTTCGGTAGATTTGGTTCGTGGCCATGAGATCGCATGGGTCACCTGCAATGCCCGAGCGGGTGGCAAAAGCTTCACATGGGATCATCTCGTAGTGGTGCTCAGCGTAAGAGCCGGGCCAAGCCGCCTTGTAGTTGTTCGCCATCCATTCGATTTTTTTGGCACACGTATCCGTTCGATCATCCTTCCATATCTTCGCTACCAGGCCTGTTCCAATGGCGCCTTCCGTCTGTGCAGAATTATAGACTCCACAAACACGGTAGCCCGATTGAGCCGACGCTGGGGCGGAGATATCAACTGTGGTTCCAAGGCAAACCGCAGCGACAATCAATGCCATACTGATCAATGGTAGACGGTCAAAACGATGCGACTTATTCGATAGTTTTGCTCCGATAGAGTGCTGATGCACTGTCCTTTTGCTTCTCACGTTGCCGGGTCTTTCCTAGCTTGCCGGAGCGATAGAGTAGCCGTTAGCAAAACGGAGGACCTTCGCCGCATCGACATACCCCATTAGACCAAGGAGACTCGGTTCCGAGGAGTAGCTCCCACTATCGGTGATGATGCCGTAGAACTTGCCTGAGGGCGACACCACTGGTCCGCCGGAATCTCCTCTCATGAGTGAGAACGTATCGTTCCTTGCGACCTCTGGAACACCTTTAGTGAACCAACTAGAATCCCGTGGGTATGTTGCTGTGCGGAACTCGCAGTTAACTCCGCTGAAAGAACCGCTGGTGCAAAAGGCTTCGTCGCCGGCGGGCGAGCCAGTGCCATTCAACGCGATGGACCCATCTCCGCGAGTCCGGGGGTCCGCTAGAATCACACGCCCGACCGCTCTCGGGGTGTACGTGTACGAACGTGTACAGGAAACGCCGCCAAATGAAGTCCGGCTACAATATGTTTGCTGATGCGCCACCGGCTCAACCCGTGCAATCGCGATGTCGTATTCCGGGTCACGCTGCAGGACCTCGCCGACCAGAGTGTCGCCGACAAGAATCCCTTCTTGAGGGCGGTTAACACAGTGGGCAGCGATGATTATGTAGCGGGTCGCTCTTTCCTTCATCGACAGGAACGCGAGTATACCGCTTTTTCTGAGGACGAGTCCCGCGGTGCATTCGCCGCCATACTGCATATCGATTCGCGTTCCCGCGACCACAGGAAGTCCCTGCCGGTTGGGCGCAGCTGCCTGTGCCGGAGTCGCTGGGGCAATGAACGCTGTTAATGATGAAAGGACGAGTAGGGTGACTGCGGCGATAAGCGATCGTGAAATAGGGTGAACGCTCTGTCGCCGTTTGGTCGGTAATGCCATCTCAATACTCCTTGGAATCATGGGCCCTCCTCGCGATACGACGCGAGGTGTACTCGACTATTGGCCATATTGATACAGTTAATGACAGTACGAAGGGTGATCGCTGAGGTACCACTTGAAAACAGGCTTATCGTCCGGGCAAATATGCTGATTCTTCAGCAGCTCGAACAGTCCCGTAAAGGCTACAGCGGAAAGGGCACACAAAGCCCAACCGACTTCAGGCAGACGACAAACCGCCGATGTAACGGCCGCCGATGTCATTGCGAGGATGACCTTCTGCGCGGTAATCGACAGGTTGATCCACGGGCCGTGGCTGTTCACACCGACCCATCGTTTGCTGTCTTCAATCCCCGTCGGATCACTTGTAGTTGCAGAACCGGGAGTCACCGTGGTCGTGTCCTGGGGCGCCGAACCTGTCGCATTCGATCCGTTGGGCTGGTTCCGCTGTGTCTCGGCCGAATAGGTATGGACGGTTGCCGCGTTTGCGCTTGTAGGGGTCATGCCAACCATGGCGGACGACGCGATCGCTGTTGTAGCGGTAAGCAAAATGAAGACGTTAATCACACGGGTCGAGCGTTGCGTGAAGAAATGTGTGACACTCATTAGAGCTTCCCTTTCAAAAAGTTAAATTGAGCGACGGGGTCAGGGTGTCTGTCTTTGATCAGACGGTGCACGGGAGTGTTTCGATCGGGCCAATCGGTAATCATTAACGGGTACGGATGTTCCCGGTGTTCAGTTGACCGGGTGGCGGCAATTGATTGAATAGTTCGCGGCGTGGCGATAGTTGCTGCTACCGCTCGGCGCGCGTCCGTTGCTGACTAACTGCAGGACCGAAATACATGGAGCTATCGGTCGTTTGCATCCGTACGGGGCGTGTCTCACTATTGTGAGTCGTTGGTTCCGTCGGTGCTAGTGTCCATCCCGCATCGACGGATTCGTCAGCCTTCACTAACGGGTTCGACTCACCGTCAGCCGCCGGAAATTCGGACGGGCCGAGACTGTAGGAGTGAAGTTCAGTCATAACTTGCCGCATTGGCGTATAGTAGAACCCATAGTGTCGAGCTAGGTGGCCGCTCAACCCGCTCGAGATGACCCCAATGAGGTTCCGACTATAGGTGAGGACAGGCCCACCCGAGTCGCCTGGCGCTACGCTGTCGAGGACGGAGCTACTTGCTGCCTGCAGGTGCTGGTAGGGCCCCTCGTACATACCGGGACCGAGCTCAAATTTGTTGAATTCGCATCTGACTCCGGTTGCAAACCCGCTGGTACAGAATCGTTCATCTGGTGCATCTTCCCAGCCGCTTACGGTCATGCGGCTTTCTCGTCCACCAGAAAGAAAGAAGACTCGATTATTCGCCAGTGGCATGTACCGAGGATGCAGCACGCAGGTCTCGGGGTGGCTCGAACCCACGCACACAGCGCGCATATTCTCGGGTTGTGGCGAAACTCGGACGAGCTCGATGTCGGAGGTTGCGGATTGCCAGACCACGTTCCCAACCGTTCTGCTTCCTACGTGAATACTCGCGTACATCGGTGCACAATGCTTCGCAATCACAATCCATCTAGTAGCTTGCTGATAGGGTGTAATTCTCGAGAACCAACTCGAAGGTGTAAGTACTGCTCCCACTGTGCAAGACCCATAGCTCTCCGGTCCGACGACTTTCGTTCCGGAGATAATTGGTAGGGCGGCACGATCTGGATTACGTGGGATTGTAGGTTCGACGGCAGAAGCGTTTGACACTTCGAGGCCAAACAGAAGCAGGGAACCGACGACTGCTGCCGCGCCGAGACGGACCATTGCAGCCGGCCTGGTCTGAGCTGAACCAGTGTTTCTCGGACCCTTGTTTGTCCTCCGGGGGCGGCGCTTTGATTTGTAGGGAATGTTCGTTCTAGCTTGTTTCAGCATGGAAGGTTCCATCCACATAGGTTTGAGGACTGCGGCCGGGTAACGAGGCCCTCGAGTCCTTTAACTGCCCGAGAAATTTGCGTGTCGAACGGGCCGCTGCCCCGTCTTCATCCGAGTACCAGGCCGTATGCCGGTTGCTCGTCGAAGAATCGCCCGATGGGAACGTATGTCGAGTATCGTTCGAAGGCGTCGTTATATGAAGCGCTTAGAATGCCGTACAGCTTTCCCGATCTGCTGAAAACCGGGGCTCCGGAGTCCCCGTTTCGGATAACCACTCCCGTGGAGTACGCTATCTGCTGGTGCGGCGGTAGCTGCAAGCCGAAGGGTACTGTAGTGTTAATCTGATCGCAGTTGGTTCCTGTGGCGATACCACTCATGCAGAAGTACTCGCGATCAGCGGGAATACTAGAGCCGGTTACGGTGAGTACGCCGGAGTTTGGAACACCGCTTGATCCGAAAACAATCTGTCCGACTGCCCGGGGCACGACGTGTGAGACGATTGTGCAGTGTGGAGCACCGCTCACGGACCCGGAGCATTGAAGGCGCCGAATCTGCGTCGGTTCCACGCGAACGAGGGCTAGGTCGGATTCATGAGAAATCCAGTAGACGCGTCCGACACTTTCTCCCGCTACTTGCACGGTTTGCCCGACTCGTGATGCGCAGTGGGCAGCGGTGACCACATAACGGATTGCGGCTACGTACTGGGTGAGTCGAGCTAGTGCACTGTTCCATTGCGTGACTGCCCCAGCCGTGCAGTACTTGTCAGGTACATATGCCGGACCGACCTGCTGCCCCGTGAAGGTTAGGACGGTGCCGGCACGCACCGGCAGTGTCTCCCGAAGAGGGGCGTTGGGAACACCCCAGGAGGGTGAGCTGCACGCAACCGGCAACACGATGGCACCGACGAGTGAAATGGCGACGGCGAGTGTTATCCGCTTGCCACGCATACTCGGTGCAAGCGGCGGGTTCCTCTTCAGGGGATTGTGCATGGCATTCAATCTGTTCCGGGCCGAAATGGTGGATTGGTCGTGTCGCAATCCCGCCTATGAATTGTGATATGTCACCGAAGGGCGAGCTGGGCGCCGGAGAGCCCGCGGGTATTGTCAACGCTCCGGACGTATTTCAGAGCAGTTAATTTGGCTGGAGGTGCATAAATTGTCTAGTGTTGACAGTAACCGATCAATCGCGTGAGTATCGCCGTCCACGTATGTTCCCGGTGTCGCCAAAGACGCAGGCGTGCATCGAGACATGCGAAGCAAAAGCCTTTTCGCTTTCGTCCTGTTCCGAGGCATACGAAGAAGTAGCGCTGTCGTTACCGTGGCTCGCCAGACGATCGTATAGCGGACTTGCGGACGACGTCTCTGAAGATTGCTTCAGGTGCGTGTTGGCCTTCCGGTTCCGTTTCTCGACCCATATCGGGGGATCTCGTGCCCTGAACGGTTCGCTGCTCTCGGCTCTGTCTGGTTCGGCGAGTCGTGGTCGTGCCCGGCGCTGCCGACCGTGTCGTCGTGCGTCGTCGGTGTAACTGAAGGCGCCAAGTCGGTCGACTCATGAGTCGGGCCCTGTGTAACGGCGCTTCAGTGTTCTTGTTGCATCGCGGTCGGTGTCGTGGCTTCGTCGCTGGACGTGCAAACGGGGGAGGGGGGCCAGCGGGGTGAAGGGGCCATGCAGACGGCCTCGTTGCCTGGCGCCCTGGGCGGGCGAGTGATTGCCGTGGTTTGGGACGGTACATTGCGCTCAAGACGGCCGCATTGCTGGCGATCCGGGAGAACCTTGGTCGTCGTCTTGGCTGCGCGCCGTTTGATGCGGTGCTCGATCGTTGCGTGGTGTTCAGCGCCTCTGAGCTACCCAGCGCTAGGTGTAGTTCCTCGGGACGTTGTGATCGGGTGACGTGAGAAGGAGACCTCCGGGGCGATGTGAGTTACTACACACCACGTCGCACCGGAGGTCTTCATGACTCACGCTAATGCCCCGTTCATCCCGACTGGCAGGGAACGTCTTGCCCGGCTGATCGTCGAGGATAGTTGGCCGATCCGTCGAGCGGCGGAACGGTTCCAGTGCTCACCCGCGACCGCAGCGAAATGGGCTCGCCGGTATCGGGCCGGGTTGTCGATGCGGGACCGGTCATCACGTCCCTTAGCAGTCCGAGCCGGCTGCCGTCGCGGACCGAGCGGCAGATCATCGCGCTGCGTCTGACACAGCGGTGGGGGGCCGCACCGGATCGCGTTTCATCTGCATCTGGCCCGATCAACGGTCGGGCGGGTCCTGGCCCGGTTCCGAATGCCGTTACTGCGCAACATCGACCAGGCCACCGGATTGGCGGGGCGCCGGCGGGCACCGGTCCGATACGAAAGAACCCGTCCTGGCAAGCTGGTCCACGTCGACACCAAGAAGCAATGCCGGATCCCGGACGGTGGCGGGTGGCGGGCCCATGGCCGCAGATCAGCGCAGGACTGCGCCGCTGGCGTGAATCGGGACCGCGCAGCTCGGCGGGATGCGCGGTTGTCGCGGGTTCCGGTTCCTGCACCACGCGGTCGATGGCTACTCCCGGTTGGCGTATTCAGAGATCCACGACGACGAGCTCGGCGACACCGCGGTCGGGTTCTGGGACCGAGCGAAGATGTTCTTCACAGCCGCCGGCATCCAGGTCGACGCGATGGTGACGGACAACGGCGCCTGCTACCGCTCCCACGCCTCCGCGGCCGCGCTCGGTCAGACCAAGCACCGCTTCACACGTCCCTACCGACCCCAGACGAACGGGAAGGTTGAGCGGTTCAACCGAACCCTCGCGGCGGAGTGAGCGTACGCCCGCCACTACGACAGGGATGCAGCCAGGACCGCGACCTACGCGGACTGGCTGCATCACTGCAATCACCACCGACCACACACCGGCCTCGGCGGCGAAACCCCACAAGAACGCATCCACAACCTCACCGGGAACTACAGCTAGGTCGTTAACAGGGCAGGGACGCCGGTCAATGATGAGTGAGCGTTGCCTTTCTTCTGTACTGCGTTTGTTCGGTCACAGTACCCGCTTCACGGGGTGCGCTCCCGCTCCGACGAGCGACGAGCCGTGCCAACGAGTCGTTGCCCCGTGGAGTGAGGTTGCAGGTTCTGCGAATTCATACAGGCGGGCCCTTTCGCGCCATGCCCCCTAGACAAGGTCGGCCCAGGGCGTCTAGCTTTCCAGCCTAGACGATCGTCTAGCGAAAACCGACCGTTCGGTCGTGCGGGTCCGACAAGGCCGACGTTCGGACTCACCTGGAGATATTCATGCTGATTACGAAAACCGTTGCACTGATCATCACTGCCGCCTCAGCTCTCAACCTCGTAGCAGGCACTGCACAAGCTAGTAGTGACGCGGGCGCGAAGATTCCCGTCTATAACGACGGTAGTTACATCTATAACAACATGTGGGGCAGCGACGGAGCAGGCAGGCAAACCATCCGAAAACGTCAAGAGCGAGCGCTCTTTGAGTGGAACTGGCCTGGGACCACAAAGAACGTAAAAGGCTATCCGTCCATTGTGCGAGGGTGGCATTGGGACACCCCGAAGCTGCATAACGGTCTTCTGCCGATTCATGTCAGTAGCCCGTCGTCATGCGCTCTGCGCAGCAAAGTAGGCTATGAAGTTAAGGCTGTTGGCAGCTACGACGTTGCATATGACCTATGGGCGTCAACGTCGCCAAACCTCTCTTGGCAAACCCACCCAACCCTTGAGGTCATGATTTGGGGAGAGCACGAAGGAACCACTCCGGCTGGTTCGCCGGTGGGAAAAGCGCGCATAGCTGGCCGGGTGTGGTCAGTTTGGAAGGGGGACGGCGCGTTCGGCGGGCCAGTCGTTTCCTTTGTATCGGACAACAGTGCACTCAGAGGGCAACTCGATCTGATGCAATTCATGCGGCTGGCCGCTGGCCAAGGCGCGGACCCCGCGCTGCGCCTGGTAGGAACCGAGTTTGGCATCGAAGTAGACAATGGATCCGGTTCTGCGACGGTGCATCATTGGGTCGAACAGCGGTCATCGACGTGCGTGTGATGTGGTCGATTCGTCAGGGGCGGCGTTCACGGGGAGTGCAGCAATAATCCTGTCTCTCATCACAAATGGATCAGCTGAGAACCAAACGCAACCTCAACCAGCGCACAAAATTGCGACTCATTACGACCTGGTCAACATGTCGCCAACGGGAATTGCTCTTTTCCCGAGGTTCCTGCAGGCGATCTATACGTCGCTGTGAGCCCGTCGGAGTACAAGCATGGAGCGGCTTGTGGTGAGTACCTCGAAGTCCGAGGTGCACGAGGGAAGGTCCGAGTTATCGTCGTGGACCAGTGTCCTGGCTGCGAGCCGGGACACATCGATCTCAGTTCCAAGGCCTTTCGACGGATCGATAATTATAACGCGGGCCTCGTGAAGGTCTCCTACCACGTTGTGCGAAATCCCGATGTTCCGAGTCTGACAGTGCGAGTTAAAGAGGGCTCCTCTGCATCGTGGATGGCACTCCAAATCCTCAACAACGGTAACGAACTGAGCAGTGTGCAACTCGTGCGATCCACGCACCTGCAACCCCTGGTCAGAACTGCGTACGGATATTGGCTCGCTCCTCAGGGAGCAGGAACCGGCCCATTCATTGTTGTCGTGAGAGATCGGCTGGCGCATCGGGCAGTCGTGCGTGGCATTCGGCTCGAGCCGGGCAAATTGCAGCACACTTCCGTGCACCTTTACCAGCAGAAGTAGCCAGCATGTTCTCACGCCTCGGTCCATATGTACGTTCTTAGCAATGCGGCTCTCTTGAGCTGACCAGATCTCTTTCAAACCGCGAGAAACATCCCGGCCATTGGGGCCGAAAAAAAGGAGTTACCTGTGTATCACGCAATCAACCGATTCAAACTGTTTCTGCCGGTTCTTGCCCTTGCGCTTGTTTTGCTTACAACTGTCGGCACTGGAACTGGGTCGGCCTCGGCAGCGACTCGAGATTACGACTTGCGCGGAAGCATGAGTACGGCCGTGCCAATGGTATTCCAGACCTATTGGGGGAACAATCCACACCCCGTCAAGTCCATCCTGATTAGGGAACCGGGTGGCAATGTTGGCCGTTGCTACAACTTCGATGCGTTCTCCGTTCCCGGTACGGGGGGTCAGTGGAAGGTGGTGCCCGTGACCAATTCGATCCTTCCTGACACGGACTATAATGTGTACAGCTTCTCAAAGTTGAATTGCCCCGACGGCAATTTCTATATTGGTTCGAGGGGCATCATCAATAGTAACACGTCGAGCCATTGGACAGTTTACGCTGGGCGTCCGCCGGCTCCTTATGCTCTGAAGTGACGGCACATTGGGTTAGATTGTCATCTCCGTGCAGTTCTGGCGTTCGTCAGTCAGAAATGGGGGATGCGGGGTGGAAGACGCGCAGAGTGTGGCCTACTTCATCGAATTGGATTGTTTCCGCTGGAGAGCGAAGCGTCAAAAAGGTAGGGCGCAGAAAGTAATAGATTGGGAGATATTATGCTTGGCACACGATCAATCAGACATCGCCTCGTTGCGTTGGCCGTGGTCTCTGCTGCTGCGGTCACTGGAGCTTGCGGTTTTGCGAACGGGGCGGCCCTGGCTGCTCCGTCACCGTCCGTGATCACGAAGCCCTCAGTCGTACTCACCTTCCGACCGGTGGGTGATTCCCCTAGGGAGATCAAGGCAATCAAAATCAAGCAGGTACGTGGTTCTTTCGAGCGCTGCGTAGCCGTTGACGCTCCAGATCGCGCTGTCAGCGTGAAGCTGATTGCCAATATTACCTATGAGGTCACAAGTTATGCTGAACCAGGGTGCTATCTCGGTTTCCAGTACGCCGGTGGTCAGGGGTATGTGAACAGCTCTACAGCAACTCGATGGGCTGTGTTCAATGGCATGGCTCCTCGTCCTGATCGCTGATTTATCTAATACGTCGCTCTGGGCATGGTGTACCCGGAGTGGGGTATTCTGAGGTACGTGAAACGCGCCGAGCAACCAATATTTGCATCCTGTGCAGGACGAGCCTACTAGGTTGTCCGGACGCAGGCGCCGGCATGACGTTCTAGGTTCCGTTGCAAACTCGGTCGACTCACGTGGGTGTTGTCTGGCGAGCATGCTAAGGCGCGGTCTGAATGGGCCACCGATGAGTTGCGGAGCTCGGCCGCGACAAGATGGTGCCGTATCGGCGTGAACGAGAACAGCCGGCCACCTCCATGGTGGCCGGCTGTTCTGCGTTTGTGGGGTTGGCCTTCGTGCGTGGCTACGCATCGCCTATCGAGACGGTCTAAGACGCGCAACAACGCCTCGTGACGTAGGAAGCGTCAGGGCGTGGCCGCCACGGACTTCACGAGGGTGGTGATGGCGGCGGCGACCTCCGCAGGTCGCTCCTCGGGGACGTAGTGCCCGGTGTCGGTGAGGACGATCGAGGTCGCATGAGCGGTGCGGTCCCTCAGGCCCTCGGCGAGCTTTGAGGAGCCGGACCGTGCGCCCTTGATCGTCAGCACCGGCACCGGCACCGGCACCGGCACCGGCATCGGCGTCGTCAGCGCCGTGTTGACACGCTCGTTCGTGGGGCGGCCCGGTAGTACTCGAGCATCCCGACCAGCATCGCTTCGGGGAGCTCTGGGACGCGCTGGAAGAGGAAGTGCCAGCCGCCGTGACCGTCGTCGTCGTCCAGGTTGAGGTTGATCCCTGCGATGTTGCCGTCGACGAGTGCGAGTGCGCGGAGCCGATCGGGGCTGCGATAGCCGAGCGCGAAGCCGACCCAGGCGCCGACGTCGAGACCGACGAACGTGACCTCGGCGAGCCCGAGCGCGTCGAGAAGCCCGGCGATGGGGCCGGCCACATCCCACGGTGCGTAGCCCACCGGGGACGGACCGGAGTCACCCTGCCCGGGCAGGTCGATCGCGAGGACCGAGTGGTGCCGGGCGAGCAGGGGGATGACGTGCCGCCAGGCCCACCAGCTCTGCGGGAATCCGGCAGCGAGCACCACCACGGGGCCGGCGCCAGCCGTGACGACGTGCCACCGGACTCCGCTCGCGTCGACGAGATGATGCTCCACACCAGGAATGGTTCTGCCGACGGCGGGGCCTCCAGTCGAGAAGGTCATGCACGACCCTGGACTGCGCCGCAGAGGCGTGCACACGTCGCTGGCATCGCCGGGCTTCTCCTGACCGACTGCGATGCGTTCAGAAGTGAGTGATCGAAGCGAACGCCCGTGGCCGATTGGGGGCCGATGGGGCCGGTAGAGGATCGGCTATCGCGACGTAGTTGAGGTCGCCTGGTTCAGCGGAGGATGAGTGCTGCGACGGTCAGGCCGAGGCCGAGGCCGAGGCCGAGTGCGATGGCGATGGCGATGGCGATGGCGCCCAGGGTGCCAAGGCCTGCCCATTCCCACCAGGTCGTCCGCCGGGCTCCGCGCGGTGGCCGTTGCCGGCGTCGGATGCTCCGACGACGGGATCGTGCCGCTGTCATCGTCGGCACGGTACCCGGGCTGTTTGTGGAGCATCCTGGAGGGAGCAGCAGGGTGGTTCCCGCTGTCAGCGGGGCGGGCTGCCACCTGATCGGAGCAGCTCGCCCCGGGCCTCACTGATCGGTCAGGCGCGAGCGAAGGCATGTTCGAGCACGACGTGCCAGTCCGGGTCGGACACGACTCCGGTTGAGGTGTCAGTGCTGAACACGCCGTTTTCGTAGCGCAGCGAGGGGTGACCGACGGTGACGGAGCTGAAGTGCTCGGTGACGGTCCAGCTGCGGTGCGCTGTGGTGCTTGGCACGTAGTCGATGTGGAGCTCATGGCGGTTGACGGTGGTTGTCAGCGGCAGTTTCGGGATGCGCGGCGTCATGACCCAATAGACACCGGAACGACTCCGAGGGGTACGGATTGTCCGCCTGATCTTGTCAATGGATGCAAGTGGACTCGTTCGGTAGGCGATCGGCTACCGAGACAGTCGCGTGAAGGTCGTCGGCTCAGTGGGTCGTGGCTCTGCGCGCGGCTTGGTCTTGGTTGCCCACCATGAGGCAAGCAGGTGCAGTGATTCTTCTGCGGCTGCGTCCGCGGGACTGTTGACGAACATCGTCTGTCCTTCGGGGCCGGGAACCACGAAGGCTTCCCAGTCGATGAGGATCTCCCCGACGGCCGGGTGCAGGAACAGCTTGCGGCCCGATGTGCGCCCAAGTGGGTTGGGGATGCTCCACCACGTTCGAAACTCCGGGCTCTTGGTTGCAAGCTCTCCGAGGAAGGCAGCCATGGCTTGGTCGTTGGGGTAGGAGCTTGCCTCGAGCTGGAGCACTCCGACCATCTCTGATGCGACGACGGCCCAGTCGGCGTAGAGCTTTCTGGCATCCGGGTCGAGAAGGATCCAGCGCAGCAGATTCCGGTCGTCGGGTTCCCTACTCGGGAAGTCCGTCAGGAGCGCCCAAGCCAGGTCGTTTCCGGTGAGGACCTCGGTTCGGGGGCCCACGACGAACGCTGCCTGGCGGTCGAAGGAACGCAACATCTTCACGATCCCAGGCCGCACCGGAGCCTCGGCGGGGCCTCCCGTGATCCCGGCCGCGGGCCGGGCGAGGTTCACGAGGTAGTCGTGTTCGGCGTCGTCGAGGAGCAGGATCTTCGCGATCGCCGCCAACACCGACTCCGAAGGCGTCACCTGCCTGCCCTGCTCGAGGCGGATGTACCAATCGACGCTGACTCCTGCCAGGAAGGCAATTTCCTCGCGGCGCAGCCCGGGAACGCGTCGAGGACCCGTGGCGGAGAGACCGACCTGTGCCGGGGTGACGGCGGCCCGCTTGCCCGTCAGGAACTCGCTGAGCGCTTCGTTCTTCGCCATGTGCTCATTGTTCCCGAGACACACTCTCGGCGGCACGGAGGTGGGTGGGCCTCCATGTCCTACGACACCGCGGCCCTGACACACCTTCCCCGCCCCCGGTGTCCTGGATGGGCGCCGGAGATCTTCCGGCCCCGATCGAGAGGACACCTGTTTCATGGCTACCTGGCTCATCACTGGCGCTTCGCGCGGATTCGGCCGCGAGGTCGCACTCGAGGCCCTGCGGCGGGGCGACACCGTCGTCGCCACCGCACGGAACACGGACGCACTCTCCGACATCATCGACGCGGGCGGAGACAACGTCATCCCGATGAAGCTCGACGTCGCTGACGCCGGCCAGATCCGCTCCGTCACGGCGGAAGCGGAGCAGCGCACCGGTGGCATCGACGTCCTGTTCAACAACGCCGGCATCGGCTACTTCGCCGCTTTCGAGGAAGGCGAGGAGGCCGAAGAGCGTCGCCTGATGGAGATCAACGTGTTCGGTCTCGCTGCAGTCACGAAGGCGCTCCTGCCCGGCATGCGCGCACGCCGCAGTGGCACCATCATCAACGTCTCCTCGGTCGGAGGCCTTCGCTCGTTCCCCGCGCTGTCCTGGTACAACGCGTCCAAGTTCGCCGTCGAGGGCCTCTCGGAAGCCATTGCGCAGGAGGTCGCTCCGCTCGGCATCCGTGTGGTGCTGGTCGAGCCCGGACCTTTCGCGACCGACTGGGCTGGCAACTCTGCTGCCGAGACCAAGCCCGACCGGGAGATCTCCGACTACGCCAGCACCGCCGGCGCGAATCGTCAGGGGTCTCGCCGGGGTGCCGGCCAGGAGCCCGGCGACCCCGCGAAGGCCGCCGTCGCGATCGTGGACGTCGCCCAAGACGACAATCCGCCGCAGCGTCTGCCTCTCGGGAACATCGCCTACGACGGCATCCTCGAGAAGTTCGACATGGTTCGTGACGACATCGCCGCCCGCGAGCACGTCAGCCGCAGCGCCGACCGATGACCTACCCGACACCAGAGCGACATTTCACGGCACGGACCACTCGTTCCATGCATCCGTTCGGCCCCCGAATGACGACCGAACGGACGCGCACCACGATCACGTCGGAAGGCAGATCCCATGACTGACACCCGTCCCCTCGCCCTCGTCACGGGCGGCTCATCCGGTATCGGCTTCGAGCTCGCGAAGCAGTTCGCCACCGGCGGCTACGACGTCGCCCTCACCGGTTCCAGCGACCGCGTCTTCACTGCCGCGGAAACCTTGGAAGCCCTTGGCGTCAACGCCTATCCGCATCAGGCCGACGCCAGCACCTTCGACGGCGTCGAAGGCTTCTGGACCTTCGTCCGAGACCTCGGCCGCCCCGTCGACGCGGCAGCGCTCAACGTCGGGATCGGCCTCGGCGGCGCGTTCGTCGACAACACCCTCGAGGACGAGTTCCGCGTTTTGGACATCAACATTAAGGGCACCGTCCACCTCGCCAAGCGCGTCGTGCAGCACATGGTCCCCAACGGTCACGGCCGCATCCTCATCGTCTCCTCGATCTCCGCCACCACCCCCACCCCGTTCGAGACCGTGTACGGCCCCTCGAAGGCGTTCGGGTTCTCCTTCGCCGAGTCGCTCCGCGAAGAGCTGAAGGACACCGGTGTCAGCGTCACCGCGCTCCTGCCAGGAGCCACCGACAGCGACTTCCACGCCCACGCAGGGATGAACAACACCAAGCTCGGCCCTGACTTCAAGAAGAACGACAAGACCGAAGTCGCCCGGCAGGGTTACGAAGCCCTCCTCGCCGGGGATGACCACGTCGTCGGCGGCGACGACGACACCAAGCAGATCGTCATCAGCAACCGCACCATCCCCGAGCCGGAGAAAGCCGCCAAGCAGGCCGAGCTGACCCGCCCCATCGAGTCCCAGGAGGGCTGATCCATGAGCACCACGAAGAAGCGCGTCGCCGTCACCGGCATCAACGGCAAAGTCGGCCAACACGTCGTCGACCAGCTCCTCAAGGACGGGCACGAGGTCTTCGGGATCGACCAGACCCCCGCCACCCGCACCGACATCATCTCGATCGTCGCCGACCTCACCGACTACGGCCAGACCTTCGATGCTCTCGGCTCTGTCGGCTGGGACGTCCTCGGCGACACCGTCGACAACGCCTTCGACGTCGTCGTCCACCTCGCAGCCGTCCCTCACCCCCGCCTCTACAGCAACGCGAAGACGTTCGAGAACAACGTCATCGCCGGCTACAACGTCTTCGAGGCGGCCCACCGCCACGGCCTGAAAGACATCGTCCTTGCATCCAGCGAGACCGTCCTCGGCGTCCCGTTCCCCGCCAACCTCGACTACCTCCCACTGGACGACGACTCCGCCCGCCATGGCCGCAACGCCTACGGTCTGTCGAAGCTGTTCATGGAGCACCTCGCTGAGGAGTACACCAACAACGACCCCGAGCTGCGCGTCACAGGGCTCCGCCTGTCCTACGTGCAGAACGTCGACGAGTACGACGAGTACCCCTCCTTCGCCGACAACCTCGACACCCGTGCGTGGGACATCTGGTCCTACATCGACGGCCGCGACGTCGGAACCGCCACCGAGAAGGCCCTGCACCAGACCGAGCGCGGCTTCCACCCGTACCTGATCGTCGCCGACGACACCGTCATGCCCATCCCCACCGCCAAGATCATCGCAGAGCGGTACCCGAACGCCTCCGTCAACGGCACGCTGGCCGAGTTCGGATCGTTGCTCTCGAACGCCGCAGCGAAGCGCGACCTCGGCTGGGCACCCGAGCACACCTGGCGTGACCACGTCGAGCCCAACGGCCGCTGACCTCCAACGTGCCAAGTGCGGCCACACCCGCTCTGCGGGTGTGGCCGCACTGTCATCCCCGGAAGTGCTGTACAGAGGTCAGGAGGCTGTCTCGGTAGACGATCGGCTATCGAGACAGCAGCCGGCCGGGGGTAGCTATGCGATCCTCACTGCATGGCGGATTACATTTGGGGCGATGCTGAGGTCACATACCCCGACTGGCAGGGCTCGGTGCAGATCGACGAACGCATGACCGGCGCGTCGCTGCACGAGCTTGTTGGACTTGATGCAGACGAGTGGATGATCGTTGGCATTGACGTCGGCGGGGGAGAGGGCGAGCACGAGCTGCGCGTCCTGGCGATCGACGCAAGTCTCGCTCCCGAAGGCGGGATCATCTACCCGCGCATCGCGGAACAGCACGGCGGAGAGCTCCCTGTCACGAGCTTCCTCATTCACGATGTGGATCCGTACGAGGTTCTGAAAGCAATGTCACACGTCTTGGATCTCCGCGTCCGAGTGCGCAGCTTGATTGCAACACCGATCCGTGTCACTGCCTACAAGGATGTGCCTGAGCAGAACTAGTCAGTGGGACGGTTCCAAGACGAACGCCGTCAGCGTTGACCAAGGGCGGCGTCTAGGAGCCGAGCATTGCCGCGTCGGTAGGCCAAGGCCCCCTTCGCTTGCTCGACGAGTACTCGTGCCTGGATTGCGTCGTCGATTTGTTCCTCGAAGGTGCGCAACCGGCCGGCATCGCGTTGCCGCACGAGCGCGGCGGATGCCGCGTCGGCGAGCAGCTGGATCAGAACCACGTCGCGGTCGTCGTGTCCGTCGGTGTGGTCGGCGAACAGACACATCGAACCGATGGTCCCATCGCGCAGGCGGATCGGCTCGGCTAATGTCCCGCGAAGCCCTCTCTCGTGCATCGTCTCAGCGAACGTCGGCCACACGGTCTCGTGGGTGGTGACGTCGGGCACGTCGATCGTCTTCCCTGTCCGGAAGCAGTCCAGGCAGGAGCCCTCGTTCGTGCCGAGCTGCGCCTCTTCCGCGTCGCTCGTGCGTTCGCTCGTCGAAGCGATGACGTGCAGGGTCCCGGACGCATCGGCCAGGACGATCCCCGCTTCCGTTGCTGAGGTGAGCTCCACGCACGCCGTGATCACGCGGTCCATGGCGTCGAGGACCTCGAGGTCGGGGTTCAGAACACTGCTCAGGCCTTTGGAGAGGCGCTCGAAACGGTCCTCACCTCGATGTGCCTCTGACCTGGTCATGGTCGGACTGTACTGTGGGACAGTTCGCGAACCTGCCAGCCGTAACGCGTATGCGGATCGGGGATGAACGGCGCGTGGGCGAGTGTGCGCGACGTAGCGTCAGGGCATCGCTCGCGTTGCGTGGCGTGTTGCTGGACGTTTCCGTCCGGCCCCGGTGAGTTGGCGTCAGAGAGCACGTCATGAATGCACCACGATCTACCCTTGTCCCCGCAGCTGCGTCCCTGCCCGGGGCGGAGCTTGCAACCCGGTTCCTCACCCTGGTTCCGGGTGATGGCGCCTCCGTCGCGTCGTACGGTGACCTCGCCGGCAACGAAACCATCTCGGCCACCGACAGCCGCGCATGCCACATCGACCAGCTTCAGTTCAGTCTCGGCGAAGGCCCCTGCTGGGACGCGCTCCACAACAACCGTCCAGTTCTCGAGCCGGACGTCCGTGACCACCCGACGGACAGGTGGCCCCTGTTTCTCCCGGCCGCGAATGACGCGGGGGTCGGAGCATTGTTCGCCGTGCCCCTCCGGTTCGGACCGTTCCTCCTTGGCGCCGTCGACGTGTACGCACAACGCTCGCTGCAAGTGCACCCGGTGCAGGCAGAAGCCGCCAGGGTCCTCGCCGGCACCATCAGCCGATGGCTGCTACAACGCGTCATTACCCGCCACAACGACCGCTCCCGACACCGGTTCCACCAACGAGCTACCCATCAAGCGGCCGGCGTCGTGCTCGCCCAGCTCGCGCTCGCACCCGCCGACGCCTATCTCTTGATCGAGGCACACGCCACCACCCGGGGCGAGGACATCGCGGATACCGCGAACCTCATCCTCACCGGTCAGCTTCTCATCACCCCCGACAGTGCCCTCGCCCCTTTCCTGCCCTGTTGCTGTGCCGACGTGTGGCCGCTCGCCGCTCTCGTGCTCCTGCGCTCTGGGCGTCCCTGTTGCCCCGTCGTCGCGCGTGCTGTGTGGCCGCTCCCGGACTTCGTGACTTCGGCACTTCGT
>NZ_JABMCF010000026.1 GCF_013359815.1 Curtobacterium flaccumfaciens | reverse complement strand
TCGCCGCCGGGGAAGAAGGCTATGACACTGGCCGGTGGAACGTATACATGACGCCAAAGGATCCCGATAGCGCTCTCCTTCGCCGCGGGGATGAACGCTATGTGGACCCGACGTACAAGGGCGACTATCAGATCGACGAGGACAGCATCAGCCTGACCGAATAACGAGATATCGGCTACTACAACCGAATGCCGAAGATTCCGCCATGCGGAGTCTTCGGCATTTTTACGCACTGCCTCGATCCGAAAACAATTTCCTCAAGAATGTCAATTAACTTTGCCGATATCTAGGGAATATCTCTGATATATGCTAGAATAGTATTACGGAAGGAGGTGGTAAAAATGGACTACCTAACACTATTGATAGCAGCACATGACGCTGTCCAGATAATTATTTGGTCGTGCGTCGCGTGGGCATGGTTGAGACGCCAAAAACGCCCCAGATGACTAACCCAGGGCGTTGGTGGTGTAACTAAGTTGGCGCTTTGACTATACCACCATTGCCCGCCTTGGGGGTGGGTGTCTCCTCGGAACACCCACCCCCGGTCTCCGGACCGCCTTGCACTGACAGAAGTCTCTCGTAGAGTCTCATCAGGTATTGAACGGGGAGGCTCACCGATGGCTAAAAAGGTGGCGAAGTACCAGGAAGCTCGCCTGTGGGAGGGCGCGGGAGTCGACAGGCAGTCTCGTCCGGTGAAACCGGGCGACATAGTAGATCGCCCTGCCCGGGGCGACCTGACATGCCTCTACTGCCCGGTGCCGCTGTCCTCGGTCACCGCTTCTGTCAATCAGAAGGGGACAGAGATCCCCGCGCACTTGCGTCTCTCCCGGAAGCAGACACACGCTGTCGACTGTCCGCTGAACTTCCGCACGCTCATGGAGGGTGTCCGGGCGACAGAAAGAGTCGAGATCGACGCCCGTGACAAAAAGTACTTCCTCCGGCTGCCCGGGGAACCCGTCGAGCGTGCCGTGGAACGCACCACAGACACGGTGCGGAAGCGCACGAACGCTCCGTCATGGGCTGCGACGTTCGCCAGCGCCGTGCGGATCGTCAAGTTCATGCGGCAGTTCGATGACGACGAGGCCTTCGCGAACCAGCTCCGCATCGAGTACAGAAACGGGAAGGGTGAGGTCGACCTCGTCTTCTGGCGTGACTTCTGCTTCGAGGTATCAGATGAGGCCGCTCTTCGCCGTTACTACCGTCGTCTTTCGGAAGTCACCTACCAGACGCAAATTTCGCCTGTGGCGATGATCTTTGAGGCTGAACAAGAGCCGCTCTCGACAGTGAACGGCGCAAAGCACCGTGTCACGTCACGCACGAATGTGAAGGTCCGGTGGCGCGGCCGTGGTGACGAGCGTGAACTGGTCGTGGCCGCATATTCGGCGGACAAGCTCGCTAATATCCACGCTGGCGATCGGTTCCTCGTGCTTGCCCACGGGAGGGATTGGCCACGCGACTTCGACAACCGTGTGGAGATCCGACTCGACGTCGACCAGTCCTGGCAGATCGCCAAGCTCTGAGCTGACAGCTATGCGCTGGCCTTCTCCACGATGCGGCGGGCTTCCACGACGGTCTCCCGGACGACGCGGGCGTCGAACCGACCGATGCGGTTGATTCGGTTCTTCTTGCCGTTGCGCAGTTCGCTGGCGAACGTGCGAGCAGCCCCGTTGCTCGGGCCGTTGTAGACAACGGTCCAGGTGCGGCCGTCGTTGATGACGAGGATCTCGATAACCTGCGCCTCTGTCGTGGGGCGTGCGGCGGTGACGATCGGGAGTCCGAGCTCGGCGCCGGTGGCAGTGGCGCTCGAGGTGAGGTCCTCGAGCAGCCACCCGGCGGTCTTGGCGCTGACCTTCTGCAGGTTCGGAAGCTGCCGGGCGGCCTGATCGGCGCTGATCGGCATGTAGGTGGCTGTGCGATCTGAGGCGTAGAAGTCGTCCTCGACGGCAGTGCTGTGCTGCCAGGTGCCGGTGTTGGGCAGGTAGACAAAGATCCGGTGCTCGCCGGCCGTCTCATGGGCGGCGATCCACACCAGGTTCTCGTCGCTGTCGCGGACTACGTAGAACTGGGTCATCGGTTCGTCTCCTCTGCTTCATTGTGCGCCACGGAGTACGGATTCGGGTAGGTCTTCTCCGTCAGCGGACGGCCCCCGATGCTGGTGAGCCGGTTGAGGCCGGCCGGTGTCGGGATCTCGCTCGAGCGGTCGAGCATGCGTTGGTGGGCTGCCGCTCGTTCGGCGTAGGGGTGTGTGCGGTCGCGCTCGAGCTCGTAGTCGACGTGGTTCTCGTCCTTGACGGCCTGGCTGAGCTCGGAGTGGAACTGGATCTCGACGGGGCGCTCGTCGCCGTGCTGCACGAGGACGTGGATGCCCTTGTACGCGTTGCCGGCGACGTAGGAGTGCTCAGCGGACACCACGGCGTACCCGCGCGCCTCGAGGGCGGCGATCGTGGTGGCCGCGGTGCCGGCGAGGTCATCGTGCCGCGGGGTGACGGCGGTGTAGCGGAGCAAATCGGTCAGCTTGTCCGAGACTCCCACCAGGCCACCAGCACTCTGCGCAGCTGCCGTGACGGCCGCGCGGCTGCGGATCTTCCGGGCGAGCGAGGCGGGGCTCTTCACCCGGAACTCGAGCCCGTGCGGCCGGGCGCCGGCAGGGATCGCGTCGACGACGTCAGTGGTGGTGTGCTGCTCGGCGGCACGGGTCTCGGCGAGCACGGCGATCGTCTCGGTGGCGATCGCCGGCGCGTAGTCCCGCCAGACGGCCTCTGCGCCGTCGTCTGCCGCGTTGCCTGCCCAGTCGACCACGGGGAGCGGTTTCACCTGTTCGGGCGCGAGATCGGCTGTGGTGAGCTGCTGGAGGCGTCGCCGGTCCCGGCAGCGCCGGCCTCCCTCCGCGCAGGACTGACACACGGGGTTACTCCCCCTCGAGCAGCTGCTGGGAGCGTTCGTACTTCGCCAGCAGTCGTCGGCGTGTGGGCTCGTCGAGCTGCGCGAGACGTTCGGGGTCGGTGTTGTCTTCGATGTCGGCGCCCTTGACCGCTCGGGCACCGGCTCGAGCACGCACGCGGGCGAAGTACTCCTCGGGTGACTCCCCCGCGCGCTTGGTGACGGCGTCGACGTCATCGACGACGTCGACGGGGATGCCGCGATCGAGGAGATCCGCTCGGGTGAGCTCGGTGTCCTCGAGGACGTCATGCAGGAGCGCTGCCGCGACCACACCCGCCGAGGCATCTGGGTTCCGCCGGCGGACTCTCTTGGCGACGCGGACAGGGTGCTCGATGTAGGCGCGGCCGGCCTTGTCGACCTGCCCAGCGTGCGCCTCGCGGGCGATCGTCAACGCCACCGCGATCAGCTGCTCCTGTCTCATGCGTCCAAAGTAGCACGTTCCTAACGCAACTTACAGACTCTGTATCTTCCGAACTTCGTAACTCTGTTGCTTCCGAACTCCGGGTGTAGTACATTCGTCAACGTCAGATCGAAACCGGAAGGACGCACCATGCCAACTCCACGGAAAGCTACCGCTGCGGCAACACCAACGGCGCCCTGGATCGTCGCGATCGCGATGCAGAAGGGCGGCGTCGGCAAGACCACGACCACGATGGGACTCGCCGCAGTGCTGTCCGAGACATGCCGAGTCCTCGTCGTCGACATCGACCCTCAGGGCTCGGTCACGTTCTGGGCCGAGCGAGCCGGGGACAACCTGCCCTTCGACTTCGCCGCGGACCTCGACCCCAACAACCTCGCCCGGCTGCGGGAACTCCCGTACGACGTCATCATCGTCGACACCCCGGGCTCGCTCGAGTCGACCCACATCCTCACGCCCGTTCTGGACGAGGCCGACTTCGTCATCGCTCCGACCGAGGCCGAGGCGCTCTCGATCGATCCGCTGCGCAAGACCATCGAGACACTCATCGTCCCGCGCGGCCTGGACTACCGGGTGCTGATCAACAAGTACGACCCGAGAACACCCCAGGATCTCGAAGACATCCAGGAGCTCGTCGACCAGATCGGCCTGCGCCGGTTCCAGAACGCGGTCCGCCGATACAAGTCGCACTCCAAGGCTCCGATCGACGGGTTGGTCGTGACGCAGTACCGAGCGTCCCGCAACGACCTCAAGGCCAGCGAGGACTTCCGCCGCATCGCAATGGAGCTCCTCTCAATCCGCGCCATGTCACCCCGAACCGTGCAGGAGGACCACTGATGCCTCGGAAGAAGCTCACCGCACTGCTGGACAGCTCGGCAGCCGACGAAACAACCGAACCGCAACCGGCGGCGGATACGGCCCCGACGGACGCTCCTGCCACCGCCGCGACCACGCCTGAGACACCCGAGCCGGCGGCTGAGAAGCCGGCCGCGGCAACCGCGCTGTTCGAGGAGCTCACTCGCAAGGAGTGCCGGTTCCGGGACGAGCAGCTCGAGGACCTGTCTCGCTACGCCCGCCGGCTGCAGCGCACACGCCTGGCTCCGGGACCGCGCATCACCGACAACACGCTGATCCGCGTCGCCGTCGACCTGCTGATGTCGCGCGCCGACGAGCTGCAGGGCTCCACTGAGGCTGAGCTCCGCGCCTCCCTCGGCCTCACCGACTGACTCTGTAAGTCTGTAAGTCCGGACCTCTGTAGCTCTGGAACTCTGGAAGGAATGCGCGATGGACAACAGCTTCCGTCCCCGCGGTTGGACCCCGAAAGAGGTCCCCACGATCTGGCTCGACCACACCACCGGCCAGGGCGTCACCCGAGAAGGCACCACGGTCCGGCCGAAGGTCGGCGGTAACCGGAAGAACCCCAACCTCACGGACTTGCTCGACACCGCGGCCAGCTTCGGCGCCGAGCGGATCATGCTCACCGGCAAGCGCCCGGAGCCAGCGCCCGGTATCCGGCACTGGCTGTTCGTGCAGACCCCCAACTGGATTCCCGGCTCCCACTGGGTTGCCGGCGGACCGCCCACGGGCCGGTTCGAGCATGCGGTCACGGGCCAGAAGATCGAGGTCCGCACCGTGGAGGAGTGGTTCGGCGACGTTCCGCTCACGCCGGCGCAGGCCCGCATGGCGTGGAACACGCTCGAGGAGATCGTCGCCGGCGTCGACGACCGTGCACGGCTGATGCTCTCGCCGGCGGCGACGGGCACGAACCTCTGGGCGTGGTCGCTCCCGAAGAACGTCAACCCGATCCCGGTGTCCCCGGACATGGCGGAGGAGATCCGCGGGAGCGCGGGGCAGCACCACTACGACCACATGGTCGCCGGGCCGAGCATGAGCCAGCATGACGACTGCGTGCCGCTGATCGATCCGAAGAAGACGAAGAAGATCCAGACCTTTGCCCACGTCGACGGCCGGTTCATGTATGCCTCTCTCGGCCGCGAGCTTGGTATCGGCCCGGGCCTTCGTTTAAAGCGCTCCGCTGCATACGACCTCCTCGAGAACGACCCCTACGCTCGCGCACGGTTCTTCGTCCGCTTCACGGTGCCCAACGACTGGAACCACGTCGGGCTACTCGGCATGCAGCACCGCAAGGTCGAGGACGGCTGGTACTACCCGAACCGTCCCGGCGCGACGGGGGAGACCTGGGCCGATGCGGCCGAGGTGTTCGTTGCGCTGAACGCGGGATGGCTCGTCGAACCCCTCGAAGCGATCCAGTTCACCCGCGCCCGCCCCCTGGACACGTTCTACGAGCGGATCAAGCGCGCACGCGACCGTGTGCAGGGCAACCCAGATCTCCCGCCGCTGCTGCGTCGCGCTCTCGCCGGGGCGCTGCGCGCGATCCTGCTGCAGACCGTCGGTAACTTCAACTCCGCGGGACGTGCGCAAACCCGGGTCGCGGAGAGCGCGTTCGATGTGCCGGCGGAGTACCAATCGACGATGGTCCGGCAGGGGAAGCTGTTCCTGTACCAGATCCCCAGCACCGTCAGCGAGCGGGCGCGGATGTTCTTCCACCCCGAGTTCTCCGCGCAGATCTGGGGCCGAGGCCGCGCTGCGGTGCTCTCCAGCGCATCCGGGCTCGGGCTCAAGACCGCAGGAGCTCTCGCGGTCCCTGGCCACACACTCATCGGCATCAACGGTGACGCGATCTACACGACCGAGGTCCCCTCGTGGAGCCTCCCGACCGAGCACGGCGGCGGCGATGACGGGAAGACGGGACGCCTGCGACTGCAGGGCATGCTCTCGGGCTCATTCCTCACGCCGGAGACCCGCAACTCCCGTGACGCGCTAGCGAGGCGTGCCGACGCTGCCGGCCCCGCCGCGGCGTGGGCGAACGGTGCCGACGTCGCGGCCGAGGACGTGCCGTCATGAGCGACGCGACGTCGCGGCGGGACAGCACCGCGCAGGAGCTCGTGCAGGAGCTCCGCGGTCGCGGCCTCAGCGTGGCGGAGATCGCCGGCGAGCTGCAGCGATCGCCACGCATGATCCGCAAGGTGCTCAACGGGGAGACCAGCGGCTCGGTCTACCGCGCATCACTGCTCGAGCTCGCCCGCACCGGGCAGACCAACACGATCCCGCCACGTCGCCGTGGCCGTTCCGGGCAGCTCGTCCGCGTCCGCAACAAGGCCGGCGCCGCAGAGGCCACCGTGGTGCCCCAGGACACCGGTGGCCGGTACACCCAGGACCGGCAGGGTGGCCGACTGCGGACGACGACGTACCTCGGCGGTGGTGGCCGCCAGCATGACCTGCAGATCCCGAAGGGCCGCACCGCGAAGGGCCGCCAGCAGGCGAACACGGAGATCCTGCAGCGTGTCCGGGGCGCCGCCCGCGGTCAGGCCCGCGACACCCAGCAGATGATCAAGGCCCGCGTCACCTACGCCAACGGGCGGGTGATGGAGGTCAAGGAGTACAACGCCTCGACGATGCTCAAGCGCATCAACGAGCACGGCGGGGACGCCCTGTCCTGGCTCCGTGACGAGAACGGCAAGCGGTACACCAACCTCGACGTCTCAGAGCAGCCGATCACCGGGATCACGATGACGGTCTACGGCAAGAGCAAGACGCAGGAGTACGACCGGCAGAAGGCCCGCGGCCGACAGCGGCGCACACAGTCCGGGTGGCGCCCGAACTACTGACGACCGACGCAGAGAACGGTCCGTACGGCGATGGGGGATCGCGTACGGGCCGTTCATGCATCCGGGGTACTGGGACCCGGCGCGGCCCCGCGGCTCCACTTACCCGTCGCAGGTGCTTGAGGCCCCGGCAGCGCTCGGGATACCGGGGGTACCGGGGGTACTCGCAACAAGATTCCCGCGCATAAGACTTATTTTGTTGCGTTCGCGCGTATAATTGCAGCATGTCTATCACCGCGGAGCGTCGACTGGCGAGCCTTGCCGCTGCTCAGTGGGGCATGCTCACCGCGGCGCAGGCGAACGCTGCGGGCATCGCGCGGAGCACGCTGGTCCGCCGCGTGCAGGCCGGGACGCTTCTGCGGGTCAGGCCGGGCGTCTACCGGCTGCCCGGTACCCCCGCGGAGCGTCTGGAGGACATCCGCGCGGCGTGGCTCGCCAGCGATCCCGCGACCCTCGCCCGCGACCGGCTGGCCACGCCGGATGTCGTCGTCGGTGGCGCAGCCGCAGCCTGGAGTCACGAGATCGGCGACCTCTACCCCGCCCCGTACCTGCTGTACACCAGCAAGCGCCGCCAGAGCACGCACGACGATGTCCGCTACAGCCGCCGCAGCCTCCCGGCGTCCGACGTGACGATCCTCGACGGCCTCCCCGTCACCACTCGTGAGCGCACGATCGCCGACCTCCTCAACGAGGGCGACCTGTCCCTCGTCGCCGATGCCCTCAGAGACGCCGAGCGCGCCGACAACGACCTCGACGTCCCGGCCCTCATCGACCACCTCGGCGCCCACGCGAAGCGACTCGGCTACGACGACGGCCGCGAGCTGTACGTGGCGCTGCGCAGCCTCGCCGGCGTCGATGCGGCACGCCTGAGAGACATCGTGGAGAGCACCGACCTCACGGAGCGCATCAGCGCGGTGTTCGGCGAGCAACTGCAGACGCTTCTCGCTCCGGTCTACGGCCGCATGGGCGCCGAGATCGCCGAGATGCTCAGACCTACCCGGGAGTACATGGACAAGCGGATGCGACAGATGCCGGCACTGCAACCTCCGCTGGTGACGCTTCCCGATTCGGTGCTGCCCAAGATCGGCCTCACGCCCGCCACGCAGGCGATGCTCCGGGATCTCGCGGAGCGCAGCGCCAAGCTCACCGAAAACTCGCTGCCGAACATCGGCCTCACGCCCGCCACGCAGGCGATGCTCCGGGATCTCGCGGAGCGCAGCGCCAAGCTCACCGAGCAGATTCAAGGACCGGTGGAGGCTCTGCCCGCGGCCACTGATGATCTCGCCGACACCACCCACGACGAGGACAAGGGCAACGAGTGACCAAGTCAGAGGACTACGCGACTCCCGAGGCCACCTGGCAGGCCATCGGAGCCGCGGCGAAGAGCGGTGCTGCAGCTGTCGGCATGCCGGTCGTGACGCTGCGACAGCTGCTGCTGTTCGACCGGCTTCTGTCCCGGGTGTTCGACGGCGATGAACGGTTCGTGCTCAAGGGCGGGACGCGGATGCTTGCGTTCATCCCCCGTGCCCGCGCCACAGTCGACATCGACCTCGAGACTGCCGCGGTCAGCATCGACGATGCGGTCAAGGCGCTCGACGAACTCCTAGACCGCGACATCGGCGATCGACTCCGGTTCGTCCGGGTCGCGCGTTCCGCCGGACCGGGGAGCGCCGACCAGCCGAACGTGACGATGGTGAAACTCACCTACGAGGCTGTGGGGACACGTCAGAGCGTCAAGCTCGACCTCGCCATCCACGACCGCGCCGGAGCGGCGACGGTTCGCGCTGATCCGGGGTTCCGTGTGCCCCTGGGTCGTGCAGTGCCGGCGCCCGAGTACGTGATGGTCGCGATCGAGCAGCAGATCGCTGACAAGGTCGCCGCGATGATGGAACGCAGCCACGGCGGTGACGGCCGTTCGTCCCGGGCGAAGGATCTCGTTGACCTGGCGCTCATCGCGCAGAACCTGCCGTGCGACGCCGGGCTGCTGCGTGACGCCCTCGAGGTGCAGATCACCACTCGCGGGCTCGACCCGTTCGTCGAGGTCGACGCGTCGGACTCGATCCAGCGCACCTTCGCGACGGTGGCGAAGAAAGCTCCGGATCTCCGCATCACCTGGCAGGACGCCGTGGCCCTGACGAACCGGATGGTGGGCCCGGTCCTCACCGGCGCCATCGCAGCCGGCCGGTGGGACCCGCAATGGGGCGCCTGGAGGTAGCCGGACACGAGCGGCACGACGCTCATGGATGCCTCGAGGCGACGGTGGCGATCTGAACGGATTTGGCCGGGGTGCTCTTCCCTGACTCTTCACCGTGGATAGGATTGGCCGGGCCGTGCCCCCCCCCCCCCCCAGGGCTAAGGGCCGGCCAACCCCTACCCCCGTCTCGACTCAGTACCTCCGGAACTTACAGACTTCCGGGGTCTGGTACTTCGGTTCTCCGGCAGTTCCGTACTGCCAGAGATCGGCACTTCGGTGGTCTGTGACTTCGGCTCTCTGGCAGTTCCGGGCCTCCGAACTCCGGGCGTCTGGAACTCCCCACCTTCGGATCTCCGGCACTTCCGATGTCCGGCATCCAGGCTGCTGCGCGTTGCACCGCTCGCTCAGCCAACGTCGGGCAGTGCCGCCCGGCGGCTCGCTCAGCGGGTGCCGGTGATGCCGGCGGGCACGTACGGCAGCGACCGGTGATGCCGGGAGCTCGGGGTGCCGGCGGAGCGGGCTGCGGTGATGGCGGCGGCGAGCTCGTCCTCGTCAGCGGCGTCGACGCGGGCCTGGGCCGCCTCGAGCTCGCGCTGCCACTCCGGCACGGCCGACGAGCGACGGCGTCGGGCCACAGCGTCGGCCGGCGTCGCGTCGTCGACATCGCCAGCGACCGGTGTGGTTGCGCCGGTCGGGGGAGTACTCGCAGCGTCCTCGGCGGCGTGGAGGGCCTGCAGCCGGACCCACCCGTCGCGGAACGTCTCATCGGTGGCCCAGAGCTGCTCGAGGTCGCGCTGCCCGTTGAACTCCGGGGGAGTGGGGGGTACCGACCCGTTCGATGTCGGACGGCGGAACGCACGAGCGAGCCGAGCCCGGAGCCACCCGAGGCCGTCACGGAACCGGTAGTGAGGTTCCCACCGCAGGACTCGTTCCAGCAGCTCGTCGACGGTGTACGAGGCGTCGATGCCGAAGTCGTCGAGGATGCGCACCAGGCCCAGCACGGAGCGTCCCTGCGTGAACCGACCGACCACGGAGCCGTCCGGGCGCACCGTAGCGGCGTCCAGGGCCGCGACGAGCCGCCGGAACGCCGGCGGGCGCTCACTCAGCGGGCGCATCGGCGCTCGTGTGCTCTTCGGCCGTGTGGGAGATCCCTGCTGTCCCGGTCGCGCAGCGGCTGTCCGCCGCGAACGCGGCTTGTTGGGTATCTCTGTAACGGGAAAAGAGCTTCTAGTTGAGGTTTCGGGATGTAGGTGGAAGGTGCCGCCCCCGCGACCAGGTCGACGAGTCGCCGCTGCAGCGGCCAGGTGCCCCGGCACGATCAGTGCCGCTTCGTTGCCCACAGCCTTCTGGTAAAGCCCACGAGCACGGAACATCGCCTGCTCACGAGTCGACAGCGGCCGACCGACCCGCACGATTGCGTAGAGGCCCAGCTCGGCGAGGATCGCGGTCACCTGCTGCACACGCTTCATCGCCGCCTGCACCCGGCGACGGCCAGCATCGGTCGACACGTCGACGTCGTCGAGCAGGCCGGCCTTCATCGCGATCGTCTGCCGTGACGCGGTCACCCCGCGCCCCGTGGCGTTGTCACCGAACGACGCCAGCGCGTGCACGATCGCCCAGAACGGCTCGTCGGCCACCCACTTGCGCACCCACGCCTTCCGCAGCGCACGACCCCGTTCGGAGTCGACTGCCGCAGCGGCTGCAGCGAGGTACTGCCGGCGGGACGACCATGCCGGCAGCGCCGCGTACGCACCCTCGGGCGCGGGCAGCGTTGACGAGCGTCGGCCCACGCGGGCGCGCTCAGTCCAGTCGGTACCCCACGACTTCGGTGCCTTGAGCGCGACCCGTCGACGATGCCCGCGGGCATCGTCGAGGAATCGCCAGGCGACCCGATCCGAGTGAACGGTGGGTGCGACGGTTGCGGGTACATCAGCAGACGACCCGCGTAGGTCCGGGGCAGCGGGGGGTACCGAAGTACCGGACCCCGGGAGTTGGGAAGTTACAGACTTCCGAACTTCCGGCGGCGAGTCGTGGCTAAACGTACTTGTAGGGCTTACGATGGGATCACCCCCGGGACCTCCATTCCGGCGGGTACGACGAAGGTCCGGCGATCAACCGGTGCTTCGAAGGAACGAACTCGGAACCTGTAAGTCGGCAAACTGGGCAGGTTCAGAGCCAAAAACGTGGGCCCCTCGCTTCGGCGGGGGGCCTTTTGGTTTAGGCCTCGTCGATAGGCAGCTCCCCGTCGTCGACCGAGACCGGGTACGGCCACCACACGGGCACGCCCCGGGAGTCCAGCTCCAAGTGCGAGATCATCTCGTCCACGAACGCGGAGTCGGCAACGCCGACTCGCTCCGCGATACTCGTGACCCGGTCCTTCGAGTCCTGCTCGATGAGCCAGCTCGAACGGACCGGGTTGAGAATCGCCTTGCGACGCTTCCGGGGCTTGGACATGAGGCAAGGCTAGACGTACATGTACGCTTCGCTGCGGCTCATCGCACGCGGCGTGTCGGCTCACGCGACGTCCTGGGGGAGGCGCATGTCGATGCGGTCGTCGCCGGGCAGGGAGATCGTGCCGGGCTCGCCGGACTCGTAGTCGCGGTAGGACAGCTCGACGTAGCCGTCCTCGGCGTCGTCGTAGCCGGCGAACTCGAGGACGCCCCAGACGCCGTCCTCGACCTCGACGAGGGCGCCCTCAGTCTGGAGGTACCCGCTGCTGTCGAGGAGCTCTTCCACGCTCGAGGTGCTGGGCTCGGTGTAGCCCTCGAACGGCTGGAGCTGCTCGTCGGGTTCCTCGGCCTCGATCTGGATCTGCTCGAGCTCCTTGGCCGCGGGGGTCTCGTAGACGCCGGCCATCT
The DNA here is from genome assembly GCF_013359815.1 of Curtobacterium flaccumfaciens. GTDB lineage: Bacteria > Actinomycetota > Actinomycetes > Actinomycetales > Microbacteriaceae > Curtobacterium > Curtobacterium flaccumfaciens. The sequence continues at coordinate 44,680 of NZ_JABMCF010000026.1, read as the reverse complement.
TCCGGACCGGCATCGCGTCGGCGATCGTCGCCTTCGCGATCCGCGCCTCCATGTAGTCGATGAAGTCGGCGCCGTTCTTGATGACCTTGCCGTGGTCGTCGAACTCGGGGGAGTCGTCCGGGTCGATGATCCGCTTGGTGTCCCATAGGTTCACCCGCGGCCGGAGGTTCTCGACGAGCTGGAGGTCGGTCTCGAACGCCCACTCGGAGGGCTGCTCCGGGTCGGTCTGTTCCGGGTCCGGAGTCCAGTAGGTCTGCAGCTCGACGGGGGTACCGGCCTTGTTGCGGGCCATGCCGCGGCCCTTGGCGTTCACGGGCACGGTGGTTCCGGTGACGAACGACTGCCACATCATCTTCGCGCCCTCGGGGGAGAGCTTGCCGAGGCTGACGCGGAAGCCGAAGTTGTCGCGCATGTCACCGGTGAGGAACTCCGCGTCGGGGCGCTGCAGGCCGATCAGGAGGTGGATGCGGAGCTTGCGGCCGAGGCTGACGATGTCGGAGAACTCGGTGAGGGTGGCCGGGGTACTGGCGGCTCCCTTGGGCTTCACGAACCCGGAGCGGTACCAGGCGAGGAGGGCGTTGCGGAAGGTCTTGAACTCGTCGACGACGAACAGGACCGGCTCGAAGTCGTTCAGGCGCACGCGGCGGCTCTCGTATGCCTCCATCCGTTCCTGCATCAGCTCGTAGACCGCGTGCACAACGCGGGCCTGGTGGTCGATGCGGCCGGCGATGAGTTCGACGTTGGGGTACTCGCGCAGACCGAGCAGCTCGATGCGCTTGCCGTCGATGCCCCAGATCCGCCAGCCGTGTGCGGCGAGGTACATGACGATGCCGAGGATCACGACGGTCTTGCCCTTGCCGGTCTCACCGGTGACCATCCCGTGGGCCTGGTCCTTCGGCTTCCAGACGATGACTTCGCCGTCTTCGTCCTTCCCGATCGGGACGGCCATCTGGTCGTAGCCGGCCTTTGGGTCCACGTTGTCGGGGGCGACGGACGGGTTCGGGATCAGCGACTCCAGCTTGGGCCGCAGCTCGAAGCGGACGAAGTCGCGTTGGAGATCCCAGAACGCCCGCCACCGGCCGGCGAGCACGGCACTGGTGGCGCTCTCGATGTGGGTGCGGACGCCCTCCCGAGTCAGTCGCGGGGACACCTCGAACTTGACGGTGATCTCCTTCGGGTCACCGGTCTCGTCGGTCTTCGTCGTGACCTGCGCGTCCGAGCCGAACGTCTTCGCCATCTGGGTCCGGACCCGCTCGACCTTCTCGTCCGCCTCACGGTCGGTGGCCGAGTCGTGCTCGACCAGCCAGACCAGGCCACGGCGCTCGTGGTGCTTCGCGACGCGGTAGCTAACACCGAACCGGGCGGCCGCACGCCGACGGAGCTCGCTGATGAGCTCCAGGGTGCTGCTGTCGACTGCGGAGGCGGTGTTGTAGGACAGGCGGAGCTTCCGGGGCGTGCCGACCCATGAGCCCTTCCAGGTAGCAGCGCGCACCCGGGTCCGGTCCGGTTCTGGCCAGCCGAGTACCGGGGCGACGCTGACGAGGAACAGGTCGACCAGCGCGGTTCGGCGGGCCGTCCTGATGTGCAACGCGACGGTGCCGGCGATCGCCAGTACCGCCCCGATCCCAATGCCCACGGCGTATCCCGTGGCGGACATGGCCGCTGCGATGCCCCCGCTGACGAGGGCGAGCGCGGCGATCACCACGGAGGTACCGAGCCAACCGTGCCGCCGCGGGAGCATGTCGATGCCGGCGGTGCGGCTCATGCGCGGACCCCCTGAGAGGCCGCGAGACGGCGAAGGCGAGCGCGGACGCGGGCGCGAACGTAGGCGCGGATGATGAACGCCGCGAGGGTCCCGATGAGGATGAGCGCACCGACGCCGATCACGATGCGGATCAGGTCGAGACCGGCACCGCTGCCGATCGGGATGATGACGCCCTTGGTGACGAGGATGTGCTTGCCGATGAGCCAGGCCTGCACCTTGGGAACCGTGGACGCGAGGATGCCGGGGCCGAAGAGGACGAGCGCTCCGAGACCAACCATCCACGCCACGAAGCTGTCGTCGGAGTTGTTGCTGTTCTGCATGAGTGATCCCTTCGCCAGGAGCCAGCGGCTCTCACTGGTAGAGGGGTGACCTCGCCGGACGGGACCGGGACAAATTGGTTCGAAGTCAGGGGATCTCGGGCGCGGCGTACTTCCGCGACGCCCACGTGATCGGAGTCGCGTACGTGCCGCTGACGGTCTCGTACTGCCCACCGGTCGGCGCCGACGTCGCCGCATCGCTGAACCCGTGCACACACCAGGTGACCGTGTGGCCGACAGCGATGGCGGTGTGCCCGTCGAGCCCCGAGCAGCCGGGGGAGGAGAGCGTGTTCGACGTCGGCAGCGGGTCCGAACCGGGGTGGGTCGCGATCGTGAACGGGCTGAGGTCCGAGGCGGAGACGTCCGCGGTCGCGCGCGTCGCCGTCCCGGCGTCGTCGACGATGCCGAGCACGGTCATCGACACCGGCATCGTCCACACGGTGTCGTAGCCGGCCAGAGCGCTGCGTTCCTTGAGGATGGCGGCGGACTGGTGGGCCGGCAGCTTGGTGAGCTCGTGCATGGTGACGCGGGCGTAGACGGTGTCGCCGTTCGCGGTGTCGATCGTGAGGGTGGCGGGGAGGTTGACGGAGAGTTGCGCGCCGATGGTGCTGAGACGCGTGTTGAGCAGCTGCTGCAGCTGCTGGTCATCGTCTTCGGTGGTCGCGGATGCCGCGGTGGTGGGTGTGGCGGTGGTCTGCTCGGCGGATGGCTGCCGCACGATGACGATGACGGCGATCAGGATCGCGGCGAGCAGGGCTGCAGTGATGGCGAGGGGCTTGCGCATGGTGGGGTCCTCGCTCAGGCGGCGTACGCGGTGCGGGCGGCGACACCGATCCGGTTCCGGACGCGTGCGAGCCGTTTGCGGACGCCTTCGCTCGTGATGCCGAGGTCGGTCGCGATCGCGGTGTGGCTCTCCTCGCCCAGGTAGGCGCGGTCGAGCAGCGCGACCTCGTCGGTGGTGACGACGTGGGTGTCGACGGCCCAGGTGAGTAGGTTCGCGAGCTCGGACTCGGGGGAGGGTTCGGGTTTGGTCCAGGCGCCGGCGACGTGCTCGAGGACTTCGTCGGTGACGCAGGTGGTGACGCCGGCGACGAGGCGGTCGTTGGCGGACGGCTTCGGTGCGATGACGCTGAGTGTGCCCATCGTGAGGTTCGCCATGACTCGGGCGCGCAGGTGCAGCTTGTACCGGCGGATGCTCTCCCATGCTGCGCCGATGGCGATGTCGACGCGGTCGTTCCGGCTGAGCTCGTCGAGGGCGTGCACGCGGTGCGCCATGTTGCGCGCTGCCGGGATCAGGAGCTGCAGGAGGACTCGCTCGGCGGTCTGGTCGCCGTGGTGGGCGAGGCAGAGCAGTTCGTGCAGAAGCTCGTCGCGGTCTTCGTCGACGACGCGGCGAGCCTGCTCGAGCATCGCGGCGGCGGTCATGATCCCGAAGCTGCCGAAGGCGTGTACACGGCCCGAGATCTCGTCTTCCCACTCACGGCGCAGCTTGTTGTCGAGCGAGAACGCGCGGTTGGTGATGGTGCCCATGAGAACCCCCGAGGTGAGACGAAGTGGTCTCGAACGACGGTCCTCACGCGGGAGGTACTGCCGGGGGTACCAGTTGCTCGCCGGAACGGTCGCGGTAGCGGTTCGCGGCTGGTCCCTCTCCGACCCGCATGGCTGTGCGGATCGGCGGAGGAGCGGGCGGCCAGAAATTTCCTTGACGAATTTGTCCCGGTCGGCCCGATCGGGGGCACCCCCTTACAGGTGAGAGGCCATTTCCGGTCTCGCCATCGACGAAGGGACCGTGCGATGCCCACGCACGACGACGCAGCGCCGCAGCTGCCCGACGGGTTGCTCGATGAGCTGAACCAGCACGCCCGCGTGCTCTCCACCTACGACCAGGCGCAGGACGTCGCCCTCGACCTGCACGAGAAGCCGTTCAGCCCGGAGACCCGATCGCGGGCGCTGCGGTACCTGCAGTCGCCGGAGTACCAGCGCGCCGTGCGGACGAGCCAGTACCTCAAGGCGCGGAGTGCCTGATGCGGTTCTTCACGAAGAAGACCGACACGGCGCCGACCGATCCGACGTCGCCCGACGCGATGTCGACCGACACGGCACCGGCCGCTCCGGCGCAGGCAGCGAAGTGGACCAACGGGTCCCACCTCGGCTCCAAGGGCGCCACCATCCTCGTCGTCGCGCTCATCGCATGTGGCCCGGCCGCACTCGTCGTCGGACTGCACGCCAGCAGCTCGAGCGCCGCCGCCCCGCAGACGGAACACACCACGCAGGCCTCACCGCTGCAGCAGTCCGCCGGCTCGTTCGCCGAGGGGTACGTCGGCGCGTGGCTCAGCGCCTCGCAGGACGACTCGGCTGCACTGGAGGACTACACGACGGTCAACGTGCCGCAGCTGCCCAAGAACGGGTTCGCTTACCGGGACATCGCCATCGCGTCCGTCACCACCGACGACGCCGCCAACCTCATCCAGGTCGTCGTCGCGGCGAACGTGAAGGACAGCACGGTCGACGCTGCGAAGGGCGACCAGTGGCCCCGCCGCTACTACCAGGTGGTCGTCTCCTCGACCCGCGACAAGCTCGCCGCGATCGGCCTGCCTGCTCAGGTCACCGGTCCGCAGCACAGCACCGACGCTCCGTCGACTGCGTACGGCCAGTCGATCGCCTCGAGCTCATCCGCAGGCAAGACCGTGACCGCGTTCTTCGCCGCTTACCTCACCGGCCAGGGCGAGACGGAGCCGTACACGGCGCCGTCGACGTCGATCCCGCCGATCAAACCGGCACCGTTCAGCGACCTGACGGTCGGGTCCATCGAAGGAGTGGCTCAACCCGACGAGCACCCGGCCGACGGCGCCACCGTCCAGGTCTACGTCACACTCACCGCCTCGACCTCGCTCGAGCAGACCTCCACGTCGACCTACACACTCACCCTCCGCGCCCGCGCGGACCGGTGGGAGGTCGCCGCGATCGGCGCCCCACCCGCCCTGACCGGCTCCACCGAGCCGACCTCGCACCCCACCAGCACACCTTCGAAGGGAAACTGACATGTCTGTTCTGCCCACCGTGATCTCCGCGGTCCACACCCCCCTCATCAACGCCTCCGCGCGGATCTCCGTCGCAGCAAGCTCCGCGGACACGCACGTGCTCGCCAGCGGCCTGATCCCGACGCTCAACAGCCAGGGCGACCAGATCCAGACCCTGATCAGCACCGTGGCGGGTCTGGCCGTCACGATCATGCTGCTCATGCGCTCGCACAAGGCGGGCTGGAGCTTCGCCGCCGTCCTCGGATCGATCGCGGTCGGCGCGTTCGTCCTGTTCGCCGTCCACGGCGGAATGTCCTGGGCAGCCGACCAGACCAACCAGCAGCTCACCGGCGGCAATAGCTGATGAGCACCGCGGACCAGGAGCACCGGACCGTCGTCCGGTTCTTCACCCGCGTCCGCCGAGTCCCGATCCTGCTCGGCAAGCTCAACGGTTGGAAGATCCCCGGCGGCCCCTACACGCTCACGCAGATGGGCATCGGCAGCGTCGTGCTCGTCGTGGGGTGGAACTCCAAGCCGCTCTGGGGTCCCCTCACCGGGTTGACGCCGCTCCTGCAGCTCGGATTCCTCCTCGCCTTCTCGGCCGGCGCTACATGGGCCGCCGGGAAGATCCCGCAGAGCAACCGGAAACTGCCCGACCTGGTGCAGGACGCGTACGGAGCGTTCACCGTGCCCGCATCTGGCCGGTACAAGGGCGCACTGATCCGGCTTCCCCGACCCCAACAAGTCGAGGGCGTCGTCCTCATGCAGTGGGACGACGAACCGGTCACGGCCGCCGCTCTGACCGCCCCCGCCGAGGCACCTGCTCGGACCGTCAGACAGCGCACGATCGCCCCGGCCCCGGCCCCGGCCCCGGCCCCGGCCCCGGCCCCGGCCCCGGCCGAAGTTCCTGCGCCGGAACCTGAGCAGCAGTTCCCCGACAACGTCATCCCGATCCGCCGCCGCCGCTACGCGACCGGCGTCGAGCGCCTGCTCGAGCAGGCCCGGAAGGAAACGCACTCATGACCACGAACCACACGACTCGGTCACAGACGCCGGACTCGCTCGGTGAGATCGGACTGGGAAAAGGCACCAGCGTGAAGGTCGTCTACCGGCACGCCCCCCGCGACCTTCCGCTGTTCACCGTTCAGCCGGCACCATGCGGCGGCTACGCGGCGCTGCGTGGCACGCCTCTCGACCTCAACCCCACACCCGTCTACGTCGACCTCGAAACAACCCAGAACGGGGAGGTGCGCTGATGGCGCTGCGCCTGCCCGCGGTCGCGATGACCCAGCACCTGATGTGGACCCGCTCGGGAACGGTGTGGGCGACCTGGCGGCTCAACGGGCTCCCCAAGGGCCTCGGCAACACCGAGACGTACCAGCTGTCCCGGCTGCGCCACCAGGATCTCTTCCAGTCGATCCTCGGTGAGTCACTGCTGCTCGGCTTCACCGCCGACCTCGACCCGGAGATCGTGGTCAACAGCATGCTCGCTGGCGTCGCGGTCGAGCAGCACCCGCTCTGGGCGCAGGAGGCACTCCTGACCCTGGACTACCTCGAGGAGCGCCCACTCGGCCGGCGCGAGTTCTGGCTCTGCGTCCCGCTCCGGTTCGCCGGCATCAAGCAGCGCAGCGCCCAGGCATGGCGCAGTTTTGAGACCAGCACCCGCGACACCCTGTCCATGCCGCAGCGACCGCCGTCGCCGGCGGAGATCGAGGCGGCCCTCCAGGCTGCCGGTCACATCGAAGAGCAGATCCCGGTGGCGTTCGAACCGCACCGAGCGAGCGTGGCGGAGCAGGTGTGGATCGCTGTGCACGCGCAGAGCCGAGGACTTGCGGTCGACCAGCCAGCTCCGGTCGCGTCCGGCCGGAGCCTCGGCGGCGTCGCCGAGCGCTACGGCAACGGCGCCGGCAGCGGCTTCGTCCCGCCGGCGGTGTTCCCGAACCCCATCCTCGACGAGGGCGGTCAGACCGAGCTGCCGAACAAGCTCGCGAAGTTCGACCCGCTCAAGCGCCGCTTCCTCAAGGTGCAGAACCCCCGCGAGGACACCACCTCGTACCAGGTGTTGATGGCACTGGCCGGCACCCCGAAGGGTGGCTGGGAAGTGCCCGCTGTCGACTACATCGGCCGCATCGACGAGCTCGGCGTCGACGCCGACTGGGCCATTCGACTCAACGTCGTCTCCGCAGGCACCGCGCTGCACCGCAACAAGCGCGCCGAAGCGAACCTCGACGACCAGATGGACCAGCAGGAGGGCACCGCGGCGATCACCGGTTCCGGTGGCGCACTCGACCTCATCGCGTCGGACCTGCAGGCGTACCACCAGGAGCTCAACCGGTCGGACAAGGAGGTCGAGGTGCAGGCTTCGATGATCCTCGCCGTCGGTGCGCCCACGCCGGAGGAAGCCCGCGACCGTGCCGAGTTCCTCCGCCGCGACTTCAAGCGGATCGACTTCATCTTCGACATCCCGCTCGGCGCGCAGGAGGCGCTCTGGTGGGGGATGCAGCCGGGTACCCCGACCACCCGGCAGGTCCGGGAGTTCACGGAGATCGCCCCTGGTGCGCACTTCGGCGCGCTCGCACCTTTGCTGTCGACCGACCTCGGTGACGACAAGGGCATCCTCATCGCCGAGAACATCACCGGCGGCATGGGCCGGCCGGTGCTCCTCGACCTGGAGGGGCAGATCCTCGCCGACTCGGCCGCGTCGATCGGCTGCGTCGGTGAGCCCGGCGCAGGAAAGAGCACGTTCATCAAGCTGGTCCTCGGCGCTACCCACGACCGGGGCGGCAAGATCCTCGCGATCGACCGCACCGAGGAACGGGAGTACGCGCTCTTCGCCGCGTCACTCGACCCCGAGCACACCGTCCTGGTCGACCTGACCGAACCGGAGGTGTCGCTCGACCCGCTGCGCCTGCTGGGCGTTCGCGAGGGCAGCGCCACCGTGCAGACGCTGCTCTCGGCACTGCTCGGCTACTCGGCACAGTCCGACGAGGGCGCCACGATCGCGTCCGTTCTCGACCCCGACTACGCCGAGAAGAACAACCTCACCTCGATGCGGCAGGTGCACGCGCACCTCGAGCTGCTCGGCAAGGACGACGAGAGCGCCCGCACCATCGCCAAGCGCATGAAGCTCTACGCCGGCAAGCAGATGGGCCGGGTCCTGTTCGACGACTCCATGCCGCCGCTGGATCTCGGCAAACGAGCCATCATGTTCCTCACCCACGGCGTCGCGCTGCCCACCGAGAGCGAACTCGCCAACAAGCACCTCTTCGACCGGGTGCCACTGGAGAAGCTGTTCGGCCGCGCCATGTACGCGATGATCACCTCCCTCAGCCGCCGGATCTGCTTCGCGAGCAAGACCGAGCTCACCCTCTTCGCAACGGACGAGGCACACCACATCACCAACTCGCCCGAGGGTGACCAGGAAATGGACCTCTGGTACCGAGAAGGCCGCCGCAACAAGGCTCCCGTGCTCGTCGCGAGCCAGGACGCCGTCTCGCTCGGCAGCGGCCGCGGCTTCATCAAGAACCGCTTCCAGTTCCGTCAGACCGACGAAGACCTCGCTCGAGCGAACCTGGAGTGGTTCCACAAAGCGATCGCTAGCGACCCCGAACTCGTCCGGATGGTCACCGAGGAGCTCTCCCCGCGCGACGCGTCCGGGAAGGTGCCCGACGACCGCAGAGGCGAGGCGCTCTACCGCGACACCCGCCCCCGCATGGGCAAGGTGCGGGTGATCCTGCCCCGCCGGCCCGAGCGCCGGACCGCGGTGCTCTCCACGCCCGAAGCGGCATCGCTGGAGCTGGCGGTGACGTCGTGATCGCCCACGCCGCTGCGGCCCACCGCACCCTCCGCTACGCCGCCCGTCAGACCTGGCGGTGGGTGCGCCGTCACCCGCGCTGGACCTCGTTCCTCATGCTGTTCGCCGTGTGGGCTGTCTCAGCAGCGATCGCCATGCCAGCTGCGTACGCCGACGGCGCATCCCAGAACGCCAGCAACACGCTGCCCTTCCTTCCGCCGCTCACCGCGAAGGACTCCAACGGCGTGCCCCTCGTGAACTACGCCGTCCTCCCGCTCAACCGAGGCGACGTCTGGCACCCGCAGCAGATCTGGATCTCCGGGCTGATCGACAGCGTCTGGAGCACGCACCTCACCACATTCCTGTGGGTGCTCTGGCTGCTGCAGTTCCTCCTCGCGTTCACGTGGATCGACTGGATCGCTACCCCCCTCAACGACATCGCCACAGTCCTGCACGCAACCCTCGGCGACCTCACCTGGCCCGCCCTCGCACTCTCCGCCGCAGGGCTCGTCGGCGGCATCCTCATCATGCGCGGGAAGGTCGCACAGGGCTCCGCTGACATCGCCGTCTCCGTGCTCTGCGCCGCGCTGGCCGTCGGCGTCCTCGCCAACCCAGTCGAGACCATCACCGGAGACCACGGCGCGCTCGCCTGGTCCGAGGCAAACGGCGCCAACCTCTCCGCCAGCGTGCTCTCACCGGACAACACCGCCCCAACCGGTGAGCCGGACAAGAAGCAGGCCGCGGACCTCGTCTCCGACTCCTTGTCAGGTGGCCTGATCGATGTGTTCGTGCGCGCCCCCGCGCAAGAGATTGCGTTCGGTCACGCGCTCAGCGGCGACTGCGACACCACCTTCACTCAACAGATGAAGAAGCAGAGTCCCTACGACACCTCGTCGACGAGCGTCCGCGACGCGGTCGGCAAGTGCGACGAGGCTGCGAAGGACTACGTCACCCATACCAGCATCGGCCAGGTGATCACTGCGGTCACGATCGCCTCCGGGTCCGGCGCGCTGTTCGGGCTCGCAGCGGGGCTAGCGTTCGCGTACCTCCTCAGCGTGATGTGGACGCTGTGGAAGGCCATCAAGACCGGCATCGCCGTCAACCTCGCGATCGCGCCGGGCACCGCCCGACAGATGTTGTGGCGGTCGTTCATCGGCATGTGGGTGGGAGCCCTTTTCGTCGGCGGCATCGCCGTGATTCTCGCCGGGTACCTCCGCATTCTCACCAGCGTCATGGGCTTTGCCTCCAAGGCAGGCCTGACGATCGTCGCGCAAACCGGAATCATCAACTTCGTCGTCATCGCCTTCGTCATCAGCCTTATCTGGTTCTTCGTCCACTCGCGGAAGACCGGCCACGAGCTCGCCGACCGGCTCGCCAAGCTCGGCCTCGGTGGCGAAGGCTCGCAGATGTCACCGCTCACCTCAGAGACCCTCCGCCAGGTGCCCCGCTACGCCTACGACGCCTGGAAACGTCGCTCCCCGAAGCCGAAGCCCGCCGTCGGACAGTCCCCGGAGCCCGAGCCGGTGGACGCCGGCCACCTCACGTCGACACCCAGCACCCGCCGACCCGATGGCCGACCCGGTGCCCGTCCCGCCGGAGCCCTCCCCGCCGTCGCCAAGGCCGCTCTGACCGTCGGGAAGGTTGCCGCAGCGGGAGCGTCCGGCGGCACCTCGGCAGTCGTCATGAAGACCGCCTCGCTCGCCGGCAAGAAGGTGCTGCAGCAGCACGCGCTCCCCGCCCTGAACCGCAACGTGCTCAACCGGAAGGTCGGCTCCGGCCCGACCCGTCCGTCCCTCCCGTCCGGCACCCCGGCTGGCAAGCCCACTGGAGTTGCCGGAGCGCCGGCCACCCCGTTCGGACGACGCATCGTCGTCGGTACCGACGGAACCGGCCGCGTCGAACCGCGCCGACCCAACAGCGCCGGCGTCTACCGCGTCACTCAGATGCCGAAGCCACCGCGTCGAGTCTCCCCGTCCCCGGTACGCGCCGCCCTTGAGCGGGCCGCCGCCCAGCAGGCAGGACCCACACCATGAGCAACAAGACGGTCATCGCGATCATCGCCGGTTGCGTCGTGGTAATCCTCATCCCGGTCGTTGGCATCGCCGGAGTGTTCCTGTCATCGATGCAGCTGCTCTCCGGCTCCCCGGCGGCGCTGAATTGCTCCCCACTCGGCGGGGGCGGGCGCACCGCATCCGGCACCACCGCCTCCGACACCACCGCCTCCGACACCACCACCGTCGACGCCGGCAACGGCAAGACGCTGAGCTTCACCCGCGAACAGCGAGCCAACGCTGGCACGATCATCGCCGTCGGCCGTGGCCTCAACGTGCCCTCCCGGGGTGTCCAGGTCGCTCTGATGACGGCGCTGCAGGAGTCCGGTCTGCGCAACCTCGACCATGGCGACCGGGACTCCGTCGGGATCTTCCAGCAGCGCGCCAACTGGGGCTCGCTCGAGGAGCGGCAGGACCCTACCTACGAAGCGAAGGCGTTCTACGGCGGCCCCCTCGGCCCCAACCGAGGCACCCCGAAGGGCCTGCTCGACGTCGCGAACTGGCAGGATCTCAGCCTCAACGACGCCGCCCAAGCGGTCCAGATCTCCGGGTTCCCGAAGGCGTACGCGAAGTGGGAGAGCTCGGCTGCGTCCCTCATGACCGAGCGAGGCGTCAACGTCACCGCCGACACCGCCTCCCAGACCATCAGCAACGGTGGCGGCTGTTCGAGCGGCGGCGGCAGCAACGGCGGCGGCAGCGGCGGGAAAGGCAGCGACACAGAGAACGCGTCCTGGTCCTCACCGAACGGCAAGACCGGCGCCGACATGGTCGCGTACGCCGAGCAGTACGTCGGCAAGGTGCCGTACTCAGGTGCATGCGGTTCCGCCGGCAGCCCCACGGCCGGCTGGTGCTGCACCGGATTCGTGTACTACATGTACCACCAGGTGCTCGACGTCGATCTCCCCAGCACCGTCGTTTCTGGCCAGCTCGCTCAGGCGCACCAGATCCCAGCATCGAAGGCGCAGGCCGGCGATCTGGTCGCGTGGGTCGGGCACCATATCGGGATCTACGACGGCAAAGGCGGACTCATCCACTCGCCCGACTGGGGCCGCAAGCTCACCCATGCGAAGAGCTACCAGTTCACCATCGGCGGCACCGGCCCCACCTTTTGGCGCGTCAACGCGATCGGCGACGGAACGTGGTGAGTGCAGGCCGCCGCCGCGGACGAAAGGGGCGCGGGAACCGGCTCACTCCTGGGCAACGCCGCCGGATGCGGAACAATAACCCCATGGCCCCGAACCACGACGCGCGCGCCGACGAGCGCACCGCCGCCGCGCGGGCCATCGGCTTCTCCGAGATGCGCGCACGCATCCTCGCGATCGCGTTCCGAGACGGCTTTTGCACCGCGGCTGGCCTGATGCGGGAACTCGGTATCAGCCGCAGCAACGTCAACGCGCACATTCGCCCGCTGGTCGAAGCGCACATCCTCGACCCGCGTCCGGACCCCGACTTTCAGCACGGTCCGAAGGGTGGGACCCCACCGCTGCGCTGGTACGTCAACGCATCGGCGTTCGACGCAGCACTCGATGAGTACCGCAGCCGCATCCGCGGAACCCACTGAAGCTCTCAGCACCCCGCCCCCTCCGGCTATTGCACATTTTGTTGCACGAGCTAGACTGACCGTTGCACCCAGCAATTTCGGGTGCCGTGGGGTACCTCGGGGGCGCGGTTCAGGCGGATTTGTCCCGGTTACACCTCCCGAATGCACCTCCTATAGGTAGAGGCAGTCGTCGGAAGGACAGACACGTGGTTACAGCGACCGGAACCGCCGGAGATCTCCCCGTTCGGGGTGAAGCCGGCGCAATCGCACCCGTGCGCACCCGCCGCTCATGGGTGTACGCGGCCGGCGCGGCCGCGCTCATCATCGTCGGCGGTGTCGCCAGCGTCTTCATCTACTCGACGTCCTCGCACACCCAGCAGGTGTTCGTCATCGCGAAGAGCATCGACCGCGGCGACACCATCACCAAGGACGACCTGACGACCATCGACGTCGCCGCGGGCCAGCGCACCGACGGCGTCGCAGCCGCGGACTCCAGCAGCCTCATCGGCAAGGTGGCCACCGTCGACCTGCCAAAGGGCAGTCTGCTCACCCGTTCCGCCGTCGCATCCGCGCTCCCGGTTCCTGACGGGCAGGCCCTCGTCGGGCTCTCCCTCAAGCCAGCACAGCTGCCGTCGCAGCAGCTGGTCGCCGGGGACCGCATAGAGATCGTCCCGATCGCCGCAACCGACGGGGCCGCCGCCGCGAGGAGCAACTCCGCGCCCGTCCAGGGCACCGTGTCTGCCTCACGTACGAGCCAGGCGTCTGGAACCACCGTCGTCGACGTCTACATCAACGCCCGGAACGCCGCCGACGTCACCAGCCGCGCCGCGGCCGGACAGGTCGCCGTCTATCTCGCCGCAGCGGAGGACTGACATGGCCGTCCACGCATTCGCCTCCCTCGCCGGTTCACCCGGCGTCACCACCGCAGCGTTCGCATTCGCGGTGCATTGGCCCCGCCCGGTCGTCGTCTTCGAAGCTGAAACCGCCAACGCGACCTCGGCGATGACGGGCTTCTTCCGCTCGAATCTGCACCCCAGCGCCGGCGGCCTCGACAAGGTCGCAGTCGCCTACTCCCGGAACGTGCTCACCTGGCAGGACCTCATCACTCCCGAGCGCGGCCTGTCGATCGCCGTCCACGACCTTCCCGCCCTGCCGCAACCGATCCCCACGCTGCCCAACGGGCATCGGATGTGGGTCGTCCCAGGCTTCCACAAGCTCAGCATCGTCGATGGTGTCCGCCGCATGTGGGCACGGTTCCCGAACCTCTTCCGCGCCATCAGCGAAGCCAATATCGACGTGATCGTGGACCTCGGCCGCATCGCACACGAGGACATCCGGCTGCCGCTGCTCGACGGCGCGGACCGCGTCACGATCTTCTCCGAGAGCACGATGGTCGACCTCAACCGCATCTACCGCCGAGCCGAGCTGCCGGACTTCGCCGAGCGCCTGCAGGGCGTGGGCCGCGCGGAGAAGTACCGACTCGTCCTGACCGAGTCCCGCTACGAAGCGATCCCCGCTGGCGACTTCGGTCGCAATGTCCTCCCGGTGCTCGCTGAGCTGCCCTGGGACCCTGACGGCGCCGCCGTGTTCTCGCTCGGCCGGCCTGATGCCAAGCCGCAGCGGAACGCCTACCGTCAGGCGGTCCGCCGCGCCGTCGCCGAACTCGACGCACAGACAACTGCAGATCTCGACCGGAAGGTGGTGGGCTGATGGCCGACGACAGCACCCCGCAGATCAGCATCAGCGAGCGGCCCTTCCTGGCCGACCTCGCTGCTGACACCAACCTCGCACCCGGCAGCCCTGACGAACCCACTACGGCCCGAGCCGACGGTCGCGCGCACCTATTCGCCGCCGCGAACGGTGCGCGCCTGCACCTGGTCGACCCCGTTCCAGCGTCTCCGGAACAGCCCGAACTCCCTGCCGAGACGACCGCTCCGGTGCCGCGCCGCGACCGCGCCCGCGTCGAGGTCGTCGAGGTCCACGACGAGCACCCCACCGACGTCGACTGGCGGCTCGTCGACGAGCACATCAAGGAGCTCAACCTCCTCGACTCGGTCACCCGATCCCGCGCCGAGTTCGACGTCGCGATCGCGTCCGCCGGCCCGGAGACGGAGTTCGAGGAAGACGCCCTCGCTGAGATGCGCCGCCGCACCGAGCGGCACCTGCAGTACGAAGTCATCAACCGCGGACCGGACCGTGGCTGGGACAGCGGCCGCATCGAACGGCACGTCCAGGCCATGTTCGACAGCGCGTTCCGGTACGGCCGGTTCCAGCAGTACCTGCGCGAGCCCGACGTTGAGGACATCACCGTCGTCGGCTACGACAACGTCATGGTCACCAAGACTGACGGCCGCCGTGAGCGCCGCCGGCCGATGGCGGAGAACAACGACGATCTGCTGCGCATGGTCGCGGATCTCGCCGCCGCCCGTGGACGCGTGTTCGCTCGCCCCAATGGGCACATCGACCTCGACATCGGCGGCGTCCGGTTCTCGGGGACCGGCCCGGCGATCACCACCGCCCCCGATCTGACCTTCCGCAAGCACAACCTCGTCGACATCGACCTGCCCGGCATGGTGCGGCTCGGGTCACTGCCCAAGCCCGGCGCCGGCATCCTCAGCGCAGCCGTCGCAGCGAACCAGTGCATCCTCGTCGCTGGGTACCCGGCAGCCGGCAAGACGACCTTCCTCCGCGCGCTGATGTCCGCCGTCGACCCCGACGAGAAGATCGCGACGATCGAGACCGAGCGCGAGCTCTACCTCGGCAAGAACCCCGAGCGGCACCGGCAGGTCACCGACCTGCAGTACCTGCCGTCCGCCGTGGGCACCGGCGACCTCGCCGTCCCCTACAGCCTTGAGGACGCGTTCCTCCAGGCGCTGCGCGTCTCCGCCCAGCGCATCCTCTTCGGCGAGATCCGTGGCCCAGAAGGGCCGGTCGCGATCAAGGCGATGCTCGCCGGCAAGGGCTCGCTCTCCACCATCCACGCCCGCAACGCCAACGACGCCCTTCACCGCTTCGCGGACGTGCTCATGAGCGAGCAGAGCCTCAGCAGCGACATCGTCCCGTTGCGACAGATCCTGCGCACGATCCAGATCGTCGTGTACCTCGACACCATCCCGAACGGCGACGGCACCCGCCGCCGCATCGTCTCCGAGATCGCCGAGGTCATCCCGCGTCCGGGGAGCGACGACGGCCAGACCCCGATCGCGTCCCCGCTGATCAAATGGAACTACGACCGGGAGACCTACGAGAAGCACCGCCCCTCGCCGGAGCTCGAGCAGACCTTCCGCCGCAACGGGCTCAACCCCGAGATTCTCTGGGAGGAATGATGGCGCTCCTCGCAGCACTCGCCGGCGCAGCGGTCGTCGCCGGCATCATCCTGCTCGTCCGCGCCTTCCAGCCCGCTCCGCCGAAGCCGGTCGCGAAGAAGCCGACCGGACCCACGCTCGCGCAGCGTTGGAAGGCGGTGTCGCGGCGAACCAAGAACCTCATCGTCGTCGGCCTGGTCGCTGGCGTCATCACGTCCGCGATCTCGGGGATCATCCTGCTGGTGGTCGTGGTCCCCGCCGCGGTCGTCGGTCTGCCGCTGCTCCTCGGTAAGCAGGACACCCGGGAACGGGATCTCCTCTCCGCGCTCGAATCGTGGACACGTTCGTTGGCCTCGACCGCTGAGACCGGTGAGTTCACGCTCCGCGAGGTCATCGACGTCACCCGCGCCTCCACGCCCGCCATCATCCGCGTCCCGGTCGACCGGCTCGCAGCACGCATGAACGGCTCTTGGTCCAGCTCGGCAGCACTGCGTGCGTTCGCCGACGAGCTCGACAGCCCCTGGGTCGACGAAGTCACCATCTACCTCATCCAGGCCGCCGAGTTCAGCTCCGGCGGTCTCGCGAAGGCGCTCGAGGGCGTCGCCGACAACCTCGCGGTGCAGACCACCATGCGAATCGAGATCTACAACGAACGTGACAAGCCCCGACGCACCATGCGCACGATGACACTCATCATCGGTGCTGTGCTCGTCGGCATCGTGCTGTTCTCCCACACCCAGCAGATCTCGATGTACCGGACGCCCCTGGGGCAGGTCATTTTGGCGATCATCCTGGCTGGGTTCGTTGCGTTGCTGGTCTGGGCCAAGTCCCTCACCCGCACCCGCCCGGAACCCCGCATCATCCTCACCGAATCGGAGGGGCGTCGATGAACCCCGCACTCCTCGCGTTCGTCCCCGGCGCGATCGTCGGGACCGGCCTCGCGATGGTGCTCCTCACCCGAGCGCCCCGAGTGATCCGCGTCGACGACGCCCTCGCCCGGCTCGGCGACGTCAACACCGTCCCAACCGGCGACCCGAAGAAGGCAGCCGCGTTTGAACGGGCCGGGGGCTGGCTCCACCAGCACCTCCCGAACGTGCCCGGGCTGACCGCGCCGACGAAGCAGCTCGACCTCCTCGACCGGTCCGTCGCCCGCTTCTACGGTGACAAGCTCCAGTTCGCCATCTTCGGATTCGTCGCACCCCTGGTGATCCCGCTGCTCTACCAGATCCTGTTCCACAGGTTCTTCGCGCTCCCGCTGCTGCTCTCACCCGTCACCGCAGCCGTCATGTGGACCTACCCGGACGCCGCCGTGCGAGCCCAAGCCCGAGCAGCACAGCGTGAGTTCACGAGGTTCGTCACCATCTACCTCGAGCTCGTGGCGGTCGCGCTCTTGGGCGAGGTCAACGCCGACAACGCGCTCAAGTCCGCCGCCAGCGTCTCGGACTCTTGGGTGTTCAAGCGCATTCGTCGGGAGTACCAGGTCGCCGAGCTCAGCCGAGTGTCGAAGTGGGACGCCCTGGCCCGACTCGGCAACGACGTCGACGTCCCCGCGCTGGTCGAGATGGCCCGCATGATGCGACTCGCCGAGGCGCGAGTCGGCCTGCGAAGCCAACTCCGCGCCGCCTGCAACAAGCTCCGGGCACAGGTCGCAGCCGACGACAAGGACGCCGCCGAGCGCGTCACCTCGAGCATGGGGTGGCCTGTCGCGGTGTCGCTGTTCCCCATCCTCCTGATCACGATGGCTCCCGCCGTCCTCCAGCTCATCACGACCACCTCCTGACCCAGCACACCGAAAGGAACCCACCATGAACCGTCTCCGTACCGCCGTCCTGCGGCGCATCGTCCTGCTCCAGAGCCTGCTCAACGACCGCATGAGGAAGCTCACCGCCACCCCCGAGGCGGGCGTCGAGGACAGCCCGTGGAAGGCCATCTGGATGGTCGGCGGCGCTGTTCTCGCGCTCTCGATCATCGCGCTCGTCACGGCCTGGGTGAACGGCTACATCGGCAAGCTCCCGGGTTGATCCAACGCAGAACCCACACGAGTAACCAGGAAGGGAGAGACCATGCAGCGCATCATCGCGATCGCCCGACGGCTGCGGAGCGACGAACGTGGCTTCGCGTCGTCGGCGATCATCGCGCCCACGATCTTCCTGGTGCTCTTCGCGGCCCTGCAATTCGCGCTCTGGTACCAGGCTACCAACGTCGCCCAGAACGCGGCCGTAGCTGCGTACAACGACGCTCGAGCCTACGAATCCACCAGCGGCGCCGGGCATTACTCAGCACGTCAGGTGCTCCAACAGTCCGGTGGGTTCCTGCAGGGCAGCGGCGTCGACGTCAACCGCAACGGTGACACGGTCACCGTGGATGTCA
This sequence comes from Curtobacterium flaccumfaciens, assembly GCF_013359815.1. Lineage (GTDB taxonomy): Bacteria > Actinomycetota > Actinomycetes > Actinomycetales > Microbacteriaceae > Curtobacterium > Curtobacterium flaccumfaciens. Next base: position 26,519 of record NZ_JABMCF010000026.1, on the reverse strand, counting down.
CCGGCCAGGCCGTGTCGATGATCCCCGGCGTGCAGCTGCCGCCCGTGCACCGGACCATTACCGGACCCGTCGAGCGATGGGTGCCAGCACCATGATGAGGACCATCCGACGCATCCTGCGCGACGAACGCGGCGACGTCGAAGACCTGCCGCCGGTGACGATCATCATCATCGGCGCGATGGTCCCGATCGTCGCGTTCGGGATCTTCCTCGGCCGGTACGGGCTCACCGACAACAGCGTCCAGTCCGCTGCCTTCGCCGCAGCGCGTGACGCGTCGATGTCGAGAGGCACTGACGCCGTCGCCCATGCCACAGAGGCCGCGCAGCTCGCCCTCGGCGACAACGCCCACTGCGCCTCGCTCGACGTCACGATCGGCGGCAACGGACTCAGCACCAGCCTTGGTCAGACCGGGACCGTCACCGCGACGATCACCTGCCGCATCAACACCGCGGACCTCTCCGTCCCGTTCATCCCAGGCTCGATGACGATCACGAAGACCGCATCAAGCCCCGTCGACCCCTACCGAGAGCGGTGACGAGATGAAGTTCATCCCGATGATGGTGATCCTCTGCATCGCCATGATGATCGTCGCCGGATCCGTCGTCGACGGCGACGGGAAGACGCAGACCTTGCAGCAAGCCCTCACGATCGCGCAAGGTGCCGCCCGCGCTGGTACCAACGCCGCCACCGGCAACTCCGTCAACGGGGATGCTTTCAACCTCAGTCCCGACGCCGCCGTCACCGCGGCGGAGAACTACATCAGCGCCGTCGGCGTCCGCGGCAGCGCCAGCATCATCAACAACCAGGTGTACGTCACCGTTGAGCAGACCTATTCGCCGAAGATCCTCGGCGGTTTCGGTGTTGGCCCAATGCCCGTCCACGCCACCGCGTCCGCTCGCCTCGTCGACCACTAACGAACAGGAACACGACATGACCATCAACCCAAGGCTCGCCCCCGTTGCCGCGGCCGCGCTCGGTGCGCTCGTCTTCCTCGCCGGCTGCACCAGCACCCCCGCAGCGGACCCGACCGCGAGCTCGAGCAAGACCACCACGCCCACCCCGACCCGGACTCCATACGCACCGATCAGCAAGCCGGGTTCGGTCGAAGCGCCCAAGGACGAGAACGCTGCCTGGAAGGGTGCGTCTGCAGCGGTGAAGGACTTCATCGCCGTCCAGTACGAGATCCAGCACGATGGGGGTGCGGACCCCGAGCGCATCGACAAGTTCGCCATCAGCACCGCCCGCGACTCCGTGCACACGATTGCCAAGCAGATCCGCGAACAGAAGTTCAAGGTTTACGGTGCGCCAAAGTGGGCTGCCGACGCAGAGGCGTCCTCATACGGGGCGCTCATCGATCACGACGGAACGCAGATTCCAAACGGCACCGTCTATGTCGTGGGGTGCTTCGATACCTCGGACCAGGTGTCGAAGAAGGCTGACGGCACGGTCGTGCCGAAGTCCAAGACGGTCCGATTCCCGGTGCAGCTTAAGACGCAGTACATACCGGAGGACAAGGCCTGGGAAGTGGCGGAAACGAAGTCCATCAGTGGTCAGGGAGCCCCGCAATGCTGAGGCGGGGTAGGGCGTTAGGGCTCCTCGCCGCGCTCGGCATGGTGGTTTCGATCTTGACGGCGACGCCGGCGTTCGCCGATAGCAGTGGCAGCGGCGGTTGCTCGGGCGACATCCTCAATCCGACCTGCAGCGTCGGAGTGACCATTCCCGGTACCGGGGGAGGCGGCGGGGGTGGGACGACTGAGCCTGCACCCGGTAACAGCGGGGATGGCGATGCGTCTCCGGGGAAGTTCACTCCCGGGCCCAAGAAGTGCTCCTACGACGGCAAGGACGTTCCTTGCTCGAGCAGTGACGGCTCGTGGTCGAACAACGACAACTGCACCGGCTACGTCAAGCTGAGCAACCCGCAGCCGGCCGCGCCGGGCGGCGAGTCCGCCGCTTCGGGAGCCTGGTACACCTGCACCTGCCCGGGCCTCGACGATGCTGGCCGTGACTGCTTCGGCGGGACGTTCTGGTCCAACACCCCACCGGCCGGCATCAACCGGTATACCCCGGCCCAGGCCGCCGCAGCACTGGTGAAGACCTTCCAGCTCAAGGGCGTCGACATCGGCATGGCTCCGGCCAGCAAGACCCACACCGACGACCCTGCCGGCACCGCGCCCTACCGCCGCACCTGGGTCGGCATCCCCGTCTGGCTCTGGGTCGAGAACCCCCAACCCCTGACGTACGGGCCGTACTCCAAGACCGCAACCCTCGGCGGCGTCACCGTCACCGCAACCGCGTCCGTCTCCGGCGTCACGTGGTCCAGCGGCGACGGCCAGACCGTCAACTGCGGGGCCGGCACAGCGTTCAACCAGGCCACGATGGGCAACCAGGTCGCCACCGACTCGCCGACCTGCGGTTTCCGCTACACCCACACCTCCAAGGGCGGCACGTTCCCCGTCACGGCGACAAGCCACTGGACGGTGAACTGGACCGGTGGCGGGACCAACGGCACCATCGCAGTACGTGACACGCAGAGCTCCACGACGGTTCGCGTCGGCGAGCTCCAAAGCGTGAACACTGTGCCCGACGGCGGGACGTACGGCGGATGAGCAAGCAGTGGAAGTGGTCCGACGATTCGACGATTGAGGCGTTCTTGCCCACCGGCGTCAAGCACGAGGTGCAGGCATCCGACGCGAACCGGTTTCTCGCTGCGGGCAGCGAAACGCAGTTCGAGGTGATGCTGGTTCTCCGGGAGCAAGCTCGCGGACACGACCGGCTGATCCCGTCGCTGAGCTTCATCTTCTCCGCGATCGCGGTGCTCCTATCGGGGTTCAACGTTTTGAGTACACGCGATCTCGGAGCGAGCGTTGTCATCGTCCTCTTCCTGCTCATCTGCATGGTCGGGGTAGCGGTGATCGGCAGAGACGTCCGGAAACGCAGCACGGCTGCGAAGTGGCACGACGCCTACGCGTACGCGTTGCAGCATGCGCCGACGAAGCAAGCCCGGCGATGGTTCTCCCGGGCGCGCTGAACCGATGTCGACGCACCCTCGCGGCAGCGATCTCGCCGGATCCGGCAACGAAAAGTCCGCGCTCCCGCCGTTTCGGGCCGGTCCCGGTGTGTCGAACCGCCCATTTCCTACACTGATGCCACCCGTACGGGGGACAGAAAGGCAGCACCATGCGTAGGTTCATCACCGGTCTCGGCGCACTCGTCGCGATCGTCGCCGTCCTCGTGGGCGTCCCGATCGTGCTCGTCGTCGCGGCAGGCAACCCGCTCCTCACCGGCACCGAGCTGCACAGCATCGTCACGCTCACCCCGGACTACGGCAACACGATCCTCCTCACCAAGCTGCTGCCCAGCGCCGGCTGGATCGCCTGGGCACTCTTCGCCGTCCCGTTCCTCATCGAGCTCGGCGCCACGATCACAGGTCGTCCGACCAAGAAGCGCCTCCCGATCTTCCGCGGCCAGCAGCACGTCGCCGCCGCCCTCATCGCCGCCGTGCTCGTCATGTTCGCCGGCGGCACGATGATCGGCACCGCCCAAATCGCGAACGCCGCTCCCGCGCCGACGCATACCGTCGCCGCGCAGCCGGTCGAAGCGCCGGCCGCCGCACCAGCAGCTCCACGCGCGCCGCCGGCTGCCGAGACCGCCAAGCCCGCCGCCGCAACCGTCACGACCAAGACCGTGCATCACACCGTCGCGCCCGGCGACAACCTCTGGAACATCGCCGAGCACTACTACGGCGACGGCACCCGCGATCTCGACATCTTCAACGCCTCGACCGCCACCGTGCAGCCTGATGGGCAGCACCTGACCAACCCGAACCTCCTCCGCCCAGGGTGGAACCTCACCGTCCCGAACATCACCGTCATCCAGACGCCGGCAGCCGCACCGAAGCCCGCCGCCCCCGCGCCGACACCGTCGACAAGCAGCTCCTCGAGCACTCATGCGGCCACCGACGCCGGCGGCTCCACGACCGCAGCGAACGAGGCTGCCCCGACGACGCCCACCCCATCTGCATCCGCGAGCGCGGCACCCACCGCGCTCGCCCCGGCCTCCGCCGCGGCGAGCGCACCACCCGTCGCCGGGCAGACCGTCGACAGCCCCTCGAGTGCCGCCGACCACGCGGGCTCGTCCTCCGCATTCGACGACGATGACGTGACGATCCCGCTGGCAACCGCCGGCGGCATCGCCAGCGTGCTCGCGGCGGGCCTGCTCAGCGCGCTCGGCGCCCGGCGGCTCAAGCAGCGCCGCAAGCGCCGTCCCGGCACCCGCATCGCGATGCCGGAACCCGAGGCTGCGAACCTCGAGCTCGAGCTGCGGATGATCGAGAACCCGCTCGGTCTGCAGGACATCGACAATGCGCTCCGCAGCCTGCAGATCTGGGCCGAGGACACTGGCACCGTGCTGCCGGAGCTGTTCGCGCTCCGACTCGAGGAACAGGAGATCGCGCTCTACCTCAGTGAGCCCGCCGACCTCCCCGCTCCCTTCGTCGCCGCATCCGAGGACCGCACCGCCTGGGTCGTCCTGCCCGGTACGGCGACCCCGCCGGCACGAGAGTCCGTGTCCCCGTATCCCGCGCTCGCGACGATCGGCGTTGACGACCACGGGGGAGTGCTCATGCTCGACCTCGAGCAGGTTGGCTCCCTCAACGTCATCGGTGACGAGGACACCGCCCGTGGTGTGCTCAACGCCATCGCTGTCGAGCTCGCCGAGAACCCGTGGTCCGAGCAGATCGAAGTCACGCTGGTCGGCATGCCGCACGGTCTCGCCCGCGACCTCGACCGGTTCCGGGTGCAGCACGTCGAGGACACCGTTGCCCTGGTCCGGAACCTCCGGACGAGCCTGGAGGGCCGCGAGGCGTCGTTCAACAGCTACGGCGTCGACGGCGTCCACAGTGCCCGCGCCCACGCTACCGATGCTGAGTCCTGGGCGCCCCACGTGGTGGTCCTCGGCCAGCTGCCCGACGAGGCGGTGCAGCGCGAGCTGCAGCAGCTCGTCGAGCGTGTGCCGCGTCTCGGGATCGCAACCATCGCCAACGGCGAGACTGTCGGCACCGGGTCCATCGTCCGGATCTCCTCCGCGACCAGCGCGGAGCTGGTCTCGCCCGGCGAGGTCATGCCGCCGCTGCCGTTCACGCCGCAGGTCCTCCAGGGCCGCGAGCTCGAACTCGTCCAGGAGCTCTTCGCCACAACGGAGCAGGACTGCGTCGCCGCCCCCGCAACCGCCCCGGTCAGCACCATCACCGCACCCGCCGACGAGGAAGCCCCTGCGTCTGCTGCGGAGGCCGCTCTCACGGTCAATGAAGCGCCGGCTGCAGCAGCACACCCGGACGACTCCCTGAGCGCGCAGACGGCCGCTGAGCGCGTCCCCGAGGCGAATGCGCACGATGAGGCTGAGGATGCTGTTCCGGCGGTCGAGGATGTCACCGAACCGGCGCCGGATGTCGCGATCGCGCCCGCAGATGTCCCAGCCGACGTCGAATCTGTCCCAGTGGCTGCCGATGAGGTCACCGCGCCCGACTGGCCCGCCCCGTACGTGCGGATGCTCGGCGCCGTCGACGTGCTGCACCTGGCCGCCCCCGACCGGCTGCCCGGCCGCGGCGCGGAACTGCTGAGCTACCTCAACCTCACCGCACCCGTGAACGGCACGATGCTCCAGCAGGCGTTCTGGCCCGACACCGTCAACGCGAAGGACAGCCAGCGCAAGCTGGTCCGCCTGGTGCGCCAGGCCCTCGGCGCCGACCCCACCGGCACGCCGCTGTTCCCCGAGAACAAGAGCCAGGAGGGCTACCAACTCCACCCCGCCATCCGATCCGACTGGGACGACTTCCGCAGCCTCATCGGCGACGACCTCACCCAGACCACCAACGAGGACCTCGTCGCAGCGATCAAGCTCGTGCGCGGCACCCCGTTCGCCGGCATCAGCACCCGTCGCGGATGGTGGGCATGGATCTCCGTCCGCCAGGAGGAGATGATCGCCGCGGTCATGGACGCAGCCGACGAGCTCGCCCGCCGCGCCCTCGAGATCCGCGACGTCAACCAAGCCCGCTACGCCGCCAACGTCGCCAAGGCCGTCGAACCCCTCAACGAGGCCGGCTGGCGCACCGAGCTCCGCGCCGCCATGCAGGACCGAGACGCAGCCGAGATCAACCGCATCGTCGACGAGATGTACGCCCGCGTGGGCGGCAGCGACCCGGACTACGAACTCGACGAGGAGACCGCCGAACTCGTCGACGCCGCGACCCGATGACCGACGCGGCGCCGGCCACCCGTCCCGTCCGGATCTCGACGACCCTGACGGCGAGCATCGCGGCCGCCGCCGGCAGCGCGCTACTCGCCCTGGCAGCGCACCCCATCGCCGGCACCGCCGCGTACGCCTGGCTCCTCACCGCGCTCCTCGCCGGCGCCGCGGCCGCGCCCATCACGATCGACCTCCGATCCCGGAAGCTGCCGAACCGATGGGTGGCCCCGATCGCCTCCGGCGCCGCGGTGCAGACGATCTCGATCGCGTACGCCACCGCCGACCCCTGGCGGGTGCTCTGGCCAGCCATCACCGCCGCGGTGGTCTTCGGCATCTACGTCGCCCTCGGCCTCGCCGGCATGTTCGGCTTCGGCGACGCCAAGTTCGCCGCAGCCATGACCATCATCCCGGCGATCTACGCCGGCCCCCTCGCCCTGTACGTGGTCCCGATCGCCGTGCTCCTCGCCGGCCTCTGGCGCGCTGTCCTCACCGCCGCCGGCCACGGCAAGCGGCCTCGAGCACACGGTCCAGCGATCGCGATCGCCACGCTCGTCATCCTGGCCACGACGATCGCCCTGCAGCAGGCCGCAGGCGTCCTTCAGTGATCGACCCCAACAGCGGCGCCGAGACGCCCGAAGACCGCGACCGAACCAGCGAGAGCGAGACGACCATGCCCCCCCCCCGGAAACGACGCTGCAGCCGACCTTTCCTCCGTGACCATCCGCCCGGCCACACCCGCAGACGCCGCAGGATGCCTGGCACTGCAACGCGAGTACTTCCCCGACTACGTGCGCACCACCGGCGTCTCGAACCTCGACACGCTCCGCCTCGCAACCGTGATCCGCGAAGCACCCGCCGACCGGAGCGCATGGTTCGTCGCCACACACAACGACGAGGTCGTCGGGTATGCGTTCGGGCAGCCGTGGACACCGCGCAGAGAGAGCCCCTTCTCCAGCAATTGCATGGCCGCGCTCCCTCAGGTGGCCGTGCGGGACGGCTTCCAAGGCCACGGCATCGGCTCCGCACTCGTCACCGAGGTGATCGGCGCGATGGCTCACCTCGGGTTCGAGATGATCCACGCACACATCCCCGCGCACTTGGTGCGCTGGTACGCCGCCGGGGGCATGAACGTCCTCCAGTCCGGCGCCGGCCTCGCCTGGGTGGAGATGCCCGGCCCCGGCTCAGAGCACCTTGCTCCTACCGATTGGACCGCTGAGGAACGCGCTGCGGACACTCCCCGCTTGGGCATCAGACCGGACGGAAACGGCTACGACCACATCTGCTTCGCCCAGCTCGCTCCGCTGCAGAAACTGATCTGGGCGACCCCGTACTCGACAGACGGGAACCTCGTGCGCAACGCCGCACGCACGATGCTGCGCCTCAGCCTGGAAGTACCGACGGAGCTGTTCGTCGCAAGGCTCTCGCAGGCGCTCGCGACGGTCTGCTGACCGACGGCCTCACCCCCTCGAGCTCCGCGACCACCCACGCGCGCTGCAGGATCTGCGAGAGACGCCACTCGAGACGCTCATCATCGCCGGCCCCGCCACAACGGTCATGGAGCGGCAGGAGGGAGGTGCCCTCGCATGACCGAACGCGTGAACGTCGGAACCGCAGTACTGCACGACTACAGCGGCGACGTCTTCGACGCCGGCACCGACGTGTTCGTGAACCCCTGGAACCGTAACTTCGTCCCCCGCTGGCTGATGCAGCCAGGCGGGATCTCTGGAGCGCTGCTCACCCGGACGGGTCCGGAACCCTGGAAAGAGCTGGCCCAGCGGCGTCTCCTCGTGCTCGGCGAAGCGGTCCTGACAGGCAGCGGGCAGTGGGACGGAGCTGCGGCGATCGTTCATGTCGCCGGCATCAACGCCGCATGGCGAGCATCCGAGTGCAGCGTGCGAACCGCCGCGCGGAACGCCGTCGATGCCACGGCAGCTGCCGGGTTCAGCAGCATGCTGCTGCCGCTGATTGGATCCGGGCACGGCGGCCTTGACCCCGTCACAGTCCGCGCGGCCATCATCGACGAACTGTCCGAAGCCGGCCACGCAGGTGCGCGAGCTGTCGACGTCTACGTGCCGGTCGTCGTGAACTGAGCCAACGCGATGCGCGGCACGACCGCGCGCTTCAGCGGGAGATGTCCGCGGTGCCGTCCCACTGCCCCACGACAGTGCCGAACGCCATCGCCGCCCACCCGCCCTGCAAGGCGTAGATCGCCGCCCCGCGGAGCCGGTAGGTCACGCTGACGAGGTTACAGACCAGCGCGATCATGTCGCCGGCGTTCGTCGTGGTGAACTCCTCTCCCGTCCGGTTCAGCCGCATGAGCTCCCAGTCCTTCGAGAAGAGATCTTCTCGAAGCAGGTCGTGCACGAAACGGTTGCGGCGCCTGTAGACGGCGCGAGCGGCGTCGAGAGTTGCCCGGATGAGCGGGCGCTCGTCGTCCGACAGCCGACCGGTGGCGGCCACCTTCACCTCGCACTCGTCGACGTTCACCTGGAAGCGGTCCAGTGCGTATCGGAACGAATCGCTCTCAGTCCTGCCGTCCAGGGATGCGTTGAGGAACCGCAGCGCGATGTCCATGCGGGTCGTCTCCGTGGCCAGTCGCCCCAGCAGGAACGTCCGTTGGTCCGCCGGGGGCAGCGCGTACAGCGCGTCGAGTTCCATGACGGCATCGTGCCAGCTGAGCAACTCGCGCAGCCTCGCGCCATGAACTCGATCGGTGGCGCCGCCTCGTCGCCTGCGAGCGCAGCGAACGCGGCACCTGTCGGTGGTGCCTAGGAGAATCTTGCTATGGCGACGGTGACGCAGACGATCAAGATCCAGCAGCAGTTCAAGACCCCGGACGCGTTGCGCAGCGCGCTCGAGGAGGCCTGCGATGTGATCGCCGACGCCTTCCCCGCGGGTGGCGCTCGTTTCGCCCAAGTCACCAGCGGCAACTTGACGTCCAAGAGCGAAGACATGCGCGACGCCTGGAGCGCCCTCGACGGCGCTGCGACCGCCGGTCGCATCGACTACTTCGTGATGCCTGGCATCGACGACTTCCGCGCCATTCTCCGGTTCCCGGGCCGACCGACGGCGCTCGACGTTCAGGGTGAGGTCAAGGGCATCGACCACAAGCAGGTGCGGGAGCTCGCCGACCGCATCACGGAAGTCCTCACGCGCCACGCCGCCTGACTCGGCATGTGAGAGGGGGTCGCTGCACTTCGGCAGCGGCCCCCTCTCGCGTCCCGCGATCGTGTCAGCTCTTGGCGCGAGCCTTCTTCGTCGCGCCCTGCGTCTTCATCAGGCCGGTCTCGGTCATCTTGAGGATCGTTGCGGCCTCTCGCCACGTGATCCCCGCCGCTCGAGCGGCCTCGACGATGTCGTACCGCTGGGAGATCGCGTCATCGAGCTCGCTCCGGAGCCGCTCGATGTCGGCGGCGACCTGCTGCAGCTGGTCGCGGGCCTCGTCCTGGGAAGTCATGCCAGCACTCTAGGCGCACTGGGTTACCCAACCAGGTGACACGCCAAACTAACAACCGAGTTACATAACTGGGTTGACAATGTCAACCCGGTTACTTAACGTGGTTGACATGAGGATAGGATTCGAGCCGGGCCAACGAGTCGCCGGCATGTACATGAACGAGCGCGGTGCGACCGTGCTCGACTACACCGGCGTCGTCGTCTCGGTGACGCCCGCCGAGCTGTGGCCGCGTCTGGAGATCCGCTACAGCGACGGGCGGGCCCGCACCACCTCGGCCCACCCGGACTTCGTCATCCCGATGGCCGCCCCGATCGACTGGGCTCGACGCGTGCACGCCACCGCCCCGGCCACCCCTGCCGTCCCGGCAGCCGTCGCCGCAGTCCTGTGCGAGCAGGGGCACTCCCTCTCGATGCACGAGCTCATCCGTGTCGTGTGGGTCCTCCGCTTCGATCGCGACGCCCTCGCCGGCGCCGAGGACGGATTTGTCCCGGTCCCGCCCGTTCGCGGCACCTCTATCAGGTAGAGGCAACGAAGGGAGTCACCATGCAGATCGAACCCACCGACCTGGTGCCGATCGAGATCCACGTGCGCGCCGCGACCCTCGTCCAGCTGACAGTCATGGGTCGGCAGCTGCGAACCCCCGCCGCGCCGAACGTGCTGATCGAAACCCTCATCGACAAGGCCATCCACGCGCCGCGTCGCACCCCGGTCGGGCCGACCGTGCATCGCACCGCCAGCAGCCTGACCGGTGGCGACTCGATGCAGATGCTCGCCTACCGCAGCAAGACCCGCCGGCAGCGCCGGAACCGACAGGAGGCCATCGCATGAACCACCCCGACGACGTGGACTTCGGCTTCGACGTCCCCGTCCGCACCGATCTCCCGCGCACCCACTGGATGGCGCTCGACGCCTACGCCACCGCGAACGGCACCACCGTCGCCGCACTCCTGCGCGCCACCGCCGTGCACATCCTCAACATCGCCGGCGCCGCCGCGATCGACACCCCCACCCCCGCGCCGGTCCGCCCGGCGCCGCCGGCACCGATCCGGATCCCCGCCCCGGCTGTCCCCGAAGACGAGCCGGCGGAAGCCCCGACCCGCGTGGTCGCCATCCTCGAGCGCGTCGACGACGAGGTGCGCCGACTCCACGGAGACGGGTTCAACGACCCCGAGATCGCCAACGCACTCCGCTGCAGCGAGCACACCGCCTTCCGCATCCGCACGACCAAGCTCGGTCTCCCCAGAAACCTCACCGGGCGCCCCTCCAAGCAGCAGAGGACCGCGTGAACGCCATGACCCACTTCGTCTCCCACTACCGTCGCGCGATCTTCTGGGCCACCAGCCACGGCGCCGACACCGCACTCGCCGATCAGTTCGCAGAGGCGTACGCGGCCCTCCTCGAGGACGCACCCGCCAACCACTACCCGGACCTCGCCAGCCCGACACCGGCGGAGTTCGCCGACGAGAACGTGCTCGAGTACGGCCAGCTCGTCGACACCACACCGATCGGCACCGTCGTGCCCATCGGCAGCCTGTGGGTCGCCCGCTGCACCAGCTGCAAGTGGAACCCCACCAGGGAGGACGCCACCAGCTACGAGGCGGCCGAGCGTGCCGCTGCGCTGCACAACTCCGACATCCACTGCCCGTCCCGTCGACCCCAGTGGGGCGACGTCGCCGCCTGGGCAGCCGAGCGGGCAGGAGCGCGCTCGTGAGCCGCCGCCGGAACCTCTGGAGCGGTCTCGCAGCCGTCGGCATCGCCGTCGCCCTCGTCGCCGGCGTTCACTATGCCCCCGGCCACGCACCCGCCGGCAGCCTCTCCGTCAGCGCCGCCCCCACCGTCACCGACCAACTGCAGGACGCCGGCCTCGTCGACGGCAGCGCCATCAACACCGCCGCAGTCCGCAAACTGCACGCAGCGACCGCCCGCGGCTACGACCGCGACTCCTTCGGCCACCCTCGGGTTCCCTGGGCCCCGGCCCGTGCCCGGCGGGACTGCTCACCACCCGCATCCACCCCGACGGCCGCTTGCAGGCGCTGTACGTGTTCACGTGGTCGAACTACGCCGTCGCAGCAGCCGACGGCACCCCCCCGGATGCAACCTGTGCCTCCGCGTCAGCCTCAACCTCGACCGGACGCTCTTCAGCGCTGCCGACGACGTACTCGCCCGGACGGCAGCGCATGGCGTGCACACCGTGGTGTGGTTCGAACGCGAATCGTGGCCCGAGGTCGCACCGACCTGCTGGAACGCTGGCGGCTCGTGCTGGACGCCCCCACGCTGACGCGGAGCCCGCCCTCGCGGAACTCGCTGACGTCACCGTCCCGTCGCTCACCACACCGCGAGGAGCCGCATGAGCACCGTCGCTGACAGCCACCCGGCCGCCGAGGTCGAACCGATCGTCGAGTTCGAACCGGTCACCCTTAGACGCGGCCACACGATCGAACTCGTGCGCTGGTGGCACGGCGCAGACGGTTGGGGCTATGACCTCGTCCAAGGCCGATACCGGCGCCGTGACCGGACGACCCTCACCGTCGACGTCGACGGGCAGCTTCGAGACTTCCCCCGCGACCAGTGGCACGTCTGCGCCTCGTGAAGCACGAAAGAACACCCGAGTGAGCAAGCACTACGAGTCCATCCACACCGTCGTCCCACATGACAACTCCGCCAGCAACGACTACTCCCGCACCCGCAAGCTCGGCCAACGGCTCGAAGACCTCAACAGCTGGGCCAAGCGCGGCTACACGGTGCGCCACACCCGCGTCTTCACCCACGATCACAGCGAAATCTACATTGACGACCTCGTCAATGACAACGCGTGAACCGCACGCCATCGCTACCGTCAATCACCCCACCGATGCGAGCTTGACGACCACTTCGGCAAGACCCTCCCCAAGGATGACCCGGGAGCCGCCTCCGGAACGCGCACGGACACCCAGCACACCGCCGCCTCGAGCACTCACACAGCACCCAACCGCCGACGCAAGGGAGACACCGCATGAAGTTCGCACTCGAAGCCAGCCAACTGACGCCGAAGATCTGGATCGGAGAACCGGACAGCGCCGGCACAGCGTTCCGCGCCGCAAGGAGGACGCGACAGACCTCGCGATCCACACCGTCGCCGAGTACACGCAGCAGCACTTCGGCGGCCACCTCCGCGCCGACTACAGCGACATGATCGGCGAGGTGCGCGTCTCCGACCCGGACACCCCGCCTACACCGCAGACGATCAACTCCGAGGAGGAGCTGGAACAGCTTCCGGCCGGAGTCGTCGTCCGCTCCGCCGCCGGCACCATCGCATGCCGTCACGAAACCGGCATCGGCACGACCTTCGGCGACGAGCGAACCTTCGCACCATGGAACCGCCTCGAACTCCCCGTCACCGTGCTCTGGCACCCCACCAACGCCGAAGTCCCCCCAACCACCTGACTACCCACGGCACGTTCCGCCTCTGCCGATAGCCCGCGCGACGCGCAACCCGCATACGACGTCGAGCCACTCCCGGGTACATTCGTACTAACGAGAGGAGCCGCCGTGTCGAACCTGGTCAACTACGCCGACATCGCCGAGGCCCTCCACGTCTCGATCGAAACCGTCCGCGCCTACGCCGTGCGCGACAGCGACTTCCCCACACGCGTCAACCCCGAAACGGAGCGCTCGCCGCTCTTCCTCAAGGAACACGTTGACGTCTACCGGAAGCGGAAGCAGGAGCGCGCTCGCGGCCGGGCCGGCCACCCGCCCCGCGTCGAGGACGCCTCCGAGCGCGTCTCAACGGGCCGAACGGCCGGTGACCGCATCAGAGGACTTCTGAGTGCTCCCGACGCGCCAGTGAGCGACGTCCGGGCGCTGGCGGGCCTTCTCGGTCTCGAGGTGCCGGCGCTTCGATACCGCTTGCGCGGTCAGACACGATGGAAGCCGGCGGAGCTGGAGACGATCGCCCGTGTGTTCCGCGTCTCGGTCGGCGAGCTCACCAGCACGCTCGAGCTCGTCTAAGACGCCAGTCGCTCAACACTCGCCGCTAGAGAGAGCAGAACCCGCATGGACGCCCTACGTCTCCTCGAACGCCTCTCCCGCCGGATCGTCGCTGAGCACCTCGACGTGCAGGTCGAACGCTCCGACGACGGCACAGCCCCACGGCAACCCGACACCCTGATCCAGCTTGCCGACGGCACCACGGTCTCACTTGAGGTCGTCAGCGACTACGATGTCACCTACAACAAGCTCAGCGACGCACTCGAACGCCAAGGCGAAAGCACCGCACTCGGCCCCGATGAACCGAGCTGGTACATCTCGCTAGGCTCATCACCCGCGGAGATCGACTGCACGTACGCTGCCAGGGCGGCGTCGCAGTTCGGTCCGGGTGCTTCGTGCGGCTGGCTCTCCGTCGACCGGGCTACGGCGCGGACGATGATGTTTCCGGCCGCGGTCGAGCTCAGCGTGTTCGTCTGCACGACGTCGTACCCAGTGCGGTCCAGGCCGTCGGCAGCGCGGTCTAGGGCGGTGCTCTGGTCGTCTGAGTGGGCGTCGGCGCTAAAAAATCTCAACCCTGAGGTTTAGGTAGGTAACTGTCGCTGAGGAACCAATTTCGGACCCTCGTATTGATCGGGCCGTGACCACCGACGCCAGCGAACGGCCATGGGCAAGAGGGCTGTACATACGTCGTACCGCAGACGCTGCCACACTTCGGTTTCGCGGAGGCTAATTCATCTATAGATATTTGGATGTGAGAATCCCGCGAGGACAAGCTCGGGCTCTCCGTCTTCGGAGTCGAGGTCGAGGTCGTGGAGGTTGGTGGGGAGGTCGATTCTCTGCGCGTTGAGGGATTGTGATTCCCCAGGTTGTGTGATTCGTTGGACGGTCTGGACGTATCGATTCACGTTCGAATAGGGTGACCGTGACCGTGACCGTGACCGTGACCGTGACCGTGACCGTGACCGTGACCGTGCCTGAAGCCTGCAAGCTGCGCGGATGGCAACATCATCCGGCGGCCGCCGGTCATCTCTTGCAGGATCCGGTAAACCTGGCGGCTGTAGCCGGACTCGTTGTCGTACCAGACGTACAGGACCACGTGTTCGGAACCGTCTGCGATCGTCGCCAGCCCATCGACGACACCGGCGCGGTGGCTGCCGAGGATGTCGGTGGAGACGATCTCCGGAGATTCGACGTAGTCGATCTGCCGCCGGAGCGGCGAGGTGAGCGAGGCGTCGCGGAGGAGCTCGTTGACCTCGTCGCGCGTCACCGGACCGTCGAGCGTGAGGTGCAGGACCGCCAGTGAAACGTTGGGCGTGGGAACCCGGACCGCGTTGCCCGTGAGTCTGCCACCTAGTTCCGGGAGGGCTTTTTCCGCCGCGCGGGCGGCCCCGGTCGCGGTGATGACCATGTTGAGCCCCGCGGCGCGACCGCGGCGATCGGCGGGGTGGTAGTTGTCCACGAGGTTCTGATCGTTCGTGGAGGAGTGCACCGTCTCGACGTGCCCGTGCACAATGCCGAACGCGCTCGACACAGCCCTGAGCACCGGGACGATCGCGTTCGTGGTGCAGGACGCGGCACTGATGACGGGATCCTCGCCGATGTCGTGGTGGTTGATCCCGTGCACGATGTTCTTTACGTCGCCCTTGCCGGGCGCGGTGAGCAGGACGCGGGATGTTCCCGGGGCGAGCAAATGCTGTCCAAGTCCCTCGGCGTCGCGCCACCGCCCGGTGGTGTCGACGACGATGGCGTCGTCGATGCCGTACGCCCTGTAGTCGACCGTGGCGGGGGCATCCGACGAGATGAACTGGATCAGCGTGCCGTTCGCAGTGATCGTGTCGTGTTGCTCGTCGACCGAGATCGTGCCGGCGAAGGGACCGTGGATCGAGTCCCGTCGCAGCAGGCTGGCACGTTTGGTCAGGTCGTCGGGGCCGCGACCACGGACGACCACCGCGCGAAGGGCGAGTGGGGCGTGGGAGCTGGCACGTTCGAGCAGGATCCTGGCAAGCATGCGTCCGATGCGACCGAAGCCGTAGAGAACGACATCGCGCGGCACGTCGCGCCCGGCGTCGGGGCTCGTGTTGCCGCGGGCAAGGAAGAGCTCGTCGTCGAGGAATTCACGCAGTGTGACGCCGAGCCGGTCGGTCCGGTACCGCGCGGCCAGGGCGGCGATGTCCACGGACGCGGACGACAGCGACATGGTGTCGAGTTCGGTGAGGATCGCCTGAGTTTCCTCGACGGACAGTTCCGCGTCGTCCACTCGGCGCGTCGACCGGTGCGCCTTGAGGATCCCGATGGGGGACTGTCCGACGAGGGGCCGGCCGTGCACGGAGGGCGCGATGTCGTCGCGTCGGTAGAGCCGACCGATGAGCGGCACCATCGCTTCGGCCGCGGCAAGCTTGTCGGCCCAGTCACGCTGCATGCGGTCGCGGGTCTCGGCCTGGTGTCGTGTGGGCAGGGTCTGTGCGTTGGCCTGATGGTCCTGGTCCGCCTCGGTGCGCATCAGACGGCCTGCCGCGTGGAGGCCGCGGTTCGGAGCGATGCGCGGCGCTCGTCGAGGATCGCAGTGAACACCGGGGGCGTTCGTTCGTCGAACGTTGCGAGGAACTCCTCGGTGAGGTCGCACTCGGCAAGCCAGGATGCCGGGTCGACAGCGAACAGTGCGTTGAGCTGCGCGGGCGGCAGCGCGAGCCCCTGCACGTCGAGGTCGTCGACGTCGGGGACCAGGCCGATCGGCGTCTCAATGGCGGGGACGCGCCCCTCGATGCGTCGTGCGATCCACTCGAGCACACGGGCGTTCTCACCGAAGCCCGGCCACAGGTAACGGCCGTCGTCGCCCTTCCGGAACCAGTTCACCTGGAACACGGCCGGGGCGTTGCTTCCGAGCTGGTCGCCGATCTCGAGCCAGTGCGCCCAGTGCTTCGCCATGTCGTACCCGCAGAACGGCAGCATCGCGAACGGGTCGCGGCGGAGTTCCCCGATCGCGCCCTCGGCGGCGGCGGTCTGCTCGGACGACATGGTCGCGCCCATGAACACGCCCTCGGACCACGTCGACGCCTGGGCCACGAGCGGGACGTTCGTCGAGCGCCGGCCCCCGAACACGACGGCGTCGATCGGGACGCTCTGCTCCCAGTCGTCCGCGAGCGACGGGCAACGGCCCAGCCCGACGGTGAAGCGGGCGTTCGGGTGTGCTGCCGGGGTCCCTCGCTCCGGTGTCCAGTCCGCTCCGGTCCAGTCGACCAGGTGAGCGGGCGGCTCTGGGGTGAGTCCTTCCCACCAGACGTCGCCGTCATCGGTCAGTGCGACGTTGGTGAAGATCGTGTCCGCCGCGATCGTCTGGACCGCGACCGGGTTCGTGCCGGTCCCGGTTCCGGGCGCAACGCCGAAGAGGCCGGCCTCCGGGTTGATGGCGTGCAGCCGTCCGTCGGGACCTGGCCGGAGCCAGGCGATGTCGTCGCCGATTGTGTCTACTGACCATCCGGGCAAAGTGGGCTGGAGCATCGCGAGGTTGGTCTTCCCGCACGCCGACGGGAACGCTGCGGCGATGTGGAACGACCGCCCCTCGGGGGAGTTCAGGCGGATGAGCAGCATGTGCTCGGCGAGCCATCCCTCGTCACGTCCTATGACCGAGGCGATGCGCAGCGCGAAGCACTTCTTCGCGAGCAGGGCGTTGCCGCCGTAGCCGGAACCGTAGGACCAGACCTCGCGTGTCTCCGGGAACTGCACGATGTACTTCGTCTCGTTGCACGGCCAGGCGACGTCGTCCCGCAGTGCACCGTCGTGGCCGCGCAGGGGGTGCCCGACGCTGTGCACGGTGGCCACCCACGGGGTCCCCGCAGAGATCGACCGGAGGACGTCGGGCCCGAGCCGTGTCGTCTTGCCCATGCTTAGGACGACGTACGCCGAATCGGTGATCTCCACGCCGAGCTGCGAGATCGGCCCGTCAACCGGGCCCATCGAGAACGGCACGACGTACATCGTCCGACCCCGCATGCTCCCAGCGAACAGCTCACGCAGCTCGGAGCGCATCGTCGTCGGGTCGCGCCACAGGTTCGTCGGCCCGGCATCCTCTGGCGTGCGTGAGCAGGTGAACGTGCGACCCTCGACGCGGGCGACATCCGAGGGCGCGGAGCGCGCGAGATAGCTGTTGGGCCGTCGTTCCGGGTCGAGTGCGATGAGCTTGCCCTCGTCGACCAACATCTGTGTGAGCCGTGCGGTCTCGTCAGGTGAACCGTCGCACCAGACGATGGTGTCGGGGCGGGTGAGGGACGCGACCTCAGCGACCCACGCCTCCAGGGCGACCCGCGGCGAGCCGGGGACGGTGGCGGGCGCTGGCGTCGTGTGGTTGGGGTTGGTGATCATCGGCGATCTCCTTGCAGCGGGTGGTCGGGGAGGGGTCAGCGGCGCTCGGCCGGGGCCGTCGAACCTTCGGGATTGACGATGGTGCGGACGGCCTCGGTCGAGATGCGTTCCTCCTGCGCGACCGAGGGGCGGCTCATGCCGTGGTCGTCGGCGGACATCGTGCGCTCGTCGAACGGCGACGCACCGGAGAGCACGCGGTCGACTTGGACTTTATCGATCTGCCGGGTCCACGTGCCGACGAGCACGGTCGCGACCGCGTTGCCGGTGAAGTTCGTTAGCGCCCGGGCCTCGGACATGAAGCGGTCGATGCCCACGATCAGGCCGACGCCGTTGACGAGGTCGGGGCGGTGCGCCTGCAGGCCACCGGCGAGGGTCGCCAGGCCGGCACCGGTCACACCGGCTGCACCCTTCGATGCGATGATCATGAACACCAGGAGCGAGATCTGCTCGGGGATGTTCAGCGGCGTGCCGAGGGCGTTGGCGATGAACAGCGAAGACATCGTCAGGTAGATCGCGGTGCCGTCGAGGTTGAACGAGTAGCCGGTCGGCACCGTGACACCGACCACGGGCTTCGAAACGCCGAGGTGCTCCATCTTCGCGATGAGGCGCGGCAGGCTCACCTCGCTCGAGGACGTCGACACGATCAGCAGGTACTCGCGGCCCAGGTACTTCATGAGCCGGAAGATGTTCACCCCGGCGGCGAAACGCAGCATGACGCCGAGGACCCCGACGACGAACACGATGCAGGTGATGTAGAAGGCGCCCATGAGCGTGCCGAGGGCGACGAGTGCCGAAACGCCGGTCGCACCGACGACGGCCGCGATCGCCCCGAATGCACCGATCGGAGCGGCCCACATCACCATCGCGAGGATGCGGAACACGAGCGCCTGGAGGTGCCGGATCCCGGTCAAGATCGGCGCACCCTTCTCACCCATCGCCTGGAGCGCGAATCCGACGAGCAGCGAGACGAACAGCGTCTGCAGAATGCTGCCGCTCGTCAGCGACGACACGAGCGTCGCGGGTATGATTCCGAGCAGGAACCCGGACGTCGTCGACGCGTCCTCGCTCGAGCCGGCGGGCAGCTCGTACGTAGCCTTCGACATGTCGAGGTGGTCCCCGGGGTGGATCAGGTTGCCGACGACCAACCCGATCGCCAGCGCGAACGTCGACATCGCGATGAAGTAGCCGAGTGCCAGTCCACCGACCTTGCCGACCGTCGCCGCCTTCGCGATGGGCCCGACGCCCAGCACGATCGTGCAGAAGATCACCGGGGCGATCATCATCTTAATGAGCGCGATGAACCCGTCGCCGATCGGCTTGAGACCGACCGCGAAGGTCGGCGCCGTCAGTCCGACGACGATGCCGGCGGCCACCGCCGCGATGACGGCGATGTAGAGCCAGTGCGAACGATCCAGGCGGCGGCGCCCGGCGGCTCGCGCGGTGGAGGAACGTGTCGATGCCATGAGACTTCCTTGTCGTCAGGACCGAGGCGTCGTCGCTCCGGTCGGGCTCGTTCTCGAGGGGAACGGGCCCCACTGTCGCGTGGAACAGGGCAGGATGGCGACTTGCGTTCATAGCGTTCACGGAAGACGGCGGACACGGCACGTGTGCCGGACAATGGTGCGCACGCGACGAAGCGAGGAGGGCTGGACCGTGGCGCCGAGACGGTGGAGCATCGCCAGGCGACTCTTCGCCCTGCAGCTGTTGTTCGTCGTCGCCGGCGTCGCCGTGGGCAGCGCCTGGAGCTGGGTGTCGGCCCGCGCCGACCTCGAGGCCGACGCCGCTGCGCGCTCCCGCGACGTCGCGGTCTCGATCGCCCGGAACCCCTTCGTGCGCGAACAGGCGACGAGCAGTGATCCTGCGAGACGGCTCGAGCCGTACGCCCTCGATCTGATGCGCCGCACGCACATCGACTTCATCACCATCATGGCGCCGGATCGGACGCGGTGGACCCACCCGGACCGCTCCGAGATCGGGCAGCCGTTCCGCGGGACGATCGCGCCGGCACTGCAGGGCAGGACGTTCACGGAGACCTTCGCCGGCACGCTCGGACCTTCGGTGCGCGCCGTGACCCCCATCGAAGACGGTGAAGGCAGGGTCGTCGGCCTGGTGGCAGCGGGCGTGACGGTCGCGAACCTATCGAGCGCGTTGCTGCCCCGGCTCGCGTCGGGCATCGCGCTGGCCCTGTCGATCGTCACGGTGTCGGCGCTGTTCTCGTGGTTGCTCAGCCGCTACCTCGACCGCGTCACCGCTGGGCGCGGTCCCGAGGAGCTCGCACGGGTGTTCGCCTCCTACGAGGGCGTGCTGCACTCCATCCATGAGGGGCTCGTCGTCATCGACCGGTCGGCGTCGGTCGTGCTGCACAACGACCGAGCCGCGGAACTGCTGAACCTCCCCGCACCGACCGAACGCCAGGAGCCGATCCCGCTAGAGGAGCTCGACGTGTCGGACGAGCTGCGGGCACTGTTCGCGTCGGGCGACCGAGCCGTGGACGAGACGTACGTGAGTGCCGACCGGGCGCTCGTCGTCAACCAGGAGATCGCGTTCTCGCGGGCATCGGCGAAGCCCCTCGGCACGGTAGCGACGATCCGCGACCAGACCGAACTCCAGCACCTGTCCGGCGAACTCGCGGCCACACGGACGCTCACCGATGCATTGCGATCACAGACCCACGAGTTCGCCAACCGCCTGCACACGGTAGTCGCGCTCATGGAGCTCGGGCATGTGGACCAGGCGATCCGGCTCGCCTCGGACGAGATCGACCGGCACGCGGGCGTCGGCGAACGTGGTGCAGCCGACGACAGCGGGGCCGTCACCGCCGAGGTGATCATCGCCGTCCTGAACGGCAAACGAGCCCAAGCACACGAGCGCGGCGTCACGCTCACGATCGACACATCCGGCCTCCGAGGTCCGGTGCCAGTCCCGGCCGGCGACGTCATCACCGTCGTCGGCAACCTCATCGACAACGCCGTCGACGCGGTCACGGGAGACGGGGTCGGCCGCGATCCGTCCGTCGACGTGGTCGTGACCGCCACCGGCGGGCACACCCACTTCGTTGTTCGAGACAACGGTGCTGGCATCCCGGACGTCGACGTCGCCTACGAGCGGGGCTGGTCGACGAAGCCGTCGGGCCCGGAGGGGCGGGGAGTCGGACTCGACCTCGTCCGCTCCATCGTCGCGCGGAACGGCGGCGACATCACCGTCACGACCGGACCCGAGGGCAGCACATTCACGGTCGATCTGGCACCGGGTCGGGGGACGGTGTGACCGGCGACGTCCGTGTCCTCATCGTCGAGGACGAACCGCTCACCGCGGAAGCGCACGCCGCGTACGTGAGCCGCCTCGAGGGCTTCACGGTCGTCGGTTCGGCGGCTAACGGCCGTGCCATGCTGGCCGCCGTCGCTGCCGAACGGCCAGACCTCGTCTTGCTGGACTTCAACCTGCCCGATGCCCACGGCCTCGAACTCGTCCGTGAGCTGCGGGCCGCCGGGTCCGCAGTCGACGTGATCGCGGTAACAGCAGCGCACGACGCACGTGGTGTGAGGAACGCGATCGCGCTCGGGATCGTTCAGTACCTCGTCAAGCCCTTTAGCTACCGCACGTTCGCGGAACGGCTCACCACGTACCGCGACTTCCGCAGCGGTTTCGAGGACCGTCGGTCACTGACCCAGGCGGACATCGACAAGCGTCTGAGCGCCCTTCGACCGGCGATGCCAGCCGAGCTCACCAAAGGCATCGCCCGCGAGACGCTTGAGCTGATCCAAACCGTCCTCATTGGATCGCCTTGTGGTGCGTCCGCGAGTGAGGTGGCAGCGGCGACGGGTATATCGCGCGTGACAGCGCGACGCTACTTGGAGTACCTCATCACCTCCGGTCAAGTCGAGAGGGACGTGCGATACGCCGGGCCGGGAAGGCCAGAGTACGAATACCAGTGGCTGCGATAATATATTCGTCCTGCCAGAGATAGTGCTCGATACAGGCCAAGAAACGCCGTGTGACCGGGAAGGCCAGACCGCCGGCGCATGACAACTGGGGCCGTCGGACGTTCACCGCACCTGACCTGAAACGGGTGTGGTCGACGGACTTTACCGAGCACACCACCGCCGAGGTTGACACCCATCAAGCAACAAGCGAAGCCCGCGGTCGCACTCGCAGTTGAAACCGACGAGTCAGATAAACCGTCGGCAGCCCCACTTGGTGCAGTGGGACGCCATGGGTGTTGTTTCAGTTGTAGAGGCGGGTCTTCGTCTGCTGGACCTTTCCTGGTTTTAGCGGAACGTTCCGGATCGTCACGCTGTGCCCGAGCGCGTCCCTGATCTTGATTGAGTATGGTCCCTTGCCGGCTCCCCGGGGGGCGATCCAGTAGCCGTACTCGGTCCGGGTCAATGTCTGGCTCCGACCGTTTTTGCTGATCGTGACCGAGCGGATTGCGTTGCCGTTGTTGATGATCTGCAGCGCCAACCAGTACGCGGAGGAGCCGTCCTTGAAATGGAGCGCGATGGGAGGGACGGCCGGGTTCTTGACTGCCTTGAACCGCACCGGGATCTTGCCGGCGTTGTAGTTTCCGATTTTCCGGAACGCGGAGTCGCTGAGGTCGAGGTGGGTGGCGCCGCACTCGTGGCACTGGTCCATCACGACCACACGGACCTTGCCTTTCGGCCCCGTAACGTCGAGGAACGTCCCGCATCCGGCGCCGTGCTGGTACTTGTCGGGGCCAACGGCGACGTAGAGCTCGCCCTGCGGAAGCGCCGGGAACGAGCAGTTGCCGTTGGTGGTGCCGCCGCCCGGTCCGAAGTCGTAGTGGGTCGCGAATCCGGACGACACTTTGACGGCCCCTGCGGCAGGCGTCGGCGCCACTGAAGATGCATGCGCCGGGGCGTCGCGTTGCGCCGGAGCGATGCCGAGCGCTGCGGTCGCCACCAACGCGGCACCGAGTGCCGTGCTGATGACCCGCGTCGCCCGGGTCACTTGCAGCTCCTCGAGCGCTGCTGCGTCCACTTCTGGACCGTCGCGGATCCGCTTCCCTGTGTCACTTCGACGCCGAACTCCGTACTGATCAACCGGAGGTTCGGATCAGCGTCGGGTCCGGCGGCGGTGCGCACAAACTGCATGAGGTTGAGCGATCCGTGCAGGGCACCGGACCCGGCGACGAAGGAAACCACGGGACCACCAAAGGGTCCGGTTCCGCGCCAGACGGTCCAGTTGTGACCTCCGATGGTAGCCGTGCCCGTGGGCGACCCGGCAGGGTTCACACGCTCGTGCTCACCCCAGACCATAACCTCGAGCGACGGCTTCGTTTGCCAGGACAGGTTCCGGCCCGTGGCAGTCCACAGGTCGTAGGCGGCGTCGTAGGCACCAGAGGCCTTGAGCTTGTACTTCAGCGTGCTCCGCAATGAGCAGGCCTTCGGGCTGGTAACGGCGATTGGGAGGGTGTGGGTCTTGAACCCCGGGGTGTCCCAGTGCCACCCGCGGACGACCGACGGGTACCCCTGGACGCTGGTGGCCGAGTTACCCCAGGCCCATTCGAGGTGTCCCTCACCGTTCTGGTCGCGAATGGTCTGAAGGCCGGAGTTTCCGCCCCACTTGTTGTTGAAGAGATAACTGTCCTTGTCGAAAATCGGGATCTTTGCGTTCGGCGAACTGCTTGCCGCCGTAGCCCCGGAAATCAGGCTCACCGCAGATGCGAGGGCCAGCAGGACAACCGGGATCTTCGTGAGTCGCACAGATCACTCCAAAGTTTCGTAGCGGGTGCTCGCGCAGTACACGAGCGCACAGAGCTTCGCCAGACGGCCGTCTGGCGAAGCCACCATAGGCGCGTTAGAACGTTCTGTCTACCGTGGCGAGCATCAGCGACAGCAGGTGGTCGCACTGATTCACCGCCGGCGCGTCGTTCTCGTGATTCGTTACTGCAAGAGCACCTTCGCCTTCCCGCCACCCCTCAGAGCTCAGCCCAACCCCCAATCGCAACTGCCCTGCTGTTAGCGGATGGGACTGCTGCAGGTTCGGTTGACTCCTGACCTGTGAGGACGTGCTCCTCGCTGGAAGGATGTCGATCATGCCCAGGCCCTATCCGGAGGAGTTCCGACGCGACGTGGTCGCGGTCGCTCGTCGCGGGGAGATCCCGTTGACGCAGGTCGCGAAGGACTTTGGGATCTCCGAAGGAACCGTGGCGAACTGGTTGCGCCGCGCGGACGTCGACGACGGCGTCAAGCCCGGCGTCACGACCGTAGAGAACGCGGAGCTTCGAGAACTGCGGAAACGGAACCGGCTGCTTGAGCAGGAGAACGAGATCCTGCGCCGAGCGGCCGCCTATCTCTCGCAAGCGCACCTCCCAAAATGATGTACCCGCTGGTCCTCGAACTCGCCGCCGACCGGATCCCGGTCACGGTGACCTGCCGGGTGCTGGGCTTCACAAAGCAGGCGTTCTATGCCTGGCGGAAAGACCCCGTAAGTAGACGCGATTGGGTGAACGCCCACCTGACCAACGCCGCCGTCGACGCGCACCGGGACGACCCGACGTTCGGGTACCGGTTCATCGCCGACGATCTCGCCGCAGCCGGCCACCTCGTGTCGGAACGGCGCGTCTGGCGCCTGTGCTCACAGCAGCGACTCTGGTCTCTGCACGCGAAGAAGCGGGGTCTGAACCGGAAGGCGGGACCACCCGTGCACGACGACCGGGTGCAGCGTGCGTTCACAGCGCCGGACATCGACAAGCTGTGGCTGACCGACATCACCGAACACAACACGAGCGAGGGCAAGCTGTACCTCTGCGCCGTGAAAGACGCTTGCTCCCGACGCATCGTGGGGTACTCCATCGGCTCTCGGATGCGTTCCTCGCTCGCCGTCGCGGCGCTGCAGACGGGCGATCTCTCGACGGAATCCGATCGGAACAGTGGTTCATTCCGATAGGGGCAGTCAGTTTCGTTCCAAGCGATTCGTCCGCGCGCTCAGCGACGCAGGACTGCTCGGCTCGATGGGTCGGGTCGGCGCGTGCGCCGACAACGCGGCGATGGAGTCCTTCTTCGCGCTCCTGCAGAAGAACGTCCTGAACCGGCGCCGGTGGGCGAGCAGGGAGCAGCTGCGCGTCGCGATCGTGCACTGGATCGAGGGGACCTACCACCGGAAGCGTCGACAGCGGGGCCTCGGGAAGTTGACGCCCATCGAGTACGAAGCAATCATCAACCCACAGGTCGGACTCGCGGCCTAAACGGACGAGTCAACGAAAGCTGCAGCAGTCCCGATCAAGACGCCGCACGGCTTCACCCCGTTCCGCCCCAACGTTCAGCTCAAGTAGGACCCGGGTCCGACTGATGCTCCGACGGGCCGCCAGCGACTAGACGTCGTGTGGCACCTGACCCGTGCGCCTTACGTGCAACAGCTCCAGATGCGTACGCTCCGCGGCGCGACTGATGAATCAAGGCGGCCCAGCGCGATTCAACACCGCCGGTCAAGTGAGCGTGGGGGCCAGAAGGGGTTCAACGCCGGCGCGACTGGTGGGTGCCCGAGGAAGCAGTGCCGTTGCCTGCAGACGCTCGGGGCGGTCCGGTGCGCGACCTCGTACCGGCGGCACCTGTGCGCGCGTGGATCGGCACCCACCGAGGTGTCGATTGCCGCATTGAAGCGAACGCAATCGCCGAAACGTGTGACGTGGTGGTGATCGCGTGGGGGAGTGGCCAGGCGCGACCGCTGCGTGGGTGTGGCGGGCGGCTGTGAAGCACCGCATGGAGGTCTCAGCGACGTCATAGCCGGCACGGTTGCCGGTGTCGTGAGCCGTGCGTACCGTGGTGGTCTGCGTCCGGCCATTCCCCCCAGTGGCTTTGGGCGCTGCAGTTCGAGCAGCCCCCAAATTCGCTCGAGCTGTAGCTGGCTCCGGCCCTGCACCCCTCCGCAGGGCCGGGGCTGTTTCACGTTCGCCGGTCTCTGCGCGTCGGCGAGCTCCCCGAGCACGCAGGATCTCAACGGACCGCCGGCGGCGGTCTGTTCTAGTCTGAGCGGGCCGCCTTTGGCGGGCTGATCTTGTCTGAGGGGAGCCGACAAGCCGGCCAGTGCTTGTCGAACCCCAAGGGGTTCGTTGTTTGCCCGGGAAGCCTTCGGCGATTGTACGGACGAGGTTCCGGGCCGCAAGCCGTCGCCACTGCCGCACGCGAGAATTTTCGGCCGGTGCCGGCGTGCTCCTCTCCCGACATCAATGGACGGCACCGGTTGAATCTCTTCGGAGCGGCGCTGCTTTGGGCTTGCGCCCCGGCTTCTCGTCATATCGGCACTACGTGCCTTTCTTATTCAGACATTGCTCGACCCGATGGTGGCAAGTCCTGCGGCGGCGCGGAGTTCCTCGACACGGTCGAGCTGCTTTCACGTGAACCCGGGGAGCTCGCGGCCGAAGTGGCCGTAGGTCGCGGTCTGCGCGTAGATCGGTCGGAGCAGGTCGAGGTCGCGGATGATCGCGGCCGGACGCAGGTCGAAGACCTGGCGGATGGCGGCCTCGATCGTGGCG
>NZ_JABMCF010000025.1 GCF_013359815.1 Curtobacterium flaccumfaciens | reverse complement strand
GTAAAAAAATACAGACCCAACACCCGAAGGCATCAGACCGAGTTGATTCTGACTGTTGACTGTCTACTGACAATCTTCAATCCAAAAGGAATTGCTTCATGACCCAGTCAGCAAGCCGACCAGGCACGAGGTCAATCAATAGATTGGCATTGACAATGTGCACGCTGTTGAGTTCTCAAGGACCAGACGCACTCCCCGCTCGACCCCGAAAGGTTCCGCCAGAGAGGCATTCGTCTTGTTCCACCGTCAGACACGTCGAATCACTTCGACTTCTTCGGGGGGGATGTTGCCTGAGCGGGACCCCGTCCGGACTGCGCATCCAGGGCTTGCACCCTGTGACCGTCTCGGCCGTTCCGTTCTCCGCCTCAGCGGCAACGAGTGATTACTTTACACACGCCCCGGGGGCCCTGCCAACCGTCGTCCCTCCCGGGCGTGTCGCAGTCGGGTGAACGGCACGTGTCCCCCGGGTATCCGGGGATCGACGGGGTGAGCGCGACCCCCGGAACGACGGAAGGCACGGTGCGAACCCGCACTGTGCCTCCCGTCTGAACGAACCGGACCGACCTACTCGGCCGCTGCCAACTGCCCGCACGCCCCGTCGATCTCCTTGCCGCGGGTGTCGCGCAGGGTCGTCGGGATGCCGGCGGCGTTGAGTCGGCGGACGAACTCGTCCTGCACGTGCACCTCGGACGAGGTCCACACCGAGCCCGGCGTCGGGTTGAGCGGGATCGGGTTGACGTGCACCCAGCCCTTGCCGCGCTTGTTGAGCTTCTCGGCGAGCAGGTCGGCTCGCCAGGCGTGGTCGTTCATGTCCTTGATGAGCGCGTACTCGATCGAGACACGACGGCCCGTCTTCACGTAGTAGTTGTGGGCGGCGTCGATCGCCTCGTCGGCCTTCCAACGCGAGTTCACCGGGATGAGCTCGTCGCGGAGCTCGTCGTCGGGTGCGTGCAGGGACAGCGCGAACGTGAGCGGGATCCCTTCGTCCGCGAGCTTGATCATCGCCGGCACCAGTCCGACGGTCGACACCGTGATGCCGCGGGCACTCATGCCGAGACCGTTCGGCTGCGGTGCGACCATCAACCGCACGGCGTCCATCACCCGCTTGTAGTTCGCGAGCGGCTCCCCCATGCCCATGAACACGATGTTCGTCACGCGCTCGGCGTCGACGCGGTCGTTGCCGCCCTTGCGGGGATCGCCCCCGAGTTCACCGGCGGCGATCGCGGCGTTGGCCCGGACGATCTGCTCGATGATCTCGGCGGTGGACATGTTGCGCGTCAGCCCCGCCTGGCCGGTGGCGCAGAACGGGCAGTTCATGCCGCAGCCGGCCTGGGACGAGACGCACAGGGTGATGCGGCCCGGGTAGCGCATGAGGACCGACTCGACCAGGGCGCCGTCGTGCAGCTTCCAGAGGAACTTGATCGTGTCGCCGTTGTCCGTCGCCAGCCGCCGGGTCTCGGTGAGGAGCGGCGGCAGCATCCCGGCGACGAGCTGCTCCCGCTGGGCGGCGGGCAGGTCGGTCATCTTGGCCGGGTCGGACGTGTAGTGCTGGAAGTAGTGGGTCGCGAGCTGCTTGGCGCGGAACCCGGGCAGGCCGAGTTCCTTCACGCGGGCCTCGCGTTCCTCGGCCGTCAGGTCGGCCAGGTGCACGGGCGGCTTGCCACGCTTCGGGGACGCGAACTGCAGGAGCGGGCGACCGTCGGTGTCGGTGGCCTGCTTCCAGCCCTCGGTGCGCGGGCGCACCTGCGGACGAGCAGACTGCTGCTGTTCGAACGGGGTGCGGGTGTCGGAAGCCATCACTCCAGGATACGGGAGGCCCGTGATCGGTGGGGACGCCCCGTCCGGGTGGTCCTGGTGGTCACCACCAGGACCACGCCACGGCTGGTCGGGTCAGCTGCCGGCGGGCAGGACGCGCGCGAAGTGGTGCGCCGCCGAGTACATCGGGACGATGTCGACGACCTCGCCCGGGTGCGGTGCCTGCAGCACGAGTCCCTGGCCGAGGTACAGGCCGACGTGGTCCTCGTCGTCGTACACGACGAGGTCGCCCGGCAACGCCTCGGACTCCGGGATCGTGGTGGCGACGGCGTCCTGCGTCGGCACGTAGTGCACGAGCTGGATCCCCACCGCTTGGTACGCGACCATCGTGAGCCCGGAGCAGTCGATGCCCTCGTGGCTCGCGCCGCCCTCGACGTACGGGTCCCCCATGTACTGCAGGGCGGTCTGCACGATCGTGGCCCGATCACCGCCGGCCGAGAGCGCGGCGGACAACGCGGACTGTGCCTGCGCGGTGGTCACCCCGAAGCGGAGGTCGAGGGTCGGGTAGGACACGATCGTCGTCGTGGTGGTCATGCCGTCGGTGGAGACCACGGGGACCTGGACGTCGTGCGCCACCGTGAAGGTCTGGGCGGCCTGCGCCGTGGTCGTGCCCGAGCGGGTGTCTGCGGGCAGGGTGTCGGCGTTCGCGGGCAGGGCGAGCGTCAGGCTCGAGGTCACCGCGATCGCGGGGGCGAGCAGGATCGCCGCGCGCTTCGCATTGGCGGAGCGACGGATGTGCCGCGGGTCGACGGCGCGCTCGGCCCGCAGGGTGGCGGTCCGGCTCAGGACCGCACTGCCGGCCGACGACGCGACGGGGGCGGGACGCGGCTGCATCCGCACGGTCCGGGCCGGCTTCGGGTGCTCGACGAAGGTGGAGCGGGCGGCCGCGGGACCGAGGGCCGAGCGGCGACCACGGGGACGGGACTGCTGCGTGTCCGGCGTCAGCGGCGCGGGGTCGACCGCGGGGTGCGTGTGCGCTCGCGCGGGCTGACGGTCGTCGGCTGCTGCAGGCAGGGTGTGGCGTCCCATGGGTCCTTCCGGGTCGGGACCACTCGGCGGTCCGGAAAGTAACGTATTGGTCACGACGGTGCTCGCAGCTGGGCAGCGCCGGAGTGTTCCTGCAGCTGGTCACAGGAACGAGCACCGCTCGCAGGCCACTCCGACGACGCGCACGGGCGTTCCGGAGCCGGCCCGCGGCGGTGGACCCGGACTCAGACCGGCGTGACCCGCATGACGGCGGCGATCCGGGCCTCCCGGTCGGCCGCCAGGCGGTCGAGGCGAGCCGACAGCGCGACGACCGACGCGTCCACCGGGCTGTCCCCCGAGATGTCCCCCGGGATCGGGACACCGGCGCGCACCGCGAGTGGCAGGACGCCCGCCCAGACGGAGTGGTCCTCGCCGTCGGCCGGGTCCTCGCCGACGCCATGGGCGCGGACCTTGACGCTCGCGCGGTCGAGGGGCAGCTGGAGGACCTGGGTGGCGCGGACCTCCTTCGCGGTCATCTCGCGCACCTCGGCTCGGCGGCCCGGCATGAGGTGGTCGGCCACCTGCCAGAGGGCTTCGGCACGGAGGTCGGTCGGCACCACGGTCGCGCGCCCGGCGATCATCGCGCTGCGGTAGTTCGCCGAGCTGTCGTTGGTCGAGCGTGCGAAGACGAGGCCGTCCAGGTGGGTGACGGTGGCGGCGACCGGGACACCCTCGGCCCCGGCGTCGAGGAACAGACCGCCGCCGGTCGAGCCGTGCAGCAGCAGGACGGGGCCGTCCCCGAGGTCCCCGACGGCGCAGAGGAACGGCAGGACGACGGGGTGGCCGCCGCGGACGATGCCGACGTGGGCGAGGTGGGCCTCGGCGAGGATCGCGTGCAGGACGGCGGGGTCGTCGAGTTGGCGGTCGCGCAGGCGGCGGACGCGGAGCGAGGGGCCGTCGATGCTCGGTTCTGGTTTGGGGCTCGAGGTGGGCATGCCGTCACGCTAGGGTCACCAGTGGTCCGGTGCCTGGACCAGATCGGGGCGATCACGGTGGACCAGTCGAGCAAGGTGTCCGAAGTGGTGGCACGGGTGCGCGGGATGGTGCACGACGGCACCCTGCGCGAGGGCGATGCGCTGCCCTCGACGCGGGCGCTGGCGGCGGAGCTCGGGGTGGCCCGGGGCACCGTCGTCGCGGCGTACGAGCAGCTCGACGGCGAGGGGTACCTGCGGACGCGGCACGGTGCCCTCGCCCGGGTCGCGGCGAGTGTGACGGTGGACGCGGGCATGACGCCGGCTCCGGCTCCGGCTCCGGTCGGCGCCCGCTCCCCCGATCCGGACGGTCCGGCCCCGACGTCCTCGCTCATCGACTGCCGTCCGGGCATCCCCGCCGTCACCGCCATCCCGCAGCGGGACTGGCGGGCAGCCTGGCACGCAGCGGCGTCGGCCCCGCTCCGGAACGCGATCGCAGAGCCCCTCGGTTCCCCCGACCTGCGCGCACAGGTCGTCGCCCAGCTCGGCCTGACCCGCGGGTTCACGACGTCGGTCGACCGGGTGCTCGTGACCGCGGGGACCTCGGAGGCGCTGTCACTCGTCACCGAGGCGCTGCGGGGGCTGCTGGGTCGCGCTCCCGTCGTCGCCGTCGAGGACCCCGGCTACCGCACCGGACACCGTGCGGTCACGAGCGCGGGTGGGTCCCTGGTGGGCGTCCCGGTCGGCGAGCACGGCCTCGACCTCGACGCGCTCGAAGCCTCCGGACCGGTCGACGCCGTCCTGGTCAGCCCGACGCACCAGTACCCGCTCGGGTCGGTGATGCCCGTCGCCCGGCGCCGGCGGCTGCTCACCTGGGCCGCGGCCACCGGCACGGTGGTGGTGGAGGACGACTACGACTCCGAGTTCCGGCACCGCGGCGCGCCCGTGCCCGCACTGGCCGCACTCGACGCCGAGGGTGTGGTGCTGCACGTCGGCGGCTTCTCGAAGACGCTCGACCCCCGGCTGCGGTGCGCCTACCTCGTGCTGCCGACGACTGCAGCGGCGGGTTCTCCGGTGGCGGACGCGGTGCTCGGTGCGCGTCGGGCACGTGGCGCGGTCGTCGCCGAACCGGTGCAGGCCGCGCTCGTGCACCTGCTGCGGACGGGCGCGCTGCGACGACACCTCGGTCGGGTCCGGCGGGACTACACGCACCGCCGGGCCCGGATCGCGGCTCGGCTCGGCGGCGTCGCCGGTCTGGAGGCCCGTGCTCTGAACGGCGGACTGCACGCGGTGGTCACGTGGTCGGGTCCGACCACGGGGGCGCAGATCGCGCGTCGGTTGGCGGACGCCGGGGTGCTCGTCGCGTCGCTCGAGGAGTACGGGCTCGCGCCGGGCAGCACGCCGCCGGGCATCGTGTTCGGCTACGGCGCCGTGACGATGCCGGAGCTCGACCGCGCGCTCGACGCGCTCGTGACGGCGGTCACGGGACCCTGATCCGGGTCGTCAGCCGCCGTACTGGGCGGTGCCCACGACGTTCGACCCGGCACCCCGGCACGCGGTGATCAGGGTCCGCCCGACGAGTTCCCACTCGGGGGTCATCTCGAGCGCCGGCCCGGACTTCGGTGCGGGGTGCGCGTCGAGGTACTCGTGCGCGTAGTCGATCGCGTCGTCGAGCTCCTCGTCGGTGCTCGACAGGTGCTCGTAGCCGAAGCGTTCCGCGGCGATCAGTGCCTGGTACTGCGCCTCGGAGAGGTCGCCCTGGCTGCGGCCGACCGTCGCGTTCAGCGAGATCGTCGTCAGCGCACTGATCTGGCCGCAGATCGCCGCAGCACTCCGGTCCTCTTCCATCGGGTCCGTCGCGCCGCCCGCGGGCTGGGCGTCCGAGGTCTCCGAGGTCGCCTTCGGGGTCGACGTCGACCGCGCTGCTGCGTCGGCGTGGGTATCGGTATCGGCCGAGCAACCGGCGAGCGAGCCGGACGCGAGGACCGCGCTCACGACGACGAGGGGCAGTGCGTACCGGAAGGAGACCATGGACGTCATCGTGGCAGCGCCGTCGTGCCGTTCGCGTCGTCGTGTCCCGATCGAGACCTGGTCGAGACCGGATCGTGAGCTTGCGTCAGCGGGACTCGGCGGTGCCGTTCTTCCGGGCGTTCACGAGGTCGGCGAGGGACGGCTCTCCGGCGTCGCCGGGCAGCGCGTGTCCGCGGCGGGCGGCCTTGCGGACCTGTCGGTAGGTGGTGACGTGCAGGGGGTCCACACCGTCGGCGGACTCGTAGTTCGACGGGGCGGTGGTGGTGGGTGATTCGGTCATCGAGACGGACGGTACGCGTGCCGGGAGCCGCGGAACCACGTGCTGCGTTCCGCGGCCAAACGGGTTCCGAACGGGTGGACCAGCCCCGGTGCGATGCCGGATTGTTCGCATAGAATGCGAACATGTTGATCACCGTCGACCCGCAGGCGCGAGCGACCCTGGCAGACCAGGTCGCCACCCAGATCCGCCATGCGATCGCCCGCGGCGAGCTCCGGAACGGCGAGCGGCTGCCCGCTGCGCGGGACCTCGCCGCCTCGGTCGACGTCAACATGCACACCGTCCTGCGCGCCTACGCGCTGCTGCAGGACGACGGACTGATCGAGTTGCGGCGCGGCCGCGGTGCGACGGTCCTGCGATCGGGCAACGCCTCGTTCGACCGGTTGCGCACGCTCGTCGACGAGCTGCGTGACCAGGCGGACACCCTGGGCGTCTCGCTCGACGACCTGTTCACGATGATCAAGGGGGCACGATGACGACTCGACCGATGACCACCGGCACACGGCTGGCCGTGACGGCACCAGGGCTCCTGGTCGCGGTGGGACTGGTACTCACCGCGGTCCTCGCAGCGTCCACCATGCCCGCGCGGATCGCGATCCACTTCCGGACGGACGGCACCGCCGACGGCTGGGGATCACCGTGGACGGCCTTCTGGGTCACCCTGGCGGTGGCACTGGTGGCCGTCGTACTCGCGTTCTCCGCGCTGCGCTGGCGCGACAGGCGGACGGCAGCCACGGTGCTGCTCGTCGCGAACCTGCTGGCCGGGACCCTCGGCACGGCCTGGGTCGTGCTCGCGTGGACGAACACGGCCGGCGACGGCACCCTGTCCCCCTGGTGGACGGTCCCGTTCCTGCTCGTCGCCGTGGTGGTCGCCGCCGTCCCCGTGCTCGCACTGTTCCGGGTCGCTGCACCCGTGCCGGCCCACGAGGTCGCTCCCCTGGCGGTCGGGCCCGACACCCGCGTCGCCTGGCGCGCACGCGTCGGCAGCCGGTGGTTCGCGGTGCTCGGGGTAGTCGTCGTGGTGCTCGGCGTCGGCACCGCCGTCTGGACGGCATCGGCCGGGGTGACGACGGCGGTCGTCTCCGGCCTGGCGATGGTGCTCGCGGGGCTCGCTGTGCTGGTGCTGGCGCGGGTGGAGCTCACCGTCGACCGTCGCGGCATGCGGCTCACGTCCACCTGGACGAGGATCCCCCTCATGCGCGTCCCGCTGGACCGCATCGAGTCGTGCGGCTGGGAGCCGGTGTCCCCGGGTCAGTGGGGCGGCTGGGGCTACCGCATCTCGGGCCGCGGTGTCGCCTACGTCGTGCGGTCCGGGCCGGGGTTGGTCGCGCGGCTCCGCGGCGGGCAGGCGCGGATGGTGACCGTGCCCGACGCTGCGGGCGGTGCCGCAGCTCTGGGCGCGCTGCTCGCCGGGCGCGAGACGGACTGACGGGGCCGCAACGGGCCTCCAGGGCGGTGTGGCGGGTTCGGCGGCGGGCGGGACCTGTGCGCGGAAGCGACACACCTCGTGACCGCTCCGGTGACTGTCCCGTCAGGGCGACAGTGTGCCGCGAACGTTCGGCGGAACACTGTCGCTTTCGCAGGACGGGCGGGGCGTGAGGCGGGTCAGAGGCTCGTCATGCCGCCGTCGACGCGGAACTCCGCTCCGGTGGCGTAGGACGACTCCGGGCTGGCGAGGTAGACCATGATCCCGGTGACGTCGTCGGGGGTGCCCGGGCGACCGAGCGGGGTGCGGGCGACGATCGCCGCACGGGCCTCGGGGTCGCCGGAGATCGCCGACACGAGGCCGGTCTCGGTGTAGCCCGGCACGACCGTGTTCACCCGGATGCCGTCCCGCGCGTAGGCCATCGCGGTCGCCCGGACGAGTGCGTGGATGCCGCCCTTGGTCGAGGAGTACGCCGCGAAGTCGGCGCCCTCGCCGTTCAGGCCGGTGGGCGACCCGGTGGCGATGACCGACCCGCCGGTGCCGTTCTCGAGCATCGCCCGGACGGCGTGCTTGATCGTCAGGAACGTGCCGGTGAGGTTGACCGCGACCGTGCGGTCCCAGGTCTCGAGCGACAGGTCGGCGACCTTCGCGTCGTGGCCGAACAGCTGCACACCGGCGTTCGCGACCACCACGTCGGGGGTCGCACCACGCTCGGCCAGGTCGGCGAACCCTGCGGCCACGCTCGCCTCGTCGGCGATGTCCATCGTCAGGCCGGTCGCGGTCGGGCCGGCTGCGGAAGCAGCACCGGCGGCCGCTTCGGCGTCGCGGTCGGCGTAGACGACGGTCGCCCCCTCGGCCACGAAGCGGTCGGCGATCGCGCGGCCGATGCCGGCTCCCGCTCCCGTGACGAGTGCGGTCCGGCCGTCGAGTCGTGCGGTCATGTGGGACTCCGTCCTCGGAGCAGCACTGCTCCGTCGCCCCCATCATTGCCCAACCGGTTGACCGGTGCTCGGCATGCACCATGACTGCGACGTCGAACGACGAGATCGTGTCCGTCGGGCCCTGGCGTCTGGCCCTGCGCGGAGCCGAACTCGCCGACGTCACGTTCCGGGGCGTGCTCGTCCTGCGTGCCGTCCGGTTCGTCGTCCGCGACCACGACTGGCGCACCGCCGACGACACGGTGTCGACACGGACGGTGGACGGCGACGAGGGCAGCATCCGCATCGAGGCCAGCGCACGGTACGACGGCGTCGAGGTCGTGCGCACCGTCCTCGAGGTCACGCTCGACGACGACACCCTGCGGGTCGCCGCGGTCGGGACCGTCACGAAGGCCTTCCGCCGCAACCGCGTCGGGCTCGTCGTCCTGCACCCGCCGACCCTGGCCGAGCAGCCGCTCACGGTGCGGCATCCGTCCGGTGACACCACCGCGACGGCGTTCCCGTTCTGGATCGCGCCGCACCAGCCGGCCGTCGACGTCGCCGGGCTCGACTGGTCGGTGGGCGCGACCGCGCTGTCACTCGACCTGACCGGCGACGTGTTCGAGATGGAGGACCAGCGCAACTGGACCGACGCCTCGTTCAAGACCTACTCGACGCCGCTCGCCGAACCCTTCCCGGTCGCGATCACGCCGGGGACGACGGTCCGGCAGGGGCTCACCCTGCGTGCGACGGCGGTCGATCCGGCAGGTGTTCCGGGCACCCGGCCGGGAGGCGCGGCCTCCCCCGCCTCGGACCTCGCGGCGCCCGACGGGCCGGGTCCCGGTGCCGTGGTCACGCCGTCGCCGACGCTCCAGCTGCTCGCGGGTTCGGCACCGCTCGCTGCGCGCCCGGACGATGCCGACCTGCTCCGCGGGTTCCCGATCCTGGTCGAACCGGTCCTCGGGGCACCGAACGTCGAGGCGGTGCTCGCCTCGGCCCGGCGGGACGCGGGTGGCGCTCCCCTGGACGTCCGGTTCGTCACCGACGACCCGGTGCTGCTGCGCGCGGCGATCGACGCGGTGCTCGCGGGCGGGCCGGTGGCTCGCGTCGGGGCGTTCGACCCGGTGTCGCACGTGACGACGCCGGCGCTGCAGCGGGCACTGCGCGAAGCGGTGGCAGCGGTCGGCGCGCTGGAGGTCGTCGCCGGCACCCGTGCCCACTTCACCGAGCTGAACCGGTCGATCGCGGTGTTCTCGGGTTGGGACGGCCCCCTGACCTGCAGCGTGACGCCGCAGATGCACGACCGGTCGCCCGAACAGGTGACCGAGTCGATCCGGATGCAGCGCTGGGTGGTGAGCAGCGCCTCCAGGCTGGCCGCCGGCAGGGCGCTGCACGTCGGACCGGTGACGCTGCGGCCACGGTTCAACGCGGTGGCGACGGCGCCGACTCGGGTCGTGACGGACGCGACCGTCGAGCACGGGTACGGGCCGGAGACCGTTCCGGACGCGACCGACCCGGCGCAGCACACGCCGGCCGCCGAGCGGTGGTTCGCCGACGCGGTGCGGGCGCTGACGGTGCCGGGCGTGGCCTCGATCACGCTGGCGGAGGCGTGGGGGCCGCGCGGGTTCATGGCCGCCGACGGCACGGGGAACGCCCCGCCGGAAGGGGGTCGGCGGGGCGTTCCGGTCCGGGCGCGCTGACGGGTCGGCGCGGTGGTCGGTGGCGGTCCGGCTCAGCGCCGGACTGCGTCGATCTTGAGCATCTTCGCGATGACCGAGTCGAGCTCGCTGTCGTCGAAGACCTGCTTCCAGTCCTCCTTGATGAGCTTCTCGCGGCCGTAGCCCATCGCGATGTGGCAGGCGTCGGAGAACGGGTTCGAGCCGCGCAGGCCGTTGGTCAG
Organism: Curtobacterium flaccumfaciens; assembly: GCF_013359815.1. Lineage (GTDB taxonomy): Bacteria > Actinomycetota > Actinomycetes > Actinomycetales > Microbacteriaceae > Curtobacterium > Curtobacterium flaccumfaciens. The sequence goes on along the minus strand of NZ_JABMCF010000025.1, from coordinate 26,121 downwards.
CGCGATCCAGGTGTGGCCGTAGAGCATGGCGCGGGCGGCCTCGCGGGGCACGCCGACACCGGTGACCGTTTCTTCGAGGGCGTCGTTGAGGAAGTCGCCGATCATGCAGGCGATGGTCTCGACCAGGGTCGGCTCGAGCACGGCGAGCTGCTTCACCGTGACCCAGTGCACCTGGATGACCGGGGCGTACATGGTGGTGATGACGGCCTCGGCGACGGCCTTGGCGCGGTCGCCCTCGTCGCCGAGCGACTCCGAGGCGTCGAAGGCCGCGATGACCTCCTGCGGGGCGGCGATGCCACCGAAGGTGTCGTCCCACTCGGCCTTGGTGGTGCGCTCGAGGAACACCGACGGGTGGCACGGGTGCGCCACGGCGTAGTGGATGTCCTCGCGCTTCGCCAGCAGACCGGCGTAGGCGGCCGCGGGGTCGAGCGTCAGGATCGACGCGCCGGGCTTCATGACGGGGACGAGCTGCTCCGAGATGGTGCCGAGCAGGACGTCCGGGACGGCGAGGATGACGACGTCGGCGGCCTTCGCGGCGTCGAGGCTGTCGGTGATCTCGCGGCCGAGGGCCTGGATGCGCTCCTGGCCGGCGGGCGAGGCCTCGCTGTACAGGGTGGTGTACTCGCTCTTCGCGAAGTTGTTCGAGACGCGGGTGCCCATCTTGCCGCCGGCACCGATCACGGCGACGGTGACGTCGGCCGTGCCGGATCCGGCAGCGACGGTGTGGGTGGTGGTGACGGTGTCGGTCATGATTCCTTGCTCCTGATGTACTCGATGGTGTGTTCGGTCCACGCCGCTTCGATGCGGGTGGCGGTCTGTGCGGGGGTCTCCCCCGGCAGGGGTTCGGCGCCGGCGTGCTCGTCCTGCCACGGCAACCAGAACTCGATGACGCGGTTGATCCCCCGGGTGTCCGGCTCGAGCGCGGCACGGACGGCGTCGTGGTCGAGGACCCCGGTGCCGATCGGGACGCCGGTGTACTGGAACCCGACCCAGCCCGGTGAGCGGGTGAAGGCGGAGTCCTTGACGTGCCAGTTGACGACGTACGGGGCGGTCATCGCGACGACGTCGGCCGGGTGTTCGAGTCGGGCGACGGTGTTCGCCGGGTCGAGGCAGATGCCGAGGTGGTCGGAGCCGATCGTCTCGACGACGGCGACGAGGTCGGCGGTGGCGACGACCTCGTAGGTCTCCAGCGCGAGGGTCACGCCCGCGCGCTCGTAGGCGGGGAGCGCCTGCCGCAGGCGTCGCTCGGTCTCGGCCGCGTCGGGCTGGTCGTCGCCGCTCGTCCACATGCTGCGTACGAGGGTCGCGCCGAGCTGCTGCGCGACGTGCAGGTACCGGGCGAGGTGCTCCGGCCGGGTGCCGCGGGTGCCGACCTCGAGCGTGAGACCGAGGTCGGCGGCCAGGGACCGGATCGAGGCCAGGCGCTCGTCGGTCGCGGTGTCGAGCGGCAGGTGGTCGCAGATCTGGAACAGGTCGACGCCGACGTGCGACGCGGCGTCGCGCAGGGCGTCGTCGAGGGACATCGGCGACGGGACGCGGTCGGACATGCGCCAGAAGTAGGCGTAGGTGGAGAGGCCGAGCAGGGAGGTCACGCCGGTGCTCCGTCCTGCGTCGCGGCCAGCGCCTCGGCTTCGTCGAGGATCGTGCGGATCGCCTCGGGGTCGTGGGCGAAGCGGCCGAGGAACAGGCCGCCGATGCGTCCGGCACCGCGGGTCAGCAGGCCCGGACCGGCACTGCCGCCGTAGATCGCGACGGAGCCGGCGAGCTCCGGCCGGTTCGCCAGGTGCTGCTCGATGCCGGCGAGGACCGCGACGATGTGCTCGTCGGGCGCGGGCTGCGGGGCGCCGATCGCCCACACCGGTTCGTACGCGGCGATGAGCGGTCCGGCGAGGCCGTCGGCGGTCGCGGTGGCGGTGAAGCGGTCGAGCTGCGTGGTGACCTCGGCGATCGCGGCCGCGGGGTCGCCGTCGGCGGCGCGCTCGGTCTCGCCGATGCAGATCAGGGGCCGCAGGTGGTTGCGGAAGGCGGCGTGTACCTTGCCGGCGATCTCGTCGTCCGTTTCGTGGAACAGTTCGCGTCGCTCGGCATGTGCGATCTCGACGAGGTCGACCCCGATCTCACGGAGTTCGGCGCCGGAGACCTCGCCGGTGAACGCGCCGCTGTCCGCCCACGCCAGGTCCTGCGCGCCGAGCGTCACGGGGGCGTCCCCGATCACCGCACGCACCGGGACGAGCGACGGGAACGTCGGCACCACGAAGAGCTCGACCGCGCCGGACCGCACCGCCGGGTGGCTGCGGGCGATGCCGGCCACGGCGGCCGCCCACGCGAGCGTCCGGGCGTGGCTGAAGTACATCTTGAGCGACACCCCGATCGTCACCGGGGCGGCCGCCGTGGTCGCGGGCATCAGGCGTCGGTCCCGACCGGGGCGGAGCCGTCGTAGGCACAGATCGCGTTGACCTTCTCGGCGCTCGCGCTCGTCTGGTCGAAGGTGTAGCCGAGCCACTCCTTCGCCATCCGGCGCGCGACCTCGACCCCGACGACGCGCTGGCCCATGCAGAGCACCTGGGCGTCGTTCGACAGGATCGAGCGCTCCACCGAGAACGAGTCGTGCGCGGTCACGGCGCGGATGCCGGGGACCTTGTTCGCCGCGATCGCGACGCCGAGGCCGGTGCCGCAGATCAGGATCGCGCGGTCGGCCTCGCCGTTCGCCACCAGACGGGCGGCGTCGACGGCGACGTGCGGGTAGGCGGTGTGTCCATCGGCATCCACGCCCACGTCGACGACCGAGGCCACGCGGGGGTCCTTCGCCAGGTCGGCCTTGATGACCTCCTTGTAGTCGAAGCCGGCGTCGTCCGAACCGACGACGATGCGGAACTGCTGCTCACTCATGCGGGTGTGCCTTTCGTGGTGGGGGTCAGGCGGGGACGGCGATGGTCGCCAGGACCGCGGCGGTGATGAGTGCGAACGAGATCGCGCCGGCGTCCGGGGTGCCGACGGCGTCCTCGCCGTGGGTGCGGGCGCGGCCCATCCGGGGCAACAGGTCGGCCGTGGCGACCGCCGCGGTCTGTGCTGCAGCCGAGGCGGCCGACCAGGCGTCGACGAGTGCGTCGCCGGCGTCGACCCGGGCGGAGAAGACCTGGTCGAACGGCACGAGCGCGTCGACCATCGTCTTGTCGCCGGGGACGGCCCCGAATGCCAGGACGGCTTCGGTGGCGGCGTGCACCGCGCTCTGGACGGTGGCCGACGACGGGCGTTCGTCGTCGCCGAGGACGCGACCCAGTGCCTCCAGGGCGGCGCCCCAGATCGCACCGGACGTCCCACCGGCCTTGTCGGACCAGGCGTCGCCGGCGATCGCGAGGACCGAACCGGCGCCGGCGCCGCGGGCGGCGGCGTCCTGCGCCGCACGGTCGGCGGCGGTGGAGCCGCGCTGCATGCCGATGCCGTGGTCGCCGTCACCGGCGACGGCGTCGATGCGGCCGAGCTCGTCGGCGTGGTCGTCGATGGTGGCGCGGATCGCGGTGATCGCGGCCGCGACGCGGGCGGCCGAAGCTTGGGACTCCTCGGTGCCGGGCGTGACGGGCACGACCACGCCGGCTTCGAGCACCTCGACCGGCACCGGCTGCTGCGGGACGGCGCCGCCCTTGCGGTACGCGGGGGCGTCGGCGGGAGCGGCCCAGAGCTGCTCGAGTTCGTCGTCGAGCCAGAACAGGGTGAGCGAGACGCCCGCCATGTCGAAGCTCGTGACGAGTTCGCCGACCTCGGGCTCCACGACGACGATGCCGGCGTCGGTGAGCTTCCGCTGGACGGCGCCGAAGACGACGAAGAGCTCCTCGTACTTGACGGAGCCGAGGCCGTTGAGGATCGGGACGACGCGGGGGCGGGCGGGTGCTGTTGCGGTGCCGGTGCCGGCACCGGTGTCGTCGGGTCGCTCGGTGAGGAGCTTGTCGACGAGCAGGTCGGCCAGACCGTCCGCGGTGGGGACGTCGGCCTCGGCGATGCCGCGTTCGCCGTGGATGCCCATGCCGATGGCCATGCGCCCCTCGGGGACGGTGAAGAGCGGCTCGTCGGCGCCGGGCAGGGAGCAGCCCGAGAACGCGACCCCGAAGCTGCGGGTGCGGTCGTTGGCCCGGGTCGCGATCGCGGTGACCGCGTCGAGGTCGTCGCCGCGTTCCGCGGCCGCGCCGGCCACCTTGAACACGCAGAGGTCCCCCGCGATCCCGCGGCGCTTGTGTGCCTGGTCGGCGGGCGCGGACGCGACGTCGTCGGTCACGCGGACCGTGCGGACGTCGATGCCCTGTGCCTCGAGTGCCCGTGCCGCCGCGTCGAAGTTCAGGACGTCACCGGCGTAGTTGCCGTAGCTCAGCAGCACGCCGCCGCCGTGCTCGGACGCCTTCGCGACCGCGGTGACCTGCTGGGCGCTCGGGCTGGCGAACAGGTTGCCCATCGCGGCACCGGCCGCCAGGCCGTGCCCGACGAGGCCACCGAAGGCCGGGTAGTGGCCGGAGCCACCGCCGACGACGAGCGCGACGGTGCCCTCGGGGCTGATGGTGGAGCGGGCGACGCCGCCGTGCACCTTGCGCACCCGGGCGCGGTTGGCGGCGACGAAGCCGTCCACCATCTCGTCGGCGAAGTCCGCCGGGTCGTTGAACAGGCGGCTCATGCGCCGGCCTCCTTCGCGATGGCGGTCGGTCCGTCCGTGGCGGCGACCGCGGTGTCGGCTTCGGATGCCGCGGCGGCCGCTTCGTTGCGCTTCGTGTTCCGGCCGAGCACGAACATCAGCACGCTCGACAGCACCATGAAGAAGCCGACGATGAACATCGGGGCCTGGTAGCCGCCGGTCCACTCGCTGACGGCACCCGTGATGTACGGGGCGGCGAACCCACCGAGGTTGCCGACGGTGTTGATGAGGGCGACCCCCGCGGCTGCGGCGGCACCGGTCAGGAACTGCGTCGGGACCGTCCAGAAGTTCGGCAGGGCCGCGAAGATCGCACACGCGGTGATCGCGATGACCGCGACGGTGGCGGCCGGGCTGTTCATGTAGAGCGCGACCGGGATGCTCAGGCCACCGACCAGGGCGGGGACGGCGATGTGCCAGACCCGGACGCCACGGCGGAAGGCGTCACGCGACCAGAAGTACAGGACCACCGCGGCGGGCACGTACGGGATGGCCGTGATGAGGCCCTTCTGGAACAGGTCGAACGTGGTGCCGAACTGCTCCTGGAAGCCGTCGATGATCGTCGGCAGGAAGAAGCTGAGCGCGTAGAGGCCGTAGATGAAGCCGAAGTACACCGCGGCGAGCATCCAGACGCGGCCGGAGCCGAAGGCCGCACGCAGGCCGCCCTTGCCGTGGCCGTCGCCGCCCTTCGCGGCGCTCTCGGCAGCGAGCGTCGTCTCGAGCCAGACCTTCTCGTCCTCGTCGAGCCACTTCGCCTGCGACGGCTTGTCCTTGAGGACGAAGAGGCACAGGACGCCGACGACGATCGCCGGGATCGAGACGCAGAGGAACATGAAGCGCCATCCGGCCAGGCCGCCGAGGATCCCCTCGTGGGTCATCAGCCAGCCGGCGAGCGGGGAACCGATGACGCTCGTGAGCGGCTGCGCCAGGTAGAACAGCGCGAGCATCTTGCCGCGGTGCCGTGCCGGGACCCAGGTCGACAGGAACAGGATCGCGCCGGGGAAGAACCCGGCCTCGGCGATGCCGAGCAGGAAGCGCAGGCCGACGAGCTGCGGGTAGTTCTGCACCCACGTGAAGAGCAGGGACACGATGCCCCACGTGATCATGATGCGGGCGAGCCAGATCCGGGCGCCGAACTTGTGCAGCGCCAGGTTGGACGGCACCTCGAGCACCAGGTAGCCGATGAAGAACACACCGGACGCGAAGCCGAACTGGGCGGCGGTCAGGCCGAGGTCGGCCTCCATGCCGTTGGGGGCGGCGAAGGAGATCGCGGTGCGGTCGAGGAAGTTGATGAAGAACATCAGTGCCACGAACGGCACGATGCGGATCGCGATCTTGCGGATGGCCGTCTTCTCGACGACCGAGGTGGGGATGCCTCGCGTGGCGGGGATGTCCACGATGACTCCTGCTCGGTGGGGGTGGTACGACTCCCGTCCTGGCGGCTGCGCCGGGATGGCCCGTGCTGCTGCGCGGATCGGGAGCGGGCGCATCGGTGCGCCTGATCCAGTGTGCGTCGCGGTCGGGCAACTTGTCAACCGGTTGACCATTTCACGCGCCCGCTGCTTTCTTCGCGACGCTGGTCGCCTCGGCGCTGCTCTCGCCGCAACCGGTTGACCGACCGGTACGCTCACTCCATGCCCGCGTTCAGCCCGGACGACCCCCTCAACATCCGACTCGAGCTCGAGTCCGTGCCCGTCGGGTCCCCCGCCTCGGTGGTCGCCCGACAGCTCGTCTCGCTGCTCACCGCCGGCGAGCTGGCCCCCGGCTCACGCCTGCCCTCAGAGCGGATCCTGTCCGAGCGGCTCGGCGTCGGACGCTCGGCCGTCCGTGAGGCCCTCGCCGCCCTCGAGATCCTGGGCATCGTGCAGATCCGCCCCGGCTCGGGCACCTACCTGCGCGGAGGCACCTCGGACCTGCTGCCGACGACCCTGTCGTGGGGTCTGATGCTCGCCTCGAACCGCACCCGCGAACTGCTCGAGATCCGGTCCTCGCTGGAGCGCACGGCCGCGATCCTCGCCGCGCAGCGCGCCACCGACGAGCAGATCACCGAACTCGGCGAGTACCTGGTCCGGCAGGAGGCGACGCTCGACGACCCGCAGGCCTTCATCGACGCCGACGTCCGGTTCCACGTCCTGCTGGCGCGGGCGTCGGGCAACGACGTGCTCGCCGATCTGCTGCAGAGCCTGCGCTCGATGCTGAGCGTCTGGGTCGCGCGGCGCGTGCAGACCCGGCAGGCGACCGAGGCCGCGTTCCACGAGCACCGCGCCGTCTTCGAGGCGTTGCGCGCCCGCGACGTGCCCGCCGTGCAGCGCGCGATGGACGCGCACATGGCCACGGCGAGCGCCCGCATCGAGCACGCCGAGCCGCTGCCCGCCGACGAGTAGCGGGGCGCGCTCGCGCGCGCGCGCTCGCTTCGTGAGCAGGAATGGTCGGGTCCGTCGAGCCGACCCGACGTCCTGTGCTCACGATCAGGGCGGACGGGAGGCCCGGGGCGCGCCCGCCCCGCACCGTGCGGTGTTGCCGGGTCGGCAACACCGCTTGGGTCCGGCCCGGCAGGTGCGCTGGAGTACCAGCATGCACACCCACCACGACGGCTCCGCCACCGGAGCTGCCACCGATGCCACCGATGCCACCGAAGCCAACGACGCCACCGCCGCACCGTCCGCTCGGGAGTGGTGGGAGGCCCGCTACGCCGAGCGCGATGGCATCTGGTCCGGCCGGGTGAACGCCGTGCTCGCCTCGGTGACGTGGGGGCTGCCGGTGGGGCGGGCACTCGACCTCGGCTGCGGCGAGGGCGGCGACGTGGTGTGGCTCGCCGAGCAGGGGTGGGACGTGACGGGCATCGACCTGTCCGTGACGGCGCTCCAGCGTGGTTCGCGGGCCGCCGTCGCCGCCGGGGTTCAGGAGCAGACGGCGTTCGTCGCCGCAGACCTCGCCCGGTGGGACACCGCCGCGCGGTTCGACCTGGTGACGGCGTCGTTCCTGCAGTCGTGGCCGGTGGAGATCCCCCGAGCCGACATCCTGCGTCGGGCCGCTGGCTTCGTCGCCGCGGGTGGGCACCTGCTCGTCACCGCGCACGCCGCTCCCCCGCACGATGACCTGCCGCCCGAGCTGCGGGAGTACCGGTTCCCCGCGCCGGCCGACGACCTCGCCGCCCTGCAGCTCGACGACCGGTGGGACGTCCTGGTCGCCGAGGTCCGGCCGCGCACCGTGACGACACCCGAGGGCAATCCGCACGAGGTGCTCGACAGTGTCGTGCTCGCCCGGCTGACGCGCGGGTAGCGTCGGCCGTGTGACCACCGACGACGACATCCGCGCGCTCGTCGTGGACGGTGTCGAGGTCGCCGTCGAACGCAGCGGCACCGGCACGATCGCCAAGTCGTCCCCTCGGCCGTACCTGCACCCGGTCCGGACCCTCGGCGGCACCGTCGTCAGCGCGCACCACCCCAGGGACCACGACTGGCACTGCGGTGTCGGCGTCGCGATCCCGGACGTCGACGGCGTGAACTGCTGGGGCGGCCCGACCTACTCGCAGGGAGCCGGCTACGTCTGGCGTGACGACCACGGCTCGGTCGAGGTCGTGCACGCCGAGCAACAGGACACGACATCCGCCGAGGAGCTCGTCTGGCGGGGCCCGGACCGCACGGTGGTCCTGCGCGAGGACCGCACCCTCTGCTGGCGCGCGGTCACCAGCGGGTGGGAACTGTCCTGGTCGTCGGCGTTCCACGCCCCCGGCGACTCCCCCGTGCACCTCGGCGGCCCCGGCAGCAACGGCCGGACCGGAGCCGGCTACGGCGGCTTCTTCTGGCGGTTCCCCGAGTGCACGGGAGCGGTCATCCGGACCGCCGATGCCGAGGGCGAGGCCGCCGTGCACGGCTCGGTCGCCCCCTGGATCACCTGGTCGGCGGTGTTCGACGGCGGTCCGGCGACCATCCGCATCGAGGCCCTCGACCACCACGACCCCTGGTTCGTCCGCGCCGAGGAGTACCCGGCGATCGGCTCGGCACTGGCGTGGGACTCCCCCGCCGTCGTGCAGCCCGGCGCTCCGCTGGTCCGCTCGTTCCGCGCGACGATCACCGACGGCGGTACGCTCGCCGGATGAGCACCGGGGACTGGGAGTCACGCGTCGCGGCGCTGTGGGACGACGCGACGATCGACGATCAGCAGCGGATCGAGCGGATGCGCGACCTCGCCGCCGGCGCTCCGCACCCCGCACTCGGCGCGTTCGAGCTCGGCGGCGCCTTCGACTCGGGCGGCCACGAGGCCGAGGCCGACGTGCAGTACGCCGCCGCGACCACGGCCGGCCTGGACACGGTCGACCCGGACCGCGCCGCCAGGATGGCCGTCCAGCACGCCTCGACGCTGCGGAACCTCGGCCGGATCGACGCGGCCATCGCGATGCTCCGCGACGCGCCGGAGCACCCCGCCACCGGGGCGGCACCCAAGGTGTTCCTCGCGCTCGCCCTGCACAGCGCCGGACGCTCCGCCGAGGCACTGCGCGTCGCGATCGAGGCCGTCGAGCCGACGCTCCCCCGGTACCACCGGTCCGTCCGGGCCCACGCGGCGGCCCTCACCGAGGACTGACGCGCGTCAGGCGTTCCGGCGCTGGAGCGCGTCCGCGGCCTTGCCGAGCAGCCAGTTCACGGCCCACCCCAGCACGCCGATCACGGGCAGCGCGAGGATGACCACCGTCCACAGCACCTTGACCACCTGCGTCCGGCGACCATCGCGCCAGACCTGCACCAGCGCCACGGCCTCGAGCGCCAGCAGCACGAGGAGCACCACGGCGTGTGCCCCCGACACGTTCGTCAACACGAGCGGTCCTCTCCGCGGCGACGGTCGTCGCCCGCATCGATGACAGTAGGGCCTGCCCGGACTCGTCCGCGTCATCCGTCCGACTGACCGCGCGGGTCGGTCTGGCGATCGCGCTGCCAGGTCAGGCGATCGCGACCTCACCCCGCGCGAGCAGTTCACGGGCCCGACCGGCATCGGCAGCCGGCGGCCGGCCGTGCAGGGCGCGGTAGTCGCGCGAGAAGTGCGAGGCGCTCCGGTACCCCACCGCGACCGCAGCCTGGGCGGCGGTGTCACCGAGCACGATCATCCGCCGCCGGGCCTCTCCGAGCCGCAACCGCCGCAGGTACTGCACCGGGCTCATCCCGGTGACCTGCCGGAAGCGCGCGAACAGTGTCGACTCGCTCGTCCGGACCGCCGCGGCCAGGCCCGCCACCGACCACGGGTCCGCCAGCCGATCGGTGAGCAGGGCCGTGGCCGCTGCGACGACGTCGCCGTCCCGGTTGCCGATCGCGGCCAGGATGCGCGGTGCCTGGTCGGTCTGCAGCAGGCGGAGCACGACCTCGCGGGTGACGAGCGGGGCGAGGACCGTCATGTCCTCCGGAGCATCGAGCAGTCCGACGAGTCGGGCGAACGCGTCCGCCAGGGCCGGGGTCCAGCTGCCGAGTCGTGCCGGCGGCGCCTCGTCCTGGTGGGGGCGGGACATCGCCGTCGCGACCTCGGCGACCACCGCGGGGTCGAGCTGCCAGACGACCGCGACGAACCCCGCGGGTGGTTCGACCTCGACCACCCCGGCGATCACGGGCAGGTCGACGGGCGTGATGATGAAGCGTTCCCGACCCCAGAGCTGGTCGTCATCCCCCACTATCGAGCGCTTCCGTCCGGCGAGCACCACCGACACCGACGGCGTGTACCGCTGGTACCCGAGGTCGGTCGGACGGTCGACGCGGGCCAGGCGGAGGCCGAGTCGTCCGGCGCGCTCCGTGTCGTCGAGGTGGGCGAGGACGCTCTGCAGCGCACGGTCCAGCCGGTCCGAGGTGACGTCGTCCATGTGCCCATTCTGTCGAGGCATCCGACGCGAGGGGTGCCCGTGCGGGATCCGGCAAGCACTCCGGAGTCCTGGGCAATCTCCACGAGGCACGCGGGACCGAGCATCGGAGCATGCAGACCAACGAAGCACTCCTCGGCTCCCTGACCACTGACGACCGACTGGCTGGCCGCACCGCACTGGTGACCGGCGCCTCGAGCGGCATCGGTGAAGCCGTCGCCCGTGTCCTCGCCGCCTCCGGCGCCACCGTCGCGGTGGCCGGCCGCGACCCGGAGCGCACGCAGGCCGTGGTGGACGCCATCACCGCGTCCGGAGGAACCGCCGTGGCCGTGATCGGCGACCTGAACAGCCACCCCGACGCGGTCCGTGACCTCGCTGCCCGCGCTGCCCAGGCCCTCGGCGGCCGGGTCGACGTCCTCGTCAACAACGCCGGCGTCTACCCGGTCGGCCCCACCGCACTGCTCGCCGACGACGACGCCGAAGCGCTCTGGGACACGAACGTCCGCGCACCCCACGTGCTGGTCGGCGCGCTGGCGCCCGCGATGGTCGAACGCGGCTCGGGCGTCATCGTGAACATCGGCTCGTGGATGTCCCGCGTCGGCGTCCCGTTCACGGCGCTCTACCCGGCGACGAAGGCGGCCGTCGAGCAGCTGACCCGCGCCTGGGCAGCCGAGTTCGGACCGCACGGTGTCCGGGTGTCGACCGTGTCGCCCGGTGCCACCGCGACGCCGGGCAACGCGGACTCGCACGACGTCCTCGCGCAGATGACAGCGGGCACCCCGGCCGGCGCACCCGTCCGACCGGTCGACGTCGCGTTCGCCGTGCGCTGGCTGGCCTCCGACGAGGCGACCTTCGTGCACGGCGCCACCATCGACGTGGACGGCGGCCTCGCAGCGACCCGCCTCGGCTGAGCCGCCCCGCACGAACGGGCGAAACACCCGGGTCGGCGCGCGGAGGCACCCCGGCATTTCGCCCACTCGGCAGCGCCAGCCGATGCGAGCGATTCCCCGGTCCGCGAGTGGTCACGACACACCGCCGGCGGGTGGCCGTGCGGTCACGGACCGTCGCGCGGGAGCGCGTCAGCCGACGGATCGTGACCGCTCGGCGGACGGCGTGGGCGCGGCGGTGGGCGCGACCACCACACGGTCGGGAGGCGCGGTGCGGGCTGGCACCGGGCCTCCCGTCAGGCGGTGTGGTCGCCGACCACCCGTGGGACCGGCAGCGAGTCGCTGGTCGTGCGCAGGGACTCCTGGCGGATCTCGAGCTGCGAGACGGCGAGCGCCGCCAGGTCACGGAGGTTGGCGAGGTCGTCCTCGGTGGCCTGCCGCGGGCGGGTGTCGAGCACGGCGAGGGTGCCGATCGGTGCGCCGTCGTGCTTGACGAGCGGAACGCTGACGTAGAAGCGGATGCCGAGCGGACCGGTGACCAGGGGGCTGTTCCGCATCTCGGGGTGCGCGGAGCCGTCCGGGATCACGACGGGGACGGGGACCGGGGCGAAGCCGTTGCGGAAGCTGATGCTGCGGGCTGCCTCGTCGACGCCCTCGGCGATGTACGACTGGGACCACTCGCGGTCCTCGTCGAGGACCTCGACCAGGGCGATCGGAGCGTCGAAGAGCCGGGCCGCCATCGCCGTGGTGCGCTGCAGCGACTCGTCGGGCAGGCTGTCGAGGGTCGCCGGGCGGTCCGTCTCGGGGCGCGTCGGCACCGGTGCTGCCGGTGCCGTCTCGTCGGTCGGCTCGGCCACGTGGTCGCTCGTGGCGGTCTCGGCGATCACGACGTCGCGGAGCATCGTGACCAGCTCGGCGCCGAGTGGGCGGGCCGCGGGGTCCTGCGCGGTCATGGCGCGGAGCAGGTGCTTCCAGTGCTCGGGCAGGGGCTCGGGGACCACGGGGTCGCGCGACAGCCGGGCGACGGCGGACTCGACGAGCGAGCCCGGGAACTCCCGGCGGCGGGTGAAGCACTGCAGCAGCACGAGGCCGAGCGAGTAGACGTCGCTCGGCGGGCCGACCTCGCCGCCGCGCGCCTGCTCGGGGCTGAGGTAGGCCGCGGTGCCGGTGGTCACACCGTCGGCGGTCAGGCGTTCGACACCGGCGGCGAGCGCGATGCCGAAGTCGGTCAGGCGCGCCCGGGCCCGGTCGGAACCGTTGCCGTAGTCGACGAGCAGGATGTTCGACGGCTTGATGTCGCGGTGCACGACGCCGTGGGCGTGGATGTAGTCGAGGGCCTCGGCCATGTCGTAGCCGATCTCGGCGATGTGCCGCGAGGCGAGCGGGCCGACGGCCAGGCGCTCCTCGAGGTCCTGCCCGACGACGAGCGACATCACGATGTAGCGCTGCTGCGTGCCGTCCTGCCCGGTGACGACTCCGGCGTCGAGCAGGCTGACGAGGTTGTGGTGCTCGAGCGACGCCAGCACGCCGAGTTCGGCCTCTTGCCGGGCGATGTCCACGATGCCTGCGTGGAAGAGCTTGATCGCGACCGGGCGGTGCAGGCTCTCGTCCACACCCCGGTAGACGACGGACATGCCGCCCTGGCCGATCGCTTGCTCCACGCGGTACCGACCGTCGAGCAGCGGCGCGCTCGCGTCGTGGTCTTCCGTCGGGATCATCCAACCCTCGTTCTCGGCTCCGGCACCAACGATGCATCTTCGCATCCCGACGGGTATCTCGTTCGCCGACGTCGTTCTCCGGCTGAACGGGGGTGGGTGGTGGTGCGCAAGACACCGGTGTTCGCGTGTCGAACACGCGCAGAACGCGGTTCAGCCTGCGAACACCGGTGTCTTGCGATCCCGGCGCCACCCGACCACCCCGTCAGCGACGCGTCGCGACCGTGCTCACGCGGAGGTCCTCGAAGGTGCTGGTGAAGCCGGGGCCCCCGAGTGAGATGAGCCCGACGCGGGGTGCGCTGCCGAGGTCCGCCGTCCAGGTCCCGCCCCGGACGAAGTGCCGCCCGTCCAGGCTGGTGTACGCGGTGTACCGGTCCTCCCCCCGGACCTCCCGGTGGACGATCCGGAGCGTGGTGGTGTCCCCGACCGGACCGACGACCATGTTGCCGTAGCCCGGCGCCCCGGCCGGTTGCCCGGACACCTGCTTGCCGAACTCCGTCTGGCGCGTGTTGAAGATCGAGTTCGAGGTGAGGCGGACGGAGTTGCCGTCGTCACCCCACACGATCAGGCCGCCCTGCACGTAGTTGAGACCGTCGCCGTTGGCCGGGGTGTCCACCCCGACCGTGGTCTGGAGCACGTAGTCCCCACGGGGTGCCGGTTCGGACAGCACCGATGCGAGCGGCGTCGCCGGCGGGTGGATGTCGGCGTCCTGCGTCTGCCAGCGGAACGTGCCGTCGGCGACGGTCCAGGTGGACGGGTCGGGCTCACGCGTCCAGGCGAGCTGGGCAGGCAGCGTTCCGGGCGCTGCCCCGGTCTCCGCCCCCGGCTCCGCGGCACCGTCGAACGACGTCGACAGTGCCCGGATCGTCCGCCCCGGCACATCGACGGGAGCGGTGGACGCCCGGTACGTCGGCCGTTGCCCCGGCTGCGCGACCGGCCCTGGCTGCACCGTGTCGGACGGCCCGGCTCCACCGCGGACGACCGGCCAGCCGCCCTGCCAGTCGAGCGGGTCGATCAGCGCCGGCCGCTTCGTGTAGGTCGGCTGCCCCGCGTAGTACGGGTCGGTGCGATCGGCCGCGTGGTAGATGATCCAGTCCTGCCCGGCGAAGTCGGTGACCACGGTGTTGTGACCGGTGCCGACCCACCGGTTGCCGTTCTGCGCGAGCAGGGGTGTGCCACCGACCCGGGTGCTCGTGATCGCTACGCCGTCGCGGTCGGTGAACGGTCCGAGCGGGCTGCGCGACCGGGCGACGAAGACGCCGTAGCCGGTCAGGGCGCCGTTGCAGCAGTTCGTCGCGGAGCCCATGAAGTACCACCAGCCGCCGTGCCGCATCAGGTACGCACCCTCGTAGCGGTTGTCGATCGCGATCTGCCGCTCGGTCGACGGGTCGGAGCGCAGTCCGTCGGCGCTGAGGCGTCGGACGTTCACGCCGCCGAAGTAGCTGCCGAAGTACAGGTAGGTCGTCCCCTTGTCCGTGATGACCTCGGGGTCGAACGCCCACCGCGCTCCGTCGCCGTTCGGTGCGGTCTGCGGTGCCACGACCGGGCCGCCGGAGTCCTTCCACGGGCCCGTCGGGCTCGAGCTCGTCGCCACCCCGACCGCGGAGCCGCCGCCGCTCGGCCCCGTCGCCGACGGGGTGTCCGAGGCCGCGTAGTACAGGTACCAGGTGCCCGCGCGGCCACGGTCCCCGGCGCGGTACACGACGTCCGGCGCCCAGATACCGTTCGCGTCACCCACCCAGGCGGGCTTCGTCGGGAACGCGTCGTTCACGTACGTCCAGTGGGTCAGGTCGGTCGACCGGTACGTGGGCACCGCGTGCTGCACCAGGGACCCGTCCGGGTTCTGCTCCGTCGCGGTGAGCGCGTCGGTGGTGCAGTACAGGTACCAGCTGCGGTCGCGTCCGGCTCCGTGGATCACGGTCGGGTCCGCGCAGCTCGCCGCCGTCTGCCCGTCCGGCAGGCTGAGCGCGACCGGGTTCCGGTGGCTGGGTGCCGCACGGCCGTGCCGGCTGGCGGCGCTCGACGCCACGGTCGCGGTGGTGGTCGCCCGGGTGGTCCCACCCGGCACTGCGGACGCATCCGCTGGTGCGGCCTGGAGGCCCGTGGTCGCGACGCCGAGGAACGTCACGACGGCGAGGAGTGCGGTGGACGATCGGCGCATGCCGGACCTGCTCTCGTCGTTGAGGGAGGTGCTGCTGGAGGGACTGCGGGTGTCGCCTGGCGACGTGCGCGAGCGTACGCTCGGCTCGACGAAGGAGTCATGCCATGCCCGCGAGGTTCGTCTACTGGATCAACGTCTCCGTCGACGGGTTCGTCGAACGGGCCCCCGGCGAGCACGACGGCCTGGACGGACCCGACTGGATCCGGATCGACGAGCCGCTGCACCGCGAGTTCAACGCCCGCGCCGCCGCGATGACCCTGTCCGTCGAGGGCCGGGTGGTGCGCGACATGATGGACCCGTTCTGGCCGGATGCCCGGCACGACGAGTCGATGCCGCAGTACCTGCGCGAGTACGGCGAGATCTGGACCGCGCAGCCGAAGATCCTGGTGTCCCGCACCCGGACGACCGCCGATCACGACACCCGGGTCATCGGTGGCGACGGCGACGCGATCGCCGAGCTGGCCGCGATCCGTGCCTCCGGCGACGGCGACGTCGGCGTGGGCGGACCGAGCATCGCGAGTCAGCTGCTCGATGCCGGGCTGCTCGACGAGGTCATGCTCTTCACGCACCCGTCGGTGCTCGGCGCCGGCCGACCGCTGTTCGATCCGCCGCTCTCGGGGCACCGCCCGCTCGTGCAGCTCGACCTGCTCGAGCAGCAGCGCTACGACAACGGCGTCACCCTGCACCGGTACGACGTCCGGCGGTCCTGAGCGCTCGGAACGTCAGTCCTCGACGGGCTCGGTGGCGATGATCCGGACGTACCAGGCGCTGTCGCGGTCACTGCCGAACCCGTTGAAGGAAACGCTGTCCGCCCGGCGACGCAGCTCCGCTGGAAGGTCGATCCGCTGTGAACCGTCCCGGCAGGACATCGGATCTGTCGGTCGGGTCTGCGAGGCGCCTGCCGACCCGATGGTGGAGGAGCCACTCATGTGCCCGTCCCCGAAGCACGAGAACTCGAGGTGGTCGACCGACTCCGGGTGCGGGAACGTGATGGTGACGCCCGTGCCCGGTGCGTCACTGTCGTCGTCCCCGGGCGACACCGCGGCGAACAGGGCGCCGAGCTCAGTGTTCGACTCGACTGCTCGGTGCCGCTTCTCCCAGGCGGACAGCGCCGCCTCGTCGACGGGCGGCGGACCGGCGCAGCCGGCCAGCAGGAGCACGCCCGCGATCGCGGGCAGGAGCAAGGCGGGGACGGAGCGCACGCTGTGAGCCTAGTGACGCGGTGGACCCGCCCGCGGAACGACGGGAGGCGCGGTGCCGGCTGGCACCGCGCCTCCCGGCCGTGGGGTGGTCGCGTCAGACGTCGCGACGGCGCGCGAGCGTCAGGGCGAGGCCACCCACGACGAGCACCTCGGCGGCGAGGACGCCGAAGCCGCCCCAGCCGTTCAGCACGACCCCGCTGTTGTCGACCGTGCTCGCGCCGTCGTACGAGTAGGCGTAGAGCTGGCCGCCGGCCGAGTCGGGCAGGAACGCCGCGATGTCCATCGGCCAGTCGACCTTCATCAGTCCGCTCATGAGTGCGAGCACCCCCGGAACGACCAGCAGGAGGCCGAGCGTGATCGCGATGCCGCCGGCGCTCGACCGGACGAGCAGACCGATGCCGTACGCGAGGAGCGCCAGCAGGGTCAGGAAGACCGACGAACCGAGGATCGGCAGGAACACCGACGGGTCACCGAGCTCCGGCTCGACACCGTTGCCGGCCAGCAGCGGGAGCGAGATGAGGACGCCGATCCAGGTGGCGACGGCGCTGACGACGAAGGTCGCGATGGCGAGGACGGTGGCCTTCGCCAGGATCACGCCGGTGCGCCGCGGGTCTGCGGTGAACGTCGAGCGGACCTGGCCCGTGCCGTACTCACCGGTGATGATGAGGACGCCGAGCACGCCGACGACGAGCGACGAGAGCAGGACACCCACGGCGTTGGCGTTCACGAAGGTGCCGTTGGCGAGGTCCGTCGGCAGCTCCTGGCCGCCGCTGTTCGTGTTCGCCCCGATCAGCGCGGCCATGCCGATCGTGAGGACGACCAGGATCGCGTAGCACCAGAACGTGGACCGGATGCTGCGCAGCTTGATCCACTCGCTCCGCACCAGGTGCGGGAACGACAGGCGGGTCGAGCCGGACATCCGGGTCGACGGTGTGGTGGGCGAGGTGGTGGCGCTCATCGGGTGCCCTCCGATCGGTACTCGACGTCGTCGCGGGTGAGGGCCATGTAGGCCTCCTCCAGGCTCGCGCCGGTCGGGGTGAGTTCGTGCAGGGGGACGCCGGCCTGTGCGGCGATGTTGCCGACCGTCGGTGCGTCGGGCCCGACGACGAGGAACGAGCCGTCCTCGCGCTGGGTGACCGCGGCGTTCGGGCCGATGGCGGTGAACAGTCCGTTCGGGTCCGGGGTGCGGACGATGACGCGGCTGACGGCGGCCTCGGTGCCGGCAGCGGCGCCACCACCGGCGACGAACTCGGCGATCGGGGCGTCGGCGAGGACCTTGCCCCGGCCGAGCACGACCACGCGGTCGGCGGTCTGCGCCATCTCGCTCATCAGGTGGCTGGAGAGGAACACCGTGCGGCCATCGGCGGCCATGCGGCGGGCGAGCTGACGCACCCACACGACACCGTCGGGGTCGAGGCCGTTGACGGGCTCGTCGAGGATCAGGGTCTTCGGGTCGCCGAGCAGTGCGGCAGCGATTCCCAGACGCTGCCCCATGCCGAGCGAGAACCCGCCGACGCGCTTCTTCGCGACGGAGTCGAGGCCAGTCATGTCGATGACCTCGTGCACGCGGGACTTCGGGATGCCGTGGGTCGCCGCGAGCGAGAGCAGGTGGTTGTAGGCGCTGCGGCCCGAGTGCACGGCCTTCGCCTCGAGCAGGGCGCCGACCTGCCGGAGCGGGTCGCGGAAGCTCGTGTAGGGCTGGCCGTTCACGGTGGCTGTGCCCGACGTGGGCCGGTCGAGCCCCATGATCATGCGCATCGTGGTGGACTTCCCGGCGCCGTTGGGCCCGAGGAAGCCGGTCACACTGCCGGGACGCACGACGAAGGAGACGTCGTCCACGGCGGTCTTCGGACCGTACTGTTTGGTGAGATGGCTGACTTCGATCACGGCCTCGACGCTACGGGAGGGGCCGTCGGTGCCGCGTCCGCCGTTGGGGGGAGATGTGTGCTCCCACAGGGTGACGCGGGGTTGGCGCGGGTTTTCGCGCGGGTGGGCTCGCGCGGCTTTTCGCGCTGGGCGACGGTTCACGCGCGCGGCGGGGCGTGAACTGTCGCTGGGCGCGAAGTGATCAGGCGGGGTGGTGCGCCGGACGTTCGTCGCCAGGGTCGAGAGCGAACGCGAGGCTCTCCTCGATGATCGACAGCACGACCGCGAGTTCGTCGGCGTCGCGCGGGCCGTAGACCATGAACTCGGTTCCGTGGTCCTCGTACTGGTGCGGGGTCGCCCAGCCGAGCTCGGTCAGTTCGGCGCCCCGTGCGACCGGGAGACAGAGGTGGACGGAGGTGTCCTCGACGCCGTGCAGGTGCACGGGCTCGAGTCGCCCGTCCGGCGCCAGTGACGTCCACGGGACGACGTGGGCGCGCTGATCGCGCAGGAACAACGCGCGTGACGACGCCGGCGACACCTGGCTGTGCCCCTCTTCGACGCCGGGCAGCGCGACGGCACTCCCGACGAGCGCTCCCCACAGTTCCGGCGTCGCACGGTCGGTGAGCTGCCGCTGGGGACCCGTTTCGGACACGGCGGGCCGTTCGCCGCGGCGGATGGACCTGATCATTGCTCGACACTATCGCATAACCCCCAAAGAGCCATTTGACGGTGTCAGGCGTGGGGACGAAGGATGGGCGCATGTCCAGCCTCCAGTCCCTCCGGGCGACCGCCCACCCGATCCGGCTCCGCCTGCTGTCGCTGGTGACGAGCTCCGCGATGAGCGCGGCCGAGGCCGCACGGGAGCTCGGGCTCTCGCAGGCGACCGCGAGCTACCACCTGCGCGTCCTCGAACGGGCCGGGCTGGTCGCCGTCGTCGAGGTCGTCCGGCTCCGGGGCGGCGAGGCGAAGCGGTACCGGCACGAGTCGTCGTCGCGGGCGTTCGACCCCGACGGCCGATCCGACAGTGGCGCCGAGGAGGTCTCGGTCGAGGACCAGCTCGTGTACGTCGAGGCCCAGGTCGAGGAGCTCCGGCGTCGGGTACGACAGCGGACCACGGGGCCCGGCGTCTCCACCGACGCCGAGCTGTGGGTCGGCCCCGAGACGTGGCGTCGCGTGGTGCACCACGTCGGCCAGGCCTCCGCCCTGCTCCACGCAGCAGCGCAGCGCCCCCGCACCCCGGGCACCGTTCCGGTGTCGATGACCGTCTCGATGTTCCCGATGCGGCGACCGTGAGCACGCCGATCACGGGCGTCCTCCGGCACGCGCCGTTCCGTTGGCTGCTCGCCGCCCGCACGGTGAGCATCCTCGGCAACGCCGTCGCCCCGATCGCGTTGGCGTTCGCCGTCCTCGACCTCACCGGCTCGCCCGTCGACCTCGGCCTCGTCGTGGCCGCACGTTCGGTGGCGAACGTCGCGGTCCTGCTGTTCGGCGGGGTCATCGCCGACCGGCTGCCCCGTGACGTCGTGCTCGTCGTCACGTCGCTCGGCGCCGCGCTGACGCAGGGCGCCGTCGCCGCGCTGGTCCTGACGGGTACCGCGACGGTTCCACTCCTCGTCGTCCTGAGCATCCTGAACGGTGCGGTCGCCGCGGTCAGCCTGCCGACGACCGCTGCCATGGTCCCCGAGACCGTGCCCGAGGCACTGCTCCGTCCGGCGAACGCCGTGATCCGGTTGAGCATCAACGCCGGCACCATCGTCGGGGCCTCCGCCGGCGCCGGCATGGTGGCGCTCGTCGGCGCCGGGTGGGGATTGGCGGTGGACGCCGCCGGCTTCGCCGTCGCTGCAGCTCTGTACGCACGGATCCGACTGCCACGTCGCCCGTCCGTCGTGCCGGCCGACCGTCCGTCGGTGATCGCGGACATCCGGGAGGGATGGGTCGAGTTCTCGGGGCGGCGCTGGGTCTGGACGGTGGTCGCCCAGTTCGCGGTGCTCAACGCCGCCTTCGTCGGCGCGACGACCGTGCTGGGTCCGGTGGTCGCGGACGGTTCGTTCGGCAGGGCGGGTTGGGGACTCGTCGTCGCGGCGCAGACCGTCGGTCTGGCGCTCGGAGCGCTGATCGCGCTGCGGTGGCGGCCGCGGCACGCCCTCGGCATCGGCGTCGCCTTGATGGCCGTGACCGCGCTCCCCGTCCTGGCGCTCGCTGGTGCACCGGCCCTGCCGACCCTGCTCGTCGCGTTCGCCCTGGGCGGGGTGGCCATCGAGCTGTTCGCGATCGCGTGGGACCACGCGCTGCAGTCGAACGTGCCCCGGGCCGTGCTGTCGCGGGTCTACTCGTACGACATGGTCGGGTCGTTCGTCGCCGTCCCGCTCGGCGAGGCCCTGGTGGGGCCGCTGGCGCACGCGGTCGGCACGCCCGCGACCCTGATCGGTTGCGCCGTCGTCATCGTCGTCGCCACCGTGGTCGCCGCGTCCACCCGGAGTGTCCGGCGCGTGACCACCGAGGTGGCCCTGCCGGTCTGATCAGCCCGGGGAAGCGTCTGCGTCGACCTCGTACGCCTCGAACCGGGCGTCGGCGAGGACCGCGTCGATGAGCGACCGCGACCCGGCGACGATCGTCGAGTCCCAGTCGATCTCGCTGGCGAGCACCCACTCGTGCCCCTCGGGCCAGAGCATCTGCGGGGTGTGCCCGACGTCGACGTACGTGCCCACGCGGGCGTCGTCCGTCCAGGACGGGTCGCTGAGCTGCAGCAGGGACATGGAGAGCAGGAAGCACTCGCGGGCCGGCCACAGGAAGCGCGGACCCGCGAGCGACTCCCGGAGCGCAGCCTGCTCCCGCCGGTGCTGCGCCTGGGCCCGGGCAATGTGCGCCTGCATCTCCACGCGCTCGGCCGCCGTCGGCTCGCCGCTCCCCTGCCACCCGAAGCCCAACGTCGACGCGTTCAGGTCCCCCCATCCGTCCCAGACCGCCCCGACCAGGTCGTCCGGCGTGGACGTCGCGTCGGCGAGGAGCCCGGTGAGCGCGGCGAGTTGCCTCGGCTCGTACCAACCCGTTTCGGGTGGATGGACGACCCAGCCGTCCTCGAAGGGGAGGTCCGACTCGTCGTCCCGACCGCTGAGCGTCTGCCACGACACGAGCGGGTCGATCGTCCGACGGTTGCGCTCGGCGACGTCGGCCCAGCGCCACTCGGCCGATTCGAGGACCGGGTGCTCGTCGTACTCGTCCACGGTCGTGCGGTCTTCGCGATCCGCTCGGAGCGGGTGCAGGATCCGGACGTACGCCTCGAACCCGGTGCCCGCGACACCGCCGAACGAGGCGAACGAGCCGGCCCGGGCCAGCAACCAGTCGCCGCGCGAGACGTCCTTGATCAGTTCCACGTGCCGAGCCTAGGACTGACCGGGGCAGCCGTCAGGACGTCGTCCAGACCTCGAACGCCGGCAGGTCCGGCACCGGATCGGTCGCCAGCCGGGCGTGCGTCTCCACGTCGAACCGCTCCGAGCCGTACCGGAGCTTCTGCCGTTCGACGCCCTCCGCGCGGAACCCGGCGGTCGTGGCGACTCGACACGACGCGGGGTTGTTCGAGCGGTGTCCGAGTTCGAGGCGGAAGAGCCCGGCGTCGAACGCCCAGGTCGACGCACTCGTCAACGCACGAGTGGCGAGCCCACGGCCGCGAGCATCGGACGCCAGCCAGTAATGCGCCCAGGCCGTGGCGTGCCGGAACTCGATCGCCGACAGCCCGACGTTCCCGACCGCGACTCCGTCTTCCACGATCGCCCAGTTCTTCGCCCGCTCGTCGAACCGCAGGGCGCTCCTGATGTGCGCGCGGGCCTGCTCCTCGTCATCGAGCCCGACGTCCGGGAACTGTGTCGCGAGGTCCGGGTTCGACCGGCTGGCGACGAAGAGCGCAGCCGCGTCGTCGAGCGACCACGGGCGCAGTACGACGGCCATGGGTGATCTCCGTCAGCCGATCAGCCGGCAGCGGGCCCGGCCTGCGGACGGCGTGCACGGAGGCCGGGGAACTCGTCGTCGCGCCACTCAGCCTCGGCGCGCGTGCCGTTGCTCACCGACTGCTCCTCGCGCTCCCGGAGCTCCACGCGGCGGATCTTGCCGGAGATGGTCTTCGGGAGCTCCGCGAACTCGACCCGACGGACGCGCGCGTAGGCGGGGAGAGCCGTGCGTGCGTACTCCAGGACCTGCCTGGCGGTGTCGGCCGACGCCTCCCATCCGGTGGCCAACGTGACGTACGCCTTGACGACGTTGAGACGGGCGTCGTCGGGCGCCGGGACGACCGCGCTCTCGGCCACGGCCGGGTGCTGCAGCAGGGCGCTCTCCACCTCGAACGGCGACACCTTGTAGTCCGAGGACTTGAAGACGTCGTCGGTGCGGCCGATGAAGGTCAGCTCGCCGTCGGCGTCGCGGACGGCGATGTCGCCGGTGTGGAAGAAGCCGTCGCGCATCGACGAGGCGGTGCGGTCGGGGTCGCCGAGGTACTCGGCCATCAGGTTGACGGGCCGCTCGGTGAGGTCGAGGCAGACCTCGCCCTCGTCGCCCGGTTCGCCGGTGACGGGGTCGAGCAGCGTCACGGTCACGCCGGGGAGCGGCTTGCCCATCGCGCCGGGCGTCACGGCGGCGCCCGGGGCGTTGCCGATGATCGCCGTGGTCTCGGTCTGCCCGTAGCCGTCGCGGATGGTGAGCCCCCACGCAGCCTCGACCCGGCCGATGACCTCGGGGTTGAGCGGCTCGCCGGCCGAGATGAGCTCACGGAGCGCGCGCGGCTTCGCGCCGAGGTCGGACTGCAGCATCATCCGCCACGCGGTCGGCGGCGCGCAGAACGTGTTGACCTCGGCCTGCTCGAGCTGCGCGAGGAGTGCGGCCGGGTCGAAGCGCGCGGTGTTGTGGATGAACACGGTTGCCTCCGCGATCCACGGCGCGAAGAAGCAGCTCCAGGCGTGCTTGCCCCACCCGGGCGAGCTGATCGTCAGGTGCACGTCACCGGGCCGGACGCCGAGCCAGTACATCGTGCTGAGGTGACCGACCGGGTACGACGTCTGGGTGTGCACGACCATCTTCGGCTTCGACGTCGTGCCGGACGTGAAGTAGACCAGGCACGGGTCGGTCGTGCGGGTGACGACGTGGGGGCGGACCTCATCGGTGGGAGCGGGCTCACCCAGGTCACTCGGGTACTCCGTCCACCCGTCAGCGGGACCGCCGATGACGATGCGTGTGAAGGACCCGCGGACGTCGTCGTACTTGTGCGTCTCGCTCCGGTTCGTGACGACGTGCGCCACCGAGCCCCGGTCGACGCGGTCCTGCAGGTCAGCGGTGTCGAGCATCGTCGAGGTCGGCAGGATGACCGCACCGAGCTTGATCACGGCGAGCATCGTCTCCCAGAGCTCGAGCTGGTTGCCGAGCATGACGAGGACGTTGTCGCCCTGCTGCACGCCGAAGCCGTGCAGGCGCGCGGCGAGCCGATCGGACCGTGCGGCCATCTCGGCGTAGCTGAGCCGCTGCTCACGACCGTCCTCCTCGACGATCCAGAGCGCGGTGCGGCTGTTGTCGGTCGCGATGACGTCGAACCAGTCGGTCGCCCAGTTGAACGTGTCGCCGACGTCCGGCCAGCGGAACCCGGCGCGTGCCGCTTCCGGAGAATCCGCGGCGAGGAGCTGGTCGCGGGCGGCACGGTACGCGGCGGTCGGGTTCACATCAGGCACGGACCGATCATGCCGCATCCGTCTCAGAGCCGATCGATCAGGCGAGCCCCCGGAGCCAGCGGTCGAGCCAGGGAATGATGCGCGAGAGGTCGTCCGCGTCGATCGCGTCACTCGCGGCCGCACGTGCCGCCGGAGCCGCGTTGAGCGCCAACGCACTGGGGAGCGCCTGGAAGAGCGGGATGTCGGAGCGGCTGTCCCCGACGGCGCAGCAGTGTTCGATCGGTACACCGAGGTCACGAGCGAGCGCGAGCGCCCGGTCCCGCTTGTCGAACTCGTCGAAGTGCTCGGCGACGGTGCCGTCGTGGACGCCGTCGTGCTCGCCGACTCTCGGCCCGCCGTTCGGGACGAACCCGAACCGCCCCGCGAGGGAACGGGTCACGGGCTGCCACGCCAGCGACGCGAGCACGGGTTCGACGTCGTGGGCACGGCACCACGCGACGACGGTCGCGGTTCCGGGCAACACCGGCAGGTCGTCGAGCCACCGGTCAACCATCGCGACGGACGTGCCACGCCACCCGAGCGCGTCGACCTCACTGACCTGCTGGTTGGTGAGCGCACCGTCGGCGTAGCGGGCTTCTGCATCGTCGAGCTCGTCCTGGTGCCCGAACCGGGCGGCCAGGAAGCTGCTGCTGGAACCGGGGCTGACGAGGGTTCCGTCGACGTCGAAGAACACGATGCCGACGGTCACTGCCGGCCGCTCCCCCGCACGACCGCATCGAGCACCCGGATCGTCTCGTCGGTGTCGACGTGCAGGTGCGCCCCGATGCCGAGCGCACGTGCGGCCTCGATGTTCTCGGGCACGTCGTCGACGAAGAACACCTCGTCCGGGTCCGCCCCCAAGCGCTCGAGCGTGATCCGGAACGCTTCGGGATCGGGCTTGTTCACGCCGATCTCGTGGGAGTAGCAGATCGGGTCGAACACCGCCGAGAACCGGAAGCGCCGCTCCTCTTCCTCTCGGGCACCGTCGCCGGAGTTCGACAGGATCGCCAGGCCGATCGTGCCCCGGAGTCCGGCGAGGAAGTCGTACAACGGCTGGTTCAGGGTTCCGCAGTACGCATCCCAGAAGTCGGCCCGCATGACGGCGAGCTGATCGGCCCCGAGTTCGAGCGCTGCCCCGATCGCACCCCAGTACCGGTCGACGACGCCGGTCTGACGGGAGGCGTCGGGCAGGTCGGCCGCAGCGAGGCGTGCGGAGAAGTCGTCCGTCGTCATCCCGAGCCGCTCGGCCCACCGCGCCCGGAAGCGTCCGGGCCAGGCGGCGTCGTCGACGAGCTCGAGGACGCCGCCCACGTCGGACAGCAGCCACCGCACGACGGGCCCGGCAGCTCCGGCAGCTCCGGCCGCCCCGCCGGTCACAGCGAACCCCGCAGCTGCCGGATCATCTCGACCTCGAGTTCGCTCGGATCGAGGACGTACGCCTCGGTCGCACCCGTCGGCTCGTAGCCACGTCGGGCGTAGAAGGCCTGCGCACGCGTGTTCCCCGCGTGCACGTGCAGCCGCAGTGCCGACCCGTGTGCAGCCGCCCACACCTCGATCTCGTCGAGCAGCGCATCGGCGACACCGGCGGGACGACCCCGGTGCGACGGTGCGACGTAGACGCCGACCAGGAGCGGCCCGACGCGGGGGCCGGGGACGAACACCCCCATCGTCCCGAGCCACCGGCCGTCGGCACCGATCGCGGCGAGAGTCGTCCCGCCGACGTCGTGCTCACGGCGGCCGCGTCGACGCCAGTCACGCTCCTGCAGCCGCTCCGCGTCGGCAAGCCGCTCCCCGTCCGCCTTCGGGGTGTCCCGGAGCATCTCCAGCCGCAGTGCCCGCACGGACTCCCAGTCGTCCTCCGTGGTCGGTCGGATCGTCGTTCCCCGCATGACCCGAGCCTAGGGGCGACAGGCCCGGAGAAGTCGTTCCAATCCGACTGGCGGACGACGCCGAATCACCTGCAACGACCGGGAAACACCCGGAGCGCTCACCAGCCGCACATCGCTGGTTCTCCACCCCACCAAGGGTGTGTTCGGCGCGCACACAGCAGCCGCGCCGAGCGCGACAACAGCAAAGGACTGATCACGAT
>NZ_JABMCF010000024.1 GCF_013359815.1 Curtobacterium flaccumfaciens | reverse complement strand
CTGTTGACTGTCTACTGACAATCTTCAATCCAAAAGGAATTGCTTCATGACCCAGTCAGCAAGCCGACCAGGCACGAGGTCAATCAATAAATTGGCATTGACAATGTGCACGCTGTTGAGTTCTCAAGGACCAGACGCACTCCCCGCTCGACCCACAAAAGGTTCCGCCAGAGAGGCATTCGTCTTGTACAACATCCTGGGCGCACGACCAGAGGTCGTGTTTCCGAGGAGCTGGTTGCCTGAGCGGGACCCCGTCCGGACTGCATCTCCAGGTGTTCAACCCGGTGATCGTCTCGGCCGTTCCGTTCTCCGCCTCAGCGGCAACGAGTGATTACTTTACGCAGAGGTGAACGGCAGCGCCAAGCCGGCCCGCATCCCGGGCGTGTCGCCCTCTGCGCCGCGGTTGGGGTACTCCCCCGGCAACGACGAACGGCCCGCTCCCCACCAGGGGAACGGGCCGTTCGGGAGCGCTGTCAGTGCCGCGCGATGACCGGGTTCTTGAGCGAACCGATGCCGGAGATGGTGACCTCGACGATCTCGCCGTCGCGGATCTGCCCGACACCGGCCGGAGTCCCGGTCAGGATGACGTCACCGGGCAGGAGGGTCCAGATGGAGGACACGAACTCGACGAGCGACGGGATGTCGTGCACCATCTCGTTCGTCGAGGCCGCCTGCCGGAGGTCACCGTCGACGCGGGTCTCGATGCGGATGTCCGACGGGTCGATCTCGGTCTCGATCACGGGGCCGAGCGGGCAGAAGGTGTCGAAGCCCTTTGCCCGGGTCCACTGGCCGTCGCGAGCCTGCAGGTCTCGGGCGGTCACGTCGTTGGCGATCGTGTAGCCGAGGATCACGCTCGCGAAGTCCTCGCGCCGGACGTTCTTCGCGAGCGAGCCGATCACGATGGCGAGTTCGCCCTCGTGGTCGACGCGTCCGATGTCGGCCGGGAGGCGGATGGGCTCGTCCGGACCGATCACCGAGGTGTTCGGCTTGAGGAACACCACCGGGTCGTCGCCGGCACGCTCGTCCATCTCGGAGGCGTGCTCCGAGTAGTTGAGCCCGACGCCGATGACCTTCGACCGCGGGATGACGGGGGCGAGGAGCTTGGCGTCGGCGAGTGCCACGCGCTCCCCCGTGGTCTCGAACCCCTGGTACATCGGGTCTCCCGCGAGCACCACCAGAGCGCGCTCGTCGAGGATGCCGTACCGGGGGTCTTCACCCTTGCTGCTGAACCGTGCGATCTTCACCGTTCGACCCTACCCACGCCCGCCGGTCGATCAGGACGCGTCGGTCAGCTTGGTCATCCACCCGTGCGGGTCGGGACGACGGCCGTACTGGATGTCGGTGAGTTCATCGCGCAGGGACATCGTGAGTTCCCCCGCCCCGACGGTCGGCGAACCGATCGTGAACCCGTCACCCCGGAGTTCGGCGATCGGGGTCACGACGGCGGCGGTTCCGCACGCGAAGGCCTCGGTGATCGAGCCGTCGGCGACGCCGTCCCGCCACTCGTCGAGGGTCACGCGGCGCTTCTCGACGGTCAGGCCGCGGTCCTCGGCCAACTGCAGGATCGAGTCACGCGTGATCCCCTCGAGGATGGACTCGGAGTCGGGCGTGACGAGGGTGCCGTCGGACTTGACCAGGACGACGTTCATCCCGCCGAGCTCTTCGAGGTACTTGCCCTCCACCGAGTCGAGGAACATCACCTGCTGGCAGCCGTGCTCGTAGGCCTCTTGCTGGGGCAGCAGCGACGAGGCGTAGTTGCCGCCGGTCTTCGCCGCACCGGTCCCGCCCTTGCCGGCACGGGCGTACTGCGTCGACAGCCAGATCGACACCGGCTTCGGCCCCGAGGTGAAGTACGCACCGGCCGGACTCGCGATGCAGTGGTACGCGACGGCCTGTGCCGCGCGGACCCCGAGGAACGACTCCGTCGCGATCATGAACGGCCGCAGGTACAGGCTGGTCTCGGGCGCCGAGGGCACCCAGTCGACGTCGGTCTGCACGAGCTGCCGGATCGACTCGACGAACGCCTCGACCGGGAGCTCCGGGAGCGCGAGCCGTCGGGCGGACCGCTGGAAGCGCCGGGCATTGGCGTCCGGCCGGAACGACCACACCGAGCCGTCCGCGTGCCGGTAGGCCTTGAGCCCCTCGAAGATCTCCTGGGCGTAGTGCAGGACGCTCGCGCTCGGGTCGAGGGACAGCGGCCCGTACGGGTGGATCGACGCGCTGTGCCAGCCGTCGTCGATCGTCCACTCGACCGTCGCCATGTGGTCGGTGAAGTGCTTGCCGAAGCCCGGGTCGGCGAGGATCTGCTCACGCTCGGCGGCCGCGCGGCGGTCTTCGGACGGGGTGCTGGCGAACTCGAGTCCGAAGGCGGTGTCGGTGCTCATGGGGAGGACTCCTTCTCAGGCGGTGGTGGTGCGTGCCGTGGCCGCGGCGGCGATCGCGTCGCCGATCTCGGCCGTGCGACGCGGCGTGGTGCCCCGGTCGGCGAGGTCGGACTCCACCGCGGCCGTCACCGCGGCCGCCAGGTCACCGCGACCGAGGTGGTCGAGCAACAGGGCGACGGAGCGGATCGCGGCGGTGGGGTCGGCCAGCTGCTGACCTGCGATGTCCGGCGCGGAACCGTGGACCGGCTCGAACATGCTGGGGAAGGTGCCGTCCGGGTTGATGTTGCCCGAGGCCGCCAGACCGATGCCGCCGCTGATCGCGCCGGCCAGGTCGGTGATGATGTCGCCGAACAGGTTGTCGGTGACGATGACGTCGAACCGTGCGGGGTCGCGGACCATGTGGATGGTGACCGCGTCCACGTGCTGGTAGTCGACCGTGACGTCCGGGTACTCGGCGCCGACGGCCGCGACGGTGCGCTGCCAGAGGGCTCCGGCGTGCACCAGGACGTTGCTCTTGTGCACGAGGGTCAGGTGCCGACGCGGGCGTCGGTCCGCCAGCGCGAAGGCGTACCGCACGACCCGTTCGACACCGAAGGCGGTGTTCAACGAGACCTCGGTCGCGATCTCGTGCGGGGTACCGGTCCGGATGGCGCCGCCGTTGCCGACGTAGGGCCCCTCGGTCCCTTCGCGCACGACCACGAAGTCGACCTCGCCGGGGTCGGCGAGCGGCGTCGGGACGGCCGGGTGCACCGTCGTCGGCCGGAGGTTCACGTAGTGGTCGAACGCGAAGCGGAGCTTGAGGAGCAGCCCGCGCTCGATGATGCCGCCGGCGAGCCGCGGGTCACGCGGGTCACCGCCGACAGCACCGAGCAGGATCGCGTCGTGCTGCGCGATCGCCGCCATGTCGTCGTCGGTCAGGACGTCGCCGGTCTCCAGGTACCGTGCGGCACCGAGGGAGAACGGGGTCTCCTGCACCACGAGGTCATCCGGCAGGACCGCGTGCAGGACCTTCAGGGCCTCGTCGACGACCTCGGGGCCGATGCCGTCCCCACGGATGACCGCGAGTCGGATCGTCTGCGCGCTGCTCATGTCCGCCACTCCCCTAGAGCGTGATGTCGATCTCGCGGAGCGAGGACGCGTCGATCGCCGAGCGGACGTGCTCGAGGATCTCTGCCGGGACCGGCGAGTCGACGGTCAGGACGCTCAGTGCCTGGCCACCGGCGGCTTCGCGCGAGATCTGCATCGCGGCGATGTTGATGCCGGCCTGGCCGAACTCCTTGCCGTAGACCGCGACGATGCCCGGACGGTCGGTGTACTCCATGACGACGTGGTGCCGGTCGAGCGGCACCTCGACGTCGTGCCCGTTGATCTCGACGAGCTTCTCGACCTGCTTCGGGCCGGTGAGCGTGCCGGAGACGCTGATCGCCGGCCCGTCGGACTGGGCACCGCGGATCGTCAGCACGTTGCGGTACTCGGGGCTGTCGGTCTCGGTGATGAGGCGGACGGTGACCCCGCGCTGCTCGGCGATGAGCGGAGCGTTGACGTAGGAGACCTGGTCGCTGACGACGTCGGTGAAGACGCCCTTGAGCGCCGCGAGCTTCAGCACGCTGACGTCGTACTCGGCGAGCTCGCCGTGCACCTCGACGTCGATGCTCGTGACCGGCGAGGTCGCGAGGGCGGTGAAGACCTGGCCGAGCTTCTCGACGAGGGGGATGCCGGGGCGCACGTACGGGTCGATGACCCCGCCCGCGACGTTGACCGCGTCGGGCACGAGCTCGCCGCCGAGGGCGAGACGGACCGACTTGGCGACCGAGACGCCTGCTTTCTCCTGCGCTTCGTCGGTGGAGGCGCCGAGGTGCGGCGTCACGACGACGTTCGGGAGTGCCAGGAGCGGCGAGTCCTTCGGGGGCTCGGCGACGAAGACGTCGAGGCCGGCGCCGGCGATGGTGTTCGACGTGAGGGCCCGGTGCAGGGCGTCCTCGTCGATCAGGCCACCGCGGGCCACGTTCACGACGAACGCGGTCGGCTTCATCAGGGCGAACTGGGCGTCCGAGATCATGCCGAGGGTCTCCGGCGTCCTCGGCATGTGGATCGTGGTGAAGTCCGCCCGGCGCAGCAGGTCCTCGAGGGAGACGAGCTCGACCCCGAGCTGCTGGGCACGTGCCGTGGTGACGTACGGGTCGTAGGCGATGACCGTCACGCCGAAGGCCTGCAGCCGCTGGGTGATGAGGGCGCCGATGCGGCCGAGGCCGATGATGCCGACGGTCTTCTCGTAGAGCTCGACACCGGTGTACGACGAGCGCTTCCACGCACCGGCGGCCAGCGAGGCGTGGGCGGCCGGGATGTGCCGTGCGAGCGACAGGATGTGCCCGACCGTGAGCTCCGCCGCCGAGATGATGTTCGAGGTCGGGGCGTTCACCACCATCACGCCGGCCGTCGTCGCGGCCTTGATGTCGACGTTGTCGAGGCCGACGCCGGCACGGGCGACGACCTTGAGGACCGGTGCCGCGGCGATCGCCTCGGCGTCGATCTTGGTGGCGGACCGCACGAGGACGGCATGCGCGTCGGACAGCGCCGCCAGGAGCGCCGGACGGTCGGTGCCGTCCACGTTCCGGATCTCGAAGTCGGGCCCGAGGGCGTCGACCGTTGCGGGCGAGAGTTCTTCGGCGATCAGGACGACCGGCTTCGACACAGCAGCTGTTTCCTCACTCGAGACGGTTGGTATCCCACCATGCTATCGACGCGGGCCGGTGGTTACGACCGCGGGAGCGGTCCTGTGGAGAACCACACGACGGCCAGGAGGGGCGGGGCGGGGCCGCACCGCGCCTCCTGGCCGTCGGCGGGTCGCGTCAGAAGTCCAGCAGCGTCGGGACGAACAGCTGGAGGTCGAGCCAGAGGGCGCCGGCACCCGCGAAGGCGACCACGAACACCGCGATCGTGACGGGCAGGCTCGAACGCCGGGTGATGACGATCGCCGCGACGAACGCGACCGGCGCGATGAGGATGTCGAGCACGAGCCACAGCCACGGGGTGCTGGTCTGCAGCGAGTCGCCGCCCGAGGTCGTCTGGAGGAACGCGTTGAAGGCGTCCACCCGCTGGTTGATCTGCGTCAGGTTGCCGACGGCCTGCACCGTCATGTACGCGAACAGCGCGGCGAACACGACCCAGACCACGATCTTCGCGACCACGGGGGCGCTGTTCCGGCGGGTCGTCGCCGGCACTGCCCCGGTCACCCGAAGCTCCGCGTCAGGAGGAACGGCCAGGGGAAGAGCACGACGGCGCCGAGGAGCATCCAGAGCAGGCGTGTCCGCGTGCGGCTGCTGCGCGCCGCCCAGAGCACCACCGTGAACCAGAGTGCCGGCGCGAGGATCGCGAGGAAGCGGAGCACCTCGACGAAGAGCGTGAGGACCGTGTCGACGCCGGAGACGTACGCGGTCGACGCGGTGAGGAGCCAGGCCACCGTGTAGAGGAGGTAGAGGCCCCCGAAGACACCGAACCCGACGAGCGCACCGGATGTCTCGGGCGCCTCGGGGTCCCGCTCGCCGCGCTCGCGCACCGCCACCGGGTTGTGCGCCGCGTCGACGTGGGTGGCGTCGTCGGCGTCACCCCAACTGAGAGCGGCGTCGTCGGTGTCGACGGCGTTCGGCACGTCCGGGTCGATCGACCCGTCTGGTGGGGATGCTGCCGTGGTCATGCCCCGATTCTACGAGGGACACGACACCGGGAGGACCAGCGACGGCCGGGAGGCCGAGGTCAGACGTCGGCCGGTTGCGTCGCGAGGACCTCGGCGACGACGTCGCGGACGGCCGGGAAGAGCGGGTGGCTCTCCATGAGGCCCGTGAGGATCTCGGTCAGCGCGTGCGCGGTCGCCCCGGAACGCAGGAGTGCGTGCAGCTCGATCGACTCCGGGTCGTTCTCGTCGTCGAACGCGAGCGCCACGCGGACGGCACCGAGCAGGTGCTCCACGGGCAGGCCGCGCTCGGCGAGCTGCGACGCCGGGCCGACGAAGCGTTCACGACGGCCGAGCTTGCGGAGCGGGTTGCGGCCGACGCGCGCGGTGGAGTCCGGCAGGTGCGGGTTCGCGATGCGGGAGAGGTTCGCCGCGACGTAGCGCGCGTGGTCCTCGGGGTCGAAGCCGTGCTTCGCGATCAGCAGTGCGGTGGTCTCGGCGAGCACCCCGTCGACCTCGGCGCGGACGGCGTCGTCCTCGAGTGCTTCGCGGATGAGCCGGATCCCCCGCACGTAGCCGTGGTAGGCGGCGGTGGCGTGCGCCGTGTTGACCGTGTAGAGCTTGCGCTCGACGAACGGCTGCAGGTCGTCGACCCAGGTGACGCCCTCGATCGTCGGCGGTTCGGCGTCGGAGCCCAGGAACGGGGTGCGCTCGATGACCCACTCGTAGAACGGTTCGAGCACGACGTCGAGGCCGCCGGACTGCCCGAGCACACCGGACTGGTCCGGGACGATGCGGTCGATCGCGCAGTTCGCGAAGACGGCGGCGATGTCGCGGTCTTCGAGGATCGGGGCGCGGCGGATGCTGGCGTGCAGCGAGTCGGTCGCGTTGAACGCGTTCTCGCAGGCGACGATCGTGACGTCGCCGCGCTCGAGCGGGCGTGCCGCGAGGCCCTCGGCGATGAGCGGCGCGACGAGCGGGAGCGTCCGGGCGCCCACGGCGGTGGTCACGACGTCGGCCTCGGCGATGGCCTGCACCACACGCTCGCGGTCGGTCTTGCTGCTGAGCGCGCGGAACCCGTAGACGAGGTGCTCGACCGGCATCTCGCCGACCTCGTGCACCACGAACCGGCCGGCTTCGTTCAGGGCCGAGACCACGCGTTCGTCGACGTCGACGAAGGTGAGCTCGTAGCCGCTCGCCACGAGGAACTGGCCCACGAACCCGCGCCCGATCTTGCCGGCGCCGATGTGGACCGCTCGCTTCGTCACCGCCATCGAACGATCATC
Organism: Curtobacterium flaccumfaciens; assembly: GCF_013359815.1. Classification (GTDB taxonomy): domain Bacteria; phylum Actinomycetota; class Actinomycetes; order Actinomycetales; family Microbacteriaceae; genus Curtobacterium; species Curtobacterium flaccumfaciens. Next base: position 8,119 of record NZ_JABMCF010000024.1, on the reverse strand, counting down.
CCATGCTGGTCGGGGCGGTCCTGACCGCGGGTGCGCAGCACGGCCGACGGGTGTCGGGAATCGACCGCGCGCACGGCGGAGGGACGCCGGTCCGCGGCGTCGGGGCTGGAGAAGAGCTGCTGCATAACGTTCGGGTCACATCGCGAGGCGGCGGTGCAGGTGCACCGCCGCCTCGCAGGTCGAGTGGTTCTCGGAAGACTACCGCGCGGCCGAGCCGTCCACGTAGTCGCCGTCGTTCTGCTTCCACGCGAAGAGCGCGCGGAGCTCACGGCCGGTGGCCTCGATCGGGTGGCCCTCGCCCTTGGCACGGAGCGCCTTGAACTCCGGTGCGCCGGCGTCCTGGTCCTCGATGAAGCGCTTCGCGAAGGCACCGTTCTGGATGTCCGCGAGCACCGCCTTCATGTTCTCCTTGACGTCCGGCGAGATCACGCGCGGGCCGGAGACGTAGTCACCGAACTCGGCGGTGTCGGAGATCGACCAGCGCTGCTTGGTGAGGCCGCCCTCCCAGATGAGGTCGACGATGAGCTTGAGCTCGTGCAGGACCTCGAAGTAGGCGATCTGCGGCTGGTAGCCCGCCTCGACCAGGGTCTCGAAGCCGTACTGGATGAGCTGCGAGGTGCCACCGCAGAGGACGGCCTGCTCGCCGAACAGGTCGGTCTCGGTCTCCTCGGTGAAGGTCGTCTTGATGCCGCCGGAGCGGAGGCCACCGATCGCCTTGGAGTACGACCACGCGAGGTCCCAGGCGGAACCGGAGGCGTCGACCTCGACGGCGACGATCACGGGGACGCCACGGCCGGCCTCGTACTCGCGACGGACGGTGTGGCCCGGGCCCTTCGGCGCGACGAGCGACACGTCGACACCCTCGGGCGCCTCGATGTAGCCGAAGCGGATGTTGAAGCCGTGGCCGAAGACGAGCGTCGCGCCCGGCTTGAGGTTCGGGCGGATGTCCTCGGCGTAGACGATGCGCTGGACCTGGTCCGGCGCGAGGATGACGACGACGTCGGCCCAGGCGGTGGCGTCGCCCGGCGTGTGGACCTCGAAGCCCGCCTCTTCGGCCTTCTGCCGGCTCTTCGAGCCCTCCTGCAGGCCGATCTTCACCTCGACACCCGAGTCACGGAGGTTGAGGGCGTGGGCGTGGCCCTGCGAGCCGTAGCCGATGACGGCGACCTTCTTGCCCTGGATGAGCGTCAGGTCGGCGTCGGCGTCGTACACGATGTCAGTCACGAGGGTGTGTCTCCTTGGTTCTGTGGTCGGTGCCGGGCACCATCGGCGCCCGGGAAGGGTGTGACGGGCGCTCAGCGCACCCGGTCGGTGATGCTCTTCGGTCCGCGGCCCATGCCGAGGAGGCCCGCACGGGCGAGCTCCTTGACGCCGTAGGGCTCGAGCACGCGGAGGATCGCCTGGATCTTGCCGGGGTCGCCGGTCACCTCGACGATCAGGGAGTCGGTCGCCACGTCGACGACCTGGGCACGGAACAGGTTCACTGCTTCGAGCACCGCCGAGCGCGTCTGGTTGTCGACGCGCACCTTCACGAGCATGTGCTCGCGCTGGACCGACTGCGAGAAGTCCAGTTCGACGATCTTGATGACGTTCACCAGCTTGTTGAGCTGCTTTGTCACCTGTTCCAGCGGGAGGTCCTCGACGTCGACGACGACCGTGATCCGGCTGAGGCCGTCCACCTCGGTGTTGCCGACGGCGAGCGACTCGATGTTGAACCCGCGCCGGGCGAAGAGCCCGGCGACACGGGTCAGCAGACCGGGCTTGTCCTCCACGAGGAGGGAGAGGACGTGGCTCATGCGGTTTCTCCCGTCATGTCGGCGTCCTCGTCGTCCCAGGTGGGCGCGAGTGCCTGGGCGTACTCGATGGACGAGTTGCTGACGCCCTGCGGGACCATCGGCCAGACCATCGAGTCACGGCTCACGACGAAGTCGATCACCACCGGGCGGTCGTTGGTCGCGAGGGCGAGCTCGATCGCGGCGTCGACCTCGTCGGCCTTCTCGACGCGGATGCCGAGGGCCCCGTAGGCGTCGGCCAGCTTCACGAAGTCCGGCACACGGCGCGAGGCGTGCCCCGTCTCGAGGTCGGTGAAGGAGTGCCGGCCGTCGTAGAACAGCGTCTGCCACTGCCGGACCATGCCGAGCGACGAGTTGTTGATGATCGCGACCTTGATCGGGATGTCGTTGATGACGCAGGTCGCGAGTTCCTGGTTCGTCATCTGGAAGCAGCCGTCGCCGTCGATCGCCCAGACCACACGGTCCGGCTGGGCGACCTTCGCGCCCATGGCCGCGGGGACCGAGTAGCCCATGGTGCCGGCGCCACCGGAGTTGAGCCAGGCGTTGGGCCGCTCGTACTTGATGAACTGCGCGGACCACATCTGGTGCTGGCCGACACCGGAGGCGTAGACGGCCTCGGGACCGGAGAGCTCACCGATGCGCTTGATGATGCCCTGCGGCGCGAGGAGCCCGTCGGTCGGCTCGGCGTACCCGAGCGGGAAGTCGGTCTTGAGCTGGTGGAGCTTCGCCCACCACTCGTCGGTCGACGCGCGGTCCTCGACGGCGATGCCACCCCAGGCGTCGAGCAGGTCGACCAGGACCTCGCGGGCGTCACCGACGATCGGGACGTCGGCGAAGCGGATCTTCGAGATCTCGGCCGGGTCGATGTCCACGTGCACGACCTTGGCGTCCGGCGCGAACTCGTCGGCCTTGCCTGTCACGCGGTCGTCGAAGCGGGCACCGAGGGCGACGATGAGGTCGCTGTCCTGCAGGCCGAGCACCGCGGGCACCGTGCCGTGCATGCCGGGCATGCCGAGGTGCTGCGGGTGCGAGTCCGGGAACGCGCCGCGCGCCATCAGGGTCGTGACCACCGGCGCACCGGTCGCCTCGGCGAAGCGGAGGAGCTCGGCGGTCGCGCGGGAGCGGATGACCCCGCCGCCGACGTAGAGCACCGGGCGCTTCGACTCGGACAGCAGCTGCGCGGCCGCGGTGATCTGCTTGCCGTGCGCCTTGGTCACCGGGCGGTAGCCGGGCAGGTCGATCTTGGGCGGCCACACGTAGGGCGCCGACTTCTGCTGGGCGTCCTTCGTGATGTCCACCAGCACGGGGCCGGGCCGACCGGTCGTCGCGATGAGGTGCGCCGCGGCGAGGGTCGCCGGCACGTCGGCCGGGTCGGTGACCAGGAACGAGTGCTTCGTGATGGGCATCGTGATGCCGACGATGTCGGCTTCCTGGAACGCGTCGGTGCCCATCAGCGTCGAGAACACCTGGCCGGTGATCGCGATGAACGGCACCGAGTCCATGTAGGCGTCGGCGATGGCCGTGACGAGGTTCGTCGCACCGGGGCCGGACGTCGCGATGGCGACGCCGACCTTGCCGGACGACGAGGCGTAGCCCTCGGCGGCGTGGCCGGCGCCCTGCTCGTGACGGACGAGGATGTGGCGGATCGTGGTCGACGCCATCAGCTCGTCGTAGAACGGGATGATCGCGCCGCCGGGCAGGCCGAAGACGTCGGTGATCCCGAGGTGCTCGAGCGTCCGGAGGACGGCTCCCGAGCCGGTGAGGATCTCCGGCGACCGGCGTGCACCGGCGGCCGCGGACAACGGAGTTGCTTCCGTGGGCATGAGTGGTCCTTGCCTGAGTGGTGGCGGTGGTGCGGGTGTCGGACGCTAGCCCGTGACCGCGCCCTGGGCGGCGGACTTCACGAGCTTGGCGTACTTCGCGAGGACTCCGCGGGTGTAGCGCGGGGGCAGCGGGGCCCAGCCGTCACGGCGGGCCTCCAGCTCGGCCGGGTCGACCAGTAGGTCGAGCGAGCGAGCCGCGATGTCGACACGGATGCGGTCGCCATCACGAACGAAAGCGACTGGACCTGCGTCCACTGCTTCCGGTGCGATGTGGCCGATGCACAGGCCGGTTGTGCCGCCTGAGAATCGACCGTCGGTCAAGAGTAGTACATCCTTGCCGAGGCCCGCGCCCTTGATGGCCGCGGTGATGGCGAGCATCTCCCTCATGCCCGGGCCGCCCTTGGGGCCCTCGTAGCGGATGACGACGACGTCGCCCTTCTCGATCTTGCCCTCGGTCAGGGCGTCCATCGCCGCACGTTCGCGGTCGAACACGCGGGCGGGGCCCTCGAAGACGGAGGCGTCGAAGCCCGCGGTCTTCACCACGGCACCCTCGGGGGCGAAGGAGCCCTGCAGGACGGTCAGGCCACCGGTCTCGTGGATCGGGTTGTCGAGCGTGCGGAAGACCTCGCCGTCGAGTGCCGGCGGGTCGATCTCAGCCAGGTTCTCGGCGACGGTCTTGCCGGTCACGGTCATGCAGTCGCCGTGCAGCAGGCCCGCGTCGAGCAGCGCCTTCATGATCACGGGGATGCCGCCGTTGCGGTCGACGTCGACCATGACGTACTTGCCGAAGGGCTTCATGTCGGCCAGGTGCGGGACCTTGGAACCGATGCGGTTGAAGTCGTCCAGCGACAGCTCGACCTCGGCCTCGTACGCGATCGCGAGCAGGTGCAGGATGACGTTCGTCGAACCGCCGAGCGCCATCGCGACGGCGATCGCGTTCTCGAAGGCTTCCTTCGTGAGGATCTGGCGGGCGGTGATGCCGTGCTCGAGCATGTTCACCACGGCCTCGCCGGAGCGGTGCGCGTAGTAGTCGCGGCGACGGTCGGCGCTCGGCGGAGCGGCGGAGCCCGGCAGCGACATACCGAGCGCTTCGGCGACCGAAGCCATCGTGTTCGCCGTGTACATGCCACCGCAGGCGCCCTCGCCCGGGACGATGGCGCACTCGATCTTCTTGAGCTCTTCCTCGCTCATGGTGCCGGCCTTGCAGGCACCGACGCCCTCGAAGGAGTCGATGATCGTGACTTCCTTCATCGTGCCGTCGGCCTGCTTCACGTAGCCCGGCATGACCGAACCGGCGTAGAGGAACACGCTCGCCAGGTCGAGTCGCGCGGCGGCCATCAGCATGCCGGGGAGCGACTTGTCGCAGCCGGCGAGCAGGACGGTGCCGTCGAGGCGTTCGGCGTTGACGACGGTCTCGACGCTGTCCGCGATGACCTCACGCGAGACGAGGGAGAAGTGCATGCCCTCGTGGCCCATCGAGATGCCGTCCGAGACGGAGATGGTGCCGAACTGCAGCGGGTAGCCGCCACCGGAGTGCACACCCTCCTTCGCACCCTGTGCGAGGCGGTCGAGCGACAGGTTGCACGGCGTGATCTCGTTCCACGAGGACGCGATGCCGATCTGCGGCTTGCTCCAGTCCTCGTCTCCCATACCGACGGCCCGCAGCATGCCACGCGAGGTGGTTGCTTCGATCCCGTCGGTGACGACCCGGCTGCGCGGCTTGACGTCGATATCAGGCATGGGATGAGTCTAGGACGGTTTGGGATACCAGCCGTGCACCCCCGTGCTTTCTCATGCTCGGGGGCCGCGATCAGCGGGTTGCGCGCAGCCTCGCCAGCTGCTTCAGGACCCCGGTCAGTGCCGCCGGGTCGGCGATGCGGTACCCGGCCCGGGTCTCCCCCGGCCCGACCTTCACCCCGACGTCGCCGTCGCCGAGCACGCGGAAGGCGTCCTCGTCGGTGACGTCGTCGCCGGCGAAGAACACCGCGTCGGCACCGTGCAGCTCGCGGAGCCGGGCGATCGCGTCGCCCTTCGTGACGTGGCGCACCGCGAACTCGACGATGTCCTTGCCACCGCGCTCGAGCACCTCGGGGTCGGCCTCGTGCGCCGCACGGCTCGCCGCCGCGTTCGCCTCGGCCGCGACCTCGGCGGAGACACGGCGCGTGTGCACCCCGTGCCCGGCGGGCTTGTGCTCGATCACGACGCCCGGGAACCGTTCGCCGACCGCGTCGAGCGCCGCACCGATCCGTGCCACACGCTCGACCTCGTGGTCACTGAGCGCGGCCTCGTCGTGGCCGTCCACGCGCCACTCGACGCCGTGCGAGCCGACGAGCGCCATGTCCTCGGGTGCGTGGGTCACCGCGGCCAGGCTGCCGAGTGGACGCCCCGACACGAGCACCACCTCGGTGTCCTTCGCACGGTGCAGGGTCAGGACCGCGGCCCACGACCCGGGCAGCGCCCCGACCTGCGCGGGGTCGTCGGCGAAGGGCGCCAGCGTGCCGTCGAAGTCGAGGGCGACGATCAGTCGCGGCGCAGCCGCGAGCGTCTCGAGGGCCGCGTCGAGGGCGGACTGGTCGGTGGTGGTCTCAGTCATCACGTGCCTCCCGGGTGTCCTCGGCAGCCCTGGCGGACTGGGCGTCCTGGTCGAAGATCGACATGTTGTCGGTCTGCGCCTCACGGTGCTGCTCGCGCGGGTCGGCGGCGGACGGGTCGATCTGGGCGTTCCGCGGCGCGTGCCGGTCGAGCGCCTCGAGGAACGAGCGCGACCAGCGCGCCACGTCGTTGTCGCGGACGCGCTTGCGGAGCGCGCGCATGCGCGTCGACCGCTCGCGACGCGGCATCTGGATCGCGCGTTCGATCGAGTCCTTCAGCGCCCCGATGTCGTGCGGGTTGACGATCACGGCCTGCTTCAGCTCGTCGGCGGCACCGGCGAACTCCGACAGGATGAGCACCCCGTCGTTGTCGAAGCGGGCGGCGACGTACTCCTTCGCGACGAGGTTCATGCCGTCGCGCAGCGCGGTGACGAGCATGATGTCGGCGGCCAGGTAGAGCGCCACCATCTCCTCGCGCGGGTAGCCGTGGTGCAGGTACGAGATCGGCTGGTGGCCGATGACGCCGAGGTCGCCGTTGATGCGGCCGACGCTCAGCTCGATCTCGTCGCGGAGCGCCGCGTACGAGTCGACACGCTCGCGGCTCGGGCTCGCGACCTGGATGAGGGTTGCGTCCTCGACCGCGATGCGGCCGTCCTCCACCAGCTCGCCGAACGCCTTGATGCGGTGGCGGATGCCCTTGGTGTAGTCGAGCCGGTCGACGCCGAGCAGCACCGTCTTCGGGTTGCCGAGGCTCTCGCGGATCTCGCGCGCACGCTCCTGCACCTCGGGCTTGCGGGCGATCGCCTCGAAGCTCTCGGCGTCGATGGAGATCGGGAAGTGCCTGGCCTCGACGTGGCGGACCGTGATGCCCTTGCGGCTGCGCGGGGCAGCCGGGTCGTCCACCGGGACGTCGATCGTGGTGCCCTTGGTCGTGTAGCCCTTGATGTGCCGCACCGCTCGGAGGAAGTCGCTGGCGTCGTCGTGGCGCTGGAAGCCGATGACGTCGGCGCCGAGCAGCCCGTCGAGGATCTGCGCACGCCACGGCAGCTGCGCGTAGATGCCGACCGGCGGGAACGGGATGTGGTTGAAGAAGCCGATCGTCAGGTCGGGGCGCTTGGCGCGGAGCAGGGCCGGCACGAGCTGCAGCTGGTAGTCCTGCACCCAGACGATGCCGTCCTGCTCGACGATCTCGGCGATCTGCGCGGCGAAGCGCTCGTTCACCCGCTTGTAGGCATTCCACCAGTCGCGGTGGTAGCTCGGGTGCTCGATGACGTCGTGGTACAGCGGCCAGAGCGTGTCGTTGCTGAAGCCCTCGTAGTACTCCTCGACGTCGTCGTCGGAGAGCGGGACGGGGACGATGTGGATGCCCTCGTTGTCGAACGGTGCGACCTCGACCTCAGCCTGCCCCACCCAGCCGACCCAGGCTCCGTCGTTCGCGCGCATCACGGGTTCGAGGGCGGTGACGAGGCCACCCGGCGAGTGCCGCCAGCCCTCGTTGCCGTCCTGGTCGACGACGCGGTCCACCGGGAGTCGGTTGGAGGCGACGACGAACGAGTAGCGGGTCTGTTCGGTGCGGTCTGCAGGCATGGGGTGGTGTGATCTCCGTTCCGCCCGGCCGGGGCCGGGTGCGTCGGGTGCGTCGTGCGTCGGGTGCGACGGCCGGCGTGGTGCGCCGGGTGGTCCGGCGTGCTGCGCCGGGTGCGCTGCCGAAGTTACCAGCGTGGGGACAGCGTATTCACGGCGGATCGGCGGTTCCGCTACGCTGCAGGCACGTGTCGGGGGGACACGGGTGCTGGAGTGCGGCGCCGGCCTCCCGGTCGGAGAGGACCCCCAGCCGTGAGCGAGAACCCGCCCAACCAGCCCGTCCCGCCGTCGCAGCCCGGTCCGGGCCAGCCCGGATCGGGCCAGCCCG
>NZ_JABMCF010000023.1 GCF_013359815.1 Curtobacterium flaccumfaciens | reverse complement strand
TCTTCTGCTCACTCGATGAGCGTGCCCGTCAGTGGAACTGCGGGACGATGAGGTAGATGCCGTAGAGCACGACGGCGCCGCACACGACGAAGCACGCGATGGCCGCGGCGCGGAGTGCACGTGCGGCCGCCGAGGCTCCGGCCGGGTTCGGGAAGCCGGCGGTGGCCGGGCCGATCGTGCCGTCCTCCTTCACGGTGAACTTGCCTTCGCCGGTGTCGGCGGCGCTCCAGAGACGGAGGCCGACCGAGTACACGGCGACGACGAAGCACGACGAGACCACGGCGACGAGCGCCACCGTGAGGAATGCAAACCAGTCGATGCCCATCAGCGACGGCCTCCCTTGCGGGCCGCCATGCGACGGAGCGTGCGCTCGCGGCTCAGTTCGGCGCGACGCTGGGCGACCGCGTCGGCACGCTTCTTGCGCTGCATGTCACGCAGCTCCTTGCGGGTCAGGACCGCGTTCGCGGCGACGTCGACCTCGATCGCGGAGGCCTGCTCGTGCGGCTTGCGGAGCGACCACAGGTACAGGCCGAGGATGACGACGGCACCGATCACGGCGTCGAGCACGAGCCCGATGACGCCGAGGCGGGCGATGCCCGAGGCGACCGCACCGACCGCGGCGGCCGCGGGCAGGGTGATGAACCAGGCGATGACGATCTTGCCGGCGGTCGACCACTGGATCTTCGAGCCGCGGCGGCCGAGCCCGGCGCCGATGATCGAGCCCGAGGACACCTGCGTGGTCGACAGTGCGAAGCCGAGGTGGCTGGAGGCGAGGATCGTCGCGGCGGTCGAGGCCTCGGCTGCGAAGCCCTGCGTCGCACGGATCTCGGTGATGCCCGAGCCGAGGGTGCGGATGATGCGCCAGCCGCCCGTGTAGGTACCGAGGGCGATCGCGAGGGCACAGGCGACGACGACCCAGAACTGCACGCCCTGGTTCGACGACTGCGCGCCCGAGGCGATGAGGGTCAGCGTGATGACACCCATCGTCTTCTGCGCGTCGTTCGTGCCGTGCGCCAGGGACACCATCGAGCTGGTGAAGACCTGCCCGATGCGGAACCCGCCGCGCTCGTTCGGGAACACCGGACGCTTCGTGATCCGGTACGCGATGCGCGTCGACAGGAACGACACGAGCGCGGCGATCACGGGCGAGGCGAACGCCGGGATGATCACCACCGTCAGCAGCGCGACGTAGTTGACCGACTGGAACCCGGCGCCGACGATCGCGGCACCGATGAGCCCGCCGAACAGCGCGTGCGACGACGACGACGGCAGCCCGCGGAGCCACGTGATCATGTTCCAGACGACTGCCCCGATCAGGCCCGCGAAGATCATCTCGGGGCTGATGGCGACGCCACCGGGCCCCTCGTTGATCAATCCGTGCGAGATCGACGTCGCCACGGCGGTGCTGAGGAACGCACCGACCAGGTTGAGCACCGCAGCGACGGTGACCGCCACCTTGGGCTTCATGGCGCCGGTCGCGATCGGGGTCGCCATCGCGTTGGCGGTGTCGTGAAAACCGTTTGTGAAGTCGAAGAAGAGGGCCAACGCGATGACCAGGACGACTATGAGTGTGATGTCCACCGCGGGCAAGTGTCCCAGGCGTCGGCCCTTCGAGCAAACCTGATCGTCCACCTGTTGTTCACCGCAGCTTCACACTCGTTCAGCTTCGGAACCATGCCGATGGGAGAATGCGTCCATGGACACCGCTGAGCTCCTCATCCTGCTGATCGGATCGCTCGCGGTGACGGGGTTCGCCCGGGCCAAGGGACTCCCTGCTCCACTGCTCGTCACGGCGGTCGCCCTGGCCGCCTCGTTCCTGCCCGGGCTGCCGCCCATGGAGATCGACTCCGAGGTCATCCTCACGGTGATCCTGCCGCCGCTGCTCTACTCGGCGGCCCTCGACGTGTCGTGGCAGAGCTTCCGCGGCTCGATCAAGCAGATCCGACGGCTCGGCATCTTCCTGGTGATCGTCACCGCCCTGGTCGTCGGCGGGGTGGCGTACCTGCTCATCCCGGACATGACCCTGCCGGCGGCGATCCTGCTCGGTGCGATCGTCGCCCCGCCGGACGCGGTGTCCGCCGCCGCGATCGGCCGGAAGCTCGGACTCCCCCGCCGCGTCATGACCGTGCTGTCCGGCGAGAGCCTGATCAACGACGCGGCCTCGCTGACCCTGGTGCGGGTGTTCACGCTCATCATCGCGGGCACGTCGCTGACGATCTGGCAGGACCTCGGCATCTTCGGCCTGGCGATCGGCGTCGGTCTGGTCGTCGGCATCGTCCTCGGCGTCGTCGTGCACTGGATCCGGATGCGCATCAACGACCCCGTGGTCGAGACGATCATGAGCATCCTGCTGCCCTTCGTCGCCTACATCCTCGCCGAGGACCTGTCCGGCTCCGGGGTCATCGCGGTCGTCACGGCCGGCCTGTACATCGGCTACAACTCGCCGAAGGAGGGCTACGCCACCCGCCTGCAGGAGCGCCCGCTCTGGACGAGCATCGATGTCATCCTCGAGGGCTTCGTGTTCGCGCTCATCGGCCTGCAGCTCAACACCGTCGTGCAGGACCTGGTCGAGAGCGAGCGGAGCCTCGGGCAGACGCTCACCGCTGCGGCCGTCGTGCTCGCGGTGGTGATCCTGGTGCGGCCGCTGTTCGTGTTCGAGTCCTACGCGCGCAACCGGTTCAACGGGAAGTGGCTCCGGCCGCTGCGGATCAAGCTGTCCCGCGGGCACCCGTCGCTGCGCTGGATGCGTGGTTCGGCGGAGCCGAAGCTCAACTGGCGGGAGCTCACCGTCATCTCGTGGACGGGCATGCGCGGCGTGGTGACCCTTGCCGCAGCCGTGTCGGTCGTGGCGAGCCCGACGCAGATCCCGGCGCAGGACACCATCTTCATCATCGCCTTCTTCGTCACCGTCGGGACCCTGCTGCTGCAGGGACTCACCCTGCCCTTCGTCATCCGCGCGCTCAAGGTGCAGGACCCGGCCGAGGGCGAGGAGGACGTGCGCAGCGAGATGCGGCTCAACCAGCGCACCACCGAGGCCGCGATCGAGCTGCTCGAGAAACGGCGTCCGGCGTGGGCGAAGCAGTACGGCTCGGAGGCCGTCGACTCGGTGGTGAACCGGCTGAAGGCGCGACTCGAGCGTCAGGCCGAGACGTTCCGTCAGGACGCCGAGGAAGAAGAGGACGAGGGGCGGAACGTCGCACTGCGCCTCCGGGGTTCGCAGATCCAGGACATCCGGCGTGAGCTCCTCGACCGCCGCCGCGAGATCGTGCTCGAGGAGCGGGAGAAGGGGAACCTCGACGAGGAGGTCATGCGCCGCGTGCTCGTGACCCTCGACGCCGAGGAGCTCGCGATGGACTCGGCGCAGGCGTCGCGCAGTCGCTCCTGAGCACCCCGGGCGTATCCTGGCGCTCCGATCGAGAGCAGGAGCAGAGCGCCGAGTGAGCACGCCGCGGAACGACGTCCCCAGGAACGACGACGGACCGGAGCGCCCCGGCGGTTCCCGTCCCACGCCGCCGAATCCGCGTGGGACCCGTCCCTCCGCACGGGGGACCAAGCCGCGTCGTGGCGGCAAGGTCGCCGGGCACACGCGTTCGGGACCCCGGCGACAGGCTCCGGTGCCCGCGCCCCAGCAGCACGGCGCCTACCGCCGGTGGTACTCGACCCTGCACCCGTCGCTGCAGCTGATCGGCCTGCAGCTCTGGATGCCGCTGTTCTTCATCGTCGGGTTCTGCCTGTGCTACGTCTTCGCGTTCCACGCCCCGCACCCGCACGACGTCCCGATCGCCCTGATCGGCAGCGACCCGGCGTTCGTGCAGGCGGTGCAGCAGGCGTTGCCCGGCGAGTTCGTGTTCCACACGTACGACTCGCTCGCGCAGGCGAAGCGCGACGTGGTCGGCGGCTCGATGGCGGTCGCGTACGACCCCGCCGCGAACGAGTTCTTCAAGGCGAGCGCCCACCAGTTCCAGGTCGCGAGCCTCGTGCCGGCCACCCTCACCGCGGTGCTGACCGGCCTGGGCGTCGCGACCCCGAAGGTCACCGAGCTCGCACCCCTTCCTGCTTGGGACGAGTACGGCACCGTCGCGATGTACGTCATGCTCGCATGGTGCATCGGCGGCTACATGGTCGCGATGTTCATCGGCATCATGGGCGGCCCGCTCCGGCACCGCACCCGGATGACGGTCATCGTGGTCGGCGGCCTCGTCATCTCGCTCATCACGAACACGCTCGCCGGGCCCGTGCTCGGCGCCATCCACGGGCACTGGATCCAGCTCGTGCTCATCGCCTGGGGCTGGATCGTGGCGATCGGCCTGGCGGTGAACGGCCTGAGCTACTTCGTCGGCCGGTTCATCGCCGCACCCGCGATGATCTGCTTCGTCTTCCTGTCCATGCCGTCGTCCGGCGGCGCCTACCCGAAGTGGTTCATGCCCGAACCCTTCGCCTGGCTGAACAACGTCGTCGTCGGCTCGAGCATGGTCGACATGATCAAGCACCAGGTCTACGGCGTCGGCCCCGGCCCGGCCCGCGGCCTGATCACGATGGCCTGCTACGCCACGGCCGGCCTGGTGCTGATGTACTTCGGTAAGAAGTGGTGGGAGCGCCGACGGATCCGGGCGATCGTCACCGGCCGGACCACGATGTTCCAGGACGCCAACACCGCCAACCGCGAGTTCCTCGGCGGGCAGCGCGACGCCGAGCTCGAGCGCCACGGCCTTACCTCCACCGAGACCGGCACCCTGAGCGTGCTGCGGGACGACGACTGGGAGGACGACCGCACCGGCGGTGACGTCTTCACCGGCGGTCGCGACGGCCTCGAGCCGGACGCGACACCGACCGGTCGCATCGCCGTGCAGCGCCCCGCGAACCGGAAGGAACCGCGACCAGCGGCGGCTCCGCACGGCAAGCACGCCGACCGCTGACGCGTATCCTGATCGGATGAACCCGCGCATCACCTGGCACCGCGTCCTCATCACCGTCGTCGTCGTGTTCCTCGTGCTGACGGTGGGCTTCTACGCCGCGAGCGTCCTGCTCGCGCCCGCCGACGGCCGCGGCACCGCCGGGCTGTTCGTCGGGTGGGCGATGTTCTCGATGATCGGCGCGATCGTCGTCGGCATCATCGACTTCTTCGTGCGGCCCCTGGGTGGCCGGAGCGGCGACGCCGACGTCATGGCCGCCGCCGAGGAAGCGCGCACCGGCAGCACCCGCACCCAGCAGCCGCGCTAGCAGCCAGCAGCTAGTCCTCCACGCCGACGCCGACGCCTGTCCCGGTGAACCCGGCGACCGTCGCGTCGTCCTCGGCGAACGTGAACCGCGCGCGGACGCTGCCGCCAGCGAGCACCCCCGGCAACCAGTAGCGGGCGTCGTCCCACATCGCGTCGTACGGGACGGCGTCGACCGGGATCCACCGCGGCTCCAGTTCGTCGGAGCCCGACGGGTCGCCCTGCCAGCGGCGGCAGACGAAGACGTCCGAGACCTGGGACCAGGACGGTCGGTACGGGAACCGGTAGTCCAACGTGCCACGGGCCTCCAGGTCGACCGCGTCGAGCCGCAGGCCGACCTCTTCACGCACCTCGCGCACGGCGGTCTCGACCGCCGACTCGCCGGCCTCGCGCTTGCCGCCGGGGCCGACCAGACGGCCCGTGCCGAGACCGCGGCGCTTCTCCCCCAGCAGGACCTCGGGGCCTGCCTCGCCGTCGCGCAGCAGGTACACGACCACCACCCGGGGATGCTGGGACTTGCTCTCGTCGCGAAGGGTCACGCGTCCAGTGTGACCGATGGAGTGTCGTACGCTTTTCCCATGGCAGGCGTGCTGCGGGGGCACCATGGCTGAGCCCCGCAGGACCGGGCGCAGCCTCGAAGTGCTGCGCGCCGAGGCCGCCGAGGAGATCTCGATGCTCGTCGAGCACCGGAGCCGTCAGGGCGAGGACCCGTGGGAGTTCATGCCGACGCTCCCCACCGTCGACGAGCAGGTCGTGCTGATCCTGCGCGCGGACGCCGTCGACCTGGACGAGGCGATCGGCAAGCGGCACGCGCAGTGGTCGAGCCACCCGGCGTCCGGGCAGGGCACCCGGCTGGGCGAGGAGTACCACCGGCTGCGCCGGATCGCGCTGCAGCACCCCGAGCTGACGCCCGCCGTGTGGAAGCTGCTGGGCGCGCTGCCCGAAGCCGGCTGAGCTGCGGTTGGATGGACGGCATGACCGAAACCGTGCTCGCCGTCCTCAACCAGCCCTCCCGCGACGCTGCGCCGCACGACCCCGCGGCCGACGCCTTCACCTGGGCGAAGCCGCTCGAGGAGCACGTGCAGGTGCAGGACCTCGGCGTCACGCGCGGCGACGGCGTGTTCGAGACGATCACGGTGATCGACGGTCGGCCCCAGGCCCTCGAGGCGCACCTCGCCCGCTTCGGCCGCTCCGCCGCCATGCTGGATCTTCCCGCGCCCGACCCGGAGGCCTGGCGCCAGGCCATCGAGGCCGTCTGTGCCCGCCTCGACCCGGTGCGCGAGGCCTTCGCCAAGACCGTCCTGACCCGTGGCGTCGAGGGCACCGATCGCCCGACCGGGTGGGTCTACGCCGCACCGTCGGGTGACTCCACGGCCGCCCGCACCGAGGGCATCTCCGTCGTCGTCCTGGACCGCGGGTACCGGCACGACGTCGAGCGCACCTCGCCGTGGCTGCTGCAGGGCGCGAAGACGCTGTCGTACGGCGTCAACATGGCCGCTCTGCGCGAGGCCGTCCGCCGCGGCGCCGACGACGCCCTGTTCGTCTCGAGCGACGGCTACGTGCTCGAGGGCACGCGCGCGAACCTGATCATGAAGGTCGGCGACCGGCTCGTCACGCCCCGCACCGACATCGGGATCCTGGCCGGCACGACGCAGGCGGACGTGTTCCGCTTCGCCGAGCAGGAGGGCATCGAGACCGCCTACGAGCTCGTCACCCTCGCCGACCTGGCGGCGGCGGACGCGCTCTGGCTCGTGTCGAGCGTGCGGCAGGCTGCGCCGATCCGTTCGGTGAACGGCGACGCGCGGCCGATCGACGCGGAGCTCACGACGCGCGTCAACGACTTCCTGCTGGCGCGCGAGGTCTGAGCACGCGGCGCCCCCGGCGCAACGGCCTGGAGGCCCGGATCGCGACTCGCAGGCACGTCGCGATCCGGGCCTCCCGGCTCTGCACCCGCTACCAGCGCGGGGTGGTGACGCCGGCCCCGTCGGCCCACGCGAAGACGGGCTTGCCGTCGATCCAGACGCGCGTCGCGCGGCTGGTCGCGTCGAGCGGGTCACCGTCCCAGAGCACCAGGTCGGCGTCGTAACCCTCGGCCAGGCGACCGACGCGGTCCCCGAACCCGAGGAACTCGGCCGGGTTGACGGTGAGCGCCTCGAGTGCGGTCTGGGCGGGCAAGCCCTCCTTCACGGCGGCGGTCGCCTGGTCGACGAGCATGTTGATCGGCACCACCGGAGCGTCCGTCGTGATGGCGACCCGGACCCCGGCCGCCGCGATGGTGGCGAGGTTCGGGATGCCGCGGTCGCGGAGCTCGACCTTCGAGCGGCTGGTGAAGAGCGGGCCGTAGATGACCGGGATGTCCTTGGCGGCCAGCACGTCGGCGATCTTGTGCGCCTCGGTGCCGTGGTTCACGACGAGGCGGTAGCCGAACTCCTCGGACAGGCGGATCGCGGTGGCGATGTCGTCGTGGCGGTGGGTGTGCTGGTCCCAGACGAGTTCGCCGTCGAGCACCCGGACGAGCGTCTCCTTCGTCAGGTCGCGGGCGAACGGCTCGTCCTTCGCGGCTGCGGCATCGCGGGCGGCCTTGTAGTTCTGCGCCTCGACGAAGGCGTCGCGGATGATCTTCGCGACACCGAGCCGGGTCGAGGGCGTCTGGCCCTTGCCGCCGTAGACCCGCTTCGGGTTCTCCCCGAGGGCGCTCTTCACGCTCACCGAGTCGGAGATGAGCTGCTCGTCGATCGTCCGGCCGCCCCAGGTCTTGATGGCGACGCTCTGCCCGCCGATCGGGTTGCCGGAGCCGGGCTTGACGACGATGCTCGTGATCCCGCCGGCCAGGGCGTCCCGGAAGCCCTCGTCGTCGATGTCGATCGCGTCGATCGCGCGGACGCCGGCCATGTTCGGGGCGGTCATCTCGTTCGTGTCGTTGCCGGCCTCGCCGTTGGCCTCCTCGTGGATGCCGACGTGGCCGTGCGCCTCGACGAACCCGGGCACCAGCCACGAACCGGTGGCGTCGACCGCGGGCATCCCCTCGGGCGGGGTGACGTCCGGACCGATCGCGGTGATCCGGCCGTCCTCGACGACGACCGTGCCGCCGTCGAAGGCTGGAGCGGAGACGGGGACGACGTGGGCACCGGTGATCGCGAAGGAGTTGCTCATGGCACCAACGGTACGCGGGGGCGCGGTGCGCGGGCGGGCGCCGTCGCAGGGGCGCGCGGCGGGGCCGGGGGGGGGGT
>NZ_JABMCF010000022.1 GCF_013359815.1 Curtobacterium flaccumfaciens | reverse complement strand
TATTGATTGACCTCGTGCCTGGTCGGCTTGCTGACTGGGTCATGAAGCAATTCCTTTTGGATTGAAGATTGTCAGTAGACAGTCAACAGTCAGAATCAACTCGGTCTGATGCCTTCGGGTGTTGGGTCTGTATTTTTTTACGGAGAGTTTGATCCTGGCTCAGGACGAACGCTGGCGGCGTGCTTAACACATGCAAGTCGAACGATGATGCCCAGCTTGCTGGGTGGATTAGTGGCGAACGGGTGAGTAACACGTGAGTAACCTGCCCCTGACTCTGGGATAAGCGTTGGAAACGACGTCTAATACTGGATATGATCACTGGCCGCATGGTCTGGTGGTGGAAAGATTTTTTGGTTGGGGATGGACTCGCGGCCTATCAGCTTGTTGGTGAGGTAATGGCTCACCAAGGCGACGACGGGTAGCCGGCCTGAGAGGGTGACCGGCCACACTGGGACTGAGACACGGCCCAGACTCCTACGGGAGGCAGCAGTGGGGAATATTGCACAATGGGCGAAAGCCTGATGCAGCAACGCCGCGTGAGGGATGACGGCCTTCGGGTTGTAAACCTCTTTTAGTAGGGAAGAAGCGAAAGTGACGGTACCTGCAGAAAAAGCACCGGCTAACTACGTGCCAGCAGCCGCGGTAATACGTAGGGTGCAAGCGTTGTCCGGAATTATTGGGCGTAAAGAGCTCGTAGGCGGTTTGTCGCGTCTGCTGTGAAATCCCGAGGCTCAACCTCGGGCTTGCAGTGGGTACGGGCAGACTAGAGTGCGGTAGGGGAGATTGGAATTCCTGGTGTAGCGGTGGAATGCGCAGATATCAGGAGGAACACCGATGGCGAAGGCAGATCTCTGGGCCGTAACTGACGCTGAGGAGCGAAAGCATGGGGAGCGAACAGGATTAGATACCCTGGTAGTCCATGCCGTAAACGTTGGGCGCTAGATGTAGGGACCTTTCCACGGTTTCTGTGTCGTAGCTAACGCATTAAGCGCCCCGCCTGGGGAGTACGGCCGCAAGGCTAAAACTCAAAGGAATTGACGGGGGCCCGCACAAGCGGCGGAGCATGCGGATTAATTCGATGCAACGCGAAGAACCTTACCAAGGCTTGACATACACCGGAAACGGCCAGAGATGGTCGCCCCCTTGTGGTCGGTGTACAGGTGGTGCATGGTTGTCGTCAGCTCGTGTCGTGAGATGTTGGGTTAAGTCCCGCAACGAGCGCAACCCTCGTTCTATGTTGCCAGCGGGTTATGCCGGGGACTCATAGGAGACTGCCGGGGTCAACTCGGAGGAAGGTGGGGATGACGTCAAATCATCATGCCCCTTATGTCTTGGGCTTCACGCATGCTACAATGGCCGGTACAAAGGGCTGCGATACCGTAAGGTGGAGCGAATCCCAAAAAGCCGGTCTCAGTTCGGATTGAGGTCTGCAACTCGACCTCATGAAGTCGGAGTCGCTAGTAATCGCAGATCAGCAACGCTGCGGTGAATACGTTCCCGGGCCTTGTACACACCGCCCGTCAAGTCATGAAAGTCGGTAACACCCGAAGCCGGTGGCCTAACCCTTGTGGAAGGAGCCGTCGAAGGTGGGATCGGTGATTAGGACTAAGTCGTAACAAGGTAGCCGTACCGGAAGGTGCGGCTGGATCACCTCCTTTCTAAGGAGCATCTGGTCAGTGCTGGTCGCCCATCATGGGTGGTTGGTTGCTGGTCCAGGCGCCTGTTTCGGACCGAACGTGTCCGACGGGTAGCTCATGGGTGGAACATTGACAGTGCAGTTGGGAGTGATGCTTCCGACCTCAGTACGCTCTGCTTGCAGGGTTGGGACGGGTCGAGGGTGGAGCTGCTGGCTGGTGCACGTTGTTGGGTCCTGAGGGACCAGGCTTCCTACTGTCACGTGAGTGGTGGTGGGGGTTGGGCCTACGGGTCCTTCGTCGGGCCAGGGTGAACCTACTGTTGTGGTGGGGGAGTGCTGGTGCCGATCGTATGTTGAGAACTACACAGTGGACGCGAGCATCTTTGATTCGCGTCATCCATGATCAACCTTCGGGTTGGTCTGGTGTGACGTTGGATCGCAATTTTAATCTTTGTGGTCAAGTTTCTAAGAGCAAACGGTGGATGCCTTGGCATCTGGAGCCGATGAAGGACGTAGAAATCTGCGATAAGCCTCGGGGAGCTGATAATCGAGCCTCGATCCGAGGATTTCCGAATGGGGAAACCCCGCCAGGCGCTTTGCGACCTGGTGACTCCCGCCTGAATATATAGGGCGGGTAGAGGGAACGTGGGGAAGTGAAACATCTCAGTACCCACAGGAAGAGAAAACAACATGTGATTCCGTGAGTAGTGGCGAGCGAAAGCGGATGAGGCTAAACCGATCATGTGTGATAGCCGGCGGGCGTTGCATGGTCGGGGTTGTGGGACACGTCACTCAGTTCTGCCGGACTGGGACGGTTACAGCGCATCATAGTCGAACCGGTTTGAAAGCCGGGCCGTAGTGGGTGCCAGCCCCGTAGACGAAATGGTGTTATGGCCGGATGTGTATCCCAAGTAGCACGGGGCCCGAGAAATCCCGTGTGAATCTGTCAGGACCACCTGATAAGCCTAAATACTCCCAGATGACCGATAGCGGACAAGTACCGTGAGGGAAAGGTGAAAAGTACCCCGGGAGGGGAGTGAAATAGTACCTGAAACCGTTTGCTTACAAACCGTCGGAGCCTCCTTAGTAGGGGTGACGGCGTGCCTTTTGAAGAATGAGCCTGCGAGTTAGTGATATGTGGCGAGGTTAACCCGTGAGGGGCAGCCGTAGCGAAAGCGAGTCTGAATAGGGCGTTTGAGTCGCATGTTCTAGACCCGAAGCGAAGTGATCTATCCATGGCCAGGTTGAAGCGACGGTAAGACGTCGTGGAGGACCGAACCCACTTCAGTTGAAAATGGAGGGGATGAGCTGTGGATAGGGGTGAAAGGCCAATCAAACTTCGTGATAGCTGGTTCTCTCCGAAATGCATTTAGGTGCAGCGTTGCGTGTTTCTCGCCGGAGGTAGAGCTACTGGATGGCCGATGGGCCTCAACAGGTTACTGACGTCAGCCAAACTCCGAATGCCGGTGAGTGAGAGCGCAGCAGTGAGACGGTGGGGGATAAGCTTCATCGTCGAGAGGGAAACAACCCAGACTACCAACTAAGGTCCCTAAGCGTGTGCTAAGTGGGAAAGGATGTGGAGTTGCACAGACAACCAGGAGGTTGGCTTAGAAGCAGCCACCCTTGAAAGAGTGCGTAATAGCTCACTGGTCAAGTGATTCCGCGCCGACAATGTAACGGGGCTCAAGCACACCACCGAAGTTGTAGATTTCGCACTATAGACAAGCCTTCGTGGTTCAGTCGTGCGGAGTGGTAGGAGAGCGTCGTGTGGCGAGTGAAGCGGCGGAGTGATCCAGCCGTGGACGCTACACGAGTGAGAATGCAGGCATGAGTAGCGAAAGACGGGTGAGAAACCCGTCCTCCGAAAGACCAAGGGTTCCAGGGCCAGGTTAATCCGCCCTGGGTAAGTCGGGACCTAAGGCGAGGCCGACAGGCGTAGTCGATGGACAACGGGTTGATATTCCCGTACCGGCGAACAACCGCCCAAGCTAATCCAGTGGTGCTAAGAGTCCTAACCCGGTACAACCGGATCCCTTCGGGGTGATGGTGGCCGGTCTAACGCTCGACCCCATGCTGGTGCGGTTAGCGTATGAACAGGTGTGACGCAGGAAGGTAGCTGAGCCAGGCGATGGTATCCGTAAGGTGAACCTGGTGTAAGGATGTAGGGCTGACGATAGGCAAATCCGTCGTCTGTATGCCTGAGATCCGACGCGTACCCGTAAGGGGAAATCAGTGATCCTATGCTGCCGAGAAAAGCATCGACGCGAGGTTGCAGCCGCCCGTACCCGAAACCGACTCAGGTGGTCAGGTAGAGAATACCAAGGAGATCGAGAGAATCGTGGTTAAGGAACTCGGCAAAATGCCCCCGTAACTTCGGGAGAAGGGGGGCCGGACACGTGACCGGATTTACTCCGTGAGCGTTGAAGGCCGCAGAGACCAGTGGGAAGCGACTGTTTACTAAAAACACAGGTCCGTGCGAAGTCGCAAGACGATGTATACGGACTGACGCCTGCCCGGTGCTGGAAGGTTAAGAGGAAGGGTTAGCCTTTGGGCGAAGCTCTGAATTTAAGCCCCAGTAAACGGCGGTGGTAACTATAACCATCCTAAGGTAGCGAAATTCCTTGTCGGGTAAGTTCCGACCTGCACGAATGGCGTAACGACTTCCCAGCTGTCTCAACCGCGAACTCGGCGAAATTGCACTACGAGTAAAGATGCTCGTTACGCGCAGCAGGACGGAAAGACCCCGTGACCTTTACTACAGTTTGGTATTGGTGTTCGGAGTGGCTTGTGTAGGATAGGTGGGAGACTGTGAAGCGGGCACGCTAGTGTTCGTGGAGTCATTGTTGAAATACCACTCTGGTCACTTTGGATGTCTAACGTAGGACCCTGATCGGGTTCATGGACAGTGCCTGATGGGTAGTTTAACTGGGGCGGTTGCCTCCCAAAGAGTAACGGAGGCGCCCAAAGGTTCCCTCAACCTGGTTGGCAATCAGGTGGCGAGTGTAAGTGCACAAGGGAGCTTGACTGTGAGACTGACAGGTCGAGCAGGGACGAAAGTCGGGACTAGTGATCCGGCAGTGGCTTGTGGAAGCGCTGTCGCTCAACGGATAAAAGGTACCTCGGGGATAACAGGCTGATCTTGCCCAAGAGTCCATATCGACGGCATGGTTTGGCACCTCGATGTCGGCTCGTCGCATCCTGGGGCTGGAGTAGGTCCCAAGGGTTGGGCTGTTCGCCCATTAAAGCGGTACGCGAGCTGGGTTTAGAACGTCGTGAGACAGTTCGGTCCCTATCCGCTGCGCGCGTTGGAAATTTGAGAAGATCTATCCCTAGTACGAGAGGACCGGGATGGACGAACCTCTGGTGTGTCAGTTGTTCTGCCAAGGGCACCGCTGATTAGCTACGTTCGGACCGGATAACCGCTGAAAGCATCTAAGCGGGAAGCCGTCTTCGAGATGAGATTTCCATGCACCTTGAGTGTGAGAGGCTCCCAGCAGACTACTGGGTTGATAGGCCGGATGTGGAAGCGGGGACTAACGACCCGTGGAGCTGACCGGTACTAATAAGCCGAAGACTTGATAACACACTGATTTCCGTGCACTTGTTGCACGGGCTCGCGTCCACTTTGTGGTTCCCGACAGACGATCGGGAATCGAAACTGAATACACCGCTCTGCCCTCTTCACGGAGGGTGGTAGTCGGGACAGCTTTGAGACCAATGTATGATCTGGTCGAGAGTGTTCCGGTGGTCATAGCGAGAGGGAAACGCCCGGTCACATTCCGAACCCGGAAGCTAAGCCTCTCAGCGCCGATGGTACTGCAAGGGGGACCTTGTGGGAGAGTAGGACGCCGCCGGACTTAACGTA
>NZ_JABMCF010000021.1 GCF_013359815.1 Curtobacterium flaccumfaciens | reverse complement strand
CGGTCGACCCGAACGCGCGCGTCGCCGTCGAGACGATGGTGACCACCGGGCTCGTGCACGTCGCCGGCGAGGTCACGACCTCCGGCTACGTCGAGATCCCCAAGCTCGTCCGTGACGTCATCACCGGCATCGGCTACAACTCGTCGGACGTCTCGTTCGACGGTGCCACCTGCGGTGTCGAGGTCTCGATCGGCGCGCAGTCGCCCGACATCGCGCAGGGCGTTGACGAGTCGCTCGACTCCCGCACCGGTGCGGTCGACCCGCTGGACCGTCAGGGCGCCGGCGACCAGGGCATCATGTTCGGCTTCGCGACGAACGAGACCCCCGAGTACATGCCGGTCGCGATCTGGCTGGCGCACCGCCTGGCCGAGCGCCTGGCCGCGGTCCGGAAGTCGGGCGAGCTGTCGTTCCTGCGCCCGGACGGCAAGACCCAGGTCACCATCGGGTACGACGGCGTCGTGCCGAAGACCGTCGAGACCGTCGTGCTCTCCACGCAGCACTCGCCGAGCGTCACGCTCGACGAGCTCACCGCGGCGATCACCGAGCACGTGATCCGTCCGGTCCTCGACCTGGTCGACCTCGACTCGTCGCACGTCGACGTCATCGTGAACCCGACCGGCCGCTTCGAGATCGGCGGCCCCCAGGGCGACGCCGGGCTCACCGGCCGCAAGGTGATCGTCGACACCTACGGCGGGGCCTCCCGTCACGGTGGCGGCGCGTTCAGCGGCAAGGACCCGTCGAAGGTCGACCGTTCGGCGGCGTACGCGCTGCGCTGGGTCGCCAAGAACGCGGTCGCCGCGGGGCTCGCCGACCGGCTCGAGGTGCAGGTCGCCTACGCGATCGGCCGTGCGAAGCCCGTCGGGCTCTACGTCGAGACCTTCGGCACCGGTCACGTGGACGACGCCACGATCGAGGCCGCCATCCGCCAGGTCTTCGACCTGCGTCCGGCCGCGATCATCCGCGACCTCGACCTGCTCCGACCGATCTACGCGCAGACCGCGACCTACGGCCACTTCGGCCGCGAGCTCCCCGGGTTCACGTG
>NZ_JABMCF010000020.1 GCF_013359815.1 Curtobacterium flaccumfaciens | reverse complement strand
CTCGCCCCTTTCCTGCCCTGTTGCTGTGCCGACGTGTGGCCGCTCGCCGCTCTCGTGCTCCTGCGCTCTGGGCGTCCCTGTTGCCCCGTCGTCGCGCGTGCTGTGTGGCCGCTCCCGGACTTCGTGACTTCGGCACTTCGTGACTCTGTGAGTCCGGCACTTCGTGGGTTCGGGTGTCTGTAACTCTGTAACATTGAAAGGTCGGAAGTCTGTAAGTCCGTAAGGCTGTATGTCTGTAAGTCTGTAAGTCTGGAAGTCTGTAAGTCTGGAAGTGTGGAAGTTCCGTTAGGTGGGGACTTGTTGTGGGTTGGTGGATGTGGTTTGGTGGGGTGTGTTCGGTCCTCGATCACAGCCCCGCACGGCCGCACAGCAGGCCGGTGCCGCAGCCCCAACGCGGTGGGGTGGTGCTGGGGGAGGTGCGGGGCTTGTTCGGCCGTCTCTGGGGCGTGTGTGGCGGCTCCCGCCGCCTGCCGGGACCGCCGTCGATCGCGACCCGACCTACCCGCTGAGCCACCCCGGTTCGTCCTGGCAGGCCCTGTACCCAGACACCCCCACACCGACACCCGCCCTGAACAGCCCCCACACGCCCACCAGAGCGCCGAACAGGGCCACACCGGTACCCGCACCTATCCCACCGGGCACAGCCACCCACACAGCCCCGCACTGCACCGTCACCCACCCCACCGACGCACCCACCCCACCGACCGTGGATCGCGCCAGCGAGACACCACCACGAGCATCCCGACACCGATCCGCTCGACCCAGACACCGACACCCCAGGAACGCCATGGGGCACTGCCAACGCACCGCAGAGGGGCCGCGCCAGCGGTCCAGGCCCCGCGCCAGCGGGGCCGCCGAGAGGGCGCGCCAGCGCCCGCTCGCCGCCGGGGAAGAAGGCTATGACACTGGCCGGTGGAACGTATACATGACGCCAAAGGATCCCGATAGCGCTCTCCTTCGCCGCGGGGATGAACGCTATGTGGACCCGACGTACAAGGGCGACTATCAGATCGACGAGG
>NZ_JABMCF010000019.1 GCF_013359815.1 Curtobacterium flaccumfaciens | reverse complement strand
GCGACCGAACGCATCGGACGGCTGCGCGGCGGGGGCGGGCTGACCCGACCACTGCTGCGGGCCTCCAGGCTGCTGCTGCCAGGCGGGCTGGCCGTTCCAGGCGGGCTGGCCGGAAGCGGGCTGGCCCGATCCGGGCTGGCCCGGACCGGGCTGCGACGGCGGGACGGGCTGGTTGGGCGGGTTCTCGCTCACGGCTGGGGGTCCTCTCCGACCGGGAGGCCGGCGCCGCACTCCAGCACCCGTGTCCCCCCGACACG
>NZ_JABMCF010000018.1 GCF_013359815.1 Curtobacterium flaccumfaciens | reverse complement strand
GCGGTGATGGTGGCGGTGCCGACGAGGAGGCCGCGCTTGACGGCGTCGGTGCCGAAGGTCTTGTTCAGCAGGCCGGCGGCGTCTTCGGAGATGTGGACGGTGGTGCCGGTGAGGATGGCGTTGTCGCCCTCGAGCTGGAGGGGCTTGAGGGAGCCGCCGTGCAGCTCGAACAGGAACGCGTTGGCCGCGGCAACCTTGCCGTTGACGAGGACGTCGCCGTAGAGCTTGGACGAGCCCGGGTTCACGACGAAGTTCTCCAGCGTGACGGTGGTGTCGCCGGCCTTCAGGGTCAGCCCCGAGTCGTCGTGGTTCAGCAGGCCCTGCACGTACGGGCGGTAGTTGCCATCCGGCGACCAGTAGGTGACCGACCCGGCGGTGATCGGGAACGACACCGACCCGTCAGCGAGGGTCGCATCTCCCGAGACGCCGGGGGTGAGCTTCAGTGCGGTGAGGGCGTCGGTGAAGCCGGAGTCGAGCTTCACGGCGGTGGAGCCACCGAGGACCTCGGGGACCGAGGCGACGGGTGCGGGGATCTTCGACTCGGACGACGAGGACACCGTGTGCACGTTCGGGGTCGCGGCCTGGGCGGAGGAGATCCCGAACGCGGCGCCGCCGAGGACGAGGGCGCCGGTCGTGGCGAGGGTGATGGAGGTCTTGAGGCTCTTACGCATCGTGATCAGTCCTTTGCT
>NZ_JABMCF010000017.1 GCF_013359815.1 Curtobacterium flaccumfaciens | reverse complement strand
GTTTCGCGCTGAGCGACAGTCCACGCGGACGTGAGCCCGTGAGGTTTCGCCCAGCCCGTGACGACGGCGGCTGCCGTCCCGGCGTACGCACATGACGGACGGGAGGCCCGGTGCCAGCTGGCGCTGGGCCTCCCGCTCGTCGTTTGCTTCCGTTCTTTCCCATCGCGCGCGCGGTGGTTCGCAAGAACGGGCGTACCTGGTCGAAAGAACCGACCAGGTACGCCCGTTTCCGCCAGGTCCGCCCGGTTCCAGCAGGTACGCCCGGTTCGACCAGGTACGCCCGGTTCCGCCAGGTACGCCCGGTTCTGCTCGACGCACGTCGTGCGACGCAAGTCGGCCCGGGCCGCGCTGCTGCGTGGTCCGGGCCGATTGTGGTGGT
>NZ_JABMCF010000016.1 GCF_013359815.1 Curtobacterium flaccumfaciens | reverse complement strand
TGACGATGTCGAGCTTGGCGGCGCCCTTGGAGACGACGCGGTCGAACGACCAGGAGCCGTCGGTGGCGACCGTGTGGGTGCCCGGGACGATCTGGGTGCCGCTCGGGTTGAGGACGCGGAAGGTCGCGCCGGGGGTGGCGGTGCCGGTGATGTGGTTCGAGACGCCAGCGGTGACGGTCTTGGTCGTCACCGTGACGTTCCGTTCCGCGGACGCGGTCAGCGAGAAGGTGCCGGACTTCTTCGCGGTGCCGTTGACGGTCTGCTCGATGACGATGTCGAGCTTGGCGGCGCCCTTGGAGACGACGCGGTCGAACGACCAGGAGCCGTCGGTGGCGACCGTGTGGGTGCCCGGGACGATCTGG
>NZ_JABMCF010000015.1 GCF_013359815.1 Curtobacterium flaccumfaciens | reverse complement strand
CCTCGTCGATCTGATAGTCGCCCTTGTACGTCGGGTCCACATAGCGTTCATCCCCGCGGCGAAGGAGAGCGCTATCGGGATCCTTTGGCGTCATGTATACGTTCCACCGGCCAGTGTCATAGCCTTCTTCCCCGGCGGCGAAGTCGGTAGGACGCCCAGGGTCGCCAGGCTTGTCGTAATGCACTGATTTTTTATAGAGCGTGACCCATTCGCCAGCGTTGAGAACACGCCAATCCCCCAGATAATTAACCATCTGTGAACCGTATTGCCTCTCCACTCCCACGTGCAAGGTCGGCGCGGATGTTTCACCCATGCCGAACCGGTTGGTCCGGTTCGGCCCGTCGCTGCTCAGCGGTGCGCTCCGTCCTCAGCGCCCGTGCGGCGTCTCTCCCTCGCGTCTGCCGTTCCATCCCGCGTCACCTGCGCCCCGGTCTCGCCCCTTTCCTGCCCTGTTGCTGTGCCGACGTGTGGCCGCTCGCCGCTCTCGTGCTCCTGCGCTCTGGGCGTCCCTGTTGCCCCGTCGTCGCGCGTGCTGTGTGGCCGCTCCCGGACTTCGTGACTTCGGCACTTCGT
>NZ_JABMCF010000014.1 GCF_013359815.1 Curtobacterium flaccumfaciens | reverse complement strand
GCAGGCGCTCCTCGCTCTGATCGACGGCGGGACGGCGTCGTCGGCGGCTGTCACCCCGTCGCTCGTCATCCGCGAGAGCACCGTCGGCGCGTAGGGCGCGGTCGGCGCTCGGCGCTCGGGCTCGGGGCTCGCGAGGTCGCGCGAACTGCCGCGCGTCGTGCCGTCCGGCGGCAGTTCGCGCGACCTCGGCGGACGGGTCGCGGCGTGCGATCTCGGCGGTGCCGGTGCTGGTGCTGGTGCTCGTGGTCGAGCGGTCACAACACCCCGTCCGCCGTGGTCGAGCGGTCACGCTTCGTCGCTCGGCGCGCCTCCAGCCGACAGTTCGTGACCGCGCGG
>NZ_JABMCF010000013.1 GCF_013359815.1 Curtobacterium flaccumfaciens | reverse complement strand
GAGTGCCTTCGACGGATCGAAGCCCGTCGACCAGGTCGCAGAGGACCTCGCACAGAAGATGGACGCCGCCCTCGCCAAGGAAAAGTAGGACCCGCGCGTGACGATCAACACCGAGCGGCCCCCGGCCGCAGCCGCCCCCGCCCGGACGACACGTTCGTCCGGGCGGGGCGCCCCCGCTCCGCGAGCCAACGGCGGCCGAGCGCCACGACGGACCGACGGCTGGTGGCCGTGGCTCTTCGTGCTCCCGTTGCTCGTCGGCGTCGGCACCTTCTACATCTGGCCGATCATCCAGACGTTCTGGTACTCGTT
>NZ_JABMCF010000012.1 GCF_013359815.1 Curtobacterium flaccumfaciens | reverse complement strand
GCGACCGAACGCATCGGACGGCTGCGCGGCGGGGGCGGGCTGACCCGACCACTGCTGCGGGCCTCCAGGCTGCTGCTGCCAGGCGGGCTGGCCGTTCCAGGCGGGCTGGCCGGAAGCGGGCTGGCCCGATCCGGGCTGGCCGGTACCGGGCTGGCCCGATCCGGGCTGGCCGGTACCGGGCTGGCCCGATCCGGGCTGGCCCGGACCGGGCTGCGACGGCGGGACGGGCTGGTTGGGCGGGTTCTCGCTCACGGCTGGGGGTCCTCTCCGACCGGGAGGCCGGCGCCGCACTCCAGCACCCGTGTCCCCCCGACACG
>NZ_JABMCF010000011.1 GCF_013359815.1 Curtobacterium flaccumfaciens | reverse complement strand
CCGGAGCCTCGGCGGCCGCACGTGCACTCCGCGCCGCGGCCATCGCGTGCTTCGTCGTGTGCGGCGCCGTCGTGCTCTACGGCATCTACCTCATCGTCCCGCAGTTCCACTGACGGGCACGCTCATCGAGTGAGCAGAAGACGCCGGGTCGCCCCTCGCGACCCGGCGTCTTCTGCTCACTCGTCGCGCGTTCGCCGCGCCCGCGCACGCGGGCGGCGCGCTTGGTGAGCAGAAGATGTCGAGTCGCCGTCCGTGACCCGACCTCTTCTGCTCACGAAGTGCGCGAGCGGTCGGACGGGAGGCCCGTGGCGGCCTGGCACCGGGCCTCCCGTCCGTCGCGGGCGCGCGGGCGAAATGCCGCCGTG
>NZ_JABMCF010000010.1 GCF_013359815.1 Curtobacterium flaccumfaciens | reverse complement strand
ACGTCCCCGAGGAGCAGGTGTTCGTCGACCTCGTCGCCGACGCCCGCGCCCGCACCGGCGAGCTCGGTGCCGACTGTCTCAAGGCCGCGACGAAGATCTACACGGCCGTGCAGTCGGCGCTGACCGGGCAGGACTCCCCGGTCGACGCCCTGCAGAACGCGCAGTCGAGCAACTAAGCATGACGAGCACCGCGACCCCCGTCGCCCCACGGCGGGCCGCCGGGGACGGAGCACCCGCTCCGTCCCGGCGGCCCCGCCCGGGCCGCTCGCTGCGCTTCGAACGGATCGCGCAGCTCCTGTTCCTGCTGCCGGCCGT
>NZ_JABMCF010000009.1 GCF_013359815.1 Curtobacterium flaccumfaciens | reverse complement strand
CCGGAGCCTCGGCGGCCGCACGTGCACTCCGCGCCGCGGCCATCGCGTGCTTCGTCGTGTGCGGCGCCGTCGTGCTCTACGGCATCTACCTCATCGTCCCGCAGTTCCACTGACGGGCACGCTCATCGAGTGAGCAGAAGATGTCGAGTCGCCGTCCGTGACCCGACCTCTTCTGCTCACGAAGTGCGCGAGCGGTCGGACGGGAGGCCCGTGGCGGCCTGGCACCGGGCCTCCCGTCCGTCGCGGGCGCGCGGGCGAAATGCCGCCGTG
>NZ_JABMCF010000008.1 GCF_013359815.1 Curtobacterium flaccumfaciens | reverse complement strand
CCAAGGCCGCGACGAAGATCTACACGGCCGTGCAGTCGGCGCTGACCGGGCAGGACTCCCCGGCCGACGCCCTGCAGAACGCGCAGTCGAGCAACTGAGCATGACGAGCACCGCGACCCCCGTCGCCCCACGGCGGGCCGCCGGGGACGGAGCACCCGCTCCGTCCCGGCGGCCCCGCCCGGGCCGCTCGCTGCGCTTCGAACGGATCGCGCAGCTCCTGTTCCTGCTGCCGGCCGTCCTGTTCCTGCTGCTGTTCTTCGGCTACCCGGTGGTCAAGAACATCGTCATGAGCTTCCAGGCGTACACGACGTCGACGTTCT
>NZ_JABMCF010000007.1 GCF_013359815.1 Curtobacterium flaccumfaciens | reverse complement strand
CGTGCGCGCTTCCGCGCACCGTGCAGCGCCACAAGCAGGCACCCAGCACGCAACACCGCACCGGATGGCGAACGCGGCACCGTGCGGACGGGAGGCGCGGCGCACGACCGGCACCGCGCCTCCAGGCCGCACCGTGCGCACTTCGTAACCCCGTGCGCGCTTCCGCGCACCGTGCAGCGCCACAAGCAGGCACCCAGCACGCAACACCGCACCGGATGGCGAACGCGGCACCGTGCGGACGGGAGGCGCGGCGCACGACCGGCACCGCGCCTCCAGGCCGCACCGTG
>NZ_JABMCF010000006.1 GCF_013359815.1 Curtobacterium flaccumfaciens | reverse complement strand
GCAGGCGCTCCTCGCTCTGATCGACGGCGGGACGGCGTCGTCGGCGGCTGTCACCCCGTCGCTCGTCATCCGCGAGAGCACCGTCGGCGCGTAGGGCGCGGTCGGCGCTCGGCGCTCGGGCTCGGGGCTCGCGAGGTCGCGGCGTGCGATCTCGGCGGTGCCGGTGCTGGTGCTGGTGCTCGTGGTCGAGCGGTCACAACACCCCGTCCGCCGTGGTCGAGCGGTCACGCTTCGTCGCTCGGCGCGCCTCCAGCCGACAGTTCGTGACCGCGCGG